>NZ_JAYKYT010000007.1:0-310722 GCF_035818795.1 Nocardia sp. CDC160 | reverse complement strand
CCACGTTCGGAAGGGATAACCGCTGAAAGCATCTAAGCGGGAAGCCTGTTCCAAGATGAGGTTTCTCACCCCCTCGAGGGGGTAAGGCCCCCAACAGACCATTGGGTTGATAGGCCAGAACTGGAAGCCCGGTAACGGGTGTAGGTGACTGGTACTAATAGGCCGAGGACTTACCAACAAAGAAGCTACGCGTCCACTGTGCAGTATCTGAAACAACACACGACATGTGTTGCGGAGGGCCCCCAAGCCCTTGTCGCACCGCGTGGATAGTTTCATAGAGTTACGGCGGCTATAGCGGTGGGGAAACGCCCGGTCCCATTCCGAACCCGGAAGCTAAGGCCACCTGCGCCGATGGTACTGCACTCGACAGGGTGTGGGAGAGTAGGACACCGCCGGAACATCCTTCGCGAAGGCCCCCAGCATCAGCTGGGGGCCTTCGGCGTATCCAAAACAATTCACTGTGCTCTGCGGCCGAAGGTTGCGAAGATGCCTGGGTGAGTTGGGATCTGGAAGAGCTGGTTATCGGCCGGACACTGCGACTGCCCGGTATTGATGGACCGGCTGGGGTGGGGAAGGTAGCGGCTCGGCAGTTCGATGCCGTGTTGATGACGGTGGGATTCAAGCTTTCCGGGGAACTGCTGGCCGCACTGTCGGGTCTGACACCGGAATTCGTGATCGACACCGCGGTGCGCGTGCTGCCGATCGTGCGGCGGATCGCCGGGGCGCATGTCGAGCACAATGTGTACTTCAAGGACTTCCCCGCGAATGTGCCCGACACCGTGGAGTTCTGGACGGAGTGCCTGCTGGACGCGCTCGGTGACGAGCTGGCGGCGGCCGCGGTGGCCGAGGGGCTCGAGCAAGGGGTGTTGAATCTGCTCGCCCTGCCCAAGTACGGCCGGTATCAGCACGACTATGCCGAGATGGCCGCGGCGCACGACGAATTGATCGAGTCCGCGGGCGACCGGGTGACCGTGCTGGGCCTCGGACGGTCGGTCGAGGACGAGGTATCCGCGCTCTACCTCTCCCTGGCCGGGCGGACCACGCCCTTGGGTGACGAAGATCTGGCGATCCTGCGGGAGCTGGCGCTCTACTGCGCCCAGGGCCCGCAACCGGATTCGATTCCGGTGCGTGAGCATCGCGCGATCATCAACGAGATCCGCCTCGCGGCGGGCGAGAAGCTATTGGCGGACACCGTGACCGACGTCCTGCGGCTGGCGTGCCTGTTGTCGGACGGCGATGTCTCGCTACTGAATCCCACACGATTCCGTTCCCTGTCGCGTCGTACCCGACGGGGACTGCTGTCCGCCCTGGACACGGTGATTGCCGAGCAGCCCGCCAAGCTCGGCGATGTGTCCGCGCACCGGGAAGCGTGGAAGCGGTTGGGCGAGCGGCTGCATCCGCACGAGTTCCCGCAGTGGGAGCACGCCGCAATGGTTTTCGCGGTCGCCCGGGGCGAGCGGCGCGCGCCCTCGTTCGCGTCGCGGCTGGAGGCCCTGGTGGCGGCCGGTGATATCGCGGGTGCGGCCGAATTGCTGCGGATGGCACCGGGTCTGCTCCTGCGTTCCCTGGATCGACTCCTGCGGACGAGCGGCTCCGATGCCGACCGCGAGGCGGTGCTGGCGGCGGTCGAGTCGACGATCGGGACCGTGTCCGGCCGGGTGATCCTGTCCGTCCGTGAGCATCTGGACAATCGTGACGGCGTCGCGCAGCGCGTGTTCGCCAATCGGATGGGTCGTGGCCGAGTGCTGGCGGATACCCGTGAGCCGATCGACTCGGACATTCTCGCCCGTCTGCGCCGCGTACTGGATGCGGAGCTGCGGCGTCGCCTGCCGTCTCCGGCCCGCCTGGTGATCGATCCGGACGTCTTCGATCTCGCACTTCCCCTGAGCGGCAAGGCAATCCCGGGCGGCCTCGGCGTACTGCCGCGCGGTTCCGTCTCGCCGGTGCGCGGTGAGCGGCTCCGGTTCTTCGTCTACTGGCGGCAGCTGGCCGAGCGCACCGACTTCGATCTCTCCGCGCTCCTGCTGGACCAGGATTACGAACTCGTCGACTGGCTGTCCTACACGAGCCTGACGGCGGTGGGTGGCGTGCATTCGGGCGACATCACCGAGGCTCCCGAAGGTGCCTCGGAGTTCATCGAATTGGATCTGTCGAAGGTCGAGGCGCATGCCATCGTGCCGCAGGTGAATGTGTTCGCCGGTGAGGGGTTCGACGAGGTCGCCGAGTCGTTCTTCGGTTTCATGCTGCGCGACGGCGACCAGCGGGGTCTGCCCTACGAACCGCGCACGGTGCGCATGAAGTCGGAGCTGCGCGGCCCGGGTCGGGTCGCGCTGCCGCTGGTCTTCTTCCGCGCGCCGTCGGGTGAGTGGCTGGTGAAGTGGTTGCACCTGAACCTCGCGGGCGAGCCGGAGTTCAATGCCGTGGAGAACAACCGGGTTTCGGCGACCGCGCTGGCCCGGGCGGTGGTCGACCGCCGGTATCTGACGGTCGGTTACCTCGCTGGTCTGCTGGCCGACGACGTAACTCTCTGGGACGGACAGACTTTCGAGGAGCCGGTGACATTCATCGGCATGGAGCGGCCGGAGCGCCTGCCCGAGGGATCGCGGATGTTCACCCCCGAAAACCTGGGTGACCTGATCCCGGAGTGACTGCTACCGTGATGCGCGGTGAGGCCATGGAGGCGCTTCCTTCTAATTCTTTTGGGTAGATATCCAGTGCTTCCGCTCTCCTCACCGCCCAGCGAGAGCACTGCTCTTGACTCGGTGCAGTGATTCGGTGAGAATCGAATTATGCTCGCCACCGTCTGGACGGCCACCAACCTCACCCTCGCCTTCGTCTTCGAACTCGTGGCCGTCGGAGCGCTGGCCTACTGGGGTTTCCGCACCGGCCGCGGACGGGTGGCGAAGATCCTGCTGGGTATCGGCATGGCGGTGGCGGCCGTGGTGCTCTGGGGCCTGTTCGCCGCACCGCAGGCGAGCTACTCCATCCCCGTCGCGGCGGTGGCCACCAAGATCGCGGTGTTCGGCGGGGCGTCCGCCGCGCTGTGGCAGCTCGGGCACCGCGCGACCGCGGTCGCCTTTCCGGTGCTGGTGGTGGCCAACCTCGCCGTGATCCATTTCGGGCATCTGTCGATGTGAGCACCCCTGGGCCGCAGGGACATTCACTCGGCGGCCCGGAAATTCGCGCGACACCTACAGCGTTGCACTGTTACGTTCACTCGGCGGGACGGGGAGTCCCGCAGCAACTCTCACTCGAGCAGGAAGGGCCGGTCATGCGCACCCATCGCACCACCGTCGTCGCCCGTCCGCGCTTCGAGGTGATCCTGGTGTCTTCGCCCGCTCGGTGCCGGTTGCGCGGCCGGTACTGAGTCAACCCCTGGACCGCTGACGTCCCGGGGAATCGCGCTGTTCTGTTCAAGATCAGCACGAAGGACGTATGACCGTGCGTACCAATGTCTCTCGACACAACCTTGCCATCGTTCGCAATCTCGGAATTCTCGCGCACGTCGATGCCGGGAAGACCACGGTGACCGAACGCATGCTGTTTCTCACCGGTATCACCCACAAGCGCGGCGAGGTGCACGACGGCACCACCGTCACCGATTTCGATCCACAGGAACGGGATCGGGGCATCACCATTTTCGCGGCGGCCGTGAGCTGCGCGTGGAACGGCCACCGGCTGACCGTCATCGATACCCCCGGGCACGTCGACTTCTCCGCCGAGGTCGAGCGCTCCCTGCGCGTATTGGACGGTGCCGTGGCCGTTTTCGACGCCGTCGCGGGCGTGGAGCCGCAGAGCGAATCCGTCTGGCGGCGCGCCGACCGCTACGGTGTTCCGCGCATCGCGTTCGTCAACAAGATGGATCGCGCCGGGGCCGATCTGACGGCCGCCGTCGCCTCGATTCGCGAACGGCTGCACCCGGTTCCGCTGCTTGTACAGCTGCCGGTGTACTCCGATGACGCCTTCACCGGCGTGGTCGACCTGGTGCGGCTGCGGGCGCTGCACTGGGATGGCGGCGTGGTCGAAGGCCCGGTGCCCGACCACCTCGCGGCCGAGGTCGAGCGTGCGCGTCGGGAGCTGGAAGAGGCGGTGGCGGAACGGAATTCGGCGGCCCTAGAGGAGTTCGTCGAACACTCCGGGCTGTCCGCCGACACCTTGACCGCGGCGCTGCGCGAGCTCACCCTCTCCGGCGAGGTGGTTCCGGTGCTGTGCGGCGCGGCCTACCGCGATATCGGCGTCGAGCCGCTGCTGGACGCCGTCGTCGCCTACCTGCCGTCGCCGCTGGACCGGCCCGCGATTGTCAGCGGGGACGACGGCCGTGCCGCGGATCCGTCGGAACCGCTTGCGGCACTGGCGTTCAAGGTGCACGCCACGCCGACCGGACGGCTCACGTTCGTGCGGGTCTACTCGGGCGTCCTGACCAAGGGCGACACCGTGCTCGACGCGAGCGGCGGCCGTCGCGAGCGGATCGCGCGCATCCTGCGGGTGCAGGCGGACCGTCACGCGGAGGTGGATGCCGCGGTCGCGGGCGATATCGTCGCCCTGGTCGGGCCGAAGGCCGTGCGCGTCGGCGCGACACTGTGCGCGCCGGACGCGCCGGTCCTGCTGGAACCGCCGACGCCGACCGAACCGGTGATGTCGGTGGCGATCGAGGCCAAGTCCAGCGCCGATACCGAGAAGTTGGCCGTGGCGCTGGCCCGGCTGGCGGAGGAGGACCCGTCGCTGTCGGTGCGGACCGATCCCGAGACCGGGCAGACGCTGCTGGCCGGTCTGGGCGAACTGCATCTCGAGGTCGTGGTGGAGAAGTTGCGCCGCGAGCGCGGGCTGAGCGTGTCGGTCGGGCGTCCGCAGGTGGCCTACCGTGAGACCGTTGTGCGTGGCGTGCGGGGTCTGGTGTATCGGCACGCCAAGCAGGACGGCGGGGCCGGGCAGTGGGCGCATATCGTGCTCGATGTTCAACCGTTGCGCGAATCCGATGCCGGGGCAACCGGTTTCGAGTTCGAGTCGACGGTGGTCGGCGGCCGGGTGCCCGCGGAGTTCGTGCGCGCGGTGGAGGCCGGGTGTCGCGACGCGCTGGCCGAGGGGCCGCTGGCGGGCCATCCGGTCACCGGCGTGCGGGTCACCCTCACCGACGGTGCGACGCATTCGAAGGATTCGTCGGAGCTGGCCTTCCGCACCGCCGGACGGCTCGGCATGCGGGAAGCCTTGCGCGCCAGCGCCATGGCGGTGCTCGAGCCGCTGGTGGAGCTGACCGCCACGGTGCCCGAGGATCATGTCGGCGCCGTGCTGGGTGATCTCGCGGCTCGGCGCGGCCGGGTCACGGGTTCGCTGACCCGCACCGGCACCGTGGTGCTCACCGCCACGGTTCCGCTGGCCGAATTGTTCGGCTACGCAACCCGTTTGCGCGGTCGGACGCAGGGACGCGGCACGTTCACGACGCGCCCGCTCGGTTACGCGCCCGCTCCGTAGCGGCGGGTCGGATCGGGTTCGGTGGGGTGAGGGATCGCTCTCGCCCCACCGGACCCACCCGCACGGGCGAATTCACGAGAAGGGGTTGATTGTTGTCGCGACTACGGTTACTGTTGTCGCAACAACAGAAACTCTCTTCAGGAGATGACAGCGATGATGTACTCGTTCACCGAATCGGCCGTGATCAAGGGTGATGTCGACAAGATCTGGGCGGTCGCCACCGATGTGGCCCGCTGGTCCGAATGGGATCCGCACGAGGAGAAGTCCCGCATCGATGGCGAATTCGCGCCGGGAACCACGGGGTGGGTCAAGCCGAAGGGGGCGCCCGCCGGGCCGTTTACCATCGTGGCGGTGGAACCGGGCCGTTCGTGGACCAGCGAGGCGGGCATTCCGTTCGGAAAACTGCGCGGCCACCGCACCTACGAGGCGCTCGGCGACGGCACGGTGAAGGTGGCGGAGAATGTCGAGGTCCACGGGATCTTCGGGCCGTTGTTCAAGCTCATCTGGGAGAAGGCCATGCGGGCCGATATGCCGCTGACCTTCGCGGCACTGGAACAGGAGGCAATGCGGCGTGGCTGAATCGCCGGGCGAACCGCGGGAGCCGCGAGAACTACGAGGCGTCCCGCGGGGTCCGCTCATGAGTCCGGGCTTCTGGCTGCATCACGCGGCACTGGAGTGGCGGACGCGGCTGGAGCGCAACCTGCGCCCGCTCGGGCTGACCCCCACCCAGTTCAACCTGCTGGCCTCGGCCGGTTGGCTGAGCCGCCAGGACGACCTGCCCACCCAACAGCAGGTCGCCGACATGTCCGGCTCGGACCGCATGATGGCCTCCAAGGTGATTCGCGGCCTGGAGGACCGGGGCCTGCTGGCGCGCCGCGCCGACCCCGCCGACGCCCGCGCCCTGCGCATCGAACTCACCCCCGCCGGACGGGAATTGGTCAGTCGGGCCGTCCAGATCGCCGTGGACACCGACGTCGAGATCTTCGGCCCCGACGGCGACTTCCTCCGCGAACACTTGAAACCCATCGCCGCGCACCGTCTCCCCGATTGACCGCACTGCGACGCGCACCGAGGCACACCGTAGGGTCGGATCGTGGCTAGCGATCATGCGACTCCGGCGGACACCGGGCTCATTGTCGGGTTCGACCTGGATATGACGCTGATCGATTCGCGGCCGGGGATTGCCGCCGTGTGGGATGCGGTGGCGGCGAAGACCGGGGTGGAGATCGATTCGGAGCTGGTGGTTTCGCGGCTCGGGCCGCCGCTCGCGCACGAGGCCGCGCAGTGGTTTCCGGAGCACGAGGTGCCGGGGATCGTGGCCATGTATCGGGAGTTCTATCCGGATTTGGCGGTGGAGGCGTCCGCGCATCTGCCCGGTGTGGTCGACGCGCTCGCGGCGGTGCACGCGGCCGGGGGACGAGTCCTGGTGATCACGGCCAAGAATGGGCCGCACGCGCAACTGCACCTCGATCACCTCGGCTTGAACGTGGACGAACTGGTCGGCGGGGCGTGGGCCGAGGAGAAGGGCGAGGTGCTGCGTGAGCGCGGCGCGTCGATCTACGTCGGCGACCATCTCGGCGATGTGCGCGCGGCCAAGGTGGCCGACGCGGTGTCGGTGGCGGTGACCACCGGACCGTACTCGGCCGAGGAACTCTCGGCGGCCGGGGCCGATGTGGTGCTCGGCGACCTCACCGAATTCCCGGCCTGGCTCACGGCCCACCTCGCGCACTAGCCATTGCAGCCTCGGCACAGCGGGACAACGCCGGGGTAACCGCATGCCCGGCAAGGGCTTTGCCCGCCCGCTCGACGGGTGCCGTTGGCATCAGGGTGATTCGAATGCTGTCGGTGCGGGACCGCCCGCGGCTACCTTTGCCCCACGGTCACGAGTATCAGCATGTTCGAGCCCCGGCTCGCTGATCGGCAACCCTCGCGTAGCGGTGGGGTGCCCCGGGTGACGACCAGGCGATGCCGTCGCGGGTATCGCAAGCGCTATTCGACCGCGTGTGGCAGCGCGGTCGTGTCCCCATGCCCGGCTGGCGAGTCGGTGCGCGAGTGTAGAGGTAACAATGAGCAGGATCTGGTCCCGGAAGCGTGTTGTCGGCCGGGTGGCGGTGGGTGTTGCGGCTGCGGCCCTGGTGGCGGGGCTGGCGTCGGCCTGCTCCAACGATTCCTCCGGAAGCGGGTCGGACACCGTCTATTTCGGTGTTTCCGGTCCGAAGACGGGTGGTTCGGCCGAGTACGGGCGGCTCTGGCAGCAGGGCTTCGACCTGGCGCTGGACGAGATCAATGCCAATGGCGGGATCAATGGCAAGAAGGTCGCGTTGAAATGGGAGGACTCCCAGTCCGATCCCAAGCAGACGGTGCCGATCGCCACCAAATTCGTTGGCGACCAATCGATCATCGCCGAGCTGGGCGACTTCTCCTCGCCCGCCTCCATCGCGGCCTCGCCGGTCTACAACCGCGGCAAGTTGGTGCAGTACGGATTCACCAACTCCTCGGTGGATTTCACCAAGGGCGGCGACTATTCGTGGAGCCCCTCCATCACCCTGGACGTGTTCCAGGAGCGCAATGCCGAGTGGGTGAAGTCCAAGGCCAAGAAGGTTTCGGTGGTCTACCTCGAAACCGACTGGGGCAAGCAGGCTTTCCAGTACTTCCAGCAGTTCGCCAAGGAGAAGGGTGTCGAGATCGCCTACTCCTCCTCGATTCTGCCGGACTCGCAGGACTTCCGCCCGGTGTTGATCAAGGGCCGCGACGCCAACCCGGACGCGTTCGTGCACCTGGGCTACGGCCCGGACGGCGCGCTGGTGGCCAAGCAGCTGCGTGATGTCGGGTTCAACGGCCAGTTCTTCGGCGGCCAGAACACCCCGCAGTTCATCGATCTGGCGGGCAAGGCGGCCGAGGGCGACATCGTGAACGGCGTGTTCACCCCGTCGGACCCGAACCCGAAGATCCAGAACTTCGTCACCAAGTTCAAGGCCAAGTTCAATACCGATCCCGGCGACTTCAACGTCTACGCCTACGACGCGCTGAACGTGCTGGTGAAGGCGGCGAAATACGGCGGCGCGACCCGCGACGGCGTGCTGAAGGGCCTGCGCGAGATCAAGGACTTCGACGGAATCGGCCTGGGCACCTTCGCCTTCGACCAGCAGACGCGGCGGCCGAGCGGGGTGAAGCCGATCGAGCTGATCCTGCAGAACGGCAAGTTCCTGCCGGTCGGAAGCAACAAGTAGATGTTCGACACGCTCATCGCGGGTCTGGTCCACGGCAATGCGTATGCGCTCATTGCCGTGGGCATCACCCTGATCTTCGGGGTCAGCAATGTCATCAATTTCGCGCACGGCGCGATCTTCGCCTTCGGCTCGGTGCTGGGCTGGTGGCTGATCGCCCAGCACGGGGTGCCGTGGTGGGCCGCGCTGCTGGTGGTGGTGGCGGTGACGGCGCTGGTCGGCGTGGCCATCGACGTGCTGGCGGTGCGGCCGCTGCGCCGGGCTCCGGCCATCGCGGCCCTGCTGGCCACGGTGGCGGTGGGGCTGATCATCGAGAACGTGGTCGCCCTGGTGTTCGGACCGGACACCCGACCGTTTCCACAGGTGTTGTCCACCAACAATATTCGGGTGGGCGGGGTGCGACTGGGCACCTCCGACGTGGTCATGTTCGCCATCACGCTCACGGTGATGGCGGGGCTGTGGGCCTTCCTGCGCTACAGCCGTCACGGTCTGGCGATTCGCGCCACCGCGCAGGACCCCGATGCCGCCGCCCAAATGGGCATCGGCGTGGGGCGGGTGCAGTCGCTGGCCTTCGCCATCGCGTCCGGATTGGGCGGGCTGGCGGGCATTTTCGTCGGCCTCTACAACTCGAACATCTCACCGACCAGCGGCGGCATCGTCGGCATGACCGGTTTCGTGGCCGCCACCATCGGCGGGCTGGGCTCGATTCCGGGCGCGGTGCTCGGCGGCTTCGTGCTGGGACTGGTGGAGGCCTTCGGCATCTACTGGTTCGGGGACGGCTACCGCGATCTGATCACCTTCGGACTCCTGGTGATCTTCCTGGTGCTGCGGCCCGGCGGCCTGCTGGCCCGCCCGCCCGCCATCGAATCCGAGCCGATGACCGGCACCTTCCTGGCCGCGGGCCGGGAGCGGCCGGTGCGCTGGTGGCACGCGCTCATCGTCTTCGCTCTTGCGGCGGTGGTGATTCCGCTGGTCGCCAATGATTACAGCATTTCGGTGGGCACCCAGATCCTGGCCTACGCGATCATCGCGGTGTCCATGACGCTGGTCGCCGGTTCGGCGGGCCAGCTGGCCATCGGGCAGGCCGGACCGATCGCCATCGGCGCGTACACCTCGGCGGTGCTGACGGTGTCGCACGGTTGGGCGTTCCTGCCCGCGATTCTGGTCGCGGGCCTGGTCGCCGCGGTGGTCTCGTCGGTGCTGGCCGCGCCGCTGTGGCGGTTGGGCGGTCACTACGTGGCCATCGCCACCCTGGGCATCGGCATCGTGATCGTGGCGATCATTCGCAACTGGGAGTCGGTGACGCGCGGCAGCTACGGCATCTTCGGCATTCCCGCGCCCGAGCTGTTCGGCCACGAATTCACCACGCACACCGATATTTTCCGCCTGGAGCTGGTGGTGCTGGCGATCGTGCTGGCGGTGATCATCGGGGTGCAGCGGTCGCGACTGGGCATTGCCATCCGGGCCATCGGGGCCGACGAGGTGGCCGCGCGCTCGGCGGGTGTGCCGGTGCGCGACTACAAGGCGCTGGCCTTCGCGCTCGCGGCGTTCTTCTCCGGAATCGGCGGGGCGCTGCTGGCGCACCAGTACTCCTATATCGACCCGACCGTGTTCAACCTGCCGATGTCGCTGCTGGTGGTGACCATTCTCGTGCTGGGCGGCACCGCCTCGCCCTACGGCGCGGTGCTGGGCGCGGTCGTGTTGATCGGGGTTCCGGAGGCGCTGCGACTGGCGCCGTCGTGGCGAATCGTGTTGTACGGCTTGGTGTTGCTGCTGGTGGTGCGGTTCCGGCCGCAGGGGATTCTGGTGAGGAGGGATCGTGTCCCGGTCAATGCCTGATACCGAGGCGGTGCTGACGGTGACCGGCCTGCGGCGTGCCTTCGGCGGCGTCCGGGCGGTGGACGGGGTCGAATTCTCCATCGCACCGGGCGAATTCGTGTCGATCATCGGGCCGAACGGGTCCGGCAAGTCGACGACGGTCAACCTGATCTCCGGCGTCCTGAAGCCGGACGCCGGGGAAGTCCTGGTGCGCGGCAAACGGATTCGTCCCGGCCGACCCGAGGCGGCGGCCGCGGCGGGTATCGCGCGCACCTTCCAGAACGGCCGGGTCTTCGGCAATATGACCGTGCGCGAGAACGTCGACGTCGGCCTGCAAACCACACTGCGTGCCACCCGACCCCTGCGCTCGATCGCGAATATTCCGGTGCTCCGGTGGATTTCGTTGCTCGCCGAGCTCGCCGAGCTCGCCGTGGCCCTGGTGCCCACGCCCGCGGCGCGTGCGGAGCGCCGGGAGTCGGCGGCCCGCATCGACGCCCAAGTGGCCCGCTTCTCCGAGCGACTCGGGCCGCGCGCCGATCACCCCACCTACACGCTGTCCTACGCCAATCGCCGCCGCACCGAGATCGCCCGGGCGCTCGCGCTCGAACCCGATCTGCTGCTGCTCGACGAACCGGCCGCGGGCATGAACCAGACCGAGACCGCCGAAATCGGCAGGCAGCTGGCCGAATTGAAGGCGCAGGGCCAGACCGTGCTGCTGGTCGAACACAAGATGGACCTGGTCCACGACCTCTCGGACCGGGTGCTGGTGCTCGACGAGGGCCGCGTCATCGCCGAGGGCACCCCCGACGAGGTGCTCGAGAACCCGCGCGTCATCGAGGCGTATCTCGGCCGTAGCCGGGTTGCCGGGAAGGCGGCCGTCGATGTCTGAGGGATTCGACGAGAACGCCACACCGATCCTCGAATTCGACAAGGTCGTGGTGCACTACGGGCCGTCGCGGGCCTTGGACGAAGTCTCGCTGAAGGTCCGCCCCGGCGAGATCGTGTCACTGCTCGGCGGCAATGCCTCCGGCAAGTCGACCACCATGAAAACCGCACTGGGACTGCTGAAGCCGTCCTCGGGCGCGGTCAAGATCGACGGTGTCGACGTGAGCGCCACGCCCGCCTCGGCACGCATTCGGGCCGGACTGGCCTCGGTGCCGGAGGCCCGGCGCGTCTTCGGAGCCATGACCGTCGAGGAGAACCTCTTCGTCGGCGGCTACATTCGCAAGGAGCGCCGCGCGGTGCTGGCCGCGCGGGCCGCCGAATTGTTCGAGCACTTCCCGCGGCTGGCCGAACGCCGGACCCAGCGGGCGGGCACGCTGTCGGGCGGTGAGCAGCAGATGCTGGCGTTCGCGCGGGCACTCATGAGCAAGCCGCGGCTCATCTGCATGGACGAGCCCACCATGGGATTGTCGCCGCTGTTCGTGGATCGGGTGCTGGACGAGATCGCCCGGCTCAATCGAGAACTGGGCCTGGCCATCCTGATCGTGGAACAGCAGGCGGAACTGGCCCTGAGCATCGCGCACACCGCGAACGTGCTGCGCACCGGCCGGATCGTGCTGCACGGCCCGGCCGCCGAACTCGTCGGCGATCCGGCCGTGCGCGACGCCTACCTGGGAAAGGTGACCCTATGACCCCGCACCGTCTCGGCTTCTTCACCCGCCTGGTCCGCACCGAGGCGGGGGAGGACGCGGCCACCGTCTATCGGCACGCGCTCGAGCAGATCGAACTGGCCGAACGGCTCGGCTACGACACCGCCTGGGTGGCACAGCATCACCTGGATCCGGCCGAGGGCGGGCTGCCCGCGCCCTTCGTCTTCCTCGCGCACGCGGCGGCCCGCGCCGAGCGCCTGCGCTTCGGCACCGCCATTGTGACCCTGGCGCTGGAGGATCCGATCCGGGTCGCCGAGGACGCGGCCGTGCTGGACACCCTCGCGGGCGGTCGGCTGGAACTGGGCTTCGGCGCGGGCGGCTCACGCCACGCGTTCGAGCTGTTCGACCTGGCCGGTGCCGATCGCCAGCGGGTCTACGCCGACAAGCTGGCCAGGGTGACGGCGGCGCTGGAAGGCACGCCGCTGGTCGGTGACCGCGGCCTGAACCCGCCCGCCCCGGGTCTGCGAAATCGGCTGTGGCAGGCGACTTTCTCGGCCGGGGGAGCGGCCCGCGCCGGAGCCGCCGGTGACGGCCTGCTGCTGTCGAAGGCACAGCCCCGCGATCCGGCCGCGCCCGACGCGCCCCTGTGGGAGATCCAGCAGCCGCTGGTGGACGCCTATCTTGCGGCGTTGCCCGGGGGAGCGACGCCCCGAATCGGTGCTTCCCGAGGTGTTTTCGTGGCCGACGACCACGCCGAGGCGGCCGAGCTCGCCGAGCGCGGCGCGGCCCGCTTCCTGAATCAGCTGGGCCGCAATGGTGGACCCGAGGTGGCGAATTCCGTCGCCGAGGTGCTGCGCGACATCTACTACGGCACACCCGATGAGGTGGCCGAGCAGCTCGCGGCGGATACGGCGCTACGGCGGGCCACCGACTTCATCGTGCAGGTGCATCCGGTCGATCCCGGCCATGTCGCCACCCTGCGCTCCATTGAACTCATCGCCACGAAGGTTGCGCCGCAACTGGGTTGGCGGTCGGACGAAAGGACTCACCCGTGAGTGAAGCACCCACCGCCACCGCGGCCGGGCCGGATGCCGGGACGGCGGATGTCATCGATGCCGTGCTCGGGGAGCGCGCCGCGGCGGTACGGGCGCTGCGCGAGACGCGTCCGGCGGTCATCGAGCACACCCAGGGCGTGTACGAGGCGCTGCTCAACGGCCCCGCCAGCGCGAGTGTCGGCCGGGAGCGGCTGATCGCGGCCGCGGTCGCCGTGGCCGAGTTGGCCGGTGCGCCGGAGTTGGCCGCGCACTACGCCGGGCTGAGAACCGTTCCGGCGGAGGGTGATCCGGTGCTGGCGGCCATTCTGCGTCATGCCGAGCGGGTCACCACCGCGCCCGCGGCGGCGACCCGGGCCGATATCGACGCGCTGGCCGCGGCCGGATTGTCCGAGCGCGACATCGTGACGGTGGCGCAGCTCATCGGGTTCGTGCATTTCCAGGTCCGGCTGCTGGCCGGGCTGACACTGATCGGAGCGGAACATGAGTGAGGTGCTGGAACATGAGTGAGGTGCTGGGACATGAGTGAAGTGCGCAGCGTCGAAACCGCGCGGCGGCCACGGGGATTCACCCAGGAGCAATTGGATTGGGTGCCGTGGGTCGAGCCCATCGCGCTGGCCGATGCCGACGAGACCCAGCGGCCGTTGCTCGAGGGCGACCGCGGCGTCGGCCCCTACTTCCGGCTACTGGCGCGCAACGCGGCGGTGCTGGCCCATCGCAGCGCCAATGACAAAGAGATCTTCTATGGCCGCGAGGGGCTCTCGCGCGCCGAGCGCGAACTCGCGGCGACCGTTACCTCCCGGCACAACGGCTGCGAATACTGCGCCTCCGTTCATTCTCGTTTCACTTCCGCGCTATCCAAGCGAACCGAGGATGTGCAGCGGTTGCTGGACGAGGGCAATGGCGTACGGATCGACGAGAAGTGGGACGCCGTCATCGATTTCGTGGACGCGCTGGCCGCCAACCCGCCCCGCGCCGCCGCCGATCATCTGAAACGGTTGCGCGAGCTGGGTTTCAGCGAGGTCGAACTGCACGATCTGGTGCTTTCGACCGCCTCCTTCTCCTGGGCCAACCGCCTCATGCTCACCCTGGGCGAGCCGGAGGTTCCCGGCGGGGTGAGTGAAATCTAGCGGCCTCTGGAAAAAGTTCTAGAAAGTTCATCCGAAATCTTCCCCCGGTGGGTGGGTGCTCGGTATCGTCCGGATGGCAAACGGCCAGTGACGGCACTGGCAACCTGTTGAATCGGAGCACCACCATGGCGAACTTCCTTTCGGATGTTCTAGTTCAGACCATCCTCAAGCTGCTGCAGACCGGCTCGTCGAGCCTTTCCGCCAAGTAGCCGCGCAGGCGCCATCTTTCGGCTACTGCGCGGAAGCCGATTCGATGACGAAGGGCCCGATCTTTGACGAGGGGATCGGGCCCTTTTTCGTGCCATTGATCGGCCGCCGGTCCGGTGGGTCCGAGCGACCTGGCCCGGCGCGTCGCCGCGACTCGCGAAATTAATACTAAAAATCTCCTCGAAAAGTATTCCGTCCAGTTCGCCTGCTCTGTATCGTGGTGAACGGCAAACGATCAGTGACTTTCGGGTCAATGCGACATCGGGCCGCGAGTCTCCCCCCGGACCCGCGTCCCGAACCCGGGACGGTTCCCCTGCCTATACCCACCGTCCCGGGTGCGCCGCACTGCCCGAAGTCACTGAGCCAACTTTCGGCTATCGCGCGGTAAGTCGAAGGTGCAAACGAAGGGCCCGATCCATGACGAGGGGATCGGGCCCTTCGGTATTGTCTGGCGCAATGTCACAGGAAACGAACGCGGGAAGAATGTACGCCGGGCAGCCCGTAGAAGACCGGCAGCGGCAGCGTCGTGCGCGTTTTCTGGAGTCCGGGCTCACGGTGTTCGCGCGCGATGGGTATGCCAATAGTTCCGTCGGAGCCATCTGCAAAGACGCCGGGCTCTCCTCGAGGCAGTTCTACGAGGAGTTCACCGGACGCGAATCGCTCCTGCTCGAGCTCTACGAGCAGATCGATCGCGAATCCCGGGAAGCCGTGGCGGCCACCATCGCCGAGCACACCGACGCCAGCGCCATCGACATCATCGACGCGGCCGTGCGCGCCTATATCGAGTCCATCGGGCGAGATCCGCGCAAGGCCAGAGTCGCGCTCGTCGAAGTCGTCGGCGCGGGACCCAAGGTGGAGAAGTTCCGGCTGGAACTGCGCCGCGCCTGGGGCGCGCTGCTGGCCAGCGCCGCCGAGGATGCCGCGCTGCACGGTGAAATCCCGCCCGGTGACTACGAAATGCGCGTGCTGGCCATTATCGGCGCGGTGAACTACGTGGTGGACGCCTGGAGCGGTTCGGAACCGCGCCAGCCGCTCGACGACGTCATCCGCGTGCTGCGTCGCGTCATCATGGGCGCGGTCAGCGCCTGACACCCGTAGCTCTCCCGGCCCGAACCCGTCCTGTCCGACTCGATTTCGTGCCCGTCCGCCGCCTGGCGGACGGGCACGACCTTTACGGGTAGCGTGCGGCGCATGGAGACCGTGCCCATTCAGATGCCCGACGGGTCAACCGTGCCGGTGCGGCTGATTCCGGCGAAAGGCCCACACCGGCATCCGATTACGGCCGACAGCCCGCGGCCGGTGGTGGTGATCGTTCCGGGACTGGGGGTTCCGGGCGAGTACTACTCGCTGTTCGGGAAGCCCTTGGCGGACCGGGGTTTCGACGTGGCGCTGCTGGAGATTCGCGGAAACGGCGATAGCAAGCCGAAGCCCGGCTCGGCGGGCTCCTACGGCTATCAGGAATTGGTGGCCGTCGACTTTCCGGCCATGTTCGAGGTGGTGCGGGAACGGTTCCCCGACAGCACCCCGTATCTGTTGGGGCACAGCATGGGCGGGCAGCTCGGCGTCATGTACGCCTCGCGGATTCGCGGTCGGCTCGGCGGGCTCATCCTGATCGCCTCGGGCACACCGCATCACCGCGGCTACACCGGACTGGCGGCGCTCGGCAGCGCCGCGCTCTCCCTGACCGCCAATCTCGCCGGATTCTGGCCCGGCGAGACCATTACGGCGGGCGGGTTCGGGCGGCAGTCGAAGACGCTCATCGCCGACTGGGCGCGGCTGGCCCGCACGGGTCGATTCCAGCCCGCCGGAGCCGATATCGACTACGAGGAGCGCATCGGGCGGCTGAAACTGCCGGTGCTGTCGATCACCCTGCGCGGCGACGAGTTGACGCCGCAGAGCTCGGCGCGGCAGCTGCTGGCCAAGATGCCGAATGCCGACATCACCACCTGGCACAATCCGGACCCGCTCGGACACAACGGCTGGATCAGCGATCCCGGTTCCACCCTCGACTACGTCGAAAAGTGGCTGCGGGACCGCTGATTCGCGGGGGGCGGAGTGGTTCGCGACCGGTGTCAGAGCAGGCGGGAGCGCGGGGCGGTCATTTTCTCGGGGCTCAGGAGTTCGTCGAGTTCGTCCTTGGTGAGCGAACTGTCCTGCAGCACCAGGTCGTACACGCTCTCGCCGGTTTTGAGCGCCTTCTTGGCAATGGCCGCCGACTGCTCGTAACCCAGCTTGGGCACCAGCGCGGTGACCAGACCGATGCTGTGGTTCACCAGGTCCCGGCAATGCTCGCGATTGGCGGTGATGCCGGTGATGCAGCGGCTGGTCAGCGTGATGGCCGCGTTGCGCAGCATCATGGTGCCCATCATGAGGTCGTAGGCCATGACCGGTTCGGCCATATTGAGCTCGAGCTGACTGGCCTCCGCCGCCATGGTGACGGTCATGTCGTAGCCGATGAGCTGGAAACAGACCTGCGACACCACTTCCGGAATGACCGGATTGACCTTGCCCGGCATGATCGACGAACCCGGTTGCATGGCGGGCAGATTGATCTCGCCCAGCCCCGCACGCGGGCCGGAGGACAACAGGCGCAGGTCATTACAGATCTTCGACAGCTGCACCGCGGCCCGCTTGAGGGTGGCCGAGACGGCCACGAAATCGCCCGAGTCCTGGGTGGCCTCGACCAGATTCTCGGCCTGGCAGATGGGCAGACCGGTGACCTCGGCCAGCTTGGCGGTGACCAGTTCGGCATAGCCGGGCGGGCTGGTGATGCCGGTGCCGATGGCGGTCGCGCCCATGTTCATGGCCAGCAGGTCCTGGGAAATGCGCCGCAGATGCGCGATGGCCTCGCCGATCATGACCGCGTACGCGCCGAACTCCTGACCCAGCGTCATGGGCACCGCGTCCTGCAGCTGGGTGCGGCCCATCTTGATCACATCGTTGAACTCGACGGCCTTGGCCTTCAAGGCGTTTCGTAGTTCCTCGAGCGCGGCGATCGCGTCCTGGAGGGACAGGTAGACGCCGAGCTTGACCGAGGTGGGGTAGACGTCATTGGTGGACTGCGAGCAGTTCACGTCGTCATTGGGGTGCAGGTACTGGTACTCGCCCTTCTGATGCCCCATGAGCTCGAGGCCGCGGTTGGCGATGACCTCGTTGGCGTTCATATTGGTCGAGGTGCCCGCGCCGCCCTGCACCATGTCGACCACGAAGTCCTCGCGGAGCTTGCCCTCCATGATCTCGTCGCAGGCGCGCACGATGGCGTCGGCCTTCTCCTTCGTGATCGAACCGAGCTCCAGATTGGCCAGGGCCGCGGCCTTTTTCACGTAGGCGAGCGCGTGCACCAGGTGCCCGAACTTGCGCAGCTTGATGCCCGAGATCTGGAAGTTCTCGATCGCGCGCAGGGTCTGCACGCCGTAGTAGGCCTCGGCGGGCAGTTCCCGGGTGCCCAGCGAATCGTGTTCGGTGCGAATGCCGCCCAGCTGCTGCTGTGCCGCGATCGCCGCCGAGAGCTGTTCGGAGACGCTGCGCATGCGGTGGGCGACCAGCTGCGCGACCCGAGAAACCATGCGGTAGTAGCGATCCGGATGCGTCTGGGCCAGTGCGCGCAGGGTGGCGGTGGGTACGGTCAGCACCGTCGCGCCCTTCGGGGCGTGGCCGGTGGCGGTGTGCGGGGCATCGTCCACCAACGCGATTTCCGAGACCATGCTGCCGGGCCCGAGCCGGGCCAGTTCGGTCTCGTGACCGGTGAGCCCGGTGCTGATCTTGACCTCGCCCTCGACCACGATGCCCACCCATTCCCGCGGCGTGGATTCGTGGAAGAGGATCGAGCCCGGTGGGTACTCCCGGCGCTCGGCGGTGGCGGTGAAGGCCCGGACATCGTCCGGATCGAGTCCGGTGGCGGCGGCGGTGCTCTTGATCAGCTCGTCCAGTTGGCCCACGTCGACTCCTCGTCCGGAAGGGCGGCATTTGTTTCCTGCAACCGAAACTGGCAAACAAATCGCTATCTTTCCGAAAGGTCCGGATATCTTTCAAGAGCGACGCGATAACGGCAGGGCCCGGCACCACCACCTACGAGCTGAACAGGCGGGTCGACGATGGTCAAGATGCTGCTCGAACTCGCCGTCATGCTCGGCATCATCATGATCGGATCCCGGGTCGGGGGCATCGGTCTCGGTGTCTGGGGCGGCATCGGCGTTTTCGCGCTGGCCACCATCTTCGGGGTCGAGCCGACCGTGCCGCCGGTGGACGTGCTGCTGATCATTCTGTCGGTGGTGGTGGCCGCGGCGACCATGGAGGCCGCGGGCGGCGTCGATTACATGGTCCGAATCGCCGAACGGATAATTCGCAGCAATCCCAAGCGGATCACCTTCGTCGCGCCCCTGGTCACCTATGCCTTCACCGTCGGCGCGGGCACCGGGCATCTGCTCTATCCGCTGCTGCCGGTCATCCACGAGGTGGCCCGGGAGGGCGGAATCCGGCCGGAGCGGCCGATTTCCATTGCCACCATCGCCAATCAGATCGCCATCGTGGCCAGCCCCGTCTCCGCCTCGACCGCCGCGTCGGTGGTCATTTTCGGGCCCGACGGGTGGTCCATCGTGAAGATCCTGGCCATCACCATTCCGTCCACGCTGCTCGGTTCCATGGTCGGCGCGCTGTCGGTGCTGCGGCTCGGCAAGGACCTCGACGACGATCCGGAGTATCAGCGCCGACTGGCGGCCGGGGAGATCCCGCCCATCGATCCGAACCACGCCGACCGGGCACCGCTGCCGCCGCGCGCGTCCTGGTCGGCGGGCATCTTCCTGCTCGGGGTGCTCGCCATCGTGATCTCCGGCGCGTTCCCGAGCCTGCGGCCGGACGTGCACGGCACGAACGGCTCGGTGGCCCCGCTGGCCATGCCCTACGCCATCGAGGTGCTCATGCTCGCGACCGCGGCGGTGATCATGGTGGCGTGCAAGGTGTCCGCGGTCGATGTGCCGGGCACGCCGGTGGCCAAGGCCGGTCTGGTCGCGCTGGTCGGCGTGTTCGGATTGGCTTGGCTCGGCGACTCTTTCGTCGAGGCCAACAAGACTCTGATCGTCGACAAGCTCGGCACCGTCGCCAAGGACTACCCGTGGACCTTCGCCATTATCGTGACCGTGGTCGCGGCGCTGATCCTGAGTCAGGCCGCGACCACCAAGACGATGATGCCGCTGGGCATGGCCCTGGGCATTCCGTCGGCACAGTTGGTGGCCATGCTGCCCGCGGTGGCCGCGCTGTTCATCCTGCCGGTCTATCCGACCAGCATCGCGGCGGTGAACTTCGACCAGAGCGGGACCACGCACTTCGGGAAGTACGTGCTCAACCACTCGTTCATGCGTCCCGGTCTGGTCACCCTGGTCGCCTCCATCGCCATCGGCTACGGATTGGCGGCGATCATCGGCTGAGCGTCACTCCAGCGTGAGCTGCTGGGCGAAGAACTCGTAGATGAGCGCGGCCTGGAAGGCGGACTGTTTGTTGTCGGCCGCGCCGCCGTGCCCGCCCTCGATGTTCTCGTAGTACCAGACGTCGTGGCCCTCGGATTCCAAGCGCGCGGCCATCTTTCGCGCGTGACCCGGATGCACGCGGTCGTCGCGGGTGGAGGTGGTGAGCAGGATCGGCGGGTACCGCCGGTCGGCGTCGGTGTTCTGATAGGGCGAGTACTTCGAGAGGTACTCCCACTCCTCCGGCTTGTCCGGGTCACCGTATTCGGCGATCCAGGACGCGCCCGCCAGCAGCAGGTGATAGCGCTTCATGTCCAGCAGCGGCACCTGGCACACGATGGCACCGAACAGCTCCGGGTAGCGGGTCAGCATGACGCCCATGAGCAGGCCGCCATTGCTGCCACCCACCGCGCCCAACCGCTCGGGGGTGGTGATGCCGCGCGCCACCACGTCCCGGGCGATGGCCGCGAAATCCTCGAAGGCTTTGTGCCGGTTGGCCTTCAGGACCGAGGTGTGCCATTCGGGGCCGTATTCGCCGCCGCCGCGGATATTGGTCATGACGTAGGTGCCGCCGCGTTCCAGCCAGCCCATGCCGACCGCGCCGAAATAGCCCGGGGTGCGCGAGACTTCGAAGCCGCCGTAGCCGGACATGACGGTGGGGCCCGGCGTGCCGCGCCGATCCCGGTGGCGGATCACGAAATACGGGACCTGGGTGCCGTCGTCGGAGGTGGCGAAGAACTGCTCGGTCTCGATGCCGTCGGCGTCGAAGAACTCCGGCTCCTGCTTGAGCACCTCGATGGGTCCGCCCACCGAGCCCGCCATCAAGGTGGTGGGTCGGGTGAAACCGCTGGTGGAGAGCATGAATTCGTCGCCGCCCTCGAGGCGGTCCAGATTCATCACGCTGGTGGTGGCCATGCGCGGGGTGTCGGCCAGCGGCTCGCGGGTCCAGCCGTCGGGGCCGGGGGTGAGCACGTGCAGGTCGGTCTGGACGTCGCGCAGGGTGATCAACAGCAGGTGGTTCTCGGTCCAGCCGTAGCCGTGCAGCGCGGTGTGCGCGTCCGGGGTGAACAGGACATCGAAATCGCGTGCGCCGGAGAGGAATTCCTCGAAGTTTGTGGCCAGCAGCGAGCCGGACGGATAGGTGGTGCCGTTCACCTCCCATGGGGACTTCAGCCGCACCAGCAGCCAGTCCTTGTACCAGGATTCGGACGCGTCGCTGGGGACGTCGATGAAGCGCAGGGTGCCGTCGGACTCGAGCAGGTAGACCTCTTCGTTGAAGAAGTCGGTGGCGCGGCCCAGGAAGTGCCGTTCGTAGCCGGGCGTGCGGTCGTAGCCCGCCGAGACGGCCACATCGGTGGTCTCACCCTCGTAGACGAATTCCGCTGCTTCCAGGGGGGTTCCGCGCCGCCAGCGCTTGACCACGCGCGGGTAGCCGGAGTCGGTGAGCGAGCCGGGGCCGAAATCGGTTCCCACGTACAGGGTGTTGTCGTCGATCCAGGCGAAGTCGGACTTGGCCTCGGGTAGGTAGAAGCCGCCGTCCTCCGGCGGGACGAAAGCCTTTGTCTCGATGTCGAATTCGCGCACCACCTTGGCGTCCGCGCCACCGCGGGAGAGGCTGATCAGCGCGCGGCGCTGCGCCGGGCGCAGCACGGCCGCGCTGCCCCACACCCAGTTCTCGTCCTCGGTCGCGGCCAGGGCGTCCAGATCGATGAGGATCTCCCAGTCCGGATCGTCTTTGGCGTACTCGGCGAAGGTGGTGCGCCGCCACAGGCCCTTCGGGTGCTCGCGATCGCGCCAGTAGTTGTACAGCCACGATCCGCGGCGTCCCGGATAGGCGATGCGGGTGTCGGTGTCGAGCATGGCCAGCACCCGCGCCTCGAGTTCGCCGAAGCGCTCCGAGGACGCGAATCTGCCCTTCACGATCGTATTGCGCTCCTGCGCCCACTCCAGGGCGCGCTCGCTCTCGACCTCTTCCAGCCACAGGTACGGATCCGTCACGCCCTCTCCAACACCGCTCATCCCCTCATTGTTGCCCAGCCCGGTGTTCGCCGGTCGCGAACGTGTTGCCGGACGGCGTGACGGCCGGTCAGTAGGATTGCGGTTTCGATATCGGTCCGATCCAGGAGGTCTCGGCGTGTCGCATGGGTTCCGGCTGTGGGAACAGCACTGCTGTCTGCCGCTCCTCCCGACCGCGGACCTCACCGATCTGACCCGGTATCCGAGGGGGTCGTACCTATCGGTGAATATCGGATATTCGCCGCAAAGTACGCGGGATTCGCTGGAGTTGGTCACCCAATTTCGGCGAGATGCCTTGACGGACGGGCGTTTCCGGCTCGTGCACAGTATCGAGGACGCGTGGCCGGAGCGGCCGACCGCGGACTCGGACGCGACCCTCGCGCTGGCCTTCGATCTGGAGGACGCCGGGCCGCTGGAAGGCGATCTCGACAATGTCGAGCTGTTCTACGAATTGGGGCTGCGCTCGTTGCTGCCGACCTACAACTACGCCAATGCGGCGGGTTGCGGCTGCCTCGACACCGAGGACACCGGACTCACCGCGTACGGGCGCGACCTGATTCGCAAGCTCAACGAGGTCGGGGTGTTCGCCGACGGATCGCACTGCTCGCGGCGGACCGGGCTCGACATCGCCGAGACCACGAGCGTGCCGATGATCTACAGCCACTCGAATTTCGCTGCGGTGTGGGCACATCCGCGCAATATCGGCGACGATCAGGCCAAGGCGTGCGCGGCCACGGGCGGGGTGATCGGCATCAACGGCGTCGGAATCTTCCTGGGGCACAATGCGGTCGAGGCGCGGGCGGAGCGCGTCGAGGCCATGGCCGACCACATTGTCTACGGCGCGGAACTGGTCGGCATCGAGCACATCGGTGTCGGCTCGGACTTCTCGTTCGACGGTGATGAGTTCAACGCGGTGATCGCCGCGAGCCCGCAGGACTTCTCCGAGGACTACACCCGCTTCGGGCCGCTGCAGTGGACGCCGCCGGAGGATCTGCTCGGGCAGTCGAATGTGCCGGGGCTGGACGCGGTCCTGGCCGCGCGCGGGCTGTCCGAATCCGATCGCGCGGCGGTCTTCGGCGGCAACTTCGCGCGCGTGGCCCGTGCCGTGTGGCGGGATTAGACTCGCCACGAGGTTGCTCGATCAGTGCTCGCCGACCGAGAGGGATGTGCGATGACAGAGCTCGATCCGACCGTCCGGAAGTTCGTCGACGCGGTGAACGCGGGCGACGCCGAGGCCTTCTTCAAGACCCTGACCGCCGACGCTTCGATGACCGATGACGGTCAGGAGCGGAATCTGGCCCAGTGGACCGATTCGGAGATCTTCGCGACCAATGGCCGCATGAAGGTCGAATCCGTCTCCGGCCCGACCGAATTCGTGGCGGACTATTCGAACGATCGCTGGGGCGCCATGCGCACGGCGTGGCGGTTCACCGTGCGTGACGGACTGATCAGTCGCTTCGAGACGGGTCAGGCGTGAGCTGTCTCACGTGTTCCGCGTCTCACCCGGGCGGGGGATGGCGCAGTGAGCAACCGGCGACAGGTCTAGTCTCGGTGTCGTGACTTCCCACTACGATGTCGTCGTTCTCGGCGCTGGTCCCGGCGGTTATGTCGCCGCGATTCGCGCCGCTCAACTCGGCCTGCGAACAGCGATCGTCGAGCAGAAATACTGGGGTGGCGTGTGCCTGAACGTGGGCTGCATCCCGTCCAAGGCACTGCTGCGCAATGCGGAGCTGGCCCATATCTTCACCAAGGAAGCGAAGACCTTCGGTATCTCGGGTAACGCGACCTTCGACTTCGGCGCGGCATTCGACCGCAGCCGCAAGGTCGCGGACGGCCGGGTCAAGGGCGTCCACTTCCTGATGAAGAAGAACAAGATCGACGAGTTCGACGGGAAGGGCACCTTCACCGGTCCCAAGTCGCTGTCGGTCGAGCTGACCAAGGGCGGCACCGAGGACATCACGTTCGACAACGTGATCATTGCCGCGGGCACCGAGACCAAGCTGCTGCCCGGCACCTCGCTCTCGACCAATGTGGTCACCTACGAAGAGCAGATCCTCACCCGCGACCTGCCGGGCTCGATCCTCATCGTGGGTGCGGGCGCCATCGGCATGGAGTTCGGCTACGTCCTCAAGAACTACGGCGTGGACGTGCGCATCGTCGAATTCCTCGACCGCGCACTGCCGAACGAGGACGCCGACGTCTCCAAGGAGATCACCAAGGCGTACAAGAAGCTCGGCATCACCATCACCACCGGTGCGGCCGTGCAGTCCATCGAGGACGACGGGTCCAAGGTCACCGTGTCGATCAAGGACAACAAGTCCGGCTCGGTCGAGACCGTCACCGTCGACAAGGTGCTGCAGGCCGTCGGTTTCGCGCCGCGCGTCAAGGGTTACGGCCTCGAGGCCACCGGCGTGCAGCTCACCGACCGCGGCGCCATCGCCATCGACGAGTACATGCGCACCAATGTGCCCGGCATCTACGCCATCGGTGACGTCACCGCCAAGCTGCAGCTCGCGCACGTCGCCGAGGCGCAGGGCGTGGTCGCCGCCGAGACCATCGCCGGTGCCGAGACCCAGACGCTGGGCGACTACCGCATGATGCCGCGCGCCACCTTCTGCCAGCCGCAGGTCGCCTCCTTCGGTCTGACCGAGGAGCAGGCCCGCGCCGAGGGCTACGACGTCAAGGTCGCGAACTTCCCGTTCACCGCGAACGGCAAGGCACACGGTCTGGGCGACGCGCAGGGCTTCGTCAAGCTGATCTCCGACGCCAAGTACGGAGAACTGCTGGGCGGGCACATGATCGGCCCGGACGTCTCCGAGCTGCTGCCCGAGCTGACCCTGGCCCAGAAGTGGGACCTGACGGTCAACGAGGTGGCGCGCAACGTCCACACCCACCCGACCCTGTCGGAAGCGATCCAAGAAGCGATCCACGGCCTCGCAGGCCATATGATCAACTTCTGATCTTCGAATGAAGGCCCGGTGCCAGCGTAAACCGCTGGTACCGGGCCTTTTTCATGCCCTATTCGCGGTGGTATGCCTCTTGAGCGGCGGTGATGGCGTCGATATTGGATTCGAGGATCTCGATCAGGCCGATGAGCTTGTCGGCCACCTGCGCGCCCAGATCGGTGAGGGTGTACTCGACCACCGGGGGGATGGATTGCTGGACTTCGCGATTGATCATGCCGTCGCGTTCCAGGGTTTGCAGGGTTTGGGAGAGCATGCGTTCGGAGATGCCGTCCACGCGGCGGCGCAGCGCCGAGAAGCGGTAGGGGCCCTCGCGCAGGGCGGCCAGGGCGAGCACGCCCCAGCGGCTGGCCACGTCCTGGAGGACGGGGCGCGAGGCGCAATTGCGGGCGAAGACGTCGGCCTCCAGCGTGGGGTCGACCGCAAACGCCTGGTCGGGACGCTGGGTGGTCATGAGATTCAGGTTACCTGTCATTCGGGTAGCGGTTTGGGAATGGTATGTGCTTACTATTAGTTAGTACATGTCGAGAGTGCAGTTCATTCCCTGATACCTGGAGGTAGACATGACCGTCGCAGTCACCGGAGCAAGCGGGCAGCTGGGCCGTCTGGTCGTCGAGGCACTGTTGAAGGACGGATCGCAGCCCGTGGTGGCGGTGGTGCGCGATCCCGCCAAGGTGGCCGATCTGGCCGAGCGCGGCGTCGAGGTCCGGGTGGCGAGCTATGACGATCCGGAGGCCCTGGAACGGGCGTTCCAGGGCGTCGACCGCGCCCTGCTGGTCTCCGGCAACGAGTTCGCCAAGCGGGTTGCCCAGCACACCAACGTGATTCGCGCCGCCGAGCGGGCGGGCGTGAAACTGCTGGCCTACACCAGCATTCCCAAGGCCCCGGTCAACCCGCTGATCCTGGCCCAGGAGCACATCGGCACCGAGGCCGTGCTGGCCGAGGCGAGCATTCCGACGGTGCTGCTGCGCAACAGCTGGTACTGGGAGAACTACAACGGCGGCCTGGCCCACGCGGTCGAGACCGGCACCCTCTACGGTGCGGCCAAGGACGGCAAGGTATCCGGTGCCTCCCGCGTCGACTACGCCGAGGCCGCCGCCCGCGTGCTCACCACCGACGGCCACGAGGGCAAGGTCTACGAACTGGGTGGCGACGAGACCCTCAGCTATGCCGAACTGGCGCAGGTGCTTTCGGAGGTCTCGGGCAAGCCGGTGCGCTACCAGGACCTGCCGCAGGACGAGTACGCCGCGGCGCTCCAGGGCGCGGGTCTGGACGCGGGATACGCCGCCGCCCTGGCCGATGCCGACGCGGGCATCGCGAACGGCATCCTGGCCGTCGACTCCGGCGACCTGCAGCGCCTGCTCGGCCGCCCGTCGACCCCCGTCGCGGAGGTCTTCCGAGCCGCGCTGAGCTGAGGATCGAGCGGCAGGCCCCCTAGTACCAGTGGTGGGCCTGCCAGAAATCCCAGGCGGCATTGGGGCTGCCGTAGCGCTGCACCATGTAGCGGTAGGCCCAGCGAAGTTGGGTGAGCGGGTTGAACATCCAGTCCGGGCCCTCGCTGAACATCTTGTGCGCGGGGAGGGCCTGGGCCAGGCCGTAGGCGCCGGAGGTCGGGTTGATGGCGAAGACCTCCCAGTTGCTCTCGTGGGTGATGATCTGGTTGAACGAATCCCACTGATCGCCGGGCACGATGAAGCGGGCCACGGTCTGCAGCGCGGGTTTGGTGTAGCGCTGGGCCGTGCCGATCAGCTCGATCAGCTCGGACGGATTGACCGGCAGGGCAACCCCGATCGAGGACGCGTCGGCGATCGGGTTCGCGATATCGGTGCGCGCGTCGGCATGTCCGACGGCGACGGTCAGCGGTGCGACGGCGGCCAGAAACAGTCCGAGGAGAGCGACTCGGAGCGGATGCCGCCTGGTGTCGGAGTGCGCGAAATCGGGCAACGCCTGGTCCTTCCGTGTGTTCTCTGCAATGCCTAGCGGTCACAACAGCCACGAAAAACAGACCTATTTGTCTTTTAGACAGAAATTGACCGTACGCCCTTTCAGTTCGCTGAAGCGGTCAGCGACACGCGGCGAAATGCCTGATCAGAGCGAATCGGTGGCACGACCGAGGAGCAATTCCCGCTCGCTGTCATTGGCGGTCAATTCCGCCGCCCGGTGAAATGCCGCGCGGGCCTCGGCGTCTCGGCCCGCGCGCGCGAGCAGATCCCCGCGCACCGCGTGCAGCAGGTGATAGGTGTCGAGCGCGCCGGTGGCGTCGAGCGCGTCGAGCAATTCCAGCCCGGCCGCCGGGCCGTGCAGCATGGACACCGCGACCGCCCGATTCAACTCCACCACCGGGGACGGAAACCGTTGCGCCAGGATCGCGTACAGCCCGGCGATGCGCCGCCAGTCGGTGTCGGCGGCGGTCGGGGCCATGGCGTGCACCGCCGCGATGGCGGCCTGCAGCGCATAGCGCCCGGGCTCGCGGTCGCGCGTGCGGTTCAGGGTGTGGGCGCGGGCCAGGGCGGCGAAACCGCGGTTGATGTAGAGCCGATTCCAGCGCGAGCGATCCTGATCGGGCAGCAGGACGAGGCCGCCCTCGGCATCGCTGCGGGCCGTGGTGCGGGAGGCCTGGAGTTCGAGCAGGGCGGCCAGCCCGTGCACCTCGGGCTCCTCGGGCAGCAGCCCGGCCAGAATGCGCGCCAATCGCAGTGCGTCCTCACACAATTCGGCCCGCACCCAGCGCTCGCCGGAGGTGGCCGTGTACCCCTCGTTGAAGATCAGATAGACGACCTCCAGCACCGAATCCAGCCGCGCGGTCAACTCCGCGCCCTCGGGCACCTCGAAGGGGACCCGCTTGGCGGCGATGGTGCGTTTGGCGCGCACGATGCGTTGCGCCACGGTCGATTCCGGGACCAGATAGGCCCGGGCGATCTCGACCGTGCTCAGACCGCCCACCATGCGCAGGGTGAGCGCGGCCCGCGCGGGCGGCGACAGCACCGGGTGGCAGGCGGTGAAGATCATGCGCAGCAGGTCGTCCGCGATGGCCGGTTCCGGTTCGCCGGGCTCCTCGTCGCGCAGTTCCCGCCCGAGCAGTTCCAGCTTCCGCGCGAAGTTCGCATCGCGCCGAATGCGGTCCACGGCACGGTGTTTCGCGGTCAGCATGAGCCAGCCGCCGGGATTGGGCGGAACGCCCGCACCCGGCCACTGCTCCAGGGCCGCGACGAGGGCGTCCTGCGCCAACTCCTCCGCCGTCGCGATATCCCCGATCAGCCTGGTCAGCCCGGCGACCAGCTTGGGCCACTCGACGCGCCAGGCGGCCTCCACCGCCCGGCGCGCTCGCTCGGCCTCCGGCCCAAGGGGATTCAGTTCTGGCCGCCCTCGACCTTTCGCACCTCGACCTCGACGTTCCACTCCGGGCCGTGGACGCGCAGGAATCGGCTCGCCCATTCCACCGCCTCCTCCGTCGACCGGGTCTGGAGTAGACAGTAGCCGCCGATGATCTCCTTGGACTCGGTGTACGGGCCGTCGTGGACGGTTTGGGTGCCGCCGGTTTGGCGGATGCGCACGGTCTCCTCGATGCCGAGGCCCGCGGTGTCCAGCAGGACACCGGCCTTGGTCATCTCCTCGATGAGGGCGTTCATGTCATTGATGAGCGTCTCGCTGGGACCGTCCGGGGCCTGTGCGGGGTCCAGGCGAATCAGCACCATGTGTCGCATTGTTCGATCCTCTTCTCAGGCGTGGGTGTAGTTGACGAAAACGGCACCGGAATCGAAGGTCTTCGACTCCAGCAGCTTCAGGGTCAGCGCGGTCTTGTCGCGGAACAGCGGGGTGCCCGCGCCGATCGTCACCGGGTGGATGATGATGCGGTACTCGTCGATGAAACCGTTGTCGGCGAACCAGTGCACGAGGGTCGGGCTGCCGTAGATGGCCAGTGTGTCACCGGTTTCCGCCTTCAGCTCCGCGACCCGGGCGGCGGCGTCCTTGCCGATGACGCGGGTGTTGTTCCAGCGGGGCTCGGTGAGCGTGTTCGAGAAGACGATCTTGTCGACCGCGGTGACCCAGGCGGCGTGCTCGAGATCGTGCGCGGTGGCGTCCGGGTTGTCCGGGACCGTCGACCAGTGGTCGCGCATGCCCTCGAAGGTCTTGCGGCCGTACACGGCGGTGCCGACATCGGCGCGAATGTGCTCGTCATGGAACGTGGCGAGGTCCGGGCTGTAGGCGTGTGCCGTCCATTCCAGTCCCATGCCGGTATTCGAGGCCGCGAAGCCGTCGAGGGTCATGTGCGCGAAAGCCGCTACTTTTCGCATGGCGAATCCTTCCGTCGAGTTGCGGGACCGTGGGTGGTCCTCACCTACTCCTCGATCGGGCCCCGGTGGAATCGACACCCTCGGAAGAATTTTTTCTAGCGGTTTTCGGTCAGACCCATTGGACGAGTTGGATGACGATTCCGTTGGGATCGAGGGCCTGGAAATAGCGCTCACCCCACGGCTCGGTCTCGATGGGCGTCACGATCGGAACGCCTTCCGCGCGGACCCGCTCGTGTTCGGCGTCGATGTCGTCGACGACGAAGACGACCAGCAGACCCTCGCCCGCGCTGCCCGCGATGCGCTCGGGCTTGAAGCTGCCCAGGCCGGTGCGCAGGTAGATGACATCGAATCCGGCGTCCTCGCGGGTCAGGTTCACGAAGCCGTCGGCCGACATCTTCTCGGTGAAGCCGAAGTGGTCGATGAGGAACTTCGCCGAGGCGACGGGGTCGGGCACATTCAGGGAGATCGCGGATGCGGTGACGTTCATGGGTCCTCCTAGGCGGTGCCGGTTAATTCTATACATAGTACGATGTACTTTGTACGTAAATTCCCGACGGGGTGCAATGTGGCGACGGTCACGCCGATACGATCGGCGGCGGAGGTGAGGCGAATGGCCGGAAAGGGCGGGGAACGCAGCAGCGCGGGCGACCCGGTGCGCACGCTGGAACTGCTGTGGCGGGTGTCCGGATCCGGCGGGCCCACGCGCGGACCCAAACAGCGCACCACCCTCGACGCCGTGATCGCCGCCGCGCTGGACATCGCCGACGCCGAGGGGCTGGGCGCGCTCACCATGCGCTCGGTCGCGGCCAAACTGGGCATCACGCCCATGGCCACCTACACCTACGTGCCGGGTAAGGCGGAACTGCTCGACCTCATGCTCGACACCGTCTATCAGCGCATGCCGCGCCACGATTTGAGCGGAATGTCCTGGCGGGAGCGGGTATCCACGATCGCGAACGAGAATCGCGCACTGTTGAGCGAACATCCGTGGGTGGCGTACCTGCCGACCACGCGGCCGCCCCTGGGGCCTGGCGTGGCCGCCAAGTACGACCACGAGTTGCGGGCCTTCGACGGATTGGGACTCGACGACCTCGAGATGGACGCGGCCCTCACCTATGTGCTGGGCTTCGTGACCTCGACCGCGCAGCTGGCCATCGACACCGCGCGGGCCGCGGCGGAAAGCGGGCAATCCGACCACGATTGGTGGGAGCGGGCCGCTCCACTGCTGGCCCGGGTCTTCGATGCCGACCGCTATCCCTTGGCGGCCCGGGTCGGCGCGGCCGCCGGGCAGGCCCACGACAGCGCCTACAGCGCCGATCACGCCTACGAGTTCGGGCTGGCGCGGGTCCTGGACGGTTTGGCCGTCTTGATCGAAAACCGCAGGCCCTGAGCATTCTTTGACCGCGCGGACGGTTCGCGGGGCACGGACCGAAGCGCACGGCACAGACCGATCGGGACGATGGTCTCAATTTCGCCGCGCGGAGCGGCGGTGCGCGGGCAGAATTCCAGCTATGCCGCGAGCAGCCCCGGCAGTCGTTGCCGCCGAAATCTTCACTCGGGCAGCGCAGCCGGTGCTCTCGATCGAGGACGGGCTGGTGCTGCGCCCGTGGCTGCGCCGCGACGGGCCCGAGGTGTACGCGGCCTTCCAGGATCCGGCCATCCGCCGCTGGCATGTGCGCACCGCCGACACCGTGGAGGAGGCGGGCGACTGGGTCGACTCGTGGGCGCGCTCCTGGCACAGCGGCACGGCCGCCAATTGGGCGGTGGCGGACAGCCGTACGGGTCGGCTCATGGGGCGCGCCTCACTGCACCACATGGAGCTCTGGCACGGGGAGGCCGAGGTCGCCTACTGGGTGGTGCCCGCCGCCCGCGGCCGCGGCATCGCCCCGCGCGCGGTGGACGCGCTGGTCGGTTGGGCCTTCGAGGTGGCCGGATTCCACCGCCTCGAACTCCGCCACTCCGTCCACAATGCCCAATCCTGCACGGTCGCGCACAAATCCGGCTTCGTCCTCGAGGGCATCAATCGCAGCGCGGGCCTGCACGCCGACGGCTGGCACGACATGCACCTGCACGCCCGCGTCGCCCACCCGGTCGAACCGGCGCTCGCGCACCCGGTCGAACCGGCGCTCGCGCACCGACTTCCCCAGTCCTCCGCCCTCCCCGAAGCCGCCACCCAGCCGGTCTACCGCCTCCGCCGCTGACGAATCGGCCTAGTGGTCGGTTTGGATGCGCAGGGCCGTGATGGTGCTGGCCAGGCCCTCGTATTGGTTGATCAGCAGGACAATTTCGATCAGGCGGCGTTCGTCGTAGTGGGCGGCGAGGCGCTGCCAGGTGTCGTCGTCGAGGTCGCGGGTGGTGACGAGTTGGTCGACGGCCGTGAGCAGGGCGCGTTCCCGGTCGGTCCACCCGGCCGCCGTCGGGCCGCCCTCGCGGAGGCGGTCGAGAATCTCGGCGGTGACACCCGCGCGGCGGCCCAGTCGAATGTGATGGTCCATCTCGTATTCGCACTGCCGCAGATGCGCGACCCGCAGGATGACCAATTCGGATTCGTAGCGGGGCAGCGAGCCGCCCGGCATGAGCCGCCCCGAGAAGTGCAGCCATCCCCGAAACAGCCCACCCGTCCGGCCCAGCGTGCTGAACAGATGCGCATCATTCGTCCCGGCGGCCCGGGAAAGCGCCTGCCAGACAACCCAATTCACCGGACCCAGCTCCCGCAGCCGCCCCGGCGCGATTCGTGGCTTCATCGACACCATCTCCCCAGTCAACACCCTGTCCCAGTCACCCGCCATCCCACCACGGGCTATTCGCGGACGGCTTGGGCGAGTTTGGTGAGTTCCAGGGCGCGGCGGGCTCGGGTCAGGACGTGGGCTCGGGAGCTGGTGAGGTGGGCCAGGAGGGTCCGCAGCGCGCCGTCCAGGTCGCCCGTGAGCAGCTGTTCGGCGATGGCGATGTGGTCCTCGGCCATCGCGGCGATGCGCGCGGGTGTGGGCATGTCCAGCGCGCGCACCGGCCGCACCCGGGCGTGCACCGTCGAGAGTGCGTCGGACAGCGCGGAATTCCCGGCCGCTTGCAGCAGCGTGGTGTGGAACTCCTCGTCGGCGACGATGAGCTCGGCTCCCGGCTCCGGTGGGTACTCGCGAATCCGCCGCCACGTCTCGAGCTCGCGGCGGACCGCGGTCATATCGTGCAGGGTGGCCATGGGCGTCCGGGTCGTTGCCACGGACTCCGGGAGGCCGGAGGGGGTGGCCTGGAGGCGCTGGATTCCCCTGGCCTCCAGGACGATTCGGAGTTCATAGAGGTCGCCGAGTTCGTCGACCCGGGGGCGGTACGGGTAGAGGCCGTCGGCGTGGCGCTCGAGCAGTCCATCGGCGTAGAGGCGGGCCAGCGCCTCGCGGACGGGGGTGCGGGAGACGCCGTAGGTCTCGGCGAGGCGTTCCTCGCCGAGCCGTTCGGTCGGCACCAGCGCCCCGGCCGCGAGATCGCGTCGCAGCGATCGATAGACCCGCTCGGACAACGGAATACGCCCCCTGCGCGCGTTCACGTCGCGATCCGATCAGATCGCCATGGCCAGGCGCACCGCGGATTCCGCGCCCGCGCCGCCCGCCCCCGAGGAGGTGACGCGGCCCGAGCGCAGCACGTAGAACTGCTGTGCGGCCTGCAAGGCGAAACCGATGTGCTGCTCCACCAGCAGCACGCTCAATCCGCCGCGCGCGGTGAGATCGATAATGGTGCGTTCGATCTCGGCCACCACCGACGGCTGGATGCCCTCGGTGGGTTCGTCGAGAATCAGCAGCTTCGGCTCGGTGATGAGGGCCCGGGCGATGGCGAGCTGCTGGCGCTGGCCGCCGGAGAGCAGTCCGGCCTTGCGGGACAACAGGTCCCGCAGCGCGGGGAACAGGTCCAGCGATTCGGCGACGAGCTCCTTACCGCGCTTGCGGCCGTCCGCCACCACCTGCAGATTCTCCATTGTGGACAGCTGTGGAAAACTCTGCTGCCCCTGCGGAACATAGGCGACACCGCGCTTGACCCGACGCGACGGCGACAGCTTGGTGATGTCCTCGCCGTCGAAGCGAATCCGCCCGGACTTGGCGGGCAGCAGCCCGACCGCCGCGCGCAGCAGCGAGGTCTTCCCGGCCCCGTTGTGGCCCATGATGGCGGCGACCCCGTTCTCCGGAACGCTCAGGGACACACCGTGGATCACCTCGGTCCGACCGTAGCCGGTGTGTAGGTCAACGAGCTCCAGCATCCGCGGCCTCCGCTTCCTGGTCGGTGATGTCGGTGGTCGGCGGCAGGTCACCCGCCGCGGCGGTGCCGAGATAGACCTCCTGCACCTTGGGGTCGGCCTGCACGTGCTCGACGCTGCCCTCGCTGAGCACCCGGCCGCCCGCGAGCACGGTCACCGAGTTGGCGAAGGCGCGCATGAAGTCCATATCGTGCTCGACCACGATGACGACGCGTTCGGTGCCTATGCGGCGCAACAGATTTCCGGTCTCCTCGCGCTCCTCGGCGCTCATGCCCGCGACCGGTTCGTCCAGCAGCAGCACCGAGGCGTTCTGCACCAGCAGCATGCCGATCTCGAGCCACTGCTTCTGACCGTGCGCGAGCACCCCGGCGGGTTTGTCGCGCAGCTCGCCGAGACCGGTGAGCTCGAGCGCCTCCTCGATGGCGGGCAGCACCGAGGTGCGTCGCCGCAGCAGGGTGAGCGCGGAACGTCCGGCGCCAGCGGCGATGTCGAGGTTCTGCAGCACCGTCAGCTGTTCGAAGACGCTGGCGGTCTGGAAGGTGCGGCCGACGCCGAGACGGGCGATCCGATGCACCTTGCGGCCGATCAGCTCGGTGCCGCTCTTGCGCGCCGAACCCGTCGCGGGGGTGAGGCCGGTAATGGCGTCGATGAGGGTGGTCTTGCCCGCACCATTGGGTCCGATGAGGAAGCGCAGATCGCCGGACAGGACGGTAAGGTCGACGTCGGAGACGGCCTTGAAGCCGTCGAAACTCACCGAGAGCCTGCTGATTTCGAGGTACTCGGCCATCAGGCTTCCACCTTCTCCTCGACGGCGGGCGCGAGGTCCGCGTCCGGTTCGACGGGCGCCGACTCCACCGCTATCGGGGTAGCCTCACCGCGCCGGGGCCGCAGCCGCTCGACCAATTGCCGTGCCATGGGCCCGAATCCGGCCAGCCCGGCCGGAATGAAGCCGACCACCACGATGAACAGCGCGCCCTGGAAGTAGGTCCACGCCGACGGGAAATGCTCGGAGAACGTGGTCTGCGCCCACGCCACGCCGATCGCGCCCAACACCGGTCCGAGCAGGGTGGTGCGACCACCGATGGCGACGCCGATCAGGAAGGCGATGGACGGGACCACACCGATATCCGCGGGGGAGATGATGCCGACGATGGGGGTGAACAGCGCGCCCGCGATGCCCGCGAAGAACGCGGCCACCACATACGCGACGATCTTGATATTGGCCGGGTCGTAGCCGAGGAAGCGGACCCGCTCCTCCTGATCACGCACGGCGACAAGCAGTTCCCCGTAGCGGCTGCGCATGAGCTGGCGCGCCACGGCCACCACGAGCAGCAGCGTGCCCGCCGCGATGAAGAACAGCATGCGCCGGTTCACCGGATCGTCGAGGCGGAAGCCGAAGAAGGAACGGAAGTCGCTCAGGCCGGTGAAGCCGCCGATGGTCTGCTGGCCGGTGAGCAGGATCGCCAGCGCCGCGGCCAGGGCCTGGCTCAGGATGGCGAAGTACGCGCCCTTGACCCGGCGCTTGAAGACACCGAAGCCGAGGATCGCGGCAATGGCCGCGGGCAGCACCAGAATCGCCAGGATCGCCACCGGCGCGGACTCGAAAGGCTGCCAATACGAGGGCAGTTTGTCCACGCCCGCGATGGTCATGAACTCCGGCACATCCTCGTGCGCCTTGGCGGCATCGGCCATCTGCAGGTGCATGGCCATGATGTACGCGCCGATGCCGAAGAACACGCCCTGACCCAGGGTGAGCATGCCGCCGCGGCCCCAGGCCAGGCCGATGCCGACCGCGACAATGGCGAAGCACAGGAACTTGGCCAGCAGGCTCAATCGGAAATCGGTGAGCACCGCGGGCGCGATGCCGAAGAGCACGAGGGCGGCAAGGGCGAAGCCGCCCAGGGCTTTCAGGGAGCTGTTGGCGCTCAGTCGCGCGATGGTGGTCATGCCAGACTCCTCGTCCGGACGGTGAACAGGCCCTGCGGGCGCACCTGCAGGAAGATCACGACCACGATGAAGACGATCACCTTGGCGACCGTCGCGGTGGTCGAGTACTCGACGAACGAATTCAGCAGGCCCATGGCGAAGGCCGCGATGACGGTGCCCTTGATCTGCCCGAGCCCGCCGATGACGACCACCAGGAAGGCGTCCACCAGATACGACTGCCCGATGGTGGGGCTGGTGGAGCCGATCAGGGTGAGCGCCACCCCGGCCACCGCCGCCAGGCCCGAACCGATGAAGAAGGTGCTGACATCGGTGAGACGCGAAGAGACGCCGGAGGTTTCGGCCAGGCTGCGGTTCTGCACCACCGCCCGGATCCGGCGGCCCAGCGGCGTGGTCTTCAGGGCCGTGGCCAGCGCGATCACCGCCGCCACCGCCAGCACCATGATGAAGATGCGGGTCTTGGGCACCACCGTGCCCGCGATGGTGAGGCCGCCGGTCAGCCAGTGCGGCGCGACCACGTTCTTGGCGGGCGCGCCGAAGATGTCGCGCACCGCCTGTTGCAGCACCAGCCCGACGCCGAAGGTGACCAGCAGCGTGTCCAGCGGCCGGTCGTACATCCAGCGGATGAGCCCCATCTCCAGGGCCGCGCCCAGCAGGCCGCCGACCAGGAAGCCGACGAACAGCGACACGATCAGCGCCACCCCCGTCGCCGAAATCAGTTGTTCCACAACGTAGGTGGTGTAACAACCGGCCATGATGAATTCGCCGTGCGCCATATTGATGACGCCCATCTGACCGAAGGTCAGCGACAGGCCCAGCGCCGCGAGCAGCAGGATCGAGCCGAGACTCAGCCCGGTAAAGAGTTGTCCGACAAGGACATCCATGTGAGCACCTTCTTCGACAAAGACGCGGGCGGGGGCAGCCGTACGGCTGGTGCGGCCACGCGGTGAGAGTTCGCGGGGAACGCACCAGCCGCCCCTCATCGGCGGCCGCCGAATTACTCGAGGCCCTTGGCCTTACTTGAGGCCTTTCGCCCAGTCGTAGTTCTTCAGGTACGGGTCCGGCTGGATCGCCTTGCCGGAATCCCAGACGGTGTAGATCAGGCCGTCCGGGTGGATCTCGCCGATGCGGGCGGTCTTGGTGATGTGGTGGTTGGAGCCGTCGATGGTGACGGTGCCCTCCGGCGCGTCGTAGCTGACGCCGTCGGCGGCCTTCTGAATGTCGGCCACCGCGAAGGACTTCGCCTTCTCCACGGTGTTCTTCCACAGGAAGACCGAGGTGTAGGCGGCCTCCATGGGATCGGAGGTGGGCTTGTTCGCGCCGTAGGCCGCCTTGTACGCGGAGACGAACGCCTTGTTCTGCGGGGTGTCGACGGTCTGGTAGTAGTTCCAGGCGGTCAGCTGGCCCGTGACGTTCTGCACGCCGACGCCGCCGACCTCCTCCTCGGCGATGGACACCGAAACCACCGGCATGTCGGCGGCTTTCAGGCCCGCGTTGGCGTACTCGCGGAAGAACGCGACATTCGAGTCGCCATTGAGGGTGTTGAAGACCGCGCCCGCCTTGGAATTACGGACCTTGTTGACGATGGTCGAGAAGTCGGTGGAGCCCAGCGGCGCGTAGTCCTCGCCCTTGATCTCGATGCCATTGGCCTTGGCGTACGCCTTGATCTCGCGATTGGCGGTCTGCGGGAAGACGTAGTCCGAGCCCACCAGGTACAGGGAGGTGATGCCCTTCTGCTTGAGGTAATCCAGCGCGGGGATGATCTGCTGATTGGTGGTCGCGCCGGTGTAGAAGATGTTCTTGGAATCCTCCAGACCCTCGTACTGGACCGGGTAGTACAGCAGCGAATTCAGCGATTCGAACTTGGGCTTCATGGCCTTGCGTGAGGCGGAAGTCCAGCCGCCGAAGACCGCGGCCACACAGTCGGAGCTGATCAGCTTCTCGGCCTTCTCCGCGAAGGTCTTCGGATCCGACGCGCCGTCCTCGAGCACCACCTCGAGCTTCTTGCCCATGACACCGCCCGCGGCGTTGATCTGGTCGACCGCCAGCTTGGTGGCATTGGCGACGGTCACCTCGCTGATGGCCATGGTGCCGGTCAGCGAGTGCAGGGATCCGATCTTGATGGTGTCCTTCGAGGTGTCCACGCAGGACTTGGCATTGGAACCCGACGCGGTGTCGCTGTCACGCGACCCACAACCGGCGACCATGACGGCGGACAGCGCCAGCGCGGTCGGAATGATGATCGCCTTCGTCAGGCGGGAAGCCCTGTCCCGGCGGGAAGAGTCGTGCATGGGGCGGATCCTTCACTTCACGATGTGCTGCGACGCCACGTGCGCCGCTTGCGAATACCGCCGCGTATACAACGGTTGTATTCGTGGAACGGAACGGTAAACGGGAAGTGTTGCGCCGGAATGACTCTCGATGAAGGTCCGATTTCTGGTGTTTCGGTGCGATGAATTTCTGCTCACCGCAATGGGATTCGGATCCCGCATGCACGGCGTTCGTGCAGCTCAGGACCAGTAAAAGGCTCGGGCCGGTGCCAGCGAGAGCTGGCACCGGCCCGGTGTGATCAGTGAGATGGGTATCCGACCGGCACTACGGCACCGAGCACTCCCACATGTCCTGCTCATCCGAATTCGGCACCGCCGCACCGGCGGCCGCGCCGATCGCACCGCCGATGAGCGCACCGATAATGGTCGTGAACGGGACGGCGATGAGGCCGATGCCCATGGTCGCGATGGCGATGCCGAAGCCGACGATGCCGCCCAGCAGCGCACCCAGCGCGCCGACCAGACCCAGGCCCGTCTGAATGCTGCGGCTGCGCGGCGAACTCGGCGAGCAGGCCATCCAGATCGGCTCGAAGACCGGTGCGGCGACCAGCTTCGCGCCGCCGTCGGTGATGGTGGGTCGCAGCGCGATCATGTTGGTGCCGTCGGTGATCGACAGCGGCAGGGTCGAGGTGACCGCACCGGCGGCGTCGAGCACCTGCACACCGCCGTCGGCGAGCACGAAGGTGCCGCCGGACAGTGTGGTCGTGACGGTCTTGTCCGCATCGGAGCGCACGGTGTCGTAATGGATGCCGTCCAGATCGCCGGAGACCTGGGTCATCGATGACACGTCCGACGTGGTCGGTTGTGGAGCGGCGTAGGCGGTGCCCCCCGTGATCGTCATGGCGGCAATGGAGAGTCCGGCCGTGACGACCAATTTTCTGATACTCACCCGATCATGTTCGTACGGGATTTCACCGGTGTTCACCGTGTGGATCGGTCACCATATCTGTCATTGAATGACATAGGGCGAGATGGAACTTCGGTGCTCGCTGATATCGAGAGATTTGCCGAGCGGCGGGAATGCGCGCTGCGGGCAGTTCGAGCGTTCGCATACTCGACAACCCGCGCCGATCGGAGTCGCCTTGGGCTCATTGAGATCCAGGCCGTCGGCATAGACGGTGCGGCCCGCGTGCCGCAATTCACAGCCGAGTCCGATTGCGAAGATTTTGCTCGGCTCGCCGTAGCGGGTGGCGCGGCGTTCCACGGTGCGCGCCACCCAGAGGTATTTGCGGCCGTCGGGCATCTGCGCGATCTGGGTCATGATCTTCGCCGGATAGGCGAAGGTCTCGTACACATTCCACAGCGGGCAGGTGCCGCCGCTGGAGGAGAAGTGAAAACCCGTGGCGGACTGGCGTTTCGACATATTGCCCGCCCGGTCCACCCGGACGAAGGAGAAGGGGACGCCGCGCAGTTTGGGGCGCTGCAGGGTGGACAGGCGGTGGCAGATGGTCTCGTAGCTCTGGGTGAAGAACGCCGAGAGCCGCTCGATGTCGTAGCGGAAATCCTCGGCCACCTCGTGGAAGTGGGTGTAGGGCAACACCGTCGCGGCCGCGAAATAGTTGGCCAGGCCCAGTTTCGCCAGCACCACCGATTCGTGGCTGGAGAAATTGCCCTCGGCGACCAGCTTTTCGATCAGCTCGCCGCATTCGAGATAGGCCAGTTCGGCCGCCAGTTTGAACACCCGCTGCCCGCCCGAGAGATGCGGGGCGATCTCCAGGCGGCGCTGCTCCGGATCGTAGCGGTGCAGCAGGCCGTCGCCCAGGTCGATGCGCTCCACGATCTGCACGCCGTGCGCGTCGGCCAGGCGGCGCGGAATCTCGCGTTTCAGGTCACCGCCGTGGAATCGCATACGATGGGTGAGTTCCTCGGCGGCCGTATCCAATTCGTGAATGTAGTTCTGCCGCTGATAGAAGTAGTCGCGCACTTCCTCGTGCGGTTTGGAGATGGCGCCCGAACCGCTGCCGTCGGCGAAGCGATCCTCGGTGGCCGCGGCCAGCTGCGCGGTCGTATTCCGATAGCGGCGATGCATATTCACCATGGCGCGCGCCAAACCCGGGTGCGCGGACACCATTTCGGCGATCTCCTGCGCGTCGGCCTCCACCCCGAGTTCCTGGTCCATCACGACCTCCTGGAGCTCGGCGATGAGCCGGGTGTCGTCCTGGGAGGAGAAGAATCCGGCGTCGACGCCGAAGACTTCACTGATGCGCAGCAGGACCGGTACGGTGAGCGGGCGAACGTCGTGTTCGATCTGATTCAGATAGCTCGCGGAGATCTCGAGCTTCTTGGCCAGGGAGACCTGACTCAGCCCGCGTTCGGTGCGCAGCTGGCGGAGTCGCGCCCCGACATAAGTCTTGGCCATACGACCGAGTTTATGGGCGCATTAGCATGGTTGCCAACGCCGGGATTAGCATGCCTGCTGAGCTTTGAGTCACATCCTGTCGGTGGGGCGGGTTACCGTCGAACGATGCTCTTGTCCGAAGTGGTCGATGCGTCGCGGGAGGTGCGGGCTACGTCGTCGCGCAAGAACAAGATCAATATCTTTGCCGAGCTGCTGAAACGCGCCGAGGTCGGGGAATTGGCGCAGGTGGTGGCGTGGCTGTCGGGGGATCTGCTGCAGGGGCGGATCGGGACCGGATGGCGGACGCTCACCACTCTCGCGGTGGAATCGGCTGCCGCCCCGGCCCTGTCCGTGGACGAGGTGGACAAGAGTTTCGGCGCGCTCGCCGAGGTCGGCGGGAGTGGGTCGGCGGCGCGGCGGCAGGAATTGCTCACCACCCTTTTCGCGGCCGCTACGCCGGAGGAACGCGACTTTCTGATTCGGCTGTTGACCGGGGAAATGCGGCAGGGCGCGCTGACGGCGATCGTGGCCGAGGCGGTGGCGGTCGCCTTCGAGGTGCCGATCGCGGCGGTGCGCCGGGCGCACATGCTGTCCGGGCGGCTGCCGGTGACCGCGGTCGCGGCGCGGACCGGCGGGGTCGCGGCGCTCGAGGCCTTTCGGCTCGAGGTGGGGCGGCCGATTCAACCCATGCTGGCCTCGCCCGGCGCGAGCCTCGACGAGGCCATGGCCGAGTTCGGTGGGGAGGCCAGCGTCGAGCACAAGATGGACGGGGCGCGCATTCAGGTGCACCGAGACGGCGATCGGGTGTGGGTGTTCACGCGGACGCTGCGCGACATCACCGCGAGCGTGCCCGAACTGGTGGAGTTGGTGCGGAAATTGGAGTGCACCAGCGTGGTGCTCGACGGAGAGACGCTGGCGCTCAACGACTCCGGCCGTCCCCGCCCGTTCCAGGAGACCATGAGCCGCTTCGGCGCGGCCACCGCCCAGGAACTGCTGCTGCACCCGTACTTCTTCGACTGCCTGCACCTCGACGGCGTAGACCTGCTCGACGCGCCGCTGCGCGAGCGCCGCGCCGCCCTCACCGGCGTGGCCAATGGCCTGAGCATTCCGGCCCTCATCGCCCCCGATCTCGAGACCGCCGCCGAATACTTCGACGGCGCGCTGGCCGCGGGCCACGAGGGCATCATGATCAAATCCCTGGACGCCCCCTACGCGGCGGGCCGCCGCGGCCGCGCCTGGCAGAAGATCAAACCCACCCACACCCTGGACCTGATCGTGCTCGGCGCGGAATGGGGCTACGGCCGCCGCACCGGCTACCTCTCCAACCTCCACCTCGGCGCCCGCGATCCCGAGGGCGGCGACCCCATCATGGTCGGCAAAACCTTCAAGGGCCTCACCGACGCCCTCCTCCACTGGCAGACAGCCGAATTCCCCCGCCACGAACGCGACCGCGACCCCACCACGGTCTACCTCCACCCCTCCCTCATAGTCGAAATCGCCCTGGACGGCGTCCAAACCAGCCCCCGCTACCCCGGCGGCGTAGCCCTCCGCTTCGCCCGCGTAGTCCGCTACCGCCCCGACAAGGAACCGGCCCAAGCCGACACCATCGACACCATCCGAGCCCTCCTCCCAAATACCAAGTAACCCTCGGGGGTTCGGGGGCCGAGCCTCCGAGAAAGTTCACCGGGGGTTTGGGGGCGGAGCCCCCGAAATCTCGAGGGGGTTCGGGGGCGGAGCCCCTGAGAGTCCCCGCGAGTTGGGGTGTCTCACAGGGGATTCACAGCTGGAACAGGGGTCGCTCCGAGGTTTCGGATGGAGGATTCGGGGGGTCGAGGTTCGACCGGGCGGTTGTCAGGTGACGAGAAGCAGGTACTGCCACCGCATCTCCCACGCGGATTCCTGTGAACTCGTGCCGCCCGCTCGACGTCGACGGTGGATTGCGCATGGTCCACCTGTGTGGCCGGTGGTGCCCCGCCCCCTCGCCGGGTACCACCGGCCGCGGTCATTTCTGCGGCCCCGCGATGCGCGCGGTCAGGATTCGTAGTCGTGGGTGCCAGTGAGGTTCGGGAGCCGTCGCCGACCCGCGGCCAGTTCGCCCGCCAGATCCTCGTAGGCGATGGCCAGTTCGGTCAGCCGCTGCGCCGCGTCGTGCATGGTGTCGTCGGGCGACATGGCCAGCGTCAGATAGGCCAGCGCGGAGAACTGCGCCAGCCGGTCCACCACGGTTCCCACGGTCTCGGTGTGCAGGTGTGCATCGCGGGCGGCCTTGGGGAGTTCGGCCGCCACCCAGGCGTCGATATCGTGCACCAGCCGGGCCCGATCATGGTCGATTCGCTCGGTGCCGATCGCGGCGGTGAGTCTGCGTTCGTGCAGGTCCGCGAGTAATCCGGCGCAGCGCAGCACCGGATGATCGTCGGGTGGCAGGCCGCGGCAGGCCTGCAGCAGCAGGTGTTTCGGTGGGAGCGGGTGCACGGCCGACATCCTGCCCCTCGAATATCTCCGAATGGCAACGACATTCGGTGCCACAATGAGATTCAGGGGTTGCATCCGGTGCCGTGACGTGCCGTGATGGTGGGGTGATCCTCACCGTGACACTGAACCCCGCCTACGACATGACCTATCGGGTGGAGCGTTTCGAGCGCGGGCGGGCGCAGCGGGTGCGCTCGGTGGATCAACGGCTGGGCGGGCGCGGCATCAATGTCACCCGCGTGCTGAACCAGCTCGGGAAGTACGCGCGGGCCACCGGATTCGCCGATCACTCCTTCGCGGCGGCCGCCGAACTCGAGATGCCGGTGGACTTCGTGCACGCGCTGCCGTGGGTGCGGCGCACCGTGGTGATCAGCGAATCCGAGGACGGCACGGCCACGGCGCTGTGGGAACCCGGGCCGCGCGTCACCGAACCGCACGCGGTAGACCAGTTGCGGGTGCGGGTCAACGGCATGCTCTCGGACATGAGCGGCCTGGTCATCGCGGGGTCGCTGCCCGGCGGGGTGAGCACGGGCCTGCCCGCGGAGCTGGCGCGGACCGCCATTGCCGCGGGGGTGCCCACGGTCTGTGATTTCGACGGTCAGGCACTGGAATTGGCCGCGCGCGTGCCCGGCGTCGTGCTGACCCCCAATGTCGATGAGCTCGAGCGCCTCACCGGCCGCCCGGCGGGCACGATTCCGGAGATCCTCGCCGCCGTCGAGCCCCTGATCGCCGACGGCGTGGGCGCGGTGATCGTGACCCGGGGCGGGGCGGGCCTGGTGGCCGTCACCCCGACCCGCGCCTGGACCGCGGCCCTGCCGAAACCGCTGGCGGGCAACCCCACCGGCGCGGGCGACGCGGCCGTCGCCGCCCTGATCGCCGCCCTCGCGGGCGACCGCAACCCGGACTGGCCCGCGGTCCTCGCCGACGCCGTCGCGACTTCCGCTGCCGCCGTGGTGATTCCGGTCGCGGGCGAGATCGACCGCGTGCTGCGCGACCGCCTGCTGCCGACCGTCCAGGTCCGCGAACTCGAATCGGTCGCGGCGAGGCCCTGACCCGTCATCGCGGCGAGGCCCTACCTCGTCATCCCGGCGTGTATTTGGCCGGGATCCATCTCGGGCGGCTGTGGATTCCGGCCAAAAGCATGTCGGAATGACGGAGGGGCGAGCCGGAATGGCGGAGGGGGCGAGCCGGATTGGCGGGGAGTGCTGCCGAATGGGCCCGGGGCTGGCGGCGTGGTGGGCGGGTTAGGGGGTCATACGGGGCTAGGTTGGGGGTGTGTCGGACCTAGATATTCAGCCCGACCGAGGGTCGGGCGTGGACGACAGATATCGAATGCCGCGTGCGGTGCGCGCGGCGCAGGTGCTCGCGCTGGGCTTGGCGGGCCTGGGGGTGATGTGTGTGGCGTCGTCGGGGTGGCTGTTGGGGACGCGGGCCGCGATCCAGACCGGGGTGCCCTTCGTCGCGGCGTTTCTACTCGGTCTGGTGGCGTTGACCTTCAATTCGGAGGGCCAGTCGGTCCGCATCGCGGCGATTCTGGTGGCGGCCATGAACATGGTGTGGACGGTCCCGTCGATCACCGAGTGGCAGCCGCCCGGCCCACTGGGACCGCTGGTCTCGCTGGCCGTGATCGTGTTGCTGTTTCGCAAGGAGGCCCGTGACTGGTTCGAGCCACCGGCCTGGTGGTGAGCTCGCGGTAACCGCTCGGGGTGGCCGGAAGTAACAACCGCGAAATCTAGTCCGCCGATTCGCAATCTGCGTGCAATTCCCGGCCCTTACCGTTGCCCTATGAGTTCGGAAGTCGCCACGGGAACGGGCATTCATATCAGCGGGCTGAGCAAGACCTTCCGCTCCGGGCGGCGTGTGGTGCAGGCGCTCGACAATGTCGATCTGCATACGGCGCAGGGAGCTTTCCTGTCGCTGTTGGGGCCGTCCGGCTGCGGTAAGTCCACCATCCTGCGCATTCTCGCGGATCTGGAATCACCGTCCGCGGGCACCGCCAAGATCAATGGCGAGACTCCCGCCGAGTTGCGGCGGCGGCACGAGTTCGGCATCGCCTTCCAGGATTCGGCGCTGCTGCCCTGGCGCAGCGTGGAATCCAATATCAAGCTGCCGCTGCAGGTGGCGGGCCTGCCCGTGGAGAAGGACCTGATCGCCGATCTGATCGCGCTGGTCGGCCTGGAGGGCTTCGAGAAGGCCAAGCCCGCGCAGCTCTCCGGCGGTATGCGGCAACGGGTTTCGATCGCCCGCGCGCTGGTGGTGAAGCCGACGGTCCTGCTGCTGGACGAGCCCTTCGGCGCCCTCGACGATATGACCCGGCAGCGGCTGAACCTGGAACTGCTGCGCATCTGGACCGAAAAGCCCGCCACCACACTGATGGTCACGCACGGCATCGCCGAGGCGGTCTTCCTCTCGGATGTGGTGGCGGTGATGAGCCCGCGCCCCGGCCGCGTGGTGGAGGTGGTCGACATCGACCTGCCGCGGCCACGCACACCCGAGATGATGCGTTCACCCGAGTTCCACAAGCTGCACGACCATTTGCTGGAACTGCTGTTCGGACGCAGCGGGCAGGGCGGGGTCGTGACGGAATGAACTGGGGCGCAATAAGAGAACGGTTCCGGATCACCCGGCTGGGTGGCCTGGCGGGCATTCTCGTCCTGCTGGCCGTGTGGACCCTGCTGGCCGAGCTGCGCGTCGCGGGCGGCACCATCCCGAGCCCGTGGAATGTCGTGCACACCATGTACACCGACGGTTGGGCGCTCTACGGCCCGAACTTCCGCATCACGGCCTGGGGCGCGCTGCAAGGGTTTCTGTGGGGCAATGCCCTCGCCATCGCGCTCGCGATCCTGGTGGTGCTGATTCCGCCGATCGAAATGCTGGTCACCCAGCTGGCCATTCTCAGTTACTGCACGCCGCTGCTGGCCTTGGGCCCGATCATCCTGGTGGTGTTCGGCGGTCGCACGCCGACCATCTTCCTGGCGGCCATGTACTGCTTCTTCACCACCATGGTCGGCACCGTGTCCGGGCTGCGGTCGGCCGATCGCACCAGCCTGGATCTGGTGCGGGCCTACGGCGGCGGCCGGTGGGAGCGGCTGCGGCGCGTGCAGGTGATCGCGGCGCTGCCGAATACCCTGGCCGCCTTGAAGATCGCCGCGCCCTCGGCGGTGCTGGGCGCGATCATCGGCGAGTATCTGGGCGGCGTGGACAGCGGAATCGGCGTGGCCCTCACCGCCGCGCAGACCGCCTACAACGTGCCGCGCACCTGGGGCATGGCGCTGGCCGCGGCGGCACTGGCCGGGCTCGGCTACGCCCTCGTGGCGCTGGTCGCCCGGGTGGCGGTCCCGTGGACCCGAGCGGAGGCGTGATGAAGACCCTGAACCTGCTGCGCCCCATCGGCAGATTCCTGCTGCTGCTGGTGGTTTCGCTGATCCTGCTGGTGGTGCTGTGGTCGGGATTTCTCCAGCTGTACCCGCAGGTCGGACTGGTCGGCAAGAGTCCGAGCGACGTGTGGAGCTACCTGGTGACCGGTCCGACCTCCGACACCGCCCGCCGGGTGATCTTCGACGATATGCGAATCACGCTGAAGGACGCCCTCATCGGCTTCGGCTCCGGCCTGGGCGCGGCCCTGGTGGTGGCGGCGCTGTTCATCGGCATTCCGGCGGTGGCGCAGGCGTTCATGCCGGTGGCCATGCTGCTGCGGTCGGTACCGCTGGTGGCCTTGACCCCGATCATCGTGCTGGTGTTCGGGCGCGGGCTGCTCGGCGTCACCGTCATGGCCGCCATCGTGGTGTTCTTCCCGGCCCTGGTGATGATCATGACCGGTCTGCGCTCGGCGCCGCGGCAGGCCACGGAACTGGTGGTGGCCTACGGCGGCTCGAACTGGACCGCCATGCGCATGGTGGCCGTCCCGGCCGCGCTGCCCGCGGTGTTCGCGGCGGCGCGAATCTCGGTGCCGGGCGCGCTGATCGGCGCATTGCTCGGCGAATGGCTGGGCAGCGGTACGGGATTGGGGGCCGGGCTGATCCGGGCGATACCCACCTTCCAGTACAACCGGCTGTGGGCCTCGATCGCCCTGGTCACGGTGGTGTCCGTCTTCGCCTACGCCGTGGTGGGCGTGCTGGAGAACCTGGTGCTGGCGCGTTTCGCACCGGAGCGGGTCCGCGACTGACACGACGAGTTAACCTGCCGCATACAAATACCTGGTGAAAAGCAAAATATCGGAAATCGAAACCGCCTAGATTTTCCGCATGAGTGGTTTGTTCGGGCCGGTTCCGGCCTCGCAGTCGTCCATGGGCCGCCGGTCCTTCCTCCGCTACGCCGGGCTCGCCGGTGCGGCGGTGGGCGGGGCCGGAGTGCTCGCCGCCTGCGGCAGCAGTTCCTCGGGTGGCGGCAATGGTTCCGTCGCGGACGGCTCCAAGTACGGGACCGTGGCGGTGCAGCTGTCGTGGCTCAAGAACATCGAATTCGCCGGTGAGTACTTCGCCGACTCCAAGGGCTATTACAAGGACGCCGGGTTCGGCTCGGTGAACCTGGTCGCGGGCGGCGCGGCCAGCACCTCGGTGGAGGCCGGACTCGGCACCGGCAAGATCTGGATCGGCATGTCCGCGCCGCAGACCACCGCGCCCGCCGTGCTGGAGGGATTGAACGCCAAGATCGTCGGCACCACGTATCAGAAGAACCCCTTCTGCATCGTGAGCAGCGCCAAGAAACCGATCCTGAATCCGCAGGACATGAAGGGCCGCAAGATCGGTGTGCAGGACACCAATCAGCTCATCTTCAATGCCCTGCTGACCGCCAACGGCATGACGCCCAGCGATGTCACCATCGTGCCCGCGCAATACGATCCGACCCCGCTGGCCAATGGCGAGGTGGACGGCTGGGTCAGTTACGCGACCAATGAGCCGATCACCCTGGCCTCCAAGGGCTTCCAGAACGTGAACTTCCTCTTCGCCGACTACGGGCTGCCGCTGGTGGCGGAGACGCTGACGGTCAGCCAGAAGACCATCGACACCGAGCGCGACAAGCTCAAGGCGTTCCTCATGGCGGAGGTCAAGGGCTGGAAGGACGCCGTCGCGAGTTCGGAGGAGTCCGCGCGCCTGGCCGTCGAGGTGTACGGCAAGGATCAGCGGCTGGAACTGAAGGAACAGACGATGGAGGCGGCGGCGCAGAACGGACTGGTGGTGTCGGCCGATACCAAGGCCAACGGGCTGTTCACCATGACCGACGAGCTGATCGCGAACAATATCGCGGCGCTGGCCAAGGCCAAGATCGACATCAAGGCCGACAAGCTGTTCGACCTATCGGTGCTGAAGGAGATGTTCGCCGAGCACCCGGAACTGAAGTCGTAAGCGGTTCGGGCGCAAGCGGTTCAGCGCACCAGTTGCACGTGCCGCTTGCCCTGACCCGGCGAGGTGGACAGCGGCTCGGCCGAGGTCCCGTTGCGCACCGCCAGCAGTTCGGCGGCAATGGCGACGGCGGTCTCGGCCGGGGTCCGCGCGCCCACGTCCAGCCCGGCGGGCGAGTGCAGGCGGGCCAGGATGTCGTCGCTGAAGCCGCCCGCCTGCAGGGCCTCCAGCCGATGCGCGTGCGACGCCGGGGTGCCCAGGGCGGCCAGATACCCCAGCTCGGGTAGTCGCAAAGCCACGGTGAGCAGCGGGATGTCGAACTTCGGATCGTGCGAGAGCACCACCAGCGCGGTGGTGGAGTCGATCTCGCCCGCCGAGGCGAGGGTGTTCAGGTAGCGGTGCGGCCAGTCCACCACCACCTCGCAGCCGGGATAGGCCGCCGCATTGGCGAAGGTCGGCCGGGCATCGACGATCGTGACGCGATAGCCGAGCAGCTTGGCCTGGGTGGCCAACGCGCCCGCGAACGTATTGGCGCCCACCAGGATCAGATGCGGCGGCCGGGCGAAGGAGGAGACGAACACGTCCGAGTCCGGCAGCGAGACCAGTTCGGTGCCGTGCTTGCGGTCGGTGACCAGATGCTGGCCGATCACGTCCGGGTCGGAGTGCCACACCACCGTGAACACGGTGACCTGCCGCTGCGCCGCGATATCGGCCGCGACATCCGGGAATTCGGGGAAATGCCGCCGCGAGAACGGTTCGATGAAGACGTCCAGGGTGCCGACGCAGTCCATCTGCGCGTCCAACCCGCTGCCCGGCCCGAACCGCTGCAACCCGCGCCGCCCGGTCCGCGCCGACTCCACCGCGGCCTCGTAGGCGGCGGCCTCCGCGCAGCCCGCCGAGATCGAGCCGAAGGCCCGCCCGTCCGCATCCACCACCATGGCCGAACCGATCGGCACGGGGGTGGTCCCTTGGGTCCGAACCAGAGTCGCCAACCCGCCCGTCCGACCGCTGTGCCACACCCGGAGAAGGTCGTCGATGATTTCCCGCATCACATGCTCCCGATCACCGTGCGCTGCCCACCGGGTAGTCCCGATCGATCCCCGTCGCGAGGTCATCGCACGTGACGCACACCATATCCGCTCGTTGCCGTAAATAAGCGTCCGCCCCTGAATTTCGCTCCGCGCTCGCGCCGCTCCCGGCATCAGCCTTCCGCGCGCCGGAATTCCCCGGCGCACTCTTCCGCGCGGCGACAGTCCCCGCTGCAAGTATCGAATCCACCGGCTGCGCGGCACCGTGTCGTCGCAGCGTTCGGGGGTTCACGCGAGCAGGGTAATCCCGCCCGGCGCGCTTCGCTGATCAAGTGACCATCAACGATTGCCGGAGCGCCCCCGATCTATTGCGGACCGGCGCGGTGGTGCTCAGCAGTCGAAGCCGAGGCGACGGAGATCCTCCTGAATCCGGTCCGGCAGCAGCACCGATTCCCGGCGGCAGCGGGACAGGGCATCCACGAGTTCGGAGCGAACCTGCTCGGCGAGCTTGATGCCCATGCTCTCGTAGAGGAGCAGGGATTTGAGCAGGAGATCGCAGGGGCGCCAATGCGCGCCGCCGGAGCGCAGGGCGATGTAGGCCAGGGCGCGCAGGACATCGGCCTCGCCGTGGGGGTCGCGGGTGCGGCGGGTGATGTCGAGGGATTCGGCGTAGAACTCCTGGGCGGCATCGAGGTCGCCGACATCGCGTTCGAGGTGGCCGAGGCCGCGCAGGGCGTCGGCGCGCAGCAGGTGGTCGCCGATCTCGCCGCCGATGGTCAGCGCCTTCGTCAATTGTGTTCGGGCGGTGTCGAATTCGCCGGATTCCCGGGAGACACTGCCCAGGCCCCACAGCGACCAGCCCAGGCTGTAGGTGTCGCCGATCTCGCCCGCGATGCGCAGGGCGTCGAGATAGTAGCGGTGGGCGATGGCGCGGTCGCCGCCCATGCGCTCCATGTGGCCGAGGCCGCGCAGGGCGTCGCCCTCGAATTTCGGGTTCTCCAATTGCCGTGCCATGCCGAGCACATCGGAGTAGGCGATGCGGGCACGGTCGTAATCGCCGCGGTGCCTGGTGATATCGGCCAGACCCCACAGGGTGGCGGCAATGCGCTGGGTGTCGTCGAGGGCGGTGGCGATGTCGTGGGCCTCCTGGAAGCAGGCGGCGGCGGTCTCGTAGGCGCAGGCGCGGCGGTGCAGGGTGCCCAGTTCGAAGAGGATGTCGCAGGCGGTGGTGCGGTCGTCGGCGTCGCGGGCAATGGCCAAGGCGCGGAACAGGAGTCCGCGCGCGTCGGAGAGGTGACCGAGCTCGGACAGATACGCGCCCAGCAGCCGGGCCAGTTCACCGGTGCCGCGCTCCGACCCGGTGACCCGGACGCAGCCCAGCAGCAATTCGCGCTCCCGGGCGAGCCAGGCCCGCGCCCGCTGGGTCGTCCCGGTCGGGTCCGGGGCGAGCGGGGCCGGGAAGCTGCCCGCCGACTCGTAGGGCTGCTGCACCCCGGCCTGCCGCGCCACGCTCAGGCAATGCCGCACCAGCCGCCCCACCGCGGCGGCATGCTCGCTCGGCAGATCGGCCGCATCGGCCTTCACGCGGGCGAAAAGCTTTGTCACATCGTGGATTCGGTACCGCTGGCCGTTCGGTCCGGCCTCGGCCGGATCCAGCAGCCCCACCTCGAAGATCTGCCGGATCAGCCCGTACGCCTGCGCCTGCGGCACGCCCACCATGGGCGCGAGCGTCTCGGCGGTGATCTCGGTGCCCGGGAACCAGCCCAGCAGTCGCACGCAGCGCTGCAACTCCAGATCCGGCAGCCGCTGATAGGACAGTTCGAAGGCCGCGCGCAGGGTCTCGCCCTCCGCGGAGAACAGATCCAGGGCCCGCTCCACCAGCGAATCCTCGGTGCCGTCGTCCGGGCCCTGCCGCATGCGGTCGGCCAACGGGGTGAACTCGGCCGCCGCCGCACCCAGCAGATCCGGCCCCTGGTAGGCGATCTGGCCCGCGATCAGTCGGATGGCCAGCGGCAGCCCGCCCGCCGCCCGCAACACCAGCCGCGCCGCCTCCACATCGTAATCCGGTGGCAGATGGGCGAATTCGACGAGCAGCTCCTCGGCCTCGGACGGTTCCATGGCATCGAGTTGCAATGGCACCGCGCCGGTCAGCCCGGTCAGCTTGTGGCGGCTGGTGATGAGCACGAAGCTGTCGCGCGCCTCCGGCAGCAGCGCCCGCACCTGCTTGGAATCGAGCACATTGTCGAACACGATGAGCGAGCGCCGATCCCGCATCTCGTGCCGCCAGCGCGCGGACCGGTGCCCGGTGTCGGTCTTGATGGTCTCCGGCGGCACCCCCAGCTTCAACAGCATCTGTTCCAGCACCCCGGCGGGTGTGCGGGGCGGGCGGCCGTCGGTGTGGCCGTGCAGGTTCTCCCAGATGATCCCGTCCGGATAGCGGTCCCCGAAGGTCTCCACCACCCACCGCGCCAGCGCCGTCTTCCCCACGCCCGCAAGCCCGTTCACCACGTGCACACCCGGACCGCCCGAGTACAGATGCGCCTCGATCCGCTCCCGCAACAGCCGTTGCGGCTCGGTGCGACCGACGAAAGGCACCAGCCCACTGGGGAATCCGCTGTCCGCGGCGGCGGGCAGCGCCGTGGTCCGCCGCGCCACCACCGCCCGGTACGCGGCCACCTCCGCGCTCGGCATCTGCGCCAGATCCGCGGTATCCACCAATTGATCCCAACTGGTCCGATAGATGACCGCCAGATTCTTCAACACGTCCAGCGTCGGCCGCGGATGCACCCGCCCCGCGCCCCGAGCCCCCGGCCACGACTCGTACTCCGAAATCCGCGCCGCCTTCATCGGCGCACTCGGCTTCCCCGTCAGCCGATTGAACTGCGCCGCCACATGCTGCTGCGTGAACTCGTTCGCCAACCGCCAGGCCTTCCGCGGCCGACACCCCCGATACCGCAATTCGGCGACCAAAGGTTCCAGAAGTTCATTCTCCCGCAACCCGATTCCCAGTAGAATTCCCCGAAGTTCCTTCCGCGCCTCCGCCCCCAGCGCATCATTCTCCCCGTTCCGCCGCCCGGCACTCTTCGCATCCACGGTCTCACCCCCGCCGTTGTGAACATTTCCTTGGTACCGCGCGGGTTTCGCCTGGTCAAGGACCCGTGATGTGCCAAGAATTCGCGAAACACCATGGGATCGAATGCGGCTCGTCCGCTCGCGATCATTGAGTGACCGAAAAACAACGGGCACGGGGGACGGGTCCGCGGTCAGTAAAGGGACGGATCGATGGCAATTCTGGATTTCGACTGGCTGATCTCCAGCGACAAGGCCGATGAAGTCGCCTTCCGGGTGGACGTGCCGGGAGAAGATCGGGGACGGTGGGTGCTGTCCTATCTGCCGACCTATCGGAGGTTGTCGCGTGATGAAGCGATCGTGGGGCTACGCCTCGCGGAGATGATTCTCATCGGATTGTCCAGTCCGGGAGGGGAATTCGACGCGGAGGTCGCGACGCTGCACGCCGAGATGATCGGGGTGACGGTCACCGACGCCATGTGCTGGCTGGCGCTGCGCGCGACGGGGCGGACCCGGGACGCGGACCGCGACGAGGAGGGCGAATCGACCGCATCGACCCGGCGGGAGGCGATTCGATGACCGATTGGCTGGGCTCCTTCGCGGCCTGCTGCGCGATCACCTTCGCGGCGGTTCTCGCCTTCGCGATCGCGGTCATGCTCGTGGTGGCGACCGGGTGCGGGGACCACGTGGCCACCGACCCGCCGGGGTCGGGCTCCACCTCGCAGCCGCTGGTGGCGGGCGGCTGCCAACCGTTCTGCCCGGGGACCACCACCTCCGGGCCGAGGTCGGCGAGCTGAGGGGTGCTCGTCGGCCGGGAATCGTAGGAACACGAAATACGCGGCCCCGCACCGAGATTCGGTGCGGGGCCGTCGCGTGCTCGGGAACGGGTGGGGATCAGAAGAGGATCAGGGCGGTGAGTAGGCCGGTGAGGGCGAGGGTTTGGAGGGCGACGCGGGTGTTCAGGATGCTGTCCCACTTGGTTTGCAGGGCACGGGCATTGGGTGGGATGACGCCGGTTTGGGCGGCGGTGGTCTGGGCGGTGTTGATGGGCTTGGCGATGCGGACGTAGCAGGCCAGCCAGGTGAGGAGGGCGGCGAGGGCGAGGCCCGCGGCGACGGCCGCGGCGAGCTGTCCGGCGGCGATGGCCAGGGCCAGGGTGAGCAGGGCGGTGATGACGCCGCCCGCGCCGAAGATGGGCATGCGCTTGTCGCCGTAGTAGTGGCCCCATCCGGCGCTGATGGTGACGGTGGCGTCGTCCAGGTGGTCGCGGTAGACGGACCGGGTGATGAGGGCGACGGACCAGTCGGTGCCGTAGACGACGGCATTGGCGAGAACGGCGAGGGCGGCGAGGATTTGGCCGGTCAGGACGAGCATCGGGGTGCCTCTTTCATTCGGATCTAGCAGCGCTAGGAACTGAAGCAACGATAACAGGAGGCGAGCTAGCTTGTCTAGCGTCGCTAGAATTTCGATTTCAAGTCGACCGATTGGTCTGAAATGCGTACCCCGGTGGCTCGCCTCACAACTATCAAGATCACAATGATCTGTGAAGGTGCTCACATCTGGACGGCCGTCGGCGCGTCACGCACCGGTGGCCCCCGTCACGCAAACAGTACGGGCGTAATGTAAAACCGCACGTCAGAGCTACTGGCAAGTAGATTCCGCCGCTGCTATTCGCAAGCAAATTTTGCAGCATTAGCAAAATGCGGGTGAAAGCTAGCGGGGATTCACACTTGCAACAGGTAGACGGACATTTTTTCCTGTGCCATCGTGTGGAAGTACACAGCGCAGGCCTAGCAAGCCTGCAAATTGCCGCTCCAGCAGTGGTCGAATATCCGAGGCTCCCCAGCCCTCGATTCGACCGGCGGGGCTACCGAGACCGAACGAAGAAGTGGAGTCAGAGATGTCGAAGGTCGGCACCCCGAAGACCGCTGCGGAAATCCAGCAGGACTGGGACACCAACCCTCGCTGGAAGGGCGTGACCCGCAACTACACGGCCGATCAGGTCGTCAAGCTGCAGGGCACCGTCGTCGAGGAGCACACCCTCGCTCGTCGTGGCGCCGAGATCCTCTGGGATCTCGTCAACAACGAGGACTACATCAACTCCCTCGGCGCCCTCACCGGCAACCAGGCCGTGCAGCAGGTGCGCGCGGGCCTGAAGGCCATCTACCTGTCGGGTTGGCAGGTCGCCGGTGACGCGAACCTGTCCGGCCACACCTACCCGGACCAGTCGCTGTACCCGGCCAACTCGGTTCCGGCCGTGGTCCGTCGCATCAACAACGCGCTGCTGCGCGCCGACGAGATCGCCAAGGTCGAGGGTGACACCTCGGTCGCCAACTGGCTGGCCCCGATCGTCGCCGACGCCGAGGCCGGTTTCGGTGGCGCCCTGAACGCCTACGAGCTGCAGAAGGCCATGATCGCCTCCGGCGCGGCCGGTGTGCACTGGGAGGACCAGCTGGCCTCCGAGAAGAAGTGCGGCCACCTGGGCGGCAAGGTGCTCATCCCCACCCAGCAGCACATCCGCACCCTGACCTCCGCGCGTCTGGCCGCCGACGTCGCCGACGTGCCGTCGGTGATCATCGCCCGCACCGACGCCGAGGCCGCCACCCTCATCACCTCCGATGTGGACGAGCGCGACCGCGAGTTCCTGGACGGCACCCGCACCGCCGAGGGCTTCTTCGGTGTGAAGAACGGCATCGAGCCCTGCATCGCGCGTGCCAAGGCCTACGCCCCCTACGCCGACCTGATCTGGATGGAGACCGGCGTGCCGGACCTCGAGGTCGCGCGCAAGTTCGCCGAGGCCGTCCGCGGCGAGTTCCCGGACCAGCTGCTGGCCTACAACTGCTCGCCGTCCTTCAACTGGAAGGCGCACCTGGACGACGCGACCATCGCGAAGTTCCAGCGCGAGCTGGGTGCCATGGGCTTCAAGTTCCAGTTCATCACCCTGGCGGGCTTCCACTCGCTCAACTACGGCATGTTCGACCTGGCCTACGGCTACGCCCGCGAGGGCATGACCGCCTTCGTCGACCTGCAGGAGCGCGAGTTCAAGGCCGCCGCCGAGCGTGGCTTCACCGCCATCAAGCACCAGCGTGAGGTCGGTGCCGGTTACTTCGACACCATCGCCACCACCGTCGACCCCAACACCAGCACCGCTGCGCTGAAGGGCTCGACCGAAGAGGGCCAGTTCCACTGAGCCACCCGAGGCGGCTCACCGACGGAAACGTCTGAGCCACTTCAGGTTCCGAGGCACACCCAAGGCGGCAGTCGCATCACACCTTCCGCCGCCGCGGGACCTCAGAACTCGCCGGGAGAGTCGGCAAGCCTCTCCCGGCGAGTTCACCCGCCCTTCCCGTCGACAGCCCCGGCGGGGAGGGCATTTCCTTATAACGTTTTTCGTAGACCGTGTTTTTCGTAAGACGCAATTCGAGACCTTAAGAAGGCGCAGGGTCGTTCAGTTATACGACGCCTTCATCCATAGCCACCACGGCCAAAACAGCAGGAGCGGGACGTGAGCACAGAGAAGATTCAGCGCGTCGGCATCATCGGTGCCGGACAGATGGGCGCGGGCATCGCGGAGGTGTGCGCTCGGGCGCACGTCGACGTGCTCGTCTTCGAGCAGACTCGCGAGCTCGCCGCCGCGGGCCGTGCCCGCATCCTGCGGTCGCTGGACCGCGGGGTGTCCAGCGGCAAGATCACCGAGCGCGAGCGGGAGCAGGCCGCCTGGCGGCTGCGCTTCACCAGCGACCTCGGCGATTTCGCCGACCGCCAGCTGGTGGTCGAGGCCGTCGTGGAGAACGAGGACGTGAAGACCGCGATCTTCGCCGAACTCGACAAGGTCGTCACCGATCCGAACGCGGTGCTGGCCTCCAACACGTCGTCGATCCCGATCATGAAGATCGCGGTCGCCACCAACAACCCGGAGCGGGTCGTTGGCATGCACTTCTTCAACCCGGTGCCGGTGCTGCCGCTGGTCGAGCTGGTCACCACCCTCAAGACCACCGAGACCGTCACCAAGCGCGCCGAGCAGTTCGCCGCCGACGTGCTGGGCAAGCAGGTCGTGCGCTCGGCCGACCGCTCCGGTTTCGTGGTCAACGCGCTGCTGGTGCCGTACCTGCTCTCGGCCATTCGCATGGTCGAATCCGGTTTCGCCACCAAGGAAGACGTCGACAAGGCCATGGTGCTGGGCTGTGCCCACCCGATGGGCCCGCTGGCCCTGACCGACCTGGTCGGCCTCGACACCGTGAAGTCCATCGCCGACTCCATGTACGAGGAGTTCAAGGAGCCGCTCTACAGCGCGCCCCCGCTGCTCATGCGCATGGTCGAGGCCGGTCTGCTCGGCAAGAAGGCCGGGGCTGGCTTCTACCAGTACAACCGCGCGTGACCCGAGCCTTCATGGCGTAACGATGCGCTCACGCGGGTGGTCGCGTGAGCGCATCGTGTTTCTTCACCACAGGTGCACGCCGCTGGGCATGTGGGGCGTCCACCGCAACCGGGCATAAGCTGCAAACAGGTCGTTCGGGACCGGCAGCTCGGAAGGAGTGTCCGTTCAGATGGTCAACATCACCGACGGGTTCGGATCCAGCATCCTGGGTTACCCGCGGATCGGTCCGCATCGAGAACTCAAGCGCGCGCTCGAGTCCTACTGGCACGGCACGCTGTCGCGCGACGAGCTCATCGCCGTCGGGCGCGACATTCAGGAGAGCCAGTATCTGGAGCTGGCCGCCACCGGGTTGACGCAGGTCCCCGGCAACACCTTCTCGTTCTACGACCACATTCTCGACAACGCGCTGCTGTTCGGCGCGGTCCCCAAGCGGTTCGAGCCCTTCCGAGAAGGCTTGCACCCCTTGGACTTCTACTTCCTGATGGCCCGCGGGCGACCGGATCTGCCGCCGCTCGAACTGGTCAAGCTGCTGAACACGCCGTACCACTACCGCCAGCCCGAACTCGACACCGACACCGAATTCTCGCTGCACCCCGAGGCGCTGCTGGACGAGTTCGACCGCGCCAAGGCCGCCGGAATCGAACTGCGCCCGGTGGTGCTGGGCCCGCTGTCGCTGCTGCTGCTGTCCAAGACCGGACACGTGCCCGGCCAGACCGAATTCGACAAGCTGGTGCTGCTGGACAAGCTGCTACCGGTGTACGAGGAACTGTTCGAGATCCTCGCCAAGCGCGGCGCGACCTGCGTGCAGCTGGACGAGCCCTGCTTCACCAGCGACCGCTCGCCCTCCACCATGGAGCTGTTCGAGAAGACCTACCAGCAGCTGTCCAAGGCCCCGCTGCGCCCGCGCATGCTGGTCACCGGTCAGTACGGCGACTTCGGCGAGGCCGTCGAAATCCTGTGCCGCACTTCGGTGGAGGCCATCGGCCTGGACCTGGCCAGCCACCGGGTGGTGCCCGAGGAACTGGCCAAGATTCCGGGCATCCGGCGCAAGCGCCTCTACGCGGGCGTGATCAGCGGCACCAATGTGTGGCGCGCCGACCGGTACGTGACGCTGGAATACCTGAACGCGCTCGCCCAGGTCTGCCCCGACATGGTGGTCTCGACCGGCACGACCCTGCTGCACGTGCCCTACGACGTGCTCGTCGAATACGAGCTCGAGGGCAATGTCGCCGACCGCCTCGCCTTCGCCAAACAGAAGGTGCTGGAAGTGGTTTCGCTGGCCAAGGCGCTCACCGAGGGCCCGTCGGAGAAGTGGCGCAAGCGTCCGACCTCGGTGCACTTCAAGCAGAAGCACGCGGTGCGCCAGCGCGTCTACGCCATCACCGACCAGATGCGCGTGCGCGAACCCTACGAGACGCGAAAGATCGCGCAGCAGGCCAAACTTCGGCTGCCGCTGGTGCCCGCCACCACGCTGGGCTCCTTCCCCCAGACCGCGGCGGCCCGGCAGGCGCGCCACGATCTGGGGCAGGGCAAGCTGTCCTACGACGACTACCGCAAGCGCATCGAGGCCGAGATCGAGTCGACCATTCGCCTGCAGGAGGACATCGGCCTCGATGTGCTCGTGCACGGCGAGCACGAGCGCAACGACATGATCCAGTACTTCGCCGAGCTGCTGGACGGCTTCGCCACCACCCATTTCGGCTGGGTGCAGGTGTATGGATCCCGTTGTGTGCGACCGCCGATCGTGTACGGCGACGTGTCGCGGCCCGAGCCCATGTCGGTGTCGTGGACCACCTACGCGCAGTCGCTCACCGACAAGCCGGTCAAGGGCATGGTCACCGGCCCGGTCACCATGCTGGCGCGCTCCTTCGTGCGCCAGGACCAGCCGCTCTACGAGACCGCCGACCAGGTGGCGCTGGCCATTCGCGACGAGGTGGTGGATCTGGAGAAGGCGGGCATCGCCATCATCCAGGTGGACGAGCCGTCGATTCGCGAGCTGCTGCCGCTGCGCAAGAAGGGGCAGGCCGAGTACCTGCGCTGGGCCGTCGGCGCGTTCAAGCTGGCCACCTCCGGTGTCAAGCCGGAGACCCAGATCCACACGCACATCGGCTATTCCAGCCGCACCGACGTGGTGGCCGCCATCGAGGAACTCGACGCCGACGTCACCGCCATCGTGGCGACCCGCTCCATCGAGTGGGTGCTGGCGGCGCTGAAGGAGGACTGCGCCGAGGGCCGCGGCCTCACCCACGGCGTCGGCCCGGGTGTCTACGAATCGCGGTCGGCCCGCATTCCCGACATCGACGAGCTCGACGAATTGCTCACCGCCGCGGCCGAAGCCGTCACTCCGGAGCGGCTGTGGGCCAATCCGGACGGCGGCCTGAAGACCCGCCACCACTGGCAGCTCGACCCGTCCCTGCGCAACCTGGTCGCGGCCGCCCGCCGCGTCCGCCGCCGCGCCGAGGCCGCCGCGAGCGAAACCGCCTGAGGCGGAGTCACTCTCGATCGAACCCCGGCCCGATCCGCCGATCGGGCCGGGGTTTTGCCGTTCGGCTCAACGCAGCGCGGAACGCGCGGTCGGAGCCAAGCGCAGTACCGCTTCGGAGGTGGCGAGAAGCTTGTCGAGGTGTGGGCGAATATCGTTCCTCCACAGGGGATTACGAGACAGTGCCGTGAGCTTCCGCACGCGCTCGTCGGCATCGCGGAAGCGCGTGAACCAGACGAAGACGGTTTCGCCCTCCCGGATCGGCAGCTGCGAGAAATCGTTGGGGGCTGGCTCGGTCTCGTATCGTCCGAGCGGCTCGATACCCACCGAGCGCAGTACCGGCACCATCCCGTGATCGAAGAAGTCGGCGAACTCGTCGATCGGAACGTCGGGGTGGTAGACGGTGGCTTGCAGGCGACCGGGCGGGAGCGCCGTCGCCTCGCGTCCCGGACGTGTGTCGAGCATCGGTAGTTCGGCACCCGGAAGCGGCCGCAGCAGGAGCACATCGGAGGTGTCGACCATGGTCGCGCGGGCCGCGGCGGCATGCGTGCGCCAGGTCTCGCTCTCCAGGTAGAAGCCTTTCAACACCTCGAGCCGCGATGCCATGGTCGTGAAGGCGCGCAACCAGACCCAGCGATTCGGATCGTCCTCGTCGCGGAACTGCCCGAGGATGCGTGCGCCCAGCGCCTCTTGGGGGTCGAGCAGTTCACGGTCGAAGAGCTCGACCATAATGTCGCGGGTATCCGGTCGCAGCGTGTAGTGCCGCAATTCGAGGACCGGCCAGTGAGTTTCGGTCATGCTTCACCGTCGCACCGCCGGGACGGCCGCTCCAGTGGCCAGAATGCCGCTTTCCGTCAAGATCTGGCCACTCACGAAGTGGTCATGAAACCTGGATTAGCTTGTGATCCGGTTGGTTTCGAGACAGGAGGCGGGCATGGATCCGACGGGCAAGGGTGATCAACCGGTGGATGATCCGGAGACCGAAAAGCAGTGGTACGACTCGTACAACCAGAAGGGTGACGAGGTGACCCAGGACCCGCCCTGGAAGACGGGGCGCTGACGTCGGCGGCGGAAAAATGTCGGTGGGGGCCGCTACGGTGTGGGCGTGAACCGCACGGATCGGCTCTACGCGATTGTCGAGGAGTTGCGGGCGGTGTCGCCGCGCCTGCGCACCGCACGGGAATTGGCGCTGCGGCACGGGGTGAGCGTGCGCACGGTCGAGCGGGACATCAGCGCGCTGCAGCAGTCGGGGGTACCCATCTACGCCGATGTGGGTCGCCGCGGCGGGTACGCGCTGGAGAAGAGCATGTCGCTGCCGCCATTGAACTTCACCGCGGCCGAGGCGGTGGCACTGGCGGTCGCGGTGGCGCGCGCCGAGGACGGGCCGTTCGCGGCGGCCGGGCGCAGTGCCCTGCGCAAGATCCTGGCCGCCATGTCACGCCAGAATGCCGATGCCGCACAGGAATTGGCGCAGCGGGTGCGAATACTGGAGTCCCCGGATGCCGCCGCACCGATGCCGATCCCGCCCGAGGTGGAGCAGGCGGTGCTGGCGCGGCGCGTGCTGCGCATCGAATATCTGGATCGGGCGGGCGTGCTCAGCGAACGCGAGGTGGAGCCGGTGGCGCTGCTGCACGGCAGCAATGGCTGGTACCTGCTGGCCTGGTGCCGCCTGCGCGACGAACCGCGCAACTTCCGGCTCGACCGGATCAAGGCCATCGAGCTGACCGAGTACGTGGGCCCGGAGCGGTCCATCGATATGTGCCGACCGGACGAGGCGATACACGAGGTGCGGATGATCTCGCTCAACTAGGCGGAAAAGATCGGAAACACCGACAGGGGGTTGTCGCGAGGCGGGGAGATCGTGGTGGGGCAAGGCAATCCACCAGGACATAGGGGAGATACTCATGAGCACTCCGCCCTTCAACACCGTCGCCTGGTTCCAGGTCGGCAGCAATGAGCCCGAGCAGGTGAAGGCGTTCTACGCCGAACTCTTCGGCTGGAACTTCGCCCCGGATCCGGACGAGGACGGAAAGTACGACATCGTCACCTACCCGGGCAGCGATATGCCCGCGGGCGGCATCGCGCATCAGGACGACGCCTCGGGCAATCACGCCATCTTCTACGTTCTGGTCCAGGACGTTCCGGCCATTCTGGCGGCGGCCGAGAAGGCGGGCGGCAAGGTGTTCGTGCAACCGGTGACCGCCAAGAACGGCCTGGTCTTCTCCGAACTGCTCGATACCTCGGGCAACCGCTTCGGCATCTTCAGCCCGCCGCCCGGCAACTGAGCGGCACCGGTCGCGGTTAGCCTGTCACCGAAGCGTTTTCGATGACAGGAGTGTGGATCGTGGGCATGTTCGATCAGTTCAAGGATGTGGCGGGTAAGGCGGCGGAGCTGGCGGGCCAGCACGCCGACAAGCTGGAACCCCTGATCGACAAGGCTGGCGATCTGATCGACGAGAAGACCGAGGGCAAGTTCGCCGATGCGGTGGACAAGGTGCAGGACGCCGCCAAGAAGGCGTTGCACGAGCAGGCGGGGCAGTAGCGCGAGGCTCGGCCATTGAGCGACCGGCGGCGACGATGCCGCCGGATTCGCACTGTCACAGCCTGATTCGTGGTCCCGCGATCACCACCGGTGGTCGCGATCGTGGTGGCCGGGGTGCTCGCGGTCGTACCGGTCGTGGTAGTGCTCCCAGCAGTACTCCCAGTTGAAGCCGTGGCTGTCGCGATCGCAGTAGTAGTTGTACCAATAGTTGTCATCGTGGTCGGCCGGTGCGAGGCCGCCGCCCGTCCCGACCGGGAGGGCGGAGGCCACACCCGCGCCCACCGGAAGGGCGAACAGGGCGGCCGCGGTGAGGGTCACCAGGCGTTTGGCAATGATCGACATGTGATCTGCTCCTTGGGCTTTCACGGTCCCGGGAGTCGTTCCCGTGAAAACAATGGTGCTGATCAGCGGCCGATTTCTCTGTTCGCCCGGTGACGCTGGAAGTGTATTCGCGCCGACACAACGCCGTCGGCGCGAACACCCGGCCTCAGATGGTGGCGACGTCGATGACGAAGCGGTAGCGCACATCCGAGGCGACCACGCGGTCGTACGCCTCGTCGATGCGGTCCGCGGAGATCACCTCGATCTCCGCGCCGATGCCGTGCGCGGCACAGAAATCCAGCATCTCCTGGGTCTGCGGAATGCCGCCGATCATGGAACCCGACAGCGACCGGCGGAAGCCCGCCAGCGTGGAAGCCCGCACGGTGTAGGGGTTTTCGGGCAGGCCCAGCACCACCAGGCTGCCGTCCAGCTTGAGCAGCCGCAGGTAATCCTCGATCGGCAGGTCGGCGGACACCGTATTGATGATGAGGTCGAAGGAATTGCGCAGCTTCTTGAAGGTCTCGCGGTCACCGGTCGCGTAGTAGTGGTGCGCGCCGAAGCGCACCCCGTCCTCCTGCTTGGACAGCGAGTGGCTCAGCACGGTGACCTCCGCGCCCATTGCGGCCGCGATCTTCACCCCGACGTGCCCGAGCCCGCCCATGCCGATGATCGCGACCTGCTTGCCGGGCCCGGCGTTCCAGTGCCGCAGCGGCGAGAACAGGGTGATGCCCGCGCACAGCAGCGGCGCGGCGACATCCAGCCCGATGCCCTCCGGAATGGACAGCACGAAGCCTTCGGTCACCACGATCTGGGTGGAGTAGCCGCCCAGGGTGCGCCCGCCCGCCTGCTGCGACTCCGGCACCGGGGTGTTGTAGGTCCAGATCGCGGCCCTGGTGCAGTACTGCTGTTCACCGGCCACGCAGGGCTCGCACTCACCGCACGAGTCGACCAGGCAGCCCACCCCGACGCGATCGCCGACCTTGTGGCGGGTCACCGCGGAGCCGACCGCGGCGACGATTCCGGCGATCTCGTGCCCGGGCACGCACGGGTAGGCGGTGCCCTTCCACTCATTGCGGGCGGTGTGAATGTCGGAGTGGCAGATGCCCGCGTACTTGACGTCGATCAGTACGTCGTGCGGTCCGAGCTCGCGGCGTTCGATGGCGATCTTCTCGAAGGCCCCGTCCGGGGCGGATACGGCATATGCGGCAGCTGTGCTCATGCATTCATGCCTACTCCCGCATTCCGGCGGGCACCAACCGGGGTCGGATATATCATCCCGGCGCGGCGCGACGGGCACCCTGGCAAACGGTCGGCATGCTGGCACGATGGCGATCCTGCTCTCCCTGATCTCGATGTGCGCCACGCTGATCGGCGGTCTGATCGCGGCCCGCATCGGCGACCGTAAGCGCCTGGTGCTCGGGCTGGCCGCGGGCGTCATGCTCGGCGTGGTGGCCTTCGACCTCATGCCCGAGTCGCTGGAGGCCGACGATCGGATCGTGCTCGGCGTGCCCGTGCCGCTGCTGGCCGCGGTGGTCGGCTTCTTCACCGTTCACATCATCGAGCGGTCCATGGCCCTGCACACCGGCTACGAGGACGAGTACGTCGCCCACCAGCACGGACACGATTTCAGCTCGCTGGGACTGCTGGCCGCGAGCGGGCTGATCTTCCACAGCACGCTGGACGGCCTGAGCATCGGCTTCGGTTTCCAGGCGGGCGCGGCGGTCGGTGCGGCCGTGGCCATCGCGGTCATCTGCCACGACTTCGCCGATGGTTTCAACACTTTCACCCTCACCACGCTCTACGGCAATGCCCGGCGGCGCGGTCTGATCATGCTGGGACTGGACGCGATCGCGCCCGTGGTCGGCGCGGTGATCGGTACGCTGGTGCAGGTCCCTACCGAACTGGTCGGGCTGTATCTCGGTTATTTCGCGGGATTCCTGCTCTATCTCGCGACGGCCGATATCCTGCCCGAGGCACATGCGGGCAAACCGGCGAGGGGACCGCTGGTGTGCACACTGGCGGGCGTGCTGCTCATGCTGTTCGTGGCCGCCCTCAGCCGCTGAATGGCAGTACTGCGTCACCGAAGTAGCGTCGGGAGGGTCCATGGACGACGGCACACGTCGAGGCCGGGGCGGCGGCCGCATACTGGCCCTGTTCGTCGCCGCGGTCGTCGCCATCACCGGATTCCTCTGCTACCGAGGCGAATTGCCGCGCTGGCCGTTCGCCGACGACGCCACCACCGCCAGCCTCAGCGGCCCCGAACTGCCGCCCCTGGATGTCGAGCTGGTCTCCCGCGTGGCCGAGCCGTCCCTGGTGAACATCACCGCGGGCATTCGTCCCTACGGTTTGGGCGCGGCCGGTTCCGGCATCGTGCTGACCGCCGAGGGCGAGGTGCTCACCAGCCATCACGTCATCAAAGGCGCTGACTCCGTGACGGTTTCGGACATCGGCACCGGCGCGACCTACACCGCCACCGTCGCCGGATACGACGCCGGGGCCGATATCGCCCTGCTGGACCTGAACGGGGCCGACGGGCTGCCGATCGCCCACATCGGCAGCTCCGCCCCGCTGCACCTGGGCGACGACGTGCTGGCCATCGGCAATGCGGGCGGCACCGGCTCACCGACCGCAGTCGGCGGCTCCATCACGAATCTGGATTCGGCCATCGTGGCCCGCAATTCGGCCGACCTGTCGCGAAAGTCGCTGCACGGCATGATCGAAGTGGCGGCCGCGGTGGCCCCCGGGCAATCCGGTGGCGCGCTGGTCGACCGCTACGGCGCGGTCATCGGCGTCATCACCGCCGCCTCGGGGGATCTGCAGAAGACACTGGGCAAGGGCCCCAACGGTTATGCCGTCCCCATCGACACCGCCATGAACGTGGTGCGCCAGATCCGTTCCGGCACACCGACCGACACCGTGCACATCGGACCCACCGCCACCCTCGGCATCCTGACCTCCGACGCCCGGCCCAGCGGCGCGCACATCGACGTGGCCATCTACGGCCAGCCCGCCTACGCGGCCGGACTGGTCGACGGCGAGACCATCACCGCCCTCGACGACCGCCCCATCGCCAACTCGCAAACGCTGAAAGCCGCACTCAACGCCCATAGACCGGACGATGTGGTGCGGCTCGAGGTCAGCGACGCCGACGGCGGACACCGGACGGTGAGCGTGACGCTCACCGTCGGCCCGCCCAACTAGAACTTGCCGTTCCAGTAGTCCTGGAACTTGAGATACACGGTCAGGATGATGATGGCGTAGTAGATGGCGACCAGCGTCCAACGCCACTCCACCAGGATTTGCAGCAGCCCGCGCGAGCGGCCGAACAGCAGTCCGGTCACGATGGCGAACATGGCCGGGGTCACCGCCCACACCACCATGCACCACGGGCACAGCGCGTGAATCTCGAAGGTGGCGTCCCAGACCAGCCAGCCGATGGCGGCCACGCCGAGCAACAGACCCAGCCACATGCCGCCGAAGAACCAGCGCGGCAGGGCGATTCCCACCACCAGCAGCACGCCGATGGTGACGAACACCGAGAAGCCGACCACGCCGATGATCGGATTGGGGAATCCGAACATCGACGCGGACTTGGACTCCATGACCGTCGTGCACGAGAGGGTGGCGTCGATGGTGCACATCGGCTTGTAGTTCGGCTCGGTGAGCGATTTGAACTTTTCGACCAGCAGCGTCACCGACGCACCCCAGCCGATCAACGCGCCCAGCAGCAGCGGCCAAGCCGAGCGCGGTCCCGCCGAGATCATCACTTGGCCGCGTTCTCGATCACCGCGGTCATGCCGCCGGGGCTCATCAGCGACTGGGCGTCCTGCACCTGGGTGCCGTTCACGTACACGGTCGGGGTGGACTTCACGCCGGTGGCGAAGACCTTGTCGGTCTGGGTCTTCACCCAGGAGGTGTACTTGCCGTCCTTGATGGCCTGCGCGACAGCGGGATCGGTGTACCCGGCGTCCTTGGCGATCTGGATGAGCTGGTCGTCGGTCATACCGTTGCCGCCCTCCTTGGGCTGCTTCTGGTACATGGCGGCCAGCCAGCCCTGGAACTTGGTGGGATCGGCCTCGTACATGACATAGGCCGCCGCGGCGCCGCGGGTGGAGAACTGATTGCCGTTCGAAGCGCGGTCCAGGAAGGTGATGATGTTGTAGTCCACGACCGCCTGGCCGCTCTGCACGGCCTTCTTCAGCGCGTCGGCATTGGCGCTCTCGAACATGTCACAGGCCGGGCACTGCATATCGGCGACCACCCGGACATTCACCTTCTGCTTGCCCTCGGGGGCGGGTGCGGCGGTGTTGTCGATGCGGATCGCGCCGTCGGGGGTGAGGTTGGCCGGAACCAGGGCCGCCTGCGCGGCGTCCCAGTGGAAGGTGTTGGCGCCCTCGGCCTTGTCGTCATTGTGCTTGCGCAGGGCCAGGGTGATGCCGATGGCGGCGATCAGGCCGATCAGCACGACGGCCACGCCCACCTGGATGAAGATCTTCCGATTGCGTTCGGCCTGCGCGGCCTTCGCCAGCGGGTTCTTTCCCGTCGGTTTCTTGCTCACCTCTGCGCCACCACGCCTTCCATTCGTCCACGACTCGTGCGCGCCCATCTTCACCCGTGAACCTGAGAGATTCCTGGATATGGACGCGCCGAGTCGTGTGGCGTGTAATTCACCCCTGCTGCAGGCGCTTTTTCTGCTCGTCGATATCGAAGTCCGCGGGCGGCCAGTCCAGCTTCAGACTCTGCAGCGCGTCGATGAGCAATTCGGTGACGGCCAGGCGCGCGTACCACTTGTGATCGCAGGGCAATACGTACCACGGGGCGTACTCGGTGTTGGTGCGGTCCAGGACCGCCTGGTACGCCTCCTGGTACTGCGGCCAGTACGCGCGCTCGTCGATATCGCCCGGGTTGAACTTCCAGTACTTGTCGGGCCGTTCCAGCCGCTGCATGAGCCGCTTCTTCTGCTCGTCCAGCGAGACGAACATGGCCACCTTCACCACGGTGGTGCCGTCGTCGACGAGTTTGCGCTCGAACTTGTTGATCTCGTCGTAGCGCTTGCCCCACACCTCGGGGGCGACCAGCTCGTGCACCCGCACCACCAGCACGTCCTCGTAGTGCGAGCGATCGAACACGCCGATCTGCCCGCCCCTGGGCAGCTGCTTGCGAATTCGCCACAGGTAGTGGTGCTTGCGCTCCTCGGCGGTCGGCACCCCGAAGGCCGCGTGATCGACACCCTGCGGATCCACCGACCCGATCACGTGCCGCACGATGCCGCCCTTACCGGCGGTGTCCATGCCCTGCAGGACCAACAGGACACTGCGGTTGTCGCCGGAACGGCCATTGGCATAGAGCTTTTCCTGCAGATCCGACAGCACCTCGGCGCGCTCGGCGAGCAGGGCCTCCCCGGCCTTCTTGTCGCCCTTGAAGCCGGGCGTCGCGGATGTATTGAAATCCTTCACCTCGACGCCATCGGCGCGTAGTGCCTTGGTTACCGGTTTCGACCAGGATGTCGCCTTCGCCATCAGTCATGGCTAGCACACGCGGGGGATTCGCGCAGGCAACCGCGCCGAATCAGACCCGCGCCAAGTGCACCAATTGCGCGGCCAATTCGGCATCGGTGACCGGGGTCAGGGTCAGGTCCGCGGCGGTGGTGAGCAGGTAGCGGCCGTCACCGGAGAAATCCAGCCAGGTGCGATGCCGGGTCGGCGGGGAGAGCGGATTCGCGGGTTCGACCGTGACGGTGATGAATCCGCGTCCGTCCACCGGTTCCCGCAGCTTGCGACGGAAGCGGTCGGCCTGCGCGCCGGTGCCGGAGGCGTCCGGATACAGCACCGCCTGCTGCGGTTCGCGCAGCGGTTCCAGCCGACCCGGCGGGGCGGAGCCGATGATCTCCACCAGCTCGCGGCCCAATTGCTCGGCGGGACACAGGGATACGGTCACCGTGTCCGGCAGCGAGACCAGAATGCCCGCGCGCTGCTGGGCCACCGCCGCGAACGCCAGAATGCGGCGCGCCTGCGGCCCGGCCGTGCGCTCGCCATAGAGGGTGACGGTGGTGGTGTCGGTGCGGGCGCACAGCGCCAGGGCCGCGGCCAGTTCCGGATCGGTGCGGCGCAGGAAGCGCGGCGGCGGCGTGCCCCACGGCGTACCCGTGTCTCCCGACGCCCCGAATCGCGTTGTGCCCGCGCCGCTCTCGGGTGCCGCGGGACTGGTATCGAGCGGATACGGCCGCCGGGCCAGATCGGTTTCGCGGGTCCAGATCATCGCGAACTCGTCCGGGGTCAAGATCCATTTCATGTGGCCGACCCCCCTTTCTTCGGTCACCTCCGTCCCGTCCGCGACCCTACCGGAGAGATTCTGCGGGTGCTGGGTGTCATTGGAGAGCTCGATCTGTGACCTGTCGCACTTTGTGAACACCGTTGCTATCGAACAGGTTCGACCGGGGGAGTCAATCGCCTTGCCGCGTGGCGTAATCGGCGAGTCCGGTGAGCGCGGTATCGAAATCGCGAGTGGCGGCCCCGATGACCCGGGCTCGGACCGTCTCCGGCCGCTCGCCCGCGAGAATGCCGCGGCGGATCTCGGCGTGCAGGGCGCGGTCCAGTCCGGCGAGAATTGCGGCGACCAGCCGCGGGGTCGGGTCGTCCGGGGTGGCGTGGGTCGCCTCCGAGAGGGCTTGCGCCAGTGCGGCTTCGGTTCGTTCGCCGAGCTGGCGTAGGCGGGCCTGCAGGGCGGGGCTGTCATCGATGAGCTGCCAGAACGCGGTGGCCGCGGGGGACAGGCCCAGGGTGGGGTCGTCGGCGCGCAGCCGTTCGAGGAAGCCGCGGCGCACGGCGGCCGCCGCGGATTCGCCCGGTTCGCGTTCGCGGACCGCCTTGGCGAGGCGGTCGGCCACCTCGTCCTGGCGGTCGAAGAACAGGTCCTCCTTGGTCGGGAAGTAGTTGAACGCGGTGTTCACCGAGACGTTCGCGGACCGCGCCACCTCGGCCACGGTCACCTTGTCGAAGCCGCGTTCCAGGAACAGCGTCATGGCCGCGTCGGCGAGCGCGGTCCGGGTGGCGAGCTTCTTCTCCTCGCGTAGTGCCAACGGCCTCTCCTCACTGTCGGAAGCAGTATAGGGGTGACACTAAAATTGGTGTGACACCAAAATTCGAGGTACGGTCGGGACATGACGCTCAGATTCGGTATCTACGCGGGTGGACTCGGCGAAGATCAGTTCCGTCGCACGACCCCCGGCCCGGCCGAACGATCCGATCGGATCGCGGACGCCCTCGACGCACTGCACGGCGAACACCCCTTCGTGGTGCGCGGCTACGTCCAATACAGCGATGCCCTACGCGGCAATCGCGAAGCCCCGCCGCGCCCGTGGCAGTACGCCACCGGGCGGCGCAAGCTCGATCTGGTGGTGTGCTTCCGCGAGCCGGGCCAAGATCTCACGGGCTGGCTCGAGTTCCTGCGCGCGCAGATTCGCGAGCACGGGCCGGTGCTCACCACGCTGCAGATCGCGGAGGAGCCGAATCACTCCGGTCCGGGTGGGGACGGCGGGCAACCGGCGGTCCGGCAAGCCGTCATCGAGGGCGTGCGCGCCGCGCGGGCGGAGGTGGACCGGCTCGGTCTGGACGTCCGGATCGGCTGCAACTCCTCGGTGATACTCGATCCGGCACAAGAGTTCTGGACCGATCTGGGTCGCCGCGGCGGCAGCGAATTCGCGCACGCGCTCGACTATGTCGGCCTGGACTTCTTCGCCGACGTCTTCCGCCCGATTCCGGCCGACGGACTCGAGGCCGCCGTCACCGCGGTACTCACCGGCTTCCGCCGCGAAAGCCTCACGGCCGCGGGCATTCCGGATACGACGCCCATCCACATCACCGAAAACGGCTGGGCCACCGGGCCGAACCGGTCCTATGCGCGTCAGGCCGAAGTGCTCGAGTCGGTGGTGCGAGTGGTCGACGGTCTCGCCGACGAACTCACCATCACCACCTACGAACACTTCGGCCTGCGCGACTCCTACAGCGACCAGGGCGATATGAATCTCGAATTCGGGCTCCTGCGTTCGGATTACACGCCCAAGCCCGCCTTCGACCGCTACCGCGAGCTCATCGCGGAATACAGCGTCACGGGGTAATGCAGCGTCACGGGGTAATACCGCGTCACGCGGTGGTGACCTCGATGGTGATGCCCGCCGCGCGCAGCCGCTCGGTCAGCGCGTCACCCATGGCCGCGGCCGGGGTCAGAATGCCCGCCAGCTCCGGCAGCGTGTCGAAGGCCAGGCACAGGCCGGACTGGCCGAGCATGACCGAGGTGGCCTGGTAGCCGGGATCGCCCTTGCCCGCGAACGTGCACACGTACCGCGCGCCCGAGGTGGTGTTGGCGAAGGTGCGCATGGTGAACCAGCCGCTCTTGCGGGACTGCTCGCTGGGGCCGGTGCCCGGCTTGGGCACGATGCGGTCGATCAGCTTGCGGCCCACCGCCGCCCGCGACAGCACCGCGCCCGCCGCCATGGTGGCCACGATGCCGCCCGCGATACCCGCCGCGATGAGCGGCGCGGTGGCCGACTTCCCCGCGCTCATGACCTCGCGGTAGCGGAAGTTCTTGCCGTACGGCCAGCCCAGCAGGCCATTGGAGCGGCGCACGATCTTGGTGTTGTGCGCGCCCATGATGAAGGTCGCCACCCAGCCGTCCAGGCTCGGGTCGATGGTCGAGGCCCGGGCGAGGGCCTGATCGCTCTGGCGGCCGACATCGGGCTCCATGGCCTTGTCGGGGCTCAGCGAATACGGGTGCGACATGATCGCGCCCTTGCGCGGATCCTCGGCAATGGCCTCCATCATGGCGCGGCCGGAATCGATGGTGCCGCCGCTGGCCCCGCCCTTGAGGCTGGCCACCAGGGTGACATCGGTGAGCTCGCCGGTATTGTCCGCGACCGTGCGCTTGTAGAGCTGGTACACGCTCAGATCCGACGGAATCGAATCGTAGCCACAGGAATTCACGATCTTCGCGCCGGTTTCGGCGGCCTTGTCGCCGAACTGGTCGATGCATTCGCGAATGAACAGCGGCTCACCGGTGAGATCGGCGTAGTGCGTGCCGTTCTCGGCGCACGCCCGCACCAGCGGCAGGCCGTAGCGCAGGTACGGGCCCACGGTGGTGACGACCACCTTCGTGCGCGCCGCCAGTGCGTCCAGGCTGGCCTGATCGGTCGAATCCGCCTGCACCAGCGGCCATTCCGCGGCCGCGGCACCCAGCTCGGAGCGAACCGCGGCCAGCTTCTCCGTCGAGCGTCCGGCCAGCGCGATGCGCGCCCCGGCGGGGGCAGCCTCGGCTAGGTACTCAGCGGTCAGCTTGCCGACGAACCCGGTCGCCCCGAAGAGGACGATGTCGAATTCCCTGTTGACCATTGGTTTTCCCATCCGGTGAGGTGCTCACGCCTTGGCGGCGCGCTTGCGGGTCTTCTTGGTCGGCCCCCCGGTGGTCGGCGTCGGGGTCGGGCGACTCGCCAGCCATTCATGGTGTGCGCGGCCCAGCTCGGTGACCGGCTCGTCACCGTACAGCCACTCCCGGGCGATGCGATGCCAGTTCCCCGTCGCCTCCAGTTGCCCCAGCATGCCGAAGGTGAGGAAGTCGGCACGCCGCGAGAACAGGTGCTCCGGCGGCAGATTCTGCTGCTTCATTCCCGCGAACTCGCTGGCCCGCGGATCCACCGCCAAAACGAACGCGCCGGACGCCAATTCCGGCGTAATGGTCAATTCCTCGTCCACCAGCGCCCATTCGCAGGCCGCCAGCACGTACTCGAGACACTCCTCGGGGGTGATCTCGTCCGGCGATTCGATCACGCCGCGCTTGATCATGAGGTCGCGCAGGTCCTCCGCGCGCTCCTCGGCCGCGGCGCGAATGCAAATGGCCTCGAACTGCACATGCTCGGGATCCATCCGGTTGTAGAGCCCGAAGTCCAGGAACGCCACCCGACCGTCGGCCCCGAGCAGCAGATTGCCCGGATGCGGGTCACCGCAGAACTCGTTGAAGGTGAACAGCGAACCCACGTAGAACCGGTAGATGATCTCGCCGATCCGATCGCGTTCCGCGGCGGGCAGTTCCCGGATCTCCTCGAACCCGCGCCCCGGGAAGTACTCGCTCACCAACACGCGGGTGGTGGACAGCTCCGGATAGGTGGTCGGCACCACGATGAACGGATGTCCGGTGAACAGCGCCGAGATCTGCTGCTGGGTATTGGCTTCCGCGACGTAGTCGAGTTCGCTCTCCAGATTCAGCCGCAGCTCGTCCAGCACGGCCGGGGTCACCCACGGCATGGCCGACTGCAGAATCCGCCGGAACATGGCCAGGTTCTTCAGATCCGCGCGCACCGCCGCGTCGATGCCGGGGTACTGGACCTTCACCGCGACCTGGCGGCCGTCGTGCAGGGTGGCCTTGTAGACCTGCCCGATCGAGGCCGCGGCGATCGGCTCCGGATCGAACTCGGCGAAAACGGCTTCCAGCGGCTTGCCGAAGTCCTCCTCGATGACGGCCTTCATGACCTCGAACGACACCGAGGGCGCGCTGTCGCGCAGGACCGCCAGCCGTCGCTGGAAACGCTCCCGATGCTGCGGCGGCACCAAATCCAGGTCCAGCACGGACAGCATCTGCCCGAGCTTCATGGCCACACCCTTCATGGTGCCCAGCACCATGACCATCTGCTCGGTGGCCCGGATCATGGACTCCTCGGCCATCCGCGCCCGCACGGCCTCCGAACGGCCGCGCATCGAACGTCGAGTCTTCTGGGCCCGCAAGGCATTCCCCGCGACGGCCATCCCCAGCTTCGTCCCCCGCGCGAGCCTGGATGTAGGCAGCTCTTTCGCCATCAGTGACCCTCCATGGGAGCCAACACCCCCGTTGGTGCCGACACGGCGGAAAACCGTCGGTGCGGTCCGCCACGAATCAGCCTAACCACACTGCGAACTCGAGTGCTAGCTGTCAGCTAGCAGTATTTTCCGGATCCGGTAGGACATGCGGACGCGAGTTGAAGTAGTGCCGATCGCCGCCCGCGCGGACCATTCCCTCGATGGCGCTCCACGCCATCATCGTCAGGTAATCGAGCATTTCCTCGCTGGACATGGTGCGGTTGGAGATCCACCAGTCCGTCGCCAGCTGCACGCCGCCGACCAGTACGTACGACCACAGCATCGACCCCTCGGTCTGCACATTGCGGTCGAAGGCCTTGTCCACGATGACCGCCGAGACCACCTGCGCGAACAGCTTCTCGAAATCGGCGAGGGTGGAGGTGTCGGTGGCCGAGCCGTTGCCCATGATGAACCGGTAGACATCGGTATCGGAATCGACGGTGTGCACGTACGCCGCCAGCGTGTTGCGGACCAGCTGATACTCGTCGAGGTCGTCGCTGATGGCCTCGTAGATGCGCGGCATCAGCGTGGTCTCGATGAACCGCTCCATGGTGGCGCGGGTCAGGTCCTGCTTATCCGAGAAGTACCGGTAGAGCACGGTTTTGGAGACGCCGATCTCGGCGGCGATCTCGTCCATCCCGGCGTCGCCGCCGCGCTTGCGGATGGCGGCCAGGGTGCCGTCCACCAGCTCCTCGCGGCGATCGATCTTGTGCTGCTGCCAGCGGCGTTTGCGGCCGTCGACCCGACCACCGCGTGGGGTAGTGGCCGCCTCCATGGCGGCACCTACGGTGCCTTTGGTGGTCACGCTGCGTTGGCTCCTTGTTCGCGTCCTGGGCCTGGGCCTATTCAGCTTAAGCCTCCCATGCTGTGGATCGGCGCCGTTCGGGACGGGCCCGGTGGCGGGGAGTTCGTCACACCACGCGCCAGAATGGAAGATATGGAGCAACCTGTCGGCAGTGCCGGGGTACTCGACACCACCGAGCCCGGGCCCATGAAGACCACACCGCCCGGCGGCGGGGCGTTCGCCGATTTCCTCGACGAAGAGGGCAAGAAGCGGGAGCTGTGGCGCATGAAGGCCATTGCCACCGGCTTTCTGGCCGCCGCCACCCTCATCTATATCCTCTGCGCCTGGGCCACCTCCCGCGGCGGGGCCGGGGAGTGGGTCGGCTATGTGAAGGCGGCCTCCGAGGCGGGCATGGTCGGTGCGCTGGCCGACTGGTTCGCCGTCACCGCGCTGTTCCGGCATCCGCTCGGGCTCCCGATTCCGCACACCGCCATCATTCGCAAGAAGAAGGACCAGGTCGGCGCGGGCCTGGGCGAATTCGTGCGCGAGAACTTCCTCTCACCCGATGTCGTTGCCACCAAGGTGAATTCGGCGCAGATTTCGCTGCGCCTGGGCCGCTGGATGGCCGAACCCGCGCACGCGGAACGCATTTCCGATGAGAGCGCGACGATTCTGCGCGCGGTCATCGGCGTGTTGCGCGACGAGGACGTCGAGCAGATCATCGACAACACCATCGTCAAGCGGATCGCCGAACCGCTGTGGGGTCCGCCCATCGGCAAGGTGCTCAACGAGCTCATCGCCGACAACCGCCAGGCCCCGCTGCTGGATCTGCTGGCCGAGCGCGCGCACCAGTGGGCGCTGGATTCGCAGGAGACCCTGGACCGCATCGTGAATCGCGACGCGCCGTCCTGGGCCCCGAAATTCGTGAATTCGCTGCTGGCCGAGCGCATTTATCGGGAGCTGGTGGAATTCACCTGGAAGGTCCGCACCCAGCCCGATCACGAGGTGCGGCTGGCGGCGAATCGATTCCTCGAGGATTTCGCGCACGACCTGCAATACGACGACGCCATGATCGAGAAGGCCGAGAAGATCAAGACCGAGCTGATGACCCGCCGCGAGGTCAACGGTCTGGCACAGGCCACCTGGCGCGCGGCCAAACGCATGATCCTGGAATCGGCCGAGGACCCGAATTCCACGTTGCGCCGCAAGGTGTCCGATAACGTGCAGCAGTTGGGCGAGCGGCTCTCGAGCGATCCGGAGATGCGCGACAAGGTCGACGGTTGGATCGAGCGCGGTGTCCGGTACCTCATCGCCAACTACGGCGCGGAGGTCGCGACGCTGGTCAGCGACACCGTTGCTCGCTGGGACGCGGAGGAGGCCAGCCGCAAGATCGAATTGGCGGCGGGCAAGGATCTGCAATTCATTCGCATCAATGGCACGGTGGTCGGTTCGCTGGCGGGTCTGGTCATCTACGCGATATCGCATTTGCTGTTCAATGGCTGATCAAACGTCCAAATAGCGCCTCGAGTGGAGCGCTATCGGTTTGCCGAGATGGTGCTAGCAGAGCGCTTGCAAGAGCTAGCACCCCGCCCTAGAATTGACCGTACAACCGCCGGAAGGTGAGTGATGAAGCACGATCCCGAGGTTCCCGAACCGATCGAAGGCGACGCAGCGGAGACGTCCGCCGCCGGAGACCGGTCGGGCCGCGTAGCCAACGCGGCTCACGACATCGGGGGCTTCATCCGGGCGCAACGCGAGGCCGCCCAGGTCTCCTTGCGTCAGCTCGCACAACTGGCGGGGGTGAGCAATCCGTACTTGAGTCAGATCGAGCGCGGGCTGCGCAATCCGTCCGCCGAGGTGCTCGCACAGATCGCGAAGGGTCTGCGGGTCTCCTCGGAGGTCTTGTACATGCGGGCCGGGTACCTCGAGCAGAGGCCGCACGGCCCTGTCCGGGATGCCCTACTGGCCGACGTCAATCTGACCGAACGCCAAAAGCAGGTCCTCCTGGACATCTACGAATCGTTCCGCCGGGAAAACCAGGTGGACGAGGACAGAGGGGACGCAACGGACCTTAAGGGGGGCGTTCCCGGGGGAGACAGGGACAACGAGGTTCCGCACCGCACAACCGAAGTTCCGCCACGCCAGGAGAACGAACCATGACCGAGCCCAAGCTCACCACCACCGTGACCAAGCCGCTCTACGCCACCGTCGGTGCGGGCGACGCCCTCTACGCCACCGTGCTGGACGTCGTCTCGCAGATCCGCGAGCGCGCCAACTCCGCCGACGTGCAGGGCCGTATCGAAGAGGCCCGCGAGCGCTTCGCCAACCTCCCGGCCGACGTGCAGGGCCAGGTCGAGACCCTGCGCCAGCGCGTGCAGGCACTGCCGTCCGAGCTGCCCGAGGACCTGGCCGAGCTGCGCGAGAAGGCCACCCCCGAGGAGCTGCGCAAGCTGGTCGACCAGTACTACCACCAGCTGCTGGACCTGTACGCCGACCTGGCCGCCCGCGGCGAGGAGACCGTCGAGAAGCTGCGCCACAGCGAGTACGTCGAGTCGCTGCTGAACCAGGATGCCGTGGCGGCCGCCCAGGACGCCTTCGACAAGGCGCGGGCGCAGGCCGAGGCGGCCTTCGAGAAGGCCTACGAGCAGGTCGGCCCGTACATCGGCCTGACCGGTAAGGAAGAGGCCCCGGCCGAGGACGCCGTCGACGCCGAGGTCGTCGACGTGACCACCGAGACCGCTCCGGTCGAGGACGAGGCGCCCGTGAAGAAGGCCGCGCCCGCCAAGAAGGCCCCGGCCAAGAAGGCTCCCGCCAAGAAGGCCGCGCCTGCCGCGAAGAAGTAAGACGAAAGTCCTCGCGTTTCACGCGAAAGAGCTTGTGGCCCTCGCATACAACGGAGTATGCGAGGGCCACTGCCGTTTGCGGGGCGGCGATTCGCCGCGTGTGAACGTTGCGTCAAGGAGTTCGTGTCGCGCCGAGAACCCCTGGTGGCCAGGGCTTCGCTCCGTATGATGGATCGGGTGATGGGAATTCCCAGCTTGATTCTGTGGGTGTTGCAACTGTGCGCGCTGGGCATGACGGTGTTCGCCCTCGTACACGCGATTCGTCAGCGTCCGGATGCCTTCACCGCCGTGGACAAACTGACCAAGCCGGTCTGGATCGCGATTCTGGCGGCGTCGCTGGGTGCTCTGCTGCTGGCCCAGACTCCGGTAGGGCTGCTTGGCATCGCCGCGGTCGTGGCGACCGGCGTCTACCTCGCCGATGTCCGCCCCAAGGTGGATGAGATTCAGCGCGGGCCGCGCTGGTAACCGGCTCCCGATACCTTCGGCCGTCACTCGGATCTTCCGGGTGGCGGCCGATTTTTTTCACCGCAATGTGCTGGCCAGGGGTGAAGTCGGTTCCGACTCGGAAACTTTTCGGGTGCTTGCACTAGCAAGCACCGGGTGAGCGAGTTAGTGTATCGATCAGTAACACAAAGGAGTGTCCTATGTGGGCCATGCTGCCTCATCCTGCGGACCTCGGCCGAAAGGTCCGCGATCGACTGCGCGAACACCGCGCGGACCTGCGCACCCGGACCTACGGCAATGCCGACCTGAACCCGCCGACCGGTCCCTGCGAGGTCGTACCGGTCACCACCTCGGACGGCGCCCACCTGCGGGTGCACGCCTACGGCCCCGCCGACGGCAATGTGCTCGTGCTGGTGCACGGGTGGACCTGCTGCCTCGAATACTGGAACCCCCAGATCAATGCCTTCGCCGGTGAATACCGTGTGGTCGCCTACGACGTGCGCGGCCACGGCGAGAGCGAATCCGGCAGCGCTCCGCTCACCGTCGACCAGCTCGCCGACGATCTGGCCGAGGTGCTGGACGCGGTCCTGCGACCCGGGCAGCGCGCCGTCCTGGTGGGACACAGCTTGGGCGGCATGACGATTCAGGCGTGGGCCAAACGGTATCCGCAGCGCGTGAACAAGCAGCTGCTGGCCGTGTTGCTCACCAATACCGCCGCCGGTGACCTGATCGCCGAGACCACCGTGGTGCCTTTCTGCAACCGGGGCCTGATCAAGTTGCCCTACGTACTCGGCAAGCTGGGGTTGAGCGCGCCGATCGTCTTCCCGCCCATCGCACCGGTGAAGTGGCTGTTCCGCCGCGGCATCATGAGCCTGGCGGCGGTCGGTGACATCGCCGACTTCGGCATGAACATTGTCCGCTCCTGCCCGGCACGGGTGCGCGGCCGCTTCGGAACCCTGCTCTCGTCCCTGGATGTCGGGGGCGGCGCGGCCAAGCTGACCGTGCCGACCACCATCATCGCCGGGGCGGACGACGATATGACCCCGCCCGTGCACGCGGAGCGGATCGCCGAAATCCTCACCGAGACCGGAAGTCTCGATGGTTTCACCATTCTCCCGACGGGGCATCTCGGAAATGTGGAGGCATACCAGGAGTTCAATGTCGAACTCGCCCGGGTTGCCAAGTCCGCGTTCGGGATTCCCGCGCGGGTGGTGGGTGCCTGAGGGTGGGACCAAATCCCACCCTTGGTGCCCTATTCCGGGGCGGTGGCCGCCTCGACCATGGAAGTGAAGCGAAAGATATATGGCGCTTGCACTAGCAAGCACCTCGGCTAGCGCGCTACTGTGGTCTGGAACACAAAGGAGTGCTCATGTTGGTGAAACTGCCGGAGGCGGGCGTGGATGCGCTGACCGCCCCCTTTCGCCCCGGACTGCGGTCGCGTCGTTACCGGACGGCCTCGCTCAACACACCGCGTCCCGCCGAAATCATCCCCGTAACCACCCGTGACGGCGCGAAACTGCGCGTGCACGCCTACGGTCCCGCCGACGGCGAGGTCATCGTGCTGGCCCACGGCTGGTCCTGCGCCATCGAATACTGGAACCCGCAGATCAACGCCTTCTCAGGCGAGTATCGGGTGATCGCCTTCGATCAGCGCGGCCACGGCGAAAGCGAGAGCGGCACACGGCCTTTCAGCGCCGACCAGTTGGCCGACGACTTCTCCGACATTCTCGACGCCGTGCTGGCGCCGGGGCAGCGGGCGGTGCTGGTCGGACACAGCATGGGCGGCATGACCATTCAGGCCTGGGCGCGGAAGTACCCGGAGCAGGTGCGGTTCCGGGCCTCGGCGGTCCTGCTGGCCACCACGGCCGCGCGCCAGATTCCCACCCGCGCCACCGTGATTCCGATCCTCAACGACGTGATTCCCGGTCCGGAATGGCTGGCGGTCGCGCTCTTCGGCACACCGGTTCCGCTGCCCGGCGGCGCGGCCGTCAACCTCATCGCCAAGCATCGGTTGGCGAATCCGGCCGCCACCCGCGACGAGGTCCGCTTCGGCGTCTCCATCGTCCGCTCCTGCCGTCCGTCGGTGCGCGCGGCCGTGGCCCGGGGTCTGGTCAAGCTCGACTTGCACGGTGCCGCGGCGAATCTCACGGTGCCGACCACGGTCATCGCGGGCTCCTACGACAAGCTGCTGCCGGAGGTCCACTCCCGCGAGATCGCCGACACCCTCGCCGAGGCGGGCTATCTGGATCGCTACAGCGTGCTGCCGACCGGTCACCTGGTGAACATCGAGGCCGCGCACGCGTTCAATATCGAACTGCATCGCGTCATCCGGGTCGCCCGCCGCGGCACGATGGCCACCGCGGTCTGATCCGTTCCGCGACAGGACTATTCGAAGACGACGGTGCGACGCCCGTGCACCAGCACGCGGCCCTCGAGATGCCAGCGTAGGCCGCGGGCGAGCACCACGCGCTCGATATCGCGGCCCTGGCGGACCATGTCGTGCACGGTGTCGGAATGGTCGATGCGGATGACGTCCTGCTCGATGATCGGGCCCGCGTCCAGCTCGGCCGTCACGTAGTGGCAGGTCGCGCCGATCAGCTTCACGCCGCGCGCGAAGGCCTGGTGGTAGGGCCGCGCGCCGACGAAGGACGGCAGGAAGCTGTGGTGGATATTGATGGCCTTGCCCGCCCAGTGTTCACACAGCTGCGCGGGTAGCACCTGCATGAAGCGGGCCAGCACTACGGCGTGCGGGTCGTGGGCGTCGACCAGTGCGCGCACCTGCTCGAAGGCCGGGCCGCGCTCGGCCGGATCCTTGGGGAACGGCACGTGGTGGAACGTGATGCCGTGCGCCTCGGTCATTCCGGCCAGGTCCGGGTGATTGCCGATGACGGCCTCGATGGTGGCGGGCAGTTCGCCGTTGGTGGCGCGGCCGAGCAGGTCGTGCAGGCAGTGGCCGTCCTTGGAGACCAGCAGCACCGCGCGGCGGCGTTCGCCCGAGTCGATGAGCTGCCAGTCGGTTTCCGGGCCGAGGTCGGCGGCGACGGCGGTGAATCGGTCGCGCAGCTCGGTCAGGTCGAACGGCACGGTCGCGGCCTTGATGGCCTGCCGGGTGAAGAACCACCCGGTCTCCAGATCGGAGTGGTAGCCCGCCTCCACGATCGAGCCGCCGAAGTCGGCGATGAACGAGGTGATGCGGGCGATGATGCCGGGACGGTCCGGGCAGCCCAGGGTGAGCACGTAGCGACGGTCGTCCGGGGTGGAACTCATTCGGACATCTTCCCAGCAACCGCTCGGCACGGGATCAAAGGGGTGAATCAGTGCTTCCGGTCACAGGGCGTAAAAGGCGTCGGCGTAGTGGAAATCGCCCTTGATCTCGAGTTCGTAGGCGGTCAGGGGACGGACCTGGAAGTGGGAGGTCCAGTCCGCGACATCGGGGAGGATGCCCAGCCGGGTGCCGGGGACGAAACCGAAGCGGGGGTAGTACTCGAGGCTGCCGAGCAGGCCGACCAGCGGCTCGTCGAGGGCGTCGGCCGCGCCGAGGGCGGCGTGCATGAGGGCCGATCCGATGCCCTTGCCCTGGTGGGCGGGCAGCACCCCGATCGGGCCCAGGGCCAGCACCGGGAACGGCCCCACGCCCGCGCGGGTGAGGCAGACGTGGCCGACCACCTGATCCTGGAATTCCGCCACCAGCGACAGGGTCGGAATCCAGGCCGAGCCATCGTCGCGCAATCGGTGCACGAGACCGACCTCGACCGGGTCGGTGGCGGGATTGGCTGCATCAGCGGAGGGATTGGCTGGGTCAGCGGAGGGATTACCGGGGGAGCGCTCGAAGGCGCTGCGATGCACCGCGTCGATCGTTACGGCATCGCCGGTACGTTCACGACGGATCAGCACGCCTACAAGCATGCGTGACGGCGGCTGCGGCCCGCAACGAAATTCGCCGGGACGGTGCTGGATCGTGAGGATGTGCCAAACTCGGTGCTCATGGCACAGATTTCCCGCCGTGACGTGGCGGCGATGATCGATCACACCCTGCTGGCCCCCGAGGCCACCCCCGCCGACGTGACCGCGCTCGTGGACGAGGCGCGCGAGTTGGGGGTGCTCGCGATCTGCGTGTCCCCCTCCATGCTGCCGGTGCGCGCGCCGGGTCTGGTGGTGGCCACGGTCGCGGGTTTCCCGTCCGGCAAACATCATTCGCTGGTGAAGGCGGCCGAGGCCCGGCTGGCCGTGGACCAGGGCGCGGCCGAGGTGGACATGGTCATCGATGTCGGCGCGGCGCGGGCGGGGGACTACAACGCGGTGCTGGCCGACATCGTCGCGGTGCGGGAGGCCATGGGGGACACGGCCTTGCTCAAGGTGATTCTCGAAAGTGCCGCGCTCGACGACAAGGCCATTGTCGAGACCTGCCGGGCCGCCGAACTGGCGGGCGCGAACTTCGTGAAGACCTCCACGGGTTTCCATCCCGCGGGCGGGGCCAGCGCGCACGCGGTGAAGCTGATGGCCGACACCGTCGGTGGACGACTGGGCGTGAAGGCCAGCGGCGGCATCCGCACCGCGGCGCAGGCGGCGGAGATGATCGCCGCTGGCGCTACGCGGCTCGGGTTGTCACGGTCTCGTGAAGTGCTGGAAGGGTTTCCGGTCTAGCAGGTCACGTTCTGCTGCTGCCCGTTCTGGTCGGCGGCCTGCAGATCGGCGTGGCCGCCGCGCAGCGAGACGTGCAGCCCGTCGTTGGTGACCTCGACCTTGGTCGGCTTCAACCCCATCGGGTAGCTCTGCAGGCTCTGGGTCATGAGATCCACGATGCCCGAGACCAGATCGGTGGGCAGCCCGAAGCCCATGAGCGAGGCCTGCAGGGTGTCGACCTGGATCTTGTCGCCCACGATCTTCGGCTTGACCTGCAGCTGGGCCAGGCCGCCCAGCACCGCGAAGCTCAGCGTGCCCGAGTTCGGGTCCGAGGTCGCGCCGGAGACCAAGCCGCCCAAGGTCTTCGTGATGCCCGCGTTGCTCCAGGTCACCTCGGCGGTGGAGCTGCCGACGGTGGCGCCCTGCTGGCCATTGTCCTTCAGCTCGACATCATTGAAGGTGGCGTGCACGACCATGTCCTGGGCCGGGCCGAACTTGGTGTCGTCGCTGTCGACCGTCACCGAGGACACCTTCTTGTCGAACATGGTGAGTAGCAGCGGTTTCCAGCCGAAGGACACATCGATCTTGGAGCCCATCTGGGCCTCGAACTGCGAGCTGATGCACGACTCGTACTTGTGCCGGGCATAGGCCTCGCCACCGGCCAGGCCGCCCGCCACCAGCAGCGCCACCACCAGGCCGACGATCAGCAAGGTCTTCTTGCGATTTCGGCGCATACCGGGCGAACCTCCCTGTCCACCACCGACATTCACCGGCGGTGGCGGGGTGCCGGGCGGCTGCTGGAAACCGCCGGTCGCGCCCTGGGCGTAGGCGGGGTCGCCGGTGTAGCCCATGCCATTCGGCAGGGGCGCGGTCGCGTTCGGTGGATAGCCCGCCTGGTCGGCGATCGGGTGACCGCCGCTCGCGCCCGGCGCGTAGGCGGCCTCGCCCGGGTGAATGGCCTGGGTCGCCTGCTCGCCGAGCACCGCGGTGGGCTGGTCGCCGTGCTGGGCGGTGGGGTCGTTCCACCACTCTTGTCGGGGCGTCGGCGCTGCGCCTTGGCCGTTCAGCACCTCGGTCTGCGAGTCGTGCTGCGTGCCTAGGACTTCGGTGGGCGCGCTGTCCGGCTTGTCGAGATCGACAGGCCGCCCTTGTGGATCGACAGGCCGCACTTTTTGATCGGCAGGCTGCACAGTGGCATCGGCCGGTTGCGCGGCGGTGTCGCGGGGGGTCGCATCGTTCGAGGTGGGGTCCGAACTCATGGCAGCGATTCTTCCCGAGCTTTCTGTGCGGGCTCTGAGCTTCCCGTGAGGTGTCGGCTCACAGCGCCGGATTGTGACGTATCACACAGGGCTCCGGCCTATTCTGGATCTCATGGCAGGGGACGGGGCGCCGGAGCCCGATCCGGAACACGGATGGCAGGCATTGCGGGAGCAGGCCGGGCGGCACGCCGGATATTTCACCACCCGTCAGGTGCTGCGCACGGGGTGTGAGGTTCGGATTCGGGACGGATTGCGCGACGGCAGCGTGCTGCGGTCCGGTGTCGGGCTGCTGCGGCTGGCCGACTGGCCGGACGGTCCGCTGGACGAATACGCCATGTGGTCGGCCTGGTTCGACGGCGCGGCCGCGGTCTCCCATCACAGTGCGGCCGAACTGCACGGTCTCGGTCGCCTGCGGCCCAGGTTCGTGCATCTGTCGGCGCGGGTGGGGCGGTTTCCGCTCTCGCCGCGACTGGTGGTGCTGCGTCGCGGTTTCGCCCGCAAGGATGTGGAGTCGGCGGGTGCGTTCCTGGTGACGACGCCGCTGCGCACCGTGCTGGATCTGGCCGAGGCGGGCATCGGGCAGGCCGCGCTGGACGAGGTGGTGTCCGACGCGGTCGCCATCCACCGCTGCGCGCGGGCCGAAATCCGTTCCGCCAGTGCCGCTCTGGACCCGTCCACGGCCGCGCGGCTGCGTCGGGCGCTGGCCCGCACCCAGCAGGACCCGCGTTAGGGGTTTCAGCGCGCGGGCTTCGAGTTTTGCGGGGGCCGGATTCGTGGCAGGGTGACTGTCCATGGGCAAGGTCGGTGCTGGCGTGTGGGATCTGGTGTTTCCGCCCGGACCGCCCGACCTGATCGCGGACATGTTCTCCGCGGCCGTGGTCGCCGACGCGATTCGGCCCTACGACGCCGATCTCGCGCAATCGGTGGAGACCTGCCGCGACTGGCGGCGCGAATATCACCGGGTCTTCCGGGGCATGACGGCGCTGGCCATCAGCGCGCCGGAGATCTCGCTGGGCATGGCCGCGGCCGGACTGGACTCGGTGCGGCACATGCTGCGCTTCGCGGTCGGGCGCACCGTCGCCACCCTGGACACCATCGACGTGGACGCCGAAGCCGATGCGGCCGTGCTGGAGACGGCCGAGGTGGCGGGCGAGGCCGCGGCGGTGAAACGACTCGAGGTGCCGTGGCGGGGCCTGCTGCTCGCCGAGGACGCGCTGCGGCTGCGGCTGGCGCGGTGGCAGACCGAGGGAATTCTCGAGCCCGATTTCGTGGCGGCGATCGAGCGCGTCATCGATCACCCGGAATGGTTGGCGCTGCCCGGTTTCCGCGTCACCGTGACCGGCGCGGGCGCGGAACTCGGACCGCTGCGGCCGCTGCTGGCCTGGGGTGCGGAGGTGCTGGCCGTGGATCGACCCGGGCGGGCCCGCTGGGACCGACTGCGGGCCGCCGCGCGGGGTGGGGCCGGTGTCATGCGATTCCCCGTCACCGACACCGAACCCGGCGTCGATATCGCCAGAAGCTTTCCGGCCCTGGCCCGTTGGATCACCGCCCACAGTGACGCCCGGCCGGTGCTCGGTCTCTACGCGGAACTCCCCGGTGCGGCGGGCGTGCGCCTGGCCGCGGCCTCCGACGTCCTCGCCGAAACCCTGCTGCGCCACCATCCGGATGCCGCCCTGGCCCTGCTCGGTTCCCCGACCGACACCTACGCCGTCCCGGCCTCGGTGGTGGCCGCCGCCCGAGACCAGCTGGTGCGGCGCGGTTTTCGCGGTAGCGCCCAGGATCTGGTGCACAAGCTCGCGCCGCGCTCGCTGTACCGCCTCAACTACACCCGCCCCATCTTCGACACCGAGGGCGGGGCCTGGGGCCTGTTCGACAATCTGCCCGCCCTCGCGGGACCGGATTACGCCCTGGCGCAACGGCTTCCGCGCTGGCGCGCCGTCCTGGCGAAATCGGCCGGTCACCCCGTCTCCTTCACGGTCGCCCCACCCGCCTGGACCCGCAGCCTGGCCCGCGAACCCGGTTGGCGCACGGCCGCGTACCGCGCCGCCTCTCGTTTCGGCATCGAGGTCTTCGACCCCGCCACCGCCCGCACCCTGCTCGCCGCCAAGCTGGTCGCCGATCTGCATGCCCCGGACGAGCCCCGAATCCCCAACCCCGAGGCGCTTTTCGCGACCGGCGCGGCCCACGGTGGCCTATGGCGTCAGCCCTTCGCCCCGCGCTCGCTGCTCGCCCCCGCCGCGCTGTCCGGCGCGATCCGCGAACTGCGTCACAAGTTCCAGTAGTTTCTTCGACGCCTCAAGGTAGGGGCGCGACCGCGGACCACGGCACGGTCAGGACGTTGTCGCGGAGGCGGCGGCGATACACCCGCAGCGGAAAGCCCTGCTGGCGTAGGAGTTCCGCGGCGTGCCGCCAGCGCACGCGCGGACCGTAGGGGGCCAGCGGCGCGGCGACGGCCCAGGCGCGGTCGGCGGCCGTCAGCAGGGTGTGAATGGGTTCGCCCGGAATATTGCGGTGGATGAGGGCTTTGGGGAGGCGTTCGGCTATGTCGGAGGGTGTTTCGACGGTGAAGGGGTCCCAGGCCAGGGTGAGCGACAGCGGTGCCGTGCGGTCCAGGAGGATCCAGGCGCAGCGGCGACCCAGTTCGTCGCAGGTGCCGTCGAGGAGCAGACCGTCGGGGGCGAGGCCGGATTGGATGGTGGACCAGGCATCGGGGACGGCGGCCTCCGGGTACTGGCGCAGCACGTTGAAGGCGCGAACCAGGGTGGGGCGCAGGCCCGCCAGCTCGAAACCGCCGCGGGCGAAGACCACGCCGTCCCGGGCGGGGACGACGCGGTCCGGATCGATCTCCAGCCCGACCACGCGCAGATCCGGTCGAACGGTGCGCAGCCGCGCCGCCATTTCCAGCGTGGTGACCGGGCTGGCCCCGTAACCGAGATCTACAACGAGCGGGTCGGCGGCTTCCAGCAACCGATGAGCGACCAAGGGGTCGTGGCTGAGCCACCGGTCGCTGCGGCGCAGTCTGTTGATCCCGGTGGTGCCGCGGGTGATCGTCCCGATCGGTTTGTTCAGCCGACGGGGTAGTGCTGATCCAGCCAGTTCTTCGTCACCTCGGCCTCGATGCGGAACAGGTCGACCAGGTTCACCAGCATGAGCTGTTCGAGCCTGCGCCCGAAGAACGGCATGGCCACCTGCGCGTGTGAGGAGATCCGCAGGGTGCAGCCGATATCGGTGGGGAACAGGCGCATGGTGCCGCCCAGAGTGCCGGGGGCACTGGGGACTTCGGTGGTGTAAGCGCCGGTCACCTCGGGTCCGAAGGGGCCGTAGGTTTCCCGGCGGGTGATCACCATGTCCATGTGCACGACCATCTGCGCCATGTCGGGCAGCGTGTCGCGCGGGAGCACGTGCCGCAGTTCGACCGTGATGCCGTCCTCGTCGGAGTCCAGACTCACGATGTCGTTCGGGGAGTGCTTGCGCAGTTCCGCGATGCGGGCATCCCAGTGCTCGCGGTTCATCATCGCCGCGTACACCTCTTGCGTGGTGTGCAGCGGATACCGCGCGGAGTAGTCGAGTCGGCGGGCCACGATCGCTCAGGTTACTGCCGGGCGACCCCCGTCAGTGCGAACTCAGCCAATTGTCGGTGAACTCGGCCTCGCGTTCCAGCAGCGCGGTGAGGTGCTCCTGGATCGCGGCCTCGATCTTCTTGCCGAACAACGGGATCTTCACCTCGATGGACGCGTCCACCACGAAGGTGGAACCGGAGCCGTCGTCGGTGACGGTCAGCGTGCCGTTCACGTTCGCGGGCGCGCCGTCCACGTGCGCCTCGACGGTGCCGCCGCTGCCGTGCCAGGTCTCGGTGCGCGGAATGACCAGGCCCTCCGGCTTGATCGCGGTGATCTGGCTGGGGAGTTCTTCGGCCGGGATCGTCTGCACCATGTCGACGCGCACCTGGTCGCCGCAGATCGCGATGTTCTCGATGCGGGCGTTCGGACCGCCCACCGCCTCGATCCGGTCCTTCCAGTACTGCTCGTCGGCGAACGCCGCACGCACCGCGGCCATGGGATGGGTGGAGTGCGCGGTGAAGGCCAGAGGTGTCGCCATGGTCGGACACGCTACCGTCTGTGCCTGTGCGTACTTCTCGGGTGGTGTCCTTCGACGACCTGCGGGACCGACTGACGGCGACCGGCGCGCGGCTGCGTGCGCAGGTGCCGCTGGCCGAGCTGACGACCCTGCGGGTCGGCGGTCCGGCCACGGTCGCCGAGTGCGCGAGCACCGACGCGCTGGTGGCGACCGTGCGCGAACTGGACGCGGCCGGAATCCCGGTGCTGCTCATCGCGGGCGGCTCCAATCTGCTCATCGCCGATGCGGGTTTCGAGGGCGTGGTCGTGCGCATCGCCACCGAGGGCGTCGAGATCGGCGCGGACTCGGTGCTCGCCGAGGCGGGCGCGAACTGGGACACGGTGGTGGCCGCGACCGTGGCGGCCGGATTCGGCGGTCTCGAATGCCTGTCCGGCATTCCGGGTTCCGCGGGTGCCACGCCGGTGCAGAACGTCGGCGCGTACGGCGTCGAGGTGGCGAGTTTGCTGCGCCGGGTGCGATTGCTGGACCGCGCGAGCGGCGAGATCCGCTGGGTCGAGCCGGGGGAGCTCGGATTCGGTTATCGCACTTCGGTTCTCAAGCACAGCGACGCGGCGGTCGTGCTGGCCGTCGAATTCGCGCTGCGCGCGGACGGTTCCAGCGCCCCGCTGGGCTATCGCGAGCTGGCCACGGCCCTCGGTGCGGCGGAGGGCGAATCGCGCCCGGCGGCGCAGGTGCGCGCGGAGGTGCTGCGGCTGCGGGCGGGCAAGGGCATGGTGCTCGATCCGGACGATCACGACACCTGGAGTGCTGGCTCGTTTTTCACCAATCCGGTCATTCCGGACGATGAGGTGGCGGCGGTGCGGGCGGCGATCGCGTCACATGTGGGCGCGGACGTGGCCGTGCCCACGTTCCCCGGCGCGGGCGGGGTAAAGTTCTCCGCGGGCTGGCTCATCGAACGCGCCGGTTTCGCCAAGGGCTTTCCGGGCGACGGGTCCCCAGCACGTTTGTCGACCAAACACACGCTGGCGCTGACCAATCGGGGCGCGGCCACCGCGACCGATCTGGTCACCCTCGCCCGCACGGTTCGCGACGGGGTTGCTGAACGCTTCGGGATTCGTCTCGAACCCGAACCCGTGACCGTGGGTGTGAGCCTGTAGCGAGTGGCTTGGGCCACCATTTCAGCGTCCGGGATACACGGTTTGCGGGGGTAGGGTCGAGAAAGTGAGCAATCGAGGACTGTCCCGTCGTGCTGCCCTGCGGGCGGCACTCGTGGCATCGACGGCAGTGATCGCGGCGGCGTGTTCGTCATCCAAGAACGGTGGCGGCGGCTCTCCGAAGGCCGCCGAGCCGGTCGCGACCGTCAAGCTGGAACCGGGTAATGGCAGCGAGAACGTCAACCCGACGGCGGCGGTGAGCGCGACGGTCACCAATGGCCGCATCGATCAGCTGACCCTGACCAATGCCAATGGCAAGCAGGTAACCGGCACCTTCGACGCCACGCGCAGCAAATTCACGGTGAACGAAGCCCTCGGGTACGGCGTGACCTACACCTGGGCGGGCACCGCGATCGGCACCGACAACAAGCCGGTGGCCATCGACGGCAAGTTCACCACCGTCAGCCCCAAGGCCACTGCGCCCGCCACCATCAATATCGGTGACGGCCAGGAGGTCGGCATCGCCGCGCCGATCATGCTCCAGTTCAAGGGGCACATCGAGAACAAGGCGGCCGTCGAGAAGGCGCTCACCGTCACCGCGACCCCGGCCACCGAGGGTTCCTGGGCCTGGCTGCAGGACGACAATGGCGGGTCGCGCGTGCACTGGCGACCGCGCGAGTACTGGCAGCCCGGCACCACGGTGCACGTCGGCGCCAAGCTGTACGGCCTGGATATGGGTGGCGGCCTGTTCGGCGACTCCGACCTCACCTCCGACTTCAAGATCGGTCGCTCGCAGATCGTGCGCGGCTACGCGCCCAGCCACCGCGTCCAGGTGATTCGCGACGGCCAGACCGTCTTCGACTTCCCCTGCAGCTACGGCGAGGGCAATGAGGACCGCAATGTCACGCGGTCGGGCATCCACGTGGTGACCGAGAAGTACGAGGACTTCGTGATGTCCAACCCGCCGTTCTACACCAACGCGCGGGAACGCTGGGCCGTCCGCATCTCGAACAATGGCGAATTCATTCACGCCAACCCCATGTCCGCTGGCGCCCAGGGCAATTCGAACGTCACCAACGGCTGCATCAACCTCAGCACCGCCGACGCCCAGGCGTACTTCCCGACCGCTCTCTACGGTGATCCGGTCGAGGTCACCGGCACCCGCATCCAGCTCTCGGCGGCCGACGGCGACATCTACGACTGGACCATCGACTGGGATACCTGGAAGGGCCTCTCGGCCCTCCAGGGCGAGCCGAAGAACCAGATCTCGGCCACTCCGCTGCCGCCGCAGCCCGTCGGCGGCCGCTGAAACGTCCTGCCCGGCAGGTGAACTCGTGTTCACCTGCCGCGGCGAGCCTCGCGCCTCAGTCGATCCACAGCCGGGTGTCGTGGGATTCGACCAGGGCGCGAACGTGATTCACGGCCTGGGCGGCAGGCTGCGCGGGTAGCCGTCGTCCGTCCCGCAGCCGCACGGCCACCTCGTCGTTCGCGGTTTCGGCGGGTCCGAGAATGAACTGGTAAGGGACCAAGCGGTTTTCGCGGATGCGCGCGCCCAGGCTGCCCGACTCCGCGCCGAACACCTGCGCGCGCAGCCCGGCGGCGACACAGCGGTCGACCAGGTCGGCCGCCGCGGACTCCTCGGCCTCGGAGACCGGGAACACCGCGATCTGCAGCGGGGCCAGCCAGGCGGGGAACGCGCCGCCGTGCTGTTCGATCAGCTGCGCCACCGCGCGTTCGACGCTGCCGATAATGGCGCGGTGCACCATGACCGGGCGATGCTTGCTCGCGTCCGCGCCGATGTAGTGCAGATCGAACTGCTCGGGCTGGTGGAAGTCGATCTGCACGGTGGACAGGGTGGCCTCGCGGCCCGCGTGGTCGGTGACCTGGACGTCGATCTTGGGCCCGTAGAAGGCCGCCTCGCCCTCGGCCGACTCGTAGGGCAGCCCGGAGCGATCCAGCACCTCGGTCAGCAGTTTGGTGGATTGCTGCCACATCTCCGGTGCCGCAACATATTTCCCGCCCCCACCGGGCAGGGACAGCCGGTAGCGGCTCGCGGTGATGCCCATGGCGCGGTAGGCGGTGGTGATCAACTCCAGCGCCGCGGCCGCCTCGTCGGCCACCTGCTCCAGGGTGCAGAAGACGTGCGCGTCATTGAGCTGAATACAGCGCACCCGGGTCAAACCGCCCAGGACGCCGGACAATTCGGAGCGATACATGCCGCCCAGCTCGGCCAGTCGCAGCGGCAGTTCGCGATAGCTGTGTGAGCGGGAGCGGTAGATCAGGGCGTGATGCGGGCACAGGCTGGGCCGCAGCACCACCTGTTCGCCGCCGAGATCCATCGGCGGATACATGTCGTCGTTGTAATGCGCCCAGTGGCCCGAGATTTCGTACAGCTCGCGTTTACCGAGCACCGGGGAATACACGTGGCGGTATCCGGCCCGGCGTTCGACGGTGCGGATGTATTCCTCGAGGCTGTGGCGGATGATCGCGCCGTCCGGCAGCCAGTAGGGCAGGCCCGCGCCGATCAGCGGGTCGGTGTCGAACAATTCCAGTTCGCGGCCGAGTTTTCGATGGTCGTACATGTGGGTCTCCTCCGAACGAGGGCGAATGACCGCACAAAGCAAAAGCCCCGGGCATTCGCCCGGGGCTTTGGTCAGAACAGGGTTCAGCGCGCCGGGACGGTGTCCGGCGTCGTAGTCGACTGAGCGCGCTGCATGACGGGAACGGTACCTCGGCCCTCGGCCGAACGACAACTGCGAGTTCGGTCCGTCACGGTTAGGGTCGTCGAATGACCACCGCGACACCACGATTCGGGCGGCCCCTGAGCCCGTCGGAGCGCTGGTTTTGGATCATCGACCGGTTGTCCCCGGCGCATTGCGTGGGGCGGGTGCGAGTAGGTGGGCCGGTCGCCGCGGAACGTGTGGCGGCGGCGGCCGACGCCTTGCTCGCCGAGTATCCGTTGCTGCGGATGGGGGTGGTGGACCGCGCGGGACGGGATCCCTGGCTGCGGCCGGAAGCGGCGTCCTCGATTCCGGTGCGGCGGATGGTGACCGGCGACGGGGAGGCCTGGGTCGGTGCGATCGACGCGGAGTTGCGGACGCCGTTCGACCTTCGGAAAGGCCTTGTCAGAGTGGTCGATATCGCCGTGGGCGTCGGGACCGACGGCGAGTTTCACGACATCGTGCTGACCGTGTCGCACATCATCGTCGATGGCCGATCGTTGATGACCTTGTTGCGGAAATTGGTACTGCACGTAGGCGGGCACGGTGCCGCCCCGGTCGAACGGGATTCGACGGCCCCGGCCGACGTGGTGATTCCTGCTGCGGCACGCGGGTTTTGGCGATACGCGTACACGAATCTGTTCGATCAGGTGGCGGCCTTGCGGGCGCGTCCGGTGCGGTTGACCGGGACGCCGGTGGAGTTGTCGGATCGGCGGACCAGGGTTGTGCATCGGGTCGTCGATCGGGAAGCGTTGGCGGACTTGGTTTCCGATTGCCGCCGAGCCGGGGTCACGGTGCACGGGATGCTGGCGGCAGCGGTGGCCGGGGCCATCGGCCGGGCGGCGGACCCGGGGGTAGCCGGTTTCGCGGGAATTGGGTCGCCCGTGGATTTCCGGAGCCTGCTGGAACCCGCGCCCGAGCCCGATGACCTGGGAATTTATGCTCCGGTGCTGGTGGGTTTCGTGCCGTTCGGGCCGGAACTCTCGGTGTGGAAGGCCGCGCGCTCGGTGAAGCGGCAGTTGGATCGCGGCGTGCGGGAGCGGCGGCATTTGTCGACGGTGGCCGGGATGCGGTTCGGGACGCCGAAGGACGCACGCGCCGGACGACGCTTGGCGGGCATGGTGGATCGGCGTGCGCCCTGGAATGTCTCGGTCACGAATATCGGCCGCGTCGATTTTCCGGGCCGGGTGGGCGCACACCGCATTTCGGACCTCACCTTGGCGGCGTCGAATTCGTGCGTGAGCGTCATGACGGTCGCGGTGGCGACCGCGCACGACGAAATGCGTCTCGCGTTCTGCTACGTCGAGCAGGTGGTCACCGCGCGGCGGGCGGAGGCATTCGCCGACGCGGTGGTGTCCGCCCTGCTGGCGCGGCCGGAGCCGTCAGCCGATCCGGCGCTCCAGCAGGGTGCGTAGGGCGGCCCGATCGGGCTTTCTGGTGCGGCCGCTGACGGGGATTTCCGCGACCGTCACAATGTCGTCCGGCAACGCGGAAACATCGATGAGCGTGGGCAATTCGCGCCGCAGCCGGGATTCGACATCACCGGCGTCCGGGTCCGCCACCACGGCCAGCACAATGCGTTCGTCGCCGATCTCGTCCGGAATGCCGACCATGATGGCCTGCCGCACGCCCGCCACCGTGGCGATGGCCGGTTCGTACAGTCCCGGATAGATATTGGTCTTGCCGCGAATCATCATGTCCTTCTTGCGGCCCATCAGCACCAGGGTGTCGCCCTCGAAGCGGGCCAGGTCGCCGGTCGCGATCTCCTTCAAGGCGGGCTCGCCGAGGTAGCCGCGGCACAGATTGGGGCCGGAGAGAATGAGTTCGCCGTCGTCGGCAATGCGCGCGTCGACACCCTCGGCCGGTGGGCCGAGCAGATCGCCGGGAGCGTCGAAATCCAGCTTGTCGGTGCCGGAAACGATGGCGACGGGCAGTATCTCGGTCATTCCGTAGATGGCGAGGAATTCCGTGTCGGGCAGCGCCGCGCGAGCGCGCCGCAGCAGTGCCGGGGTCACCGGCGCGCCACCCAGGGAGATCTCCTCGAGGTTCGTCGGTGCGGGCACCCGCCCGGATTCGACGGCGTCGAGCGCCACCGCGAGATCGGCGGGCGTGAAGAACGCGTGCGTGGCGGTATCCAGCGTCCGCGCGAATCCGACCGGGTCGATATGGGTTTCGAAGCGCGGATACCGCGGCATGGACCAGCGCGCGCCCTCGAGCACCGCGGGTAGGCCCATCATCAGCTGCTCGGTGTGCAGATGGGAGCCGGGCATGAGCGTGGTGGACCCGGCCATGGCCGTCAGCCCGGCGCCCAGCGAACCCCGGGTGTGCACAACGGCTTTGGGCGCGGCGGTGGTGCCGGAGGTGAAGACGATCAGCGCCTCCGCCTCGGGATCCTCGACCGGCGTGTCGACGGTCGAGCCGCTGGCCGGACCCGACCAGCCCGGCTCGGAGCCGATCAGCTGCCGTAGCGGAATCGACCCGCGCGGCGTCCCGGGTAGGCGCGGCCCACAGTGAATGTGGCGTAGCGGCAGCTTCCCGAATTCGGGCAGTGACAGCCCGAGCCTGCGCCCGTAACGCCGCAACGGTCCGCTCAGCAGGTACAGCAGCGATTCCGTCGCCGCCCAGGTCGGCCGCACCAATTCCAGTCGGCGCGCGAACAATTCGGGACCGACCCCCGGATCCACGAACACGATGGTGCCGCCCGCCGTGACCGTCCCGAGAATGAGCACCACCGCGTCGACACACGGCCGAATGGAGAACAGCATGCGGTCGCCGGGCCGGAAGCCCCTGCTGTGCAGCCGCTTCACCACCAGCCGAATCCGGGCGTCCAGTTCGGCGAAGCTGAGCGGCGGCTCCCCGATCATGCCCAGGGCGGGCGCGTCGGGGGTGCGCAGCACCTGCTCACGCAGCAGCGCGGTGAAATCCTCACCCGCCGAACCACTGTCGAGACCACCGTCCATCACCGGATGTCCACCAGCTCCGGTTTGTAGCGGTGATCGGCGTACCAGGCCAGGGTCTTGCGCACACCCCAGGCTCGCACGCGCCGATTGGAGCCGTACACCCGCACGTCCCGGCGCAGCCCGTAGTCGGTGGTGAGCATGCGAACCGCGTTCACCAGCGCCCGATCCTCGTGCAGGTCCTCGATGGCGGTGCGCGGGAAGCCGCCCGCGGCCTCGTAGAGCTCGGCGGTAATGGCCATATTGCAGCCGGGCGTCATGACGTACGGCCCCAGATAGCGCGGATCTCGATTGCCGGGCCGGAATTTCCCGAAGTACGACGCGACCTCGAGCGCCACGCGAATCACGGTGCGGTCGCGCAGGTTCACGCCCTCGTCGGTGCGCGGCAGCAGCTGCCCGCTGATCAGCCGCAGCCCGGAATCGAAGGCGGCCCGTATCCGCGCGGTCCAGTCCGGCGCGGGTAGGCAGTCGGCGTCGGTGCGGGCCAGCCACACCGCGCCCGCCGCGATGGCGTGTCGCATGCCGGTGTCGGCGGCCGCGCCGGTGCCCTTGCGCGTCTCGGTGATGAGTTCGATCCGCATTCCCGGATGCGTTTCGGCGAAGTCGCGCACCACCTTCGCGGTGCCGTCGGTCGAATCGTTGTCCACCACCAGCAGCGTGAAATCACGGTCGCGCTGGGCGGCCAGGGCGGCGAGCGTGGCGGTGATGCCGTGCTCCTCGTTGTAGGCGGGCACGATCACCCAGAGTCCGTGCATCGTTCCTCCGGTGGATTTCGCGCCCGGGCTTACCGTTTCGGCAAGCGATAGGCGATGGCGGCGGCCGAGGGTCCGGCCCCGGCGGCCACGAACAAGGCTACGTCGGCCCGCTCGAGCTTGCCGCTGTCGCGGGCTGCCAGGAAGGCGACCGGCAGTGCCGAGGTGTGCGCGTCGCTCTCGGTGTCGTCGGCGCTGACGGCCTCGGGGTCGATGCCGAGCCGTTGGGCCAGCAGGTGCGGGAAGTCGGCGGTGGGCCGTCCGCAGATGAGCACGACGCGGTCGGCGGGCACGTCGGCCACCTCGAGCGCCTCGCTGGCCGCCGAAATCGCGTGGTGCAGGAGCTCTTCGAGGCCGGTGGTGCGGTTCACGGTGATCGAAGACCGACCGGTCGTTCCCATCTCCGATAAGCGCAGATAGCCTTCGGCCGCGGGTCGTCCGTCGGTGGCGCTGATGTGCAAGGCCCCGAAACCGGCTGTGCCGGGCACCTTTTCCAGCAGCATGGCCGCACCGACCGGTTTGATCGGGAAGCCCGCCTGCGGCTCCGGCGATTTCGACGGGTGCGCGTCACCGGACACCAGCAGCACCCGGTGCACGGTCGGGGCCTCCAGCAGCGCCTGGCTGACCTGCACCGCATTGAGAATCCCGCAGGCCCCGTTCATCAGATCGAACGACAGGCACGGCACATCACCGCTGTGATACTCCAGCCCGATGCCCGCCTGCTGCTGAATCAGCGCGGACATGGCCGGTTCCACCATGTTCGAGTCGCGATAGACGCCGGTATTGATGAGCGCGTCGATGCGCTCCGGCGTGGTACCGGCCTCCGCGATGGCGCGGCGCGCGGCGGCCGCCGCCTGTTCGATGGAACTGCCGCCGCCGATTTCGGTGGTTACGGAAGAAATTACGATTCCCATGCTGCATCACACCCGAAGATCGCCGAGCGTCACCGACAGAAACCCGGCCACGACACCGGAGGCCGCGGGCACCATCAGTACTTTCGCTCCGGACGCTATCCGTTGTTGTTTGAGCGCGTCGTGCAAAACAACGAAATGCGAGGTGGAAGCGGTGTTGCCGAAGCGGTCCAGGACCATGAGCGCGGGCGGCACCGCGGCATCGAATTCCCGCTCGGCGATCTTGGCCACGAATTCCACTGCGGGGGCACTGAATTGATGATGGATCACATGGTCGTAGCGCTCGGCGGCGAAACTGCTGCCGCGCTCGGCGAGGAAATCTCGCTGCCGGGTCGTCCACAGCAGATAGCGAGACTCGTTGTGCATGGCCCGATTATCGGTGTACAGCGCGATGCCGGGGCTGCGATCACTGGGCATGCCGAGGCAGAGCTGCGCGAACGCGGCGCTGGTATTGAGTTCGATGTAGTCGACGCAATCCTCGTCCGTGCCTTCGCCATCGAGAATGACGGCCGCCGCGCCGTCACCGACGGTCAGTGAGGCGAACTGCGGATCGTATTTCTGCGACATCTCACGCACCGCGGTATCGGAGATGGGCGTGATGTACTCTCCTGAAACCACCAGGCCGCGTTTCACCAGGCCCGCACGAATCATGCGATCCAGCACCAGAACTCCGCTCATCATGCCCGCGCAGGCATTGGAGACGTCGAAGTGGATGGCACCGGCCGCGCCGAGTTCATTGCGCAGCATCAGCGCGAACGAGGGCTCGACGCAGAATTCGCCGTCGCGAATGCGGGTGATGGAGCAGGAAATGACGACATCCAGTTCGGCGGCGTCATAGGACGAATTGTCCAGTGCCGCACGCGCCGCCGCCAGGGCGAGACTGAACGAATCCTCACCCTCGGCGCACACGCGGCGGTGCCGCACGCCGCTGATGCGCTCCAGGTCGAGAGGTGCTTCGACGGCCAGTCGGGCCAGTAGTTCCGCGGTCGATACCTCGGTGTCGGGCAGATGGGACCCGATCGCCTCGATGCGTGATCTCGCCATGTGTTCACTTCCAGCGTCCTCGGTTTCGAGGGACGCTAGCAGTGCCCGCATTTCGGTTTTGAAAAATCTATGATTCAGATCTGTGAGCTGAATTACAGTGCGGCACAACGCATCAGGCGTGCGACCGGTCAGCTACGCGGCGATACGCAGCTCAGCTGCGCCGGGCGAAGCGACCCGACTCGGCCTGATCGCGCGGCTTGACCACGATGGTGTCCAGATTGACGTGCGGCGGCCGCGACGCCACGAAGCCCACGATCTCCGCGATGTCCTGCGCCACCAGCGGATCGATGCCCCGGTACACACTCGCCGCGCGCTCGGCATCGCCGCCGAAACGCACCAGCGAGAACTCGGTCTCCACCGCGCCCGGCGCGATCTCGGTCAAACGCACGGGCTGGCCGAGCAATTCGCCGCGCAGCGTCCGATGCAGCACCGCCTGCGCGTGCTTGGCGGAGGTGTAGCCGGAACCATTGTCGTAGATGGAGAACGCCGCCACCGAGGTGACGGTGACGATGAGGCCGTCGCCGGAGGCGATCAGCTTGGGCAGCAAGGCCTTCGTGAGCCGCAGCGTGCCCAGCACATTGGTCTCCCACATCCAGCGCCAGTCGTCCAGATCGGCCTCGAGCACCGGGGCCAGCCCCTTCGCGCCGCCCGCGTTGTTGACCAGCACGTCGCAGTGCTCGACGGCCGCGGTGAAGGCGCGCACCGACTCCTCGTCGGTCACGTCCAGCGGCAGCGCCGTGCCGCCGATCTCCTCGGCCAGCTTCGCCAGCCGATCGACCCGCCGCGCGCCGACATAGACGTGATACCCCTGCTTGGCGAGTTCGCGGGCGGTTGCCTCGCCGATACCCGAACTGGCTCCGGTCACCACAGCGCTACGAGTGCTCATGATCCTGAGCTTAGGCAGGGCGTGTCGGCGGCGCGTCGCGGGTGGTTAGCCTCACTCGTATGGCTATTCGGGATGTGGCAAGCGCGGACGGCACGACCATCGTCTACCGGGTGACCGGTCCGGAAGCGGCTCGGCCGCTGGTCCTCCTGCACGGGTGGGCCGGGAACCTGCGCAACTGGGGCCGCGCGGCCGATCTGCTCGCCGAGCACTTCCGCGTCATCGCCGTGGACCTGCGCGGCCACGGCTACTCCGATGCCCCCGAAACCGGATACGACGATCCCAAGAACTGGGCGGCCGATATCGCCGCCGTCCTCGCCGCCGAGCACATCACCTCCGGCGCGATCCTGCTCGGCTGGTCCTACGGCGGCATCGTGCTGTCGGACTACCTGACCGCCTACGGCACCACCGCCGTCGCGGGCGTCGTCTACACCGGTTCACAGGCGAATATCGGTCGCGGCGTCGAGGGCGCGGCCACCGGCCCGAACATGGGCAAGGCCATTCCCGACGTCTTCGACGAGAACGCGGGCAAGGCCACCCGCGGTTTCGCCGCCTTCGGCAATGCCAATGTCGGCCCCGGCCGCGACAAGGGTGTGGACGCCCAGCGCCTGTTCGGCGGCAGCATCGCCACCCTGCCCAGGGTCCGCAAGGCGCTGTTCTATCGCACGGTCGACAACACCGAGACCCTGCGCGGCCTGGACGTGCCGGTTCTCGTCCTGCACGGCACCGACGACCCGGTGGTTCCGATCGAGAACGGCCGCTATATCGCCGAGCACGTCCCGAACGCGCGGACCTCGTACTGGGCGGGCTCGCTGCACGGCCTTTTCATCGAGGATCCCGAGCGGTTCGTGTCGGAGATCACTACTTTTTCCCGCGACCTGGGCTGATAGCGGATTTGTATTCACGCTGACGAAAATCCTTGTGAAGCAGGTCACTTGGGAAGGTAACCACCGCATGGGGTGTTGAATCACCCGTGCACACTGAAGTGGTGAGTCAACGATCGGACGTACGGCCCCATCGGATTGCCGTGCTGTCGGTCCATACCTCACCACTTGCCCAGCCCGGCACGGGCGATGCGGGCGGCATGAACGTCTACGTGCTGCAGACCGCCATCGAACTGGCCCGGCGCGGCACCCAGGTCGAGATCTTCACCCGGGCCACCTCCTCCAATGACGAACCCGTCGTCGAGGCCGCCCCGGGCGTGCTGGTGCGCCACGTGGTGGCCGGGCCGTTCGAGGGCCTGGACAAGCACGATCTGCCCACGCAGCTGTGCCCCTTCGCCGCCGAGGTGCTGCGCACCGAGGCCCGGCATCCGGTCGGGCACTACGACCTCATTCACTCGCACTACTGGCTGTCCGGCCAGGTGGGCTGGCTGGCCCGGGATCGCTGGCGGGTGCCCATGGTCCACACCGCGCACACCCTGGCCGCGGTGAAGAACGCCTATCTGGCCGAGGGTGACTGTCCCGAGCCCGCGGTGCGCGAGATCGGTGAGAAGCAGATCGTGGCCGAGGCCGACCGATTGGTCGCCAATACCGGTGAGGAAGCCCGCCAGCTCATCGAGCTCTACGGCGCGGACCCCGAACGCATCGACGTGGTGTTGCCGGGCGCGGACCTGAGCCGCTACCGCCCGGGCGACAAACTCGCCGCCCGCGCCGAATTCGGGCTGCCCGCCGACGAGCGGATCGTGGCCTTCGTCGGCCGCATCCAGCCCCTCAAGGCCCCCGACGTCCTGGTCCGCGCCGCCGCGCAGCTGCTCGCCGACGAGGCCGCCCAACCCGATCCGACCCGACGCCCGCTGCGCGTGGTAATCGTCGGCGGACCCTCCGGCAGCGGCCTGGAGCGACCCAACGCCCTCATCGAATTGGCTGCGGCCCTGGGGATTTCGGACCGCGTCACGTTCCTGCCGCCGCAGCCGCCGGACCGCTTGGTGCAGGTTTATCGCGCCGCCGACGTGGTCGCGGTGCCCAGCTACAACGAATCCTTCGGCCTGGTCGCCATCGAGGCGCAGGCCAGCGGCACCCCGGTGCTGGCCGCCGATGTGGGCGGACTCGGCACGGCCGTGCGCGACGGCGTCTCGGGCCTGCTGGTCCCGGGCCACCGCACCCCGGACTGGGCCGCCGCCCTGCGTTCCCTGCTCGACGACCCGGCCCGACTCCGCGTCATGGGCGCGGCCGCCGTCGACCACGCCGCCAACTTCTCCTGGGCGCACACCGCCGATGGACTGCTCACCAGCTACTCGGCGGCCCTGTCCCAGGCGCGGGGCAGCCGGATTCGCAGCGGTAGCCTGCATACCGACAGCAATCACGCGAGATCGCTGGCGCTCTGGCGGCGTCGGACGGGAGCACTACGCAGATGAGTCAGGTGGACCGCGACGACTGGACCCCGCGCCCGCACGCGAGCACCGGCGGCCTGAACGACGAAACCGCCCGCGCCACCGCCGAACTCATCGCCGAGACACTGCGCGAGCGCGAGATCGAGCACAGCCGCGAGGCACCCGACCTGTTCGTGGTGGTGCTGCCCGGCGAGCGCAAACTCAAGACCGTCATCGGCGTCAGCGTCGGCAAGCACGGCGTGCGCATGGAGTCCTTCGTCTGCCGCAAGCCCGACGAGAACTTCGAGGGCGTCTACAAGTTCCTGCTGCGCCGCAATCGCCGCCTCTACGGCGTGGCCTACACCATCGACCGGGTCGGCGACATCTACCTGGTCGGCCGCATGTCCAACGACCGCGTCAGCGCCGACGAACTCGACCGCTGGTTCGGCCAAATCCTCGAGGCCGTCGACGCCGACTTCAATACCCTGCTCGAACTCGGCTTCGCCGAATCCATTCGCAAGGAATGGAAATGGCGAGTCTCGCGCGGCGAATCCTTGAAAAACCTCCGAGCCTTCGAACACCTCGTGGAAGCCGCCGACAAAGAGTAATCGGCTGGCACAATCGGTCCGGATTCCATCGACCGAAGGAGACCGGGAACCATGACGGCGTTGGCTTTGGATATCGGGGCTACGAAATTCGCGGCCGCCATGGTCGATTCGGCCGGGACGGTGGGGGAGTCTCGGCGTGTGGCGGTGCCGGAATCCGGGGTGTGGGACGCCTGTCGGACGCTGCTCACCGAGGTGGCGGGGGATAGCCGGGTCACCGCGGTGGGGATCGGGTCGGCCGGGCCGGTGGATGTGACCGCCGGACTGTGCGGGCCGCTCAATATTCCGGAATGGGTGGACGGTTTCCCGATCGTGGACTCGGTGCGAAAACTGTTTCCCGAGGCCGAGATTCGCTTCGCCATCGACGGCGTGTGCCTGGTGCTGGCCGAACAGCGGCTGGGTGCGGCGCGCGGGGTGGACAACGTCCTCGCCCTGACCGTGTCCTCCGGTATCGGCGGCGGCATCATCTCCGACGGCCGGGTTGTCATGGGCCGCACCGGGAATGGCGGACACATCGGCCATATCGTCGTGCCCGGACAGGAAGAGCCCTGTGCCTGCGGCGGTTTCGGCTGCGTCGAGGCCGTGGCGAGCGGTAAATCCTCGGTGCGCTGGGCGCGGCGGCAGGGGTGGACGGGGACGACCGGGGTCGAGCTCGCGGCCGCCGCGCACGCGGGCGAGCCGATCGCCGTGGCCGCGCTCGAGCGGGCGGGCACCGCGATCGGGACGGCCGTCGCCTCGGCGGCTGCCCTGCTCGACACCGATCTGGTGGCCATCGGCGGCGGCTTCGCGCAATCCGGTGAGCCGCTGTGGGGTCCGCTGCGCGCGGCCGCCGCGGCGCACGCCCGCCTGACATTCCTGCGCCAACTGCGCGTGGTGCCGTCCGAATTGACCGATCAGGCCACCCTGCAAGGGGCCGCGATTCTCGCCCTCGCCGAGCTTTAAACCCCAGCGTGAGGGGTGAAATCCCGCGTGGCAGGATGACCTCATGACGTACACCCTCGTGCTGCTGCGCCACGGCGAGAGCGAATGGAATGCCCTCAACCTGTTCACCGGCTGGGTGGACGTTCGCCTCACCGACAAGGGTGTCGCGGAAGGCAAGCGTGCCGGTGAATTGCTGGCCGAGCACGGGATTCTCCCCGATATCGTCTACACCTCGCTGCTGCGCCGCGCCATCAGCACCGCCAACAATGCCCTCGACGCCTGCGACCGCCACTGGATTCCGGTGGTCCGCGACTGGCGTCTGAACGAGCGCCACTACGGCGCGCTGCAGGGCAAGAACAAGGCGGAGATCAAGGAGCAGTACGGCGACGACCAGTTCATGCTGTGGCGTCGCAGCTACGACACCCCGCCCCCGCCGATCGAACTGGACAGCGAGTACTCGCAGGACGGCGACCCGCGCTACGCGGGCATCGAGGTGCCGCGCACCGAATGCCTCAAGGACGTCGTCGCCCGCATGGTTCCCTACTGGGAGGACACCATCGCGACCGATGTCCGCGCCGGAAAGACCGTTCTCGTTGCCGCGCACGGCAATTCGCTGCGCGCACTGGTGAAGCACCTGGAGAACATCTCGGACGAGGACATTGCCGGGCTGAATATCCCCACCGGCATTCCGCTCAAGTACGAGCTCGACGAGAACCTGCGCCCGATCGGCGCGGGCGTCTACCTCGACCCCGAGGCCGCCGCGGCCGGTGCCGCCGCCGTCGCCAACCAGGGCGGTAAGTAGTTAGTAACGAAAAACGCGCTGCGACCGAATCTTTCGGGCGCGGCGCGTTTTTCATTTCCAGAATGTCTTATACGCTCGTGTGATCCGCATCTCACTACGTCGCCGTAGGGTATTTCTCAACTCTCGCAAATGAATTTGCCGAAGCGTTGCCCCTTTAAATCGGTATGTGTAACCGGAGTTTGCAACTTACTTCGGAGTAGATATGCTCTGGTCGTTCGACCATTTGCGAGAGGTAGATCACGTTCGATGAGGCACGCGCTACGGGCCACGGTGCTAGCCACCGCGGCCGCTCTGCTCCTTCCTTTGACCGGCATCACAGCCGATGCCGACACCCCGACCGGACCCGACGGCGGCGCCGCCGGAGCCGCCTGGACCGCCACCGAGGATGGGCCGCAGCAGTATCCGAACGTGGCCATCGACTGGGACGTCCCGATCACCATGAGTGACGGCACGGTCCTCAAGGCCAACGTCTACCACCCGGCCGACGCCGCGGGCCGTCGCATCGACACCCCGACGCCGACCATCGTGAACATGACGCCCTACACCAAGCTGGTGTCGAACGTCGCCGACAGCGCCTTCTCGATTCCCGGCTTGGGCGACGCGCTGCTCAATGTCTTCCGCAACATCCACCTCGACGGCACCCCGATCACCGGCTTCGGTGAACTGCTGAACGCGGCGGGCAACGGCGAACTCCGCAACTTCTCCGTCGACCGCCAGCTCATCAAGTCCGGCTACACGCAGGTCGTCGTGGACGTGCGCGGCACCGGCTTCTCGCAGGGCGAGTGGGACATGCTGCGCGGCCGTGAGCAGCAGGACACCGTCGAGGTCATCGACTGGGCATCCAAGCAGGGCTTCAGCAACGGCCGCGTCGGCATGAACGGCCTGTCCTACTCGGCCATCAACCAGGTGCAGGCCGCCGAGAAGCAGCCGCCCGCGCTGAAGGCCATCTTCCCCATCGTGCCCGGCAGCGACCTCATCGACGACGTGCTCGCGCCCGGCGGCGGCTTCGGCTTCAACTTCATTCCGCTGTGGCTGAGCGCCATCAACGGCCTCAAGTGGGTGCCGGACCTGGCCTCGATCGCCAACGGCAGCTTCGATTTCAAGTGGCTGCAGGATCGCGCCAACGATCCCTTCGGCTACCTCGACGTGCTCATGTCGGCGTACACCAGCACGACCATGGAAAGCCTCGACCCGCGGGTCAAGGACATGCTCAACGGCCTGACCCAGGAGCGTCGGGACTGGCTCGGCGACCCGAGCAAGATCCAGGTCCCGACCTTCGTCACCGGTGGCTGGCACGACCTGTTCACCTACTCGGAATCCAAGATCTACAACCAGATTCCGCTGCCGCCCGGCCAGAAGCAGCTGCTCATGGGCAACACCTACCACGTCACCTCGGGCTCGGACGTCAACCGCGTCGGCGCACCGCCGCGCCTGGACGTGCTGCAGCGCGCCTGGTTCGACAAGTGGCTCAAGGGCATCGACAACGGCATCGACGCCTACGGCCCGGTGACCCTCAAGACGCAGGGCGGCGGCTGGAACACCCAGGGCGGATTCGGCCCCACCGCACCGGCTTCCGAGGCCGCGGACTACCGCCGCATGTACCTCTCGGCGCAGCCCTCCGGCACCGCGAACAGCGTCCACGACGGCTCGCTCACCGCGGCCGCGAACGGCGATACCGACCGGCTCACCATCGCGCCCGGCCTGTCCACCGTCTGCTCCAATGACGCCGCCCAGGCCACCGCGGGCATCCTGAACCTGATCGACGCCTGCGCCAAGGACTCCCGCATCGCCGAGACCAACGCGCTCACCTTCACCAGCGCGCCGGTGGCCGAGGCGACCACCGTCTCGGGCCCGATCGCGGTGCACCTCAATACCGTTCAGGACGCCATCGACGGCTACTGGACCGTCACCGTCAACGATGTCGCGCCCGACGGCCAGTCCACGGTGCTGACCTCCGGCTCGCTCATGGCCTCGCTGCGCCAGGTCGACGAGGCCAACAGCACCCGCTCGGCCAATGGCGACTACACCGACCCGCGCGCCTACACCTCCCTGGACAAGCGCGAGGAGACGGTTCCCGGCGAGGCCACCACCCTGGACATCGCCCTCGGCGGCACCCAGGCCGTGCTGCAGCCGGGCCACCGCCTGCGCGTCGACGTCTTCGCGGGCAACTTCCCCAAGGGCCTGCCCATCCTGCCGATGCTCATCGACACCGGCCTGAAACCCGAGCACCTGCAACTCGACCCCAACCGCCCGAGCTTCGTGAATATCCCGGTCCGCGGCAACACCGGTTGGTGAATCCGCCTCGCCGGGAATGAATTCCCCGGGAGTGCACAACGGCGTGCACCCCGGGGTTTTCGCTATTCGGCCCCCTCCCCGTCATTCCGACGTGTGTGGCCGCAACCCACCAGCGGCGGGGAGATCCCGGCCAACAACATGCCGGGATGACGCGGGCGGGCTTTGTGCGATGTCGAACAGTCCTACACGGCAGTACTATTCGGCGTCAGGGATGGCGAAGGCCGATTCGAGGGGCGGGAACATGGCTCGGGCGTCGTTGCCCGCGAACCAGTTTCCGACCACGAAAGCGGACGTGGCCTCCAGGTAGCGGGCGTGGCGGAGCTTGCCCGCGCGCAGGGGGCGCAGCTTCAGATCCTCGGCGAGGCTCGCCACGAGATCCAATGCCTCGGGCGCGTCCCCGCAGAGCGGAACGGCCAGCTGGCGGCCCTCGAATTCGCGCTGCTCCGATTCCCATACCTCGGCCGCCAGCAGGTTGAACGCCTTGACCACGTGCGCGCCGGGAGCGGTCGCGGCGATCCGTTCGGCGACGGCGGGTTCGGTGAGGGTGAATCCGCCGCTGTCCGGCGCGAAGCCGTCGGGGGCATAGGCATTGGTGCAGTCGATGACCGTTCGACCCGCCCAGGCCTCGCCGTGTTCCCGCACGACATCGTCGAGCGCCGAGACCGGCAGGGCGAGCAGTGTCACCTCGCCGAACCGCGCCGCCTCCGCGATGGTGGTCGCGCGGGCGCCGTGCCCGATCACCTCGGCCGCCGCGGCCGCCCCGTCGGGAGTCCTTGCCCCCACGGCGATTTCGTGGCCCGCCGCCGCCCAGCCGCCGCCGAGTGCCCGCGCCATCGCACCGGCTCCAATGATTCCGATTCGCATTTCAACTCCTAGGTTCGACTTGCGAACCCGACGCTAGGAATTCCGATGCGCACCTGCGGGTGCGCAATGGCGCTGGCAGGCTGTATTCATGACGGTCGAGAGCATCGAGCCGGTGCGGTTCCCCGAATACGGCGCCTACGAATCCGACTGCCCGGCGCGGTTGGGCGTGGACATCTTCGGCAACTCGTGGCTGACTGTGATCGTTTACACACTCCGGGACGGGCCCATGCGTCCGGTCGAGTTGCGCCGGGCCATCGGCGGAATCAGTCAGAAGATGCTCACCCAGACCCTCCGGCGCATGGAGACCATGGGGTTGCTGGAACGTCGCCGATACGCGGAAGCGCCTCCGCGCGTGGAGTATTCGCTGACTCCGGCGGGCGTCGATCTGCTGCGTCCGATCTTCGCGCTGGGTGAGTGGGCGGACCGTCACGGGGACGCCGTGCGCGCCGCGCTCTACGACGATCCGGAGGACTGAACGCGCGCCTCGAAAGTGGTTGCCGCAAAGCCGCTCACCAGCGCTGACACGCAGACCGAACATTGCGTAAACGCCGGGCTAACGAGCGTGGAAGTGCCCATGACCTGCGCGAAACTTCCTGCACCCGGGGTTTGACCCCGCGTGGGCGACCGTACGATTCAAAGTGTGAGCGTTCCACAGGCCGTGCTTTTGGCAGTCCTGGCGGCCGTAGTAGGACTGGCCGTCGGCGGACTGCTCATTCCGTATGTGAACGCTCGTCAGGAGCGCTTGCGCGCCGCCACCGACACCGGGCTGACCATGTCGCAGGTCCTGGACCTGATCGTGCTCGCCTCCGAGTCCGGCATCGCCGTGGTGGACCAGTACCGGGACGTGGTGCTGGTGAACCCGCGCGCCGAGGAACTGGGCGTGGTCCACGACCGGCTGCTCGACGAACGCGCCTGGGCCGCGGTCGAACAGGTCCTGGCGGGCGGCCAGGACGTGGAGTTCGAGCTCACCGCCAAGATCCCCATGCCCGGCCGCGCCCGCCTCGCTGTCCGAGGGGTTGCTCGCCCGCTCTCGCAGGAGAATCCGAACTTCGTGGTCCTGTTCGCGGACGACGATTCGGAGCAGGCCCGCATGGAGGCCACCCGCCGCGACTTCGTCGCCAATGTGAGCCATGAGCTCAAGACCCCCGTCGGTGCCATGAGCCTGTTGGCCGAGGCGTTGCTGGAGTCCGCCGACGATCCGGACTCGGTGCGGCACTTCGGCGAACGCCTGCACGGCGAGGCCCGCCGCATGGGCAAGATGGTGACCGAGCTGATCGCGCTCTCGCGCCTGCAGGGCGCCGAACGCCTGCCCGAGCTCGAGGCCGTGGACGTCGACACCGTCGTCACCCAGGCCATCGAGCGCTCCCGCACCGCCGCCGAGGCCGCGGGCATCACCGTCTCCACCGACGCCACCAGCGGCCTCGAGGTGCTCGGCGATCAGACCCTGCTGGTGACCGCGCTGTCCAACCTGGTCGAGAACGCCATCGCGTACTCCCCGCGCGGCTCCCACGTCTCGGTGAGCCGGGCGCTGCGCGGCGGCTATGTCAATATCGCGGTCACCGATCGCGGTATCGGCATTTCCAAGGAGGACCAGGAGCGCGTTTTCGAGCGTTTCTTCCGGGCCGACAAGGCGCGCTCGCGCGCCACCGGCGGTACCGGCCTGGGGCTGGCTATCGTCAAGCATGTGGCCGCCAACCACAACGGTGAGATCACGCTGTGGAGCAAACTGGGCACCGGATCGACGTTCACGCTGCGTATCCCGGCCCACCCTGCCGATTCCAACGGGCAGGGCGAGAAGAAGCTTGCCATCGGGGTTCCGGTGGCCAAGAAGGAAAACGGCCCGCGCCCCGTCGGGCGGGCCAGAACCAACGGTGTGGAGGCAACCCGATGACGAGTGTGCTGATCGTCGAGGACGAGGAGTCGCTGGCCGATCCGCTCGCGTTCCTGCTGCGCAAGGAGGGGTTCGAGGTCACGGTGGTGGGCGACGGCCCGTCCGCCCTGTCCGAGTTCGATCGTTCCGGCGCGGACATCGTCTTGCTCGATCTCATGCTCCCCGGCATGAGCGGCACCGACGTGTGCAAGCAGCTGCGTGCTCGCGGCAGCGTCCCGGTCATCATGGTGACCGCGCGCGACAGCGAGATCGACAAGGTGGTCGGCCTGGAACTGGGCGCCGACGACTACGTCACCAAGCCCTACTCCTCGCGTGAGCTGATCGCTCGCATTCGCGCGGTGCTGCGCCGCGGCGCGGGCGAGGAGCCCGACAACGGCAGCGAGACCAGCGTGCTCGAGGCCGGACCCGTGCGCATGGATGTGGACCGCCACACCGTGCAGGTCAACGGCAAGGCGGTGACCCTGCCGCTCAAGGAGTTCGACCTGCTCGAGTACCTGCTGCGCAACTCGGGTCGCGTCCTGACCCGCGGACAGCTCATCGACCGCGTCTGGGGCGCCGACTACGTCGGCGACACCAAGACCCTCGACGTGCACGTCAAGCGCCTGCGCTCCAAGATCGAGGCGGACCCGGCCAAGCCGGAACACCTGGTCACGGTGCGCGGCCTGGGCTACAAGCTGGAAGCGTAGGCCCCTCGAACGAAAAGAACCCGCCCGCTTCGCGATTCGCGAGGCGGGCGGGTTTCGTGCTTTCTCCCGACCAAGATTCGAGCAGCCCCCCGGCCGTTGTCGGCGACTAGGCGTTGGGGTCGTTCTGCATGGTGTCGACCCACGCCGGGCCGAGACCCGGAAGATCCTGCTGCTGCAGGATGATCCAGCCCAGACCCGGGTTGTCCTGCTGCATGCAGGCGTACAGCGGCACGTCCACGCCATTGCCCTTGCACGCGATGGTGTGGCTGGTGCCGTACGGGCTGACGATGATCTGCTTACCGGCATCCTTCGCGCCCAGCACGGCGGGGTCGTTGTACACGACGAAGTTGGCGGTCTGATCGGAGTACGCGTTGGGATCGGCGTTATCGGCGAAGGCTTGCGGCGCAAGGGAGACAACGGCACCGGCGGCCAGGGCCGCGACGGCGAGGGTTTTCTTGATCATGGCCAGGATGTCTAACACGTTTCGGTGAATTCGCAATAGCGAGGCGATGTCACGCATACTTCCGGCTATTCACCGGCCGAGGTCACGGCGCCGATAGCGAATCGAAATATACTTCGGCGCAGGTTGATTCGATTGCCCGGCGGGGACACCGAATGTTCACCCGCCGGACACCCGCGCCCGGTGCGACTAGCTGCTGCCGAAGAGCCCGCGCAGCAGCGCGCCGACCAGCGTGCCCGCGCTACCGGTGGCGCTGCCCGTGCCGCCGCTGCCGCTGCCGCCGTTGCCCGGCTGGCTGGTGCTCGGCTGGCTGGTGGCCGGGGTGCTGGTCGGCGGCACGGTCGTGGTGGTGGTCGGCGGTGCGGTGGTGGTGGTCGGCGTGCCCGAACCGTCGCTCACGTTCAGGATCAGGGTCTGGGTGCTGCTGCCCTGCGAGGCCGTGATGATGTGCTGGCCCGGGGTGGTGGGCTGCCAGGTCACGCTGGAGTGCCCGACCGGCCAGGGCACGATGCCGACGCCCTTGGTCAGGCTCTGCCCGTTGTCGTTCCAGTTGACCAGCAGGCCGATCGACGCGCCGGAGAGATCGGCGTAGAGGGTGTACGAGCCGCCGACCACCGGCGAGTTGTCCGACACGGTGATGGTGTCCACGGTGGCGTTCGCGGCGGGCGACATGGTCACCGCCATCGCGGCCGCGCCGGTGACGGTGAGGGCGGCCAGTCCGGCCCCGATCACGCGGCCCGAAGGGTTGCTGCGCATGGGTACTCCTGTGCTGTGTCTCGGGCCGTGGCCCAAGGGATGTCTCGGGCTGTGGCCCAAGGGAATTGGAAATCCGTCAGAGCCCGAAGGGCAGGCCGTTGGCGCTACCGGTGCCGCCACCGCTGGGCTGGGTGGTGATGGTCGGCGGGGCCGTGGTGGTGGTCGGGGGCTCGGTGGTGGTGGTCGGCGGAGCCGTGGTGGTGGTCGGCGGCTCGGTGGTCGTCGTCGGCGGGACCGTGGTGGTCGGCGGGACGGTCGTGGTGGTCGTGGGCGGCACCGTCGTGGTCGTGGGCGGGACGGTGGTGGTCGTGGTGGGCGGCACCGTGGTGGTGGTCGTCGGGACCGACCCGTCGGACACGTTCACGATCAGCGTCTTGGTGCTGTTGCCCTGTGAGAGCGCGATGATGTGCTGTCCGGCCGTGCCCGGGGTCCAGTCCAGGCTGGCGTGCCCGGGCGGCCACGGCACCTTGCCCACGCTGGTGAGGTTGTGGCCGTTGTCGCTCCAATAGACGAGCAGTCCGACCGAAGCGCCGCTCAGATCGGCGCTGAGCGTGTATGTATGGCCGACGACGAGATCCGTGCTCGAGATGCTGATCGAATCGACGGTGGCATTGGCGGTCGGCGAGTGCGAGGCCACCAGTACCGTCACGGCCCCGGCCGCGACGGCGACACCGGCCAGGCCGAGGCCGAGCTGCCGCCGTGCGGGCGAAGTCTTGCTCATGTGTACTCCTGTGCTGGACCCATGAGGGGTTGGGTCAATCGCACAGTAGGTGAAACCAGTTCTGAAAATCCTAGATTTCAGAAAACTGAGGAACGATCAGCTAACCGTTCTTCGGCTTGCGGGCCGTTTTGGCCGCGCTCGGCTTCTTCGCGGGGGTATTCGCCTCCGCGGCCGCCTTCTCCTCGGCGATGGCCGTGGCCGGATGCACCGCCACGATGCCGAGCCCCTGCCGACGCTTGCAATGCTGCGCCAGCTCGTCGTACGCGGGCTTGCCGATCAGCTCGATCAGCTCCGGCGCGTACGCCTCCCACACCGGCCGGGTGCCGACGTGCGCGTCCGGCGAACCCGTGCAGTACCAGTTCAGATCCAGGCCGCCCGGACCCCAGCCGCGACGGTCGTATTCGGTGATCACGGTCCGCAGGATCTCCACCCCGTCGGGCCGGTCGACCCACTCCTGGGTGCGGCGAATCGGAAGCTGCCAGCAAACCTCGGGCTTCACGGTGAGCGGCTCGAGACCCTTGCGCAGCGCCATGGTGTGCAACGCGCAGCCGATGCCCTCGCTGAAGCCCGGCCGATTCAGGAAGATGCACGCGCCGTCGACACGCCGGGTGCGCAACGCCGGTTCGTCGTCGAGGTCGTCCTCTTCCAGATACAGCTTCTTGCGGACCTTCCCGTCCTTGTCGACGGCCTTGTCCATCAGCTGCCAGTCGTCGGCTGTGAGCATTTTCACAGCCGCGTGCAGCTTCTTGCCGTCCTCGGCGTCGGAGAGGAACGCGCCGTGCGAGCAGCAGCCGTCGTTCTCGCGGCCGTCGATGATGCCCTGGCAGGCCGGGGTGCCGAAAACGCAGGTCCAGCGCGAGAGCAGCCAGGTCAGATCGGCCGCGATCAAATGCTCGTCATTAGCTGGATCCACGAATTCGATCCACTCCCGGGGGAAGTCGAGTTCCACCTCGGGCGCCGGGTCGATCTTCGTCGCTGGTCGAAGCCCGGTCGGCCCGCTCGCCGATGCACCTGCCGTCACAACGCGGAACGCTAACAGCTCAGTCGCCTGGCCTGAAGTCGTGACGCACCCAGTACCGTGTTCTTGTGCGGCTCGGTGTACTCGATGTGGGAAGCAATACCGTCCACCTGCTCGTGGTGGACGCGCATCGTGGTGGACACCCGATGCCGATGAGTTCGACGAAGTCCGCGCTGCGGCTGTCGGAGAGCATGGACGACCACGGTCGGATCACCGCCGCGGGCGCGGCCAAACTGACCGCCACGGTAGCCGAATTCGCAAGCATCGCAAAGACTTCCGGCTGCGTGGAGCTGATGGCGTTCGCCACCTCCGCGGTCCGCGAGGCCACCAACTCCGATGAGGTGCTGGCCCGGGTGCGCCGCGAGACCGGCGTCAATCTGAAGGTCCTCTCCGGTGTCGATGAGGCTCGACACACTTTTCTCGCCGTGCGCCGCTGGTACGGCTGGAGCGCCGGGCGAATTCTCAACCTGGACATCGGCGGCGGCTCGCTCGAAATGAGCAATGGCGCGGACGAGGTGCCGGATGTGGCGCTCTCGCTGCAATTGGGCGCGGGCCGCCTGACCCGCGACTGGCTGCGCCACGACCCGCCGGGCAAACGCCGGGTCGCCGTGCTGCGCGACTGGCTCGACGCCGAGCTGGTGCTGCCCGCCAAGCAGCTGCTCGAGGTGGGCCGCCCGGATCTGGCGGTGGGCACCTCCAAGACCTTCCGCTCGCTGGCGCGGCTGACCGGTGCCGCCCCCTCTGTTGCGGGACCCCGGGTGCGGCGTACCCTCACCAGTTCCGGCCTGCGGCAGCTGATTGCGTTCATTTCCCGAATGACAGCCGCCGACCGGGCAGAATTGGAAGGCGTAAGTTCTGATCGGTCACAGCAACTCGTGGCCGGTGCGCTGGTCGCGGAGGCGAGTATGCGGGCACTGTCCCTGGACACGCTCGAAATCTGTCCCTGGGCACTGCGAGAGGGATTGATCTTGCGCAAACTGGATACCGACCTGGATAGCGAACCGATAGCAGGCGGCCCCGAGGGCGGCCTGTCGGGCCCGATCGAAACGGTGTCTCGATGACCGAGGATGCAAGTCAGCTGTCCGTCGCCGAACTACTGGCACGGAACGGGCAGCAAGGTGGGCCCCCCGCGAGCGGTGGGGGACGTAGACGTCGAAGCGGCCGAGGCATTTCCGTCGCGGATCTGACCGGTGATATTCCGGTCGTGCGCAATGGTTCGTCCTCGCATGCCGCGCCGGACGAGGCCGCGGCCGAGCCCGTATCCGAGCCTGCTCCGATTGAATCGGACTATTCAAACCTTTCGAACTACTCGAATTATTCTGATTACTCGAACTTTTCGGATTACTCGGACTTCTCCGCGCCCGCACCGCAGGCGCAACCGGATTATTCTTCCTATTCGGTACCCGATCCGGAACCCTCGTATTCGCCCCTCTCCGGGCCGATTTCGTATTACGACCCGTTGGCGCCCGCCCCGCAGCCGCCGTCCCTACCCGAGCCGTCCGGCCGGGACTGGGCGGCCGGGCTGAACTGGCCGCCCACCGAGACCCCGCCGGACGGTCGATCCACCGGCGGCCGTCGCCGCAAGCCGGATCCGCTGGATTCCGAGGTGTCGCTGGACCACCTGCAGGGCGGCCTGGACCACCTGCAGCCCAACGGGACTCCCGCTCCGCCCGCGCCGCGCGAGGGCGGCCGTCGCCGCCGCTACGACCCGGACGACGAGACCACCGACGAGGTGCGTCCCTTCCGCGGTGACTCGTCCCGCACCCAGTTCAACCCCTTGGCCCCGGCGGCCCCCGCGTGGTCGCCGACGGTGGGATCCGAACCGCAGACCCGCAATCCGCGCCCGGCCTTCGATGTGCCGCAGGCCGCCGCGGCCCCGCCGATGTCACCCCCGGCCCCGCCGATGTCACCCCCGGCTCCGCCGATGCCCCCCGCGGCCGCGCCCATGTCCCCCGGCGCGCCGCCGATGTCGCGGTCGGCCCGTCGGCATGCCGAGGCCCAGCGCCAGCCGCTCCCGGGCCCGCCCGCCGACCGGCGCGGCGGTGTCGATCACGGTGCCGCCAATGGACTTCCGGCGTGGTCGGCGCGAAGACGACCCGACGCCGAGCCGAGCGCTCGCGGAGATCAGATGGGCGCGCGCGGGGATCAGATGAGCGCTCGCGCGGATCAAGCGGCCGTGCCGACCGCCGCGTGGTCATCGTCACTGGCCGACGACGATCAGCAGCTGCTGTCGGGCCAATCGGTTGCCGGTGATCTGCTCCGCGACGCCCAGAGCCGCGACGACCAACGCGCGGACCGGAATTCGCGAAACGGTGGCAAACGTCGCGGTCGAGCCGTGCCCGAGCCGGAACCCGACGATCACCTCACCGATTTCTACGAACCGCTCGACGACGACGAATACGACGACTACGACGACGAGCCCCGGCCCTCCATGGCCGGTCGGCTCTCGACGCTCACGGCCAAGGCCGGAACCATCGGCCGCAAGGCCGGGGCGAAGGGCCGCACGGCCACGCGCGGCAGCCGCGCCGCCGCACCCGCTCGCTCGCGCGCCAAGGGTCGTTCCGAGGAGGACGAGAATCGGCGACAGTGGGCGGTGATCGCGGGCCAGAGCGTGGGCGCGGCGGTCGCGGGCATGTTGCTGTTCAAGGGCTTCGAGCGCATGTGGGAAATGCAGCCGTGGGTTGCCCTGGCCCTGGCGATGATCGTGATTCTGGGCCTGGTGGCATTGGTTCGGGTATTGCGCCGCACCGACGACATTTTCTCGACTGTGATTGCCGTCGTCGTAGGCGTCTTCGTGACGCTCGGGCCGCTAGCCTTTCTACTCAGTACGAACTGAGCAGGGAGCAGCAGTGGGGAACATCGTGCGGGCACAGGGGGCAGGCACCGAGAACGGGGCGGGGCGACGGCAGATCCGGGTCGGGCTCTCGACGGCCTCGGTGTATCCGGAGAACACCGAGGCCGCGTTCCGCTACGCGGCCGAACTCGGTTACGACGGTGTGGAACTCATGGTGTGGGCCGAACCGGCCAGCCAGTCCATTGCCACCGTGCAGCATTTCACCCACAAATACGACATTCCGGTGCTGGCCGTGCACGCGCCGTGTCTGCTGATCTCGCAACGGGTCTGGGGGTCGGACCCGATCGCGAAGCTCACCCGCAGCGTCCACACCGCCGAGGCGCTGGGCGCGGCGACCGTGGTCGTGCACCCGCCCTTCCGGTGGCAGCGCCGCTACGCCGAGGGCTTCGCCAAACAGGTTGCCGAGCTGGAGAGTTCGAGCCCGGTCGCGGTGGCCGTGGAGAACATGTTCCCCATGCGCGCCGACACCCTGTTCCGCGGCAACTCGATTCAGCGGCTGGAACGCCGCGGCGGGCCGGGCCCCTCGATCACGACCTTCAGCCCGTCCTACGACCCCACCGATGTCGGGTTCGCCCACTACACCCTCGACACGTCGCACACCGCGACCGCGGGCATGGATCCGCTGATGTTGGCGGGCCGCATGGGTTCCGGCCTGACCCACCTGCACCTGGCCGACGGCCGCGGCGCGGCCACCGACGAACACCTGATCCCCGGCGAGGGCACCCAACCGGTCGCCGAACTGTGTGAAATGTTGGTCCACAACGGTTTCGACGGCCAGGCCGTCATCGAGGTGAACACCCAAATGGCCCGCACCACCGGTGCCCGCGCCGCCATGCTCAACCGCGCCCTGCTCTTCGCCCGCAAACACCTCACCGACCTGACCCCCGCCCCAACCCCGGAGCCCACAGCCGCCCACCTCGGCTGACTATTTTTCTCATCGGTTGATTGGGGTTTCAGGGGAAGCCCCTGAGAGCCCCCGAGAGTTGGGTGACTAATCCCACCTTCGGTTCGGAATGATCGTGATGTCCATTTACGCTGTACAAACCACAGTGGAAGGACAGCGGATGACAACGGAGTTGACCGTCGATCTCGCGTCGGCGAGCGAATTGGCCGACGCGCCGTTCGGTCGCGTCTGCGCGCTCACCGAACTCGATTCGCCGACTCCCGAACTCGGTCGCTACGCGGGCTCCATCGACCCGATCTGGACCATCGGCACCAAGGTGCACGGCGGCACGATGGTCGCCGCCAGCGCCGCGGCCGCGACGGAGTGGCTGCGCCGCACCGCGCCCGAGCAGGCCGCCATGTTCGCGATCTCGGCGAGCACCGACTTCCTCGGCGCGCCCGATCCCGGCGAGGTCGAATACGAGGTCCGCACCCGCAAGCTGGGCCGTCAGATCGCCCTCATCGACGCGAGCCTGATCCAAAACGGCCGCACCCTGGTGCACACCGCCTTCACCTTCGGCCACCTCGACGACGCGGATCCGCAGTACGCCGCCGACCACGCCCGGGACATGCCCGCCGAGCCCGCCCCGGACGCCCTCGCCTACGACGAGAACAACCCCATGGGCAAGGTCGTCCACGTGGCCCAGGGCTCCTCGGTCGCCCTCGACCCGACGTGGGCCCGCTTCCTCACCGGCGAGAAATCCGAACCGCGCCTGCGCCTGTGGATTCGCCCCTTCGACGGCGACGAACGCGATCCGGACGTCTCCGCCTTCTTCGCCATGATGGCCGCCGACATGAGCCCCCCGGTCCCCATGAACCTCGGCCACTTCGGCTGGGCCCCCACGGTTCAGATGACCACCTATCTGCGCCGCCGCCCGGCCCCCGGCTGGCTGCGCGTCATCGCCCACAGCCGCGAGGTCGGCCACCGCATGTTCGACGAGGACCAACTGGTCCTCGACTCCACCGGAGCCATCGTCGCCCAAAGCCGCCAACTGGCCCTGATCCCCCAGCCGAGGTAAACGCCTGTCCCGCTAGCCTTGACAGTTATGACGAGGATTGCGGTGATCGGCGGCGGCCGGATCGGTGAGGCGTTGATCGCGGGTCTGCTCGAATCGGGGCGGGCCAACAAGGATCTGGTGGTGGTCGAGCCGGTGGCGACGCGGGCCGAATTGCTGGCCGAGCGATTCGGAATTCGCGCCACCACCGATATCGCCGATGCCGCCAAGTCCGCCGATCTCATCGTGATCGCCGTGAAGCCCAACGACGTGGACGGCGTGCTGACCGAATTGGCCAAGGCCGAGCTCGGCGACGACCAGGACCAGGTGTTGGTCTCGCTGGCCGCGGGCGTGCCGACCAATCGGATGGAGGCCAAGCTGCCCGCGGGCTTCCCGGTCGTGCGGGTCATGCCGAACACGCCAATGCTGGTGGGCCAGGGCATGAGTGCCATCGCGCCGGGGCGCTACGCCCGCAAGGAGCAGCTCACCCTGGTCACCGAGGTCTTGGAGTCCGTCGGCAAGGTCGTCACGGTCTCCGAGTCGCAGATGGATGCCGTGACCGCGGTGTCGGGTTCGGGTCCGGCGTACTTCTTCCTCGTCGCCGAGGCGATGATCGACGCCTCGGTGGGCCTGGGCCTGACCCGCGACGTGGCCACCCAGCTGGTGGTGCAGACCATGCTCGGTTCGGCCGCCCTGCTCGACGAGTCGGGTCAGTCTGCTCCGGAATTGCGTGCGGCCGTCACCTCGCCCGCGGGCACCACCGCGGCGGGTCTGCGCGAGTTGGAGCGGGGCGCGGTGCGTTCGGCTTTCCACGATGCGTTGCACGCCGCAAAACGCCGTTCTCAGGAACTCGGCGCGATCGCGGACTAACGTTGAGAGTGCGGTGTCGGTGTGCGCCGCGCCTTTCTTCGCGCCGCAGGGTTCCAATACTGCTCGGTTGCTAGTTTGCTGCCGAAGGCCGACTCGCCACAGCAAAGGCTGATTTCTCACACCCGTCGCAGCAATCCCACTGGTCCCGCTAAGCTTCAAGGAGCACGTGCGTGTCTGTTCCGCCGGTGGGGAAGCCGGCGGCGCGGACGTGCCGGAGGTCAGTGGCGCAATGATGTCTGGAAACAGCCAAGCGAGGTCCGGAAACAGCCCAATCAATGCGGGATCCGTGATCGGCGGTGGTACGCAGTTCCTCACCGTCGCCGAGGTCGCGAATCTCATGCGGGTATCCAAAATGACGGTGTACCGGCTGGTGCATTCGGGAGAGCTGCCCGCGGTGCGGGTGGGGCGTTCCTTCCGAGTGCACGCCAAGGCGGTGCACGACTATCTGGAGACGTCCTACTTCGACGCTGGGTAGAACGCCGGGGTAGTCAGTCAGCCCCCACCCGTTTCGTTCGCCGGAGAGTGGCCCGGTAGCATGGACCGGCATCCTGTACGTGCCGGTGGTGCCGCCGGGTCCATCTCGGCCCGTATCGGGTAGGGACTGTGCAGGGTCAGACAGTGTGCACCCCGAGTGGGGATGACCCGAGAGAACGCGAGGAACAACCCTATGGGTTCTGTGATCAAGAAGCGCCGCAAGCGCATGTCGAAGAAGAAGCACCGCAAGCTGCTTCGCCGCACGCGTGTTCAGCGTCGTAAACTCGGCAAGTAAGCCGCTGCGTCGTAGCTGGAAGCCCGTCACCTCCGGTGGCGGGCTTTCGTCATTTATCAGGTGATTGAAGTCATCGTTAGATCCTGGTTAATACCCTTCGGATGACCCCTACCGGCCGGTTACCCTGAGAGCGCGGGAATAACGGCGGCGGTACAGCAAAACATGGGGGCTGCGAGTGGGATCCGGTGCGGCAGGGACCCGGGACGGGCAGGCGCCCAAGGTGGTGATGGTGACCGGCGCGAGCCGGTTCTTCGGAGGCAATGTGGTGGCCCGTCTGGCGGCCGACCCTGCCGTCGAACGCATTATCGCCGTGGATGCCAAACAGCCCAGCCGGGAGTTGCTGCGCCGCATGGGTCGTGCCGAATTCGTGCGGGCCGATATTCGAAACCCATTGATCCGCAAGGTGATCGATGGAAATCAGGTGGACACGGTGGTGCATCCCGCCGCGCTCTCGCGTCCGCCCTCGGGCGGCGGCCGGGCCGCCATGAAAGATATGAACGTGCTGGGGGCCATGCAGCTGTTCGCGGTGTGCCGCAAGGCTTCCAGCGTGCGGCGGGTGGTGGTGCGTTCCTCCTCCGCCGTCTACGGGTGCAGTGCCAAGGATCCGGTGAAGTTCACCGAGGAGATGAGCGCGCGCACGCCGCCGCGCGGCTGGTTCGCGCGCGACATGGTCGAGGTGGAGGGTTTCGTCCGCGGTCTGGCGCGGCGGCGTCCCGACATCTCGGCGGCCATTCTGCGATTTCCGCCGATCGTGGGTCCGCAGTTGGCCAAACGCGGTGTGCAGTATTTCCGTTCGCCGATCACGCCGACCATCCTCGGGCGTGATCCGCGCATGCAGCTGCTGCACGAGGAGGACGCCATCGCCGCCCTCGTCCACGGGGCCATGACGGCTCCGGGCGGCACGTTCAATGTGGCCGGGGACGGCGCCATGGCGCTGTCGCAGGCCATCCGCCGGGCCGGGCGGATCGAATTACCGGTCCCATACGCGGTTTTCCGCACCGTCGGGCGCACCGTCATGGGCCCGGTGATGCGGGAGTTCACCGCGGAGCAGATCGACTACTTCCACTTCGGCTGCGGTCTGGACACCACCCGGATGCGCACCGAACTCGGATTCCAACCGCGCTGGACAACGGTGCAGGCATTCGACGACTTCATAGGGGGCGCAGCGTTGCGGCCCGTGATCGATCCCGCGTGGATCGACGCCGCAGAGAACAAACTTCTCGGCCTGCTCGGGGCCGGGACGGGAGCACACCAATGAGTGATGTAGCGAAGGTGATTCGTCTTCACGACGCGGATTTCGAGGCGCGGCACAATCGCCCGTCTCGGGTGTGGCCGGTGGGGGAACCGGCGCTCACCCCGGTGACCTCGCTGACCGATCGGCTCGCCGAAGTCGAAGCGCGTCAGCCCAAATCGCTGAGTGAGCTGATTCGGGGGACCGTGGCGGAGGGGGTCCGCTACACCGCCGATTTCGCGCGCCGTCGCCTCACCGGCGACTATCAGGTCGACGAATTCGGTTTGGACGAGCATCTTCTCGAATCGGTCATCCTCCCGATGCTGCGGCCGCTGTCGGACCTGTGGTTCCGGGTCGAGGTGTCGGGCATCGAGAACATTCCCGAGGTGGGCGGCGCGCTGATCGTGGCCAATCACGCGGGCACGGTGCCGCTGGACGGGCTCATGCTGCAGCTGGCCGTGCACGATCGCCATCCCAAGCAGCGCGCGCTGCGCATCCTGGCCGCGGATCTCGTCTTCGAGACGCCCATCATCGGCGGCCTGGCCCGCAAGGCCGGGCACACCCTGGCCTGCCCGGCCGACGCCGAAAGGCTGTTGCGCGCGGGCGAAGTCGCGGGCGTGTTCCCGGAGGGCTACAAGGGCATCGGCAAGCCGTACGCGGACCGGTACAAGCTGCAGCGCTTCGGCCGCGGCGGATTCGTGTCGGCGGCGGTGCGCACCGGGGTGCCGATCATTCCGTGCTCGATCGTGGGTTCGGAGGAGATCTACCCGAAGCTGGCGGATCTGAAGCCGCTGGCCCGACTGCTCGGTATCCCGTATTTCCCGGTGACACCGCTTTTCCCGCATCTGGGTCCGCTGGGCGCGATTCCGTTCCCGTCCAAGTGGTACATCGAATTCGGCGAGCCGATTTCGACCGCCGGATACGAACCGACCGACGCCGATGATCCGATGACGATGTTCGAAATCACCGACCAGGTCCGCGAAACCATTCAGGGAACGCTGTACAAGAACCTGATCAAGCGGCGTAATCCGTTCACGGGCTAGAAAATTCGCACACATAGGCGACCGGCCCGCTCCGAAATGGAGCGGGCCGGTCGTTCTTATGTTCTGGCGAAGCGCTTTTCGGGCTAGCTGGCCTTGGCTTCGCGCTTGCGGGAAAGCACCGCGGCCGCCGCCCCACCGGCCGCGCCGAGCGCGATGGCCGTGGGCACACCGACTTTCGCGGCCTTGCGGCCGGTGCGGAAGTCGCGGATCTCCCAGCCGCGGTTCTTGGCGACCTCGCGCAGATCCGCGTCCGGATTGATGGCCACCGCGGTGCCGACCAGCGAGAGCATGGGCACGTCATTGTGGCTGTCGGAATAGGCGGTGCAGCGCTTGAGGTTCAGGCCCTCGCGGATGGCCAGCGTGCGCACCGCGTGCGCCTTGCCCAGACCGTGCAGAATGTCGCCGACCAGGCGGCCGGTGAACACGCCGTTCTCGCTCTCGGCGACCGTGCCCAGCGCGCCGGTCAGGCCCAGCCGTTTGGCGATGACCTGCGCGAGCTCCACCGGGGTCGCGGTGACGAGCCAGACCTGTTGGCCCGCGTCCAGATGCATCTGCGCCAGCGCCCGGGTGCCGGGCCAGATCTTGTCGGCGATGATCTCGTCGTAGATCTCCTCGCCCAGCGCGGCGAGTTCGGCGGTGGGGCGGCCCGCGATGAAGGACAGCGCCTTCTCCTTGCCGGAGGCCATGTCCGAGTGGCTCTCCTTGCCGGTCACCCGGAATTTGACCTGCTTCCAGGCCATATCGACCAGGTCGGAGGTCTTGAAGTACTTGCGCGCGGCCAGCCCGCGGGCGAAGTGCACGATGGACGCGCCCTGCACCATGGTGTTGTCCACGTCGAAGAAGGCGGCGGCGGTCAGGTCGCGGGGGACCGCGGGGGTCGGCGTGTCGTCGTCACTGTCCCGCGCCTGCGCGGCGAGTTCGGCGTCGTGCAGGGCGAGGGCGGCATCGGCGCTGGCCTCACCGGCCAGATTGGCGCGTACCTCTTCCTCGCTCGGACCGAACGGGCTGCGCGTGATCCGGGTGAACTGCTCCTGCAGGTCCTGCAGGCCCTGCCCCCAACGCGCCGGAAATTCACCGAAGCGTCCCGCGATGAAACCCGTCCCCGGCTCTTTCGAACTCTCCGGCACCAGTACCTCCGCCTGTTAGCGCGACAAGTCAACAGTAACGCCCAGGGGTGACCGCAACGTAGACGGCGAACGACATAACGGGAAGTTGTTAGATGGTGGCTATGAGCGATTCCCCCCACGCTGTGACTCTGTTGACCCGCAGCGGCTGCGGACTGTGCCACACGGCACTCGAGCAATTGCGGCCGATCTGCGCCGAGTTCGGCGTGGAGGTCGCCACGGTCGATGTGGACGAGGCCGCCGCCACCGATCCGGGTCTGCGCGCCGAATACGGTGACCGGCTGCCGGTGGTGCTGCTGGACGGGCGCGAGCACAGCTATTTCGATGTGGACGAGCCGCGACTGCGCGCCGACCTCGCGAAATAGCGTGAAATAGGGGCATTGTGGGGGCGCGATACCCGAACCCCCTTCACCCATCCGCTCCGGCGCGTTGCGTAGCGGCTTCGTGCCGATGAGGGTTGAATGAACGCGGGGCCGGAGCCCGCCGCAAAGTGACTGAATTCACCGACTTTGTGCAGGGCTTCACAAGCGGTTACGGTGGTGGCACGCGACCCGCCTTCTCGGGCAGCGGAAGCGACCCCCTGAACCTGACTCGACCTCGCCTGTAAGGACCGCGACGGTCTCCCGGCGTCGGGTCGACAAAAGAACCCGGACACTCACCCCCGGCCGGACGAGGAGCGCAAGCGACGTGACAGAGCAGCACGAGACGCCGCCCAATGGCGTCTCCAGGGCTCTGCAGAAGGACATCCCGCAGGCCACGGTGGCCCGGCTGGCCACCTATCTCCGAGTGCTCGCCGTACTCGCCGACGACGGTGTAGCCATCGTATCGAGTGAGGAACTGGCTGTCGCGGCGGGTGTCGGTTCGGCGAAGTTGCGCAAGGATCTTTCGTTCCTCGGCCCCAATGGAGTTCGCGGCGTCGGCTACGACGTGATCAAGCTGCGCGACCGCATCGAGGATGTGCTCGGACTGTCCGAGGGACACCGGGTGGTGCTGGTCGGCGCGGGTCACCTGGGCCGGGCGCTGGTCGGCTACGGCGGTTTCCGCCGCCGCGGTTTCGCCATGGTCGGGCTGTTCGACAACGATCCCGCCGTGATCGGCACGGTCGTGTGCGGACTGGTCGTTCGCGACGTCGCCGAATTGTCCGACGCGGTGGCCACTCTGGAGCCCACCATCGCCGTCATCACGGTGCCGGACGCGGCCGCGCAGGGCGTGTGCGATCTGCTGGTGGACGCGGGCATGCAGTGCATTCTGAGTTTCTCGGCGCTGGCGCTGGACGCGCCCGCGACCGTGGAGGTGCGGCGGGTGGATCTCGCGGTGGAGATGCAGCTGCTGTCGTTCGAGCGGGCCCGCAATGCCGAATCGGCCGCGGAGGAAGCCATGAGCGCCGCCGCCGCTGCTGGCGATGTAACCGTGGTGTCCACCCCGATTCGCCGGGTACCGATGACAACCAGCAAGGGAGCGGTGGTCCAGCCATGAGTGTGCTTCTCGTCGGGATCTCGCATCGCAGTGCACCGGTCGCGGTGCTCGAGAAGATCGCCATCACCGAGACCGACCGCCCCAAGCTGACCGACAAGATGCTGGCCTCGAGCCACGTCTCCGAGGCGATGATCGTCTCCACCTGCAACCGCATCGAGGTCTATGCGGTCGTGGACGCCTTCCACCCCGCGCTGGGCGAGATCGGCGAATTGCTCACCCGCCATTCGGGTCTGCCGCTGCCGGAGCTCACCAAGCACGCGTACGTGCGCTACGCGGAGGCCGCGGCCGAGCACCTGTTCGCGGTGGCCTCGGGCCTGGACTCCATGGTGATCGGCGAGCAGCAGATCCTGAGCCAGATCCGCGCCGCCTACTCCGCCTCCGATGCCCAGCAGGCCGCCGGGCGCACCCTGCACGAGTTGGCCCAGCACGCGCTGCGGGTCGGCAAGCGGGTGCACTCCGAGACCGGCATCGATCGCGCGGGCGCGTCGGTGGTGTCGGTGGCGCTGGATCGCGCGCGCACCGTGCTGGGTCCGCTGCCCGGGCGGACCGCCCTGGTGTTGGGCGCGGGCGCGATGGGCGGGCTCGCGGTGGCGCAGCTGGCGCGCGGCGGGGTCGAGAAGATCCTGGTGGTGAACCGGACCCTGGAAAAGGCGCAGCGCCTGGCCAATACGGCCACCACCATGCACGGGGTGGCCGCCGAGGCCATCGAGATCGACCGGCTGGCCGAGGCCATGGCCGCCGCCGACGTGGTGGTGACCTGTACCGGCGCGGTCGGCACGGTGGTGACCCTCGCGGATGTGCATCGCGCGCTGGCGGCGAAGGCTTCGTCTACGGGCACGGCCGGGGCCAGAGAGCTGGTCATCTGCGATCTGGGCCTGCCCCGCGATGTGGACCACGCGGTGGCCGGGCTGCCGGGTGTGACCGTCATCGACATGGAGACGCTGCAGCGCGACCCGCTGGCCGGTGCGGCCGCCGACGACACCGCCGCCGCGCGCTCCATCGTGGCCGACGAACTCGCCAAATACCTTGCCGGACAGCGCATGGCCGAGGTCACCCCGACCGTGGCCGCGCTGCGCCAGATGGCCGCCGATGTGGTCGAAGCCGAACTACTACGCCTGGATTCCCGACTACCGGGATTGGAATCCACCGAACGCGAGGAAGTCGCCCGTACCGTGCGACGGGTGGTCGACAAACTGCTGCACGCGCCGACCGTGCGGGTCAAACAGCTGGCCTCGACGCCGGGCGGCGACAGCTACGCCGAGGCGCTGCGCGAGTTGTTCGAACTCAAACCCGGTGCGGCACAAGCGGTTGCCGCGCCGATGGAGATCTCCGCCCTACAGGGCGAACTGGCCGACGATTTCACCGCCGCCCACCCGGGCGACGAACAGGGGCGGACCGCATGACCGGAGCTATGGTGCACGAGAACGAGACAACAGTGCGCGGAACAGTGGACGCGCCGTGGCGCATCGGTACCCGCGGCAGTCTGCTGGCCCTCACCCAGGCCGGGCATGTGCGCGACGCCCTGGTCGCCAATGGCCAGCAGGCCGAACTGGTGATCGTGAAGACCGCCGGTGACCAGAACGCCACCGATCCCGTGCAGAAGATCGGCGTCGGGGTGTTCACCGCCGCGCTGCGCGAGGAGTTGGCCGCGGGGACGGTCGATATCGCGGTGCACTCGTACAAGGATCTGCCGACCGCGCAGGACCCGCTGTTCACCATCGCGGCGATCCCGCCCCGCCAGGATCCGCGCGACGCGCTGGTGGCCCGGGACGGCCTGGTGCTGGGCGAGCTGCCCCCGGGCGCGAAGGTCGGCACCTCCGCGCCGCGGCGCTCGGCGCAGCTGAAGGCGCTGGGCCTCGGCATCGAGATCGTGCCGCTGCGCGGCAATCTCGACACCCGGATTTCCAAGGTCGTCAAGGGTGAACTCGATGCCGTCGTGGTGGCGCGGGCCGGGCTGGCCCGCATCGACCGCCTCGACGCCGTCACCGAATCGCTCGAACCGGTGCAGATGCTGCCCGCCCCCGCGCAGGGCGCGCTGGCGGTCGAATGCCGCAGCACCGATACCGAACTCGTGACCATCCTGTCCGCCCTCGACGATCCCGGCACCCGTGCCGCGATCACCGCGGAGCGGATGCTGCTGGCCGAACTGGAGGCCGGTTGCACCGCGCCGATCGGCGCGCTGGCCGAGGTCGTCGAATCGCTCGACGACGACGGCCGGGTGGTGGAGGAGTTGTCGCTGCGCGCCTGCGCGGCGGCGATCGATGGCTCGGACGTGATCCGGGCTTCAGTGGTTGGCCCGGTGGCGGATGCCGAGGAACTGGGCCGAGCACTGGCGCGCGAGCTCTTGGAGCTGGGGGCGCGCGAACTGCTCAGCGTCACAGAGGAATCCGCTGAGCTCACCGACGACAGCAATCCCAGCCCAATGGAGAACGAACGATGAGCCGAGTGACGAAGAAGAATCCCGGTCGGATCCTTTTCGTGGGGTCAGGCCCCGGCGACCCGGCGCTGCTCACCGTGCGTGCCCGGGAGGTGATCGGCCGGGCGACGCTGGCGTTCACCGATCCCGATGTCGACAAGGGCGTGCTCGCCCTGATCGGCACCGCGGTCGAGGAGAACCCGGACGGAACCCGTCCGGTGGACGTGCGCCCCGCCCTGGGTGACGCCGCCGAGGTGGCCAAGACCCTGATCGCGGAGGCGCGCAACGGGTTCGACGTGGTGCGCCTGGTGTCCGGCGACCCCATGACCACCGATTCGGTCATCCAGGAGATCAACGCCGTCACCCGCTCGCATCTGAACTTCGAGGTGCTGCCGGGCCTTTCGGCGGGCACCACCGTTCCGGCCTACGCGGGCATCGAGATCGGCTCCAGCCACACCGAGGTGGATGTGCGCGGCGAGGTGGACTGGGCGGCCGTGGCGGCCGCGCCGGGTCCGCTGGTGCTGCACGCCACCTCGGGGCATCTGGCCGAAACCGCTTCGGCCCTGGTCGAACACGGCATGGCCCCGCAGACCCCGGTCGCGGTGACCGTGCGCGGCACCACGCGCCAGCAGCGCACCATCGACGCCACGCTGGCGACGTTGAACAATGCCGCGTCCGAACTGGTCGGGCCGCTGGTGGTCACGGTCGGCAAGGAAGTGGACAAGCGCGCCAAGACCTCCTGGTGGGAGTCGCGGGCGCTCTACGGTTGGACCGTGCTGGTGCCGCGCACCAAGGAGCAGGCCGGGGAGATGAGCGAGAAGCTCGTCATGCACGGCGCGATTCCGATGGAGGTGCCGACCATCGCGGTGGAGCCGCCGCGCAGCCCGGCGCAGATGGAGCGCGCGGTCAAGGGTCTGGTCGACGGGCGCTACCAGTGGGTGGTGTTCACCTCCACCAACGCGGTGCGCGCGGTGTGGGAGAAGTTCGGCGAATTCGGTTTGGACGCGCGCGCTTTCAGCGGCGTGAAGATCGCCTGCGTCGGCGAGGCCACCGCGGAGAAGGTGCGCTCCTTCGGCATCAACCCGGAGCTGGTGCCGTCGGGCGAGCAGTCCTCCGAGGGTCTGCTGGCCGACTTCCCGCCCTACGACGACGTTTTCGACCCGGTCAACCGGGTGCTGCTGCCGCGTGCCGACATCGCCACCGAGACCCTCGCCGAGGGTCTGCGCGATCGTGGCTGGGAGATCGACGACGTCACCGCGTACCGCACCGTGCGGGCCTCTCCGCCGCCCGCGGAGACCCGCGAGATGATCAAGACCGGCGGCTTCGACGCGGTCCTGTTCACCTCGTCCTCCACGGTCCGCAATCTGGTCGGTATCGCCGGTAAGCCACACGCCCGCACCATCGTGGCGTGCATCGGCCCCAAGACGGCCGAAACGGCGATCGAATTCGGCCTGCGCGTCGACGTCCAACCCGAGGTGGCCCAGGTCGGCCCCCTCGTCGAGGCCCTCGCCGAACACGCCGCCCACCTCCGCGCCGAGGGCCTCCTGCCCCCGCCCCGCAAGAAGAGCCGCCGCAGCCGCTGAGGCTCGAACCGACCCCGATCGGCCCCCGCATCGAATGGTGCGGGGGCCGATCGTCTTTCGTGGTTCCGGGCGATGCGAGGGTGCCCGGGAACCGGTTCCGGACGCCTCCCCGACTTGTGCCCGGCGTCCGGCCATTGCCGCTCCGGTATGGACCGCGGCAACGTGCGATGCGAACCCGCTGGGCGCGGTTGCGGGTTCGCTGGGCGGATGCCCATGGAAATGGTGGCCTTGGAAGTTGCGGCGTTTCATTCTGGGTCGAAATGCATAGGCTGCGTTGAGTATTCGATCTTGGAAAGGTGAGTGTTGATGAAGCGCACGGCAATCGGATTCCTGGCGATGAGCGCGATCGCGGTGGGCGCGGCACTGGCTCCGGCCGCGGCGTCCGCGCAGGTCTCGGAGCAGGGGCCGAGCGCTGTGCCGGTTGTCGGCCAATACCCGGAGACCGGGTCCGCCGCCATTCTGAACACGCTGGTGAAGTGCCTGACCACCGGTTCGGCCAATCTCGGTACTCCGGGGTCGACCCATACCGGCTGCCTCAACTCCTGAAGCCGGGCCGCGCTGTGGCGGAGGCTCTCCGACGTTCACTTGCGCGGCCGTCGGAGGGCCTCCGTCGTGGTCGGCGGGCCGCAGCGGTCAGCGCTGGGCCGCCATCAGGCGGCGGACCATGCGGCAGGTGGCGTCGGAGGGCCAGTGGACGCCGATGACTTCGGCTGTCTCGCGGATGGTTTCGTTCGTCGCCCGATCCGGGCTGAAGACGCCCGAGTCCAGCAGCGCGATGGCCAGCCGCATGGCCTTCAGGCGGCGATTGTGCGAGATGTACCACGTGCGCGGGCGGCCCGCTGGCAGCGGCTGTTTGGCCAGCGGCATCCACGCGTGATCGATTACCTCCCCCTGCTTCGGCACCCCGGCGGGCTTGTTCCTCTTGTCGGACATGCTGGTAACTGCAGCGAGCACGGCCATTCCTCCCGTCGCGAACCGGACCCGCACCCCCGCAAGGGAAATGCGACCCCATCGAACACATCTTCGATTCTACTCGCGACCACCGACAAAATCCGCTGCTCACAATGACTTTCAAGGTCATCCGAACGCGAGCCGCGCTGTCCTACCGGCCATTGGGAGGCGCGCGCACCCGGTTCGCGGGGCGGGCATATCATGCGAACATGACCGGAATGGACCGCCCTCGGCGGTTGCGCCGCACTCCCGCCATGCGTCGGCTCGTCGCCGAGACCAGCCTGGAGCCGCGGCACCTGATTCTGCCCATGTTCGTCGCCGACGGGATCGACGAGCCGCATGAGATCTCCTCCATGCCAGGCGTTTTCCAGCACACCATGGATTCGCTGCGCAAGGCCGCCGTCGAGGCGGTGGCCGCGGGCGTGGGCGGGCTCATGCTGTTCGGCGTGCCGAAGCCGGAGGACAAGGACGCGCAGGGGAGCGGTGCGAGCGATCCGGACGGGATCCTGAACCGCGGCTTGCGCGCGCTGGTGCACGAGGTCGGCGGGTCCACGGTCGTCATGGCCGACACCTGCCTGGACGAGTTCACCGATCACGGACACTGCGGCGTGCTGGACGCCAACGGCGCGGTCGACAATGACGCCACCCTGACCCGCTACGTGGAAATGGCGCTGGCGCAGGCCGAAACCGGTGCCGACCTGCTCGGCACCAGCGGCATGATGGACGGCCAGGTGGGCGCGATCCGTGAGGGTCTCGACGTCGCCGGATACGTCGATACCGGCATCCTCGCCTATGCCGCCAAGTACGCCTCGGCGTTCTACGGCCCGTTCCGCGAGGCCGTCGGCTCCTCGCTGCAGGGTGATCGCCGCACCTACCAGCAGGATTCGGCCAACCGCCGCGAGGCGCTGCGCGAGCTGGAGCTGGATCTGATGGAGGGCGCGGACATCGTCATGGTCAAGCCCGCCATGTCGTATCTGGACATTCTGCGCGAGGTCGCCGATCGCTCCCCGGTGCCGGTGGCGGCGTATCAGATCTCCGGCGAGTACGCCATGATCACCGCGGCCGCCGAGCGCGGCTGGATCGATCGCAAGGGCGCGGTGCTGGAATCGCTGCTCGGCATTCGGCGGGCGGGCGCGGACATGGTGCTCACCTACTGGGCCACCGAGGCCGCACACTGGCTGCGGTGAGCGGAACCGAGCAGTTTCCGTCGTGAATCCCATGCTCCCGCCGGGTGTTTCGCGCCCGACGCCGGAAGACGTCCGCACCGCCGGTCAACTCTGGTACGCCGCACTGGGTGTCGGCGTGGTGCAGTTGATCGCCTCGCTGATCGCCCAGTTCGGGCAGCGTCACGAGTTGGCGCAGCAGATGTTCGACCAGGTCAAGGACCAGCAGCCGGGCGTGACGCTGGCGCAGGTGCAGGTCTGGACGGTGATCGTGTTCGTGCTGGTCGCCGTCTTCTGGCTGGTGCTCACCGGGGCCGCGGTGGCCGTGGTGTATCAGCTGGGGCGCGGAAAGAACTGGGCGCGAGCGGTTCTCACCGGTTTCGGTCTGTTTCTGGTGCTCGGCGCGGCGGGCACGCTGTTCGGGTTCGGCGGCAAGGACGGCATTGCCGCGCTGGTCGCGGGCGGTGCCGGGATCGTGCAGGCGGTGCTGGCGGGCGGAGCCGTATTCCTTTGCTACCGAAGCGAATCCGAGGCGTTCTTCCGGCCGCCCCCGCAATGAGTACTCCTGAGTTTGTTACGGGCGTACTAACGGGTATGGTGAGGGCAGTCACAGGGATTTCGGGAACCGGAAGCCGGGCGCCATACGTTGTGCTATGGCGCGTCTCGGCGCCGGGAAGGCGGAGGCAACGATGCGAGTGGTGATCCAGCAGCCGCACAGCCTGCGGCGCGATGTGTTGGTGCTGAGTCTGCTGTTCCTCTTCGGACTGCTCACCCTCGCCGTGCTGTTGATTCCGGGCCTGGCCCGCTGAACGATTCCGCGATCTTTACCCTCGATCTATGAGTGAGGCCATCAACGCCCCCGGGGCCGTGCTGTTCTCCGAGCCCGGCGCGCGCTGGCGCACCATCGCGTACGGGCCCGCGCTGTGCGCGATCATCCTGGTGATCGAGGTGATCCGCGGCGGGGCCATCCACTGGTTCGGGCTGGTCTTCTGCGCGCTCCTGCTCGCGGGCTTCGTGTGGTTGCAGGTGGTGGCCGGGCGGCGGCACATCAGCGTCGAGTTGACGCCCGAGAGCCTGCGCGAGGGCACCGAGGTGACGCCGCTGCGCGACATCGCGAAGGTGCTGCCGGAGGAAGATGAAGAGTCCTGGGATTATGAGGACTGGCAGTCCGCGCGGGCGCTGGGCGAGTTGACCGGAGTGCCGCGGCGGCGCAAGGGATTCGGGCTCGAGCTGAAGGACGGGCGGCTGGTGCAGGCATGGGCGCGTGACCATCTCACCCTGCGCGCCGAATTGGCGGCCGCGCTGGAACGGTTGAACGGTGGGACGGTCGAGGAGAAGAAGGAGGCGCAGTGATGCGGTGGCCGACCGTATTCGCCGAATTCGTGCTCGTGCCGGTGCTGGTGGTGGCGGCGGTGTGGTGCTGGCGCAATGGGATCGCGACCACCGTGTTCAAGCCGCAGGGCGAGGCACCGGCGTTCAGCGCGACGCGGTATGTGGGGCCGTGGTTGGCCGGGTCCGCGGTGTTCGCCATCGGGGCGGGGCTGTTCTTTATCGATATGCTCGCGCGGGCCTTCCGGCGGCGCTGACCCTTTCGCCCGAATCATGGGCGAATGGCCTGCGAGTCGCGTCGACACACCGTGTGCCGGGGGTGCGAAGTCTGGTTTTGCCTTGGAGGGCCTGGGGTACGGCCGGAAAATGAAAGGCATGAAGCGCACAGATCACGTGAAACGCATCGCGGCCGCGGTGCTGGCCACGGGGTTCGTCGGCGCTGTGGCGGCGGCCCCGGTGGCTGCCGCTCCGGTCGATGCCATCCCGGATCTCCGGTCGCAGCCCGCGGCGACGTCCTGGGAAGACCTACTACCGCCCCAGCTGAATTGCCTGCTCTCCACCGGATGGGCGGTGTTCTGCCTGGGGATTCCGCTTTCGTAGCGGGCTCGTGTCACAAGGGTGGTCGTGGCGGCGCGACCGCAGACCGTGCCGCCGCCTCCGCCGGAACGAATTCGTCGGGGCGAAATCCACTCGGACGAATTCGGTGAAAAATGGTCTGGGCGAATACCTCAGCCCCAGTTCTGGTAAACATCCAGCACTCGCCCGCCGTGGGTTCCGGGCGCATTGAAGAAAACCGCCACATTGCCGTCGGGGTGATCACCGGCCTCCATGATCACCTGTCGTAGCGAGGCGTGGACGCCACCCTTGTCGTCCCTGTAGATGGTGGTGTTCGGCTGCAGGCCCGCGCCCATCCGGCTCAACGGTACGAACATGCTGATCACGGCCGGTATGGGACCGTCCGCGACGGCCACGGTTTCCTCATGCGACAACACCACCCCGACCCGCCCCTGATCCGGTTGCGCCACCGGCACTCCCGCCGTCGCCACCCCGCTTCCGGCCGCCACCGCGACCGCGGCGATCCCAACCCCGAATAGAACGATCCGCATACGTCCCGCCCTCTCTCCGAAGCCGTCTCCTGTCTCGAGACATTACGCATTGGCAATCAGCTAGCGAATAACGTTGTCCGAATTCCACTCCGGCGTGTTGCACCCGGCGCGTCCTCCCCGGTCATCCGCTGGCCGGTCCCCTCGGAGTCGGCTGGCGAGAGAGCGATTTCCGGAATGGCTGCGGCTGTCGGGGAGTGCGCCCGAGCGCGTGGGCCGGTTTGCCTTCGGGATGCGGAATTCGGATCGAGGTGCGAATATGTCGGGTTCGGCTGTGGGAGGGGCCACTCGACTACACCCTGTCGTCGACGCCGGTCGGGGCGGCTGAGAGACTGGGTGCCGTGAGTTCTTCTCCGCGTGTGAGCCAGGTGTCGGTCCCGGTCTCGGCCCAACTTTTCGAACGCGCCGCGGCGGTCATTCCCGGTGGCGTGAATTCGCCGGTGCGAGCGTTCAAATCCGTGGGCGGGACGCCGCGCTTCATCGCGTCCGCGCGCGGCTGCACGCTGACCGACGCCGACGGCAACGAGTACGTGGACCTGGTGTGTTCCTGGGGACCGATGATTCTCGGGCACGCGCACCCGGCCGTGGTGGAGGCGGTCCAGCGGGCGGCCACGGGCGGCCTGTCCTTCGGCGCGCCGACCGAGGCGGAAATCGAACTCGCCGAGGCCATCGCGGCCCGGGTCGCCCCGGTCGATCGGGTGCGCCTGGTGAACTCGGGCACCGAGGCCACCATGAGCGCGGTCCGGTTGGCGCGCGGCTTCACCGGCCGCAGCAAGATCGTGAAGTTCAGCGGCTGCTACCACGGGCACGTGGACGCGCTGCTGGCCGACGCCGGTTCGGGTGTGGCCACGCTGGGTCTGCCGACCTCGCCGGGCGTGACCGGTGCGCAGGCGGCCGACACCATCGTGCTGCCCTACAACGATCTCGCGGCCGTGGCCGCCGCCTTCGCGGCCAACCCGGGCGAGATCGCGTGCGTCATCACCGAGGCCGCGGCGGGCAATATGGGCGCGGTCGCCCCGCTGCCCGGATTCAACGAGGGGCTGCGCAAGCTCACCGCCGAGAACGGCGCGCTGCTGATCATGGACGAGGTCATGACCGGTTTCCGGGTGAGCCACTCGGGCTGGTTCGGCCTCGACGGCGTGGCCGGCGACCTCTACACCTTCGGCAAGGTGATGAGCGGCGGCCTGCCCGCCGCGGCGTTCGGCGGGCGCGCCGACATCATGAATCACCTGGCCCCGATGGGTCCGGTCTATCAGGCGGGCACCCTGTCCGGGAATCCGGTCGCGGTCGCGGCGGGCCTGGCCACGCTGCGGACCGCCGACGAGCAGGTGTACGCGACGCTGAACAAGAACGCCGAGCGCCTGGGCGCGCTCATGACCGAGGCGCTGACCGCCGAAGGCGTGGCGCACCGGGTGCAATTCGCGGGCAATATGGTGAGCGTGTTCTTCGCCGAGAACCCGGTCACCGACTACGCCGCCGCCAAGGCGAGCGAAACCTGGCGTTTCCCAGCCTTCTTCCACGCCCTGCTGGACGCGGGCGTGTACGCGCCGCCGAGCGCCTTCGAAGCCTGGTTCGTCTCGGCCGCCCTCGACGAGAACGCGTTCGACCGCATCGCCGCCGCCCTCCCCGCCGCCGCGCGCGCCGCGGCGGCCGCCACCCCCGAAGGATCCGCCGCGTGAGCTCCACCCCCCACGACTCCGGCCTACCCGAGCCCACCCCCCACGAGGTCCCCCTCTCCGCCGCCGAAGCCACCCGCCTCCTGGACTCCATCCGCCAGGCCGAACACGACCTGGCGGTGACCGGCGAACACATCGTCGTCTCCCCGTCCGCGGAATCCCCGTCCGCCCCAGAGGAATCCGACGATTCCGACGTGGCCGAGGCCGCCGCCCCGGACGCCGACGCCGACGACGCGGCGACCCCCGCCGCCGAAGCTGACGCCGAGGACGCGGCCACCCCCGCCGACGAATACGCCGCCGCGGTCTCCATCGGCTCCGGCGAGACAGCCGAGGCGGCCGAGGCCGCCGAGCACGGCGCCGACGGTGTGCCGGTCGGCTCCGCGGCCGAGGTGTTCGCGGCCGTGGTCACCGCCGCCGATGAATTCGTCGCCGATGCCGGTGATTCCGACGCGGGCGCGCGGGTGTCGGAGTTGGTCGAGTCCGCCGGGTTCGCCTCCGACGTGGTGGTCGAGGTCGACCCCGCCGATCAGGCGGTCGAATCCAATGTGGCACCGGATGCGGCGCAGGAGGCCGAATCCGGTGACGAGGTCGTCGAATCCGAGAGCGCCGCAGGCGGATTGATCCTGCCGGGCGAGGTGGCCTCCGATGTCGAGACGATCGTGCACGTGCTGCGGCACGGCGAGGTGCACAACCCCAAGGGCATTCTGTACGGGCGACTGTCCGGTTTCCAGCTGTCGGTGACGGGCCGCGCGCAGGCGCAGGCCGTGGCGCGGTCGCTGGCGGATCACGACATCGCGCTGGTGGTGGCCTCGCCCCTGCAGCGGGCGCAGGAGACCGCGGAGCCGATCGCGCTCGGGCACGGGCTCACCATTCGCACCGACGAGAATCTGATCGAGGCCGGAAACACCTTCGAGGGCCTGACCGTCACCGCGCGGGCGCTGCGCAAGCCGCGGCACTGGTGGAAGTTGCGCGATCCGTTCACGCCGTCGTGGGGTGAGCCGTATCTGCAGATCGCCCATCGCATGTTGGCCGCGGTGAACAAGGCGCGGGTGGAGGCCGCCGGTCGCGAGGCCGTGCTGGTGTCGCATCAGCTGCCGGTGTGGACGCTGCGCCGGTTCCTGCAGGGCCAGCGGCTCTGGCACGACCCGCGCAATCGCCAGTGCTCGCTGGCGTCGCTGACTTCGCTTGTCTACCAGGGCGATACGTTGATCGACATCGTCTACTCGGAGCCCGCGGGCGCGTCCGATCCGTCGGTGACCGGCGCATGAGACCCGCCATCGCGCCCCTGCCCGCCATCGCGTCCGAGCCCGCCCGTGCTCCGCGCCGTTTCCGGCGCGTGGCGGCACTGCTGGCGGGCCTGTGTGTGGCGGCCGCGCTGGCCGGGTGTTCGACGGCGGGCAAGGACGCGGTGGCGCAGGGCGGCACCTTCGATTTCGTCTCCCCGGGCGGCAAGACCGAGATCTTCTACGATCCGCCGTCCGCGCGCGGCACCATCGGCAAGCTGTCCGGCCCGGATCTGACGCACGACGGCAAGACCACCTCCGTCGATGATTTCCCGGGCAAGGTCGTGGTCGTCAATATCTGGGGCCAGTGGTGCGGCCCGTGCCGCGCGGAAGCCCCGGCGCTGGAACAGGTTTACGAGGCGAGCAAGGACAAGGGCGTCGCCTTCCTGGGCATCAATGTCCGCGACAACCAGAAGGACAAGGCCCAGGATTTCGTGACCGACAACAAGGTCGGTTATCCCTCGATCTACGACCCGTCCATGCGCAGTCTGCTCGCGCTCGGCGGCAAGTTCCCGACCAGCGTCATCCCCACCACCATCGTGCTGGACAAACAGCACCGGGTGGCGGCGGTGTTCCTGCGCGCCCTGCTGGCCGAGGACCTGCAGCCGGTGGTGGACAAGCTCGCGCAGGAGCAGTCGTGAACCACGTGACCGTGCTTGCGAGCGTGGGGGATTCGTTCCAGCAGACCGCCGCCACCGGACCGCTGCTGCTCGCGCTGGGCGCGTGCCTGCTGGCGGGGCTGGTGTCGTTCGCGTCGCCGTGCGTGGTGCCGTTGGTGCCGGGCTACCTGTCGTATCTGGCGGGCGTGGTCGGCGCGGAGGCCCCGCCGGTGACGGTCGAGTCGGCCAAGAACGCCAAAACGGCCGTGGCCCACCGCAATTCCGCGCGCCTGCGGGTCGCGGGCGCGGCGGGGCTGTTCGTGGCGGGCTTCACCGTGGTGTTCGTGCTCGCCTCGGCGACCGTGTTCGGCGCGATCCAGGCCTTGAACGTGAATCGCGATCTGCTGCAACGCATTGGCGGCGTGGTGACGATCGTGATGGGTCTGGCCTTCATCGGCCTCATTCCCGCGCTGCAGCGCGACACCCGCATGGAGCCGCGTCGGTTGAGCGGCATCATCGGTGCCCCGTTGCTGGGCGCGGTCTTCGCGCTCGGCTGGACGCCGTGCCTGGGCCCGACCCTGTCGGGTGTGATGGCCGTGTCGGCGGGCACCGAGGGCACCACCGCCGTGCGCGGTGTCGCCCTCATCGTGGCCTACTGCCTGGGTCTGGGCCTGCCCTTCGTGATCCTGGCCTTCGGTTCGGCGACCGCGCTGCGCGGCGTCGGCTGGCTGCGCCGTAATTCCCGCACCATTCAGGTGATCGGCGGGCTGCTGTTGGTGGCCGTCGGCATCGCCCTGGTGACCGGGGCGTGGGACCAGTTCGTCTCCTGGGTCCGCGACGCCTTCGTCTCGAATGTGACCCTGCCGATCTGACATGACTGCCACCATCGAAACCCCCAGTGCCCCCGTGACTCCGCCGCGTCAGTCGCCCTTGCGCCGCGCGATCGCCCTGCTGCGCAACGCGTGGCGCGGCCTGACCAGCATGCGCACCGCGCTCATGCTGCTGTTCCTGCTGGCCCTGGCCGCCATCCCGGGCGCGCTGTTGCCGCAGCGCAGTCTGAACGCGGGCAAGGTCGACGACTACATCCGCAACCGGCCGACGCTGGGCCCGTGGATGGATCGGCTGCAGCTGTTCGACGTGTTCTCGAGCGCCTGGTTCACGGCCGTCTATGTGCTGCTGTTCGTTTCGCTGGTCGGGTGCATCCTGCCGCGCTGCCTGGACCACTATCGGGCGCTGCGCACGCCCCCGGTCAAGGCGCCCCGCAACCTTTCTCGGCTGCCGCACCACTGGTCCGGGACCGATGCGTCGAGTCCGGACGCGGTGATCGATCGCGCCCTGGGCCAGATGCGCGGCTGGCGGACGGTCGTGCAGCCGGGCACCCGCGAGGGCGAGGTGACGCTGTCGGCGGAGAAGGGCTACACCCGCGAGCTCGGCAACCTGGTCTTCCACCTGGCGTTGGTGGGTCTGCTGGCGGCGGTGGCCATCGGCAAGCTGTTCGGCTACGAGGGCAATGTGGTCGTGCTCGCCAATGACGGTCCGGGTTTCTGCACCACCAGCCCCGCGGTGTTCGATTCCTTCCGCGCGGGCAATGTCAACGACGGCACCGGGCTGACCCCGATGTGCGTGCGCGTCAAGGACTTCAAGGCCGACTATCTGGAGAACGGCCAGGCGTCGATGTTCACCTCGAACATCCAGTACCAGACCGGCGGTGACCTGAACTCGGATACCTGGCGCGACGCCACCATTCAGGTGAACCATCCGCTGCGGGTCGCCGGTGATCGGGTCTACCTGCAGGGCCACGGGTTCGCGCCCAAGTTCACGGTGACCTTCCCGAACGGTCAGACCCGCACCGAGGCCATCCAGTGGAAGCCGGACGACGCCACCACCTTCCTGTCCTCCGGTGTGCTGCGCATCGACCCGCCGGGTGGCATGTACCCGAGCGAGGACGAGCGTCGTAAGCATCAGGTCGCGATCCAGGGTCTGTTCGCGCCGACCGCGTTGATGCACGGTCAGCTGCTGACGTCGATGTATCCGGCCATGAAGGATCCGGCCGTGGCAATCGACATCTATCAGGGCGACACCGGTCTGGATACCGGTCGCGCGCAGTCGCTGTTCGCGCTGGACCAGGAGATGATCAAGCAGGGCCGTCTGGTCAAACAGCAGCGCGTGAATCTGAAACCGGGGGAGACCGCGACCCTGGCCGACGGCACCAAGGTGACCTTCGACGGCGCGGAAGAGTTCGTGAACCTGCAGGTTTCGCATGATCCGGCGCAGCAGTGGGTGCTGGTGTCGGCGCTGACCATGATGGCGGGCCTGCTGGTGTCGCTGCTGGTGAAGCGCCGCCGCATCTGGCTGCGCGTGTACCCCGGCGACGAAACCGATGGGGTACGACGTACCGTAGTAGAAATGGGCGGATTGGCCCGCACCGACCAGGCCGGATGGGGCGGCGAATTCGATCGCCTGCGTGAGCGGCTGCTGACGGGAGAGAAGTAATGCCGATCGACGAGACCATCGCCTCCTACAGCGATCTCGCCTTCAAGTCGGCCATCGTGATCTACGCGCTGGTCTGGATCATGCTGGTCTGGCAGTTCGCCCTCACCCGCACGGTGCCGACCACGGCGCGCCAATTGGTCACCGCCGGAGGCGGTTCCGACGTCGTGGACGAACCGCCCGCGAACGTCCCCGGCAAGGTGGCGCCCCGCGGCGCGGAACGCCCCTTCCCGGAACGCCTGGGCAATATGGCCTTCGCCGTCCTGTTCGTCGGCTTCGGCGTGCACGCGGCCTCGATCGTGTTGCGCGGCTTCGCGACCCACCGCTTCCCGCTCGGCAACATGTTCGAGTTCATCTCCATGGCGACCGCTGCGGCCGTCGGCCTCGGCCTGGTGCTACTGCGCGACCAGCGCTACCGCGGCATGTGGTCGTTCCTGCTCGTCCCGGTCCTGATCCTGCTCTTCCTCGCGGGCACCAAGCTCCACGTGGACGCGGCCCCCGTCGTCCCCGCCCTCAAGTCCTACTGGCTCCCCGTCCACGTCACCGTCGTCTCCCTGGGCTCCGGTGTCTTCCTGGTCTCCGGCGTCGCGAGTCTGCTGTTCCTCTACCGCATCTGGCAGCCCGCGGGCCACGAGTCCGACAACCTCCTCGGCCAGCTGGCCCGCCGCCTCCCCGACGCCCAACTCCTCGACCGCCTGGCCTACCGCACCACCATCATCGGCTTCCCCATCTTCGGCGCGGGCGTCATCCTCGGCGCCATCTGGGCCGAGGCCGCCTGGGGCCGCTTCTGGGGCTGGGACCCCAAGGAAACCTGCTCCTTCATTGCCTGGGTCCTCTACGCCGCCTACCTCCACGCCCGAGCCACCTCGGGCTGGCGAGACACCAAGGCCGCCTGGATCAACATCGCAGGCTTCATAGCCATGCTCTTCAACCTCTTCATCATCAACATCGTCGTGAGCGGCCTCCACAGCTACGCCGGTCTCAACTGACCCGGCGAATCAGATTCCGCTGGGGAAGGTGAGGGTTTGCAGGCCCGGCCAGGTTTCGGCCCAGGGGCGCAGGGGGTCCTTGCAGATGTAGACGGTGATGAGGCGTTCTAGGCCGGGGAGGCCGTTGGGGTTGTTGATTTTGCGGAATTCGGTGGTGGCGGCGAATTTCGAGAGGAAGTCCTTGTCGCCTACGCCGTCTACGGAGAGGTAGATGATGGTGTGGGCGGAGTCCGGGGGTGGGCCGAAGTAGCCGAAGCCTCGGTTGGGGCTGTAGACGGGGGGTAGGTGGTAGTCGCGGCCGAATTCCTCTAGGGCGCTGGCCTGGACGTAGGCGGCGGCCACGACGGCGGTGTTCTTGCGGTCGGGTTCGGGGAGGGATTGGACGGCGTCGTTCACGGCGGCGGTGAAGGTGGTGTAGCCGTCGGGGCCGAACCAGGATTCGCGCATCCAGTAGTCGGCCTGGTTGGTGATGGGGGAGTTGATCCAGCTCTTGGGGAGTGGGACGGCGATCATCCAGGCGGTGAACAGGATTGCCGAGACCAAGGCCAGGGCGTTCACCAGGCGCCGGTACAGCTGCTTGACCTCGACTGTGCCGAGGGCGAACGCGCCAGCGCCGAGCAGGGCGGGCCAGAAGCCCGCGACGTAGTAGGAGCGGCCGTTCTCGGCCAGCACCACGATGAGCAGCAGCAGGCCCGCGATCAGCGCGAAACGGTAGGGGCGCAAGGCTTCCAGGCGCACCAGGCCCCACAGGCCGAAGATGCTGAGCAGGCCGCCGATCAGGCCGCACTGGACGGCGATCTCGATCGCGCAGATGAGCGGTCCGGTATTGGCGGCGTGCTGTTCCTGCGAAATGATCTCGGTCATCTGGGATTCCACCCAGCCGTGCTGGGTCTGCCAGATGATGCCGGGAATCATGGCGACCACCATGATCAGCGTGCCGATGTAGAGCGCCGGACGGCGCAGCACCTCGCGCGGCCCGGCCACCAGGACGCCGATGCCCAGCATCGCCCACACGCCGGGCACCATCCACTTGGCCTGGAACGCCAGTGCGGCGGCCACGCCCGCGGCGATGAGCAGCCAGTCCTGGCGCACACGCACCCAGCGGATCAGCAGGAAGATGATCAGCGCCTGCAACGGGATGTCGAAAGTCAGTGTGATCAGCTGAATCTGGTCGAAGGCCAGCGGCGACACGGCATAGGCCAGGGCGGCGAGGATCTGATACCGCGCCCCGGCGCCGAGCTCCCGGGCGGTGGCCGCGGACAGCACGGCCGCGGCGGCCATCAGGGCGAGGGCGGGAATCCGCAGGCCCAGTACCGAACCCGGCGCGATCAGATCCATCACGTGCGCGACGAACGGCGCCAGCGGCCCCTGGTCCGGATAGGCCCAGGCGAGGCGCCGCCCGGCCGCGATGAAATACAGCTCGTCGCCGAAGTAATTGATCCGGGCCGCGGCGATGCCCATGATCGCGGCGAATCCGAAGGACACCGCCAGCACGCCCTTCCAGGCGAACGGCGCCCGTTCGGCGACTGGTTCGACGGCGCCCACATGGGACGCCGTACCGGTGGTGGCCATTTTTCCCTCCCGAGAAACACAAAGACGCCCGGCGGACACCGAATTGCGGCGGTGCCGGGCGTCGATCTGCTGCAGGATATCCGGTCCGCGAGGTTCGGTCGCCCCCGGCGTTTCCGGGGCTTGCTCCGCCGCGGCGGATGGGCAGCTCGGCCGGGACTTTCTTTCCCATCGCCCCTACCGGTGAGTACCGGCGCGTTGTACCGTATTAAGCGTCCGTGATTAGAACACGTTCTAATTTTTATCGATGGGGAGGCTCATCATGGCAGTGGCGCCGCAGGGTCGCGTCGGCAAGGTCCGGGAGATCGATGTGGGTACCGCCCCGACGCGGTACGCGCGGGGCTGGCACTGCCTCGGGCTGGCCGCCTCGTTCCGGGATGGCAAGCCGCACGCGATCTCCGCGTTCGGGACCAAACTGGTGGTGTTCGCCGACAGCACGGGCGAATTGCATGTGCTCGATTCCTACTGCCGCCACCTCGGCGGTGACCTGAGCATGGGTGAGATCAAGGGCGATTCGATCGCCTGCCCGTTCCACGACTGGCGTTGGGGCGGCAATGGCAAGTGCACCGGCATCCCGTACGCCCGCCGGGTGCCGCCGCTGGCCCGCACGCGGTCGTGGATCACGTTGGAGCGCAATGGCCAACTGTTCGTCTGGCACGACCACGAGGGCAACCCGCCGCCGGACGAGGTGACGATCCCTTATATCGAGGGCCCGTACACCAATGCCGACGGCAGCGGTTCGGAGACGCTGGCCGCGGGCTGGACCGAGTGGACCTGGGAGTCCATGGTGATCGAGGGCTCCAACTGCCGCGAGATCATCGACAACGTGGTGGATATGGCGCACTTCTTCTATATCCACTACGCGTACCCCACGTACTTCAAGAACGTCTTCGAGGGCCATGTCGCCACGCAGTACCTGGATTCCACGGCCCGTCCCGACAAGGGCATGGCCACCCAGTACGGCGGCAACTCCACCCTGAAATCGGTGGCCTCCTACTTCGGCCCGTCCTATATGGTCAATCCGCTGGTCAACAACTACAGCGGTTTCGAGCTGGAGACGGTGCTGATCAACTGCCACTACCCGATCTCGCAGGACGCCTTCGTGCTGCAGTACGGCATGTCGGTGCGCAAGCCCACGGGTGTGGACGACGCCACCGCCGACCGCATCGCCAAGAAGATGACCAAGGGCATCGGCGAGGGCTTCCTCCAGGATGTCGAGATCTGGAAGCACAAGTCCAAGATCGAGAATCCGCTGCTGACCGAGGAGGACGGCCCGGTCTACCAGCTGCGCCGCTGGTACGACCAGTTCTACGTCGATGTCGCCGATATCGATCCGAAGTCGGTGCAGCGCTTCGAATTCGAGGTCGACACCACCAAGGCGAACCAGGCCTGGCAGGCCGAGGTCGCCGAAAACCTCAGGCGCAAGGCCGAAGAGGACGCGCTGAGCAACTGACGCTCGCGGGGCGGGCGGGCAATCCGCCCGCCCCGCTGCTGTTCAGTGGGCCGCGGCGGTGACCGCGGCGATCAAGTCCTCGCCGGTGTACGCGCGGCCGCCGATGCCCCAGGCCCCGTCGGGAGCATTGAGGATATTGACCCAAATGTCCTCGCGCCGATGGCCTTCCACGGTCGATCCCGCGACGATCTCGGTGGCGGCGGTGATGAATGCCGCGCGGGTGGCCGGATCGGGCAGCCCGATATTGGGCAGTTTCAACTCGACCATGACGATCGGACGATTCACCCCGCCTGCGTAGACGTCCTGCGGCGACAGCAAATGCACTGTGCCGCCGATGATTCCGGTGAAGAAGTCATTGCCGGTGCCGCCGCTGACCTCGGCGAGTGCGGCGGAGAGCGCGGGCAGGATCTCGCGTTCGCCGCGAGCGGTGAGGATGCCGCGGGGTGCGGTGACGGTGATGGGCATGGAGTGCTCCATTCTCGAAGTCGCTAGTACGCACGTACTAGCGAGTCGAGTGTGTACTAGTATGGCCGTACTAGTCAACGGTTCGGGAGGAATCATGGCGGCGACCACCCGCGATCGCATGATCGACGCGGCCATCGACGCGCTGCAGAAGAAGGGTGTCGCGGGCATGTCGTTCACGGCGATCCTGGAATCCAGCGGCGCGGCCCGCGGCGCGATCTACCACCACTTTCCGGGCGGCAAGGCCGAATTGGTGGCGACCGCCGCGGCCCGCAACGGCGATCAGGTGCGCGAACTGCTCGCCGCCCTACCGGCCACCGACCCGCTGAGTCTGGTGCAGGCTTTCCTGGACCTGGTCCGCCCGGTCGTCGCCTGCTCCGCGGAGGGCGCGGGCTGTGCTGTCGCCGCCGTCACCGTCGATCCGGACAGCGGCGAGCTGCGCACCGTCGCCGCCGCCGCATTCGATTCCTGGACAACGACTTTGGCCGAACGACTCACCGCCGCCGGGATGGAACCCGCGGCCGCCGCAGATCTGGCCACCACCCTGCTCACCCTCCTGCAGGGTGCGCACGTCCTGTGCCGGGCCGAGGGCTCGATCGACCCGTTCGACCGAATGGCCCGTACCGCAACCGATCTGGTGCGGCACCGCTTCGAAGCATAGGGATCGCCCGCCGCGGCGATTCACGTCAGGCGCGGTAGGCGCGCAGGAAGGTCTCCGTGGCGGCCTCCGCGAGCGCGCGCAATTCCGCCTCCGGCACCGCGCGATTGCCTTGCCGCGAGCGGATTTCCAAAGGTCCGCTCAAGAGTGCGAGGAACTGTTCGGCGGCGATGGACGGATCGCCGTGGCGCAGTCGACCGGCCAGGGCCAGTCGCGCCAACCGGTCGGCCAGGGTCTCGCGTAACCGCAGTGTGGTCCGCTCCAGGACGGCCTCGACCAGATCGGGAAAGTCCCCGGCCTGCGCGTAGGTGAGTCGATGCAGGGCCAGGGCACGGTCGTCGGAACAGGCCTGCAGCAGGAGCAAGGCCGTGTCCTGGACGGCTGTGGCGAGGTCGTCTCCGGGTGCGCGCAAGGGTTCGAGCGCGGTCAGCGCCGCGCTGCCGACGGTCTCCGCGGCGGCCGAAATCGCCTCTCGGAACAGGGTTTCCTTGTCCGTGAGGTGGTTGTACACGGTCGGCTTGGCGACCGCGGCCGCGTCGGCGATCTCCTGCACGCAGGCCTGGGCGTATCCGCGCCGCGCGAACACGGTGAGCGCCGCCTCCAAGATGGCGTGGCGCTTGTCGATTCGGCCGCGGCTCGGCTTCGCAGTGGTCACGTCTCGATGCTACCGGTGCGTTCGCAGTATTGAACTCAAGGGTTCAATACGGTCTACTTGGTCTTGTCGGTATCGAAAAATGAACTGAAAAGTTCAATTGAGGAGTTGCCATGATCGTGCACGTCCTGAGGTTCCGCTTCCGCGACGAGACGACGGAGGAACAGCGCGCCGAGGTGCTGGCGGCCATGCGGCGCACCGCCTCGGTGGATTCGGTGAGTTTCTCGACGATCGGGCAGAGCCTGGGCGATCCGTCGCAGGGGCTCACGCACGCGTTCTGCGTGGGGATCGAGGATCTCGCGGCGCTGGAGCGCTATCTGCACGACCCGGTGCATCTGGCCGGGGACCCGCACATCGCCCCGCATTTCGCGAAACTCGTGATAGGACCGGACCTTTCGGATGATCCGGACCCGGAGTTGGCCGCCAAGATCCAGGCGCTGCATCTGCGCAAGGTGGCGATGTACCCCGACTGGGAGCGGTTGATGGCCAGCATTCCCGAGGTGGTCTTCGCCTGAGAGGCCGCGGATATGACTGTCCCCCGCGGGTGCGCTGGCGCGGTTCCGCGGGGGACGGTCACATCTGTCTACTGGCTAACTGGTTGGCGAGCTTCGGTAATTCAGGTGGATTCGCCGTCGCGATGCTCCTGGGAGAGCGTGGCGAGGAAATCCGGGTCATCTTCGGGACCGATTACGCGGTTGCGCCGTGTGAATGCTGGGCCGGTGCCAACCGGTCGCTGGGGCCCGAAAGCCTTCCAGCACAGCATCGCGACGGCCACTACCGCGATGAGTGCCAACAGGTACGTCACGTCGCTCACCTCCTGACAACGAGGGTAATCCGAGTGCGTACCCGCGGCACGTGAAGCGGGATGTATTGCTGAACTGAATCGGTGTTACACGCGGGCCTCGGTGGTGAGGGACCGCAGGAGCTGCATGACTTCGGATTCGCGGAACCGGCGGTGACCGCCCGGAGTCCGCAGGGAGCCGAGCCGACCTGCGTGAGCCCAGCGGGTCACGGTCTTCGGATCGACGTGGAACAGGGCAGCGACTTGGCCAGGGGTGAGCAAGGTGTCCTGGCCGGAGACGGAACCCAATGCGCGGCTCGGCGCGGTGAACGCAGTCATTCGCAAACCTTTCCGTTTCGACAGATCCCTCATCAGTAGCGACATCGTTGCACTGCACCCCCCTGGTGTTCGAACGGTCTCGCTTTGGTAAAGACGAAGTAATAGACAAAACGGATATCCGTTATGTGTTTACGGTCACGTTTGACGCGAACGCAGCGAATCTCCAGCGACCTCCGCGCATGGGCCAACGGCATCCGCCGGGACACGGTCACCTACGCTGTTCTGCGTGAGTGACGCAACCCCGCCCGACGGTGCGGGCCGCCGACTGGCCCGAAACCTGGCCCTCTACACGGTGGCCCGACTCGGGCTGGTCGCCGTGATCGCAGCGATCATCATTGGTGTGGGCGCCGCGGTGAAAGTCTCCATCCCGCTGTTCGTCGCGCTGCTGTTCGCGCTGCTCATCGCCATGCCGCTGTCGCTGCTGCTGTTCAAGAAGCTGCGCTCGCAGGTGAATCGGGACATCGCCGCGGTGGATGCCAAGCGCCGCAAGGACCGTGATCAGCTGATGTCTCGCCTGCAGGGCAAGGACGAGCAGTGAAACGCTGCGATCGCAGCGCACCTCGACACTGGGTCGACAATGCCGTCCGGTTGATCGACGCCGACACCCAGCGCAGCGCGGATACCCATCTGTTGCGCTACCCCCTCCCGAGCGAGTGGGGCATTCAGCTCTATCTGAAGGACGAATCCACACATCCGACAGGCAGTCTCAAACACCGCCTGGCGAGATCACTGTTCCTCTATGCCATCTGCAACGGTTGGGTCACGGAAGGCACCACCGTGGTGGAGGCCTCCTCCGGCTCGACCGCCATCAGCGAGGCGTATTTCGCCCGCATGCTGGGCCTGGACTTCGTGGCCGTCGTGCCCGCCAAGACCTCGCCGGAGAAGCTCGCGCTCATCGAGGCGCAGGGCGGGCGCTGCCATCTGGTCGAACGGGCCCCCGATATCTATACCGAGGCAGCGCGTTTGGCCGCCGAGACCGGCGGCCACTACATGGACCAGTTCACCAATGCCGAGCGCGCCACCGACTGGCGCGGCAACAACAACATCGCCGAATCGATCTTCCAGCAGATGACTTTGGAGACCCACCCGGTGCCCGAGTGGGTGGTGGTGGGCGCGGGCACCGGCGGCACCGGCGCGACCATCGGGCGCTACCTGCGCTACAAGCGGCACGCGACCCGGCTGGCCGTGGTGGATCCGGAGAATTCGGCCTTCTACGGGGGCTACGAGCTCGACGATCTCGGCTATCAGACCGGAATGCCTTCGCGGATCGAGGGAATCGGGCGACCGCGGGTGGAGCCGTCGTTCCTGCCGACGGTAGTGGACTGCATGATCGAGGTGCCCGACGCGGCCTCGATCGCGACCGCCCGGCATGCCAGCGAGGTCCTCGGTCGACGGGTCGGCGGGTCGACGGGAACCAACCTGTGGGGTGCGTTTGCCCTGATTGCCGACATGATCGCGGAGGGCCGCACCGGCAGCGTGGTGACGCTACTGTGTGATGGCGGAGACCGTTATGCCGGAACCTATTTCAATGACGCCTGGGTTGCCGACCAGGGGCTGAGTCTCGCCGAGCCCGCCGCGGTGCTGGCCGAATTCATCGCCACCGGTACTTGGTCCGGATAGTTTTCCCACCGCACGGCGCTCGGCCGATAACCGTTGATCACCCATCCATAGGGTTGCCATTAATTTGCTGTAGTGGTTTTGTCGGGGTCAGGTCGTTAGCCTGAGCAGTTTGTTCCGGGCGCACCGGTCGGTTTTCTTGGGGTGAAGTCGCGTTAAGAGGCCTTGACGTTTCGGGCCGCTGGCGCACCACCGGACGGGTCACCGCGGTCGGTCGATCGACGGTCGTGCCGAGGACGAACAGCCACGATTGCAGGCTCGATTGGGTGCGCCACATATTGATGCGCAACTCGGTAATGGCCAGGGTGCGCGGATCGCGCACCAGCTTCACCAGGTCGGTGCGCGCGGCCGCGACCGCGTCGGAGCGCCACAGCAGCGCGAAGTCCGGATCGGACAGGCACTTCTCGAGCACCTGCGCGCCGCGCTCGTCCTGGTCGCTGCGGGCCAGTTGCATGCGGAAGCGGCTGGCCGCCATGCGCGTCTCGGTCTCCCAATTCACCATGACCGTGCGCGAGATCGGATTGAAGATCAGCCATTCCAGGTAGTTGGCGTCGGGTTCGAGTTCGAGGAAGACCTCCCGGTGTGCGGCATTGACCGCGACGATGTCCCAGAGCTCGGTGACGTACGCGCCGATCGCGGGGTTGAGCAGATCCAGGTACTCCTGGTCGGCGGGGGTGGGGTGGTCGGCCTCGATGCGCGGGAGCGGTCCCTCCGCCAGCACCAGGGCGTACTCGAATTCGGCCGGGGGGAGTTTCAGTGCGGTGCCGAGGGATTCGATGACGCGGCGGGACGGGTTGGCGCCGCCTTCGATCTTGGTCAGGTAGGGCACCGAGAGGTTGGCCAGCCAGGCCAGCTGGGGGCGCGTGAGATTCGCGGTGGTGCGGCGCTGGCGAATGTACTCGCCGAACGTGGGGACTCCATCCATTTACTTAGGCTGACCTTACTAGTATGGCCGTCAGGTACACGCGCGGTTGCCGACCGATCCCGATGCGGTCTCCGGGGACGGGACTGCGCGGTACACGGTTCTGCTCCAATAGTTTGAAACAACAACAAATCAGCAACAAATCAGGAGTCGAATTGGGGCAGCAACCGCGGCCGGTTCTCGATGTCAATGTCACGGTGGGGCCTTGGGTGATCGCCACGGCGGGTGGCGGATTCACCTCCGCGACCGCCGCCGGGCTCGGCAATGCTTGGGAGCCTGCGGCTTTCGGGCTGTACCGGGACCGCGACGGTGACATCTGGGAGAAGGATGCGCGCGGTTGGCGGCTGTGCCTGCAGGCCGGATTCCCGGTCGATCCCGAGACCGTGTGGGACTGGTCCGATTCGGTTCGCGAGTTCGCGCCCTTCACCCCCTGGGGCTGAACGACTCTCGCCGTCCCGACGTTCGCCGACGGTGAACGCCCTCCTCGGTATGTCAATTTTTGTTGACGCGCCTCGAATGTCAACGTAAATTGACGTACATGAGTGAAGCAACGACTCTGGCGGCCGCCGCGGGCAGCCCCGACCCGCAGGTCGGGCTCCGCGCGGTGCTGGCGCTGCGCCGGTTGCTCGAGCGGCTCGAGGCCATTCAGGTCACCAATGCCCGCAAGCAGGGCTGGTCCTGGCAGGCCATCGCCGACGCGCTCGAGGTCAGTCGGCAGGCGGTCCACCAGAAGTACAACCGGAAGGGCGGTATTCGCTGATGTTCGAACGATTCGACAGGGCGGCCAAATACGCGATCGTCATGGCGCAGGAGGAGGCCCGGGAGCTCTGCTCCTCGAGCATCGAGGTCGAGCACGTGCTGCTGGGCCTGCTCGCCAGTCCCGATGCCGGGCTGGTGGAAATCCTTGCGGCGCACGGACTCACCGCCGAGGGTGTGCGGGATGTGTTGGCCCGCAAGCGGACCGGCGAGCCGCTCGGTGCGGAGGACGCGGAGGCGCTGCGGTCCATCGGCATCGATCTGGACGCGGTGCGGGAGAGTCTGGAGGCCACCTTCGGCGAGAACGCCCTCGAGCAGGCGGCGGTGCCCGGCGGCGAATCGCGCTGGCGCAAGTACTGGGGTCCGGAGGGCGCGCCGCGCGGGCACATCCCGTTCACCAAGGAGTCCAAGAAGATCGTCGAACTGTCCCTGCGGGAGGCGATCGCGCGCAAGGACGACCGGATCGAGGCGGGGCACCTCATGCTCGCGGTGCTGCGCGCGCCCAATGTGGTCACCGGCCGACTGCTCGGCGACGAGGCCGCGCAGCGCGCCCTGCGCGACGCGGTGTCCGGCTATCTGGGGCGGGCGGCCTGAGCGAGAACAGACCGTTTGGCCCGATCGGGTCCGCGTCGTGTCCTGGATGTCCGGCCGCGGAGATGATCTCGCCCTACGATCGGGGGCATGACGCTCCTGATACGTCTGCTGATCAATGGTGTGGCCATCTGGCTGGCCGCCGCCTGGGTGAACGGCATCGAGATCAAGACCCCCGAGGACACCGCCCAGAGCAAGCTGCTGGTGATCGCCGCCATCACCGTCGTGTTCGCGATCGTGAACACGTTGGTGAAGCCGATCGTGAAGGTGTTGTCCTTCCCGTTCATCGTGGTCTCGCTGGGCCTGTTCCTGCTGGTGATCAACGCGCTCATGCTGTGGCTGACCGCGAAGATCACCGGCACCACGGATTACGGCCTGCGGGTGGACGGCTTCTGGGCCGCGGTGCTCGGCGGCATCATCATCTCGCTGGTGAACTGGGTGCTGGGCGTGCTGGTTCCGGACGAGGACTAGAGCCCGGAGATGGCCAGCGCGATGGCGGTCAGGACGGACCAGACCAGCATCGCCAGACCGGTACCGGCGAGGGCGGGAATCAGACCCGGCCCGTTCTTGCCGGTGCGCACCGGTTCATTGGCCTTGAGGGCCAGCGGCAGGGCGATCAGTCCGGCCAGCGCCCACGGGGTGCGCGCCACCAGCACCAGGCTCGCCACGAACGGCACCGCCAGCAGCACCAGATGCAGTGTGCGGGTGCGGGTGTCGCCCAGGCGCACGGCCAGGGTCAGCTTGCCCGATTCGGTGTCGGTCGGAATATCGCGCAGGTTATTGGTGACCAGCACCGCGCTGGAGAACGACCCGACCGCCACCGCGCACGCCAGCCCGGCCCAGTCGACCCGCCCGGCCTGCACGAACTCGGTGCCCAGCACCGCCACCAGGCCGAAGAACACGAACACCGCGATCTCGCCGAAACCGCTGTACCCGTACGGGTTCCGGCCGCCGGTGTAGAACCAGGCTCCGGCCAGGCAGGCCGCGCCCACCAGAATCAGCCACCAAGCGCTGGTGGCCACCAGGACCAGGCCGATCACCGCGCCCAGCGCCAGACAGCCGATGGCGGCGTTGCGCACGGCCGCCGGGGCCGCCAGCTTGGAACCGACCAGCCGCAGCGGACCGACCCGCTCGTCATCGGTGCCGCGAATGCCGTCGGAATAGTCGTTGGCGTAGTTCACGCCAATGATGAGGGCCACCGAAAGCAGCAGGCACAGTACCGCTTTCCACCACACGAACCCCCCGATCGAGGCGGCCGCCCCCGTCCCCGCCAACACCGGGGCGATGGCGTTGGGCAGGGTGCGCGGCCGCGCGCCCTCGATCCACTGCGCTGCTGTAGCCATGCACCGCAGCCTAATGCGAGGGTCGGCGACCGCGCCTGTCGGTCAGGCCTCGGCGGCGGCCTTGAGCTGGGCCAGACCCTTCTCGAAGTCCTTGCCCACCAGCCGATCCATCGGCATCAGCTTGCCGACGATGGCCATGAGCCCGTTCTGCTGACCGGTCATGCGCCAGGTCACCGCGGTGGTGTCGCCCGCCGGACGGAATTCGAAGGTGACCTGATTGCTCGCCTTGAACGGTTTCTCGAAGTTCAGCTTGATGCCGATCTCCTCGGAGGTCGCGGAGGTGATCTCCATATCCCCGCGGCCCGCCTTGCGATTGCCGTTCCAGAAGTAGCGGGCCCCGATGCCGCGATCGGCGCCGCTGTAGACGCGTTCCATGGCGGGGTCGGTGTCCTCCCACGGAGACCATTTGCGCCACTGGTGGAAGTCGTCGATGAGTGCCTGCACCTGCGTGGGATCGGCCTTGATGACCGTTTCCCGGTGAATGTCGAATTCGGCCATGGCATGAGCCTAGGCCGTGCCGGTCCCCGATGGCCCCGCCCTGGCGAAATCCGGTTGAACCGGGCCCGCCGATTCGGGTAAGCCGGAGCGGGCGTCGGACCGGTCGCTCACCTACGATTGGCGAGGAATGGATTCGGAAAACGGCAGTTCGAGCACGGGAAGCGCGCGGGTGGCGGACGTGGGCGACTCGACCCCGATGGCCCTGCGGAGCGAGATCGCGGTGGCCCTGTTGGGTGAGATCGCGGTGCGCCGCGACGGCGTGCTCACCGCCGTACCCGGAGTCCGGGCCCGACTCCTGGTGGCCGCGCTCGCGACGCACCCCGGCCGCAGCCGCGGCGCGCAGGCGCTCATCGACGAGGTCTGGGGTGAGGACCCGCCCCGCGCGCCCATGAACGCGCTGCACACCCAGGTCTCACGACTACGCTCCGCGCTGCCCGACGGCGCGCTGGAGATCGGCCCGGCCGGATACCGGCTCATCCTCGCGCCCGACCAGGTCGACCTGACCCTGGCCCAGCGACTGGAAGGTCAAGCGCGGCAAGCGCATACGGCCGGTGACCACCGTACCTGCCTGGACCTGCTGTCCACCGCCCGCGGGCTCTGGCGCGGTGAACCGGCCGCCGACCTGCCGCCCGGCCCGGTCGCCGAGGAACTGGCCACCCTCGCCGCCACCCGCCGCCGTGCCCTCGACACCCTGGAACTCTCCGCCCGCGAGGCCATCGGCGACCTACCCGCCGCCATCGAACTGGCCCAACAGGCCGTGGCCGCCGACCCCTTCGACGAACCCGCCCACGGCACCCTCATGCGACTGCTCGCCGCGGCGGGCCGCACCACCGAGGCGCTCGACGTCTTCGCCACCCTGCGCACCCGCCTGGTCGACCAGCTCGGCGCGGATCCCGGCCCCGCCCTGGTGGCCTTGAATACCGCCATCCTGCGCGGTGAACCGCAGGTCCGCAATCAACCGCCCGGGCCACACGGTTCGGGTGAGGGCGGTTTGTCCGCCGTGCCGGGCGGGGGCGAACGGCCCGGTTCCGGGGATGGTGGTTCCACGCCCGGAGGCCAGGTGACATCGATCGATGGACACCATTGGGCCGCGCCGGGAGCTGGTGGCGCGCACCATGATTCACACGAGGTGCGTTCGCTGGGGCGCATGGCGACATCCGCTCACGTCGGGTCCGCGCGCACCGCGGAGGCGCGAGAGCTGGTGGGCGAGACCGCGATCGGACTGCGCGCCGCGCCGAACCCGCTATTGGGCCGGGAAGCCGATCTGGCGGCGTTGGAGGCGCTGCTGCGGTCCGCACGGGTGGTCACCGTGCTCGGACCCGGTGGCACCGGCAAGACCCGGATCGCCAATGAACTCGGTGCCCGGATGGCACACGAAACCGCGGTCGCGCTGGTGGAATTGGCCTCGCTGCGCGCGGAGGCGGACAATCCGGCCGACACCCGGGCGGAGATCGAGATGGCGATCGCGACCACCCTCGGCGTGGCCGATATCGTCTGGGAGACCAGCGCGCTGCGGCAGGCCCAGAAGCGCGACATCCGGCAGAAGATGCGCGAGGCCCTGGGAATTCGGCCGACGCTGCTCATCCTCGACAACTGCGAGCACCTGATCGAGCCGGTGGCCGAGGTGGTCGCGGACCTGATCGGGGTCAGCGATCAGCTGACCGTGCTCACCACCAGCCGCGCACCGCTGGAGATCATGGCCGAGGCGGTATATCCGTTGCCGCCGTTGACCATCGACGCCTCCGGTTCGCCCGCCACCGACCTGTTCGAGGCGCGCGCCCGCGCGGTGCGGCCGTCGGTGCGCCTGGATCCGCAGGTGGTCGCGCGGCTCTGCCGCACCCTCGACGGCTTGCCGTTGGCCATCGAGCTCGCGGCGGCACGGGTGCGGACCATGAGCGTGGAGGAGATCGACTCCCGCCTCGACCATCGATTCGCGTTGCTGCGCAGCGGTGATCGCAGTTCGCCGCAGCGGCACCGCACCCTGCACGCGGTGATCGAGTGGAGTTGGAATCTGCTCGACGAGCCGCAGCGGGTGGCCCTGCGCCGATTGTGCCGATTCCCGGCCGGATTCACGCTCGAGGCGGCCGAATACCTGTTGAGCGGACCCGAGATCGACGATCCCGCACTGGCCGTCGACGGTCTGGTGAGTCAGTCGATGCTGACGGTGCTGGAGGGCGAGGACGGCGGCACCCGCTATCGGATGCTGGAGACCGTGCGTGAATTCGGCGAGGAGCAGCTGGCCTTCGCCGGTGAGATCGACTGGGTCATGGCACGAATGTCTCAGTGGGCCAAGGATTTCGCGGTGGAGACCGCCCGCCGGTACCACACCGACGAACAGCTGCGCGCGGTCCTGGGCCTGGGCGCGGACATGGACAATCTGGTCGCCGTACTGCGCCATGCGCTGGAACGCCGCGACGTCGCCACCGTGCACACGGTGTTCCCGATCCTGGCCGGACTGTGGGTGGTGCGGGGCGCGCACGCCGAATTGATCAGCTGGTCGCCGCGCATTATCGCGGTGCCGCCCACGACCTTTCCGACCGTCGCCGCCGAGACCGACCTCTATGTCCAAGGCCAGCTTCTGCTCGGCCTGCACCTGATGTTCGGTGGTCCCGATACGCGCGACGTGGCGCGGGTCCGGACCACGATCCGGCGCATTCTGGCCTCCGGAGCACCGGTCAGTCCGGTCGCCCGGTATCTCGGTGAACTCGCCACCCGGCCCAGGAACACCACGCAGCTGGCTCGGATGCTGAGCGCGGGCGTGCGGTCCTCCGATGAGCAGATCCGGCTCGCGGCCCTGATCCTGCGCGCCAATCTGTGCGAGAACGACGGCATGGTGTACCGCTCGATCAAGGATGCCGAGATCGCCATGCGCCTCAGCGGTGATCAGGACGTCTGGGGCACGGCCATGACCACCCAGCATCTGGGCAGCATGTACGGCCAGTCGGCGCGCTACGACGAGGCGGTCGGCTATTACCGGAAGGCCGTCGAACTGCTCGAGGAACTGCGGGCCTTCGACGAGGCCGTGGAGATGCGTAGCCTACTGGCGATCACACTGGCCGGAATGGGGAATCCGGCCGCGGCCCGGGCGGCGCTCGAACCCGCCCTCGCGGTGGTCGGCGAGCTGCCCGCCGACGCCCCCGTCACCAAGCCCAACCACCGCATCGCCTCCGTTGCCGCGGCACTGGCGGAAATCGAACTCGCCGAAGGGGATATCGATACCGGCCTGCGTCGGTACCGGCAGGTGCTGCCGTTGATGGACTGGCCGCACAATGTCGCGATGCCGGGCCCCGCGACCCTGATCTACGCCTCCGCAGTCATCGACGCGCATGTCTTGCACGACCGCGTCGACCAGGTGCGCCGGACCGCCGTCGAACTCACCGACGTGGTGGTCCGGGTCATGGGTGGCCAGTATTGGGACCTGCCCCAGATCGGCTCGATGAGCTGCGCGATCGGCACCTACCTGCTGGCCACCGGGCAGCACGTCGAGCGCGGTCTGGAGCTGATCGCCCTGACGCCCAAGGTCTTCGGACGCCAGGACTATCCGTCCATGCAATGGCGGCTGCACCTGGACCTGCACCGCGCGGCGGTGGGGGAGGAGCGGGTCACCACCGCGCTGAATGCCGTTGCGGGACTGGGCCGCCGGAAGGCCGCCGATCGGATCATGAATCACCTGAAGGCGATCGACGGGACGCTCTGACGTCCCGGTCACCGGCGAGCAGCCGCCAGGCCGCCACGGCCAGGGCGATCGCGGCGAGGATCAGCAGCACCGTCGTGTTGGACACCAGGTCGCCGAGTTGGCGGGCGCGGTTCTCCAGGGCGAATTCCGTATCAGCGCTGAGGATTCCGGGGAGGGCGGCGGTGCCGTCGAACACCAGGAACAGCGCGCCGAGAGCGATGAAGAACAGGCCCGACAGCACCGAGGTGGTGTGCAGTTCGACGCGGCCGAGGTGGAAGGTGCGGCCGCGCAGCCACTTTCGCCGACCCAGTTCGAAGCGGTCCCAGAGGGAGGCCAGGACGAACAGCGGGGCGGCCAGGCCCAGGGCGTAGACCGCCAGCAGGAGACCACCGCGGATCGGCGAGCCGCCGACCGCGGCCACCGCGAGAATCGAGCCCAGGATCGGGCCCGCGCAGAACCCTGCCAGGCCATAGACCAGGCCCAGCAGATACACCGCGCCCGCCTGCTCGGGGCGGCCCTGTCTGGCGGCGGCGCGCTGGGCGAAACCGAAAGCGAAACCGCGGCCGAGGATTTGGACGACGCCGAGCACGATGATCGTCCAGCCGCCGATGGCGATCAGGAGTTCGCGGTGGCCGACCAGCAACCGCCCGGCCAGCGAGCCCGCCGCGCCGAGCGGCACCAGGGTGGTGCACAGGCCCAGGTAGAAGACGCCGGTGCGGGCCAGCAGCTTGCCCTGGGATTCGAAGGAATAGGCGAAGAAACTGGGCAGCAGCAGCGCGCTGCACGGGCTGAGCAGGGCCAGCAGCCCGCCCAGGAAGGCCGCGAAAAAGCCGATGCCGCCGGTCATTCCGTGGCCTGCCCGGCGGTCGAACGCGCGATGTCGATGGCGGCGCGGAACTGCTCGATCGGCTGCGCGCCCAGTATCGGGCGGCCATTGATCAGGAACGCCGGGGTCGAGTTCACGCCGATGCCGATGCCCTCGTTCACATCGGCCTGCACGGCCGCGGTGGCGGCGGGGGAGTCCAGATCGGTCCGGAACTTGTCGATATCGGGAACGCCCGCCCCACCGGCCAATTCGACGAGTTTGTCGCGGGTGAACGCGCCGGTGTTCTTCTTCTCGGGCGCATGGTCGAACAACGCCTTGTGGTAGTCCCAGAACTTGCCCTGCTGCCCGGCCGCCCAGGCCGCGCGCGCGGCGTCCTCGGATTCCGCGCCGAAAATGGCCATGCTGCGCCATTCGATGCGCAGCACGCCCTTGTCGACGTAGTCGGAAATGAGCTGGGGTTCGAGCTTGGTGGCGAACACCTTGCAGAACGGGCACTGGAAATCCGAGTACTCGACCATGACGACCGGTGCGTCGGCACGGCCCATGGCCAGCGGGTCGTTCGCGTCGCGCTTGGCCATTTTCGCCAATTGCGCGTACATGGGATTCGTTTGGGTGGCCGCGGTGGCCGGTTTATCGGATTTCTTGTCGTCACCCAGCATTTGAATCGCCGCAATGGCGAGCAGACCGATCGCCGCGATAATGGCGAGTCCGGCGAATGTTTTTCTAGTGCTGCGGTGCTGGATCTTTCGGGTCTTCTGGGTCTTCCTGGACATGCGGGTACTCCTCGGCTGCTGCGAGCATGACGAAATGGTGCTGGATCACAGAGGAGCTTCTAAATGATCAGCACGGTCGTCAGATGCGGAGCCGCCACCGGCAGGGTGGGCGCTCGAGGTTGCTTCCCGATCGACAAGGAGTGGGGTGTAAAGGGTTCCGGCTCGAATCGAGTGAAATCGGCGACCAGCTGGTCGCCGATCGCGCGCGGCGGTGTCGCGAGCGAACCCGTCGGGTCGGACGCCGGGTATTCCTGCCTTTTACAGGCCGGGGCGGGATCCGCCGCCGAGTGTCCGGAATCCGTCGCGAACTGCGAACCGGTGGCGGATGCCACGATCGGCGCACTCGGCTCCAGCAGTGAAAGCCGCTGTGACGAGCCCCATCCGGCGACCGCGGCTATGAGCCCGATGACAATCAACATCGCCGCGAAAAGCGCACCCCAAGGGAGCCGAATGGACCTTCGGCGTAGCGGGGCGGTTGCGGGATTCACCGAACCGACCATAACAGAACGCCCGCCCATCGAATTCTCGATGGACGGGCGTCCCAACCGCGGGGCGGGCGAGCGCGTCAGGCGCGCCGCATGTACGCCTTCACCGCGAGCGGGGCGAAGATCGCGATCACCACGATGGAGCCGATGATCGAATACGCCAGGTTGGAGCTGTAGACATTGCCGTTCATCAGCTCACGGGCGGCATTGACCATGTAGTAGATCGGGTTGACCTTGTTGATGCCCTGCAGCCAGCCAGGCATGGTCGAGACCTGGGCGAACGCGCCGGACATGAAGGTCAGCGGGAACATGATCATCATGGAGACGCCCTGCACGGCGGCCGCGCTCTTGCCGGTGATACCGACCAGGGCCCAGATCCAGCTCACCGCGAACGAGCAGAACACCACGACCAGACCCGCGACCAGCACACCGGCCACGCCGCCCGCCGGGCGGTAGCCGAGCAGCAGGCCCATGCCCACGGTGAGCACGGTGGCCAGCCCGTAGCGGACCATATCGGCGATGAGCGCACCGGCCAGCGCCGAAATGCGGGCGATGGGAAGGGATTTGAACCGGTCGAACACGCCCTTGTCCATGTCCTCGCGCAGCTGGGTGCCGGTGACCACGGAGGTCAGCACCACCGTCTGCACCAGGATCCCGGGGATCAGGACGGGCAGGTAGTCGTGCACATTGCCGCCGATCGCCCCGCCGAAGATGTAGGCGAACAGCGCGGTGAACAGGATCGGCTGCACGGTGACGTCGAACAGCTGCTCCGGGTTGTGCTTGATCTTGAGGATGCCGCGGTAGGCCATGGTGAGCGAATTCGCCACGGTCTGCTTGAACGGAATGTGATTGCTGGCTTCGGGAATGGGCGCGGCCGTGGCCGCGTGCCGCCCGGCGGGGGCGGAGAGAGTCGTGGTCATGCCGCGCTCCGTTCGGTTTCGTCGGTGTCGTCCTCGGCCGCGTGCCCGGTGAGTGCGAAGAACACTTCGTCCAGGCTCGGCTTGGCGACATTGATCTCGTCGACCCGGATGTCGTTCTCGCGCAACCGGATCAGGATGTCGGTGGTGATGGAGGGATCGGGCAGGGGCGCGGTGATGCGACCCGCTTCGGGGGTGATGGTGGCCTCGACGATCCGGCCCGCGGCGCGGGACAGCAACTCGCCCACCAGGTTTCGGGCCTCCTCGATGCGGGCGCGGTCGGCCAGCGTGAGCTGCAGGGCCGACAGGCCGACCGAGGACTTGAGCTCGTCGGAGGTGCCGTCGGCGATGACCTTGCCGTGGTCGATGACCGCGATCCGGTCGGCCAGCTGGTCGGCCTCGTCCAGGTACTGCGTGGTCAGCAGCACGGTCGAGCCCTCCCGCACCAGGCGGCGGATGGTGTCCCACATCTGGGCGCGGGTGCGCGGGTCCAGGCCGGTGGTCGGCTCGTCCAGGAACAGCAGCGGCGGGCGCGCGATCAGGCTGGCGGCCAGATCCAGGCGGCGCCGCATGCCGCCGGAGAAGTTCTCCAGCGCCTTGTCGGCGGCCTCGGTCAGGCCGAATTCCTCGAGGAGTTCGGCCGCCTTGCGCCGCGAGTCGGTCTTGGACAGGCCCAGCAGCCGCGAGAAGATCACCAGATTCTCGGTGGCGGTGAGCTTTTCGTCGACGGAGGCGTACTGGCCGGTCACGCCGATCAGCGAGCGCACGGCCGTCGGCTCGGCGAGTACATCGTGGCCGAAGATCCGGGCGCTGCCGCCGTCGGGGCGCAGCAGGGTGGCGAGCATGCGGATGGTCGTGGTCTTACCGGCTCCGTTGGGACCGAGCACGCCGTAGACAGCCCCCCGCGGCACCGCGAGACTCACGCCGTCAACGGCCCGCTGCTCCCCGAAGACCTTGACCAAGTCGTTCGCCTCGATGGCGAGTGCCTCAGCAGGTGTGTAAGAAGTCATGGCTAGAGCCTGCGGCCCGGGCCTTGCACCCCCCTTGCGTGACGATTGCGCGCCCACGCAAGGGGCTCTTGCGCGGGTCAGTGCGGTGTTGTCGCCAGGAGGAGTTCGCGCAGTTTGGTGCGGTCGGGCTTGCCGGGGCCGCGAAGGGGGAGTTCGTCGAGGACGGCCAGTTCGCGGGGGGCGGCGATGGGGTCGAGTTCGGCGACCACGTGGTCGCGCAGGTCGTCGAGGGTGGGTGCGGTCGCACCGGGGGCGGGGACGATGGCCGCCGCCACGCGCTGGCCGAGGCGTTCGTCGGGCAGGCCCAGGACCACGCATTCGGAGACGGCCGGGTGGGTGATGAGGACGGCCTCGACGACCTGGGGGATGACCAGCAGGCCGCCGGTCATGATGGCCTCGTCCAGGCGGCCGGTGATGGTGAGCACGCCATTGTCGAAATGACCGGCGTCCTCGGTGCGGAACCAGCCCGGTTCGGCGAAGGCCTCGTGGTCGGGGAGATTGCGGTAGCCCTTGGCGACCATGTCGCCGCCGAGCAGCACCCGGCCCTCCTCGATTCGTACCTGCGTGCCCGTCAGCGGTACTCCTTCGTACACGCACCCGCCGCAGGTTTCGCTCATGCCGTAGGTGCGGAAGACGGTGATGCCCGCCGCGCGGGCCCGTTCCAGCACCGGCTTGGGAGTGGCCGCGCCGCCGACCAAGACGGCATCCAGCGAGGCCAGGGCCGCGGTGGCGGCGGGTTCGTCGAGGGCCTTGATGAGCTGGGTCGGTACCAGCGAGGTGTAGCGGCGCTCGCCGCGCATGCTGGCGATCGCGCCGACCAGCGCCTCGGGCAGGAAGCCGCCGGAGACGTCCAGCACGGTCGGTTCGGTCCCGGCCAGAATGCTGCGCAGCAGGACCTGAAGGCCCGCGATGTGATGGGTCGGCAAGGCCAGCAACCACTGCCCGGGCCCGCCCAGGCGCTCGTGGGTGGCGTCGCCGCTGGCCCGCAGATTGGCGGCGGTGAGCATGGCGCCCTTGGGGTTTCCGGTGGTGCCGGAGGTGGTGACCACCAGGGCCACGTCCTCGTCGATCTCCTCGCCGGGCCGCAGGCTGCCGCTCAGGCGCTGGGTCTCGCGGCGGTCGGCGGTGGGCACGGGCAGCCAGGCGGGCCCGTTGCCCTCCAAGGCTTCTCGGAGATGCGGCAATACTTCGCCCACCGCGGCGCCGGTGGGCATGGGAAGAATTCGGAGGGTATTGCTCACGTTCGCGATCGTGTCATTCCGTGGAGTGGCGGCGCGCGGAGGGGTCGGCGCCCGGGTGTCGATGCTGCGGGGTCTCGTGCGGTCAGTCGGACGTCGGTGTCGCCAGCGGCCATCCACCGGCTGCGAGCCTGGAGGCCACCCGAGCGATATCGTCCTCGCCGGGCTGCTCCTTGGCAACTCGGGCAATCGCCGCCTCGATGTCGGCGCGCTCGATGTCGGAGGCGGCCACGCGCTCGCGAATCAGCTCCTCCACGACCAGGTGGACCTCGTAGTCGGTGAGGCGGCGGTGCAGCACCGCCAGCAGCGCCACATAGTCCGATTGCGGAATACCCTGCGGATATCCGGCTTTCAGCCAGTCCAGCACCTTCTGCAGGACATTGGTGCGCGGCGGTGCGGCGGGGGCCGGGTCGGGCGTCCGGTTCGGTTCGGGAGTGCTCACCAACGTGCCTTTCGATCCGGCGGCGTCACGCGCCGAGCAGGTGGATACCGAGTCGGGTGGCCAGGAAGCCGCGTGCGATGAAGAGCACACCGACCACCACCGCGATCATGACCACCGCGAAGCAGAGCGTGGACGCGATCAGGGCGGTGGTGCGCGTGGCGCCGGTCGCGCCGTCGTCCACCTGGGCCCGGCAGCGGATGCCGACCGCGAAGACGGTCGGCAGTCCGGCCCCGAAGATCAAGGCGGCCAGCATGACTCGCCACAGGTCGGAGAGGTTGTGCAGCAGCGTGTGCATCGCGATCTCCTAACCGATTCCGACGGTGTCGTCATTGCGGCGCGCCGCCGGGTTGTCGTGGCGGGTCGGGGCCGCGGCGGCCTTCCCGTCGTCCCAGTCGTCGGTGACGTTGTGCGAGTTCACCTCGGCGCGCTTGGACCGGAACCAGATGAACGCGGCCATGGCGATCAGCAGCGCGAACACCACCAGCACGCCGACCGTGCCGCCGATGCCGTGCAGGATGCCCCAGCAGATCGCGCCCACCACACCGGCCAGCGGCAGGGTCAGCACCCACGCGGTCACCATGCGCCCCAGCACGCCCCAGCGCACCTCCGCGCCGGGCCGTCCAATGCCGGAACCCAGGATGGATCCGGTCACCACCTGCGTAGTGGACAGCGGCAGGCCGAAGTGGGCCGAGGTGAGAATGATCGCCGCACTGGTGGATTCGGCGGCGAAGCCCTGCGGCGGCGCGATGTCGACCAGGCCCTTGCCCAGCGTGCGAATGATCCGCCAGCCGCCCAGGCAGGTGCCCGCGGCCATGGCGATGGCGCAGGCCACGATCACCCACAGCGGAATCTGATCGGTGGATTTGGCCGAGCCGTGCGCGATCAGCGCCAGGAAGATGATGCCCATGGTCTTCTGCGCGTCATTGGTGCCGTGCGCCAGCGAGACCAGGGAGGCGGTGCCGATCTGACCCCAGCGGAAGCCGCGTGTCACGGTCTTCTCATTGCTGCCCTTGGTGATCCGGTACACCACCCAGGAGGCGATGGCGGCCACCAGCGCGGCCACGATCGGGGACAGCAGGGCCGGAACGATGATCTTGGCGAGCACGCCCTTGCTGCCGTGGGCCCAGATGACGCCGTGCCAGCCCAGCGCGGCGATGGTCGAGCCGATGATGCCGCCGAACAGGGCGTGCGAGGAACTCGACGGCAAACCCAACAGCCAGGTGAACAGATTCCACAGAATGCCGCCGACCAGACCGGCGAAGACGATGTCGAGCAGGGCCCGACCACTCACCTCCGAGAGGTCGACAATGCCCTCCGCGACCGTCGCGGCGACGGCGACGCTGAGGAAGGCGCCCACCAGATTCAGCGCTCCGGAAAGGAGTACGGCTGTACGCGGCGGGAGCGCACCGGTGGCGATGGAGGTGGCCATCGCGTTCGCGGTGTCGTGGAATCCGTTGGTGAAGTCGAATGCCAAGGCTGTGCAAACAACGATCAGCAGAACGAGCAGTTCGGCAGACACACCGATCAGTTTGCGCTATACCCTTTACGCTCCGTTAACCGGTGCCCCCGGCGCGTTTCACAGTTACCTTCGTGCTAAGGCGGGTCGGGTGGCGCTCAGTCGCCCCGGATGTCCCTCCGGAGCGGGTGATTCGCCGGAATCTCCACGAACACGATCGGCACGCCGTCCGGGTCGCGGATCCACATTTCGACGAGTCCCCACGGCTCGCGCACGGGCGCGCGGTCGATCGGGACGCCGCGCAACGTGAGTTCCGCGGCGGTGTCGTCACAATCACGCACCTGCAACCAGAGGGCACCGGCGAATCCGCCCGGCGCGTCGGCGGCGCGCCCGTGCCCGGCCACCTCGATCAGCGACTGACCGGCGAAAAAGACCGTCCCGCCCGGATACTCGCGGGCAATGGCGAGACCCAGGGCGTCGCGGTAGAACGAGAGCGTCCGCTCGTAGTCGCTCGGCCGCAGGATCACCCGACTGCTCAGTATCTCCATGAGTGCAGCATGGCAGCCGGGTGTTTGCGGTCACGGTGAATCAGAAATACCAGGGGTAGGGCTTCCAGTCGGGTGCGCGCTTTTCCAGGAACGCGTCGCGGCCCTCGACCGCCTCATCGGTCATGTATGCCAACCGCGTCGCCTCCCCGGCGAACAGTTGCTGACCGACCAGACCGTCGTCTTGGAGGTTGAACGCGTACTTCAACATCCGAATCGCCTGCGGCGACTTGCCCAGGATCTCCGCGGTCCACTCCAACGCGACGTCCTCGAGCCGCTCGTGATCGACCACCGCGTTGACCGCGCCCATCGCGTGCATCTCCTCGGCGGTGTAGGGCCGACCCAGGAAGAAGATCTCGCGGGCGAACTTCTGCCCCACCATCTTCGCCAAATACGCACTGCCGTACCCGGCATCGAAGCTGCCCACATCCGCGTCGGTCTGCTTGAACCGCGCATGCTCCCGAGACGCCAGGGTCAGATCACAGGTCACATGCAGACTGTGCCCACCCCCGGCCGCCCATCCGTTGACCAACGCGATGACCACCTTGGGCATGAACCGGATCAACCGCTGCACCTCGAGAATGTGCAGGCGACCCGCGCGGGCGACATCGACGGTGTCGGCGGTCTCCCCCGAGGCGTACTGGTAGCCACTGCGCCCGCGGATGCGCTGATCCCCACCCGAGCAGAACGCCCAGCCCCCGTCCTTGGGGCTGGGCCCGTTGCCGGTCAACAGCACCGCACCCACATCCGCGCTCATCCGCGCGTGATCCAACGCCCGATACAACTCGTCGACGGTGTGCGGGCGAAACGCGTTCCGCACCTCCGGGCGATCGAAAGCGATCCGCACCGTGCCCTGCTCGACGTGCCGGTGATACGTGATGTCGGTCAGATTCTCGAAACCCGGAACGGGCCGCCACAAACTCGCATTGAAGGTCACGATCCGAACATACTGTTCCGGCGTTCCGGGTGATGCAGGCCCACCGCTGTTCGGTGCTGTGTTCAGTGCGTCACCACGGACCAGGGAAGCGGAATTCGGCCATGCGATAAGGGCGCTGGTTATCAGCGGGTTCGGTTGTCCGACGGCACGATCGGTCGCTTGCTCTTTGCCGTCGACGAACGTGGACCGAGCGGTCACCGAAAGTGAAACGCTGCCAATCGATTGCGGAGGGCTTACAGTGCTGTTGCTGCTGAGGCAGTAGCGGCGCGTTGGCATCGTGTGTGCGGGGACACCGATGCGTATAGTTGCGTGCGCTCGTTCATCGAAAAACTATCCGGAGGAACCTGAAAGTGGTTGCAGCACTGTCTGAATCCCTGCTCGATGACGCCAAGCGTCCGGCCTTCATCGCCGACGCGGAGAAGGTTCTGGATGAGGAGGTGTCGGACAAGGGCGGCGCGTCGGGCCTCGTCGTCAAGGGCGGCTATGCCGCGATCAAGAAGGTCAGCCCCTCGATCGTGGGTGACGCGCTGGAGTCCTTCGCGCCCAAGTTCGTCGAGCAGCTCGAGCCGTACTGGGCCGAGTACCAGAACGGTGGCGCGGGTTCGTTCGCCGATCTGCTGGTCGCCAAGCAGGACGAGGTGGCCGACGCGCTGCTGTCGGTGACCGACGCGCGTGCCGCGGCGTCCTCGCGCCCGGCGCTGACCAAGGTCTACAACTCCATGCGCTCGTCGGCGAAGAAGCATGTCGCCGAGGCTCTTCCGCGCCTGGGTGACCTGGTGCAGAAGCACGCTGGTTAATTAGAGACCGACCGGTTCGCGGCCCGGCGAGGGGCCGCGAACAGTCATCTTCCTCGCGAATGCAGCCACCTCCCTCGCGAATTCAGCCCTGGGACTTGCCGACTCGCCAGTAGCCGGTGAAAGTGATGTCCGTCTTGGGGATTTCCCGCTCCTGCGCGAGGTGCCGCCGCACCCCGGCGGCCAATTTCTGCTCACCGGCGACGAAGGCGTAGACGCCCTTGCCGGGAATGTCCGCCTTCGCCACGGCCGCCGCGGCCAATGTGCCGACTTCCGCGTGCGCGTCCTCGCGAACCAGCCAGTTCACTTGCATGCCCGCCGGTTCGCCCAGTTCCTGCGCGTCCTCGGCGTGCGGAATCTCGATGAACGCCGCGCCCGCGCTCTCGCGTGGCAGCGACCGCAGCACGCCCGCGATGCCCGGCAGCGCGCTCTCGTCACCCACCAGCAGATGCCAGTCGCAATGGTCCGGCGCCTGGTACATGATGCCCTCGTCCAGCAGGCCGACCCGATTGCCCGGCGTGGCATTGTTCGCCCACGCGGAGGCCGGGCTGTCGTCGCCGTGGGCGACGAAGTCGATGTCGATCTCGGCCGTGCTGCCGAACTCCCCGAAACCGGCGGCCCGATAGTCGCGCACCGTGTAGTTGCGGGTCAGTGGCCGATGCTCCTTGCCCATCATGAGGTACTGCGCGAACCAGCCCAGGTTGCTGGCCGAGGTGGGGAGTTTCAGATTGCCGTCGCGGCCGGGCATGAACAGCCGGAACCACTGGTCGAAGCCCATGGCGGTGAAGCCCGCGAGCCCCTGGCCACCCACGGTGACCCGCACGAAATTGGGGCTGATTCGTTTGCTGGCCAGGACTTCCGCGGTGAGGATCTCGCGGTGCTCGGGCTTGACATGCTTGGTGCGCTTCGCCATTGGCTTAGGTTAGCAAAGCCTAACTTGCCAGCATAGGTGTGAGCGGGGCGACGCAGCGCGCCGGGCCGCTGTCTGAGAGGCTGGGGGTGTGAATCCTTCGACTGCACAGGCGCACGTCGTTGTCGACGAGCTCGCGCGCGGCGGAGTCCGGGACGTCGTCCTGTGCCCCGGATCGCGAAACGCGCCGTTGGCCTTCGCATTACAGGCCGCGGATCGGGCCGGGCGCATCCGCCTGCACATGCGGATCGACGAGCGCACGGCCGGTTTCCTGGCCATCGGCCTGGCGGTCTCCAGCGGTCGCCCGGTGCCCGTGGTCATGACCTCCGGCACCGCGGTGGCGAATCTCGGCCCGGCCGTGCTCGAGGCGAACTACGCCCGCACGCCGCTGATCGTGCTGAGTGCCAATCGGCCCTACGAAATGCTCGGCACCGGCGCGAACCAGACGGTCGAACAGTTCGGACTCTTCGGTAGCCAGGTGCGTGCCGCCATCAGCCTCGGCCTGGCCGAAGCGGAACCCGGCGAGCCGCTCTACCCGAAGCAGAACAGCGTCTGGCGCTCGGCGGTGTGCCGGGTGCTGGCCGCTGCCCGCGGTACCCGCTCCGGCAATGCCGGACCTGTGCACTTCGATATCCCGCTGCGCGAACCGCTGGTCCCGGACCTGGTCGCGGGTGATCCGCTGCCGCCCGGGCGCTCCGACGAACGGCCCTGGACGGCAACGCAATACGCCACCCTCGATGTGCCGCTCGATATCGATCTGACCCCGGACACGGTGGTCATCTCCGGTCACGGCGCGGGCCATCGGTCCGAACTCGCGGCACTGCCCACGGTGGCCGAACCGACCGCGCCCATGCATGGTCCGGCGCTGCATCCGCTGGCGTTGTCGCTGCTGAAGCCCAAGCAGGCCATCATCACCGGACGGCCCACCCTGCATCGGCAGGTGTCGAAGGTGCTGGCGGATCCCGAGGTCACCGTCTACGCGCTCACGACCGGTCCGCGCTGGCCCGATGTCTCGGGCAATGTGGTCGGCACCGGCACGCGCGCGGTCACCTATGGCGCGCCGCGGCCGGAGTGGCTGGAGCAGTGTCGGGATCTGAACGAGAAGGCCGTCACGGTGGTGCGCGCGGAACTCGCCGGGCATCCGAAGCCGACCGGCCTGCATGTGGCGGCGGTGGTGATGGACTCGTTGCACGAGGGCGATCAATTGCTGCTCGGCGCGTCGAATCCGGTGCGCGATGCGGCGCTGGTCTCGCATCCGCGGCCCGGCATTCGGGTGATGTCCAATCGCGGTGTGGCCGGTATCGACGGCACGGTGTCGGCGGCGGTCGGCGCGGCGCTCACCCATCCCGGGCGCACGGTTGCGCTCATGGGCGATCTGACCTTCCTGCACGACGCGTCGGGCCTGCTCATCGGGCCGGGCGAGCCGCGGCCGGAGGACCTCACCATCGTGGTCGCCAATGACGACGGCGGCGGCATCTTCGAGCTGCTGGAGCAGGGCGATCCGCAGTACGCGGGCGTGTTCGAGCGGGTCTTCGGCACACCGCACGGTATGGATCTGGCCGCATTGTGCGCGGCGTACCGGATTCCGCACCGGCAGGTCGACCCGGCGGAGCTGGCGGTCGAACTGGCCGGGAGCGCCCATGGGATTCGGGTGCTCGAGGTCGCCACCGAGAGGTCGAGCCTGCGGGAATTGCACGCCACCGTGCGGGCGGGCGTGTCGAGTTAGCTTGGCCGCGACGGGTTGACGGGATCGCGGCGGGCGTCGGTCAGTACTGCTCGCCGACGTCGTCGTGGTCGTCGTCCAGGGGGACCGGGATCGCCTGCTCGACGAGGTCGCCCTCGGAAGCGGTCCAGCCATTGTCCTCGGCGGGGACCGCGGCGAGATCGGCATCGCGGGTCTCGGACTCCGCGTCGTCCGCGGGGTAGGCGGGCAGGGTCTGCTCTACGTAGTCGGCCTCGGGCACTTCATCGATGCGATCGATCATCGGATGCTCCTCTCTGCCGGGTTGGCGGGCCGTGCAGTTCAGGCACTGTCGAGGATGCGCCTGTTCGCCGTGATCGGCAACCGACGAAGGTCACTCGTCGGGCAGCGCCCCATCGTCGGCGGGGTGTTCGACCAGCGCCAATACCCGTCCGGCCATGAACCGGGCGGTGCGTACCGAACTCCCGGTTCGGGTCACTTCACTGACTTCCACGATGCCGCGGGCAATGCGGGTCTCGATCCGCCTGCCCGCTCGCGTCGCGATGATTTCGTAATTCCGAGATCCGTCGCCGGTATCCACGACGATCTCCACACGATCACCCTTCATCTATCAATTCTCCTCCCCACCAGCGACTTTCGCCGCTGCTCCGACCTAACGAACCGGTTGCGACACGGGGCTGCAAGCACATTCGGCACCGCGATCCAGCGCAGTATCGGCATTGCGTTCCAGCGCGCGTTCAGCACCGACCGATGAATTCGGCGGCGACGGGCCGTCCACTTCTGTGACCGGGCCACTCGGTGGTTCGGCATGCACTTCGATCAACCGTCCCGGGAGGAACCATGACCACACCGGCCTTCGATATGGAAGCCGCCGCCACGGCGGTGGAGACGGTCGTCTCCGGCGTCACCGAGGCCGACTTCGAGCGCCGCACGCCCTCGGAGATCACCGTGCGCGACATGCTCGCCCACGTGCTCAGCTTCACCGAGGGCTTCCGGCAGGGCGCGACCAAGGAGGCGATCGGCCGCTCCCAGCCGCCCGGCCCCGCGCCCCTCGCGCCCGACTGGCGCGAACGGATTCCGGCCCAGCTGAAGGCGCTGGTGGCCGCCTGGCGCGAACCCGAGGCGTGGGTGGGTGAGACGGAGGTCGGCGGCGTCCTCGCCCCGGCCCCGCAAATGGCCATCTTCGCCCTGGACGAGTTGGTGATTCACGGCTGGGATCTGGCCCGCGCCACCGGCCAGCCCTACAGCCCCGCCCAGGAGGACCTCGCGGTCCTGCTCGGCTTCCTCCGCGACACCCCGCGCGAGGGCATCCCCGGCCTCTTCGGCCCGGTCATCGACATCCCGGCCGAAGCGCCCCTCCTCGATCGCGTGGTCGGCCTGACCGGCCGCGATCCGGCCTGGGCGGCAACGTAACCCGACGCGAGACGCTCGGCCCGCACGCCCGGCGAGGGGTCGCGCGTGCGGTCCGCATCGTGCGTCGGGGTATCGCGCGGCTGGCCACGCGCCGGGGCACTCCTCGCCCATCCCGGCGGCCACATCTCGGATCATTTCCGGCGGCCCACGCCCGCGTGTCTATCGGGTACGCCCCCGCCATCCCGGCACACTCGTGGCCGGGATTCATTGTGGGGGGATGGATTCCGGCCATCAGCGCACCGGAGCGACCGGGCGAAGAGGGATTCAGCCCGGGGATTTCTCTGTGGCGAGGGCGAATACACCTTGCTCGGCGGCGAGGGCGGCGGCCGTGGCAGCGGTGTGGATGGCTGCCTCGTCGACCGGGTCGCCACTGGCGAGCAGGCGGTAGTAGAGCGGGGCGGAGACGGCGGAAAGGACTGCGCGGGGGTCGGTTTCGGGTGGGACCTCGCCGCGGATGATGGCGGCTTCGATACAGGGGGACCACTCGGTCAGGCGCGTGGAGTAGAAGGCGCGCAGGGCGGTGGCGGCGATGTCGTCGCTGGTGGCGGCGGCGATGACGGCGCGAAAGAGGCGGCCCTGGCGGGAGTCGGTGAGGGTTTTCGCGACCAGGCGGGCATTTTCGAGGAGGTCGCCGCGCAGCGAACCGGTATCGCTGTGGGGGAGTGAGGTTTCCGCCATGTCGGCCAGCAGGTCGGCGACCAGTCCGGCGGGAGTGCGCCAGCGGCGGTAGACGGTGGTCTTGCCGACCTCGGCGCGGGCGGCCACCTCGGTGAGATCGAGGGCGGCGAAACCGCGTTCGGCCAGCAGATCGCCCGCGGCGCGCAGGACGGCCTCGCGGACCCGGGCGGTGCGGCCGCCCGGGCGGACCGAGCCCGGTGCGGCGGGGTCCGGGAAGACGGCTGTCGCCGAATCTGCTGTGTCACGACTCATAACGGGTCTCCAGTTTCATTTGCGGCGAGACGAGTGTAACGTCCCCCGTGTTAATGAAACTGTAGTTCCGTTAGGAGTGGTCATGGAATACCGTCGGCTCGGCGCTTCGGGTCTGCTGGTTCCGGCCCTGAGTTTCGGCGCGGGCACCTTCGGTGGTCGCGGGGAACTCTTCTCGGCCTGGGGTGATACCGACGCGCGTCAGGCGCGTCGCCTGGTGGACATCAGCCTGGAGGCGGGCGTCACCCTGTTCGACACCGCCGACGTCTACTCGGACGGGGCCTCGGAAGAGGTGCTGGGCGAGGCGATTCGGGGTCGCCGCGACGAACTGCTCGTCTCCACCAAGGCGTCGCTGCCCACCGGGCCCGGTCCGCGCGACGCGGGATCGGGCCGGGCTCGGCTGATTTCGGCGGTGGAGGGCTCGCTGCGGCGACTCGGCACCGACTACATCGACCTGTTTCAGCTGCATGCCTTCGATGCGGCGACCCCGGTCGAGGAGGTGCTCTCGGCCCTCGACGATCTGGTGCGCGCGGGCAAGATCCGATACGTCGGGGCGTCCAACTTCGCGGGCTGGCAGCTGATGAAATCCCTTGCCGCCGCAGACAAGTACGGTTTCCCGCGCTATGTCGCGCACCAGGTCTACTACTCGCTGGTGGGTCGCGATTACGAATGGGAGCTCATGCCGCTGGGCCTCGACCAGGGCGTCGGCGCGGTGGTGTGGAGTCCGCTCGGCTGGGGTCGGCTCACCGGCAAAATCCGTCGCGGCCAACCGCTTCCGGCGGGCAGCCGCCTGCACAAGACGGCCGAGGCCGGTCCGCCCGTCGACGACGAGGTGCTCTACGACGTGGTCGACGTGCTGGACGAACTGGCCGCCGAGACCGGCCGCACCGTCCCGCAGATCGCGCTCAACTGGCTGCTGCGGCGTCCGAGCGTGGCCACGGTCATTGTCGGCGCGCGCAATGAGGAGCAGTTGCGGCAGAATCTGGGCGCGGTCGGCTGGAGCCTCGACTCCGAGCAGATCGCCCGCCTGGACAAGGCGAGCGCGGTCACCCCGCCGTACCCCTACTACCCGTACTACCGGCTCGGCGACTTCGCGCGGCTCAATCCGCCTGTGGTCTAGGCGGTTAGGGGGCCGAGTAGAGGCCCTCGGCCAGCACCGGCCACGACGCCTTCAGATCGTCCTGCCAGTAGCCCCAGATATGGGTGCCGCTGGTGCGGAATTCGAAGGTCGCGGGGATATTCAGGGATTCGAGGCGCTTCTGCAGAATGATCGTGGACAGTGCCACATTGGCCTCGATGAACGAGCCCAGCGCCACGGTCTTGGTGGTGTCGGCGGGGTTGGATTCCATGCGCCCGCGCGCGCCCGGCACATCGAACGCGCCGGGAATGCCATTGCCGGTGGAGATGAAAAGGTGTGTGCCGCGCAGTTTCTCGGCATTGAGGGTGGGGTCGTTGGCGACCCACAGCGGCCCGCCCTCCGGCCCCCACATGTTCTCGACCTTGCCGCCGCCGTAGAGCTCGGTGACCATCTTGATGGATTCCCGGCCCTGCGGCGTGGTGGTCTGGAAGAAGCCGCTGTACACGGCCGCGCTGCGAAACAGGCCGGGATTGAAGATGACCGAATTCAACACGGGCAGACCGGCCATCGAGATCCCGGCGATGGCATTGACGCCATTCGCGCCCAGCGCGGCATCCATCAGCGGCGGCAGTTCCTTGCCGAGGTAGGTGGACCACTCGTTCACACCCAGTGACTTGTCGGGTTTGAGCCAGTCGGTGTACCAGCTGAACGCGCCGCCGATGGGCTGCACCACATTGATGTTCTTGTCGGCCAGGAAATCCAGTGCGTCGGTGCGCAATTGCCAGGTGGCCTGGTCGATGCCGCCGCCCGCGCCATTGAGCAGGTACAGGGTGGGGCGCGCCTGCGAGGTGTCCTCGGGACGCAGCACGTCGACCGGGAAGACCTGGTTCATGGCACCGGAGAAGACGGTGAAGGTGACGGTGCGGTCGTCCTTGGCGGCCACGCTCTTGATGTAGGAGCCGTCCTCGGTCTTCAGGTCGGGCACGATGACACCGGGCAGGGTGGTCGGTGCGGAGGGGTCCGGATCGGCCCCGGCGGGGGTGACGCCCAGGCTCAAGGATGCGGCGGCGGTGAGGGCAGCGACCGCCAACCGCGCGGTGATTCGACTGATCCGGACCGACATGGCGTCAGGAATATCATGTTTTCAGATTTCTGAGGCGGGAATCGGGCGCAAGGATCAGTAGACGTCGCGCACGTACCGCTTCTCGGCCACCAGCTGCTTCTTGAACGCCAGCGCGCCGTCCTCGCTCAGCTTGCCGTGGATGCGCGCGATCTCGAGCAGGGTGTCGTCCACATCCTTGGCCATGCGCGACGCATCGCCGCACACGTAGAAGTGGCCGCCCTCGCGCAACCAGGACCACAGCTCCGCGCCGTGCTCGATCATGCGGTGCTGCACGTAGATCCGTTCGCGCTGATCCCGCGAGAAGGCCAGATCCAGGCGGGTCAGGAAGCCGGAGCGGAACATGTCCTCGAGCTCGGAGCGGTAGTAGAAGTTGTCCCTGGCGTATTGATCGCCGAAGAACAGCCAGTTGCGGCCCGTGCAGCCGAGGGCGCGACGCTCCTGCAGGAAGCCTCGGAACGGCGCGATGCCGGTGCCCGGGCCCACCATGATCATGGGCGCGTTCGGGTCCAGCGGCGGACGGAAATGCGGTGCGCGCTGCAGGAAGATGGGCACCTCGGTCGCGACGCGATCGGCCAGGAACGTCGAGCACACCCCGCCGCGTCGAGCCGACGACCCAATGGCCGCGGGATCGCCGTACCGCACCACACCCACGGTCAGCTGCACCTCGCGGGGATGCACCAGCGGGCTCGACGAGATCGAATACTGGCGCGGCTGCAGCTTTTTCAGCGTCCCCAACCACTCCACCAGATCCGCGCGCACCGGGAAGTCGCGCAGCACGTCCACCAGCTGCCGATCCCACAGATACCCCTCGAGCTCATTGCGATTGTCCCGCCGCAACAGCTTCGCCAGCCGCGGACTCGCATTGCGCTCATTGACGAACGTCAGCAGATCCCTACTCACCCGCGTGATGTCGTACCGCGTGCGCAGCGCCTCGGCGAGCGTCAGCTCGTCATCCTCGACATCGATGACCCGCCCGCCGTCCAGCCCCGTGACCTCGAGCCACTCCGCCACCAGCGCCTCACAATTCGCGGGCCGAATCCCGAGCGAATCCCCAACCTCGTAAGTGGCCTCCAAATCCCCCAAATCAAACCCGAACTGCCGCACCTCTTTCCCGGACCCCTCCCGCGAAAGCAGCTCATTCCGCACCAATTTCGCCATCACCGGCGAATTCCTCGTGAAGGGTGCAGCAGCGCGCCCGCCCACCCGGCCCGGGACGAGAAGCGTGGCGGACCTGCCGATTCCGGTGCCATTCTGCGCGCCTCGTCCGCGGGAATTCACCGCACCCGCACCGTATCCACCCCGGCCCGCGGCGCCCGTCGGCCCTTTCGATGCACTGTCGCCAGTCGGAACGACCGACGCGCCGAATCTGCCCCCCGGTCCGCCCGGGTGGGCGGGACCGCCATCGGCTCCAGCGGCGTCGTCAGGGATGCGGTCGTTGGCGCTCGTCGCGGAACCGGTCGCCCCACGCCCCGCCGCGTCAGTGCTCGCCCATTCGGAGCCTCCGGGACCGCCGTAGATGTGCGCCGCGCCGGTGAATTCACCTAGTCCGAGCGGCCGAGAAGGTCCAACGTGCCTGTCCCGCTGGAGGTCAGCATCTTTCACGCCCGAATTGTCCTGACCGGCGGCGTCCTGTGCGGCAGCATTATCTGCGCGGTCGGCGAGGGTGGTGATGATCGCGTCGAACCAGGTGGCGGAGGCATCCTCGTGGTCGGGCTCGCTGTCGACGCGGGGGAGCAGGCGTGTCGCACCGCGCTTCGCGAACAGTTCGTCGAGTTTGCGGCCGTGGCCGCAGAAGTCGTCGTAGGAGGAGTCGCCCAGGGCGAAGACGGCGTAGCGGACGCCGGTCAGGCGGATGGCGCTGTCGTTGAGGCGGTTCCAGAAGTCCGCGCCATTGTCGGGTGGGCCGCCGTCGCCGAAGGTGCTGGTGATGATCAGGACATCGCCGGTCAGATCGGACAGTTCGGCGGAATTCATGACCAGCAGGCGGGGTTCGAAGCCGAGATCGACCAGGTAGGTGGTCAGGGCGGCGGCCAAGTCTTCGGCCGTACCGGTCTGCGAGGCCCATAGGACCGTCACCGTCCGAGTCGCGGCCGGGGGATTCGCGGCGTCGCTGCCGGAGAAGCCGACGCCGTCGGTGCTCGGGCCGGGCGCGATTGTCGGTGAAACAGTCTGTGCGGCACGCGAGTACATGCCGCTGAGCAGACCGTCGACCCAGGCGCGGCTGCGGTCGGAGATCGGTGCGGTCGGCGGCAGCACCGGGACGCCCGTCACCGGCAGGCTTTGCAGGGCCGCCAGGTAGCCGCCCAGGTAGATGCGCTCGACCTCGCTCAGCGTCGGCGCGGTGGCGCTCTCCAAGCCGAGCATCGCGGCCAGTGGGTGGGGTTCGGCGGATCGGCTCTCGGTCGGGTGGGCCTCGGCACCATCTCTCGCGGCGGACATGTTCGGGAATGCGCCGAAACCAGCCACGGAAACCGAATCGCCGTTCGTGGCTGTGGAATTCGATGACATCGCGGACCGCTGGCCCGTCGCGTCGAGGCTGTCGGAATCGGTCGGCGTCGTTGTGTTCAGTGCGGCGACCTTGCGCAGTCGCACCGCGCACGCCTTGAATTCGGGCTGGAGGGAGAGGGGGTCGACCGCGTCGTTGGTGACGGCGTTGATGGTCAGGTATTCGCCCTGTTCGTCGTTCCAGTGGAAGGGGGCGAAGCAGGTGCCGGGGAGGACTCGGTCGCTGATTTGGGCGGGGAGGACGGCGCGGCCGCGGCGGGAGGCGATTTCGAGTTGATCGCCGGGGTGGACCTCGAGGTGCGCGGCGTCTTCCGGGTGGATTTCCAGGAAGGGCTTGCCGTTCAGTTTGGTCAGTTTCGCCACCTTCCCGGTCTTGGTCATGGTGTGCCACTGGTGCTGCAGACGGCCGGTATTGAGCACGAACGGCCATTCGGTGTCGGGCATCTCGTCCGGCGGCAGGTGCGGGCGCGGCCAGAAGATGGCCTTGCGGCTGGGGGTTGCGAACGCCAGGCGCGGGGTGTGGCCGTGCTCGTCGGTGAACGGGGTCTGGCTGACGCCGTCGTTCAGGTAGCGAATCGGGTTGCGGCGCCGGGCCGGATCCGGACAGGGCCATTGGGCGGGTCCGTCGGCGAGCACGGCGTAGTCGATGCCGCGCAGGTCGTAGCCGGTGGCGGGATTGGCGAAACGCCGGATCTCGTCGAAGATCTCGGCGCTGGAGGCGTAGTCGAAGCCCGGGAAGCCGAGGGCCGTCGCCATTTGCGCGATGAGCTGCCAGTCCGGGCGGGCGTCGCCGATCGGATCCACCGAGCGCCGCAGCAGGGTCAGGTTGCGTTCCGAATTCACCTGCACGCCATCGGCTTCGGCCCACAGGGTGGCGGGCAGCAGCAGGTCGGCGTAGGCATTGGTGGCGGTGTCGGTGTACACGTCCTGGGCGATCACCAGCTCTGCGGCTTCGAGCCCCTCGATGACCGTGCGCCGATTCGCCATGGAGGCAACGGGATTGCTGCACATGATCCACGCGGCCTTGATACTGGTGTCGGCGAGCCCGCGGAACATCTCGATGGAACCCGGCCCGGCCTCGTCGCGAATGGTGCCCGGCTCGAGACCCCAGATCTCCTCCACGAAGGCCCGATCATCCGCCGACAGCACGCTGCGCTGGCCCGGCAATCCCGGTCCCATATAACCCATTTCGCGCCCGCCCATGGCATTGGGCTGGCCGGTCAGCGAGAACGGCCCGCTGCCGGTCCGGCAGATCGCGCCGGTGGCCAGGTGCAGGTTGATCAGCGCGTTGGTGGACCAGGTGCCGTGCGTGGACTGGTTGATTCCCATGGTCCACAGCGACATCCACTCCCCGGCCGCGCCGATCCACGCGGCCGCGGTGCGAATATCGGCCTCGGCCAGCCCGGTCACCTCGGCGACCAGTTCGGGTCGGTACCCGGCCAGGAAGTCCGGCATCGCCGCCCAGCCCTCGGTGTGCTCGGCGATGAAGTCGGCGTCGATATCGCCGTTCTCGACGAGCAGATGCAGCAGCCCGTTCAATAGCGCCAGATCGGTGCCGGGCCTGATCTGGAGGAACAGGTCGGCGCGCGCGGCGGTGTCGGTGCGCCGCGGATCGACCACGATCAGCTTCGCGCCCGCCTTGAGCCGATCGGCCATGCGCAGGAACAGGATCGGATGGCAGTCGGCCATGTTCGCGCCGATCACGAAGAACAGGTCGGCGTGGTCGAGGTCGTCATAGGATCCGGGCGGCCCGTCCGCGCCCAGCGAGAGCTTGTAGCCGCTGGCCGCGCTGGCCATGCACAGCCGCGAATTGGCCTCCATGTGCACGGTGCGCAGGTGGCCCTTGGCGAGTTTGGTGGCCAGGTACTGGGCTTCCAGCGACAGCTGCCCGGACACGTAGAGCGCGATGGCGTCCGGCCCGTGCGTGTCGAGAATCACCCGAAGGCGTTGCGCGGCTTCGTGAATGGCCTCGTCGACCGGCATGGGAACCGGGGGCTGCCCGCGCTCGGGACGTCGGTAGGCGGTCTCCATGCGCCCGGGCGCGGCCATCATCTCGGCGTGCGTATTGCCCTTGGTGCACAGTCGGCCCGCGTTGACCGGGTGGTCCTTGTCGCCCTTGACCTTGGCGATGATCGGCAGCCCGCGCGCGTCCGGCTGGGTCTCGACCGTGATGCCGCAGCCCACCCCGCAGTACGAGCACGCGGTCCGGGTGCGCGTCGGGGGAACGGTCTGATCCGGCATGGTTCCGAGTTAAACCAGCCAGGGTTGCGACGGATTTACCGAACGTTATCGCCAGATGACAATCGGCCTCACAGTCGGATTTCTCGACTGTGAGGCCAGGTCAGGCCGCTGCCGTGAGCAAGACCACAGGGCTTCAGCCCAGTTTGTACGCGCGGTGCAGGGCCACGATCCCGCCGGTGAGATTGCGCCATTTCACCGACGACCATCCCGCGTCGGCGATGCGCAGCGCCAGCTGCGCCTGATTCGGCCAGGCCCGGATCGACTCGGCCAGATAGACGTAGGCATCCGGATTGGAGCTGACCGTATTGGCCACCTGCGGCAGCGCCTTCATCAGGTACTCCATGTAGACCGTTCGGAACGGTGCGAAGGTCGGGGTGGAGAACTCGGCAACCACCAGCCGCCCACCGGGTTTGGTGACCCGCAGCATCTCCCGCAGCGCCAGATCCGGATCGGCGATATTGCGCAGCCCGTAGGAGATGGTGACCGCGTCGAAGGACTCGTCGGCGAAGGGCAACGCCATGCCGTCGGCGGCCACCATGGGCACATTGCGCCAGCGCCCCGCCGCGAGCATGCCCTGGGAGAAGTCGGCGGCCAGACACCACGCACCGGACTTGGCCATCTCCACGGTCGAAACACCGGTTCCCGCCGCGAGATCCAGCACCCGTTCACCGGGCCGCAGCGCCAATGCCTTCCGGGTCGCCAGCCGCCAGTAGCGGTCGATGCCCCCGGTCATCACGGTATTGGTGATGTCGTACCGCTTCGCGACCCCGTCGAACATCGACGCGACCTCGTGCGGCTGCTTGTCCAGCTGGGCCCGAAACGATTCCCGCTGCCTGATTTTCGCCACCTTCGCACCCTAACCGGCGGTGCCGGTCCGTGACGATCGCGCCCGCGCGGCGCGCAGTCGCGTCGAGAGCGCACCCCACCACAGGGTCGGGGGCGAGCCGAGGAGCCACAGCAGGGGGAGGGCGATGGCCCAGGCGACCACGATGACCGACAGCGCCGGGATGATCGCGACACGCGCATCGCGACCCGCCACGCGTACGAGATCGGGATCGCTGCGGCGGTATTCGACATTGATGCGTTCGCCGACGGTCAGTTTGGTCGGATACAGCACGCCGGTTTTCGGGTTGTGGGTCTCGCCGTCGGGGGTGACGAAGATGACCGCGGAGCGCAGGGTGCCCGCCGAGAGCACTTCCGCGCTGGTCACGCCCTTGTCGGAGTTGATCAGATGGTCGTCGCGCCAGGCGGCCAGCACCAGCAGTACGGCCAGCACGCTGAACACGGACGCGGTGACGACGACCGCGATCCGGGCCCGCCTGAACCGAACCGTCCGGCTCCGTTCAGGGCTATGCGACTGGCTAGTTTCCGACACTTCAGCAGGCTATTCCATCGCTGAGTTACCGTCTTCGCCATGTCCCGAAAATTCAGCTTCACCGTGCAGTACAGCGTTCCGGTCGAAGATCTTCACCGGGCACTCACCAATGACGAGATGTGGCAGTCCCGCTTCGAAGGAGCGTCGACCGCCACGCTGGAGCTCACCCACCCGGACGGCCCCGGCACCATTCAGATCCATATGACCGAAAAGGCTCCCGAAGACCAGATTCCCGGCATCGTCAAGAAGGTCCTCAAGAGCGAGCTCATGCTCGAGCGCACCGACACCTGGGGTCCGCTCACCGACGGCGTCGCCAAGGGCGGCTTCACCGGCCGTTCCGGCGGTATTACCACCGAGATGGCGGGCGCGTTCGAATTGCGGCCCACCGCCGAAGGTTCCGAGATCGAGGCCACCGGCACGGTCGACGTGAAGGTCCCGCTGGTGGGCGGGGCCATCGAGCCGCTGGTCGAGAACCTGCTCAAGAAGGTCATGAACAGCGAGCGCAAGTCCGTCGAATCCTGGTTCGCCGCGCAGAACGCCTGATCCCGGAGCACCGTGGATGCGGGGGTGGTCCCGCATCCACGGGCCGGATCCGAGTCACCGGGCCGAATCGGGTCACTGCGGCCCGAAGTCGCCCTTGCTCGGGTCGTATTCGCGATTCTCGACCAGGACCAGCCAGTTGCCGGAGTTGTCGCGGATGATGGCCTCCACGCCGTAGGGGCGCTCGGCGGGCGGCTGGATGAACTCGACCCCCTTCGCGGTGAGTTCCTCGAAAGCCTTCTGGCAGTTCTCGGTTCGCAGACCGAGTGCGCCGTGGGTGCCATTGGCCATGGAGCGGCGAATCGCCTCGGCCAGATCGTCGGTGAGCGGCGGACCGGGCACCATCAGGGTGATCTCCAGCTCCGGGTGATCCGGATGCGCCACCGTCACCCAGCGGAAGCCGTTGTCGCCCATGGTGATGTCGGAACGCTCCACGAAACCCAGATTGTCGATGTACCACTGCTTGGACTCGGTCTGATCGGTCACGTACACGGTCACGAGCGAGACATTCGAGATGATCGTCATGCCCCCAGGCTATGGACCCGCGACCTTGCGACGCTTCTCCGAAATTGCTCGATTCACGCTGTGTCGATCGCGCGGTTCACACGGGAATAGCCGAGTTCACACACTCGGAACCTCCGTGAGCCTGCCGTAACAGCCACGCAACGGCTCGGAAAGCCAAGATCAACATTCGCTGACCACCCTCGAAACCGGAACAAGCTCGTGACGAGCCCGAACGAGGAGTGCCGGTGGTTCAAGTCGAAACACCCGCGGCCAATGCGGTCGCCGCGTCCAAGGAGACGCTGGAGGATTACACGCTGCGATTCGCGCCCCGCGGCTACCGCAAATGGAGTCCGGCGGTGGTCGGCGTCTCGGCGCTGGGCGGCATCGCCTACCTGGCCGACTTCTCCATCGGCGCGAATATCGGCATCGCCAATGGCACCGGCAACGCGCTGCTGGGCATCGGCATCTTCGCGATCGTCATCATGATCACCGGCTTCCCGCTGGCCTACTACGCGGCGCGCTACAACATCGATCTGGACCTGATCACCCGCGGCAGCGGCTTCGGGTACTACGGGTCGGTGGTGACGAACATCGTGTTCGCCTCGTTCACCTTCATCTTCTTCGCGCTCGAGGGCTCGATCATGGCGCAGGGGTTGAAACTCGGCCTGCACGTGCCGCTTCCGCTCGGCTACCTGGTGTCGACCGTGATGATCTTCCCGCTGGTCATCTACGGCATGAACACCCTGGCCAAACTCCAGGTGTGGACCACCCCGCTGTGGCTGATCCTGATGGTCCTGCCCTTCGGCTTCCTGCTGGTGCGCCACCCGGATTCGGTGAACACCTTCCTGTCCTACGGCGGCCAGGACGGCAAGGGCGTCAGCCTGTCGGGCGCGCTGCTCGCCGCGGGCGTCTGCCTCTCGCTCATCGCCCAGATCGCCGAACAGATCGACTATCTGCGCTTCATGCCGCCCCGGACCCCGGAGAACGCTCGCAGGTGGTGGGGCTGGATGCTGCTGGCCGGACCCGGCTGGGTCATCTTCGGCGCGCTCAAGCAGGTGGTCGGCCTGTTCCTGGCGGTCTACCTGATCGCGAATCTGCCCGGCGCGCAGGACATCGCCAATCAGCCGGTGCACCAGTTCCTCGAGATCTACCGCGACATGATGCCGTCCTGGCTGGCCATGACCCTGGCCGTGGCGCTGGTCGTCATCAGCCAGATCAAGATCAATGTGACCAACGCGTACTCGGGCTCGCTGGCGTGGACCAACTCCTTCACCCGCATCACCAAGACCTACCCGGGCCGCATCGTGTTCCTCGGCCTGAACCTGGCCATCGCGCTGATCCTGATGGAAGCCAATATGTTCGACTTCCTCAACAATATCCTCGGCTTCTACGCCAACTGCGGCATCGCCTGGATCGTCACCGTCGCAACGGATATCGCGATCAACAAGTACCTGCTGAAGATCTCGCCGAAGCGGCCGGAGTTCCGGCGCGGCATGCTCTACGACTTCAATCCGGTCGGCCTGGTCGGCTTCGGACTGTCGGCGGTGCTGTCGATCATGACCTTCTTCGGAGTCTTCGGCGAGACCCTGAAACCGTACTCACCCATTGTGGCCGTGGTGGTTTCGTTCCTCGCCACGCCGCTCACCGCCATCGCGACCAAGGGTAGGTACTACCTGCGCCGCGACCACGACGGCATCGACCTGCCCATGTTCGACGAGCACGGCAACCCGTCGGGCGAGACCCTCACCTGCGTGGTCACCGGCATGGAATTCGAGCGCCCGGACATGATCGCCTCGGCGGTACCGGGGCCGGAGGGCGAGATCCAGTACATCAGCTCGCTGGCACTGTCGACCGACAAGACCGGCGTGCACGTACTGCCGTCGAAATAGCCGCTACGTCAGCGGTTTCCGATCCGAGAGACCGTGCATGAAGACGTAGCAACCGGGGATGTGGGGTGCGCCCTCGGCGGCGAATTTCGCCTGATACTCCGAGGGTGACATCCCTACCAACTCGGTGAACTTCCGACTGAACGACCCGAGGCTCGAATAGCCGACCAGCATGCAGGCCTCGGTCACCGTCACATTCGTGGCGCGCAAGAGATCCTGCGCCCGCTCGATCCGGCGTTCGGCCAGATACAGCGCGGGTGTCTTGCCGTAGGTGGCGGCGAAACAGCGCAGGAAGTGGAACTTCGACACTCCCGCGGCCGCCGCCAGACTCTCCAGATCCAGCGGCTCGGCGTAATTCCGGTCGGCCAGATCCCGCGCTCGCCGCAAATGCGGGAGCAGCTCCTCGGGAACCGGCCGAGTCGTCATGCGAAGGGCTGAATCTTGTCGAAACGCATCGAGGCGCGGCCCGCGCCCCGCCACAGCTTGGCGGTCAGATCCAGATCCTCGTCGGTCACCAGATTGCCCATCACCCGGACGGCCGTGCGCTGCAACAGCTTCGACCGCATCATGGGCGGCCCGCCCAGCGGCACCGTGCGCGGATGCGTGGCCAGCCCCGCCAGGCGACGCGCCACCGAATAGGTGCGGCCGTAGCGCTCGCGCAGCAGGTCCGGCCAGATGCGGGTCAGATCGGGCTGATCCAGGATCCCGGCGAGCATGTGCCCGCCCTCCAGGCCGTAGTCGATGCCCTCGCCGTTCAGCGGATTCACGCAGCCCGCCGCGTCGCCGACCAGCGCCCAGTTGCGCCCGGCCAGATTCGACACCGCCCCGCCCATGGGCAGCAGCGCCGACGCCACCGCGCGCGCCTCGCCCTCGAAACCCCACTCCGCGCGACGCAGCGAAACATAGTGCTGCAGCAGCGGTTTCAACGCGATGTGCGAGGGCCGCTTCTCGGTCGCCAGCGAGCCGACGCCGATGTTCACCTCGCCATTGCCCAGCGGGAAGACCCAGCCGTAGCCGGGAATCAATTCGCCACTCGCGTCCCGCAATTCGAGATGCGAGGTGATCCACTCGTCGTCACTGCGGTCGGACTTGATGTAGGCGCGCGCCGCGGTCCCGTACGCGTACTGCCGATGCCAGGTGCGGCCCAGCATCTTTCCCACCGGCGAGCGCACCCCGTCCGCCACGATCAGCGTCTTGCACGACACCGCCCGCAGCCCGCCGTCGGTCTTGATCGTCACCCCGGTGACCCGGTCGCCCTCGCGGGCCACCTCCACCACCTTGGCCCCGTCCACCATGCGCGCCCCCGACTTGACCGCGGTCTCGCGCAGCTTGTCGTCGAGTTCGGTTCGCGGAACGGCACTTCCGTAGGTGGGGAAGGACCCGTCCGGCCAGGGCAGCAGCGCCTCGCGCCCGAACCCGGCCATGCGCAGACCACGATTGACGGTGTGCGCGCGCACCCAGTCGCCGAGTCCGAGATGCTCGAGTTCGGCGGTGGCGCGCGGCGTCAGACCGTCACCGCAGGTCTTGTCGCGCGGGAACACCGCGGAATCGGTCAGCAGCACATCGCGACCCGCCCGCGCCGCCCACGCGGCCGCCGCGGACCCGGCGGGGCCCGCGCCGACTACCAGCACATCGGCGTGCGCAGGCAGAACATCCGATGATTTCCCCTGCTCGGGCGCGACTTCCGGTGAACCCATGCGGTCAATACTTGCAGCACATGACCGGACGCGCATATTCGCCCTGTGGTCCGCCGCGGCCGTCGCAATTCACATAGCGGTTGTTTCGTGCGTCGCACTACGGTGGTGTCCATAGGGGGTGATCGGTCCACACGCTAGGTTCTTTGGCGTGGGGTCGGACGCGGCACTGGGAGATGAAATGAGCGCATCAGCTGTGAGCGATGAGAGCACCGTGGTCGCGGGGGTGGATCTTGGTGATCCCGAGCTCGCCGCCACTGTGCGCAAGGGGCTGATCGAGGTCGAGGACCTGCTGATCACCGAGCTGTCCGACGGCGAAGAGTTTCTGCAGGAAGCCGCGCTGCACCTGGCCAAGGCGGGCGGCAAGCGATTCCGCCCGCTGTTCACCATCCTCACCGGCCAACTCGGCCCGGACCCGACCAGCCCGGACCTGGTCACCGCGGGCACGGTCGTGGAACTCGTGCACCTGGCCACCCTCTACCACGACGACGTCATGGACGAGGCCTCCATGCGCCGCGGCGCGCCCAGCGTGAACTCGCGCTGGGGCAATAGCGTCGCCATCCTCGCGGGCGACTACCTGTTCGCCCACGCCTCCCGCCTGGTCTCCACCCTCGGCCCCGACGCGGTCCGCATCATCGCCGAGACCTTCGCCGAACTGGTCACCGGCCAGATGCGAGAGACCATCGGCGCCCGGCAATCACAGGACCCGGTCGAGCACTACCTGCGGGTCGTGTGGGAGAAGACCGGCTCGCTGATCGCGGCCGCGGGGCGCTTCGGCGGCACCTTCTCCGGCGCCGACATCGACCACGTGGAGCGCCTGGCCCGCCTCGGCGACGCCGTGGGCACCGCCTTCCAGATCGCCGACGACATCATCGACATCTCCTCGGTGTCCGAGCAGTCCGGGAAGACCCCCGGCACCGACCTGCGCGAGGGCGTCCACACCCTGCCCGTCCTCTACGCCCTGCGCGACGAGGGCGCCGAGGGCGACCGCCTGCGCAAACTGCTGGCCCAACCGCTGCAGACCGACGCCGAGGTGGAGGAGGCCCTGTACCTGCTGGGCCGCTCCCGCGGACTGGTGCTGGCCAAGGAGAAACTGCACGGCTACGCCGACATCGCCCACGCCGAACTCTCCGCCCTGCCCGGCGGCCCGGCCAACGAGGCCCTCGAACAGCTGGTCCGCTACACCATCGAACGCGTCGGCTGACGGGGAACTTCAACCCACGGCTCTATCGTTGACCTGGTGTAACTCAGCGATGAGGGGGCGTCAGAAGGAGACCATATGCATGGGCACGGGTATGCGAATGGACTGAAGACGTTCGGACTGCTGGTAGGCATGTCGGCGCTGATCGTGTTCGCGGGCGCGCTGTTCCGCAATCCCACGATCCTGATCTTCTCGATTCTGCTGGCCGTGGGCATGAACGCCTACGCGTACTTCAACAGCGACAAGCTGGCACTGCGGGCCATGCACGCCCAGCCGGTGACCGAGCTGGAAGCGCCCGCCATGTACCGCATCGTGCGCGAGCTGGCCACCACCGCGCGCCAACCCATGCCGCGGCTCTACATCAGCCCCACCAACGCCCCCAATGCCTTTGCCACCGGCCGCAATCCGCGCAATGCGGCGGTCTGCTGCACCACCGGCATCCTGCAGATCCTCGACGAGCGCGAACTGCGGGCCGTCCTCGGCCACGAGCTCTCGCACGTCTACAACCGCGACATCCTGATCTCCTCGGTCGCGGGCGCGATGGCGGCGGTGATCTCCGGTCTGGCCCAGATGGCCATGTTCGCGGGCATCTTCGGCGGCAATCGCGACGGCGAAGGCCCGAATGTCATTGGCATCCTGCTGGTTTCGCTGCTCGGCCCGATCGCGGCCTCGCTGATCAAACTGGCCGTCTCCCGCTCCCGTGAGTACCAGGCCGACCAGGACGGCGCCGAACTCACCGGCGACCCCTTGGCCCTGGCCTCGGCCCTGCGCAAGCTGGAACGCGGCACCCAGGCCGCCCCCTTGCCCCCCGAACCGCAACTGACGGCGCAATCGCACCTGATGATCGCCAACCCCTTCCGCAACGGCGAGGCAATGGCGCGCTGGTTCTCCACCCACCCCCCGATGGCGGACCGCATCGCCCGCCTCGAGGAAATGGCCGGTGGCAACCGCAATTACTAGCGGTAGTTGACGAACTGCAGGGCGATGTCGAAGTCGCTGCCCTTGAGCAGGGAGATGACCGCCTGCAGGTCGTCACGGCTCTTGGAGCTGACCCGCAATTCCTCGCCCTGGATCTGCGCCTTCACGCTCTTGGGGCCCTCGTCGCGAATCTTCTTGGCGATCTTCTTCGCGTTCTCCGAGGAGATGCCCTGCACCAGGGTGCCTGTGATCTTGTACACCTTTCCGGAGGCCTGCGGATCACCGGCGTCGAACGCCTTGAGCGAGATATCGCGGCGAATCAGCTTCTCCTTGAACACATCCAGGGCCGCCTTCACGCGGTCCTCGGACTCCGCGCTGAGGATGATCTTGTCCTCGCCGGACCATTCGATGCTCGCGCCGGTGCCGCGGAAGTCGTAGCGCTGGCTCAGCTCCTTGGCGGCCTGGTTGAGCGCGTTGTCCACCTCCTGGCGATCGATCTTGCTGACGACATCGAACGACGAATCCGCCACACTCTTCTCCTGTCCGGGGATCGGATATTCGGGATGTTCCCTGCCGACGCTAGCCCCTCCGGCATGCCTGTATCCAGCCGGTTTGCATTCCGGGCGTGTGTTCGTTGTATTCTGCTGGAGCGCTGCAAGGCGTACCCCGGCGGATTGCCCGAGCGGCCAAAGGGAGCTGACTGTAAATCAGCCGCGTAATGCTTCGGAGGTTCAAATCCTTCATCCGCCACCAGAGAGCCCCGTGGACCCAGAGTCCACGGGGTTCTTTGCGTTTGGGGGTGGGATCGAAGTCTGTCGACGCCGTGTCGACCGCCGGTTCGCCCGGGTACCCTCCGATTCGCCTCAAAACCCGCTCTGACCACCCGGTTTGGAAGTGTGGCGGTGGGTTGTGTAATCTCGTTCAAGTCGTCAGCGCCCCGGCCGAGACCGGAGCAAGACAGACACGCCCCCTTAGCTCAGTCGGCAGAGCGTTTCCATGGTAAGGAAAAGGTCAACGGTTCGATTCCGTTAGGGGGCTCGCCGGATTGCCGGTGGTGACCGAATCGGCTTCTCCTTGCAGGTCCCCGCCGTCAAGTACCGACAACAGATGGCGGTGTAGCTCAGTCGGTAGAGCAAACGACTCATAATCGTTGTGTCGCCGGTTCAAGTCCGGCCATCGCTACATACTGATATTCCAATCAGGCTGACCGGAAAGAAGGCAAATCGTGGCCGCGAAGTCCACTGATATCCGGCCAAAGATCACCTTGGCCTGCGAGCAGTGCAAGCACCGCAACTACATCACCAAGAAGAACCGGCGTAACGACCCGGACCGCCTCGAGCTGAAGAAGTTCTGCCCGAACTGCGGTACCCACCGGGCGCACCGCGAGTCTCGCTAACTTAACCCCGCGCGTTCTACCGCGTGGAAGCAGTGCCGGATCGGCAAGTCAATTCGTCTCTTGAAAAGGGACATTGGCCCCGGTCCGGCACTTGGTGTATATAGCGGTGGTTCAGCGCTCTCGCCCCGATCCTGATGAAGGATCAGATAGGGACTTCCTGCCGTGACGATCAACACCGAGATCACTACCGAGGCCGACATGCTCGATTCGAGTGAGGTTTTCGACCCCGCCGCGCACGCCGCCGCCATGGTCGGTCATCACTACCGCGTCGACGACTACTACGAGGTCGGCCGCGAGAAGGTGCGTGAATACGCCCGCGCCGTGCAGGACTACCACCCCGTCCACTGGGACGAGGACGTCGCGCGTGAGTACGGCCACGACGGCCTGGTGGCCCCGCTGACCTTCATCTCCCTGGTCGGAATCCTGGCCCAGCGCAAGCTCTTCGAGCAGATCGTCACCGGCTACGACCTGAGCCAGATCATGCAGACCGACCAGATCCTGGAGTTCCACCGGCCCATCAAGGCCGGGGACCAGCTGTCCTGCATCGTCTACCTGCACTCGTTCCGCCAGGCCTTCGGCGGCGACATCATCGTCACCCGCAATGACGTGGTGGCCCAGAACGACGAGCTGGTGCTCACCACCTACACCACCCTCATCGGCCGCAGCGGCGGTGACATCGATCCCAATATCGGTGACGCCGTGCGCAATGTGCTCATGCACGGGGTCGGCCCGTACGCCGCCGACGCCGACAAGACCGTCGCCATCGACACCCCCGAGCAGGCCGTGGCGGTCGTCAAGACCGGACGCGTGGTGGCCAGCGCGCACGCCCGCCGCTTCGAGGACATCGCGGCCGGTGACGAATTGCCCGCGCGCATCGTGCAACTCACCCGCGGCGACCTGGTCAACTACGCGGGCGTCTCCGGCGACGCCAACCCGATCCACTGGAGCGACGATGTCGTGAAGCTGGTCGGCCTGGAAAACGTTGTGGCGCATGGCATGCTGACCATGGGCCTGGGCGGCGGCTTCGTCACCTCCTGGCTCGGCGACCCGGGCGCGGTCAAGGAGTACAACGTCCGCTTCACCAGCCCCGTGTACGTCCCCGCGGACCGCCCCGCGGAGATCGAATACACCGGCAAGGTGAAGTCCGTGGACCCCGAAACCCGCACCGCCGTCATCGCCATCGTGGCCAAGTCGGAGGGGCGCAAGATCTTCGGTCGCGCCACCGCAACCGTCCAGCTGTCCTGACCCATTACCCGAGGTACGTCCGCATTATCCGAGGTACGTTGCGACACCCCGATTGGCGATCGCCGCGCGGGGTAACGTACACTCGGGAATCTGGGGTCACCAGCCGATGCGCGCTGCTCCGAGGAGCGGCGCGTATGTTGTGTGAAAACCCGTGTACAACTGAATAAGAACAGTGGCTGGACCAAACCCCGTCCAGCCGAAGGGGCGTAGCTCAACTGGCAGAGCAGCGGTCTCCAAAACCGCAGGTTGCAGGTTCAAGTCCTGTCGCCCCTGCCCTGGATGCCGACGTAGAGAGGATCGACGTGAGCGACGAGCGGGACACTCGCCACGAAGATGGCGATGACACCGCCGCGGTGGCTCGGCCGAGCGGCAAGCGGTCCGCCCGGCGTTCACGCGCCGCGTCGTCCAGCGCCGTCGCGACGATCGAACGACCGTCGACGAAGGCCAAGGCAACCGACAAGCAGTCCGGCAAAGACAAGAAGGCCGGGCGAGGCGGTACGGGCAATCCGTTCAAGCGCCTGGTGAAGTTCCTGCGGGAAGTGATCGCGGAGCTTCGCAAGGTCATCTGGCCCAACCGCAAGCAGATGGTCACCTATACGAGCGTTGTCCTGGTGTTCGTGATCTTCGTGATCGCGTTCATCAGCGGGTTGGATGTGGCGTTCATCAAGGGTGTCAGCTGGCTCTTCGGCTAGGCGGCACGATGACCGCCTCTGACCGTCGCGGCCGGTGACCGGCCCCCGTGCAGAGGCGGGGGACCATCCGTCGGGCGTAATGCCCCGGCGCGCAGAGGATTACGTGACGACTAAGGAAGCGAGTGCCCCAGTGAGCACCCCGGAGAACGGCACAACCGAGGAATTCCCGGTGGATGACGTGGTGATCGAAGAGACCGCCGCGGAAGACGCTGAGGGCTTCGCCGACGCCGACGAGTTCGCGGCCGATGCCGAAGCGGCCGAGCCCGCGCAGCCCGTCGCGCAGATCTCCGACGAGCCCGCCGACCCCGTCGCCGAAATGACCGCCGCGCTGCGCCGCGCGCCCGGCGACTGGTACGTCGTGCACTCCTACGCCGGGTACGAGAACAAGGTGAAGACCAATCTCGAGACCCGCGTGCAGAACCTCGGTCTCGAGGACTACATCTTCCAGGTCGAGGTCCCGACCGAAGAGGTCACCGAGATCAAGAACGGCCAGAAGAAGAACGTCAATCGCAAGGTGCTGCCGGGCTACATCCTGGTCCGCATGGAGCTGAACGACGAGTCCTGGGGCGCGGTCCGCAACACCCCGGGTGTCACCGGTTTCGTCGGCGCCACCTCGCGCCCGTCCCCGCTGACCATTCCCGAGGTCGTGAAGTTCCTGGTCCCGGCCGCGCAGCAGAAGAAGGCCGCCCCGGCCGCCGCGACCGCCGCCGCGGCCGCGAGCACCGGTGGCGAGGCCCCGCTGGCCAAGCCGATCATCGAGGTCGACTTCGAGGTCGGCGAGTCGGTCACCGTCATGGACGGCCCCTTCGCCACCCTCCCGGCCAGCATTTCCGAGGTCAATGCCGAGCAGCAGAAGCTCAAGGTGCTGGTCTCGATCTTCGGCCGCGAGACTCCGGTCGAACTGGCCTTCACGCAGGTCGCCAAGATTTAGTCGCGGGGAGGCGGTGGCTCGGGTTTCACCCGGTGTCACCGCCTTTTTCGCGTCCGCGTAGACTTGCCGGGTTGCCCCCCGGATATATGCCTGAGTTCAGGCATGCCCCGGGGAGCATGTCCCGGAAAAGGCTTACGGGTAATCCGTAAGGAACCTAACCAAGGAAGAAAGATGCCCCCGAAGAAGAAGAAGGTCGCTGGGCTCATCAAGCTCCAGATCCAGGCCGGCCAGGCCAACCCGGCTCCGCCGGTCGGTCCGGCGCTGGGTCAGCACGGCGTCAACATCATGGAGTTCTGCAAGGCGTACAACGCGGCGACCGAGTCGCAGCGTGGCAACGTCATCCCGGTCGAGATCACGGTCTACGAAGACCGCTCGTTCGACTTCAAGCTGAAGACGCCGCCCGCCGCGCGTCTGCTGCTGAAGGCCGCGGGAATCCAGAAGGGTTCGGCCGAGCCGCACCGCAACAAGGTCGCGCAGATCACCATGGACCAGGTCCGTGAGATCGCCAAGACCAAGCAGGAAGACCTGAACGCCAACGACATCGACGCCGCGGCGAAGATCATCGCTGGTACCGCCCGCTCGATGGGTATCACCATCGCGGAGTAAGAGCCCGCTGTGTCGCTGCAAAGCGACGCGAGCTCTCGTGGAAGGGACCGCCTGTCCCGCACCACTTCTGACTTAGACAAGGACAGACAATCATGGCAAAACGAAGCAAGGCTTATCTCGAGGCGGCCGCCAAGGTCGACCGCACCCAGCTGTACTCCCCGCTGAGCGCCGTGCGCCTGGCGAAGGAGACCGCCACCACCAAGACCGACGCCACCGTCGAGGTCGCCGTCCGTCTCGGTGTGGACCCGCGCAAGGCCGACCAGATGGTCCGCGGCACCGTCAACCTGCCGCACGGCACCGGTAAGACCGCCCGCGTCATCGTGTTCGCCGTCGGCGACAAGGCCGCCGAGGCCGAGGCCGCCGGTGCCGACGCCGTGGGCGCCGAGGACCTGATCGAGCGCATCCAGGGCGGCTGGCTGGAGTTCGACGCCGCGATCGCCACCCCGGACCAGATGGCCAAGGTCGGTCGCATCGCTCGCGTGCTGGGCCCGCGTGGCCTGATGCCGAACCCCAAGACCGGCACCGTCACCCCCGATGTGACCAAGGCCGTTCAGGACATCAAGGGCGGCAAGATCAACTTCCGCGTCGACAAGCAGGCCAACCTGCACTTCGTGATCGGCAAGGCTTCCTTCGACGAGAAGAAGCTGGCCGAGAACTACGGCGCCGCGCTCGACGAGATCCTGCGTGTCAAGCCCTCCACCGCGAAGGGCCGCTACGTCAAGAAGGTGACGTTCTCGACCAACACCGGACCGGGCATCCCGGTGGATCCGAACCGCACCCGCAACTTCGCCGAGGAAGACTGAGTCTCCTCCGCGTAGCGTAGCGACGCAAAAACATACAAGGGCCAGCGCGAGAAATCGCGCTGGCCCTTGGTGTTGGAGGGGAGGGGCGAACGCTCCGCGAGGGCATGGTTGGGCCGGTGCGAATCTCGTACCGGCCCTTCGCTTTTGCGGTGGGGGTCGAAGGGGAGACACGCCGGGCGACCGGGCGATCGGGGTTTGGTACCGGGGTCGTGCGTTTTCGGGCATTTGGATGGGGTGAAGCGTGATGTGCGCGTCTGCTCTGATCGTCCATCCCATCCGGAGGCGTGATGAACCGGTTTCGCTCGGCGGCAATGCTTTTCGGTGCGGTGCTGGTGGTGCTCACCGGTGTCGCGGCAGTTGCGCACGCGGGGGAAGCGGGCCGCGTGCCGGTTGGGGGCGGTACCGGGGTGGCGTTGGCGTGGGGGGTGCCGGTTGGGTCGTTGTCGCTGTTGCACTTCTGTACGGTGACCGCGATCGGGGTGGATGGGGCGGGGAATCTGGTGGGGCTGACCAATGCGCACTGTGCCTATGAGCCGGGGGATGCGGTTTATCTGCAGTCGGCGGTTGAGCCGGGGGCGGGGCATGATCCGTCGGTTGGGCGGATTGGGACGGTGGAGTATGTCAGCGGCGGGAATCCGATCGGGCCGGGGCCGCACGGGGTGGGGCTGGATTACGCGGTGATCGTCTTCGATCGGTCGAAGGTGAATCCCGTTGCTACGGTGGGTGATACGACGATTCGGGGGATCGCGGCACCGCCGCCGGAGGGCACCCCGGTGTGCAAGCAGGGCACCACCAGTGGCCGGACCTGCGGCACCACGCTCACCTCGATGGGTCCGTATCTGGTCACCACGGTGCCCGAGTTTCCGGGCGACTCCGGTGCCCCGGTGGTGGCGGGGGAGACCCTGATCGGCAATCAGTGGGTGTGGGGCGGCAGCTCGGCGATGACCGCGATCCTCGAAGACCTCGATCGCCGCGGCGGGGTCGGGGCCGGATTCCACCTCGATTTTGCTGGTTAGATGCGTGTCCGCTATATTGGACGACGGTCATCGGCCAGCTTTTCGAAGCACTGTCGGTGATCAACCCCAATCGTTCTACCGAAGACCGTTGGTTGCTGCCGTCAGGCAGTCGAAGGTTCGGCGATATTGCCGACGGCCCACGCAGGGAGAGCCGAGGTAGGGAAACCGCGAGTCATCGCGATCGTTTCTTGTGCGCCCCGGGTTCGCTCTGCGACCGGGGCGTTAGCTTTGTCGCCGACCCCTGTGGCGGAACTCGGTAGTTCACACGAGAACCGACCATCCAGAGAGGAGGCGAAGTATGGCAAAGGCTGAGAAGGTCACCGCGGTCGCGGAGATCACTGAGCAGTTCAAGTCGTCCACCGCGACCGTCGTCACGGAATACCGTGGCCTGTCCGTTGGCAAGATCACCGAACTGCGTCGTGCGCTCGGCGCGAACGCTACCTACTCCGTCGCCAAGAACACCCTGGTCAAGCGCGCTGCCGCCGAGGCGGGCGTGGAAGGCCTGGATGACTTGTTCGTCGGTCCGACCGCTATCACCTTCATTACGGGTGAGCCGGTCGACGCCGCGAAGGCGCTGAAGGCGTTCGCCAAGGACAACAAGGCGCTGATCATCAAGGGCGGCTACATGGACGGCCAGGCGCTGTCCGTGTCCGAGGTCGAGCGCATCGCCGATCTCGAGTCGCGCGAGGTGCTGCTGGCCAAGCTGGCCGGTGCCATGAAGGGCAACCTGTCCAAGGCCGCCGGTCTGTTCGCCGCCCCCGGCAACCAGGTCGCGCGCCTGCTGGCCGCGCTGCAGGAGAAGAAGCAGGCCGAGGGTGGCGCCGCCGCTCCGGCCGCCGACGCTGCTGCCGACGCCGAATAAGTCACTACCCCAAACCTATTCGCCGCTGTTCGAACAGCGACGAACCTATGAAAGGAAATATCAATGGCCAACGTTGATGAGCTGCTCGAGACCTTCGCCGGCATGACCCTGCTGGAGCTGTCCGAGTTCGTGAAGGCGTTCGAGGACAAGTTCGAGGTCACCGCCGCTGCTCCGGTCGCCGTCGCCGCGGTCGCCGGTGGCGCTGCCCCGGCCGAGGCTGCCGAGGAGCAGGACGAGTTCGACGTCATCCTCGAGGGCGCGGGCGACAAGAAGATCCAGGTCATCAAGGTGGTCCGTGAGATCGTCTCCGGCCTGGGCCTGAAGGAAGCCAAGGACCTGGTCGAGGGTGCCCCGAAGCCGATCCTGGAGAAGGTCGCCAAGGAGGCCGCCGAGGCCGCCAAGGCGAAGCTCGAAGAGGCCGGCGCCAAGATCACCATCAAGTAAGGGTTTTCCCAACTCTCGGGACTCTCAGGGGCTTCGCCCCTGAAACCCCAGGGGCATACAGGGGCTCCGCCCCTGGAACCCCGCGGGCATTCAGGGGCTCCGCCCCTGGAACCCGGAGAGTCGCGGGGCTTTGCCTCGCAGCCTTGCTTTCGAAAAGAGCGGTTCCCATTGGGGGACCGCTCTTTTCGCGTATTCTGCTCCCGTAATTGGGGCGTGATTGCGAATAGGCGAAGAAACTTTCTACCGACCAGTCAGGTCCCGGTGTCCGAGACGGTATATATGCGATACAGTGGCCGAACCTACTGTGACGCGCCACACCGCGCGAATTTTGTGGCGCGCGGTCACATGTAGGGCGCTCGTCGGAGAAAGTGGAGGTTGGCGTGGGCGTCGAGGTCAGGACCGAAGGCATCACGAAGTCGTTCGGTTCGCAGCGTATTTGGCAGGACGTCACTCTGACGCTGCCGCCGGGGGAAGTCAGCGCTCTGCTCGGCCCGTCCGGTACCGGTAAGTCCGTCTTCCTGAAGTCGTTGATCGGTCTGCTGCGTCCGGAAAAGGGCTCCATCTACATCGACGGCACCGACATCACCACGTGCTCCAACAAGGAGCTCTACGAGATCCGCAAGCTGTTCGGCGTGCTGTTCCAGGACGGCGCGCTGTTCGGATCCATGAACCTGTTCGACAACACGGCCTTCCCGTTGCGCGAGCACACCAAGAAGAGCGAATCCGAGATCAAGAAGATCGTCATGGAGAAGCTCGAGCTGACCGGTCTGCTGGGCGCGGAGAACAAGCTGCCCGGTGAGATCTCCGGCGGTATGCGCAAGCGTGCCGGTCTGGCCCGCGCGCTGGTGCTGGACCCGCAGATCATCCTCGTCGACGAGCCGGACTCGGGTTTGGATCCCGTTCGCACCACCTATCTTTCGCAGCTGTTGATCGATATCAACGCGCAGATCGACGCGACGATCCTGATCGTCACGCACAACATCAACCTGGCCCGTACCGTGCCGGACAACATCGGCATGCTGTTCCGCCGCAACCTGGTCATGTTCGGTCCCCGCGAGGTGCTGCTCACCTCGGACGAGCCGGTGGTCAAGCAGTTCCTCAACGGCCGCATGCAGGGCCCGATCGGTATGTCCGAGGAGAAGGACGAAGCCCAGATGGCCCGCGAGCAGGCCATGTTCGACGCCGGTCACCACAGCGGTGGCGCGGAGGAGATCGAGGGCATCATCCCGCAGATGCGGGCCACACCGGGCATGCCGATCCGTGGCGCGGTCTCGCGTCGTCGCGAACGGGTCCGTCAGATCATGCACACCCTGCCCCCGGCCGCTCAGGAAGCCATTCGGGAGTCCATGGAGCAGAACGGCGATGATCCCGACACACAGGTGATCCCCGCCTATCAAGGCGGGTACGACACCACGGTTCGACAGAACCTGACTAACGGGTAACATACGCGGCGTGAACCCGACCCTGACGCGCCTGCGCACCCCGGTCGAGTCGGGACTTGCCCAGGCTGGCAACATCTTCGCACTGTTCTTGGACGTGCTGCGCAAGACGTTCCGTCGGCCCTTCCAGTGGCGGGAATTCATCGAGCAGTCGTGGTTCATCGCGAGTGTTTCGATCCTCCCCGCCGCCCTGGTGGCAATCCCGTTCGGCGCGGTGGTGGCCCTGCAGACCGGCTCGCTGATCAAGCAGCTGGGCGCGGAGAACTTCACCGGTGCGACCTCCGTGCTGGCGACCGTGCAGCAAGCCGCTCCGGTGGTGACCGCACTGATCATCGCCGGTGCGGCCGGTTCGGCCGTGGCCGCCGATCTCGGCTCGCGGACCATCCGCGAGGAGATCGACGCCATGGAGGTCCTCGGCATCGATCCCATTCAGCGCCTGGTGGTTCCGCGCGTGCTGGGCATGATGCTGGTCGCCTTCCTGCTCAACGGCCTCGTCTCGGTGGTCGGCATCTGCGGCGGCTATTTCTTCAATGTGGGACTGCAGGGCGGCACCCCGGGCGCGTATCTCGCGTCCTTCTCGGCCCTCGCGCAGATCCCGGACCTGGTGATCGGCGAGATCAAGGCGCTGATCTTCGGTGTCGTGGCGGGCGTGATCGCCGCCTACAAGGGCCTGCATCCGAAGGGGGGACCGAAAGGAGTGGGTGACGCGGTGAATCAATCCGTGGTGATCACCTTCCTGGTCTTGTTCTTCCTGAATCTGGTCCTCACCCTGATCTATCTTCAGGTCGTCCCCGCAAAGGGCGCGTGATCCATGGTTGTTTCGCAGCGCACCACCGTCTTCTCCCGGTCGGCGCGCCGGGTCAAGCCCGTGCTCGAGGCCCCGGTGCATCTGGTCGATCGGGCCGGGGACCAGATGTCGTTCTACTCGCGGGCCATTGCCGCCATCCCGCGCACGATCCTGCACTTCCGCAAGGAGGTCATGCGGCTGCTGGCCGAGGTGACTTTCGGTTCGGGCGCGCTGGCCGTCATCGGCGGCACCATCGGCGTGATCGTGTTCATGTCGGCGTCGGTGGGTGTGGTCGTCGGCCTGCAGGGCTTCAAGGCTCTCGACGCCCTCGGCTCGGGAGTTCTCACCGGCTTCCTGACCGGGTACATCAACACCCGTGAGCTCGCGCCCCTGGTTGCGGCACTGGCACTTTCGGCGACGGTCGGCTGCGGCTTCACCGCGCAGTTGGGCGCCATGCGCATCTCCGAGGAGATCGACGCGCTCGAGGTGATGGCGGTGCCGTCGGTGCCGTTCCTGGTGACCACGCGCGCCATCGCCGGATTCCTCGCGGTCATCCCGCTCTACGTGGTCGGCCTGCTGGGCACCTACGTCGCCTCGCGGTTGATCAGCATCTATTTCAACGGGCAGTCGAGCGGGTCCTACGACCACTACTTCAGCCTGTTCCTGCCGCCGGAAGATGTGCTCTATTCGTTCGTGAAGGTGCTCGTCTTCGCGTTCGTCATCATCCTGGTGCACTGCTACTACGGCTACAACGCCAGCGGCGGCCCCGCGGGTGTCGGCGTGGCCGTGGGTCGCGCCGTCCGCGCCGCCATCGTGCTGATCAATGTGCTGGACTTCTTCCTCTCCCTGGCCATTTGGGGCACGACCACGACGGTGCGGGTGGCCGGATGAGCAATCCGCGCAATGTGGAGCTGTGGCGCTCCACCGAGAAGCTGCGCAAGCGCACCCTCGGTGTGCTGTTCTTCGCGGTGGTGGCGCTGTTCCTCTATACGACCATCGCCATCTACAACAAGACCTTCACCGACTCGGTGCGGGTCAACCTGATCACCGACACCGTCGGAAACGCCCTGACCCGCAACGCGGATGTGAAGGTCCGCGGCGTCACCGTGGGCGAGCTGCGGTCGAGCAAGTACGACGGCAAGAACGTCACCCTGGACCTGGCCATCGATCCGTCCAAGGCGAGCGAGATCCCGGCCAATGTGACCGCGCGACTGCTGCCCAAGACCCTGTTCGGCGAGCGCTACATCGATCTGGTGTGGCCGCAGTCCCCGCAGGGTCACCTCACCGAGGGCGTCACCCTGCACCAGGACACCACCGGCAATGCCGTCGAGGTGAGCCAGCTGCTGGACCACATCCTGCCGTTGCTGCAGGCGATTCCGCCGCAGTACCTGTCCTCCACCCTGGGCGCGCTGTCCAACGCGCTGCAGGGGCAGGGCGAGGAGCTGGGTAGGACGGTGGACCGGCTCGACGACATCATCACGCAGGTCAATGGCGAAATGCCCACGCTGCAGCAGGATCTGAAGAGCCTCGCGGACGTGGCGACGACCTATTCCGATGCCGCGCCGCAACTGGTCGACGCGCTGGACAACCTGCGCACCACCAATGCCACCATCGTGCAGAAGCGTTCGCAGATCGACACCCTGATGGCCACGCTCACCCCGAGCGCCGCCACCACCGCGGACTTCCTGCTGGCCAACCGCGACAACATCATCGACGTGGCCGCCGACTCGCGGCCCGCGCTCGAGGCGCTGGCCAAGTACTCGCCCAGCTACAGCTGCGCGCTGGCCGGTTTCGCGGAGCTCAAGCCGCGCATCGACCAGATCTTCGGCAAGGGCACCGACATGCCGGGCTCCCGGGTGAGCGTGTCGATCGTGAACCCGCGCGGCCGCTACGTCCCCAACCAGGACGAGCCGCGCTGGTTCGATTCGCGCGGGCCCATGTGCATCCCGATGTACCCGCCGGGCACCGACCCGGGCCAGTACACCGACGGGTCCGCCAATGACGGCTCCTACCAGCCGCCCAGCCGCAATCCGGGTGACCAGAACATCGGCAAGATGCCCGAGCCGCAGTACAAGGTGTACGGCCCGTACACGCCGACCACCGCGTACTCGCCGCAGGAGTCCCAGGCGCTGGGCACGATCTACGGTGCCGCGCACGGTGTTTCGCCCGATCAGGTGCCCAGCTGGATCACCAAGATCGCGGCCCCGGCGTTCCGCGGCAGTGAGGTGAGCGTCAAGTGAAGGATCTGTTGCGCGGCCTCGGGCCGACGCTGACCAAACTGATCGCCTTCATTCTCGTCACGGTCTTCCTGACGGGCGTGCTGGCGATGACCATCGCCAACTACGGTGGCGGCGGCACCAAGTTCAATGCCCGCTTCAGCGACGTGACCTCGCTGAACAAGGGCGACGAGGTGCGCATCGCGGGTGTCCGCGTGGGCAAGGTGACCAACGTGTCCATCGTGGACAAGCGCCTGGCCAATGTGGAATTCGAACTGACCGACCGGGATTGGCTGCCCGCCTCCACCACCGCGACCATCAAGTACCGGAACCTGGTGGGCCAGCGCTACATCGCGCTGGAACAGGGCACCGGTCAGCAGGGTCGCAAGATGAACAAGGGTGCGACGATTCCGCTGGAGCGCACCAAGCCCGCGGTGAATCTGACCGAACTTTTCAACGGCTTCCGCCCGCTGTTCCAGACCCTCACGCCCGAAGACGTGAACAAGCTGTCCTACGAGATCATTCAGGTCTTCCAGGGCGAGTCCGGCACCATCGCGGATCTGGTCGCCAATACCGCCTCGCTCACCAACAAAGTGGCCGACAAGGACGCGGTGATCGGCTCGCTGATCACGAACCTGAATGCCGTTCTGGACAGCATCAATTCGCGCGGCAACCAGCTCGACCAGCTGATCGTGAATACCGAGGCGCTGGTCACCGGCCTCAATGCCGAGCGCGGCACCATCGGCTCGGCCGTCACCTCGCTGGGCAATCTGGCCTCGGCCACCGCGGACCTGCTGGTGCCGGTGCGGCCGAACCTGCAGGGCGCGATCGCCGGTCTGAACCAGCTGACCGGCACGCTCAACGATCGCAAGGGCGAGGTCGACGAGGGCCTGACCAATCTGCCCATCAAGATGGAGAAGCTCGGGCGCGCGGCGTCCTACGGCTCCTGGTTCCAGTTCTACCTGTGCGGCATCGACATCGTCGCCGGGCCCGGACTGAGCGACGCGCCGCAGCTGAACTTCCCACCCGCACTGCAGAACATGCCGACCGTGAACCAGCCGATCTATACGAATCCGGCGCCGCGCTGCCATGGGAAGGGAGGCCGCTGATGGACGATCGCATCGTATTGGGTAAGCGCAGTCCGGCATTCATGGGCGGGCTCGGCCTGCTCATGGTGCTGCTGATCACCTTGTCCGCGTTCAATCTGGACAAGCTGCCGCTGCTGGGCGCCGGTACCAAGTACACCGCCGAGTTCTCCGAGGCCGCCGGTCTGAAGAAGGGCAACGAGGTTCGCATCGCGGGCGTCAAGGTCGGTTCGGTCTCCGATGTCCGGCTCGACGGCGACAAGGTGCTGGTGGACTTCCGCACCCAGGACGCCTGGGTCGGCAACGAGACCACCGCCTCCATCCAGATCAAGACCCTGCTCGGGCAGAAGTATCTGGCGCTGGACCCCAAGGGCACCAAGATCCTCGACCCGTCGGACGTGATCCCGCTGTCGCGCACCGTGTCTCCCTACGACGTGGTGGACGCCTTCAGCGACGCCGCCAAGAACATCGAGGAGACCAATACCGCGCAGCTGGCCCAGAGCTTCCAGGTGCTCTCGGACGCCTTCTCGGCCACGCCGCCGGAACTGCGCGGCTCCATCGACGGCGTCGCCCGGCTCTCGGAGACCCTGGCCAAGCGTGACGATCAGCTCAAGAAGCTGTTCGCCGCCACCAAGACCACCTCCAAGGTGCTGGCCGACCGCAATCAGGAATTCGAGCGGCTGCTCGCCAATGGCGGTCAGCTGCTGGCCGAGCTGAACGTGCGCCAGCAGGCCATCCACCAGCTGCTCACCGGCGCGAAAACCGTTGCGGCCGAACTGAGTGCGCTGGTCAAGGACAACGAGGAGCAGATCGGCCCGGCGCTGACCAACCTGAACAAGACCATCGACCTGCTCAACGACCATCAGGCCGACATCTCCAAGACTCTTACTCTGGCCGCGCCCTTCTACGGGCTGTACTCGAACGTGCTGGGCACCGGCCGCTGGTTCGACGCGGTCATCACGAACCTGATTCCGCCCGCGTTGCCCGACGTTCCGGGCTATCGCGACCCGATCCGAAAGTTGGGAGGTTAAGCCGTGGCGAAGAATCCGCTCACCGCCCTGCGCGGGACCAGCACCAAGAGCAAGGTCATCGCCGCGGTGGCAGCCCTGGCGGTCGTGCTCGCGGGCGTCGCATGGTGGGGCTTCGACAAGCTCAACACCACCACCATCACCGCCTACTTCGACAAGTCCATCGGCATCTACGAGGGTTCGGACGTCCGCATCCTGGGTGTGCCGGTGGGGCATGTGGATTCGGTGACGCCGCAGGGTGACGTGGTCAAGGTCGTCATGAAGGTCGACCGCAAATACGACATCCCCGCCGACGCCAAGGCCGCCCAGATCACCCCGTCGGTGGTGTCGGACCGCTACATCCAGCTCGCGCCCGCCTACAAGGGCGGACCCAAGATGGGCCGCGACGCCACCATCCCGAAGGACCGCACCGCCACCCCGGTCGAGGTGGACCGACTCTACAAGTCGATCACCGAACTCTCGGATGCCTTGGGCCCCAACGGTGCCAACAAGGACGGCGCGCTGAATCAGCTGGTGCGGACGTCCGCCGACAACCTCTCCGGCAATGGCGAGGCGCTGGGCAACAGCTTCACCCAGCTGTCCAAGGCCGCGCACGCGCTCTCCGATTCGCGCACCGACATCTTCGACACGGTCAAGAACCTGCAGACCTTCGTGCAGACCCTGGCCGACAACGACGCCCAGGTGCGGACCTTCAACACCCAACTGGCCTCGCTGGCGGGATTCCTGTCCGACGAGCGCCAGACCCTCGGCGACGCGCTGAGCCTGCTCTCGGTCGCGCTCGGCGATGTGGCCCGGTTCATCGACAACAACCGGGATCTGGTGCAGTCCAACGCCGACGCCCTGACCAAGCTCACCCAGACCCTCGCCGATCAGCGCGACGATCTGGCCAAGGCGCTGCCGCTCATCCCGACCGCGCTGAGCAACCTCATCAATGTCCACAACGGTGAAACCGGCACGCTCGACATGCGCCCCAACTTCACCGATCTGCAGGACCCGTTCGGTGTCATCTGCAAGATGCTGGACCTGGGCAAGCTGCGCCCCGGCGATCCCAAGTTCGACGCCATCTCGCGTCAGCTCGGCCCGATCCTCAACAGCTGCAAGGCGATCACCGACCAGATCACCGCGGGCGTGAAGACGCCGACGCTGGTGCTGCCCTTCGGCATCCTCAGCGGTGAGAACGAGCAGCGCAACGCGGTGCCCGGCTCGGTGCCCGGCACTCCGTCCGACCAGCTGCCGCCGTCGCAGCAGGAAGGTGGACAGCGATGAGCGCCGCGCGCATTCGCACAGGCCGCGCCAAGCGCGCCGCCCTGCTCGCCACCTCGATGGGTGTGGTCACCCTGGTGGCCGCGGGCTGCGGCGCGGACAGCATCCCGCTGCCCGGCGGCCCGAACGTGGGCAAGAACCCCATGCATATCGACATTCGCTTCGCCGATGTGCTGGACCTGGTCCCGCAGTCGTCGGTCAAGGTGGACGGCGTGGCCGTGGGCCGGGTCGACAAGATCCGCATCGCACCCGACAACGCCTGGGAAGCCAGCGTGCAGGTGCTGGTCAACGATGACGTGAAGCTGCCCGCCAATGCCCACGCCGAGGTCAAGCAGACCAACCTGCTGGGTGAGAAGTACATCGAACTGTCCGCTCCCGCAAAGGATGCCGACACCGCGCCGCTGAAGAGCGGGGACAAGATCCCGGTCGAGAACACCCGCACCGCCACCGAGGTGGAGCAGGTGCTCGGCGCGCTGTCGCTGTTGCTCAATGGCGGCGGTGTGGCGCAGCTGCAGCCGATCGTGGTGGAGCTCAACAAGACCCTGGGCGGTCGCGAGGGCAAGGTCCGGGATCTGCTGGTCCAGGCCAACACCCTGATCAAAGGCCTCGACGATCAGGTCGACAACATCACCCGCGCGCTGGACAGCCTCGACACGCTGAGCACCCGGGTGGGGCAGCAGACCACCCAGATCTCCAAGATCCTCGACGAGCTGCCCGCGGGCATCAAGATCCTCGATGAGCAACGGCCGCAGCTGATTCAGATGCTGCAGCAGCTGGATCGCGTGGGGCAGGCCGGATTCGACGTGCTCAACCACTCCAAGGACAACCTGATCACCGACCTGTCCTCGCTGCGGCCCACGCTGCAGGCGCTGGGCGCCTCGGCCAATGATCTGGTGACCGCGTTCCCGCTCATCCCGACCTACCCGTTCCCGGACGAGGCCATCAAGTCGGCCTTCGGCGGCCAGGTCAACACCTGGCTCTCGGTGGACCTGCAGATCGGCAAGTTGCTGACGAATCTCGGTGTGGGACGGCCGGATCCGCAGTACATCCCGCCCCAGGGGCGGCCGGTGTACGTGGATCCGACCAACCCGTACTACAACGGCAACGGGCCGCGCGGCGGCTGGCCGACCGTCTCGCTGCTGCCGCTGCCGCCGACCGTGGCACGGCCCACCGGGGCGACCGGTCCCACCGATCCGCTCGGATCGATCCTCGAGCAGCTGGGAGTGGGTGGTCCGCGATGACACGTCTGGTGCGCAATCAGCTGATCGCCTTCGCGATCATCGCCGTGATCGGCGTCGTCTTCGTCGGCGCGAAATACGTTCGGCTGGACAATATGCTGGGCTTCGGGCTGTACAAGGTGAAGGTGCAGGCCAAGGAGACCGGCAATCTGTCCAAGGGCGCGGAGGTCACCTACCGCGGCGTGCCCGTGGGCCGGGTCGGCGATCTCGACGTCACCCCCGACGGCGTGCTCATCACCCTGGAGATGACCTCCGGGGCGCCCAAGGTTCCGGCCAACGCCAAGGCGGTGGTGGCCGACCGGTCCGCCATCGGTGAGCAGTACGTGGATCTGGTGCCGTCCAAGGACGGCTCGCCGTACCTGCACGAAGGCTCGGTCATCGACGGCGCGACCACCCCGATTCCGGTGGAAGACCTGCTCTCCAGCGTCGACCGCTTCGCCAACACCACCGACCTGAAGGCGCTGTCCACGGCCGTCACCGAACTGGGCAAGGCCTTCGACGGCCGGGGCGACGACCTCAAGATCCTGGTCGACTCGCTCAACAAGTTCAGCGCGGCCGCCAGCGGCGACAATCTGCAGCAGACCCTCGCGCTGCTGCGCTCCGCCCGCACCGTGCTGGGCACCCAGGCCGAACAGTCCCCGGCCATCCTGCAGTTCAGCGATGGCCTGGACAAGCTCACCGCGCAGCTCAAGTCCAACGACCCGGACATTCGCCGCCTCATCGGCACCGGCACCGACGCCGGATCCGCGATCCAGCGCCTGCTGCAGGAGAGCGGCCCGGCACTCACCAAGGACCTCACCAACCTGCGCGTGCTGCTGCTGGCCATCTCGCCGAAGTTCTACGCGCTCGGCCCGGTGCTGCAGATGCTGCCGCTGCTGCCGCTCGGTGGCTCCTCCACCGCTCCCGGTGACGGCACCACCCACTTCGGCCTGGTGCTCGAGACCAACAACCCGCCCGCCTGCACCGTGGGATACGAAGGCACGCAACGGATTCTGGACCAGATGAAGGCCCAGAACCCCAACTTCGACGACACCCGCGACGACTTCCCGTTCAATACGCAGGCCGGATGCACCGTCCCGCAGGGCAGCGAGACCGACGTGCGCGGCGGCGCGCGCGCCGAGCTGGCCGACCCGAGCGTCCCGCAGCCGTGGGACGACAAGCCCAAGTACGACCCGGACAAGCTCAACCTGAACCCGGTCGCGACCCAGCTGTCCACACTGATGGGCATTACGCCCAAGTAGTGGGATCGACCCGCGCGGGTCCCGGAACACAAGTCCCAGACAGGGCGCGAAGAGAGGAAAGTATGGTGGCGGCGTGAGCCAGCACAAGGACAGCGAATCGGGGGCGAACCTCGAGAAGCCGACGACCCCGTCGGTTCCCGAAACAACCCCGCAAGAGCCGACCGTCGTGCTGGATCAGCCCGCCGTGCTGGATCAGCCTGCCGAGCCGGTCCGCGAGCCTTCGGCCGCGGCTCCGGCCGAAGGTCTCGACCTGCGGCGCTTCGCGACCGTCGGTGCGGCCGGGCTGCTGGTCGTCTCGGTGGTCGCGGCGGCGATCATGGGCTTCCTCTGGTTCGGTGACCACAAGGACGAAACCCGGGCGCAGGCCCGCGACGCGGCGCTCACCGATGCGCGGCAGGCGGCCGTGAATCTGATGTCCATCAATCCGGATGACATCGACGGTTCGCTGGCAAATATTCGGTCATCGATGACCGGTGACCTGCTCAAGCAGCAGGAGGACGGGCAGGATCAGCTCAAGCAGACCGCCCAGGACTCCAAGACCCGCATCGAGGCCGCCGTCGAGGGCCTCACGCTCACCTCGCTCAACAGCGAACTCGACCACGCGTCGGCCTTCGCGGTGTTGAAGATCACCCGCAGTTGGCCCGGCGGCCAGCCCGCCACCTTCCGCCAGTTGTGGACCCTCGATCTGGTCAAGGTCGGCAGCACCTGGAAGGCCGAGAAGGCCCAGAACCTGGGCGAGCCCGTGCCCCTGGGCACCGGCGCGCAGACCGCGCAGCAGCCCGCCCCGACATCGACCCCGGCCCCCGGCAACTAGGAGGGAGTGACCATGGCCAACAAGAAGCGCCCCGTCAACCGGGTCACCCCGCGCCGCCCGGCCGCCCAGCGCGGCACGGCCGCCCGCACCACCGCCGCGGACGTGACCGCCAAGAACGCCCGGTCCACCTCCGAGCCTTCCGATCGAACCGAGCGCTCCGATCGAACCGCGTCGCGCGCCACCCCGCCGCGCGGTCCGAGCCTGTCCAAAAAGACTGCCCGGCAACAGTATTCCAAGCCGAGCGGGCAGGGCGGATTTTGGCCCAACTGGGGTGTCGCCACGATCTGCGCGGCGCTGTCGGCGCTGCTGCTGGTCTTCGCCATCGTGGGTGCGGTGCATCACTGGGTGTCCAAGCCCAATTCGGATTCGGGCAATCTCGCCTACGTCGACAACCAGGCCACCGACGAGGTGAAGGCCGCCGCGGATCACGCGCTGACCACCCTCTACGGCTACAAGGCCGCCGAGATCGACAAGTGGAAGTCCTCGGTCAACTCGGTGCTGACCGACAAGATGCAGAAGGACTTCGCCAAATACGTCGACACCACGGTCGACACCATCAAGCAGACCCAGACCGACACCCAGGTCAAAACCGATCCCATCGGGGTGACGCTGCTCACCGGCGACCGGGCCGAACTACTGGTCAACCTGAACATCTCCGCGGTCAAGGACAACAAGCCCGAACCGCTCGCCTCGGGCCCGATCGTGCTGCGCATGCAGAAGGTGAACGGCCACTGGCTGGCCGCCGAGATCACCGACAAGTGACCCAGGCGATTACCGACAAATAGGTCGCCGTATCCGTCGGGTGCCGGTGTCTTTCCGGCATCGCGCGACGTCACAAGGTGATCTTGTACTGGGACAGGCGATCTCGCGATTTGTCAACTCGGACCGCCACTTGACGACTTTCGTCCGAGCCGTCACGCTATTCACAACAGCGGCGGCTGTCACAGGGGACAGGACGCCGACGTGGGCCTCGCGAACGCAGCCAGCGGACTCTTCGGCCTCGTCGGAAATCCGTGTGGAGACCGTCACTCGCCGAGCCGGTACAGGCGCTCCAGTCGCCCGGATATCGACACGGACACACCGGGGCGAAGTTGCCGCCCACGGATCGCCACGGGTGGTACTTTGACACCCCCGTAGGTTTGGGTGTAGTTTTGGACGTTGCGCTGGCTGCCTCCTGTCCATACCTCGATCGCATCACGAAAGTTCCACCTTCCGGTGTTACTTCCGCTGTTTGCTGCTTCGGGTTCGTTCGGGTCGTAACCAGCGGAATTCGTAGCAGACAAGCGACGGTCGCGGACCACCACGCGACGCGCGTGAGGTGCTGGAAGGACGCATCTTGGCAGTCTCCACCCAGACCAAGGCCGGTATCCCCGGAGCCCCGAAGCGGGTGTCTTTCGCGAAGATTCGCGAACCCCTGGAGGTTCCCGGACTTCTCGATCTACAAACCGAATCGTTCGCCTGGCTGGTCGGTTCAGCAGACTGGCGTGAGCGTGCCACCGCGCGCGGCGACGTCACCAACCCCGTCGGGGGCCTCGAGGAGGTGCTCGAGGAGCTGTCTCCGATCGAGGACTTCTCCGGCTCCATGTCGCTGTCCTTCTCCGACCCGCGCTTCGAAGAGGTCAAGGCCTCCATCGAGGAGTGCAAGGACAAGGACATGACCTACGCGGCACCGCTGTTCGTGACCGCGGAGTTCATCAACAACAACACCGGTGAGATCAAGTCTCAGACGGTCTTCATGGGTGACTTCCCGATGATGACCGACAAGGGCACGTTCATCATCAACGGCACCGAGCGCGTCGTCGTGTCGCAGCTGGTCCGTTCGCCCGGTGTCTACTTCGACGAGTCCATCGACAAGTCGACCGAGAAGACGCTGCACTCGGTGCGCGTCATCCCGTCGCGCGGCGCGTGGCTGGAGTTCGACGTCGACAAGCGCGACACCGTCGGTGTCCGCATCGACCGCAAGCGTCGGCAGCCGGTCACCGTGCTGCTCAAGGCGCTGGGTCTGACCACCGAGGAGATCACCGAGCGTTTCGGTTTCTCCGAGATCATGATGTCCACCCTCGAGAAGGACTCGACCCCGGGTCAGGACGAGGCGCTGCTGGACATCTACCGCAAGCTGCGTCCGGGCGAGCCGCCGACCAAGGAGTCCGCGCAGACCCTGCTGGAGAACCTGTTCTTCAAGGAGAAGCGCTACGACCTGGCGCGCGTCGGCCGCTACAAGGTCAACAAGAAGCTGGGCCTGAACGCCGGTGTGCCGGTTCAGGGTTCGGTGCTGACCAAGGAAGACATCGTCGCGACCATCGAGTACCTGGTGCGTCTGCACCAGGGCGACAAGATGATGACCGCGCCGGGTGGCGTCGAGGTTCCGGTCGAGGTCGATGACATCGACCACTTCGGCAACCGTCGTCTGCGGACGGTTGGCGAGCTGATCCAGAACCAGATCCGCGTGGGTCTCTCGCGTATGGAACGCGTTGTGCGTGAGCGCATGACCACCCAGGACGTCGAGGCCATCACCCCGCAGACCCTGATCAACATCCGTCCCGTCGTGGCGGCGATCAAGGAGTTCTTCGGCACCTCGCAGCTGTCGCAGTTCATGGACCAGAACAACCCGCTCTCGGGTCTGACCCACAAGCGTCGTCTGTCGGCGCTGGGCCCGGGCGGTCTGTCCCGTGAGCGCGCCGGTCTGGAAGTCCGCGACGTGCACCCCTCGCACTACGGCCGCATGTGCCCGATCGAGACCCCGGAAGGCCCGAACATCGGTCTGATCGGCTCGCTGTCGGTCTACGCCCGGGTCAACCCGTTCGGTTTCATCGAAACCCCGTACCGCAAGGTCGTCGACGGCCGCGTCACCGATGAGGTCCGCTACCTCACCGCCGACGAGGAGGACCGCCACATCCGCGCCCAGGCGAACTCGCCGGTCGACGCGGACGGCAACTTCCTCGAGGAGCGCGTCCTCGCCCGCCACGGCAACGAGGAAATGGAATACGTCCCGGCCAAGGACATCGACTACATGGATGTCTCGCCGCGCCAGATGGTGTCGGTCGCGACCGCCATGATTCCGTTCCTCGAGCACGACGACGCCAACCGTGCCCTCATGGGCGCGAACATGCAGCGTCAGGCCGTGCCGCTGATCCGTTCCGAGTCGCCGCTGGTCGGCACCGGCATGGAGCTGCGCGCCGCGGTCGACGCCGGTGACGTGGTCGTGAACCAGAAGGCCGGTGTGGTGGAAGAGGTTTCGGCCGACTTCATCACCGTCATGCACGACGACGGCACCCGCCGCAGCTACCGCCTGCGCAAGTTCGAGCGCTCCAACCAGGGCACCTGCGCCAACCAGCGTCCGATCGTGGACGAGGGCATGCGCGTGGAGGCCGGGCACGTGCTCGCCGACGGCCCCTGCACCGAGAACGGTGAGATGGCCCTGGGCAAGAACCTGCTCGTGGCGATCATGCCGTGGGAAGGCCACAACTACGAGGACGCGATCATCCTGTCGCAGCGCCTCGTGGAGGATGACGTGCTCACCTCGATCCACATCGAGGAGCACGAGATCGACGCCCGCGACACCAAGCTCGGTGCCGAGGAGATCACCCGGGACATCCCGAACGTCTCCGACGAGGTGCTGGCCGATCTCGACGAGCGCGGCATCGTGCGCATCGGCGCCGAGGTCCGCGACGGCGACATCCTGGTCGGCAAGGTCACCCCGAAGGGTGAGACCGAGCTGACCCCCGAGGAGCGCCTGCTGCGCGCCATCTTCGGTGAGAAGGCCCGCGAGGTTCGCGACACCTCCCTGAAGGTGCCCCACGGTGAGTCCGGCAAGGTCATCGGCGTGCGCGTGTTCTCGCGTGACGACGACGACGATCTGCCCCCGGGCGTCAATGAGCTTGTGCGCGTTTACGTCGCGCAGAAGCGCAAGATCCAGGACGGCGACAAGCTCGCCGGTCGCCACGGCAACAAGGGCGTCATCGGCAAGATCCTTCCGCAGGAGGACATGCCGTTCCTCCCGGACGGCACCCCGGTCGACATCATCCTGAACACCCACGGTGTGCCGCGTCGTATGAACATCGGTCAGGTGCTGGAGACCCACCTGGGTTACATCGCCAAGACCGGCTGGAAGGTCGAGGGCAACCCCGACTGGGCCAAGAAGCTGCCCGAGGAAATGCTCGGCCAGCCCGCCGACACGAACATCGCCACCCCGGTGTTCGACGGTGCCCGCGAAGAGGAGCTGACCGGCCTGCTCGGTTCGACGCTGCCGAACCGCGACGGCGAGAAGATGATCAACGACGACGGCAAGGCGATCCTGCTGGACGGCCGCTCCGGCGAGCCGTTCCCGTACCCGGTGGCCGTCGGCTACATGTACATCCTCAAGCTGCACCACCTGGTGGACGACAAGATCCACGCGCGTTCGACGGGTCCGTACTCGATGATCACGCAGCAGCCCCTCGGTGGTAAGGCCCAGTTCGGTGGTCAGCGCTTCGGTGAGATGGAGTGCTGGGCCATGCAGGCGTACGGCGCGGCCTACACCCTGCAGGAGCTGCTCACCATCAAGTCGGACGACGTGGTCGGCCGCGTGAAGGTGTACGAGGCGATCGTCAAGGGCGAGAACATTCCGGAGCCGGGCATCCCGGAGTCGTTCAAGGTTCTGCTCAAGGAGCTCCAGTCGCTGTGCCTGAACGTGGAGGTGCTGTCCTCGGACGGCGCCGCCATCGAGATGCGCGACGGCGACGACGAGGACCTGGAGCGCGCCGCGGCGAACCTGGGTATCAACCTGTCCCGCAACGAGGCTGCGACGGTCGACGACCTGGCGCAGTGAGCGATTGGTCCCGCAGGCGTGAAAGCGCCTGCGGGGCAACCGATTTTGCACTTTTGCTCATACTCAACCCGAACAGGGGAAAGGAAGTTACGTGCTAGACGTCAACTTCTTCGATGAACTCCGGATCGGCCTGGCCACCGCCGAAGACATTCGCAACTGGTCGTTTGGCGAGGTCAAGAAGCCGGAGACCATCAACTACCGCACGCTGAAGCCGGAGAAGGACGGCCTCTTCTGCGAGAAGATCTTCGGTCCCACCCGGGACTGGGAGTGCTACTGCGGTAAGTACAAGCGCGTCCGCTTCAAGGGCATCATCTGCGAGCGCTGTGGTGTCGAGGTGACGCGCGCCAAGGTGCGTCGTGAGCGCATGGGCCACATCGAGCTGGCCGCGCCGGTCACCCACATCTGGTACTTCAAGGGTGTCCCGTCGCGCCTGGGTTACCTGCTCGATCTGGCGCCGAAGGATCTCGAGAAGATCATCTACTTCGCCGCCTACGTCATCACCAATGTCGATGACGAGCTGCGCCACAACGAGCTGTCCACGCTCGAGGCGGAGATGGAGGTCGAGAAGAAGACCGTCGCCGATCAGCGCGACGCCGATCTCGAGGCCCGCGCCCAGAAGCTCGAGGCCGACCTGGCCGAGCTCGAGGCCGAGGGTGCCAAGTCCGACGTCCGCCGCAAGGTCAAGGACGGCGGCGAGCGCGAGATGCGTCAGCTGCGCGACCGCGCCCAGCGCGAGCTGGACCGGCTCGACGAGATCTGGACCACCTTCACCAAGCTGGCCCCCAAGCAGCTGATCGTGGACGAGGTCCTCTACCGCGAGCTGCAGGACCGCTACGGCGAGTACTTCACCGGCGCCATGGGTGCCGAGGCGATCCAGAAGCTCATGGAGACCTTCGACATCGACGCCGAGGCCGAGAGCCTGCGCGAGACCATCCGGACGGGCAAGGGCCAGAAGAAGCTTCGCGCCCTGAAGCGTCTGAAGGTCGTCGCCGCGTTCCAGACCAACGGCAACTCGCCGATGGGCATGGTCCTCGACGCCGTTCCGGTGATCCCGCCGGAGCTGCGCCCGATGGTGCAGCTGGACGGTGGCCGCTTCGCGACCTCCGACCTGAACGACCTGTACCGCCGCGTCATCAACCGCAACAACCGCCTCAAGCGCCTCATCGATCTCGGTGCGCCCGAGATCATCGTGAACAACGAGAAGCGCATGCTGCAGGAGTCGGTGGACGCGCTGTTCGACAACGGCCGTCGTGGCCGTCCGGTCACCGGTCCGGGTAACCGCCCGCTGAAGTCGCTGAGCGATCTGCTCAAGGGCAAGCAGGGTCGTTTCCGCCAGAACCTGCTCGGCAAGCGTGTCGACTACTCCGGCCGTTCGGTCATCGTGGTCGGTCCGCAGCTGAAGCTGCACCAGTGCGGTCTGCCCAAGCTGATGGCGCTCGAGCTGTTCAAGCCGTTCGTCATGAAGCGTCTGGTCGACCTGAACCACGCGCAGAACATCAAGTCCGCCAAGCGGATGGTCGAGCGTCAGCGTCCTCAGGTGTGGGATGTCCTCGAAGAGGTCATCGCCGAGCACCCGGTGCTGCTGAACCGTGCGCCCACCCTGCACCGCCTGGGTATCCAGGCCTTCGAGCCGCTGCTGGTCGAGGGCAAGGCCATCCAGCTGCACCCGCTGGTGTGTGAGGCGTTCAACGCCGACTTCGACGGTGACCAGATGGCCGTGCACCTGCCGCTGTCCGCGGAGGCGCAGGCCGAGGCCCGCATCCTGATGCTGTCCTCGAACAACATCCTGTCGCCCGCCTCGGGTCGTCCGCTCGCCATGCCGCGTCTGGACATGGTGACCGGTCTGTACTACCTGACCCGCCTGGAAGAGGGCGCGAAGGGCGAGTACCGCGCGGCCACCAAGGACGAGCCGGAGTTCGGCGTCTACTCCTCGCCCGCCGAGGCGCAGATGGCCGTCGACCGCGGCGAGCTGACCGTGCGTTCGCTGGTCAAGATCCGGCTGACCGATCAGCGTCCGCCCAAGGACGTCGAGGCCGAGCTGTTCCCGAACGGCTGGCAGCGCGGCGACGCGTGGACCACCAAGACCACGCTGGGCCGGGTGCTGTTCAACGATCTGCTCCCGGCGGACTACGCGTTCATCGACGAGCCGATGCCGAAGAAGCGTCAGGCCGCGATCATCAACGATCTGGCCGAGCGCTACCCGATGATCGTGGTCGCGCAGACCGTCGACAAGCTGAAGGACGCGGGCTTCTACTGGGCCACCCGTTCCGGCGTCACGGTCTCCATGTCGGACGTGCTCGTGCCGACCGAGAAGGCCGAGATCATGGCGCGCTACGACGCGCAGGCCGATCAGATCGAGAAGAAGTACCAGCGTGGTGCTCTGGACCACCAGGAGCGCAACAACGCCCTGGTCAAGATCTGGCAGGAAGCGACCGAAGAGGTCGGTAAGGCGCTGCGCGCGCACTACCCGGCCGACAACCCGATCATCACGATCGTCGACTCGGGCGCCACGGGTAACTTCACCCAGACTCGTACCCTCGCCGGTATGAAGGGTCTGGTGACGAACCCGAAGGGTGAGTTCATCCCGCAGCCGATCAAGTCCTCCTTCCGTGAGGGTCTGACGGTTCTGGAGTACTTCATCAACACCCACGGTGCGCGAAAGGGTCTGGCCGACACCGCGCTTCGTACCGCCGACTCGGGTTACCTGACCCGTCGTCTGGTGGACGTGTCGCAGGACGTCATCGTGCGCGAGACCGACTGTGGCACCGAGCGTGGCATCGTGGTGCCGATCGCGGAGCGTCAGGCCGACGGCTCGGTCATCCGCGACGCTCACGTCGAGACCAGCACCTACGCTCGGACGCTGGCCACCGACGCGATCGACGCCAAGGGCAACGTCATTGTCGAGAAGGGCCACGACCTGGGCGATCCCGCCCTGGAGGCGCTGCTCGAGGCCGGTATCACCGAGGTGAAGGTCCGCTCCGTGCTGACCTGCACCACCGGCACCGGCGTGTGCGCCACCTGCTACGGCCGCTCCATGGCGACCGGCAAGCTGGTGGACATCGGTGAGGCCGTCGGTATCGTCGCCGCCCAGTCCATCGGTGAGCCCGGTACCCAGCTGACCATGCGTACCTTCCACCAGGGTGGTGTCGCGGGTGACGACATCACGGGTGGTCTGCCCCGAGTTCAGGAGCTCTTCGAGGCTCGTGTTCCCAAGGGCAAGGCCCCCATTGCCGAGGTGTCGGGTCGCGTGCGGCTCGAGGACGACGACCGCTTCTACAAGATCACGATCACGCCGGACGACGGTTCGGACGAGGTCGTGTACGACAAGCTGTCGAAGCGTCAGCGTCTGCGGGTGTTCAAGCACGACGACGGCTCCGAGCGTCTGCTCGCCGACGGTGACCACGTGGATGTCGGCCAGCAGCTGCTCGAGGGCTCTGCCGACCCGCACGAGGTGCTGCGCGTGATGGGCCCGCGTCAGGTGCAGGTCCACCTGGTCCACGAGGTCCAGGAGGTGTACCGCTCGCAGGGTGTGTCCATCCACGACAAGCACATCGAGGTGATCGTTCGCCAGATGCTGCGCCGCGTCACCATCATCGATTCGGGTGCGACCGAGTTCCTCCCGGGTTCGCTGGTGGAGCGCGCCGAGTTCGAGGCCGCCAACCGCCGCGTGGTCGCGGAGGGTGGCGAGCCCGCCTCGGGTCGTCCGGTGCTCATGGGTATCACCAAGGCGTCGCTCGCGACCGATTCGTGGCTGTCGGCGGCCTCCTTCCAGGAGACCACCCGCGTGCTCACGGACGCCGCGATCAACTGCCGCTCCGACAAGCTGATCGGCCTGAAGGAGAACGTGATCATCGGTAAGCTGATCCCGGCCGGTACCGGTATCAACCGCTACCGCAACATCCAGGTGCAGCCCACCGAAGAGGCGCGTCAGGCCGCGTACGCTGTCCCGTCCTACGACGACAGCTACTACAGCCCGGACGGCTTCGGCACCTCCACCGGTGCCGCGGTGCCGCTGGACGACTACGGCTTCAGCGACTACCGCTAAGCCTGTAGCCAGGCAATAGTTTTCGGCCCCCGCTCCCATTCCGGAGCGGGGGCCGAACTCTTTTCACGATCGTCGGCCGCAGCGCGGGTCTATGCTGGTCGCGACGAATCAACTGCCCCCGCCAGGGGAGGAGTCGACATGTTCGCTCGTGGTGTTGTCGTTGCGGCCGTCCTCGGCGGAGCGGTCCTGCCCCTGCCCCTGCCCCTGCCCCTGTCTCTGTCCCTGCCCCTGTCTGTGCCCGCGGCCGCCGAATCGCCCACGGTATGGGTCGTCTGCCACCACGGCGGCATCCTGACCGGCACCATGGTTCCCGGTACCGGCAGCGCGGGCCAGAGCATTCACCGCGAAGCGGATGTCTGGGGCTGTTCCAGCCCGGTGCTTCCCGGCATCACGTCCGGACATTTCACCGCCGATCTGCCGTGGAACAGTCTCGACGCACCGTCCCTGGGCCAATTCGCTTGGGACGACGGCGGTGTCAGTAGCGTGATCGGCCAGCCCAATGGGCTGTGGACCATAGTGGGCGGCCCGGGCACCGGCCACACGCTGCGCTTCGATCTCGCGGGCGAGATGAATGTCTGGTGGTACCACTGGAACAACAGCATGGCCGTGGACTCACTGAGTGTCCTGGATTGAACGGCGTTTCCTGGATCGAACAGCAAACGGCCCGTGCTCTGACGAGAAGCACGGGCCGAAAGTGTTGCGGGGGAGGTCAGTTCGCCGGTTGCGGGGCGGGGACGGCGGCCAGGAGCGGCCGGAAGACATTGGACGCGCCGGGGGCGAGGGTGTCGACGTAGGCGAGGGCGGCGTCGGAAGCCTGTTGGCCGCCGGACATTTGGAGGCCGATGACGCCGCCGACCACGCCGCCGACCACCGCGAGCAACGGGGCGGTGATGAAGTCGATGACGAACAGGCCGAGGGGGAAGCCCGCGATGAAGCCGATGATGGCGCCGATGGCCGCGCCGGTGGCGACGGCGGGCATATTGGCCTGGACGACGTCGAAGAAGTGCTGCTGGGCATCGACATCGCGGACCGGGGTGTCGGCCTCGGCGACCGGGGTGAGGGTGAGGCGACGGTTGTCCTCATCGATCTTCGGGGTGAATTCGGCTGTCTTGCCGTCGATGTCGTACTTCAGCGGGACCGTGGAGACCAGGGTGCCGTTGTCGTCGGTGACGATGACCGCCTCGCCGTCCCAGGTGGCGAGGAAGTGCCCGGCCTGCAGGGTGCTGACCGCCGAGCGGTGGTCGGTGGAGAGAGCCACGTCGTAGCCGATGTTGTGGTCGGTGCCCTTGATCTGGAGGGCGGGCTGCGGCTGGGCCTGCACCGGCTCGGCGGTTGCCGTGCCTGTGGTCGCGGTGACGGTGCCTGCGACGGCGATGGAGGTCAGGCAAAGCAGGGCTGGCGCAAGGTATTTCGTTGTACGCACGATGGCTTCTCTCGAGTTGCGGACTGATTTCCCCGACATTTGCGACAAACTACAGTTATCAACTCGAGATGTGAAGAGTTATGGCGCATTCTGGTCGTCGGCGGGCTCGCCGAGCCGGACGAAAACCACGCCGATGAGAATCAAAGCGCCGCCCAGCAATTGGATGGGTGCCGGGGTTTGGCCCAGCAGCGCCCAGGAAAACAGAATGGCGGCCAGCACCTCACCGAGGGCGGCGAAGGAGGCCAGCCGGGAGCCCAGCATGCGGGTGGCGGCAATGCCGGTGACGTAGGCGATGGCCGCGGTGACCACGCCGAGGGCGAGAATCGGCACCACCCATGGCACGGTGAAGCCCTGGAACCCCACGGATCCGGTGGTGGCGTGCAGCGGCACGATGCCGACCAGTCCGGCCGCCAGAATGCCGAGCCCACCGACCAGCAGTCCACCGGTGGCCAGCACGGTGCCCGGCACCGCGTCTCCGGCGTGCGCGGACAGGATGAAATAGGCCGCCGCGCCGACCATCGCGCCGCTGGCCCAGGCGATGCCGATCCAGCTGGTGTTGGTGCCCGAGCGCAGGTTCAGCACCAGGATCAGTCCGATGACGCCGATGATCGCGCCCAGAATGGTTGTGCGCCCGGGCTTCTGGCTGTGTCGCAGCCACAGGTAGATCACCACCGCGATGGGCGCGGTGTATTCGATGAGCAGCGCCACTCCGACGTCCATATGGGCGACCGCGTTGAAATACGCCAGCTGCGCGGTCGCGATCGCGAGCAGGCCGTAGCCCGCGAGCAGCCCCGCGTTGCGCCGCACCAGATTCCAGTCGCCGCGCAGCTGCACGACGGCCACCGGCAGTAGCACGACCCCGCCGAGCAGCACGCGCACGATGACCACGGCGGCCGGACTCCAGCCCGTGTCGATGAGCCCGCGGGCCAGCGGCCCGGACAGCCCGAACGTGGAGGCCGACAGCGCGGCGGTGAGCAGCCCGGTGCGCAGCCGGTTCGACACCACCACGGTGTCATGAGTCAAAGTCGCCATGACTAATGACGTTACGGCCCGAATGTGTAATATGTCAATGTGCTTTTTGCTGATGACACGGTGGCGTCCATGGCCGCGGCGGTCGAGCTGGTGAATACCGACGACGATCCGGACACCCTCACCGAGATGGCCCAGCTCGACGCCTTTTTCGCCAAGCACCGATACACCGGCGCGCGCACCCGCACCCGCGCCGAACTCGCCGCCGTGCGGGCCCAGCGCGCGCCGCTGCGCCGCCTGCTCACCGCCGACCGCGACACCGCGGTCGAGCTGGTGAACGCGATCCTGGCCGAGCATCGCGCCGTGCCGCGGCTGGTCCGCCACGACGATCTCGACTATCACATCCACGCGGTGCCGCCGGACGCCCCGCTGGACGTGCGCATCGCGGTCGAGACCGCCATGGCGATGATCGACCTGATTCGCGCCGACGAGCTCTCGCGGCTGTCCATTTGCGCGGACGAGAGCTGCGAGGGCATCGTGCTGGACCTGTCGCGCAACCGATCCCGCCGCTATTGCTCGACGGCCTGCACCAATCGCAATGCGGTGGCGGCCTATCGGGCCCGCAAGGCGGTCAGCTGATCACGTCGGCGAGGCGATCCACCTGGTCGGCGTCGCGGCCGTAGCAGTAGAGCATGACCTCGTCCGCGCCGAGATCGCCGAATTGCGTGATGGCATCGCGGATTTCGCCCGGTGTGGTGAGCATGCCCGCGACCATGTAGTCGGCGCGGCCGGAGAATTCGTAGTACGCGCCCATGGCCGCGCGGGCGTCGTCGATGACGTCCTGCGCACCGAGCGCGACATTCACCTGGGCGACAATGCGCGGCGCGCCGGAGCGGCCGTGCTCGCGCCAGGAGCGGCGCACGGTCTCGAAGAGGCCACCCGCCCACGAGGGCGCGGCGGCCGCGAGAAAACCGCCGCCCCACCGGCCGACGCGATCCAGCGCGGCGGGCTGGAAACCGCCGAAGAGCAGTTCGGGGCCACCGGGAGTGCGCGGCGCGGGACCGATGGGGCCGCAGCTGTCGCTGAACGGCTTACCGGCCCACAGCTCACGCATGAGCTCGAGCTGCCGATCGAGACGGCGACCACGCGAGCGCAATTCGGTGCCGGAGGCCTCGTGATCGTCGGCGCGCCCGCCGACGCCGAGGCCGAGGGTGAAGCGTCCGCCGGACAGCACGTCCAGGGTGGCGGCCTGCTTGGCGAGCAGCGCCGGATCGCGCAGGGGTGCGATGAGCACCTCGGTCTGCAGCCGGATGCGTGCGGTGGCACCGGCGAGCACGCCGAGGGCGACCAGCGGTTCGGGATTGTCGTAGACCAGGCGGTCGAGCAGGCCGAGTGTGGAGAAGGGACCGGCGTCCGCGCGACGAGCCCAGTCCAGCAGAGCGGCGGGGTCGGAAATGGGGAGTCCGAGACCGATGTGCATGGGAATGACCTCCATGAGGATATGAGTGGGCACAACTGCTTTGCCGCCCACTCCGCACCTCCCCGGAGGCGGATGCTCTCATTCTGCGGCACAACTTCCGGAGAGCATCTCTTGGATTGCCGTCAATATAGGACGATTTCGACCGGCCGGGCAAGTCGGGCCGTTAGCTCCGGGTGCGCGGAGCGGGGTTCGGCGATAGGGTTGCTGCGCATTCCGGCGGGTCAGCGACTGGTGCTAGCGTGCCCGTACGCTGTACGAGCTCAATCGGGGTTTCCAGGTAATGACATCCAGAACACAACTGCCCCTGCGTCCCTACGACGTCGTCCTGATCGGGGGCGGCATCATGAGCGCGACGCTGGCGATGCTGCTCAAGCATCTGGAACCCAGTTGGACCATCGCGGTGTACGAGCGGCTGCCCGAGGTCGGGGCCGAGGCCTCGGCGGCCTGGAACAATGCGGGCACCGGCCACGCGGGCCTGTGCGAACTCGATTACACGCCACAGCATCCGGACGGTTCGATCGATATCGAGCCCGCCGTCGCGCTCAATGAGCAGTTCCAGCTCACCCGGCAGTTGTGGGCGTCGCTGGTGGGTGCCGGAGTTCTGCGCGATCCGTCGACATTCATCAATCCGGTCCCGCACATGACGCTGGCCCGCGGTCGCGCGGAGGTGGATTTCCTGCGCCGCCGTCACGAAATCCTTTCCGCGCACCATCTTTTCGCGAATATGCGTTTCAGCGACGATCCGAAGGTGATCGGTGAGTGGGCCCCGCTGCTCACGGCGGGTCGTACCGGGACCACCGAGGATCACGCAGGGCTCACCGGGGACCGCGCGGGCGAGCCGATCGCGGCGACCCGCGACATCACCGGCAGCGATATCGATTTCGGCGAGCTCACCAATCAGCTGTTCCATTGGCTGCGCTGGCGCGATGTCGAGATCCACCGCAATTGCGAGGTGCGCGGCCTGCGCCGCAACAATGACGGCACCTGGCAGCTGCGGGTGGACTGGCGCACCGACAACGACCGGCTCACCCGAAAGGTGGACGCGCGCTTCGTCTTCGCCGGTGCCGGTGGCTGGGCCCTGAAAATCCTGCAGAAGGCCGGGATTCCGGAGGTGCGCGGCTACGGCTTGCTGCCGGTGAGCGGGCGGTTCCTGCGCTGTGACAATCCGGAGGTGGTGGCCGCGCACGACGCCAAGGTGTACGGTCGCGCGCCGGTCGGCGCACCGTCGATCTCCATGCCGCACTTGGCCACTCGTATTGTCGCCGACAAACGCGCCTTGCTCTTCGGCCCCTTCCCCGGTGCGAATCCCCGTTTCCTGAAAGGTGGTTCGCTGTTCGACGCCCCGGGATCGTTGCGCCCGAACAATATCGGTCCGCTCACCGCGATGCTCAAGCAGAACAAGGAGCTGACGTGGCTGCTCGCCACCCAGCTGTTCTCCACGCGGAAGAAGAAGTTCGCGGCGCTGCGCGAGTTCGTCCCCGAGGCGCGTGCCGAGGACTGGACCATGATCACGGCCGGGCAGCGGGCCCAGATCGTGAAACCGGATCCGGTGCGCGGCGGGGTGCTGGAGTTCGGTACGGAAGTCGTGGCGGCGCACGATGGTTCGATCGCCGCGGTGCTGGGTGCCACGCCGGGCGCGTCGACCGCGCCGGTCATCATGATGGAGGTCCTCGAACGCTGCTTCCCGCGGTATGCGCAGATCTGGGAGCCGCGGTTGCGTCAGCTCATGCCGACGCTGGGGCAAAGCCTGGCCAAGGACGCCAAGCTGGCGCGTCAGACCATGGCCAGCACCTCGGAGGCCCTGGGGCTGGCCGGTCGCGTCGTGGGGTGAGGCCCTCGTGGGGTGAGGTCGTGGTCGTGGGATGAGGCCGTGGCAGGAAGCTGACATGGACAAACTCGCTCCGCGCCCGGTATGAAATTGGAACAGGTTTCAATTTCTTGCGGGCAGGAGACGTAATGGACAGCGCCAACAGCGCCACCATGGGCGAAATGGTGATGGCGGGCTTCCAGAAGCTCGGCTTCATCCAATTCACCGGGATCGAGAGCGTCGACTACGCGCCCGGCCGCAGCGTGGTCCGCATGGCGGGTCGGCCCGAACACTTCAATCACAATGGCGATATTCACGCCGCCCTGCTGTTCGGCCTGGCCGAGACCGCGGCCATGGGCGCGTCCATCTCCGGCATCGTGGACCTCATGGGCGAGACGTTCATCGTCGCGCGCGATGGCCGCATCGAGTACCTGGCCCGCGCCAAGGGCGAACTGGGACCATTCAGCGCGACCTCGGAACTGTCGGAGGAGACGATCGCCGAGACCCGCGCGAAGATCGCGTCCCGCACCGAGATCGAGCTGGAGGTGCCGGTGACGATCGCCGACGTCACCGGCAAGCCCGTGGCCAGCGCGGCCTTCACCGCGGTCATTCGGCCTCGCCGACAGTAGGATTCGCCCGTGCCGACAGGAGAATTCGGCGCCGACAGGAGAATTCAGCGCTCGCTGTCGAGGGTGGTCATCATCGCCGCCGCGTAGCGGGTGCCCGCGACCTGATCGGCGGGCACGGCCGCCTCGATGGTGGCGAGTTCCGCGTCGGTCAGTCGGATATCCAGCGCCGCAAGCGATTCCGCCCAGCGTTCGGGCTTGCGCGCCCCGATGAGCGGCACGATGTCGGTGCCCTGGGCCAGCACCCACGCGATGGCCAGCTGGGCCACGGTCACCTGGTGATCGGCCGCGATCTTTGCGAGCGCGTCGACCAAACGCAGGTTGGCGGTGAGGTTCTCGCCCTGGAAGCGCGGGCTGTACGAGCGGAAGTCGCCGGGCTCGAACTGCTGTCCCGCCCGCATGGAGTCGCTGAGCAGGCCGCGCGAGAGCACCCCGTACGCGGTGATGCCGATGCCCAGTTCGCGTGCGACAGGCAGGATTTCGGCCTCGATGCCCCGGGTGACCAGCGAGTATTCGATCTGCAGGTCCACGATCGGGTGCACGGCCGCCGCCCGGCGCAAGGTCTCCGCGCCGACCTCGGACAGGCCGATGTGCCGAATGTATCCGGCCTGCACCAGCTCCGCGAGCCCGCCGACGGTCTCCTCGATCGGTACATTCGGATCCAGCCGCGCGGGCCGGTAGATGTCGATGTAATCGGTGCCGAGCCGCTGCAGCGAGTACGCGAGGAAGTTCTTGGTGGCTTCGGGACGGGTGTCGTTGCCGAGGAAGCTGTGGTCGGGGCCGCGCAGCGCGCCGTACTTCACGCTGAGCAGGTAGTCCTCGCGCTTGCGGTCGGCCAGTGCCCGCCGCAGCAGCATTTCGTTGTGGCCCATGCCGTAGAAGTCGCCGGTGTCGATGAGGTTCGCGCCGGAGTCGAGGGCGGCGTGCACGGTGGCGATCGAGGTGGCCTCGTCGGCCTGCCCGTACATGCCGGACATGCCCATGGCCCCGAGGGCCAGGCGGGAAACGGCGGGCCCGGTCTTGCCGAGCTGGACTGTGCTGAGGTTCTGCGTCATGTCCACAACAGTGCGCCCGGACGGGGACCAGCGGGAGAGGACCGTTCATCCAGGGATCGGCGATCCCTGGTTACGACCTGGGGATGGCTGTGGATGAACCGCGCCGCGGTTGCCTGGGATCGCCGGTACCTGGATAGCGGGCCGGGGACGGGGGACAGTGGTGGGGTGGATAGAACCGAGCTGGCCGACTTCCTGCGCCGCCGCCGTGAGCAGCTGCAACCCGCGACCGTGGGATTGCCGCCGGGCGCGCGCCGCCGTACCCCGGGCCTGCGCCGCGACGAGGTCGCCATGCTCGCGGGCATGTCGACCGACTACTACACGCGGTTGGAGCAGGCGCGCGGGCCGCGACCGTCGGTGCAGGTGCTGGCCGCGCTGGCGCGCGCCCTGCGATTGACCGACGGGGAACGCGACCACCTCTACCACCTGTCGGGGCATCAGGCTCCGGCGCGCGGCGGGGACAGCCATGTCGGGCCCGGCATTCTGCACGTGCTCTCCAAGCTGGACGACACTCCGGCCGTGGTCATTTCGGACCTGGGCGAGGTGCTGGTGCAGAACCGCATGCACACCCTGCTGTCCGGGGACTACTCGCAGAAGCGGGGCCTGGACCGCTGCATCCCGTGGCGCTGGTTCACCGAACCGGCCTCCCGCCGCATCTTCCCGGAGGAGGACTGGGAGGGCCTGAGCCACATGCACGTCGGCACGGTGCGGGCCACGGCCGCGCGCCGCGCCGGGGATGCCGACGTGACCGAACTGGTGGCCCGCCTGCGCGCCGCCAGCCCGGAGTTCGAGCGCCTGTGGAACGAGCACGAGGTGCGTTCCGGCCACGGCCACAACAAGCGCATGATCCACCCGGAAGTCGGTGTGCTGGACCTGATTTGCGAACCGCTGCTCACGCCCAGCTCCGACCGCCACGTGCTGATCTACTACCCCGCGCCGAATACCGATACGCAGGAGAAGCTGGATCTGTTGCGCGTCATTGGGACGCAGTCGCTCAGCAGCCGCTGAGGCAGGAACGAATTCGGCCCCGAACCGGTGGGTTCGGGGCCGAATTACGGTGTGGCCGGGTGATTCACTCGTGCGGAACTCCGCAGCGGCGCTTGCGCGGTTTCAAATGCAAACCGGGCAGTGGCGGCGCGGGGATGCGCTGATCCGGGGTGTGCCCGGCGATATCGGCGAAACGGCCGATATCGTGCTTCTCCCAATCATTTCGGGCCCGCTCGATTTCCTCGTGACTGCGCGCCACGAAGTTCCACCACATGACCAGGTCTTCACCGAACGGTTCACCGCCGAGCAACAGCAGATGCGCGCCCGCGGTGTCGTGCAGGCGAATCGAATCCCGGTCGCTCCCCAGATAAAACAGTCGGCCGGGCTCGACGCGCGTGTCGTCGATGGCCAGTTCGCCCTCGATGACGAGCACCGCGTGCTCGAATTCCGGATTCAGCGGAAGTGCGGAATCCGCCCCGGCGCGCACGCGCAGATCCGCGCCGACAATCGGGGTGTAGGCGGTGGCCGGTGAGGTGACCCCGCCCAGGGTTCCGATCAGCACGATGCCGTCGACCGACGGAATCGAAAACTCCGGCAATTCCCGGTGCTGTTCGAAATGCGGTGCGATATCCCGGGATTCGTCCGGCAGTGCCACCCACAGCTGCAATCCGTGCCCCGAGACATGCCCCGGCACCCGGTATTCCGAGTGCGCGATGCCATGCCCCGAGGTCATGATGTTGAGCTGTCCGGGCTCGATCTCCACATCCGAGCCGACGCTGTCGCGGTGCCGGATGCGCCCGTTCAAAGGCCAAGTGACCGTTTGCAATCCGATGTGCGGATGCGGGTCGATATCGTGCCCTTCGGGATTGGCCGCCGATCCGGAGCCGAAGTGGTCCAGGAAGCACCACGCGCCCACGGTCGGCAGGTCGCGCTGGGGCAGTGACCGGAAGACGGTCACCCCGCGCACCCCGCCCAATGGCACCTCGCGCGCGGGAAAGAATTCCGCGCGCGGCCCGGGCCGCCCGGAGGATTCGCACAGCGACGCCTCCGGCCTCGGCTCCAGATCACTCATCGTTTGATGCCCTTGCCGACGACGTGCTCGTCGTATTCGGGGTGTTTGTCCAACCAGCCCTTGATGAATGGGCAGCGCGGCACGATCACGCGGCCGCGGGCGATCACATCCTTGATCGCCTCCTGGGCGAGCAGATTCGCCAGGCCCTTACCGCTGAATTCCTGATCCACCTCGGTATGAATGAAGGTGGTGTCGTTGTCGTCCCGCTCGCGGTACTCGCTGAACCCGGCGAGCGAATTCCCGTACCACACCTCGTACCGGTGTTGCGCGTCGTTGCGAACGACTGCGGCCGCCACGGCCTGTTCGCTCATTGTTCAGTTCTCCTTCCGCACCCGCACCGGATGTTTGCTCAGAATCGACACGCGATTGAACGCGCCGATAGTGGTGGCAGCCCAGATGAGAACGGACATCTGGTCATCCGACAAATGTTGCCGCGCAGCAGCATACTCACGCTGCATGCTTTCCTCATCCGGCAACGCGGTCACTGTTTCGGCCACCTGCAGGGCCGCCTGTTCGATTTCGGTGAACAGGTAGGGGCTGCGCTTCCAGGCGGTCAGCACATCCAATTGCTGTGCGGTGATTCCGGCCTCGCGGGCGGCCCGGGCGTGCAGGTCCAGGCAGAAGGGGCAGCCGGTCAACTGGGAGACGCGCACGTTCACCAATTCCATGACGGCGCGGTCCAACCCGGCCGCCGTGGCGGCCTCGCGAGTCGCCAGGGCGACGCTATTGAGCGCGTGGAAGACCTCGGGCGTCTGCTTGTCGATCCAGATCCGGTCGTGAGCTACGGGCGACTGCATAGTGGCTGCATCGTAAGCCGAGAATGTGAACCGTGCCCTCCGGTCTGAAAATTGGGTGTTTCCGCCCGAGGTCCCCGGGGTGAACTCAGCGGGTGGCGGCCGCGCGCTGCTCGGCGAAGTACTCGAGCACGGCCGCGTGCCAGAGCGCGGGCTGCTCGGCCATGGCGACGTGTCCGCCGGGCAGTTCAATGTACTCCGCGCCCGGAATACCCGCCGCCTGCTCACGGGCGTTCGCGGGATCGCAGAGCAGGTCGTCGGTGAGTCCGATGACCCGGGTCGGCACCGCGACCCGCGCCAGGTCCGCGCGCACGTCCACCACCTCGATCAGCGCGGCCTGCGCCGCGGTGCCGCCCGGGATGTTGGCGGCGGTCTGCGCGAGCACCTCCGAAAGCTGTTCCTCAGGAAGGGCATTCACGAAGTCCCTACTGAACCCGGAAAGCAGCACGATCCGCGCGAAGAGCTCGCGGTCGCCAGCCGCCAACGCGCGCTGCCACAGTTCGATGGTCAGCCGCGAACGGTTGTCGGGCTTGGCGAAGCCGCCGGTGAGAACCAGGCCGCGCACCCGATCCGGATGCCGGACCGCGGCGCGGATCGCCACCGCGGTGCCGAGCGAGAAGCCGACGATCGAAAAGGTCTCGGCCCCTCGGTCGACCGCCTCCATGACGAGGGCGTCGGCGAGGGCGTCCAGCGTGAGCGGGGTGTCGTCGGCGGGGTAGTCGGAGCCGATCACCAGGTGGTCCTCCGCCAGCAGCGGGATCAGCCCGCCGAAGTTGGCGTCGATGCCGCCGCCACCGCCGTGGGCGAGCACGATCGCGGGGCCGGAACCGGTGACCTTGGTCTGCAGCGAAATGTTCGTCATGGCGGCGACGTTAGGGATTCACATGGGTGTGAAGGTCAACGTCATGTGTGGGAGGTCACAGTGCTGATCGGCGAACTGGCCCGGGTCACCGGCGTACCCCCGCGGCTGCTGCGCTACTACGAGGAGCAGGGACTGCTTGTCCCGCAGCGCGATTCGAACGGCTACCGCAGCTACCCGGCCTCCGCGCCCGCACGCGTGGCGCGCATTCGCGAGCTCCTCGATGCCGGGCTGCCCACCCGCGATATTCGCGAATTGCTGCCCTGCGCCACCGATTCCGGCTTCCAGCACTGCGACCACTCGCGAAAGGTGGTGGGTGACGGCCTCGATCGCCTCGACGACCAGATCGCCGAACTGACCCGGCGGCGGGCGTTGCTGGCCCGCCAGCAGGACATCGTGCTGGCCGCGCCGTTCGATCCGAATCCCGGGATGTCCGAGGCCTCCTAGGTGCTCTGGAATATCCCCGCAGACTCCGCGGTTCGAATTCCAACGAACGGGTCCCCTGGCCTCAGGAGCAATTGTGAGCAGCACCTTCGTCGGCGCGAGTGTCCGCACCCGCGTCCGGATTCCGCTGACCTTCGCCGACGGCTACTCGACCACCGCGCAGGCGGTGACCTTCGACGGCCTGGCCGACGGTCGTGAGCATGTGGCCCTGGTGCTCGGCGAACCCGACCTGGAATCCGGCGCACCGCCGCTGGTGCGCCTGCACTCGGAATGCCTCACCGGCGACGTCTTCGGCTCGGCCCGCTGCGATTGCGGACCCCAGTTGCGGGAAGCGGTGGAACGCATTGCCGACACCGGCGGCATCCTGCTCTACCTGCGCCAGGAGGGCCGCGACATCGGGCTCTACAACAAGCTCGACGCCTACGCGCTGCAGGACGCGGGCCGCGACACCTACCAGGCCAATACCGACCTCGGCTTCGACGAGGACGCCCGCGACTACACCGCCGCGGCCCAGATGCTGTCCGCCCTCGGCGTCGACGAAATCGACCTGCTCACCAACAATCCCGACAAGGTGCGCCAGCTGACCGACCTCGGCGTGATCGTGCGCCACACCCTCCCGACCGGTGTGCACGCCAACCCCGCCAACCTGCGCTACCTGCGCGCCAAGGCCGAGCACACCGGGCACACCATCCGCCTGGTCGGCTGAACGCCATCCGCCCGGTCGGCTGAACGCGGAATTCGGGCCCCTCGCAAGCGGATTGCGAGGGGCCCGAATCATGCGGCGGCGCGGGGCTATTCGCGTCCGGCGGCGGTGAAGCTCATGTCCGCGTAGCGATCTCCGGCCACCCGACCGGCGATCGGCTCCAGGGCGGCCAATTCGTCGGCGGTCAATTCGACCGTGGCGGCGGCGACGTTCTCGGCGACCCGGGTCCGGCTGCGGGTGCCGGGAATCGGGACCACCGACAGGCCGTGCACCCGGGCCCGCGCGTGCACCCAGGCCAGCGCGACCTGCGCCGGGGTCAGTCCGCGTGCCGCCGCGATGGCCCGCAGCGGGGCCAGCAGTTCGGCATTGCTCTGCGCGTTCTCGCCGGTGAAGCGCGGCATCGACCGTCGGATGTCGCCCTCGCCGGTCGCCGGGGCCGCACCGGTCAGGAAGCCGCGCCCCAGCGGCGAATACGGGACGAAGGTGACGCCCAGCTCGGCGGCCGCGGGCACCGCGGTGCGTTCCACGTCCCGCGAGAACAGCGACCACTCCGACTGCACCGCCGCGATCGGGTGCACCGCGTGCGCGGCCCGCAGTTCCGCACCCGTCACCTCCGACAGCCCGAGCTGCCGAACCTTGCCCGCCGCAACGAGTTCCGCCATCGCGCCGACGGTGTCCTCGATCGGTACGCCCGGCTGCTTGCGGTGCATGTAGTACAGGTCGATGACGTCGATGCCGAGCCGCGACAGGCTGGCGTCCACCGACTTGCGGATGTACTCCGGCGAGTTGTCCATGCCGCGGAAGGCCGGGTCGTCGGCCTTGCGCACGATCCCGAATTTCGTTGCCAGCACCACGTTCTCGCGGTGCGCCCGCACGAACTCGCCGACGAACTCCTCATTGTGCCCATCGCCGTACACGTCGGCGGTGTCGAACAGCGTCACGCCCAGTTCCAGCGCGCGCTCCAGCGTGGCCCGCGCCTCGGCCGCGTCGGTCGGGCCGTAGAACTCGCTGATGCCCATGGCCCCGTACCCCTGTGCGCCGACCCGGATGGTACCGAGGGCGGAGGTGGGCAGGACCTGTGTGCCGGTCATCGATCAATCCCCTTTGTTAGCAACACCATTCGTTCGGATCGGCGAAGGGCAGGACGGACCGCTCTCGTAGAGGGCGATCTTGTAGTCGAGGACGACCAGGGTGGACTGCAATTCCGCGATCTGCTTCAGGACCTCGGCGCGGGTGCGCCGGAACATCTCGAGCCGCTCCGGGTAGGTGTGCTCACCGGCCCGCACCAGCTCCGCGTACCTGACCATGTCCGCCACCGACATGCCCGTGAGTCGCAGTTTCCCGATGAACGCCAGCCAGTCCAGATCCCGGTCGCTGAAACGCCGTTGACCGCTGTGATCGCGGCCCACGTAGTCCATCAACCCGATGCGCTCGTACCAGCGCAGCGTGTCCCGGGTCAGGCCGCAACGCTCGGACACCTCGCCGATGGAGTAGCGCGGCCGTTCGTGTTCCGTGGTGGGCTGCTGTGTCACCGGTGCTGCGGCCATCGTTCTCCCCTTCTCTGCCGAACCACCCACGACGCTAGTGGGCTGGAGTGCACTCCAAGCAAGCCTAAAGCGCGCGAAGATTCGGTGCGTCGGCGCGAAGTTTCGATGGGCCCGGCGGCGTGCCGGTGACCGGCCTACCCTGGGGTCATGCCTGGAAAAGACATGGATCGGATCAGGGCGCGCTCGGCTCTGGAGACGGCCAAGGAACAGCCGGTGATCACGGCCATCGCGGCCCTGCCCGTGGTGGTGGTGCTGGGCGTGGTGTGGTGGCTGCTGGGCTTCTGGCCCGCGCTGCTGCTCCTGCTGATCTTCGGCGGCGTCGTGGTGTGGAAGGGCAAGCTACTCGGCTGAGGCTTCGTCTCCTCGAATGGGCAGAGTCTCAGCGCGGCACGTGGAAGCGCACCAGCTCGCCCGTGCCCGGGTCGGCGTCTGCCCACGGCCGGTCGAATTCGAGCACGGCCAGCGCCGAGGTGGGGAATTTCGAGCTCATCTCCTCGGCCGGTCCGGACGTGCGGTTGGCCGCCAATTCCCATGCCGTCCAGGGCATTCCGGGGGAGTGCCCGATGAGCAGCAAGGTGGCGATGGAATCGTCGGTGAGCTGGATCAATTCGATGAGGGTGTGCGGGGACGCCTCGTAGATGGACTTCTCGTAGGACACCGGCGCGGTGATGCCGGTGGCCGCCAGCGTCTCCCGGGTCCGGGTCGAACTGGAACAGAGCACGGCCTCGATGGGCGGCTGGGTCGCGCGCAGCCAGTCGCCCGCGAGCGCGGCCTCGCGCCGCCCGCGCGGGGCGAGCGGACGGTCGTGGTCGGGCACGCCTTCGGGGTATCCGGATTTGCCGTGCCGCATCAGGATGAGAGTCCGCACCATAGGCATTACGGTAGGTGTCCTCGAGTCGGGGGCCGAGACCGGTCTCACAGCGACGCACGCCGGTGCCGCCGCGAGACATCCCTCACACTCGAGGCACACTGAAGGTGGCGTCACATCGCCGTGCCGACACCCGATGGAATGCCGCCTATATTAGAACGTGTTCTACCGCCCTGCTCGAACCCGAGCGGAGTAGCACCACGCGACAGTTTCGAGGATCTGCGAGATATGGCCTATGTGATCACGCAGCGTTGTTGCAACGACGCCAGCTGCGTACCCGAGTGCCCGGTCGATTGCATTCGTCCCACGCCGGAGCAACGCGAGTTCGCCACCACCGAGCAGCTCTACATCGACCCGGACACCTGCATCGACTGCGGTGCCTGCGTCGACGCCTGCCCGGTCGACGCGATCTTCTCCGAGGACGACCTGACCGCCTCGCTGGCGCGCTTCCGCGACATCAATGCCGCCTATTTCGAGCGGCATCCGCTGGAGTCGAACTTCGAGCCGCTGGTCGCCCCGACCCGCGCGCCCAAGGAACTGGGCACGCTGCGCGTCGCCGTCGTCGGGGCGGGCCCCGCGGCCTGCTACGCCGCCGAGGAACTGCTGCGCCGCGCCGATGTCGAGGTGGAGCTGTTCGACCGGCTGCCCACCCCGTACGGCCTGGTGCGCGCGGGCGTCGCGCCCGACCACCCGGGCACCAAATCGGTGGCGGGCCTGTTCGAGTCGGCCTTCCGGCGCGAGGCGCTGGCCTACCGGCTGAATGTGGAAGTCGGCAAGCACATCTCGCACGAGGAACTGCTGGCCCACCACCACGCGGTCATCTACGCCGTGGGCGCGGCCACCGACCGCCGCCTCGGCGTCCCCGGCGAGGACCTGCCGGGCAGCCACTCCGCCACCGAATTCGTGGCCTGGTACAACGGCCACCCGGACTTCGCCGATCGCGAATTCGATCTGTCGGGGGAGCGGGCCGTCATTGTCGGCAATGGCAATGTGGCCCTGGATGTGGCGCGCGTGCTCACCGTGAGCCCGGACGAGCTGGCCAAGACCGATATCGCCGACCACGCCCTGGATGCGCTGCGCCACAGCAATATCCAGGAGGTCGTCGTGCTGGGGCGCCGGGGTCCGCTGCAGGCCGCCTACACCTCCTCGGAGTTCCTGGCGCTGGCGCACCTGAAGGGCGTGGACGTCGTCGTCGACCCGGCGGACCTGGAGCTCGACCACGCGTCGCAGGCGCTGCTGGACGATCCCGAGATCGAACCGTCGCTGAAGCTCAAGTACACCCTCGCGCAGGAATACGCCGCCAAGACCCCGACCCCGGGCAACAAGCGAATCGTGTTCCGCTACCTGGTCTCCCCGACCGCCCTCACCGGCGACGGGAAGGTCGAGACCGTCGAGTACGTGCACAACGAGCTGTTCGAGGAGGACGGCCGCACCGTCGCGCGCGCCTCGGACCGCACCGACCGCCTGGCCGCCACGCTCGTGCTGCGTTCGATCGGCTACAAGGGCGAGCCCGTCGCCGACGTGCCGTTCGACGAGTCGCGCGGTGTCATCCCCAACGACAAGGGCCGGGTCCTGGCCGACGGCAATCCGGTTCCGGGGGTGTACGTCTCGGGCTGGATCAAGCGCGGCCCGCGCGGTGTCATCGGCTCCAACCGGGTCGATTCGCAGGAGACCGTCGATCAGCTGATCGAGGACTTCATCGCGGGCAAACTGGCCGCCCCGCAAGGGGATCGGGCGTCGCTGGAGGCGCTGCTCGCCGAGCGCCAGCCCGATCAGGTCGGCCGCGAGGGCTGGAAGGCCATCGACACCGCGGAGAAGACCGCGGGCAAGGCCGGAGGCCGCCCCCGCGTGAAGTTCACCAAGGTCGAGGATCTGCTGAAGGCCGCAAAGGGGTAACCCAACTCTCGGGACTCTCAGGGGGCTTCGCCCCCCGAACCCCCCCCGAAAAGCCCGTGGCCCCACCCATTCCGGGTGGGGCCACGGTGTTTTCAGGCGAGGATCGGTCTAGCTCGCGGCGAGGTTGATGATCAGGCCGTCCTTGGTGCACTGGGACGGGACGCTCGGGTTTCCGGGGACGGCGTTGCAGGACCAGCCGTCGATGGTGGCCGTGTCGGTGGTGCTGATGGTCTGCGCGTACTTGGTTGCCACATTGATGGCCTCGGTGCAGCCGACCGTGCCCGCGGGGGTGGCGACGGCGATCACGGTGCGGGTGCCGCCGCCCGCGTCGGTCACGGTGCCGCAGTTGACATTGCCCGCCGGGGTGGTGGTGGTCGGCGGGGGAGTGGTGGTGGGCGCGGGCGGGTTGGGAGCCGCGTCGCCGCGCAGGCCGATCAGGAAGCCGTCCTTGAAACAGATGTGCGGGACGACGGTGTCGGGCTGCGGCTCACAGGTCCAGCCGTCCACCTCGACCGCGTCGCCGGAGCGGGTGGCGTTCACATAGTGGCTGGCGACGGTGATGGCCTCGGTGCAGCCGGGAATACCGGCCTGATTGGCGTAGGCGATCACGTTCGCGCTCTTGCCATTCGCGCCGGTGATCGGTCCGCAATCGACGTCGGAGGGTTGCACGGTGGTCGGCACCGGCGGTCGAGTCGGGTTGGGCGGCAGCGGTTTAGGGCTGGTCGCCGGACCGGTCGTGGTGGCGGCACCCGTGGTGCTGCTCGCCGCGACCGTGGTCGACGTGGTGTTCTTGGCCGAATCCTTGGAATGGCTGCAGGCGGTGATCCCCGCGACCAGCGCGGGTGTGGCGGCGAGCAGCGCGAGATGAGCGAATCGCAAGGCGACGATCTCCTGTCCTCGATCACCACCCCTGGGTGATCGACCCACCGCCCAGTCTCGCAGGCAAACGGCCAGCGAACGCGTTGGTTCGCAGGGAATGTCGCCTCCGGTCAGCCCGGCAGCGGCCCGATGCGCACCGCGGTGGTGGTCACCCCGCCCACCACGAACCACAGCCGCAGCGCCGGATGTCCGGTGCGATCACCCGGCTCATACCGGCTGCGCACACTGATGTGCTGACGCGCCAACACCGGCGCGATGTACTCGATGACCGCGCGATGCGGTCCGGCCACCAGCTTCGGATAGTCGATCAGATACTGCTCGAGCGCCTGCCAGTAGGCGGCGTTGTTCACATGGTTGTACTGGTCGATATCGGTGGCGCGCACCGGGAAGGGCAGATCCACATCCGATTCCGGCGGCGTCGGATCGGTCAGCCAGGGCCGCCAGCGCAGCCGATGCTCCGTGGTGGTGCGGGCGAGTTCGGCCAGGCCCTCGTCGCTGATGCGGGTCGGCATATTGGTGAACTCGTTGATATTGATCCAGAACCCCTCGGTCTCGATCAGCCCGCCGTCCTCGCTGGTGATCCGCACCCGCATATTCGTCCAGCGCGTGGACATGGCCGAACACCACCGCGTCAGGTGCACCCGGTCCGGCCAGTGGATCGGTCGCACCACGTCCACCACCGTGCGCCGCACGATCCAGGCCGGATCGGTCCGGTGGAAGAACCCGGATTGCATTTCCTCCCAGGCGATGTCCTGGAGATAGCGGGCCACGGCATCGAATCGCAGCCGGTGATAGGGATCCACATCGCCCGCGCGGACGGGCCATGCGGAGGCGAAGCCCATGCCCTCCTGGGGAAGCGGGGCGAGTGGCTCATCGAGTGACACTGGTGCTCCTCGCGCTGCACACTGGGTCTGGCTTTGGTTCCAGCGTGCCGCATGTCTTTCCATAGCACCCGCGGTGAGGTGCTTTGACCGAAGTCCGTGACATGACTCTACGGGGCGCGCCGGACACGCTCGCGTCGAGTCACCTGTACTTCTCCTCTGGGAACGACAGTGTTTCTCTCCAGGGTGAAGATCGGTCCAGCCCTAGGGGGAATGACAGTGTGGCCCACGGGCCGTAGCCTTTCGTGTTGTACATCCAGCAGCAGGGAGGACTACGCGGGTGGCCGCAGGGGCGAGGGCCGGAACGCGGTTCGGGCAGTACGAGTTGCGGCGGCTGCTCGGGGTGGGCGGCATGGGTGAGGTCTACGAGGCCTACGACACCGTGCGCGATCGCGTGGTCGCGGTGAAACTGCTGGACGTCGAGCTGGCCCGCCAGCCCAGCTATGTGGAACGGTTCCGCCGCGAATCCCGCACCGCCGCCAAACTGCAAGAGCCACACGTCATTCCGGTGCACGACTGGGGTGAGGTGGACGGGGTGCTGTTCATCGACATGCGCCTGGTCAAGGGCCGCGACCTCAAGGCCTACCTGCACGAGGAGGGCCCGCTGCCGCCCGCGGCCGCCGTCACCGTGGTCGAGCAGATCGCCGCCGCGCTCGACGCCGCCCACGAGAGCGGACTCGTGCACCGCGACGTCAAGCCCGCCAATATCCTGCTCACCGGCGAGATGTTCGCCTACCTGGTGGATTTCGGCATCGCGCACACCGAATCCGACGCCCAGCTCACACAGACCGGCAATGCCATCGGCTCCTTCGCCTACATGGCCCCCGAACGCTTCGAGCACAGCGCCACCGTCTCGCCCGCCGCCGATATCTACGCGCTGGCCTGCGTGCTCTACGAATCCCTCACCGGCGGACCGCCGTTCCGGGTCGAGGGCAATCTGGCCACCATTCGCGCCCACATGCTGACCCCGCCGCCGCGGCCCAGCGTCCGCGCGGGCGTACCCGTCGGCTTCGACCAGGTGGTGGCCATCGGCATGGCCAAGGACGCGTCCCGGCGCTACGCCACCGCCGGGCAACTGGCCCGGGCCGCGCGCGCCGCTCTCCTCCGCGGCGGACAGGGCGAGCCGATCCACACGACCGTGCCGCCCGCGCCGCCGACCATCGGCAATCCGGCCGTGCCGCCGAGCCATTCGGGGCCGCGGTATCTCGAGCACCCCTCGGGGCCCGCGCAGCCCTACGGGGGCGCGCCGCCGCCCCGCGGCACGAACCCGTCGATGCCCGTGGAGTACGGACGCGGGCCGCAGTCCTCGAGGCCCCCGGATCCCTCGAGGTCACCGGATCCCTCGGGGCCGCAATGGATTCCCGGGTCGACGGAGCATTCGAGCGGCGAGCGAGTGGTCGGCCCGCCCGCCTACTCCGCGCCCGGCAACTACGATCCGACCGTGGTGCGCCATCCGCACCCGACCGGGCCGTCGGGATACGGTCAGCCCGGATACTCGCCCGGCCATCCGGACCCCACCGCGCCGCGCGAACACCCCTCGGCCCCACTGCCCTTGCCGCCCGAGCGGCGGCGTTCCCTGCCGTTGATGATCGGCGCGCTCCTCGGAGTGCTGCTGGTGCTGGGCGGCGTGCTCGGGTGGGTGCTGCTGTCGGGCCGTTTCGGGGGCTCGAGCGATAACAACAAGGGCGACAACAACGCGCAGACCATCACGGGCGGCCCCGGCCAGACCACCACCCCGGCCTACCGCACCTCGGGCGCGACGGCACCGACCACCACCCTGGTGCCCTTGACCGGCAGCGTGAAAGGCACGGACGGACAAGGATTCACGTCGCAGAGCCCCCGCTGCAATGCCGACGACCCGGCCATGGCCATCGGCCGCACCGACAAATCACGCCTGGTCGTATGTCGCACCGCCGCCGGGCGCTTCTACTACAAGGGCCTGCGCATCAGCGACAACGCGGGCATCCAGCTCGACGACCCGGTCCCCGACGGCTCCGGCGGCTTCACCGTCACCAACCCCACCGACGGCACCCAGTACCGCATCACCGCCTACAGCCTGGTCATCACCACCGGCGGCCAGGTCGCCGCCAATGAATCCATGATCGAATACGCGCATCGCTGAGGTGCTTCCGGAGAAATCCCTCGCGCCCGATGAATGATCATTGGCAGGGTGTCGGTGCATCGGCTACGTTCGGCAGGTATCCGCTGGTGGGATTGATCGGAGTTGATCGGGAATGCGCGCAGCCGTCGTGAGCAAGCTGGAGGGCCCCGAGAGCATCGAGGTGCTCGATATGCCGGAGCCGGTCGCGTACCCCGGTGGCGTCGTGATCGATGTGCACGCGGCGGGCATCGCCTTCCCGGATGTGCTCATGACCCGCGGGCTCTACCAGATGAAGCCCGCGCTGCCCTACATCGTCGGCTGCGAGGTCGCGGGCATCGTGCGCGAGGCGCCCGAGGGCGCGGACGTGCGGCCCGGGGACCGCGTGGTCGCGCTGACCCTGCTCGGCAATGCCGCCGCCGAAGTGGCCGTGGCCCCGGCCGACATGGTGTTCAAACTGCCCGACAACGTGTCCCTCGAGGCCGGGGCGGGCGTGCTGTTCAACGACCTGACCGTGCACTTCTGCCTGCGCAATCGCGGCCGCCTGGCCCCGGGCGAGACGGTGCTCGTGCACGGCGCCGCGGGCGGCATCGGCACCTCCACGCTGCGCATGGCGCAGGCGCTCGGCGCGGGCCGGGTGATCGCGGTGGTCAGCACCGAGGAGAAGGCCGAGGTCGCGCGGGCCAACGGGGCCACCGACGTGGTCCTCACCGAGGGCTGGCTGGATGCGGTCAAGGCGCTCACCGACGGCCGCGGCGTGGACATCGTGCTCGACCCGGTCGGCGGCGACCGCTTCACCGACAGCATTCGCTCGCTGGCCTCGGCCGGGCGGCTGCTGGTGGTCGGCTTCACCGCGGGCGAGATCCCCACCGTCAAGGTGAATCGCCTGCTGCTCAAGAACGTCGAGGTGATCGGCGCGGCCTGGGGCGAATGGGCCATGTCCCACCCCGGCTACCTCAAGGAACAGTGGGCCGAGGTGGAACCGCTGCTCGCCGAGGGCAAGATCGCCCCGCCCGAGCCGGTGCTCTACACCCTCGACCACACCGCCGAGGCCGTCTCCGCCCTCGACAAGCGCACCGCCACCGGCAAGGTGGTCGTCACGGTCCGCTGACGGGACGGGATGGGGTGACGTAGCGTCACGGATCGTGAAGCTGTCCAACCGGATTCTGAACCGGACCCTGCTCGCGCGTCAGCATCTGCTGGAGCGGTCGGAGCTGCCGGTTCACGACCTGTGTGAGCATCTGATCGGGTTGCAGGCGCAGGACATGCTGCCGCCGTTCGTCGCATTGTGGAACCGCACACGAGGTTTCGATCCGGCGGCGGTGTCGAAGGCGCTCGACGACCGGTCGCTGGTGCGAATCACCTTGATGCGCGGCACCATTCACCTGGTCACCCCGCCCGACGCGCTACGCATCGCACCGCACATCCAGCCGGAGCTCGAGAAGATCCCCTTCCGCAAGGGGTTCAACTACGGGGCGCTGGTCGGCCTGGATCCGGAAGCGGTTCGCGCACATGGAGAATCGGTACTGGGCGACGAACCCATGTCCGCCGCCCGACTGCGCGAACACGCCGCCGCGCTCTACCCGGATCGTGATCCGGGGGCGATCGTCCAGGCCTGGCTCTACCAGCTCCCCGTCCTGCAGACTCCGCCGCGCGGCCGGTGGGGCGACAGCAGCCGCCCGATCTGGTCGCGCGTGCAACCCTGGCTCGGCGCACCCCTAGACCCGGACTACCCGCTCGCGGAACTGCTGCTCCGCTACCTGCGCGCCTTCGGCCCGGCGACCACCATGGACATGCAGACCTGGTCCAAGCTCACCGGCATGAAGAAGGCCGTGGAGCAGCTCGGCGACCGCGTCCGCACCTACACCGACGAGCGCGGCCGCACCCTCTACGACGCCGCCGACGCGCCCCTCGCCGACCCGGATCTGCCCGCGCCCGTACGCCTGCTCGGCTGGTACGACAATGCCGTCCTGTCGCATCAGGACCGCTCCCGCATCGTTCCCGACGGCAATGCGCCGACCCTGCGGGCCTTCGCCAATCAGGTCTCGCCGATCCTGGTGGACGGGTTCATGACCGGTGTCTACAAGGTGTTCTCCAAAGGCGACACCGCCTCGCTACGAATCCTCCCGCACACGAACTGGTCTCGCGCGCAGCGCACCGCCGTCGAATCGGAAGCCCTTGCCCTGCTGGCCTTCCTGGAGCCGGAGCGCGCCCCCGCGGTCGAAATCCTCACCCCGGGAGCAGATCTGCGTCCCTAGTGTGCCGCCCGATACGCCGGGGCCTTGCTGGACCCCGACGGCGTGAGCGTGCGCAGCAGCGGCAGCGTGCGATGCGCGACCACCGTGGAAAGCACCACCACGCTGTGGGATCGGACCACCGAGCTGGTCTTGTCGATGCTCAGCAGCACCGCCTGCAATCCGGCGTGCGAATCCGCGCCGATGCGACACAGCACATCGCCCGATCCGGTGGTGGCGTAGGCCTCCAGCACCCCCGGTATCGCGTCGAGTTCCGCGCTCACCGCCTCCAGCGCGCCCTGCGCGATCTCCAGTGTCACGAACGCCTGCACGTCGAAACCCGCTGCGGTGACATCGATCTGCGGATCGTAGGAGGAGATCACCCCCGCCTCCTCCATGCGCGCGATGCGCGACTGCACGGTGGCGCGGGCGACCCGGGTGCGGCGGGACAGTTCGAGGATGCCCGCCTTCTGGTACTCGTGCATGGCGGTGAGAATGGCCAGATCCAGCTCGTCCAGCCGGGCGGGTGTGCGGGACATGGCGGAACCTCCGCGGTGTGTCGAGCGGAACTCCGCTCGGGCGTGCGCTGCTATTCAAATTGTCCAGCACCGGCGGGCAGATGGTGGTGCAATTCACCAGAGTGTTCAGTGGAATTCGGCGATATTGCCTAGTCCGGACCCCCGGGTTTTCCTGGGCACATGAGCATCGACGCAGGACACCATGGAATCGACGGCCGTGCCCGCAACTACACCGGACATGCCCCCGCCCGACCCGGCGACCTGCCCGGCGACGACGAATTACGCCGCCTCGTCGGCCTGGTGGACCACGATGCCGCCGCCGACCCGTTCCCCGTGCTGGGCTGGGACGCGGTGGTATGGGCGGTCGGCAATGCCACCCAGACCGCGCACTTCCTGCAGTCCGCCTTCGGCATGCGGTTGGAGGCCTACTCGGGCCCCGAGACCGGCAATCGTGACCACAAGGCGTTCGTATTGCGCAGCGGTGGCGCCCGATTCGTTGTCAAGGGTGCGGTGGATCCGGCCAGTCCGCTTGTGGCGCACCACGATCGGCACGGGGACGGGGTGGTGGACATCGCGCTCGAGGTCCCCGACGTGGACCGCTGCATCCGCCGCGCCCGCGCCGAGGGCGCGACCGTGCTCGTCGAACCCCACGACGCGAGCGACGAATACGGAACCGTCCGCACCGCCGCCATCGCCACCTACGGCGAGACCCGCCACACCCTCGTCGACCGCTCCCGCTACTACGGGCCCTATCTCCCCGGATACATTCCGCGCCAGTCCGACTACGCCCCGCGCCCCGGACAGCCCAAGCGCATCTTCCAGGCCATCGACCACGTGGTCGGCAATGTGGAACTCGGGCGGATGGACGAATGGGTCGAGTTCTACCGCCGCGTCATGGGATTCCAGAACATGGCCGAATTCGTCGGCGACGATATCGCCACCGAATACTCGGCGCTCATGAGCAAGGTGGTCGCCAATGGCAACCACCGGGTGAAGTTCCCGCTCAACGAACCCGCGCCCAGCCGCAAGCGCTCCCAGATCGACGAGTACCTCGAGTTCTATCAGGGCCCGGGCGTCCAGCACATCGCGCTGGCCACCGGCGACATCCTCACCGCCGTCGACGTCCTGCGCCGCGAGGGCATCGAATTCCTCGACACCCCCGACAGCTATTACGAGGACCCCGAACTGCGCGCCCGCATCGGCCACGTCCGCGTGCCGATCGCCGAGCTGCAGCGCCGCGGCATCCTGGTCGACCGCGACGAGGACGGCTACCTCCTGCAGATCTTCTGCAAACCCATCACCGACCGACCCACCGTCTTCTTCGAACTCATCGAACGCCACGGCTCCCTCGGTTTCGGCAAGGGCAACTTCAAGGCGCTGTTCCAGGCCATCGAACGCGAACAGGAAGCACGCGGAAACCTCTGAACACGGAAACCCCTGAAGGACAAAGCAACACGGCCGCAAACCCTCACGTCCAGCCGGATTCGGCAAAACCAGTAGAGTTCAGGCCATGCGAATGGCATCGGCGATCGTCGCGGGGTTGAGCCTCGCACTGCTGCTGTCGGCCTGTGGGGGGAAGAGCGATTCGAACGATCAGCCGGGGTTCCGGCCACCGCAGAAGGTGGCGACCCTCGGCCCGTTCGTCGGCGAATGCGGCCACCTCACCGACGACGAGGTGCGCGACCTGGGTGGGCTCGGCACCCTCACCACCGTGTTCAAGAACTCCACCGGCTGCAATTGGCAGGCCGGTGGCATCAGCTCCTCGAGCGTCACCTTCGCCTCCTATCGCGGCAGCCCCATCGACCGCGAGAAGGCGTGGGTGGCCAGCGTCGGGCGCACCCCCGACACCATCGAGGTCGGCGGCAAGCAGGGCTTCCAGGCCCTGGACCCCAGCAATGCCGTCTGCGACCTCGCGGTGCAACTCGACGACGACTTCTTCGAATGGTCCATCTCCTACGGCGTCTTCGGCGGCGGCAATCTCGGCAACCCCTGCGACCGCACCCGCAAGATGGCCGAACTGACCGTGCAGCGGCTCGGATGAAAGGCACCGCGGATCGGATGAGAAGGACAGCAATGGCCCGCCGCTCCCGCACCGCGATCGTCCTCGCGACGCTCGCCCTGACCGCCACCCTCGCGGGCTGCGGCAAGACCGTGCCCGGCACCGCGCTGCCCGCGGGCGGCACCACCGGCACCGGCGGCGGCACCTCCCGCATCAATACCAATTTCGACAAGTTGCTGCGCGAATGCACGGTGGTTGCTCAGGACGACATCGGCAAATCGGTGGGCGAGAACATGTATGTGGAACCGTCCTTCAATGGCGCGGTCTGCATGTGGAATCTGACCGGCGGCAGCGCGGGCAGCGGCATGGTCACCCTGAGCTGGTACGAACTCGGCTCGCTCAACAACGAGAAGCAGAACAACGACCGGCTCAAATATGTGAGCAACGACATAAATGTCCAGGGCCGCCGCTCGCTGGAAACCCGGCGTCCCAATGATGCGGACTCGTGCGGGGTGAGCGCGCCCGCGGCCGACACCGGCGTGGTGGGCTGGTGGGTCAACTACCGCAGCGGGTCCACCCACCCCGACCCCTGCGATGGTGCGCGCAAGCTGGTGGAGTTGACGTTGAACCTTGCTCGATAAGCCCTCTACCAGCCCCGCTCGAGGGACCCCTTTTTGCCCCCGTCAAAGCCTGCGGGTATCGTGGACCGCTGTGCCCGGAAGCATTCGGGCAAGTTGATGCGCAGTACGTAGGCCAGCGAGAGCGGCTGACCGTTTCAGCGTGCCTTGAAAAAGGCTCTGAGCTGCGTACGACACGCCCGACCCCGTGGCGACGAAATGCCGCGGGAACAGGGCGGAAAGCTCGAATGACAAAGACATGAAGTTCCAGACACCTGGTTACTAAAAGGAAAGCCGGTCTATGCCAACCATCAACCAGCTGGTCCGCAAGGGTCGCCGCGACAAGGTCGCCAAGACCAAGACTGCGGCCCTGAAGGGGAGCCCGCAGCGTCGTGGCGTGTGCACCCGCGTGTACACCACGACCCCGAAGAAGCCGAACTCCGCGCTGCGTAAGGTCGCGCGTGTTCGCCTGACCAGCGCGGTCGAGGTCACGGCTTACATCCCCGGTGAGGGCCACAACCTGCAGGAGCACTCGATGGTGCTCGTCCGCGGCGGTCGTGTGAAGGACCTCCCGGGTGTGCGCTACAAGATCATCCGCGGCTCGCTCGACACCCAGGGTGTCAAGAACCGCAAGCAGGCCCGCAGCCGCTACGGCGCCAAGAAGGAGAAGAGCTAATGCCGCGTAAGGGCCCCGCTCCCAAGCGTCCCCTGATCAACGACCCGGTCTACGGCTCCCCGCTGGTGACCCAGCTGGTCAACAAGATTCTGCTGGACGGCAAGAAGTCCACCGCCGAGCGCATCGTCTACGGTGCCCTCGAGCAGGCTCGCGAGAAGACCGGCACCGATCCGGTCGTGACCCTCAAGCGCGCGCTGGACAACGTCAAGCCCGCCCTCGAGGTCAAGCCCCGCCGCGTCGGTGGCGCCACCTACCAGGTGCCGGTCGAGGTTCGCCCCGGTCGCGCCAACACCCTGGCGCTGCGCTGGCTGGTCAACTACTCCCGCGCTCGTCGTGAGAAGACCATGATCGAGCGTCTGGCCAACGAGCTGCTGGACGCCAGCAACGGCCTGGGCGCTTCGGTGAAGCGTCGTGAGGACACCCACAAGATGGCCGAGTCGAACCGGGCCTTCGCGCACTACCGCTGGTGACCTGTGGCCCGGCCCTCCGTTCGGAGTAGCCGGGAGACGAGTCACATGTCGGGCGCGACAGCCGAGCTGTCGCAAGCGAGGCACTTCCGCGTCGCGCCCGACGTTGACACCGAGGGCCTCACAAACCCGAGGCCTATCCCGTTGAATCCCAACTAGCTACGAGCGGGGAAGATTTCCGTGGCACAGGACGTGCTCACCGACCTGAACAAGGTCCGCAACATCGGCATCATGGCCCACATCGATGCCGGTAAGACGACGACTACCGAACGCATCCTCTTCTACACCGGTATCACGTACAAGATCGGTGAGGTGCACGACGGCGCCGCCACCATGGACTGGATGGCGCAGGAGCAGGAACGCGGCATCACCATCACGTCGGCCGCGACGACCTGTTTCTGGAAAGACAACCAGATCAACATCATCGACACCCCCGGCCACGTCGACTTCACCGTCGAGGTGGAGCGGTCGCTGCGCGTGCTCGATGGCGCCGTCGCCGTCTTCGACGGCAAGGAGGGCGTCGAGCCGCAGTCCGAGCAGGTGTGGCGTCAGGCCGACAAGTACGACGTGCCGCGCATCTGCTTCGTCAACAAGATGGACAAGCTGGGCGCCGACTTCTACTTCACCGTCCAGACCATCATCGACCGCCTGGGCGCGAAGCCGCTGGTCATCCAGCTGCCGATCGGCGCCGAGGACCAGTTCGAGGGCATCGTCGACCTGGTCGAGATGAACGCCAAGGTCTGGAAGGGCGAGACCAAGCTCGGCGAGCAGTACGAGGTCACCGAGATCCCGGCCGACCTCAAGGAGCGCGCCGAGGAGTACCGCCAGCAGCTGCTGGAGACGGTCGCCGAGTCCGATGAGGCCCTGCTGGAGAAGTTCTTCGGCGGCGAGGAGCTCACGGTCGAGGAGATCAAGGGCGCGATTCGCAAGATGACCGTCAACTCCGAGCTGTACCCGGTGCTGTGTGGCTCCGCGTTCAAGAACAAGGGCGTGCAGCCCATGCTCGACGCGGTCATCGACTACCTGCCGACCCCGCTGGACGACGGCGGCGCCGACGGCCACGTGCCCGGCAAGGAGGACGAGATCGTCCACCGCGACGCCTCGATCAACGAGCCGTTCGCCGCGCTGGCGTTCAAGGTCGCGACCCACCCGTTCTTCGGCAAGCTGACCTACGTCCGCGTGTACTCGGGCAAGGTCGACTCCGGCGCCCAGGTCATCAACTCGACCAAGGGCAAGAAGGAGCGTCTGGGCAAGCTGTTCCAGATGCACTCCAACAAGGAGAACCCGGTCACCGAGGCCCAGGCCGGCCACATCTACGCGGTCATCGGTCTGAAGGACACCACCACCGGTGACACCCTGTGCGATCCGCAGAACCAGATCGTGCTGGAGTCCATGACCTTCCCGGATCCGGTCATCGAGGTGGCCATCGAGCCGAAGACCAAGGCCGACCAGGAGAAGCTGGGCACCGCCATCCAGAAGTTCGCGGAGGAGGACCCCACCTTCAACGTGAAGCTGGATCAGGAGACCGGCCAGACCGTCATCGGCGGCATGGGCGAGCTCCAGCTCGACATCTACGTCGACCGCATGAAGCGCGAGTTCAAGGTCGAGGCCAATATCGGTAAGCCGCAGGTGGCCTACCGTGAGACCATCACCAAGCCGGTCGACAAGTACGAGTACACCCACAAGAAGCAGACCGGTGGTTCGGGCCAGTTCGCCCGCGTCATCATCGGTCTCGCTCCGCTGGTGGACGCCGAGGACGGCGCGACGTACGAGTTCGAGAACAAGGTCACCGGTGGCCGCGTTCCGCGCGAGTACATCCCGTCGGTCGATGCCGGTATCCAGGACGCCATGCAGTACGGCGTGCTCGCTGGCTTCCCGCTGGTGAACGTGAAGGCTTCGCTGCTCGACGGCGCCTACCACGAGGTCGACTCCTCGGAAATGGCGTTCAAGATCGCGGGTGCGATGGCCCTCAAGGAAGCGGCTCGCAAGGCCGGTCCGGTGATCCTCGAGCCGCTCATGGCGGTCGAGGTCATCACGCCCGAGGACTACATGGGCGAAGTGATCGGCGACCTGAACTCCCGCCGTGGCCAGATCCAGGCCATGGAGGAACGCAGTGGTGCCCGTGTCGTCAAGGCGCTGGTTCCGCTCTCGGAGATGTTCGGCTACATCGGTGACCTGCGGTCGAAGACCCAGGGCCGGGCCAACTTCTCCATGGTGTTCAATTCGTACGCGGAGGTTCCGGCCAACGTGTCGAAGGAGATCATCGCCAAGGCGACCGGCGAGTAATTCGCTGTCGGGGCGAATTTGCGAGAATTCGCCCCGAATGGTCGTCGATCGACCCCCAGTAATACAAACCGCACTGCTGCAAAAAGCACGCACTAACTAGTCCAGGAGGACAACAGTGGCGAAGGCGAAGTTCGAGCGGACGAAGCCCCACGTCAACATCGGCACCATTGGTCACGTCGACCACGGCAAGACCACGCTGACCGCGGCGATCACCAAGGTGCTGGCTGACAAGTACCCGGACCTGAACGCGGCCTTCGCGTTCGACCAGATCGACAAGGCGCCGGAGGAGAAGGCTCGTGGTATCACGATCAACATCTCCCACGTCGAGTACCAGACCGAGAAGCGCCACTACGCGCACGTCGACGCCCCGGGTCACGCGGACTACATCAAGAACATGATCACCGGTGCCGCCCAGATGGACGGCGCGATCCTGGTCGTGGCCGCCACCGACGGCCCGATGCCGCAGACCCGTGAGCACGTGCTGCTCGCCCGCCAGGTCGGCGTGCCCTACATCCTTGTCGCGCTGAACAAGTCCGACATGGTCGACGACGAGGAAATCCTCGAGCTCGTCGAGATGGAGGTCCGCGAGCTGCTGGCTTCGCAGGAGTTCGACGAGGACGCCCCGGTTGTCCGCGTCTCCGGCCTGAAGGCCCTCGAGGGCGACCCGAAGTGGACCGAGTCGGTTCTCGAGCTGATGAACGCCGTCGACGAGTCGATCCCGGACCCGGTCCGTGAGACCGACAAGCCGTTCCTGATGCCGATCGAGGACGTCTTCACGATCACCGGTCGTGGCACCGTCGTCACCGGTCGTATCGAGCGTGGTCAGATCAACGTGAACGAGGAAGTCGAGATCGTCGGCATCCGCGAGAAGACCACCAAGACCACCATCACCGGCATCGAGATGTTCCGCAAGCTGCTCGACTTCGGTCAGGCGGGCGACAACGTCGGTCTGCTGGTCCGTGGTATCAAGCGCGAGGACGTGGAGCGCGGCCAGGTCGTCATCAAGCCGGGCACCACCACCCCGCACACCGAGTTCGAGGGCCAGGCGTACATCCTGTCGAAGGACGAGGGCGGCCGCCACACCCCGTTCTTCAACAACTACCGCCCGCAGTTCTACTTCCGTACCACCGACGTGACCGGCGTCGTGACCCTCCCCGAGGGCACCGAGATGGTCATGCCGGGCGACAACACCGAGATGAGCGTCAAGCTCATCCAGCCGGTCGCCATGGACGAGGGCCTGCGTTTCGCGATCCGTGAGGGTGGCCGCACCGTCGGTGCCGGTCGCGTCACCAAGATCGTCAAGTAATTCCCTGAATTACTGAGAGGGCCGTTCCCCTTCGGGGGAGCGGCCTTTTCGCTTTTCCGCGTCGTTCACCCAGTCGGTGACCGCGGTGCCGGTGACCATGCCGTCGGTGCCGGGCAGCACCGTGGGCGGGCGATCGTCGCGGTAGCTCTCGGCCATTCGGTGGGCCTGTTCGCGGTGCTCGGCGGTGACCTCCGGCTCCGGGGTGACGTGTCGTTCGTCCTGCCGTGCCGATTCCCGGTGTGTCCGTTCTTCTTCCGTGCTCATGACGCAGACGTGCCCGGGCTGGCGCCGGGCAAACGTCAGCGCTGCGGTGCGGTGGCGACCGGGCCGGTCGCCGGGAGCGCGCCGAGGAGCCGACCGGAGTCGAAAGCGGCTGCCGCACTGGGGAGTTGGGCCGGGCGGCCGGAGGCGAGGACGCGCACGGTGCCGCGGCCCGCGGTGGGCCGGCCCAGGGCGTCCATGCGGCGCAGGGTCTGTCCGGCGACGGCCTCGGCGCTGTCGAAGACGCGTACGCCCGGGGGCAGGGCGGCCAGGATGTCGTCGAGGACGAGGGGGTAGTGGGTGCAGCCCAGCACGATGCCCTCGGTGTCGGCGGGGGTGCGGGCCGCGGCGTCGGCGATGGCCTCGGCGATGACGGGCAGATCGCCGCGGTCGATGGCGTCGGCCAGCCCGTGGCAGGCGACGCCGGTGATGTCCGCGTCGCCGCCGAAGCGGGCGATGAGGTCGGCCTGGTAGGCGCTGGCGGTGGTGGCCGCGGTGGCCCACACCGCAACCTTGGAGCAAGCGGCCGCGGCGGGCTTGATGGCGGGCACGGTGCCGATCACCGGCACGCCGTCGCCGACCATGGCACGGACCTGCTCGAGGGCGGTCACGCTGGCCGTATTGCAGGGCAGCACAATGACTTCCGCGCCTTCGGCGAGGGCGAGGCGGGCGGTGTCCAGCACCCGGTCGACGACCCACTGCTCCGGCTTGGGTCCCCACGGCGCGCCGTCGGGGTCATTGAGCAGCAGCAGATCGAGATCGGGCCGCAGCGTCCGCAACCAGGCGGCCGTGGGCAGCAGCCCCAGTCCGGAGTCGATGAGCGCGACGATCACACCTTGCACGGTAGTGAAAGCCCCCGACCGATCGCGAACCGCGGGTCGAAAAGTCCGGTGTGGGCCCGGATTACCTCGGCGGGATTACCTCGGAGGTAATTGGCCCGGGCGGCCGCGCGACCTAGCGTCGGCTCATGTCCGCTTACGGTTTCGCCCATCTTCGCGCCCGCCGCCCGCATCCGGAGATCCTGGAGTATCTCGAGCGCATTCAGGACACCCTGGATCCGTTCTCGGGCCGCTTCGTCATCCACGGCACGCCCGTCGAGGTGGTCGAGGGGGAGTGGCCGGGCAGCATGGTGCTCATCGAGTTTCCCGATGTCGAACGGGCCCGCGCCTGGTATCGCTCGCCGGAGTATCAGGCGATTCTGCGGCTGCGGGCCGATCACATCGACGGTGATCTGCTGCTGATCGAGGGTGTCGGTCCCGACTACGACCCGCGCGAGCGGGCCGCCAAGTTGCGGGCAGAGGCCGGTTATGACGCCGAGTCCGGGGCCGCCTAGCCGACCGGAGTCTGGATTCGCAGGTTCGCGGCGAGTTCGGCGCGGGCCTTCATGACCTTGCCGACCATGCTCGCGCCGACCACCGCCACCAGTTCACCCGCGCGCAGATAGTGGGCCAGGAACTTGCGCCCCTTGTCCTCGACGATCCGGATCTCGTCGGCGAGAGCCGGGATGCCGAGGACCTGAATCTTCATGTCGTACTGGTCGCTCCACACATACGGCACCTGGACCTCGACGGTCGGCTCGGTGCCGAGCAGCGCGGCGGCCAGCGTCTGGGCCTGCTCTCCGGCATTGGTCCAGTGTTCGACGCGCCGGTTGCGACCCACGGCGTGCGGCCAGGCGGCCACATCGCCGACGGCCCAGACCCCGGGCACGGAAGTACGGCCGTGCTCGTCGGTGAGAACGCCGCCGCCGTCGGCCGGGGTGGCCAGCGGTATGCCGGAACCTTCCAGCCACTCGGTGACCGGCGACGACCCGATGCCGATGACCACCAGGTCGGCATCGAGCACGCCGCCGTCCGCCAGCCGCACGCCACGGACCGAATCACCCTCGGCGACAAGCGATTCCACGCCCACCCCGCACCGCACCGTGACCCCTTCGGCCTCGTGCAGCCGGGTCACCAGCGCGCCGACCTGCGCGCCCAGCGCGGCATGGAGGGGAGTGGGCTGGGGTTCCACGATGGTCACGTCGAGGTCGCGGGAGCGGAAGCTTGCCGCGAGTTCGCAACCGATGAAGCCCGCGCCCACGATGACCGCCTTGCGCGCGCTCCCGAGGTGCTCGCGCAGTCCGGCGGCGTCGGCGTGCGAGCGCAGTACGTGCACTCCGGTGAGCTCGGGCAGATTCGGAATACGCCGCGGCCGCAGCCCGGTGGCGATCACCAGCGCGTCGTAGGCGACCTCGTCGCCGTCGGCCAGTCGCACCCGTCGCGCGGTGGTGTCGACGCCGGTGGCGGCCACGCCCAGCCGCAGCCGAATCCGCTGTTCGGCAAAGAATTCGGCGGGCCGCAGCGCGGTGTCGTCGGTCTCGCCGCGCACGTATTGCTTGGACAGCGGCGGCCGGTCGTAGGGTGCCCGGTTCTCCTCGCCCAGCAGCGTGATCTCGCCGGTGTAACCCCCACGTCGCAGTTCCTCGGCGGTGCGCAGTCCCGCGAGCCCCGCGCCAACAATTAGAACGTGTTCTACCGAGTCTGGCATGGGCCAACCATATCGGTTCCCGAGGTCGCGCACTGCTGTGTCGCCCGTCACACCCGAACTGCGGCCGAAGCGTATCCGAGCATTGATTGATCGGCCGGTCAATCAGGAATACAACGAAAGCAGAACATATTCCCTCGCCTTTCAAAGGAGGCATTCCATGTTCACCGTGAGTCGCGCGGAGCAGGCCGTAACGGTCGTGCTCGGCGCAGTCGCCGCGCTGTCCCCGATCTGGGTGGCGCACAGCAGCCGCGCTCTGTGGACCCTCGTGGTGCTCGGCGTGCTGATCGCACTCGCGGGCCTGTCTCAGCTTGCCGACCGGGCCAGTGGCTGGACCGGCCGCGCGCTCGGCGTGCTGGGCGTCCTGATGTTCATCTCCCCGTGGGTGATGAACTTCCACTCCTACAGCAACGCCTCCTGGGTTGCGTGGATCGTGGGTGCGTTGACGGTGGTGGTCGCCCTGGCCGAGATGCCCGAGGTTTCGGGCCGCTTCGGCGCGGCGGCGCACTGACCGGCACCGGGCACGCCGATCTCGGGCCCCCGTGACTACGGGAGAGCGACCCGGGGTCGGCGTGTCCGCGCGTTATGCTTGTCGTCTACGTCCGCCCGACCGGTCGCGGAAGCCTCCGCTGGTACGGCGTGAGGAGGAAGTCGAGCAGTGCCCACATCACGGCGTCGCCGGAGCAAGAAGGTCGACGGGGATGCTCGCCAGCTCATCCTGGATGCCGCCGAAAGCCTTTTCGCGGCCAATGGATTCGATGCGACCGCCACCGCGTCCATCGCGGAGGCGGCGGGTGTGCCCAAGGGCCTGGTCTTCTATTACTTCCCCACCAAGGACGCGATTCTGTCGGCCCTGATGGCCGAGCGCGTCCCGTCCCAGCCGCTCGACGACATCGAATCGGTGGTCGTCCCTGGCGATCCGGCCAAGAGTCTGGTGAACATGGATGCCGCGCTGAATTTGCGCGAGAACAATTCCTCGGTGCTGCGGGTGATCATGTGGCGTGAGGCGGACACCCATCCGGATGTGCGGAAACAATTGCGTCGCATGCGTGATCAGCTGTTGGAGGCCACCGCGCGGGTGCTGGCCGCGAGCACGCCGACGCCGGTGCAGCCGGGCACCCTGCGGGCGTGCGCGGCGGCGTGGGTGTCGGCCATGCTGGCGATCGCGAGCACGGATCGGCTGCACGCCCTGGACGGCGTGCCGTTGCCCACGGGTGACGAGATCATGAATGTGGCCCAGGTGGTCGCGGCGGGCATGAGCCATATGGGTTGAGCCGCTGGGACATCGGCGGCGCCGAGTAATTGCCGAGCCGGTGTCAATCCCCCAATACCCTTGGTCGTGAGCTGCTTTCGTGACGGGTATTCACACACCTTCGCTACGGCCCGAGTCGCACCGGCTCGGGTACGCCGGTAAGAATGTCGGCCATGGATGCCGATTTCACTGCCGGTCCGGGAGATTCGCGCCCCGCGCGTCAGCCGGGTTACCGCCTCACCCACCCGGACACCGCGTCGCCGGGCACCTCGCCGAACCCGGTGCTCACCGGCATCGATACCGGCGGTCACGGTGGCCTGGGCCGCAATGGTCACGACGCCCAGGCCGTGCAGTGGTCCAGTGCGCCCGTAACCCTGCGCAGCGCACCGGATTCGGACGGCCTGCCGCGTCGGCTGGCCCCGGATCTGCCGCAGCGCACCGCCGAGCCCGAGGCGGTGGCCGCCCGGCTGGCGGCCGAGGGTGAGCCGCTCGGCGCGGACGCCTTCGCGGCGCGCCCGGCCACCAATGGCTCGCTGTACAACCGAACCAGTTACGACACCGGATCGCTGACCCGCCCCGAGACGAACGGTGAATCGTTCACCGCCGCCCCGGCAACGGGCACCGAGGGGCTGGGCGTGCGCCCCGCCACCAATGGCTCACCGTTCGCCGCGTCGTCGGGCACCGATGTCGAGGGCCTGGATGTTCGCCCCGCGACCAATGGCTCGCCGTTCGCCGACCGCGCGGACGCGCGTTCGGACGTGTTCGGCGCGAGCCCGGCCGTCGATATCGAGCCCCCCGTCGCGCGTCGTTACGCGCCGGACCCCGAGCCGCCCGCCCGGCTCGAGGCCCCCACCCGCCTGGAGAGCCTGGAGGCCGTCGCCGCCTCGCTGCGCGAGACCGCCCAGGACGCGTCCCGCGAGTCCGCGCCCCCGGCGAAGGCCCCGTCGCGCCGTCGCGCCGCACCGGAACCCGTTGTGGAGCAGCCGGTTTCGGCCCAGCCCGCGGCCAAGGCCGCCGCCGAGTTCCGAACCAGCGACGCCACCATCGACCTGCACCACATCATGCGCCTGCTGACGGCCAGCCACGATCTGGACGAGGCCGCCAAGGCCGCTGAGGCCGGAGAGATCTCGGTGGCGGATTTGGCGAAGGTCGCCCAACGCACCCGCGCGGCCGCCGTCGAATTGGTGGCGGCCTGGTACGGCGGAGCCGACCACATGCGCAAATTCGGCGAGGTGCTGTTACAGGCCGCGGCTGAAACCGCTTGAGGCAGATCTAGGATTCGATCGAGAAAGGATTTCTCCGGCCCACCCACGCAGGAGGCGCGATGAGCGGAACCGGCGTCAGTGCCGAGGCACTCACGGCGGCGGCGGTGCAGGCGGAATTGGCGGCGCTCGCCGATCCGGCCGATGCCGTGCAGCTGCGGCGGTTTTTCAAGACGGGGCCGGGGGAGTACGGGGAGGGTGATGTTTTTATCGGCGTCCGGGTTCCGCAGACCCGGAAGGCCGTGAAAGCGTTTGTCGGGATGCCGCTTTCGGAGATCGATGTATTGCTCGACAGCGCGGTGCACGAGCATCGGCTGGCCGGGTTGGTGATTCTGAATGGGGAGATGGCGAAGGCGTCGCGCAAACGCGGGGGAGACGAGGCGCGGCAGCGGGAAATCGTCGATCTGTATCTGGCCGCGGTGCGGCGGGGGCGGGTGAACAACTGGGATCTGGTCGACGCCTCGGCGGAGTTCGTGCTCGGCCCGTGGTTGTCGCAGCGCCCGCGGGATCTGCTCTACGAATTCGCGGCCTCGGATTCGCTGTGGGAGCGGCGGGTGGCCCTGCTCACCACTTTCGCCTTCATCAAGCAGGGCGATACCTCGACCACCCTCGAGTTGTGCGAACAACTGCTCGACGATCGCCGCGATCTGATTCAGAAGGCGGTCGGCTGGATGCTGCGGGAGATCGGAAAACGCGTCGATCCGGCGATTCTCACCGGATTTCTGGACGCGCACGCGGCCGCCATGGGCCGGACCGCGCTGAGTTACGCGACCGAGCATCTGACGCCTGAGCAGCGGATTCATTACCGCGCGCAGCGATGAGCGCGACGCTGCCCAATTGCTGTGACACACGGCTCTCGCCGCTAACACTGACTGTTCACCCTGTGTTCAGTTTACGTTAACCTAGCGCAATCATTCTGTGATCAGTCGGCGACGGCCGATACCAGCTCGAAACGAGTTGGCACCCCTCGTGCGGAGACCGCCGCCTTTTGGCGAGAGCACGAACGAACGGTGATAGCTGGGAGATTCCCGAGTCCCGTTCTCCCACATGCACATCACTACCCATGGAGTGCGTCGGCGGGTTCCTTCGGGATACCCGTCGTGGTCAGCGCTGCCCCCGTATCGCCATGCCTTTGAAAAATCTGATCGCCCAGCCCGCCCGGATCTCCCGTTCCACGAAGGCCGCCGCGGCCGTCGCGTTCGCCGTCACCGCCGTGGTCGCCGCCACCGGCACCGCGTCCGCCGATGTCATCAATGGTGTCCCGCCGGAATTCCAGGGCACCGCCCAGCAGCTCCAGCAGCAGGCCGTGCAGGTCGACAATGGCCTGCCCGCGCCGCAGCAGGACCAGCTCCGCCAGTTCGTGCAGGGCCTGCCCGCGCCCTTCAATCAGCTGCTGCCCCCGGTGTTCACCAATGATCTCGACGGCTGGATCAAGAACGCGCTGTATGTCATGGGCCAGCACGGCATTCCGGGTAGTTACGACGGCATCTTCCGCAATATCCAGCGCGAGTCCGGCGGCAATCCGCAGGCCATCAATCTCTACGATTCGAATGCCGCGGCCGGTATCCCGTCCAAGGGTCTGCTGCAGGTGATCGACCCGACCTTCCAGGCGTACCACGTCGACGGAACGTCCTGGGATATCTACGATCCGGTCGCGAATATCGCGGCGGCCTGCAACTACGCGGCCCACCGCTACGGCTCGATCGACAACGTCTTCGGAGCCTACTGAGCCTTCGGAGCCTACTGAGTCTTCGGGCCTATCAACTCGAAGGGCCACAAAGAAATCGGCCGCCACATCCGAGATGTGGCGGCCGACTTTCGTTTTCGGGGAACCGTCAGAACTGGATCTTCAGGTGATCGGTCACCGGCCGGGCCTGGCAGCCCAGGATGTACCCATTGGCGATGTCCTCGGGATCGAGGATTTCCGCGTTCTCCATTTCCACCGCGCCCTCGAGCACGGTGCAGGCGCAGGAGCCGCATTCGCCCTCGAGGCAGGAGTAGGGCACGTCGATGCCCTTGGACAGCATGATGTCGACCAGCGTCTGGCTGCGCGGCCAGGTCAATTCGTGGGTCTCGCCGTCCAATTCGACCTCGACGCTGGCGGCGTCGGCGGCCTCCTCGTCGGTGATCTCGGTCGGGGCGACCTCGGCGAAGGGGTCGCCCGAGAGCGAATTGAAGACCTCGGCGTGGGTCCGGTTGCGCGGCATGCCGAGTTGGCCGAGGGCGTCGTGCACGCGGTCCATGAACGGCTTGGGGCCGCACATGAAGGCCTCGTAGGAGGCGTAGGGCGCGACCAGGGTGGCCAGCGCGTCGGCGGTGGGCAGGCCCTGCAGGTGCTCGAGCCAGTGCACGACGATCAGTCGCTGCGGGTGCTTGTCGGCGAGTTCGCGCAGTTCACGGGCGAAGATGACCGAGTCGTGGTCGCGGTTGGCGTACACCACCACGATGCGGCCGTTGCCGCGCGCGAGCGCCGACTTGAGGATGGACATCACCGGGGTGATGCCGCTGCCCGCCGCGAACAGCAGCAGATCCTCGTCCAGGTTCTTGGGTGTGAAGACGCCCGAGGGCGGCAGCACCTCGAGGGTGTCGCCCGCTTTCACGTTGTCGCACACCCAGTTCGAGGCGTAGCCGTCGACGGTGCGCTTGACGGTCACCTTCGGCTTGTCGTCGGTGTGGGGTGAGCTGGCCAGCGAGTAGCAGCGGGCCACGGACCCGGTCAGGTCGCTGGGGATGCGCAGGGTCAGGAACTGGCCCGGCGCGTAGGTGAAGCGCTCGCGCAGGTCCTCGGGCACGTCGAATACCAGCGAGCAGGAGTCGGCCGTCTCGTTGATGACCGCGGAGACCCGCAGCACGGCCGATCGCGAGCTGTGCGGTACGTCGACGGTGGTCATAGTGTCCTCTCGAACCCGGCGGTGATGGTCAGCCGGTGCAGTCTACCGAAACTAGAACGTGTTCTAGTTTCACTATACGTGGCTGTCTCGCTGCCGGACAAGCTGAGCCTCGAGGCCCGCGACGAGGACGTCCATCGAGAAGTCGTAGGAGTACTTCCCGCGCAGATCGGCCAGGTGTTTGGTGGCGCGTTCCACCGCCTCGGGCAGCACGCGATCCACGAGGGCATTGCGGTCGCGCGGGTTCACCTTGGAACGACCGAACAGATAGGTGTGGATGGTGGCGTAGGCGGAGAGCACATTGCGCTCGTCGAATCCGGCGTCGAAGAGGATTTCCATGACGGCGGCGATGAGGTCCAGCTGTTTGCCGAGCATCTGCTCGATCAGTACGTCGCCGAGACCCGGGTGTTTGCGCAATTTTTCGTCGATCTGGTCGATCAGATCGCGCAACCGCATTTGCCACGTACCGAATTCGGGTGGCGGCTTGCGCACTCCGGTGAGCGCGGCGGTGGCGACCAGATCGAGTAGCTCGCGCTTGTCGGCGACGTAGTAATAGGGGGCCATCGGTGAAACTCCGAGTTCGCGGGAGAGTCGTCGCATGGACAGCTTCTCCACGCCGTCCTGCCGAACCACCCGCAGGGCGGCTTCGACGATCTCGGATTCCGAGAGGGTGTTGCCGCCCCCGCTTGTCTGCATGCGCCCGACTCCCATACCGCCTCGACCACTATGGGGACGCAATACCGTCCCCGACCTGTTCACCCGCCAATTTTCCTCCCGCAGTGTAGAGGGCGAGCCGAGTAGGTGGTCGAGCTACGGCGTTACACGAACCCGTTCACCGGGAAACGGCGGGCAAATTACACACCGCCAGCGCGCCAATCATCATTGCTAACGGTGTGCTGACTTAGCATTCGGGAATGCGCCATGATCGCCTTCCCGATGGTTTCGGGGTGCGAATCGATCCCAAGGTGCGCACTTATTCCGGTGGACGGCTCCTGGTCGGCGGCACGCCGACGAGGTTGCTGCGGCTCGCGCCGGAAGCTGCGGCCTTGATCGGTGACGGCTACCTCGAGGTGACCGACCCCGCGTCGGCTCGGGTTGCCAGACGTCTTCTGGACTCCGGGGTCGCGAATCCGCGACCGCGGCTGCTGCCGTCGCTGGAGGACGTCACCGTGATCGTTCCGGTGCACAACAACGCGCCCGAACTCTCGCGGCTGCTGTCGGCGCTGCGCGGGCACACGGTGATCGTGGTGGACGACGGCTCGGATCGGCCGGTGCGGATTCCGCCCGACCGCAGCAACCGCTGCCGCGTGACGGTGCTGCGCCGGGACACCCCGCAGGGGGCGGCCGCGGCGCGGAATATCGGATTGCGGGCGGCGGCAACCGAATTCGTGGCCTTCCTGGATCCGGACGTGGTGCCCCGCACCGGCTGGCTGGAGGTCATGCTGGGCCATTTCAGCGATCCGAAGGTGGCGCTGGTGGCCCCGCGCATTCTGGCCATGGATCCCGATTCCACCGTGCTGGCCCGCTACGAGCACACCCGCGGCTCGGTGCATCGGGGCCGCCGCGAGTCGGCGGTGCACGCGCACGGCCCGGTGCCTTACGTGCCGAGTTCGGCGGTGCTGGTGCGTCGCCTGGCGCTGCTGGCCGAGGGCGGTTTCGACGAGTCCATGGCCGCGGGCGGCGATGTGGATCTGTGCTGGCGGCTGGATCGGGCGGGCTGGCGGCTGCGCTACGAACCGGCCGCGCGGGTGGCGCACAGCAATCCGGTGTCGCTGCGAAAGTGGTTCGCCCACAAGGTCACCCACGGGACCGGGGTGGCGCCGCTGGCCCAGCGGCATCCGGGTCTGGCCGCCCCGCTGTCGCTGCCGATCTGGACCGCGGTGTCGGCGCTGCTGCTGGGCACGCTGTCGCGCTGGGGCGTGTTCGGCGGCGTGCTGACCCTGGCCGCCACGCTGATTCGACTACGCCGGGTCTTCGCCGGACTCGATAATCCGACGCGGGTGGCCGCCATCTACATGACGCGCGGATTCACCGGCGGCGTCTGGCGCCTCGCCTCGGCGATGTGCCGTCACTATTGGCCGGTCACGCTCCTGGGCATGCTGTGTTCGCGACGGGTTCGCCATCTCGCCATCACCCTGGCCATGGCCGAGGGCCTGGCCGACTGGTTCACCCATCGTGAGCCCGGCAGCCTGGATCCGCTCCGCTATGTCGCGTGCCGTCGCCTCGACGATGTCGCCTACGGCGCGGGCCTGTGGTGGGGTGCGGCGAAGGTGCGCAGCGCGGCGGCGTTGAAACCGACTCTGCCGCCGAACTAGTCGGCTGTGCGGGTCAGCCGGACCGGCATGTGGCGGACGCCGGTGTGCTTGTTGCTGCGGGTGTACTCGACGGGTCCGGTGAGTTCGACGGTGTCGACGCGATCGAGCAGGGTGTCGAAGATGACCCGCATTTCCATGCGCGCCAGAGTGGAGCCGAGGCAGAAGTGCCCGCCGCGTCCGAACGCGAGATGCGGGTTGGGACGGCGGGTGATGTCGAATCGGAATGGGTCGGCGAAGACGCTCGCGTCGCGATTGGCGGAGGTCCACCACAGGGTCACCTTGTCCCCGGCCCGAATTCGCCGGTCGCGCAGCACGGTGTCGCGGGTGGCGGTGCGGCGGTTGTAGGAGGTGGAGGAGGCCCAGCGCAGCATTTCCTCGACGGCTCCGTCCAGTTGGGACCGGTCCCGCCGCAGCGCGGGCCAGATCTCGGGCCGTTCGATGAGCGCCAGCATCCCGACCGCGATGGAATTGCGCGTGGTCTCGCTGCCCGCGGCGATGAGCAGGCTGAACAGCATGGCCTTCTCCATGGCGGACAGTGGCTGCCCGGCGATGGTGGCGTGCGCCGCGAGCGACATCAGATCCTCGGCGGGGTCGGCGGTCTTGGCCTCGAACAGCCGCGCGCCGTAGGCCCGGGTCTCGGCGACGGCCCGCTGGGTACGCGCGGTGGCCTCGCCCAGGTCCCGATCGTCGTAGTCCAGCGCCACATTCGCCCAGCCGAAGAGCCGATGCCGATCCTCCTGGGGCACGCCGAGCAGCTGCGCGACCGCCTGTAGCGGCAGTTCCGCGGCGAGGTCGAGCAGAAAGTCGCAGTCTCCCTTGTCCACTGCCGAGTCGACGATGGTCGCGGCGCGCGCTCGCAGGTCGTCCTCGATGAGCCGCAGGGTGCGCGGCGCGAGGCTGGGCATGAGCAGTCGGCGCACCTCGGCGTGGCGGGGGTCGTCCATCATATTGAGCAGCACTCCGACCGCCCAGTCCACGGGCAGATCCTCGATGAGGGTCCCGCCGCCCGGGCGCTGCCCGCCGCGTTCGGAGGAGTAGGTCGCCGAATCCCCGGCCACGGCAACGATGTCCGCGTATCGGCTGATCACCCAGAAGCCCTCCCCGTCCGGGGTGTGCGCGGTGGGCGGGTGCCACCACACCGGTGCGCGCTCGCGGAGCTCATCGAAGACCGCGTGCGGGAATCCGTGCGCGAAGCGGTCGAGGTCGGTCAGATCGATGTCCTCCACGGACTCACCCTGGCACAGTGGAGGGTGTCGCGCCGGTGGATTTGGTGAACTGTGTAAGCGAAATCCTGGTCACCGCAAGGGATTCGGCCTCGCCGCCCGAACGCCGCGGCGCGACTGAACTGTATATGTTTAACAAAATGCTGCGCAGCTCACATTTTGCAGTGTGACTGTCGGCATGTGACCTGCCGGACAAACGTCCGGCTTCTGCCTTCAGGTCTCAGGTGCGCCGGTACTCTTTGGGGCGGAAAGAAAGGCAAATGGTCAGCAATCTCGCAGGTGGAGGGCAGCCCCACCACGGCGTCGAACCGGGCAGTCAACTCGGGGCGCTCGAAACATATGCCGCCCAGGCGCACGGATACCTCAGTGTGGGCGGCGATCAGCTGGGGCAGTTGCCGGGTCTACTGCGGCCGATGGTGCTCGAATCCTGGCTGCGCAGTGTGCGCGGCGGCGTGGATCCCATGGACGACGGTGACGGTCGGGGACTGCGCGGCGCGGATTTGGAGCGCTATCGCGACGCGCACGCCATTGCCGCGGTCATGCCGTTGGTGGACAAGCTATTACTGCGCGATGCGACCAGTACCGGACTGATCGTGGTGGTGGCCGACCAGTTCGGCCGCGTGCTCTCGGTGCACGGCAATGCCGATCGCGTGCAGGCGGCCGCGGAGGCGGGCCTGCGCGAGGGCAATGATCTGAGCGAGCGCCGGGTCGGCACCAATGCCATCGGCCTGGTGGTGCGCACCGGCCGCGCGGCCTGGATCCACGGGCCCGAGCATTTCCTGCACCGTATGCACCAGATCACGGGAGCCGCTGCGCCGGTGCACGATCCGGACGGCCGCCTGGTGGGCGTGCTCATGATCGCCGGTGGGGTGCGGGTGGCGCGCCCGGAGATCCTGGCGCTGGTCAAGGCCGCCGCGACGGCCGCGGAGATGGATCTGCTGCTGGCCGCGGTGCGTTCGGGTCAGGACCGCCGCGGGCGGACCGACGCGCCCGCCCCGGAACGGTTGGGCCTCGAGGTGCTCGGGCTCGGGCAGCCGCAGTTGACGGTGGCGGGGGAGCGGGTTCCCTTGTCGCAGCGGCACGCCGAGATCCTGCTGCTGCTGGCCGAGCACACCGAGGGCCTGTCGGCCGATCACCTGGCGCTGCTGCTCGACGACGCCGATCTGGACAATGCCACCATTCGCGCTGCCATGTCGCGGCTGCGGTCGGTGGTCGGGTCGAATGTGTTCGGTTCGCGCCCCTACCGTTTGCGCGTTCCGATCGCGACCGATGTGGAAGCACTGCGCGCCGCACTGGATTCCGGGGATGTGGATACCGCCGTGCGGTTGTACGCGGGCCCGGTGCTGCCGCGCTCGACCGCGCCGGGAGTTATAGACATTCGCGATGAATTGCGAGTTCGCCTGCGCACCGCGGTATTACGTTCCGGTGACGCATCGGTCCTGAGTCGGTGGACTGCCGGTGCCGAGGGGCGCGACGATGCGGCCGCGTGGGCGGCCTACCGCGCCACCGTTGATCGGGAGTCTCCGCTGTACGCGCAGATCGAGGCCAAGATCCGCGTGCTCGATCGGCGCATGGGCGCCGATGCAACGCAGTTGCAACGTTTCGACTCATAGTCTCCACATCCGAAAGTGCGGTCGGTCACACCGCCGCCTCGCCATGTGGTCGTACCCACATTCATCGCGATCTTCGCGTCGGCCTCTCGCCCAACTAGACGCTCGTCCAACTTTTTTTCAGGAAAAAGTTCCTTTTTATTGTGTAAACGCCTAGTGTCCACATGCATGAACGGCATCCGTGTGATGCAGGTGACAGTTGGAGGAGATCGGCAGCAGGACACCAGTGGATGCGATGACCCGGAGGCACTCGCATCCCGGCCGACGAGCCAGTAGGCCCGGCCGCTTCGAGCACTAGTTGAATCACGCGCGGTTTCCCGCGCATTCGTCGAATCACCCAGGGCGGTGCGATCTTTCGCGGCCTGGTGCGCCCTCGTCCAGCGAGCGGATTCCAGGTCTATTTCGCAATGCCCGAAACAGTTGGTCGACACAGCAATTCGCCATGACAAGGGAGGCTCTGGTGCAGGGTACGGACTCGAGTGGTCTGCGACCGAAGGACGTTCCGCCGTCGGAGATCTCAGCGCCGTTTCCCCTCGGACCCGCACAGCTCGGCGTCTGGTACGCGCAGCTGCTCAATCCGGATGTTCCCCTGACCATGGCCCAATACGTCGATATCGAAGGCGATTTCGACGTCGACCTGCTGCTGCGGGTCTCTGATGACGGCGTGCCGCTTTGGCGCACCTCCCAGCTGCGCTTCGTCGAGATCGACGGCCAGCCGTTCCAGTACATCGACCCGACCGCGGGCCACAACACGACGCTGATGGATCTGCGCTCGGCCGCGGATCCCGTTGCCGCCGCGCACGAATGGATGCGCACCCAGATCGTGCAGCCGGTGAACGTGCTCACCGACGTCGACATGCTCTTCGCGCCCACCCTCATTCGCGTCGCCGAGCGGCGCTGGTTCTGGTTCGTGGTCGGCCACCACATCGTGGGCGACGGCTATGCCGCCATGAACACCATGCAGTGGTCGGCGCGGCGCTACACCGCGCTGCAACGCGGCCTGGAACCGGAGGCGGTCAAGGTCGGCACGCTGCGGGAGCTGGTCGAATCCGAACTGGCCTATCGCGAGAGCAGCCGATTCCAGGCCGATCGCGCGCACTGGGCCGAGCGCACGGCCGGGCTGGATGGGCCCACCACCCTCAAGGGCCGCACCGCCCCGCCCCGGGCGGGCAACATGCACTACGACGCGGCCCTGCCCGAGCAGTTGCAGCGGCGGATCGAAGAGGTTGGCGCGCGGCAGGATTCGGGTCTGGCCGGGGTCATCGTGGCGGCCTTCGCGGCGTATCTGGCCCGGCTCACCGGCAAGGACGAGGCGGTGCTGAGCCTGCCGGTCACCGCGCGCACCACCGCGGTCATGCGGCGCTCGACGGGCATGCTGTCGAATATCGTTCCGCTGCGCATCGCCGTCGGCGCGGACACCACCTGGGGTGAGCTGCTCAAGTCGGCGCGGGTGGAGATCTCGGGCGCGCTGCGGCATCAGCGCTACCGGCACGAGGACATTCACCGCGACGCCGAGCAGCAGGGCAGCCCGGCCGCGCGCGGCCTGTTCGGCCCGATGGTCAACATCATGCTGTTCCATCCGCAGCTCGAGTTCGGCGATATCAAGGCGCGCCTGCACCTGCTGTCCTCGAGCCCGGTCGAGGACATGAGCCTCAATCTCATCTACGGCGAGAACGACCGGATCCACCTGGACCTCGAGGTCAATCCGAACCTCTACTCCAGCGCCGAGACCATCCGGCATCACCGGCGTTTCGTGAATTTCCTGGAGCGGCTGGTCGGCCTGGACGCGGCCGCGCCGGTCGCGGGCGTGGACGTCTGCACCGACCTGGAACGCGATGTGGTGCTGCGGCTGTGGAACGACACCGCGCATCCGGTGGACGCCGCGGCGACGCTGGTGTCGCTGTTCGACGCGCAGGCGGCCCGCACGCCGTCGGCCCCGGCCGTGCGCTTTGCCGGTGAACCCGCGCGCGATCTCACCTATGGCGCGTTCGCCGAACGGGTGAATCGCCTTGCCCGCCATCTGATCTCGCTGGGCGTCGGCCCGGAATCGCTGGTCGCGCTGCACCTGCGCCGGTCGCCGGAACTGGCGGTCGCGATGTACGCCGTGCAGGCCGCGGGTGCGGCCTACCTGCCGCTGGATCCGGATCATCCGGCCGAGCGCATCGCCCACATTCTGAAGACGGCCTCGCCCGCAGTGCTGCTGACCACCTCGGCCGACAGCCCCGAAACCTCGGTCACCACACTCGATTTGGACGAGCTGGCCGGTGCCGCGCTGGCCGGATACTCGGCCGCGCCGGTGACCGATGCCGAGCGAGTGGCTCCGCTGCGCCCCTCGAACACGGCCTACGTCATCTTCACCTCGGGCTCCACCGGTCGCCCCAAGGGCGTGGCCGTGACCCATGCCGCGATCGTGAACCGCCTGGAGTGGATGCAGCGCACCTACCGGCTCACGGACGCCGATGTGGTGCTGCAGAAGACGCCCGCCACCTTCGACGTGTCGGTGTGGGAGTTCTTCTGGCCGTTGCAGATCGGCGCGACGCTGGTGCTGGCCCAGCCCGACGGCCACCGCGATCCCGCCTACCTGCGCGCCATCATCGCCGAATACGGCGTCACCACGGCGCATTTCGTGCCGTCCATGCTGGACGCCTTCGTGTCCGAACTGGAACCCGCCGAAATCGCTGGGGCCGAACTCGATTCGCTGCGCCGGGTCTTCGCATCGGGTGAGGCGCTGCCCGGTCCGACCGCGCAGCGGCTGCGCGCGCTGACCGGCGCGTCGCTCCACAATCTCTACGGACCCACCGAAGCTGCGGTCGATGTCACCTTCCACGAGGTGACCGCCGCGGACACCGTTGCCGTGCCCATCGGAGCACCGGTGTTCAACACCCGGCTGTACGTGCTCGACGCACGCCTGCGGCCGGTTCCCGTGGGCACCCCGGGTGAGCTGTATCTGTCGGGGGTACAGCTCGCCCGGGGCTACGTGGCGCGTCCCGGTCTGACGGCCGAGCGCTTCGTGGCCGACCCCTTCGGCGCGCCCGGTGACGCCATGTACCGCACCGGCGACCTGGTCAGCTGGACCGACAATGGTGAGCTGGAGTACCTGGGCCGCACCGATTTCCAGGTGAAGGTGCGCGGCCTGCGCATCGAGCTCGGCGAGATCGAGACGGTGCTGGCGGGCGTGGACGGCGTGTCCCGCGCGGTGGTGATCGTGCGCGATGAGCAGCTGGTGGCGTACGTGGTAGCGCCCGCGGATTTCGATACGACCAAGCTGAAGGCCGCGGCGGCGCGGGCGCTGCCGGGCTACATGGTGCCGAGCGCGTACATGGTGCTCGAGGCCCTGCCGGTCAATGCCTCCGGCAAATTGGATCGGTCCGCGCTGCCCGAGCCGGTGCGCGCGGCGGCCCGCTACGAGGCTCCGGCCACCGTGACCGAACGCGCCGTGGCCCGGGTGTTCGCCGAGGTGTTGGACGCGCCCGAGGTCGGCCGCACCGACGACTTCTTCGCCCTGGGCGGCAACAGCCTGATCGCCACCCAGGTGGCCGCGCGCCTGAACGCCGAGCTCGGCTCGCGGCTGTCCGTGCGCGAAATGTTCAGCGCCACCAGCGTGTCCGAGCTGGCCACCGTGATCGACGCCCAGTTCCTGGACGCCGACGCGGTCGCGGGCGATGGGGTCGCGTTGGTGCGCCGCGAGCGCCCCGAGCCACTGCCCCTGTCCCCGGCGCAGCAGCGCATCTGGTTCCTGAACCGTTTCGACACCGCCAGCGCGAGCTACAACATGCCGTTCGTGGTGCGGCTGCGCGGTGAGGCCGACGAGTCGGCCATGCGGACGGCGCTGGCCGACGTGTTGGACCGGCACGAGGTGCTGCGCACCGTATTCCCGTCGACCACCACCGGTTTCGCCCATCAGCGGGTGCTGGCCGTGGCCGACGCGATCGACCCCGTGGCACGGGAGACGGTCGACGCCGACGACCTGGACGAGCGCCTGCGCGCCTTCGCCGCCCGCGGTTTCGATCTCGAGCACGAGATCCCGTTCCGTGCACGCCTGTTCACCGTGACCGGTGCTGTCGCCTCGGATTGCGGACTGGGCGGTCCCGTTTCGGTGGACACGGCCGATCTGGACGTTCCCGAATACGCCATCGCCATCGTGCTGCACCACATTGCCGCCGACGGTCTCTCACTGCCGATCCTGGCCCGCGACCTCATCACGGCCTACCTCGCGCGTTCCGAAGGCCGGGCCCCCGGCTGGCAGCCCTTGGCGGTCCAGTACGCGGATTACACGCTGTGGCAGCGTGATCGCCTCGGCACCGCCGAGGACGCGGACTCGCTGCTCTCCCGCCAGCTGGACTTCTGGCGCGAGACCCTGGCGGGCGCGCCCGATTTGCTGGAACTCCCGACCGACCGCCCGCGCCCCGCCATCGCCACCGGCCGGGGCGCGAAGGTGGCCGTCGAGCTGCCCGCCGACCTGCACTCCCGGCTCGCGGAAACCGCTCGTGCCGAGGGTGTTACGACCTTCATGCTGCTGCACGCCGCCCTGGCGGTGCTGCTGTCGCGCCTGTCCGGTGTGTCCGACATTGTCATCGGCACGCCGGTCGGCGGCCGCGGCGCGCGCGAACTCGACGATCTGATCGGCATGTTCGTCAATACGCTGCCGCTGCGCACCGAGATCGATCCGGCCGTGAGCTTCGCCGAGTTCGCCCGCCGGGTCCGCGAGACCGACCTGGCCGCGTTCGCGCACGCGGACGTCCCGTTCGAGCAGCTCGTGGAGGTCCTGAATCCGCCCCGCTCGCAGGCGCGGCACCCGCTGTTCCAGGTGGCATTGTCCTTTACGGCCACCGGAGACATCAGCCTCGAACTGCCCGGATTGCTTGCCACGACAGGTACGCTGGATACCGGAGTGACCAAATTCGACCTCTCGGTCGCGGTCACCGAAAGCTTCGCCGGTGCCGGTCCCGGGGAAGGTCCGGCACCGGCGGGGATCCACGCGGAGTTCGAATTCGCGGTGGATCTCTTCGATTCCGCCACCGTCGAGGTACTCGCGCGCCGTTTCGTGCGCCTGCTCGAGGCCATTACCGTCGATACCTCCGTCGCCGTGGACGCGCTGCCGCTGCTGTCCGAGGACGAATACGCCGATCTGACAACCCGTTCCGGTTGCGCGGTGGAGTCGATCCGACTGCTGCCGGAGATCATGGCGACCGCCGTGGCCACCGCGCCGGATCATCTCGCCCTGGTCGAGGGCGATATCGCGCTCACCTACAACGAACTGGACGCCACGTCGAATCGCCTGGCGCGCATGCTGATCGCGCGCGGCCTGGGACCCGAGGACATGGTGGCGGTGAGCCTGCCGCGATCCATCGAGTACCTGGTGGCCGTGTGGGCCATCGCCAAGACCGGCGCGGCCTGGGTGCCCGTCGATCCGGCCTTCCCGGCCGACCGCATCGCCTACATCGTGCGGGACGCGGGCGCGGTGCTCGGCCTGTCCCTGGGCGCGGTGCGGGAGTCGCTGCCGGACACGCTGCCCTGGCTGCTCGTCGACGACGCCGGATTCACCGATCGGTACGCCGCTTTCGCGGCCGACCCGATCACCGACGCGGACCGGGTGCGCCCGCTGCGCCGACAGAATGTCGTCTACTCCATCTACACCTCCGGCTCGACCGGTCTGCCCAAGGGCGTGGTGGTCACCCATTCGGGACTGGCCGGTCTGGCCGAGGCGCAGTACGAGCGTTTCTCCGGCTGCGCCGACGCGCGCGTCCTGCACGTCACCAGCTCCTCGTTCGACGTCTCGATCGGCGAGCTGCTGCTGGCCCTGCGCTCGGCCGCCACCCTGGTGGTCGCGCCCACGGGCGCGCATATCGGCGCGGAACTGGCCGAAGTCATTCGCACGCAGCGGGTTACCCACGTCTTCATGACCCCGTCCGGCGCGAGCACCATCGACCCGGCGCAGGTGCCGACCCTGGCGCACGTCGCGGTGGGCGGCGAGGCGTTCGCCACCGAGCTGGTGCGGCGCTGGACCGCGGCCGGGCGCGAGTTCATCAATGCCTACGGGCCCACCGAGGCCACCGTGGTCGTCAATATCACCGGTCCCATGTCCCCGGATCGGCCGGTCACCATCGGCCGACTGGTGCCGGGCGCGCGGGAGTGGATTCTCGATCGGCGCCTGCGGCCGGTGCCGGTCGGCGCGATCGGCGAACTGTACGTGGCGGGCAATCCGGTCACCCGCGGCTATCGGGACCGCCCGGCCCTGACCGCGGCCCGATTCGTGGCCTGCCCCTGGTCGCCGGGTGAGCGCATGTACCGCACCGGCGACCTGGTGCGCTGGACCGCCGACGGCGATGTGGAATACCTGGGCCGCAACGACACTCAGGTCAAGCTGCGCGGTTTCCGCATCGAACTCGGCGAGATCGAGGCGGCGCTGGCGGCCCTGCCGCAGGTGCGCACCGCCGTGGTGACCCTGCACCGCGATGCCGCGCGCGGCGACCAGCTGGTGGCCTACCTGGTGCCGAGCGCCGGGGACATCGACGTGGCGCAGGTCCGCTCGGCGCTGTCGGGACGGCTGGCGGCGTACATGATTCCGGCCGCCTTCACGGTGCTCGACGCCCTGCCGATGACCGTCAACGGCAAGCTCGACTACCGCGCGCTGCCCGCGCCGGTCTTTGCCGCCCGCGAATTCCGGGCTCCCGCAACGCCGGTCGAGGTGCTGGTGGCGGAGGTCTTCGCCGAGGTGCTGGGCCTGGCCCCGGCCGCCGAGGTGGTGCCCGCCGGTGCCGTCGTTCGCGACCTGCCCGCCGGAACCGGTGTCGGCGCGGACGACGACTTCTTCGAGCTGGGCGGCAATTCGCTCATCGCCACCCAGGTGGTGGCCCGCCTGGGCGCGGCCCTGGACACCCAGGTGCCGGTGCGCCTGCTGTTCGAGGCGTCCAGCGTCGCCGAATTGGCGGCCCGCCTGGCCGAATTGGCCGGATCGGGTCGCCGCACCCCGCTGGTGGCGGGGGAGCGGCCCGAGGTGGTGCCGCTGTCCTACGCCCAGCAGCGCATGTGGTTCCTGAACCGCTTCGACAACAGCTCCATTGCCGACAATCTGGTCGCCGCCCTGCGTTTGGACGGCCCGCTGGACGTGGACGCGCTGGCGGCCGCGGTCACCGACGTGGTGGCGCGGCACGAGACGCTGCGCACCGTGTACCCGGCCGTGGACGGCGTGGGCCGCCAGGTGGTGCTGCCGGTCGAGAAGTCCGGTGTCGCACTGGTTTCCGAACCGGTCGAAGCCGATCGGCTGCGAGCTCGGATCTTCGAGCTGGCGGTACTGCCGTTCGCCGTGGACGAGTCCGTGCCCGCGCGGCTGACCCTGCTCACGGTCGCACCCGAGACCCACGTGCTGGTGCTGGCGGTGCATCACATCGCCGCCGACGGCTGGTCCATCGCACCGCTGACCCGGGATCTCATGCTGGCCTACGCCGCCCGACGCGCCGGTGTGGCACCCGCGTGGACGCCGCTGCCGGTGCAGTACGCCGACTACACGCTGTGGCAGCGCGAGCTGCTGGGCGCGGAGGACGATCCGGAGTCGGTGCTGGCCGAGCAGATTCGCTTCTGGCGCGCCGAATTGTCCGGGCAGCCGGAGACTTTGGAGCTGCCGGGTGATCGCCCGCGTCCGGCCGTGGCGACCCGCCGGGGCGCGCAGTTCCGGTTCGCGGTCTCCGCGGCGCGGTACGGGCGACTGCGCGAACTCGCCGAGCGTGACCACGCCACCGTCTTCATGGCGCTGCACGCGGCCTTCGCCACCCTGCTCGCGAAACTGTCGGGCACCGAGGACATTTCGATCGGCTCGGTGGTCGCGGGCCGCGGTGAGCGGGCCCTCGACGAGCTGGTCGGCATGTTCGTCAACACCCTGGTGCTGCGCACCGAGGTGGCACCGCACCGGTCCTTCCGGGAGCTCCTGGCGCGGGTGCGCGAGACCGATCTGCGGGCCTTCGCGCACTCCGACGTGCCGTTCGAGCGCCTGGTCGAGGTGCTCAGCCCCATGCGCTCGCAGGCCCGGCACCCGCTGTTCCAGGTGGCCCTGGACCTGCAGAACACCGCGCACACCGGCCTGGAACTGGAGGGGCTGAGCGCGTCGCGGATCGATCTGGATCCCGGCATCGCCAAGTTCGATCTGCAGCTGTCGCTGACCGAGGACGCGGCCGCGGGCGGGCTGGACGCGGTATTCACCTACGCCACAGACCTTTTCGACGAATCCACCATCGCGACCTTCGCGCGGCGACTGGACCGGGTGCTCGACGCCGTCACCGCCGACCCCGAGCGCCCGGTCGGCGATATCGACCTGCTCACCGACGATGAGCGCGAGCGCGTGCTGCGCACCTGGAACGCGACCGCGGTCGATCTGGACGTACCCGTCAAGACGCTCGTCGCGCTGTTCGACGCCCGCGCCCTGGCCTGCCCGGACGCGCCCGCCGTCGAATTCGAGGGCACGACTCTGTCCTACGGCGAGTTCGCCGACCGGGTGAATCAGCTGGCCCGCAAGCTCGTCGAGTCCGGTGTCGGTCCGGAAGCCCGTGTCGCACTGGCGATTCGACGCTCTACCGAACTACTCGTGGGCATGTACGCGATCCTGGCCGCCGGTGGCGCGTACGTGCCGGTCGATCCGGATCAGCCGGAACTGCGTACCGATTACGTCCTCGACGCGGCCGAGCCGGTCCTCGTCCTCACCACCGAGCGCGATGGATTCACCACCGCCCGCGACATTCCGGTGCTGGCCATCGACACGCTCGACCTGGACGGCTATGCCGCTGCCGCGCTGACCGACGCGGATCGCCGTGCGCCGCTGCGGGACTCGAACACCTGCTACGTCCTCTTCACGTCCGGTTCGACCGGCCGCCCCAAGGGCGTGGCGCTCTCGCATGCCGCGGTGGTGAACCGTCTGGTGTGGGGGCAGGCCCGATTCGGTCTGACCGCCGCCGATGTGGTGTTGCAGAAGACCCCGGTCACCTTCGACGTGTCGGTGTGGGAGTTGTTCTGGCCCTTGCAGATCGGCGCGCGGCTGGTGATCGCCGCGCCGGACGGGCATCGCGACCCGAAGTACCTGGCGGAGCTGATCGTTCGAGCCGGGGTGACGCACGCCCACTTCGTGCCGTCCATGCTGGCGATCTTCGTGACCGAACCCGCCGCGGCGCGGTGCACCGGACTGCGGCAGGTGTTCTGTTCCGGTGAGGCGCTGCCGGTCGGCGCGGCCACTCGGCTGCGCGAGCTGACCGGGGCGCGCCTGCACAATATGTACGGCCCCACCGAGACCGCCGTGGAGGTCACCCACCACGAGGTCCTCGACACCGACACCGCGTTCGTACCCATGGGCCGCCCGGTCTGGAACACCCGGGCCTACGTGCTCGATGCGCGCCTGAACCCGGTCGCGCCGGGCGTCGCGGGTGAGCTGTACCTGGCGGGCGATCAGCTGGCGCGCTGCTACCTGGGCCGTCCCGACCTGTCGGCGGATCGCTTCGTGGCCAACCCGTTCGGGACGTCGGAGCGCATGTACCGCACCGGCGACCTGGTCATCTGGGGTCCCGATGGCGAGCTGACCTACCTGGGGCGCACCGATTTCCAGGTCAAGCTGCGCGGTCAGCGCATCGAACTCGGTGAGATCGAGGCGGCGCTGCTGGCGCAGCCGGGCGTCAATCAGGCCGTGGTGCTGGTGCGTTCGGATCCGCACGCGGGCGATCAGCTGGCGGCCTACCTGCAGCGCGACCCCGACGCCGTGATCGACCCGGACGCGATCAAGGTCGCACTGGGTGGTGCGCTGCCGGGCTATATGGTTCCGGCGGCCTTCGTGGTGCTCGACGCCTTCCCCGTCACCGCGTCGGGCAAGCTCGACCGGGCCGCTCTGCCGACCCCGGTGTTCGAGACCGCCGTCTACCGCGCGCCCGAGACCGTGGCCGAGGAGGTCGTGGCGGGCGTGTTCGCCGATCTGCTCGGTGTCGACCGAGTGGGCGCGAACGACGATTTCTTCTCTCTCGGCGGCAGCTCGTTGCTGGCCGCCCGCGCGGTGGCCCGGATCGGCGGCGCACTGGATGCCGAGCTGTCGGTGCGCGAATTGTTCGATGCGCCAACGGTTGCCGCGCTCGCCGCGCTGGCCCAGGCCCGCTCGGGCAGCACCGCGCACATGTCCCTGACCGCCCACCCGCGCCCGGATCGGGTGCCGCTGTCGGCGGCCCAGCAGCGTATCTGGTTCCTCAACCGCTTCCACGCCGACGGCCCCGGCCGCGCGGCGGACAATATCCCGTTGGTCCTGCGGGTGACCGGCGTGCTGGACGAATCCGTGCTGAACGCCGCGCTGCGAGATGTGGTGTGGCGGCACGAAACCCTGCGCACCGTCTACCCCGACGGTCCCGAAGGACCCGAGCAGCGGGTGCTGCCGACCGTCGAGGCCACGCTGCGCGCCGAGCGGCTCGCGGCGGACGAGATTCCCGGCCGGGTGGCCGAGCTGATCGGGCACGGGTTCGACCTGACCGGCGAAACACCCTTGCGTGCCGCGCTTTTCAGCGCCTCCGACACCGACCACGTGCTGGTCCTGGTGGTGCACCACATCAGCGCCGACGGCTTCTCGCTGGGCCCGTTGGCCACCGACGTCATGCTCGCCTACCAGGCCCGCCGCGCGGGCACGGCCCCCACCTGGACGCCGCTGCCGGTGCAGTACGCCGACTACACGCTGTGGGAGGCGCGGCGCCGCGGCGACGACACCGATCCGACCACCCTCGGTTACCGGCAGCTGGAGTTCTGGCGGCAGCGCCTGGCCGGACTGCCCGAACAGCTCGAGCTGCCCACGGACCGTCCCCGCCCGGCGGTCGCCTCGCTGCGCGGCGGCGTGCACCGCATGCGCGTCGACGCCGACTTGCACAGTCAGCTCGGCGAATTGGCGCGCAAGCACGACACCACCCTGTTCACCACCGTGCACGCCGCGCTGGCGGTGCTGCTGGCCCGGGTGTCGGGCGGCACCGATATCGCCATCGGCACGCCGGTCGCGGGCCGGGGTGAACAGGCGCTCGACGGCCTGGTCGGCATGTTCGTCAATACGCTGGTGCTGCGCAGCGAGATCGATCCGCGCGCCGGTTTCGACACCGTGCTGCGCACCGTGCGCGCCGACGACATCGCCGCGCTCTCGCACGCGGACGTGCCGTTCGAGCGCCTGGTCGAGGTGCTGTCCCCGGCCCGTTCGCAGGCCCGGCACCCGCTGTTCCAGGTGGCCCTGGCCTTCCACAACTACGAACTGCCCACGGTGGAGCTGCCGGAGCTGGCGGTGCGACCGGAGACCCTCGACGCCGGGGTGGCCAAGTTCGATCTCCAGTTCACCGTGCTCGAGAACCGGGCCGCCGACGGCCACGCGGGTGGCCTGGACATCGAGATCACCTACGCCGTCGACCTTTTCGACGCCGAGACCGTCGCGACCCTGGCGGATCGTTTCGACCGCGTGCTCTCGGCGGTGGCCGCCGACGCGACCGTGGTGGTCGGCGACATCGCGCTGCTCAGCACCGAGGAGCGGGCCCGGGTCCTGCACGAGTGGTCCGGGACCGGCCCCGACATCGCCGAATTCACCACGCTCGCCGACCGATTCGCCGCCGCGGCCGCGCTGGACCCGGCCGCACCCGCCGTCCGGGCCGGTGACGTGACGCTCAGCTACGCCGAACTCGACGCCCGCTCCAACCGTCTGGCCCGCTGTCTCATCGCGGCCGGTGTCGGGCCGGAAGCCCTGGTGGCCGTGGCCCTTCCGCGCGATGAGGACTTGGTCGTCGCCCTGCTGGCCGTGGTGAAGGCGGGCGGCGGCTACCTGCCCATCGACCCCAACTACCCGGCCGACCGCATCGAATACACGGTGGACGACGCCCGCCCGGTGTGCGCGATCAGCAGCGGTGCGGCGGGCCTGCCGCACGGCTGGTTCGGCGGACCGGTCATCGACCTCGACACCATCGGCCTGGACGGCTACGACGCCACCCCGGTCACCGATCGCGACCGCCGCGCACCGCTGCGCCCGGCCGACACCGCCTACGTCATCTACACCTCCGGCTCCACCGGCCGCCCCAAGGGCGTGGTGATCCCGCACCGCAATGTGATCCGCCTGTTCGACAATGCCCAGGGGCACTTCGGTTTCGGGCCCGCCGACGTGTGGACCCTGTTCCACTCCTACGCCTTCGACTTCTCGGTGTGGGAGCTGTGGGGCGCGCTGCTGTACGGCGGCACCGTGGTGGTGGTCGACTACTTCACCTCGCGGTCGCCGCAACAGTTCCGGGAGCTGCTCGCCAGCGCGGGCGTGACCGTGCTCAACCAGACGCCGTCGGCGTTCTATCAACTCATTGCCGCCGACGCCGAGGCCGACACCGAGCTGGCGCTGCGCTACGTGATCTTCGGCGGCGAAGCCCTGGAGCCGCAACGGCTCTCGGGCTGGTTCGACCGCCACCCGCGCACGCCCGCCCTGATCAATATGTACGGCATCACCGAGACCACGGTGCACGTCTCCTACCGCCCGATCACCGCGGACACCGGTGCCGCCAGCGTGATCGGCGGTGCGCTGCCGGGCCTGACCGTGCGCGTGCTGGATTCGCGACTGCTCCCGGTCCCGGTGGGCGTGCCCGGCGAAATCTACGTCTCCGGTGGGCAATTGGCGCGCGGCTACCTCGATCGCGCGGCGCTCACCGCCGGACGCTTCGTGGCCGACCCGTACGGCGCACCCGGTGAATCCGCCTACCGCACCGGCGATCTGGCGCGCTGGACCGCCGACGGCGACCTGGAATACCTGGGCCGCATCGATCAGCAGGTGAACCTGCGCGGCTTCCGCGTCGAGCTGGGCGAGATCGAGGCCGTGCTGCTGCGCGACCCGGACGTGCGCGAGGCGGCGGTCATCGTGCGCCACGACGCCGCCGTGGACGAGGCCCGGATCATCGGCTACGTGGTCCCGCGGGCCGACGCGGCGCTCTCGGTCACCGAGCTGCGCGCGGCGGCGGCCCGGCAGCTGCCCGAGCACATGGTTCCGGCCGCGCTCGTCGTGATCGACCGAATCCCGTTGACCGTCAATGGCAAACTCGATCGCGCGGCCCTGCCCGCGCCGGTCTTCGAGGGCACCGAGTACCGGCAGCCCGCCACCGTGGCCGAAGAGCTCATCGCCAACGTCTACGCCGAACTGCTCGGCCGCGAGCGGGTCGGCGCGGACGACGACTTCTTCGCCCTGGGCGGCAGCTCGCTGGTCGCGGCCAAGGCCGCGGCCCGCCTCGGCGAGGTCTTCGGGACGACCGTCGGCGTGCGCGCGCTCTTCGAGGCCCCGACCGTCGCCGCGCTGGCCGCGCGAATCGCGGAGGGCACCGGGGAGGCGCGGCGGCCCGTGCTGGTCGCGGGCGAGCGCCCGGACCGGCTGCCGCTGTCCCCGGCCCAGCAGCGCATGTGGTTCATCAACCGCTTCGACCGCGCCTCCACCGCCTACAACGTGCCGATCGCGCTGCGACTGTCGGGCGAGCTGAACGATGCGGCCCTGTCGGCCGCCTTCGCCGATGTGGTGACCCGGCACGAGACCCTGCGCACCGTCTACCCGGAGACCCCGGAGGGCGCGGCGCAGGTGATCCTGCCCGCGGCCCAGGCCTTCTCGGGACTCACCATCGCCTCGGTCACCGAGGCCGAGGTGCCGGAGCGGGTCCGCGAGATCCTCACCACCACCTTCGACGTCACCGCCGAAGTCCCGCTGCGGGTGGAACTCCTGCGCGTGGTGGACGCCGCTGGCAATGCCACCGGCGATCATGTGCTCGCCGGTGTGCTGCACCATATTTCGGCCGACGGCTCCTCGGTGGTCCCGCTGGTCCGCGACCTCATGCTGGCCTACCACGCGCGCCTGTCGGGAGCCGCGCCCGCGTGGCAGCCGCTGAGCGTGCAGTACGCCGACTACGCGCTGTGGCAGCACGCCCTGCTCGGTTCGGAGGACGACGCCGACTCGGTCGCCGCCACCCAGCTCGACTACTGGCGCACCACCCTGGCCGGACTGCCCGACCAGCTCGACCTGCCCACCGACCATCCGCGTCCGGCCCGACAGAGCCTGCACGGCAACTACATTCGGCTCGCCCTCGACGCCGACCTGCACACCCGGCTCACCGAGCTGGGCCGCGCGCACGGCGCGACCCTGTTCATGGTCGTGCACGCCGCCTTCACCGCGCTGCTGGCCCGACTGTCGGGCACCGACGACATCGCAGTCGGCACCCCGATCGCGGGCCGCGGCGACCGCGCCCTCGACGACGTGATCGGCATGTTCGTCAACACCCTGGTCTTGCGCACCAGGACCGATGCCGCCGAATCCTTCTCGGCCCTGCTGGCGCGAGTGCGCGCCAACGACATCGCGGCCTTCTCGAATGCCGACGTGCCATTCGAGCGGCTGGTGGAGGTCCTCAACCCGGCGCGCTCGACCGCCCGCCACCCGCTCATGCAGGTGGGCCTGTCCTTCCAGAACGTGGAGCGCGCCGAACTGGCCCTGCCCGGCCTGACCGTGGCCGAGATCGAATTCGACACCCACGTGGCGCAATTCGATCTGCACCTGTTCGCGGTCGATCACTACACCGACTCGGGCGCGCCCGCCGGGCTGGACCTCACCCTGGGCTACGCCACCGACCTGTTCACCGATGCCACGGCTCAGCGGGTACTCGCCGCGCTGGCGCGGGTGATGGAAACCGTTGCCGCGCAGCCGAACCTGGCCATCGGCGATATCGATCTGCTGGGCGCGGGCCTGCGACAGCGGCTGCTGCACGACTGGAACGCCACCGCCCGCCAGCTCGCCCCGGCCACCCTGGCCGATCTGGTCGACACCCAGGTGGCGCTCGCACCCGACGCGGTCGCGGTGCTCGACGGCGAAATCACGCTCGGCTACGCCGAATTCGATGCCCGGGTCAACCGCCTGGCCCGCGCCCTCATCGGGTACGGGGTCGGACCCGAGACCGGTGTGGTGCTGGCCATGCGCCGCGGCATCGACCTCGTGGTGGCCATGTACGCGGTGGTCAAGGCGGGCGGCGCGTACGTGCCGATCGACCCGGACCATCCGGCCGACCGAATCGCCTACATTGTCGAAACCGCCTCTCCGGCGGTGGTTCTCACCACGGCTGCCGACGGTGTGCTGTTCACCGCGCGGGTACCTGTGCTCGAGGTGGACCGACTCGACCTCGGCGGCCTGCCCACCGGTCCGGTCACCGACCGCGAGCGGGTGCGCCCGCTGCGCGAGCAGCACCCGGCCTACGTCATCTTCACCTCCGGTTCGACCGGCCTGCCCAAGGGCGTGGCCGTACCGCACGCGGCCATCGTCAATCAGTTGTACTGGCTGCAGGCCACCTTCGACCTGGGTGCGACGGATCGCGCGCTGCTCAAGACCCCCGCCACCTTCGACCTGTCGGTGTGGGAATTCTGGTCCGCACTCACCACCGGCGGCAGCCTGCTGGTGTCGGCCCCGGGCGACGAGCGCGATCCGGATCGCCTGCGCGCCCTGATCGAGACCCACGGCGTCACGGTCCTGCATCCGGTGCCGTCCCTGCTGGGCATGCTGCTGGCGGGCGGCCCACTGCCCGCGTCGGTGCGCACGGTGCTGGCCATCGGTGAGGCGCTGCCCGCCGCCACCGCCGCCGAGTTCCTCGACAAGCAGGCCGAGAACGCCGATGCGGCACGGCTTTTCAACCTCTACGGCCCGACCGAGGCGGCGGTCTCCATCACCGCGTTCGAGGTGCGCGAACACCACCGCCACGCGGTGCCGATCGGCTCGCCCGCCTGGAACAGCCGCGTCTACGTGCTCGACGCCCGCCTCCAGCCGGTGCCGATCGGTGTACCCGGCGAGCTGTACCTGTCCGGTGCGCAGTTGGCCCGCGGCTACCACGGGCGTCCGGCGCTGACCGCGGACCGGTTCGTGGCGGATCCCATCGCGGGCGGCCGCATGTATCGCACCGGCGATATCGTCCGGTGGCGCGCCGACGGCGCGCTCGAGTACGTGGAACGCGCCGACTTCCAGGTCAAGATCGGCGGCTTCCGTATCGAGCTCGGCGAGGTGGAGACGGCCCTGCGCCGCCAGCCCGGCGTGCAGGCCGCGGTCGCGGTGGCCCGGGCCACCGCAGACGCGGGGGACCGGCTGGTCGCCTATGTCGCGGTCCCCGGCACCACCGAGGAGCGGCGCGCGGAGGTGTCGGCCGCGCTGCGCGCCGCACTGGCCGCGGAGCTGCCGAAGTACATGGTCCCGGCCGCGGTGATGGTGCTGGAAGCCCTGCCGCTCAACGCCAATGGCAAGGTCGATCGGGCGCGCCTGCCCGAACCGGTCTTCCCCGTGGCGGCCTACCGCGAACCGGTGACCCCGCTGGAGCGGGCCGTGGCCGCCGTCTTCGCCGAGATCGTCGGCGTGGACCCGGCGACCGTCGGCCTGGACGCCGACTTCTTCGCCCTGGGCGGCAATTCGCTCATGGCGACCCGGCTGGCCGCCCGGCTCGGCGCGGATCTCGGGGTGCGCGTACCGGTCTCGGCGCTGTTCGAGGCCCCGACCGCGGTCGGGCTGGCGGAGTGGATCGCCGCCGCCGACCCGACCGACGCCCGCCCCGCCCTGACCCGCCGCACCGAGCCGGGCCCGGCCCCGCTCTCACTGGCCCAGCAGCGCATGTGGGTGCTCAACCGCCTGCACCCGGAGTCGGGGGCCTACAACGTGCCCGCCGCCGTCCGGCTCACCGGCGAGCTGGACCTGGCCGCGCTCACCGCCGCCCTGCGAGATCTGCTGGAGCGCCACGAGATTCTGCGCACCCGCTACCCCGAGGTGGACGGCGAGCCCGTGCAGGTGGTGCTGGAACTCGGCGAACTCGACGGCGAGCTCACCCCGATCCCGGTGCCCGAGAGCGAACTCGGGGCACGCCTGCTCGCGGCCGCCACCGTCGGCTTCGACGTCACCGCCGCCCCGCCGGTGCGGGCGCACCTGTTCGCGCTGTCGCCGACCGAGCACGTGCTGCTCGTGGTGCTGCACCACATCAGCACCGACGGCTACTCGGCGCTGCCCATGACCCGGGATCTCATGCTGGCCTACACCGCCCGGCTGGCCGGTACCGCGCCCGCCTGGACGCCACTCGAGATCCAATACGGCGACTACGCCGCCTGGCAGCGCAGCGTCCTCGGCTCCGACACCGACCCGGAGAGCCTGCTGTCGCGGCAGCTGTCCTTCTGGGTGAACGAACTGTCCTCCGCACCCGAGCAATTGGCGCTGCCCACCGACCGGCCCCGGCCCGCACGGCGCGAAATGCTCGGCGACACCGTCGAATTCGCCGTCGAGACGGAACTGGTCGAGGGACTTTCGTCCCTGGCCACCGCACAGGGTGCCACCCTGTTCGCCGTCGTGCACGCCGCCTTCGCGGTGCTGCTGTCGAAACTGTCGGGCCAGCGCGACATCTCGATCGGCGTCCCCGTCGCCGGTCGCGGCGAGCGCGCGCTGGACGAGCTCATCGGCATGTTCGTCAATACCGTCGTGCTGCGCGCCGAGGTGGACGGCAAGCTCGCCTTCACCGACCTGCTGCGCCAGGTACGCGACCGGGATCTGGCCGCCTTCGACCATGGCGACGTGCCATTCGAGCGGGTGGCCGAGGCCGTGCTGGCCGCCACCGGACGGGCTCGCTCGGCCGCGATCAACCCGCTGTTCCAGGTGGCCCTCGCCTTCCAGAACATGGCGGCGGGCGCGGTCGAACTGCCGGGCCTGACGGTCGAAGCCGTCGAACCCGGACTGGTCGAGGCCAAGTTCGACCTACAGCTCACCGCCATCGAACAGCGTGACGCGACCGGCCACCTGACCGGTCTGGCCATGCGATTCGATTACGCCACCGACATTTTCGGTCCCGAGTCGGTGCGTCTGCTGGCCCAGCGGCTGCTGCTGGTGCTGCACGCCGTGGTCGCCGATCCGCAGGCCCCCGTGCGCGCCATAGACATTCGCACCGAGGCCGAGCGCACCCGCCGCCCCGGCACCGGTGCGGCCAGGACGGAATCCATTGCGCCGCAGCAGGCCGTCGTGCCGGGGCAGACCGTGCCCGCCACCGACCTGCCCACGCTGATCGCCGCCGCGGCGGCGGCCGACCCCGCGTCGGTCGCGCTCGTCCACGGCGACCACACCGTGACGTTCGGGGATCTCGCCGAGAAGATCGCCGTCACCGCCCGCGCCCTGGGCGCCGCCGCGAAGCCGGAGGCGCTGGTGAACGTGGCACTCGCCGGACTGGTGCCCGGCATTCTGGCCGCCCTCGGCGCGGCCGGACTCCACCAAACCCTGAGCACGCTCACCGCGGACGCGCAGGCGCTGGTCCTCCGCTCGGAAAGCACGTCGGAAGGAAGCCTCTGATGCACTACGCAGAGTCCATCACCACCAGCCGAACCGGCCGGGTCACGGCCCTGCGCCGCGCCTACGGCGTGGGCGACCTACCCTGCCTGATCGCCGTGGTCGCCGACCTGGAACCCGACCGCATCGCCCTACGCTACGGCGGGGACACCGTCGCCTACGGTGCCCTAGCCGCCGAGATCGCCATGCTCGGCGAGGCCATGGGCGGGGCGCTCGAACCCGAGGCGCTCATGCAGGTCGTGGTCTCGGGTCAGCTGCCGGGACTGCTGAACGAGGAGGGCGGGCTGACAGCCACCCTGGAGGCGCTCGTCGACGACGCCGTCCTGGCCGCCTCCGATGTGCTCGACCCCAAGCTGGCCCCGGTCGAGACCCTGAGCACCCTGTTCCGCGAGCAGGTGCAGCGCACCCCCGACGCGGTGGCCCTCGAATACGAGGGCGAAACCCTCACCTACGCCGAATTCGCCACCCGCGTCACGGTTCTCGCCCGCCACCTGCGCGGCCTGGGCGTCGGCCCGGACGTGCTGGTGGGCCTGGCGGTGCGCCGCTCCTTCGAACTGCTGGTCGGCATGTACGCCATTCTCGAGGCGGGCGGCGCCTACGTCCCCATCGACCCGGACCACCCCGCCGAGCGCATCTCCTACGTGCTCGAGGTGGCCCAGCCCGCGGTGGTGCTCACCACCACCGCCGACCAGCCCGGGTTCGAGGCGGCCTGCCCGGTGCTGCGCATCGACGAATTCGAGGCCACCGCAAAGGAACTCGGCGTCGCGGGCGAGCGGGTGCTGTCCCCGGCCGACGATCCGGAACTGGCCCAGCCCGGCCCGGACAATCTCGCCTACGTCATCTTCACCTCCGGCTCCACCGGCCGCCCCAAGGGCGTGGCCACCCCGCACCGCGCGGTCATCACCTTCCTGCGCTGGCAGCAGCGGCAATTCCGGCTCACCGAGCAGGACGCCACCCTGTTCAAGACCAGCACCACCTTCGACGCCTCGGTGTGGGAGATCTTCTGGCCGTTGCAGAACGGCGCGCGCGTGGTGCTCGCCACCCCGCAGGGCCACCTCGATCCCGCGTACCTGCTCCGCGTGATTCGCGAATCACAGGTCACCACCACCTTTTTCGTCACCCAGATGTTGTCGGCGCTCTTGGCGGAGGTGATGCGCGGCGGCGAGGACATGCCCGACTCCCTGCGCTATCTGCTGACCGGCGGCGAGACCGTGCCCGTGAGCATCGCCGCTGACTTCCGCAGCGTCAGCGGCGCCACCCTGTTCGACGTGTACGGCCCCACCGAGTCCACCGTGCTGGCCACCGCCCACGAGGTGACCGCCGCCGATATCGACTCCATTCCGATCGGCAGCCCGGGCGACGATGTCGACCTGCTGGTGCTCGACGAGGACCTGCGCCCGGTGCCGGTCGGCGTGGTCGGCGAACTGTACGTGGCCGGACCGCAATTGGCCCGCGGCTACCTGGGCCGCGCGGCACTGACCGCCGAACGCTTCGTGGCCAATCCCGAGGGCCCATCCGGCGATCGCATGTACCGCACCGGCGACCTGGTGCGCTGGGTGTCGACCGACGGCGGTCCGGACGAGCTGGAGTACGTGGGCCGCAGCGACTTCCAGGTCAAGATGCGCGGCCTGCGCATCGAGCTCGGCGAGGTGGAGTCGGCGCTGCGCCGCGAGAGCGCCGTCGCGCAGGCCGTGGTGCTCATGCACACCCGCCCGAACGGCGAGCAGGCCCTGGTCGGCTACGTGGTGCCCGCCGAGGGGCACGAGATCGACAGTGCCGCCGTGCTTTCCACGGTTCGCTCGCACGTGCCCGAGTACATGGTGCCGTCGCTGCTGGTGCCCATGGCCGAACTGCCGCTCAATGTGAACGGCAAGGTGGACCGCCAGGCGCTGCCCGAACCGGTGTTCGCCGACGCCACCGCCGCCTACCGCGCCCCCGCCACCCCCGCCGAGGAGGCGGTGGCGGCGATCTTCGCCGACCTGCTCGACCTGGCCGTGGTCGGCGCGGACGACGACTTCTTCGGCCTGGGCGGCAATTCCCTCATCGCCACCCGCGCCATCGCCCGCATTCGGGAGACCCTGGGCGTCAGCGTGGACGTACGTGACTTCTTCGAACGCCCGACCGTGTCCGCGCTGGCGGCCCTCGGCGAGGCCGGGGGCCCGGCCGCCCGGCCGCCGCTGACCGCCGGGCCGCGCCCGGACCACATTCCGCTCTCGCCCGCCCAGCAGCGCATGTGGTTCCTCAACCACTACGCGCGCAGCGAATACGACCCGGCCGCCGACGAATTCGATCCGTCGGCCGTGGACAATATGCCCTTCGCGCTGCGCCTGCGCGGCGAACTGGACGCCGACGCGCTGGCCGCCGCCTTCGCCGACGTGATCGAACGCCACGAGTCGCTGCGCACCTACTACCCGGCCACCGAGGCGGGCCCCGCCCAGGTGGTGCTGCCCGCCGCCGCGGTGGACCTGACCCCGCGCGAGGTGCCCGAGGACCAGCTGCGCGCGACCGTACTCGCCCTGGCCGCACAGGGATTCGACGTGACCGCCGAGGTGCCGCTGCGCGCCCGGCTGCTGCGGTCGGGTCCCGAGGACCACACCCTCGTGGTGGTGGCCCACCACATCGCCGCCGACGGCGCGTCCGTCGCACCGCTGGTGCGCGACCTGGTCATGGCGTACCTGGCCCGGCAGTCGGGGCAGCACCCGCAGTACGAACCGCTGGCCGTGCAGTACGCCGACTACACGCTGTGGCAGCGCGCCTGGATGGGAGACGAGTCCGATCCGGAATCGGTGTCCGCCCGCCAGATCGCCTTCTGGGCAGACGAACTCGCCGACCTTCCGGCGCAGCTGGATCTGCCCGCCGACCGCCCGCGCCCCGCGGCCTCCACCTTCCGGGGCGCGACCTTCGAGACGGTGCTGGACGCGCAGCTGCGGGCCGCCGTGGACCGGGTCGCGGCCGAGCACCGCGCCACCCCGTTCATGGTCCTGCACGCCGCGCTGGCCGCCGTGCTGGCCCGGCTATCGGGCACCGGCGACATCGCCATCGGCACCCCCGCGGCCGGACGCGGTGACCGGGCCCTCGACGACCTGGTCGGCATGTTCGTCAACACCCTGGTGCTGCGCGCCGAGGTCAAGGGCGCGGACTCCTTCGCCCAACTGATCTCCCATGTGCGAGACCGCGATCTGCGCGCCTTCGCCCATCGCGACGTGCCCTTCGAGCGACTCGTCGAGGTCCTCAATCCGCCGCGCGCCCGCAACCGGCACCCGCTGTTCCAGGTGGCGCTGTTCATGCAGAACCTGGGCGAGCTCTCCGCCGCCCTGCCCGGCCTGAGCGCCGAGGAGCTCGACTTCGATCCCGGCATCGCCAAATTCGACCTCCAGCTGACCGTGGTCGGCGACGAGGACCGCTACCGCGTCGAATACACCTACGCCACCGACCTTTTCGACGAGCACACGGTGCGCGAGTTCGCGGCCAAGTTCACCCGCCTGCTCACCGCCGCCACCGCCGACGCCGCGGTGGCCGTCGGCGATATCGAACTCCTCGACGCCGGGGAACACGACTACGTGACCTCGAGCTGGAACGCCACCGGAGCCCGCGTCCCGGACCTGTTCCTGCACCAGGGTTTCGACGCGCAGGCCGCGCGCACCCCCAAGGCCCGCGCCCTGGTCTTCGGCGACACCGAACTCACCTACGCCGAGCTCTCCGAGCGGGCGAACCGGCTGGCCCGGCACCTCATCGCCAGCGGGGTGGGCCCGGAATCGCTGGTGGTGCTGGCCATGGCCCGCTCGGTGGAGCTGGTGGTCGCCATGTACGCGGTACTGCGCGCGGGCGGCGCGTACGTGCCGGTGGATCCGGCGCACCCGGTCGAGCGCGTCGGCCACATTCTCACCACCGCCGACCCGCGCGTCGTGCTCACCACCCGCCGCGACGGCTTCGTCCTCCCCGAAACCGTGGACGTGCCACTGCATCACCTCGACGAACTGGATCTCGCCGGGTATTCGGCGGGCAAGATCGGCGATCGCGAGCGGCGCGCGGTCCTGCACCCGGACCACCCGGCCTATGTCCTGTTCACCTCGGGCTCCACCGGCCAGCCGAAGGGCGTGGCGGTCACCCACCGCGCCATCGCCAACCAATTGGCCTGGATGCAGGCCGAATACGGCGTGCAGGCCCGCGATGTCTACCTGCAGAAGACCGCCACCACCTTCGACGTCTCGCTGTGGGGCTACTTCCTGCCGCTGCGCGCGGGCGCGACCCTGGTGGTCGCCACCCCCGACGGCCACCGCGATCCCCGCTACATCGCCGAAACCATTGCCGCGCACGGTGTCACGCTCACCGACTTCGTGCCGTCCATGCTCGCGGTCTTCGCCGCCCACGCCCGGGCGGGCGAACTCGACTCGCTGCGTGAGGTTTTCGTCATCGGCGAGGCGCTGCCGCCGGAGACGGTCACCGCCTTCTGGGCGGTCAGCGACGCCGGTGTCCACAATCTGTACGGTCCCACCGAGGCCGCGGTGTCGGTCACCTTCCGCGAGGCGCACCGCTCCGATGTCCTCACCGTCCCGATCGGTGAGCCGGAGTGGAATTCCCAGGTGTTCGTGCTGGATTCGCGCCTGCATCCGGTGGCCATCGGGGTGCCCGGCGAACTGTATCTGGCCGGTGTCCAGCTGGCGCGCGGCTACCACGGCCGCGTCGACCTGACCTCGGATCGCTTCGTGGCCAACCCCTTCGGGCGGCCCGGCGAGCGCATGTACCGCACCGGCGACCTGGTGAAGTGGACCGAGGACGGCGAGTTGGTCTACCTCGAGCGCCTCGACTTCCAGATCAAATTCCGGGGCCAGCGCATCGAATTGGCCGAGATCGAGAGCGCGCTGCTGCTGGCCCCCGAGGTCGCGCAGGCGGCGGTGCGGCTGATCACCGCCGACACCGGTGACTATCTCGCGGGCTACGTGGTCGCGGCCCCCGGTGCCGAAGCCGACGTGGATGCCCTGCGTGAGGGCCTGACCCGGGTGCTGCCGTCCTACATGGTGCCGACCGCCCTGATGGTCCTGCCCGAGCTACCGCTCAATTCGAGCGGCAAGCTCGACCGCAAGGCGCTACCGGTTCCCGAGCTGCGCGCCAAGGATTTCCGCGCCCCCGTCGATGCCGCCCAGCGTCTGGTCGCGGCGGTATTCGCCGAGGTGCTGAGGGTCGAGCGGGTCGGCCTGGACGACGACTTCTTCGCCCTCGGCGGCAGCTCGCTCGATGCCGCCGGGGTCACCGCGCGCCTGGGCGCGGAACTCGGCGCGCGGGTCCCGGTCCGCGTGCTCTTCGAGGCCTCCACGGTGGAGGGCCTGGCCGCCGTGCTGGTCGCCACCAATCCCGACGCGGCTCGGCCCGCCCTGGTCGCGCGCCCGCGCCCGGACCGCATTCCGCTCTCGCCCGCCCAGCGGCGCCTGTGGTTCCTCAACCGCCTCGAGGTCGAGGCCGGTGAGCACAGCGTCTACAACCTGCCGATCATCCTGCGGCTCACCGGCTCCCCGGATATTGCCGCGCTCGAACAGGCGGCCCTGGACGTGCTGGCCCGCCACGAATCCCTGCGCACCACCTACCCGGATTCCGAATCCGGCCCCTACCAGGACATCCTGGATGTCGCCGACATCGGACTGAGCCTCGGCCCGGTCCCGGTCGCGCCGTCCGACATCATGGGCACGATCGCCGCTTTCGCCGCCGCGGGGTTCGACGTGAGCCGCGAACTGCCCTCCCGCCTCGGACTTTTCGTCATCGACGACGAGCCGACCGACGCGACCGCCACCGAATACGTGCTGGCCGTGGTCGTGCACCACATCGCCGCCGACGCCCTGTCCCTGCCGCCACTCATCGCCGACCTGATGCGGGCCTACACCGCCCGGATCGCGGGCGTCGCACCCGACTGGGAACCGCTGCCCGTCCAGTACGCCGACTACACCCTCTGGCAGCACGAACTGCTCGGCGACGACCGGGAGCCGGACAGTCTGGCGCACCGGCAACTCCGATTCTGGCGCGAGACACTGGCGGGCCTGCCACCCCAGCTGTCCCTGCCCACCGACCGTCCCCGCCCCGCGCAGCCCACTAATGCCGGTGCGTCCGTGCCCTTCTCGGTGGACCCGGCGGTCGCCGCCGGGCTGCGGGAGCTGGCCCGCGCCCACGGCGTCACCCTGTTCATGGTCGTGCACGCGGCCTTCGCGGCCCTGCTGGCCCGCAGCGGCGGCACCGCCGACATCGCGGTCGCCTCCCCGATCGGCGGGCGCGGCGAACGCGAACTCGACGCCCTCATCGGCATGTTCGTCAACACCCTGGTGCTGCGCACCCACGTGGACTGCGAACTGTCCTTCGCCGACCTGCTGGCCCGGGTCCGCGCCGCCGACCTGGCGGCCTTCGCCCACGCCGACCTGCCGTTCGAGCGCATTGTCGACGCGCTGGCCGTGGACCGCACCACCGGCGCGCCCCCGCTCGCCCAGGTCATGCTCACCTTCACCGACGCCGCCCGCATGGGCGACGCCGACTCCTTCACCCTGCCCGGTCTGACGGTGCGCCCGGTCGAGATCGACGACCCCACCGTGAAATTCGACCTGCACCTGGTGGTCGGCGATCTGGGCGCGGACGCCGGACTGACCGGCAGCCTGCGCTACGCGACCGAACTGTTCGACGCCGCCACCGCCACCGCCCTCGGCGACCGCCTCGGCCGGGTGCTGGCCGCCATGGCCGCCGATCCGACCACCAAGGTCGGCGATCTCGACCTGCTCGACGCCGACGAGCGGGCCCGGATCCTGCACGAGTGGAACGAGACCGGTGTCGAGCTGAACAGCGGCTCGACCCTGGTCTCGCTGTTCGAGGCGCAGGCCGAACGCACCCCGGGCGCGACCGCCATCACCTTCGAGGGCTCGAGCCTGTACTACGCCGAGTTCGCCGGTCGGGTCCGGCGGCTCGCGCGCTGGCTGATCGCCGAGGGCGTCGGACCGGGCGACCTGGTGGCCCTGGGCATGCGACGCTCACTGGACCTGGTCGTCGGCATGTACGCGGTGATCACCGCCGGTGCCGCCTACGTTCCCCTGGATCCGGACCACCCGGCCGAACGCATCGAGTACATTCTCGCGACCGCCGATCCGGTGACCGTGCTGACCTCCGGTGAGGACCTGCTCGTCGACACCGCCCAGGTGCGGATCGATCTGCTGGACCTGTCGGCCTACCCCGACGACGTGGTGACGGACGCGGATCGTCTTGCGCCGCTGCGGGAGTCGAACGACGCGTACGTGATCTTCACTTCCGGCTCGACCGGCCGCCCCAAGGGTGTGGCGGTGCCGCACTCGGCCATTGTCAACCGCCTCGTCTGGATGCAGTCCGAGTACCGGCTGGCCGCCGACGATCGCGTCCTGCAGAAGACCCCGGCCACCTTCGACGTGTCGGTGTGGGAATTCTTCTGGCCGTTGCTGATCGGCGCGCGCCTGGTCGTGGCGCGCCCGGACGCCCATCGGGATCCGGCGGCGCTCGCCGAACTGATTGTCCGCGAGGGCATTACGGTCACCCACTTCGTGCCCTCCATGCTGGCGGTGTTCGTGGCCGAGGAGGCGGCCGCGCGGTGCACCGGCCTGCGCAAGGTTTTCGCATCCGGTGAGGCACTGTCCCCGAGGCACGCGCATCGACTGCGCGAGGTGACCGGTGCCGAGCTGCACAACCTGTACGGCCCCACCGAGGCCGCCGTCGACGTCACCTATCACGAGGTCACCGATGCCGACGTCGATACGGTGCCGATCGGGCGGCCGGTGTTCAATACCCGGCTGTACGTGCTGGATTCGCAGCTGCGGCCGGTCCCGGCGGGCGTCGCAGGTGAGCTGTACCTCGCGGGTAATCAGCTCGCCACCGGGTACGTGGCGCGCCCGGACCTCACGGCGGACCGCTTCGTGGCCAACCCCTTCGGGACCTCGGAGCGCATGTACCGCACCGGCGACCTCGTCAAGTGGAACCGGGACGGCGAACTGGAATACCTGGGCCGCACCGACTTCCAGGTGAAGCTGCGCGGCCTGCGCATCGAGCTCGGCGAGATCGAGTCCGCGCTCACCGCACTGGACTCCATCGCCCAGGCCGCGGTCCTGGTGCGTGGCGCCAATCCGCAGCTGGTCGCCTACCTGGTACCCGCCCCCGGCGCGGAGCCGTCGGTCAGTGCCGTGAAAACAGCGTTGTCCCAGCGCATTCCGGCCTACATGGTGCCCGCGGTCTACCTGTGGCTGGACGCCCTCCCGCTCAATGCCTCCGGCAAGCTCGATCGCGCGTCCCTGCCCGCGCCCTCCGCGGCCACCGCTCTGCGCGCGCCCACCGGTCCCGAGGAGCGGCTCGTCGCGGAGGTCTTCGCGTCGCTGCTCGGCGTCGAACGGGTCGGGGCCGACGACGATTTCTTCGCCCTCGGCGGCAATTCGCTCATCGCCACCCAGCTGGTGGCGCGCCTGGGCCAGGTCGCCGGTGTGCGGCTGCCGCTGCGCGCGGTATTCGACGACGCCACCGTGGCGGGTCTGGCGGCCCGCATCGTCGCGGCCGATGCCGAATCCGTGGTCGAGCTGCCGCCGATCTCCGCACAGGAGCGCGGCGACCGCATTCCGCTGTCCATCGCGCAGCAGCGCATGTGGTTCCTCAATCGGTTCGACATTCGCGACGGCTACACCATTCCGTTCGCGCTGCGGCTGACCGGCGCGCTGAATCTCGAGGCCCTGCGGGCCGCCGTCGCCGATGTGGTGGACCGGCACGAGACCCTGCGCACCCTCTACCCCGAGCACGACGGCGAGGCCAGCCAGCTCATCCTGCCCGCGGGCACCCGCCTGATCGACCTGGTGCCCGAACGCGTCTCGGCCGCCGAACTGCCGGGCCTGGTGGAAGCGGTGGCGCGCACCGCCTTCGATGTCACCGCGGAGGTGCCGTTCCGGGTGCGGCTGCTCGAACTCGCCGAGGAACCGAATACCTACCTGCTGGTCATGGTGGTGCACCACATCGCCGCGGACGGCTGGTCCTTCGGCCCGCTCACCCGCGACATCGCCACCGCCTACGTGGCCCGCTGCGCGGGGGAGGCCCCCAAACTGCCGCCGCTGCGACTGCAGTACGCCGATTTCGCGCTGTGGCAGCGCACGGCCCTGGGCAGCGCCCAGGACGCCGACTCGGTGCTGGCCCGCCAGCTCACCCATTGGACCCGCCGCCTGAACGGGGTGCCGGACGTGCTGGCGCTGCCGTCGGACCGCCCCCGCCCGGCCGTGGCCAGCGGTCGCGGCGCGGGCCTCGGCGCCCGCTTCGACGCCGAATTGCACGCGGCCATCCTGGAATTCGCGGCCGCGCGCCGGGTGACGCCGTTCATGGTGCTGCACACCGCGCTCGCGGTCACGCTGGCGCGGCTGTCGGGCACCGGTGACATCGTCATCGGCGCGCCGGTGGCCGGACGCGGTGACGAGGCCCTCGACGATCTGGTCGGCATGTTCGTCAACACCCTGGTGCTGCGCACCGAGGTGCGCCCGGACGCCTCGCTGGACGAGCTGCTCGCCCAGGTCCGCGACACCGATCTGACCGCCTTCGACCACGCCGTGGTGCCCTTCGAAATGCTGGTCGAGGCCGTGAATCCGGTGCGCTCCCAGTCGCATTCACCGCTGTGCCAGGTCACCCTGACCCTGCAGAACCACACCCGGCCCGCCATTCGGCTGAATCGGCTGGCCATCGAGGCGCTGCCGGTCGACGCCACCGCCACCCAGTTCGATCTGGACTGGACCCTGGCCGAGACCACCGACGCCGCGGGCGCGCCCGCGGGCATCGACGTCTACATCACCTACGCCACCGACCTTTTCGACGCCGACACCGTCGGCGGCTTCCAGGCCGTCTACGAGCGCGTGCTGCGCGCCCTGCTGGCCGACCCGCGCATCGCCGCCGGGGACGTGGAGCTCATGTCCCGCGCCGAACGCGGTGAGCTGCTGTGCGACCGCAATGCCACCGCCCACGCGGTGCCCGCCGAGACGCTCGCCGATCTGCTGGACGCCCGGGCCGCGCGGGATCCCGACGCGGACGCCCTGGTTTTCGAGGGCGAGCGTCTCGGGTACGCGGCCATGGCCGTGCGCGTGAATCGCCTTGCCCGGCTGCTGATCTCGGAGGGAGTCGGCCCCGACAGGATCGTCGGCGTCATCTCCCAGCGGTCGTTCGACATGGTGATCGCGCTGTACGCGGTGGTGGCCGCGGGTGCGGCCTACGTGCCGGTCGATCCGTCCCACCCGGCCGAGCGCATCGCACACATCCTCGCCACCTCCGAGGTCTCGCTGCTGCTCTCCGTCGGCGGAGCGGAACTGCCGGAGCTCGGCGCTACGCGCGTGCTCGACGTCACCGAGCTCACGGAATCCGGTGCGCTGGAATCCTTCTCGGCCGACCCGGTCGCCAACGGTGAGCGGCGCGGCACCCTGCGTCCGGACAATCTCGCCTACGTCCTGTACACCTCCGGTTCCACCGGTCTGCCCAAGGGCGTGGCGACCAGCCACCGCGCCATCATGAATCAGCTGCGCTGGCTCGAGCACCGCTACGGCGTGACCCGCGCCGACCGCATCATGCAGCGTGCCCCGCTGGCCTTCGACGTCTCGGTGTGGGAGTGCTTCCTCCCGGCGCTGGTCGGTGCGCCCCTGGTGATTCCGCGCCCCGGCGGGCATCAGGACCTGGACTACCTGGCCGGGCTCATGCGCGAATTCGGCGTCACCATCGCCGAACACGTGCCCTCGGTGCTGGCGGCCCTCATTGCCGAGGGCCACGGCGACGCCCTGCGCTCCTTCCGCCACCTGCACACCGGCGGTGAGGCGCTGCCGGTCGAGTTGCTCGGCCGCCTGCGGGAGTTCGTGGGCGGTGCCGTGCACAATGCCTACGGCCCGACCGAGGCCGCGATCTCGACCATCTACCACGAATTCTCCGACGCCGACCCGGATTTCGAGGTCGCCATCGGCCGCCCCAACTGGAACACCCGCGCCTACGTGCTCGACGCCCGGCTGCGCCCGGTGCCCGCGGGCGTCATCGGCGAGCTGTACCTGGCGGGCGCGCAGCTGGCCCGCGGCTACCAGGGCCGGGGCGGGCTCACCGCCGACCGGTTCGTGGCCGACCCCTTCGGCATTCCGGGCGCGCGCATGTACCGCACCGGCGACCTGGTGCGCTGGAACCGCGCCGGTGACCTGGTCTACATGGGACGCAACGACTTCCAGGTGAAGCTGCGCGGCCAGCGCATCGAACTGGGGGAGATCGAGGCTGCTCTCCTGGCCGCGCCCGGGGTGGCCAACGCGGTGGTCGTGCTCGCCCGCGACACCGCCGGAACCGAGTGCCTGGTCGGCTATGTCTCCGGCGCGGGGCTCGACGCCGACGCCGTGCTCGACCACGCCCGCACCCAGCTGCCCTCCTACATGCTGCCCGCCCACCTGGTGGTGTTGGACGAGATGCCGCTCACCAGCGTCGGCAAGCTCGACCGAAACGCGCTGCCCCCGGTCGAATTCACCGCCGCCACCGTCGCCTACCGCGCGCCCCGGCCCGGCACCGAGACCGTCCTGGCCGGGCTCGTCGGCGACCTGCTCGGTGGGATCACCATCGGCGCGGACGACGACTTCTTCGCGCGCGGCGGCAATTCGCTGCTGGCCATGCGCCTGGTGGCGCGCGCCAATGCCGCGCTCGGGGCGGACCTGACCGTCCGTCAGCTCTTCGAGGCCCCGACCGTGGCCGAACTGGCGACCCGCGTCGGCAGCGGCGGACCCGGCCTGCCGCTGCGGCCCATGCCGCGCCCGGAGCGAATCCCGCTGTCCCCGGCCCAGACTCGCATGTGGCTGCTCAATCGCCTGGACCCCGCCTCGGCGGCCTACAACGTGCCCTCGGCCATTCGCGTCACCGGCGAACTCGACACCACCGTGCTGCGCGCGGCCTTCGCCGATATCGTGGCCCGCCACGAGGTACTGCGCACCATCTACCCGGCCGACGCGGACGGGGTCGGCTACCAGCTGGTCCTGCCCGCCGACACCGCCCCGCTGGACCTCGAACTGCGGACCGACGCCGACGCGGCGGACCTGTCCTGGCTCGAGGAATTCATCTCGCGCGGCTTCGACGTCACTACCACGGTCCCGGTGCGCGCGGCCCTGATTCGCGAATCCGCGCACAGCCACGTGCTGGCGGTGGTGCTGCACCACATCGCCGGTGACGGCCAATCGACCGATCCGCTGCTGCGCGACACCATTACCGCCTATCTGGCCCGTGCCGCGGGCAGCGCCCCGGTCTGGCCGGAGCTGTCGGTGCAGTACGCCGACTACACGCTGTGGCACCGGGCCGTGCTCGAACGGACCGCCGAGCGCGACCTCGCGTACTGGACCGAGAACCTCGCGGACCTGCCCGAGGAGCTGCCGCTGCCCACCGACCGGCCGCGCCCGGCCGTCGCCTCCTTCCGGGGCGAGCGGGTGCAGGCACGCCTGGACGGCGGCCTGGCCGCGGCGGTCAAGCGAATCGCGGAGGCGCACAACGCGACTCCGTTCATGGTGTGGCACGCCGCGCTGTCGGTGTTGCTGGCCCGGCTGTCGGGCACCGACGACATCACCATCGGCACCCCGCTCGACGGGCGCGGCAACGCGGTCCTCGACGACCTGGTCGGCATGTTCGTCAACACCCTCGCCCTGCGCACCCGGCCCACGGCGGCTCTCCGCTTCGACGAACTGCTGGCCCAGGTCCGCGATGTCGACCTGGCCGCCTTCGATCACGCGAGCGTGCCGTTCGACCAGGTCGTGGAGGCCCTCGGCGTGGTCCGCACGCAGGCCCGCAATCCGCTGTTCACGGTGGCCCTGAGCTACATGAACCTGGTCTCGCAGACCTACGCGGTGCCCGGCCTGGTGCTGGAGCCGGTCGACTTCGAGCATCGGGTGGCCCGCTTCGACCTGCAGTTCACCGTCTCCGACGAACCCGACGTGGACGGCCACCTCGCGGTCGAATTGAACTACGCCACCGACCTTTTCGACGCCGCCACCGCGGCCGGGCTGCTGCGCCGCCTGGGTCGGGTGCTGGGCGCGGTCGCCGCCGACGCCACCGTGCGCATCGGTGACATCGAGCTGATGGCCCCGTCGGAGCGGGCCGCGCTGCTGGATCGCGCCGCGACGGAACGGGTCACCCCGCGCACCCTCGGTGAGGTCTTCGCCGAGACCGCCGCGCGGCATCCGGATGCCGTGGCCCTGCGTTACCAGGGGCGCGAGCTCACCTATCGGGAACTCGACGCCGAGTCCTCGCGACTGGCCCGGGTGCTCATCGAGCGCGGCCTCGGCGCGGAAGACTATGTCGCGCTGGCCATTCCACGATCCGACCTGACACTGCTCGCGGTGTGGGCCATCGCGAAGGCGGGCGCGGCGTTCGTCCCGGTGGATCCGAACTACCCGGCCGACCGCATCGAGCACATGCTGTCCGACTCGGGCGCGACCTTCGGTCTCACCGTCACCGCGAGCCGCGACAAGCTGCCCGGCGCGGCCGAGTGGCTGATCCTCGACGCACCCGAATTCCAGGCGGCCACACGGGAACTCGACCCGTCACCGATCGCGGCGAGCGAACTGTGCAGCCCCGTGCGCGTGGCCAACCCGGCCTGGATGATCTACACCTCCGGCTCCACCGGCCTGCCCAAGGGCGTCGTCGTCTCGCACGGCGGCGTGGCGGGCGTCGCGGTCAGCCAGCGTCAGCGCTACCGCGTCGGCACGGATGCCCGGGTGCTGCAGGTGTCCTCGCCGAGCTTCGACGCCTACCCGCTGGAATTCCTCATGGCCACCGCGGTCGGCGCGCGCCTGGTGATCGCACCGGCCGATGTCTTCGGCGGTGCGGAGCTCACCGACCTCATGGCCGCCGAGGGTGTCACCCACGCCTTCATCACGCCCTCGGTCCTGCAGACCCTGGACCCGGCGCGACTGCCGGAATTCCGTGAACTGTCCATCGGCGGTGAGCCGTTCGGCCCGGAGACCGTGGCCCGCTGGACCACCGGCCGCCGCGCCGTGCACAACGGCTACGGTCCGACCGAGACCACCATCACCTCCAATATCAGCGCCCCGCTGCTGCCGGGCGAACCGGTCGAGCTCGGCGCGACGACGGCGGGCATGACCGCGGTCGTGCTCGACGCCCGGTTGCGGCCGGTGCCGGTGGGCGTGACCGGTGAGCTGTACCTGAACGGTCCCGGCGTGGCCCGCGGATACCATGCGCGACCGGGACTTTCGGCCGAACGCTTCATCGCCGACCCCTACGGCGCGCCGGGGGAGCGGCTCTACCGGACCGGCGACCTGGTGCGCTGGGCGAGCCGCCCCGACGGCCGCCGCGTGCTCGAATACGTCGGTCGCGCCGACCATCAGGTCAAGGTGCGCGGCCTGCGCATCGAGCTCGGGGAAATCGACGCGGCGCTGACCGCCCACGAGAGCGTCGAATTCGCGGTCACCCTCGGCCACACCGGCGAATCCGGTGCGGTGTCGCTGGTGTCGTACGTGGTGGCCGCGCCCGGCCACAGCATCGACGTCGACGAACTGGTGGCCCACGCCGGTCGGTCGCTGACCGCCTACATGGTGCCCGCCGCCATCATGGTGCTCGACGCCATTCCGCTCACCCCGGTCGGCAAGCTGGACCGAAAGGCCTTGCCGGAACCCGTCTTCCGCGTCGCCGAGTTCGTGGCACCGCGCACTGACGCCGAGCGCACGGTCGCCGAGGTGCTCGCCGCCGTCCTGGGCACCGTGGACGCCGAACGGGTCGGCATCGCCGACGACTTCTTCGGACTCGGCGGCAACTCGCTCACCGCGACGCAGGTGGCCGCGCGACTGAGCGCCGCCTTCGGCGCGCGCGTCCCGGTGCGCATGGTCTTCGAGCATGCGACCGTCGAGGCACTGGCCCTGGCCGCGCTCGCGGCCGAACCCGAGACCGGGGACCGACCGCCGCTGGTGGCCCGCACCGGCGACGGTCCGGTGCCGGTATCGCTCGCGCAGCAGCGCATGTGGTTCCTCAACCGGCTCGATCCGGAGTCCACCGCCTACAACATCCCGCTGCCCATCCGCCTGACCGGCCCCCTCGATGTGGCGGCACTGACCGCCGCTCTCGCCGACGTGGTGGTCCGCCACGAGGTGCTGCGGACGGTCTACCCCGAGACCGAGTCGGGTCCCGTGCAGGTGGTCCTGCCCGCCGCGGCGGCCACGGATCTGCCTGCACTGGAACCGATTCCGGTGACCGAGGACACGGTCATGGCGGCCGTGCTCGAGGTGATCGGCCGGGGCTTCGATGTCACCGCGACCGTGCCGCTGCGCGCGGCACTGTTCGCACTGGCCCCCGAGGATCACGTCTTCGTCGTCGTCATGCACCACATCGCCGGTGACGGCAGCTCGCTGGCCCCGTTGGCCCGCGACGTCATGACGGCCTACGCGGCCCGCAAATCCGGTGTCGCCCCGGCCTGGTCGCCGCTGCCGGTGCAGTACGCCGACTACGCGGTGTGGCAGCGGGCACTGCTGGGTTCCGAGGACGATGCCGCCTCGGTGGTCTCGCGGCAACTGCGCTTCTGGACACAGACCCTGGCCGGGCTGCCCCCGCTGCTCACCGTTCCCGCCGACCGGCCCCGCCCGGTGGTGCTGGACACCACCGGCCGCCGCGTCGACTTCACCATCGACGCCGAGACCCACGCCGCCCTGGTCGAATTGGGTCGCACCGGCGGTGCCACCCTGTTCATGACGGTGCATGCCGCCTTCGCGGCCCTGCTGTCGCGATTGACCGGCTCGACCGATATCGCGGTCGGCACCCCGGTTGCCGGTCGCGGTGACGCCGCGCTCGACGACCTGGTGGGCATGTTCGTCAACACCCTGGTGCTGCGCACCGAGGTGGCCGCGGCCGAGGGCTTCACCGACCTGCTGCGGCGGGTCCGAGCCGGGGACGTGGCGGCGTTCGACCACGTGGACGTGCCCTTCGAGCGCCTGGTCGAGGTGCTCAATCCGGAACGCTCCACCGCGCGGCACCCGCTGGTGCAGGTCGGCTTCTCCTTCCACAACCAGGAGCAAGCCGCCTTCGAGCTGGACGGACTTGCGGTCAGCGCCATCGAATTCGACACCGACGTCTCGCAATTCGACCTGCACCTGGTGGTCATGGACCGCTACGACGCCGACGGCGCACCGGCGGGCCTGACCGCGACCATGACCTACGCCACCGCACTGTTCGACGAGGCCACCGTGGCCGGGTTCGCCGAGCGCTTCACGCGCCTGCTGGCCGGGGTCATCGCCGATCCGCACGCCGCGATCGGGGATCTCGACATTCTCGGCGCGGTGGAATCCGAACGGTTGCTGCGGGAGTGGAACGGCGCGGACTCGGGATTCCCGGCGGCCGGACTGCTGGACGCCTTCGACGCACAGGTGCGGCGCACACCCTTCGCCATCGCGGTGGTCGAACAGGGCCGGGCGCTGAGCTACCGCGACTTCGCCGAACGCGTCGACCGGCTGGCCCGGGTCCTCATCCACGAGGGCGTTGGACCGGAAACACTGGTGGCACTGGCACTTCCGCGCAGTATCGAACTGCTCACCGCCATGTACGCCGTGGTGCGGGCGGGCGGCGCGTATGTGCCGCTGGATCCCGCGCACCCACTCGAGCGCACCGCCATGGTGATCGAAACCGCCGCGCCCCCGGTGATTCTCACCAGCGCCGCCCGTCCCATGACGCTCCCGGCCGGACTGCCGGAGGCGACGACCGTGCTCGATGTCGCGCTTGCCGAGGATCAGTCCCTGTCCGGCAACCCGATTCGCGACAGCGAGCGCCACGCTCCTTCCCGGCCCGCCGACCCCGCCTACGTGATCTTCACCTCGGGTTCGACCGGCAAGCCCAAGGGTGTGGCCGTTCCGCACGCGGCCGTCGCGCACCAGCTGGACTGGATGCAATCGGAATACGCACTCGCCGAGAGCGATTCGGTGCTGTGGATGACCTCCGCCGCCTTCGACCTCTCGATCTGGGAACTGTGGTGGGCACTGCGCACCGGAGCGCGGGTGGTGTTGGCCGCCGAGGGCGCGCAACACGATCCGGAGGGTCTGCTCGAGCTGGTGCGCCGGGAGTCGGTCACCACCCTGACCCTGGTGCCGTCGCTGCTGGCCATGCTGGTCGATGTCGCCGACGGTGGGCTCCCGGAATCGCTGCGCCGCCTGCTGGTCATCGGCGAGGCCCTGCCCGCGGAGACCGTGCGCCGCGCCCGGCGTGCCACCGCCGCGCGCATCGACAATCTGTACGGCCCGACCGAGGCGGCGGTGTCGGTCACCCGATTCCGCACCGACGCGCCGATTCGTCAGGCCGTGGTGCCCATCGGCACCCCGGAGGCGGGCAACCGGGTGTACGTCCTCGACGACCGGCTGCGGCCGGTGCCGGTCGGCGTCACCGGTGAGCTCTACCTGGGCGGCGCGCAACTGGCCCGCGGCTACCACGGGCGTCCCGAGCTGACGGCCGAGCGCTTCGTCCCGGATCCCTTCGGCCCGGCCGGTTCTCGCCTCTACCGCACCGGCGACCTGGTGCGCTGGACCCGACCGGCCGACGAAACCGGTTCCGGTGTCCTGGAATTCGTGGAACGCCGCGACTTCCAGGTCAAGGTGCGCGGCTACCGCATCGAGCTGGCCGAGATCGAGCACGCCCTGCGCTCGCAACCCGGCGTCACCGACGCCGTCGTGGTGGTGCACGGCACGGCCGACTCCGCGCGGCTGGTCGGCTATTTCGACGCCGTCGACGAGATCGACGCGGCGCAGGTCCGCGCCCGGCTGGCCGGACTGCTGCCCAGCTACATGGTGCCCGAGGCCCTGGTGGCCCTGGACGCGGTGCCGCGCAATGCCAATGGCAAGGTCGATCGCGCCGCCCTGCCCGCACCGGTCTTTGCGGCCCGTGAATACCGCGCTCCCGCAACCGAAATGGAGATCGCGCTGTGCGCGGTCTTCGCCGAGGTGCTGGGGGTCGAGCGGGTCGGCCTGGACGACAACTTCTTCGAGCTGGGCGGCAATTCGCTGCTCGCGGTCCGCCTGGCCACCCGGCTGGGGGAGACCCTCGGTCGCAAGATCCCCGTCGTCCTGGTGTTCGCGGCCCCGAGCCCGGCCGAAATGGCCGAGCCACTGGGCACGTCGGGCGGTATCGACGCCGACGCCGCGTTCGCCGTCCTGCTGCCGCTGCGGCCCGCGGGGACCGGCGCACCGCTGTTCTGCGTCCACCCGGTCGGCGGTCTGTCCTGGTCGTTCGCGGGCCTGGCCGCCCACCTGGACGAGGACCGGCCCCTCTACGGGCTGCAGTCGCCGACCCTGGCCGCCGATGTGCCACTGCCGGAATCGATCGAGGAGTGGGCGGCGCGCTATGTGCGCGAGATTCGCGCGGTCCAGCCCGAGGGCCCCTACCACCTGCTCGGCTGGTCGCTCGGCGGCGTGCTCGCGCACGCCATGGCCGTGCAACTCCAGGACGAGGGACAGGAGGTCGCCCTGCTGGCCATGCTGGACAGCTCACTGGAGAGCGAGGTCGACCTCGAGACCGCGGTCCCGGTGGCGGAGCTCATGGGCGCGGCGGCCGGACTGGTCGACCTCGAATCCGAGGCCGGGGCCGAACGGATCACCCGCATCATCGACAGTGCCCGCGCCTCCTTCCCGCTCATCGGTGCCTATCGTCCCCGCCGATTCAAGGGCGATCTGCTGTATTTCCATGCCGCGCTGGACGATCCGAGCGGCACCCGGGGCGTCTCCGCCTGGACCGACGCCATCGACGGCGAGCTCGACAACCACGCCGTCCCCGCCACCCACTGGCAGCTGACCTCGCCCGACGCGCTCGCGAACATCGGCCGCGTCCTCAACGCCCTCACCCCGCGGACTTAGAAAGGCATCCCCATGAGTAACCCCTTCGATGACGAAGACGCCCAGTTCTACGTGCTCGTCAACGAGGAGGCCCAGCATTCGCTGTGGCCGGTGTTCGCCGCCATACCCGGGGGCTGGTCCGTCGCGCACGGCCCGGCCCGCAGGCAGAGCTGCCTGGACTATGTCGAAGCGCACTGGACCGATATGCGTCCGGCGTCCCTGGTCCAGGCCATGGCGGTCGAACCCGAATAGAAGACCCGGGGTCATCCAGGCCCCGTGCGGCGGTCCCGAGAATCACCCAGAAATCGAGGGGGTCTGTCCGCGTCGTGAAAGAAAGGGAAACACCATGACCACCACTCCTCCGCCCACCGGTGGCGGCACCACCGTCGACATCGGCGCCATCATCTCCCAGGTGCTGAAGTTCCTCGGCAGTGGTTCCACGACGAGCTACAACCCCAAGGGCCCCAAGCTCAAGAGCGACACCGCGAAGTAATTCGCAGTTTGTACGAAAGGATTTCCCATGCCCGTTTACTCCGGTAGCGGCTTCACCGATCTGCTGTTGGCCTTTGCCCACCTGATCACCTCGGGCTCGTCGACCTCGATCACGCAGCCCGGCGGTGGCACAACCACCCCGACCGCGTAGGAGGCCCCCATGTTCAGCGGCAGCGCGGTGAACAACCTGTTCGAATGGATGGCCAAGGCGCTGGGCACCGGCTCCTCCTACACCTTCCCGCCAACGGCATAACCCGGCGCGGATACAAAGGCCGCCAGGGCTTTTCGCCCTGGCGGCCCCGGCGCGCGCCACCGTGAAAGTCGGCCTCGGCGCGGCTATCTGACCATGGGGTAGCGGCGGTCGATCACGTCGAAGGCGTTGGGCTGGCCCGCGCGGTAGAGCTGGAGGTCGACCGCCTTGAGGGGTTCCCACAGGGGCATGCGGTAGCGCGGGGTGATCTGTGCTGGCGGCGCAGCGGATCCTGAGGCGTGGAGGACCGCGTTGGCCGCGAGGCGGCCGCCCTCGTTCGCGCCCTCCATGCAGGCGACGTTCATCTGGGTCTTGATCCAGTCGCCCGCCAGGAAGAGATTGTCGATGTCGGTCCAGGCGTTCGGGCGGTCGTCCCAGGAGCCCGGGTTCTGGATGAAAATCGCGTCGTCGTAATCGATGTCGGGGGTTCCGGCATTGGTGAGGGCGGGATCGATCTGCCAGGAACGCAGCATGTCGTCGGTGAGGGGATTGTCGCCGTCGTGGTCCACGTGGGCCTTGATCTGGGACCAGGTCTCGCGCGCCAATTCCTCGGGGGTGCACTGCCGCGCGGGCTTTCCATTGAAGGTGCCGGGCTCGTCCCATTCGGAGATGATGGCCGACAGCACCTCCTGGACGCTGCCGTCGCCATAGGCGGTGAGTGGGCGTCGCCAGAATTGCGCCTCGCTGATCGAGGTCAAGCCCCACGGGGCGTCGTTGTATCCGACGTGGCCATTGGCCAGCGGGGCCGGGCGGGTGAGAAAGAACTGGATGCCGACCATCCAGGCCGCCTGCAGGTTCCGTATGCGATCCAGGTTCGGATCGGCGGCGGTCAGCTCGTCGGTGAGCACGGCCGGGATCTTGTCCAAAGGGATTGCGGCGACGTAATAGTCGGCGTCCACGCCGTGGCGGGCACCGCTCGCGTCGGTGACGGTGGCCCCCGTGATGTGCGCGCCGTCGGTGGCCAATCCGGTCAGTTTGTAGCCCTGGTGGAAGGTGACGCCGATCGAGCGCAGGTAGTCGATCCACGGATTGATCCACGTCTCGCTGGTGGGCCCGTTCATCACCCGGTCATTGCCCTTGCCATCGCCATCATTGTTCAAATTGAGCAACGACCACACATACTCCTCGCCGACCAGCCCGATCGAATGCGCGCTGCAGTTCCGCGATTTCGTGGCCACCAGCTCCCGAATGAACCCGTCCCCGAGAAACCGGTTGTACTCCGGCGACGAGTTGTCCAGCCGCGCGAAGTCCGTCCACGTCATCTTCTCCCACTGCCCGAGCTTGCGCTCATCACAGCTGGACACAAACACCGCCAGCCGCTCGGCCGCGAACACCGCCTCCTGCGGCGGCAGCCGAAACAGTGACTCGAACACCGCCACAATCGAATCCACGAACTGCTTGGGCGTCTCCGGAAACTGGCTGAACGGCAACGGAAACGGCAGCGGAATCGTGAGATTGTGCCGACCCATCCCCGCGATCATGGCCGCGTTCAACCGCGTCAAATTGTCCCACACCCCGTGCGGATTCCCAGGAAACGGTATGCGCCGCAAGGTATCCGGCAGATTGTGATAAAACCCGAAGAAGCTCCGAAACCCATGCTCCCCCGGCAGGCCGTCGGGGGTGTAAATGCTGCGCGTCTTCCCCCCGAAGTCCCCGAGCTTTTCGAAAACCGTGACACTGAACCCCCTTTCGGCCAGCTCGTGCGCCACCGTGAGCCCGGCCGGTCCCGCCCCGAACACCGCCACCGCCCGCCCGGGCTCCGCATGGGCCCGCCCCCCGGTAGGCGCAAGCGTCAACGCCGCCGCCACTCCTCCCGCCTTGGCCGCCGCCTGAATGAACTGTCGTCGTGTCCGGCGCATCCGAGCCTCCGCCCGTCGAGTCTGCAACTGGCGGCTATGTTAATGACAATTCTCATCTCGAATGTGCGGTTTCCAAGTATCTTCCGCCGATAAGTCGATGAGCATTCTTCATGACACGTCAGCGTTGCAGCTGCCCCAGCACCCACCCCGCGGTGAGCTCGCTGGACCGGATCAGCGAATGGTCCACCGCCTCCGCGCCCGGGAACAGATCCTCGTAGACCGCGTTCACCACACCGGGTTCATCGAGGGTCGAGCACGCGGGTGCGGGCGTCGCGAGTCGATCGTTGCGGGTGGCGATCGCCGAGTAGGTCACCCCGGGCTGCGTGGCATTGCCGTCGAAGATGGCCTTGTACACCGGCGAGTTCGGAGTCATCTGCATGGCAACGGCCATTTCCTGGGAGGCCGCCGCGAGCACCGGCTGAATGAACGGCAGCGCGCTCAGCAATTGCACCGGAGTGATCGGCGGATTCTCGAGACCCAACACGCCCGCGCCATCGCACCCGCGCGCCTCGGGCGTGATGAACACCGCGTGACTCACCGACGGAGCGCCGCCGAGCACCTTCAAGTAGTAATTCGACACGATGGTCCCGGCCGAATGCGCCACGATCTCGACCTTGTCGGCCCCGGTGGTCTGCCGCACCTTCGCGATGAAATCGCCGACTTGCGCTGCCTCGCCGGGTATATCGCCGCCCCAGCGCTTGTCACCGACAATGCCGCCCTGGAACAACAGAGTGCAGTATCCGGCCCCGCGCAATGCCGCCAGCATGGTCGCCCATTGCGCCTCGGTCTGCTCGGTGGTGCCGTCCGCGCCCGGCAGGACGACGATCGGATGCGGATGCGCGGCGGTCGGTGTGCAATCGATCGACGGCTCGATGGTGGTCCCCGGTGAAAGAGTCGCGGTCCCGGACCCGCTGTTCGGTGCGGCCTGTGCGGTAACACTCGACAGCAATGCCGCGCCCAGGGCAGCGGCGGCGATCCTCGCGGCAATTCTCATGTCCAGCATTCTGGCGAAAAGGAATTCGACTCGCTGGGGGCGCTTCCTCCATGGGTGAATGTTTGGCAAATATATTCATTCGGAACAACAGCGCAAATCACCACTCATGCAATCGCTGACGGATAGCTATGAGAGGAAGATCATGAGCCGGAGTGGGACTACCGAACCAGCGGTCGTCGGTCTCTACTGGGATCGCGATGGGGATATCTGGCAGCGGGAGGATGGGGGGTGGCGGCTTATTTTGCAGAGTGGGGTGGCCGTGGACCCGATCTCGCTGTGGGAGTGGGAGAACGGGCATGTGCGTGATTACGCGCCGTTCACGCCCATGACCTCGATGACCGGTTAGGGGTCAGGACTCCGGGGTTCCGGCGCCGAAGAGGGTGGCCTCCATGAGGCGGATCACCCTGGGCTGCGGGCAGATCGACGGATGCGCGCCGAACTCTCGGCCCAGGTCCACCACCAGGCCGAACGCGGCCTGCACCAGGATGCGCGCCTCGCCCTCGGACAACTCCGGGCGCACCGACACCAGCAGTCGCACCCATTCGGCCACGATGAGCCGCTGCACATTGCGCAGCATGGTGCGTTCCTCGGCCGAGACATGGCCGAATTCGGCGTAATAGACGAAGGTCAGCTCGCGTTCGGCGAACGACCCGGCCACATACAGATCGACCAGCTTGCTCAGCGCCTCGGCCGGACTCGACGAGGACGCCACCGCCGGGCCGATCGCGCCCGACACCCGATCCGCCGCCCGGCGGAAGGCCGCGGCCAGCAGATCGCCCTTGCTGCGGTAGTACCGATACACCGCCGAGGCCGCCGACAGGTCCGCCGCCGCCGCGATGTCCTCCACGCTCACATTGGGATAGCCGTGGGCGTGGAAGAGTTCCACGGCCTTCCGGAGTAACAGCTCGTGCTTGAACGACTGTGGGATCTCCACCGCCCGGGGTGTGACGGTGGCATCGCCCTCCGGCGGCAGCTCGGTGTCGATAATGGCGTCGCAGGCCGAATGCAGCAGGGCGGTCAGCGATTTCGCGGGCAGGGTGGCGTGGTGGTCGCCGATGCTGGAGATCACGCTCAGCAGTGACACCGCCCGGACCGCGCGATCGTGGCCGTCGAGTTCGGGGCGGACATCCCCGAGGAGCGTGCGCAGCACGGTGAGCGCCGCGGTGAAATCCGCCTCCAGGGTCTCGCGGTCGGCGTCGTCGAGGTAGCGCCGCTCCCAGCGCACCAGGGTCACGGTCGAGCGATTGGCGATGGTCTCGGCGATCATCCGATCCAGCACCCGATCCAGGCGTTCGCGCGGCGCGAGCCCCTCGGCCGCGTCGGGCGGGGTGGCCGAATCCGCGGTCAGCCGCGCCAGCCGCAGCAACTCCTCGCGAAAGAGCGCGTATTTGCTCGGGTAGTGCCGATACAGTGCGGCCGAGGAGATTCCGAGCCGGGTCGCGATGTCCTCCATGCTCACGCCGTGATAGCCGAGCGAACCGAAGGCGGCGGCCGAGGTGGCGGCGATCTGGGCGCGCCGGTTCTTCGGGCGGCGGCGGATCACGCGCTGCGGCTGCTCCTCGACGGTCATACGGGCAATGGTAGTCACCAGGGAAAATCCTCGACGCCGTGCCGCCGATCTCATCCCGGGCGTGATCACCGGGCGTAGGCTGCCCGCATGCGCACGGTCGATGTTGAGCGCACTCTCGCGGCACCGCAGCCCGATGTCTTCGATTGGCTCACCGATGTCACCAATTACCAACGGGTGCCGCTGGTTCGCCGCGTCACCCTGGTGCGGCCCGGCCACACCACCGGCAATGGCGAGGGCGCGGTCCGCCTGGTGGTGACCCCACTATTGCGCCTCACCGAGGAGATCGTCGAATACGATCCGCCCCGCCTGATGCGCTACCGGCTGCTGAATTCCGTTCCGCCCCTACGACATCAGGAGGGCTCGATCGTCTGCGAGCCCTGCAAGGCGGGCACCCGGGTGCACTGGTCCTCGACCTTCGAGATCGCCGCGCCGCTGTTCGCCCCGCTGTGGACCCGCCTGTTCCTGCCGGTGGTGCGCGGCGGATTCGTCATGGTGCTGCGCACCGCGGAACGTGAACTGCGCGGCGGGTGACGCCGGTTACCATCTGGGGCCATGGCGGAGATCAAGGTGGAGCGCCGGAACGCGGTGGCGCTCGTCACGGTGCACGACCCGGACAAGCGAAATGCGTTGACGCTGGATCTATCCGCCGATCTGGCGGATGCGGTGGCCGATGCCGAGGCCGACGAGTCGGTGCACGCCCTGGTGGTCACCGGAACGCCCCCGGCCTTCTGCGCGGGCGCGAATCTCACCGCCCTGGGCGAGGCGAAGGAGGAGGGCCTGCGCGCCATCTACGAGGGCTTCCTCGCGGTGGCGCGCTGCAAGCTGCCGACCGTGGCGGCCGTCGGCGGCCAGGCCGTCGGCGCGGGCCTCAACCTCGCCCTCGCCGCGGACATCCGCTTCGCAAACCCCAAGGCCCGCTTCGACGCTCGCTTCCTCAAGCTGGGCATTCACCCCGGCGGGGGCATGACCTGGATGCTGCAGCGCGCGGTCGGCCCGCAGCAGGCCGCCGCCATGACCCTGTTCGGCGAGGTCCTGGGTGCCGCGGCCGCCGAAAAGGCCGGACTCGTCCACCGGGTCGTCGACGGCGACCACGACGCCCTGATCGACGCCGCGGTCGAATTCGCCAGCGCCACCGCCGATGTCCCCCGCGACCTGCTCATCACCACCAAGCGCACCATGCGCGCCACCCGCGCCCTGGCCGCCCACGCCGAGGCCGTCAGCACCGAGGTCGTCCCCCAACTCGCCTCCCTCGAATCCCCAGAATTCGCCGCCCGCCTGGCCGCGATACAGGCCAGCATCTCCAGCGCGCCAAAGCCCTAGGGCGGTAAAGCAACTCGCCCCGCATCAGCTCAGGGCGGCGAGGGCCATCTTTCGCAGGACCGGGCGGGCGCGGGTGGCCAAGGTCGCGGGTGCGCTGTGCGGGGTCGAGTTGATCAGGCCGAAGGTGGCGTGTGCCTGCACGCGGGCGGCCTGTTCGGGTAGGTCGGGGTGGAGTTCGCGCAGCACCGCGACCCAGACTTCCACGTACTGCCGCTGGGTGCGGCGCACCTGCCGTCGTGCCGATTCCGGCAGATTCTCCAGGTCACGGTCCTGGATGCGAATGAGTTCCGGCTCGCCCAGGGCGAAGTCCAGGTGGAAATCGATCAGGCCGTTCAGGGCCATCTCGGGGGAGTCGGCCGCTTCGACCACGGCCCGTCCGCCGTCGAGCAGTCGCTGGCTGATCCCCACCAGCAGCTCGACCAGCAGCGCCTCCTTATTGGGGAAGTGGCGATACACCGCGGGACCGCTGATGCCCACCGCCGCACCCAGATCGTCGAGCCGCATACCGAGGAATCCGCGGTCCGCGATGAGTCGCGCCCCGGCGTCCAGCAGTTGCTGTCGGCGCTGCGCCTTGAGTTGCTCGCGACGGGTGAGGGTAACGGTTTCCGTGCTGTTCACCGTGGTTCCTCTCGTCGATGCTGGACAACTCAGTTAGTCGAGATTATCTTATTTTCCAGTTATTGGTGACTAACCGAGCGGGTCCGCCCGCGCGGGGAGGCGGAGCGAATGACGCTGACCGAGCAGTCCGAGACCGGGAAGCAGACCGGCAACCGGGCCGCGCACCTGGCATTGGTCGACGAGTTGCGACAGCGGCTCGCCGTCAGCGCCCTGGGTGGGCCGGAGAAGAGCCGGGAACGGCACCTGGCGCGCGGCAAGCTCTTGCCGCGGCAGCGGGTGGATCAGCTGCTGGACACCGGCAGCCCGTTCCTGGAACTGTCGCCGCTGGCGGCCAATGGCATGTACGACGACGAGTGCCCGGGCGCGGGCGTCATCGGCGGCATCGGCCGGGTGTCGGGTCGCGAGTGCGTGATCATCGCCAATGACGCCACCGTCAAGGGCGGCACCTACTACCCGATGACGGTCAAGAAGCACCTGCGCGCCCAGGAAGTCGCGCTGCAGAACCATCTGCCGTGCATCTACCTGGTCGACTCCGGCGGCGCGTATCTGCCGCGCCAGGACGAGGTCTTCCCCGACCGCGAGCACTTCGGCCGCATCTTCTACAACCAGGCGAACCTGTCCGCCAAGGGCATCGCGCAGATCTCCGCGGTGCTCGGCTCCTGCACCGCGGGCGGCGCGTACGTGCCCGCCATGAGCGACGAGACCGTCATCGTGCGCAATCAGGGCACCATCTTCCTGGGCGGCCCACCGCTGGTGAAGGCCGCCACCGGCGAGGTCGTCACCGCCGAGGAACTGGGCGGCGGCGACTTGCATTCGCGCACGTCGGGTGTCACCGACCACCTGGCCGAGAGCGATCAGGACGCCCTGCGCATCGTGCGGAATATCGTTGCGACACTGGGCCCCAAGACCCCGACCCCGTGGGATGTCGCCCCGACCGTGGACCCCATCGCACCGCAGGACGAGCTCTACGACGTGGTCCCGGTCGACCTGCGCACCCCCTACGACGTCCGCGAGGTCATCTCCCGCATTGTCGACGGCGGCGAATACCAGGAATTCAAGGCCGAATACGGTAGGACCCTGGTCACCGCGTTCGCCCGCATCCACGGCCACCCGGTCGGCATCATCGCCAACAATGGCGTGCTGTTCAGCGAATCCGCCATGAAGGGCGCGCATTTCATCGAACTGTGCGACAAGCGCCAGATCCCGCTGCTGTTCCTGCAGAACATCACCGGCTTCATGGTCGGGCGCGACTACGAGGCGGGCGGCATCGCCAAGCACGGCGCGAAAATGGTGACCGCGGTGGCCTGCGCCCGGGTGCCCAAGCTGACCGTGGTCATCGGCGGCTCCTACGGCGCGGGCAACTACTCCATGTGCGGGCGCGCGTATTCGCCGCGCTTCCTGTGGATGTGGCCCAATGCCCGCATCTCGGTCATGGGCGGTGAGCAGGCGGCCTCGGTGCTGGCGACGGTGCGCGGCGACCAGAGCGAGGCGGACCTGGAGGCGTTCAAGGCCCCCATTCGCGAGCAGTACGAGGCGCAGGGCAATCCCTACTACTCGACCGCGCGGCTCTGGGACGATGGCGTGATCGACCCGGCCGACACCAGAACGGTTGTCGGCCTGGCCCTTTCGGTCTGCGCGCAGGCCCCGCTCGAGCCCGTCTCCTACGGCGTCTTCCGGATGTGATGACCTTGATGAACAAAGCTCCCGTCGCCTTCGACACCGTGCTGGTCGCCAATCGCGGCGAGATCGCGGTGCGGGTGATTCGCACCCTGCGCGCCATGGGAATTCGCTCCGTCGCGGTCTACAGCGACGCCGACGTCGACGCCCGCCACGTGCGCGAGGCCGACACCGCGGTCCGCCTCGGTCCCGCGCCCGCCCGCGAGTCGTACCTGAACATCGAGAAGGTGGTCGCGGCCGCCGTGCGCTCCGGCGCGCAGGCCGTGCACCCGGGATACGGCTTCCTGTCGGAGAATTCGGCCTTCGCGGCCGCGCTCGAGGAGGCGGGCATCGCCTTCCTGGGCCCGTCCGCCCGGGCCATCGAGATCATGGGCGACAAGATCACCGCCAAGAACGCGGTCGCCGAATACGGCGTCCCGGTGGTGCCCGGCATCGCCAAGCCCGGCCTCACCGACGCCGAATTGGTCGACGCCGCGGCCGAAGTCGGCTACCCGGTGCTGGTGAAGCCGTCCGCCGGTGGCGGCGGCAAGGGCATGCGCCGGGTCGACGATCCCGCCGATCTGCCCGCCGCGCTGGTCAGCGCCCGGCGCGAGGCCGGTGCGGCCTTCGGCGACGACACCCTGTTCCTGGAGCGCTTCGTCACCCGGCCCCGCCACATCGAGGTCCAGATCCTGGCCGACCGGTTCGGCCACGTCCTGCATCTCGGTGAACGCGAATGCAGTCTGCAGCGCCGCCATCAGAAGGTGATCGAGGAGGCCCCGTCGCCGCTGCTGGACGCGCAGACCCGCGCCCGCATCGGCGCGGCCGCCTGCAATACCGCGCGCAGCGTGGACTACGTGGGCGCGGGCACGGTCGAATTCATCGTCTCCGCCGACAAGCCCGACGAGTTCTTCTTCATGGAGATGAACACCCGGCTGCAGGTGGAGCATCCGGTCACCGAACTGGTCACCGGCGTGGACCTGGTGGAATGCCAGGTGCGCATTGCCGCCGGGCAGAAGCTGGCCGCCGCGCAGGAGGACATCCGGCTCACCGGGCACGCCATCGAGGCCCGCGTCTACGCCGAGGATCCGGGCCGCGACTTCCTGCCCACCGGCGGCACCGTGCTGGCGCTGTCGGAACCGGAAGGCCCTGGCGTGCGGGTGGATTCGGGCCTGCGTGCCGGAACCGTGGTCGGCACCGACTACGACCCGATGCTCTCCAAGGTCATCGCCTACGCCCCGGACCGCGCCGGAGCCATCGCCAAACTGGATGCGGCCCTGCGGGATACCCAGATCCTGGGCGTGCGGACCAATACCGACTTCGCGCGCTTCCTGCTCGCCGACCCGGATGTCCTTGCCGGACATCTCGATACGGGGCTGCTGGATCGGCGCGCGGTGGAGTTCACGCCCGCGCCCGTCACCGACGAGCAGTTCATCGCCGCGGCCGCCGCGCTGTGGCTGCGGCGCTGGCCGAGCGGACCCGCCGACCCGTGGCAGCGACCCACCGGCTGGCGGGTGGGCGAGCACGCACCCGTGGGTATTCGCCTGACCGGTGGTGACCGCACCGCGCACGTGTACATCGCCGGAACCCCGCAGAACGCGACCGTGTGGGTCGAGGGCGGCGAAAAGCGCGCGCTGACCGTCGATTCCGAGGGCGACACCCTCACCGTCACCCTCGATGGACTGCGCGGCGACTTCCGCATCGCCACCGCCCCCGGCCAGATCTGGGTCGCCGATCGCACCGGCACCGCCCTGCTCCGCGAGGTCGCCGAGGCCGATATCCGCGGCGGTGACGCCCATGTCGGCGATGCCGAAATCCAAAGCCCCATGCCGGGTTCGGTCATCGCCACCCCCGTCGCCGACGGCGAGCTGGTCGCCGCGGGCGCGCCCATCGTGGTCGTGGAGGCCATGAAGATGGAACACACCCTCACCGCCCCCATTGCCGGGCGCGTGGAACTGCTGGTCGAGCCGGGCGCGCAGGTGAAACTCGAACAGCCGCTGGCCCGCATCGTCGCCCTGGACACACCCGCCGAGGAGAACACCCCGTCATGACCGACTTCCTGTCCACCGGAACCCTGCCGGACGAGTACCGCCAACTCGCGCTCACCGTCCGCGATTTCGCCAATCAGGTGGTGGCCCCGGTCGCCGCCAAGCACGACGCCGAGCACAGCTTCCCCTACGAGGTGGTCGCGGGCATGGCCGACATGGGCCTGTTCGGCCTGCCGTTCCCGGAGGAGTTCGGCGGCATGGGCGGCGACTACTTCGCGCTGTGCCTGGCGCTCGAGGAATTGGGCAAGGTCGACCAGAGCGTGGCCATCACCCTCGAAGCGGGCGTCTCGCTGGGCGCCATGCCGATCTACCGGTTCGGCAACGACAAGCAGAAGGCCGAGTGGCTGCCGCTGTTGGCCAGCGGGCGCGCGCTGGGCGCGTTCGGGCTCACCGAGCCGGGCGCGGGCAGCGACGCGGGCGGCACCCGCACCACCGCGGTCCTGGACGGCGACAGCTGGATCATCAACGGCTCCAAGCAGTTCATCACCAACTCGGGCACCGACATCACCCGCCTGGTCACGGTCACCGCGGTCACCGGCAGCACGGAGGGCAAGAAGGAGATCTCCACGATCATCGTGCCCACCGACACCCCCGGCTTCACCGCCGAACCCGCCTACAACAAGGTCGGCTGGAACGCCTCCGACACCCACCCGCTGTCCTTCGACGACGTCCGGGTGCCCGCGGAGAACCTGCTCGGCGAACGCGGCCGCGGCTACGCCAACTTCCTGCGCATTCTCGACGAGGGCCGCATCGCCATCGCGGCGCTGTCGGTCGGCGCGGCCCAGGGCTGCGTGGACGAATCGGTCCGCTACGCCAAGGAGCGTGAGGCGTTCGGCCGCCCCATCGGCACCAACCAGGCCATAGCCTTCAAGATTGCCCGCATGGAGGCGCGCGCCCACATGGCCCGCACCGCCTACTACGACGCGGCCGCATTGATGCTGTTCGGCAAGCCCTTCAAGAAGCAGGCCGCCATCGCCAAGCTGGTCGCCAGCGAGGCCGCCATGGACAATGCCCGCGACGCCACGCAGATCTTCGGCGGCTACGGGTTCATGAACGAATATGCTGTGGCGCGGCACTATCGCGACAGCAAGATCCTGGAAATCGGTGAGGGCACCACGGAGGTGCAGTTGATGCTGATCGGGCGGGAGCTCGGCCTGTGAGCTCCGCGAAGCGGGTCGTCCAGCGCGGCTTGTGGTTCGACGAATTCGAGACCGGTGTGGTGTACGAGCACCGGCCCGGCCGCACCATTACCGAGGCCGACAATGTGCTGTTCACGACGCTGACCATGAACACGCAGGCCCTGCATCTGGACGCGGCGTTCGCCGACGCGCTGCCGCCTTTCCATCAGCGACTGGTGAATTCGATGTTCACGCTGTCCACGCTGGTGGGTCTGTCGGTCGCGCAGCTGACCCAGGGCACCATTGTCGCGAATCTGGGCTTCTCCGAAATAGCGTTCCCCAAGCCGCTTTTCCACGGCGACACCCTGTACGCGGAGACCGTGGTCACCGAGCTGCGGGAATCCAAGAGCCGTCCCGGCGAGGGAATCGTGACCTTCGCGCACACCGGGCGCAATCAGCACGGTGATGTCGTGGCCACCGCCATCCGCAAAACTCTGGTCAGGAAGAAACCATCGTGAGTTGGGAAATGCCCGGTCCGGCTTGGCTTTTCTGCCCCGCCGACCGGCCGGAGCGCTACGGCAAGGCGCTCGCCGCGGCCGACGTGGTCATCATCGACCTCGAGGACGGGGTGGCCGAGGCGGACAAGGCGGCGGCCCGCGAGGCGCTGATCGCCCATCCCCTCGATCCGGAACGCACCGTTGTACGCGTCAATGCCGCGGGCACCCTCGAGCACATGCTCGATCTCGACGCTCTCGTCCGCACCGAGTACCGGCGCATCATGCTGCCGAAATGCGAATCGGCCGAACAGATCACGCGCCTGACCGACTACGAGGTGATCGCGCTCATCGAATCCCCGCTGGGCGCGCTGGCGGTCGGCCGGGCGGTCATGGTGCGCAATGCCATCGGCGTCATGTGGGGCGCGGAGGATCTGGTCGCCGCGCTCGGCGGGAACTCCTCGCGGCACGCCGACGGCGGCTATCGGGATGTGGCGCGGCACGTGCGCTCCCAATCCCTGCTGGCCGCCAAGGCATACGGAAAGTTCGCGCTCGACTCGGTGTATCTGGATATTCCCGACCTCGAGGGGCTGGCGGCCGAGTCGGCGGACGCGGTGGCCATCGGATTCGATGCCAAGGTGGCCATTCACCCCAGCCAGGTGCCCGTGATTCGCACCGCGTACGCACCCGGGGCGGAGGAAGTGCGCTGGGCGCGCAGACTATTGGCGGAAGCGCCGAACCATCGGGGTGTCTTCACCTTCGAGGGGCGGATGGTGGACATGCCGGTCATTCGGCATGCGGAGCGAATCGTGCAGCGCGCGGCCATGGCCGGTAGCGCGGGATTCGCGTCGTAGGAGGTATTGCGGTGGAACCACAGTGGGTGCCGAGCGCGGCGGATATCGCCGAGGCGCAGGTGACCAGCTTCGCGCTGTTCGTGGAGAAGCGGACCGGGGTGTCGGTGCCGGACTATCGGGCGCTGTGGCAATGGTCGGTGGACGATGTGGCGGGTTTCTGGGGCGCGCTCTGGGACTACTTCGATCTGGGTGAACGGCCCGAGGTGGTGCTGGGGTCCACGGACATGCCCGGTGCGCAGTGGTTCCCGGGCACCCGGCTCAACTACGTGGATCAGGTGGTGCGGCAGGTCCGCGACGACCGGCCCGCGATCCTGTCCGTCGACGAGACGGGGCAGATCACCGAAATCTCCTGGGCCGCAGTGATCACCACCGCGGCGGCCTTCGCCGACACCCTGCGTGGACTGGGTGTCGGGCCGGGCGATCGGGTCGCCGGTTACCTGCCGAACATTCCCGAGGCGGTCATCGCGTTCCTCGGCACCGCCAGCATCGGCGCCATCTGGAGTGCTTGCGGCCAGGACTATTCCGCGCAGGCCGCCCTGGATCGGCTCGGGCAGCTCGAGCCGAAGGTGCTGGTCACCGCCGACGGGTATCGCTTCGGCGGCAAGGTGCACGACAAGACCGCCGATATCGAGGCGTTGCGGGCCGGGCTGCCGTCGCTGGCGGCGACCGTACTGGTGCCGCGCATCGGCGCGGCGCTGCCGGACGTGATCACCTGGCGGCAGGTCGAGCCCGGCGACGGTGATGTCGACATTGCCACCGAGCAGGTGGATTTCGCGCATCCGCTGTGGGTGCTGTACTCCTCCGGGACCACCGGTAAACCCAAGGGCATTGTGCACGGGCACGGCGGTGTGCTGCTCGAGCATTTGAAAGCCGTTGCGGTGCAGTCGGATATCGGGCCGGACGACACGTTCTTCTGGTACACCAGCCCGAGCTGGATGATGTGGAACTTCCAGATCGCCGGACTGCTGGTGGGTGCGACGATCGTCTGTTACGACGGAAGCCCGGCCGCGCCGACGCCGGATGCGTTGTGGCAGTTGGCCGCTCGGACCGGTACGACGGTGCTCGGCACCAGTCCCGGCTACGTGCTGGCGTGCGCCAAGGCCGGATCGGTGCCGCGCACGGACCACGATCTGTCGGCGCTGCGGCTGGTCGGTATCACCGGGTCCGCGCTCCCGCCGTCCTCCTCGCTGTGGCTGCGGGACAATGTCGGCGAGCAGGTTCCGGTCGCGTCCATCAGCGGCGGCACCGATGTGGTGTCGGCGTTCATCGGCGGCGTGCGCACCGTGCCGGTCTGGCCCGGCGAGCTTTCCGCCCCGTATCTCGGTGTGGCGCTTGACTCTTGGGACGAGCAGGGCCACCCGGTGCGCGGCGAGGTCGGCGAACTGGTCATCACCGAGCCGATGCCGTCCATGCCGGTGTCGTTCTGGAACGACCCGGACGGCACTCGCTACCGGGAGGCCTACTTCGAGATGTTCCCCGGCGTCTGGCGGCACGGCGACTGGATCACCATTACCGAGCACGGCAGCATCATCGTGCACGGGCGCTCGGATTCCACGCTCAACCGGCAGGGCATTCGCATGGGCAGCGCCGATATCTATCAGGCCGTGGAACGCATTCCGGAAATCGCCGAGGCGTTGGTGATCGGGGCCGAACAACCCGACGGCGGGTATTGGATGCCGCTGTTCGTGGTGCTGGCCTCCGGTGCGGAATTGAACGACGAGTTGCGATCGCGCATCACCGCGACCATTCGCGCCGAGGTTTCCCCGCGGCATGTGCCGGACGAAATCATTGCGGCGCCGGGCATTCCGCATACGCGGACCGGTAAGAAGCTGGAAGTGCCCATCAAGAAGCTCTTCCAGGGGGCGGAGGTGTCGACAGTGGTCGCTCCGACCGCGGTCGACGCCCCCGAGCTCCTCGACTGGTATGCCGCGCAAAAGCCTCAATGAGTCCCGGGCAGACGACGCCGCCCGGTGCACACTTCCGACGCCAAATCCTCATAGCCGACCGCCAATTCGGCCAGATGCTCCCACGCGAGGGTGAGCTCCTGGCCGGATTGGCGGGCCAGCGCGGCATAGGCGGCCGCGGTGAGGCGGGCCAAACGGTCGATGACCGCACCCAATGTTTCGGTGTGCACGCGGGCGGCCCCGTGCGACGGGGGCAATTGCGCGGTCACCCACCGATCGATCTGATGCACCAAATCGGCTCTGAGCGTGTCGAGTTCGACCATTTCGTCCGATTCCGCGCAGAGCAGGCGCTCGTGGAGCGCGGTCAGGTCGTGCGCGGCGCGTAGTAGTGGATGCCGGGGCTCATCGGACCCGCGACAAGCCTGAAGGACTTGGTTCTTGGAAGGCAGAGTGTCCCTCATCGAACTGCTCCTAATACCGCGACCTGCGAATTCTGAGCACATTAGTCAGCGCAGATGACACGCGGATGACTGCCGGTTCAACAGCCCACTTCGAGTTTGCTATTGAAAGTTCGCGGTCGCGGTGGAGCAATCGGTGAGGTCAGGCGGTCGCGCCGCCGTCGATGACGAGATCGTGTCCGATGACGAAACTGGATTCGGGGGAGGCCAGCCAGACCACGGCCGCCGCGATCTCGGCCGGGTCGCCGACACGACCGAGCGGGTTCGCGGTCGCCATCCGGGCATCGCGGTCGGCGCGAGTTTCGCCGGGGCGGAACGACATTCGGGTATCGGTGGCTCCGGGGCTCACGGCATTGATGCGAATGCCGTCGGCGATATGGTCGCGGGCGGCGGTCTGGGTCAACACGCTCACCGCGGCCTTGGACGCGGCATAGGCGGCCAAACCCGGGCGACGGCCGTGCGCACCGATATTCGACGCCATATTCACAATGGCACCGCCGCCATTGCCTCGCATGTGGGCGATTTCGTGCTTCATGGATAGGAAAACGCCGGTCAGGTTGACATCGAGCACGCGATGCCAGTCATTGTCGTCCAGATCGCCGACCGGGGCGGGGATGCCCAGTATTCCGGCATTGTTGAACGCCACGTGCAGGCCGCCGTGCCGACGCACCAGCTCCTCGACCATGGCGGCGATCTGGAAAGCGTCGGTGACGTCGGCGGTCACCCAGTCGATCTTGCCGCCGTCGGTGCGGATCTCGGCGGCCGCCTTCTCCAGCTGCTCCGCGTTTCGGCCCGCCAGGACGACGGTGGCTCCGCGGTCGGCGAAGGCCTGGGCGGTCGCGCCCGCGATCGTGCCCGCACCGCCGGTGATCAGGACGACTTTGTCATCGAAGCGTGTGGTCATGAGTTTCGCACTCCTTTGTAGAACGATCAGTCTTGAATGCGGGTGGCAGTCACGACTGTGGATGGATCGGAAAGCTGTTCAGACGAGGACGGATACGGCCACGCGCGCCGCATCGCGCAGGCGTGCAGCCGAATCCGGCGTTCGCTCGAGCACGCGGACTCCCTGGAAGAAGACGAGCAGGAATCGTGCGAGCGCGCGCGGATCGGAATCGGCGGACAATTCGCCCTGTGCGCGGGCCCGCAGGAGTGCCGATGTGAGGGTCGTCTCGAGGTGCGCCCAACTGGACTCCACCAGGCGGGCCACGGCCTCGTCGCGGCGTGCCATTTCGACCGCGCTGTTCACAACCATGCAGCCCAAATACGTGTCGGGCCTGGCGGCTTCGGTAATGTACCGCTGCACCAGCTCGCGCACCGCGGGCAGGACCGGTCCGGGCTGCGACAATGCCGCCATGATCGCCGGGTCGGTGGTTTCGAGATAGCTCTGTAGCGCCTTCAGATACAGCTCGCGCTTGCCCCCGAAGGTACCGTAGATGCTCGCCTTGGCAATCCCAAGATGCTCAACCAGATCCGACATCGACGTCGCCTCATAGCCGCGCTCCCAGAACAATTCGAGAGCGCGGCGCAGGACGGTGTCGGGATCGAACTCCTTGGTCCTTGCCATGGCGAGCACTCTACGAGAATCTAGACCAATCGGTCAAGAAAGAAGGTTCGGATGTCGGCCGCGTGGGCCTCGGGGACGTCCATGGCCAGGAAGTGGTTGCCGGTATTGCCCTCGGGCCAGTGGGCGATGATGTTGTCGCGGTCGGCCAGGCGACGCATGAGGGCGGAGCCGCCCGCGTAGACGCCCACGGGGACCAGTTTCTGGCCCGCGGGCCAGGTGAAGCCATTGTCGCCGAGGCCGTTGTATATGGGCCAGGATGACGTGGCGGCGGTATTGGTGAACCAGTAGATGCTGATATTGGTCAGCAGGTGGTCGCGGTCCACGGCGTCTTCGAGATGGTTTGCGAGGGGCGAGAATTCGTTGAACTTGTGGACCAGCCAGGCCAGCAGGCCGACGGGGGAGTCGGTCCAGGCGTGGGCGAAGGTCTGCGGGGCCTTGTTGAGTAGGACGTGGTGGTTCACGCCGGACTGCCATTTCTGCATGAGCTCCCATTCGGCGAGTTCCTCGGCGGTCATGGTGGGGACATCGGATTCGGTGGGGAGTCCGATGCCGCCGTCGATGTGGACGCCGACGATATGGTCCGGGTCGGCGATCGCCATCTCCTGCACCACATATGCGCCCAGGTCACCGCCTTGCACGCCATAGCGGTCGTAGCCGAGCCGGGCCATGAGCTCCACCCACATGCGGGCCACGCGGCGGGGTTTCATGCCGATTTCGTGTGGCGCTGCGGAGAATCCGAAGCCGGGGACCGACGGGATCACCAGGTGGAAGGACTTCGTCAGCAGCGGAATGGTTTTGGTGAATTCGACGAAGGTGTTGGGCCAGCCGTGGGTCAGGATGAGGGGGAGGGCGTTCGGGTCGGCCGAGCGAATGTGCAGGAAATGGACGTCGAGGCCGTCGATTTCGGTCAGGAACTGGGGGTGGGCGTTGAGGGCGGCTTCTTGTGCGCGCCAGTCGAATTCGGTGCGCCAGTAGTCGGCCAGTTCGCGGAGGTAGGAGACCGGTACACCGCGGTCCCAGTTCTCGCCGGGCAGTTGCGCCGACCAGCGGGTGCGGGCCAGGCGGTCGTTGAGATCGTCCAGGTCGGCCTGGGCGATCTCGATGCGGAACGGGCGGAGTGCGGTGTTGGTCATGGAAACTACGGTATGAATCATCTAGGACTATTCGTGTCCTATTTCTGGCGGAAGGTGGAGGAATGAGCGATACGCCCGCACGGCTGCTTCGGCTGCTGTCTCTTCTGCAAACACCGCGGGAATGGCCGGGAAGTGAACTGGCCGAACGCCTCGGGGTCACCGATCGGACCGTTCGCCGCGATATCGATCGGCTCCGAGAGCTCGGCTACCCCGTCGAGGCCACCATGGGAGCCACCGGCGGCTACCGCCTCGTCGCCGGTGCCGCGATGCCGCCGCTGCTGGTGGACGACGAGGAAGCCGTCGCCATTGCCGTGGGGCTGCGCGCGGCGGCCGGATCCGCCATCGCGGGCATCGAGGAAGCCTCCGTCCGCGCCCTCACCAAACTCGAGCAGGTCCTCCCCACAAAACTCCGCCGCCGCGTCCGAGTCCTGGGCACCGCGACCATCACCCCCGGCCCCGCCGCCACCCCCATCGACCCCGAACTCCTCACCACCCTCGCCGCCGCCATCACCAACCGCGAACGAGTCCGCTTCGCCTACCAATCCGCCACCGGCACCGAATCCCGCCGCAACACCGAACCAATAGGCCTCGTCCCCCACAAACACCGCTGGTACCTGGTCGCCTTCGACCTCGACCGCTCCGACTGGCGAATCTTCCGAGCCGACCGAATCGCCACCCCCCACCCCACCGGCGCCCGCTTCACCCCCCGCCCCCTCCCCGCCTCCGACCCCGCCGCCTACGTAACCGGAGCCCGAACCGACTGGCCCACATCCACGTTGCGCTACCGCGTAGAAATCCAAGCCCCCGCCCACCAGGTAATCGGCAAACTAGGCGAAGCCCCCACCGACATCGTCCCCCGAACCGACACCACCTGCACCCTAGAAATGCACCGCGACGACCTCCCCGAATGGATAGCCCACCGCCTACTAGAACTCGGCTGCGATTTCGAAGTCCACGAACCCCAAGAACTAGCCGACCAGATCCAAAAGATCGCCGATCGCGCCCGCCGAGCCCTCCTACCCCGAAAGACCAAAAGCTAAAAAGAAGAAAAGAAAAAGAGACAAAAGACAAAAGACGCCAGGAGGAGGGAGAGGGGCGGGTCGAGCTTGCGAGGCCCCCTCACCTACCAGCCCCCTCGCGGAAACAACCGCACCTCCCAGCCGCCTCACCTATGGCACCTCACTCACGTCCCAGCCCACTCACCGCTCGGCCGTTCATCGTCTCTGTGGAATTGTCAAAGAGCCGACCGGCTGTGGTCGGGTTCGGGAAGCGTTGAGCCTCGGGGTCTTTGGGCTTGGGCGCTTTCGGCAGGGTCTCGGTCGGTGGGGCTGTTGGAGGGTGGGGCTGTTGGTGGGTGGGGCTGTTGGTGGGTGGGGCTGTTGGTGGGTGGGGCTGTTGGTGGGTGGGGCTGTTGGTGGGTGGGGCTGATGG
>NZ_JAYKYT010000006.1:15640-383309 GCF_035818795.1 Nocardia sp. CDC160 | reverse complement strand
GCAGATGCGTCCGTGATTACGAACGGCTCCCCGAACACCACGAAGCCATGGTCACCTGGGCCATGATCCTGCTCATGTCACGCCGCCTGGCCCGACAACGGAAATGAGCAGTTAGCTAACGGGCTCTCACAGATCTCGGCGAGAACGCCGCCGTGGAATTGCAGCCCTGCCAACTCGGTTCGGACGGGTACATCGCGCCGGACCAGCGCTGGGACCACGTTCCCGCGCCCCAGGGCGGAGGCTTCTTCCAACTGGTCAGCGGCCTCGGGCACAGCCTCGAATTTCCCGGCCTCGCCTATGGAAAAGCCCACCTGGTGACCAATGCTGTCGTGAGCGGTCAGCCGCAAACGGTGTGGTTGATCGGGGCTCAGGCCAATGCGCTGCTGCCCGGGGATTGCGGTGCCAGCACCTGCACCCTGGACGTCCAGAATCCCCCGCTGTATCTCATGCCGCTCCAGCACACCCAGCCCATGGAGGCCACCATCGGCTTCACCAGCCAGCTCGACAACTTCCAGAACGAAATGATCCTCTGGACCATGGGGCCCCGAGGTTCGCGCTACTCGCTTCCGGGCCTACTCGCCCCGAGTTCCACTAGTTCGATGGATTTGTCGCGGCTGCCGATGGCGATCAGGCGACCGTCGGGGCTGAAGGCGGCGCAGGTGACGATGCCGTCGTGGGGGATCAGAGACAGGCAGGCGCCAGTGTCGACGTCCCAGATTCGAGCGGTCTTGTCGCGGGCGGTGGTGGCGAGTAGACGGCCGTCGGGGCTGAAGGTGACGGTTTCGATATGCGCTCGCGCGCGGGCGGTCTTCGTCATGGAGTTCATGTCGACCAGCGGGTCGGTGTGGAAGAAGACGCGTCGGGCGGGGAGTGACGGGTTACGGACATCCCACAGCTCGATGCGGCCGCCCATGGCGATGGTGGCGAGCCGATCTCCGCGCGGATGCCAGGCGACCCAGTACGGGGTTTGCGCCAGAATCGTGGCGGTTTGGCTGCCATCGGCCACATTCCAGATCCGGATCTCGGATTCGAGGTGGTGGGTGGTGGCCAGCGCGGTTCCATCCGGGCTGAACGCCATGCGCAAAACGGCATCGCCGGAGACGAGTTCGCGCGGCTCACCCTCGTGCAGCAACACATCCCCACGATCGAGGGTGGCCAGTCGCCGACCATCCGGACTGAACCGGAGTCCCCGGACCGCGCCCCGGTGGAACGGCCGCGTGATCTCGGCACCGGTCTCGGCATCCCACACCACGGCCGGACCGTGGCCGATGGCGGTCGCGAAACGGGAGCCATCGGGCGCGAAATCGATATCCCAGCCGCTGAATTGGCTGTCGACATCCGAGTATCGATCCAGAATGAGGTTGGTGCGATAGGCCAGTCGATGGCCGTGCTGGACACGCAAGCGCTGGTGGGTCGACACATCGACCAGGTACGCCGCGGTTCCACGGCAGGACACGGCCAGCCGCTTGCCGTCGGGCGAGAAGGCCAGCGCGAGAACCGGATCCGGCATCGAGATGGTCCGGATCCAGTGCGATCGCAGGCTGACCACGGGAATGGCGGCTGCCTCACGCTCGGCGAGACTTGGGCTCGGAAGGCGCTGCTGCGGTGGAGTGGGTTGGGGCTGTTCGGTGGGCGATTGGGCGGGCTGAGGTCGTGCCGTGAACGGCTGGACTGTTGGAGGTCTGTCGGACTGCCAGGTGGCGGTGTGCGGCCGAATGGGTTGCGATGCAGCGGGTTCCGGCTCGAGGGATGGCGATGCGGTGCTCTCCGGCTGAGCTGGTCGCGGTGGGGTGGGGGCCGGTTGGGAGGGTTGCGGTGGGGTGGGGGCTGGTTGCCAGGCCGCGTTGCGGGTGAGGGCGAGTTCGGCGGCGGTGTTGCGGCCGGTGGCGCGGGGGCGGGGAAAGCCGTTGCGGCGCAAGGCCGAATCCAGGAGGGGGAAGAGGCGGGCGAAGGTGAGGTATTCGCCGGTGTCGGGGTCGCCGGTGTGGAGGAGGCGTAGGAGGGTGCCGGTGAAGGCGGTGCAGCCGTCGGGGCCTTGGACGGCGGCGAATTTCGAGGCGGCGGTGAGGACGTACGCGCCCTCGATTTCGGCGAGTTCGCGGAGGGCCTCGTTGTCGTCCTCGCCCGCGAGGGCGGGGCCGCCGAAGGCCTTGCCGCTGTGGCAGCAGTCGAGGATCACGATCTTCACGGCGGCGCGCGAGGTGCGCATATCGTCGCGGATGACCGAGTAGGGGAGCGTCGAATAGCCCGGCCGCCGTTGGGAAGACGCGCTGTGGGTGAGGGCCAGCTCGGTGCTGTCGTGGCCAATCGTCACGCCGTGGCCCGCGTAGTAGAACAGCAGCAGATCCTCGGCGGCCTCGACCGCCGGTTCGAGGACGCGCGCGAAATCCTCCGACGAGCGCGGATCGCTCAGCACCTCGATGTGGGTGAGCCCGGTCCGCTCCCGCAGCAGCCGCGCCAGGCGGGCGAGATTCTCGGCCACCTGCGGCACCGGGGCGAAACCGGAATCCGCCGCGTACGTGGAGGTTCCGATCAGCACCGCACGGGAGCGCTCACTGTCGGGGAGCCGCATCCGCCGATTCCCCATCCGGCTCGAGCCGCGCTTGCGGCGCGGGATGTGCGTCAGGTGCGGGGAGTGCGTCCGGCGCTTGCGGCGCGGGCAGCGCGTCCGATTTGATCTGCTCCAGCGCCTGGCGCACCAGATCCTCGGACACCTTGCCGTTCACCGAGATCTCGTTCTGTCCGATCTTCAGCGTGAATTTCGTTCTGCGACTGGACAACCAGGCATTCACGCACGCGGTGACCGCCGCCATCAACGGCGCGGACTCCACCACCAGCTTGATGATCTCCTCGGCCCCCAGCGTCCCCGCGACCGACTCCCCACCGACCAGCTGCTTGCGAACACTCCGCAAATCATCGTCATCCACGATGGCGTTGAACAGCGACCCGAGTTCCGCGACGTCGTCCTCGGCGTCGGAGATCGAGATAATGATCGTGGTGCTCACGCGACCCCTCCCCAGCAACGGTTGTGCCGAAATTCTAGGCCCCCAACCCCGCCCGAGTGCCCCATCCCGCCCCCGCACCCGTCGAGATCCCACCGCCTTGGTCCGAACACACTTCGGGCCGGGTCACCACCGACCCGGCCCGAAGTGTGCTGCGGAGCAGGATGTTCTAGCCGCCCTGCTGGCAGATGCCGTTCAGGATCGGGGCCGCGGAACCGACCGCCGCCACATCGCCGTTGGCCAGCGCGTTCGCGTAGTTGTCGATGGCCCACTTCTCCTGGCCGTCGGCGTCGATCGCGTGCAGCCGGTCCGCCGCCTCCTGCTTCTGCTGCGGGCTCGGGCCCAGCGAGCCGTAGCTGTTGAGGATGTCCCCGGCGGCCTGGCAGGCGGGGGACAGGGCGTAGGCGTTTCCGGCGGGCAGCACCAGCAGAGCGCCAATCGCGCTCGCGGCCAGCACACCGGACGTCAGCATCTTGCGCATACGTTCACTCCCAAAGAAGCTCGTGTTCGGTTATCGCCAACGAGTGTGCCTGATCCCCACCCGAAATCGATCACACCCCCGCCGAAAACCGGCAAGTACGGGGGACTAGGGGGATTAGGGGATGCGACCAGAATGCACTGGGGCAGGGGTCTTCTCGACGTTTGCCTGCTGAATTGCATTGTCGTCGGTGCGGGCGGGTGTTTAGGGTGGCGGGATGGGTGTGGTGCGGACTGTGCAGGTGACTTTCGACTGTGCGGAGCCGGAGCGGGTGGCGCGGTTCTGGTGTGAGGTTTTGGGGTATGTGGTGCCGCCGCCACCGGCGGGGTTCGGGAGCTGGGAGGAGTTCGACCGGTCCTTGCCGCCCGAGCGGCAGGGGAGCGCGTTCGCGTGCGTCGATCCCAACGGTGTTGGTCCGCGGCTGTTCTTTCAGCGCGTTCCCGAGGGCAAGGTCGTGAAGAACCGAGTCCATCTCGACGTCCGCGTAGGCACCGGCCTCGTCGGGGACGAGCGGGTGGCGGCCCTCGAGGCTGAATGCGCGCGACTGGAGAAGCTCGGCGCGGTGAAGGTGGAACTGCTGCGCGCGGACGGCTTCAACGAGTCCTGCCTGGTCATGCAGGACATCGAGGGCAACGAATTCTGCCTCGACTGAACCGGACTCGGGAGGTCAGCGGGTGCCGATGGTGGGTTCGATGGCTTGGGCGGCCTTGCTGACCGCTTTGCAGGCGTCGTCGGTGCGGTAGAGGTCCTCGGCGTGGGGGAGGACGGTGAACTTCAGTGCGCCCGTGGCCGTGCGGAGGGTGGCGGAGCAGCCCAGGGGGATGCTCTTGTCCTCGCCGATGATTTCCTCGGGGTGGGTGAAGGTGTCGCGGCCGTTGATCTTCGAGACCTCGGGCGGGGTGCGGCCATTGGTCACCGCGCGCGATTGCGCGTCGGTGAGCAGGTTGTCGTACGTATTGCCCGAGGTGTACAGGTCGATGCGCAGCATGCCGGTGGCCGCGGCGGTGAAGGTGCACTCGTGCGCGGGGGAACCGGGAACGTCGTCCTTGATCAGTTTGGTCGACGGCTCGAAACCCGCCGCGCGCACGGTGTCGTCACCGATCTGACGGCACGGATCCAAGGCCGCGGTGGAATCCGGATGGCTGGAGCAGCCACTCGCGATCAGTGTCGCCGCCACCGCGATCGTCATGCGGACCAAGCGCTTCCGCACGGAACCCTCCCGAACTGAAATAACTCTTGTGAAAGGCGAAAGGCCCGGCGATGACCGGGCCCTTCACCACATCTGGTGCGCGATACTGGGATTGAACCAGTGACCTCTTCCGTGTCAGGGAAGCGCTCTCCCGCTGAGCTAATCGCGCGGGGGTAAATCCTTCTGAGAGCGGATGACGGGATTCGAACCCGCGACCCTCACCTTGGCAAGGTGATGCGCTACCAGCTGCGCTACATCCGCACGCTCACCCGGCCCGGAAGGCCGATTGGCTTGCGGGAGAGAACATTAGCCTATGGGTGGGTGGTAAATGCAAATCGCCTGGAAAACCGGGTGATTCGGGCGTGTCAGTCGGTGACCGGTTGGGGTTCGAGGGTGGGTGCGGCCTGGGCGCGGGAAAGGCGGACGGCGGCAACGCACATGACAATGACCGACAGGGCCACGAAGGCGGTGCCGACCGGGCCGCTGCGCAGGCACTCCTCGAGGACCGTCATGCCGAGGAAGGCCGCACCGAGGGGTTCGGCGACGGTGAAGGCGGGCAGCGAGGCCGAGAGCGGGCCGACCTGGTAGCCGCGCTGCTGGACGTAGAGGCCGAGCATGCCGCAGGCGACCAGGACATAGAGCTCCCAGCCGGTGAACGCCGCGCCGATGCTGCGGCCGAACTGCTGGGTCACGCTCTCGGTGAGCGCGGCGGAGATGCCGAACAGCAGTCCGGCCGCCGAGCCGAGCAGCAGGGCCTGCAGGGTGGGCACGCGCACCGTGGTGGCGACCGCGATGCCCGCCACGATCAGGCCGATCATCAAGCCGAGCGGCACCATCCAGTGATGCCACGGCGCGTCCGCCACCCCCTCGGTCGGCGCGCCGACCACCAGGAAGCAGGCCAGCGCGATGGACAGCGCCCCGGCCTGCGCCCACATGGTCCCGGTGACCCGCCGTCCGCTGTAATGCGCCGCCAGCGGCAGCGCGAACACCAAGGCCGTCACCAGAATCGGCTGCACCACCAGCACCGACCCCAGGGCCAGCGCCGCCACCTGAAACCCGAACCCGCCCGCGTCGCCGATCAATCCGGCCAACCAGCGCGGATTCCGAATCAGCTTGGCCAGCAGCGCATCACCCTCGGGCACATCCGCCGCCGCCCGCTGCTGCGCCACCGCCGACACGGCGAACAGCACGGCCCCGATGAACGCGCAGACCACGGCTGCGATAGGTAGGTTTCCCACCCGGCCAGTCTGCCGGACCCACCCATCCCGGTCGGTCGGCAGGTGGGCCTCGGGACTCAGACGGGGTCGAGGGGCAGGCGGGCGGGGGTCGCGCCGTGGTAGAAGTAGCGGCCCAATCCGATGGTGAAGATGAGCATTCCGTAGGCCGCGTGCTCGACCGAGGCCGTGAACAGCGAGCGGGTGCGCAGGTAGCGGGCGGCGAAGAGCCAGCCGCCGACGCTGCTGGCCGCCACCGAGAACCAGCTGCCGAAAAGAATGTGCACGTAGCCGAAGGCCGCGGCGCTGGCCGCCACCATGCCCGGGCCCTCACCGAATACCGGCTTGTACCGGTGGAACAGGAAGGACCGGAAGATCAACTCCTGCGGGTAGACGCTCAACACCGGGTACAGCACCATGACCGCCAGCCAGATCAGCGGATTCCGGCGCGGCAGATCGAACAGATCCTTTCGGTGCACCACCGCCGTCGCCGCGGTCAGCGCCACGGCATTGGCCCCGGCCGTCACCGCCATCGACCGCGCCTGCTCGGGAAACGCCTCCGCGCGCCACAGTGATTCGCGATCGAACCCCTTCGACCGCCGCAAATACACCGTCACCCCCGACGCGAGCACCAGCAACGCCGGAATCGGCGGCTTCCCCCGCATCACCGCGTTGTACAGCGTCGTCCCCCCGAAGAACAACGCCGCGTACTCCGCCGCCAAATAGGCCCGCCGACCCGGCCGAATCCTCATGGGCTACACCCTAATTTGCGCCCCGCAACCGCGCCGACGACCGCGCATCGCCACGATTCCAACGCCATGGGCGCAAGGCCGAGTTACACCTCCGCAGTATTAGCGAACCGCGTCGCGAGGACCGCATGAGCTACCTCCCCAGCTCACGAACCCGACCCCAACCGCCCGCCTCTTCGCGTTCGACCCGGCCGCTAGCTTCGCGGGGTCCGGTCGACCACCGCCTCGCTGCTCTCGGCATGGGCGGTCGGCCCCACCGCTCACCCCGCCTGCGGGAGTGGCCAGCTGTCCCCGGCCTCCGCCCGGGGTGGCGAACTGCTCGGTTGCGGGTGAGAGGCTCCGGCCGGAACCCACGCTCCCGCAGTGGATTCCGGCCGGTTGTTGCTCAGGCCAGTTGGACTACCGCGGTGGCGCGGCCGAAGACCTTGCGGCCCTCGTGGGACGCGCTGATGGCGACTGTCGCGGTGCCGTCCTGGTCGTCGATCGACTTCACCTTGCCGGTGAATTCGATTGCGGTGGAGCCGTTTTCGGTGACGTAGACCGGGTTGCTCATGCGGACGCTGTATTGCTTGAGCGCGCCCGGATCGCCCAGCCAGGAGGTGACGAAGCCCGCGCCGTAGGCCATGGTCAGCATGCCGTGCGCGACCACGCCGCGCTCGAGTCCGACCGCGCGGGCCGCTCCGGCATGCCAGTGGATCGGGTTCGCGTCGCCCGCGACACCGGCGTAGCGGACCAGGTCGCCGACCGTGAGAAGTACGGTGCGGCAGGGCAATTCGTCGCCAGCGGCCAGCGTGCCCGCCGCACGCGATCGGCTGCTGCGATACACGCCCACCGCCGGAGCCCAATCGATGAGCTCGGTGCGGCGCGGGGCGCGCCGAATGAACGTGTCCATGCCGCGATGCACCAGATCCCCGATCAGCCGGTGCGCGTCGGTGTGCTCGTCGGACTGGTCGGACCGCGCGATCACACTGGTCGTCCCCGTCAGCACCGCCTCCCCGTGCTGATCGGTGATCACATTCTCGAAGACGAACATGTCGCCGCCGAAGGCCTGCCGGAACGACTTCAAGGCCACATTGCTGGTCACCCGATCGCCGACCATGACCGGCCGGTGGAACTCCATCACCTGATCGGTCTGCACCGAGGCCCGCAGGTCGTATCCGGTCAGCATGCCGCTCATGGCGTGCTGCACGGGTGCCGCCAGCATCGACAGGAATGTCGGTGACGCCGGGAGCGTCGGGTAGCCGAGCTCGGTCGCGGCCCGCTCGTCCCAGTGCGCGGGGTGGTCGTCCTGAACGGCGGCCGCGTACTCGCGCACCTTCTCCCGTCCGACCTCGTAGTACCCGTCGAGCTGAAAACGGCGGCCCACCATCGAGGTCGCGTGCGCGATCGGGTCGAACGTCACGGGTTCGAGCGTATCGGTGGAGTCGGACTGCACAATGGTCACGACGATCCCTTCTGCCAGGTGTGGACGCAAGTCAACTGACCGAGATGCTCGTTCGAAGGGAGTCCGTGTGAAACCGCACCCGCCCGCATCCGAGCCATCGAGGTGGAGCAGGCGGCCACCACGGACGCGAGGTGTGTGCGCGGACATGGTGGTACGCGCAGAATAACCACCGCCGTTGAGCGTCAGGCGTGCGGGCGGAGTTCGACGCAGCACTGGCCCGGCTCGGGGGCCAGGACGGCGCGCGCCGAGTTCCCGGCCGCGATCGGCGGCGACGCGCTGCGCCGCGTCACGGGCGCTCTCGCCGGTGCCTTCGGTGAGCAGCCGCGCCCAGCCACCATGAGGCCAACTGTGTTGGGCGAAGCTGCGTGGGTAGTCCGTCGGGTGTGGCGAATTCGACCCCGCCTCACGAATAACCCCAATGATCTTTGCCGTAAATATCCCAAGGTTGGGAGGCTGCGATGGCAAGTGACACGCATCAGGCGAGTGACATGCGGCAAGCCAAGCGCCCGGTCAGCGCCGCGCTGGCCGGACCGTACGGGCATCCGTTCCACCCGATCCTGGTCACCGTCCCGATCGGTGCGTGGGTGGCGAGCCTGGTCTTCGACCTCGGCTCACATGTGGTCGACGATCCGGATTTCCTGGCCCGCGGCTCGGTCTGGCTGATCGGCCTGGGCGTGCTGGGCGCGCTCGCGGCGGCCACGCTCGGATTCCTGGACCTGTTCGCGATACCGACCCGAACACCCGCGTTCCGCACCGCGCTGGTGCACATGAGCCTGAATCTCGCCGTCACCGTGGCGTACGCGCTGAACTTCTGGTGGCGCGAATCCGGTTCCGGCCCACACGGATCCGTTCCGATCGGGCCGCTCGTGCTGTCTCTGGTGACCCTCGCGGTGCTGGCCGTCTCGGGTTATCTGGGCGGCAAGCTCGCCTATCACTACGGCGTCCGCGTGGCCGACGAGGCCACCCAGGCCGCCGGTTTCCGGCACTGAAAGCCCGTACCCCACTCATATTTTGGAGGAACATCATGGGCATAGCCGCTTTGATCCTCTGGCTGCTCACCGCCACCGGAGGTTTCGTCCTGCTCGGCACATGGATCGCCAAAGGCGGTGTGCGCCAGCCCGATAGCAGCCACCTGCCCGCCCCGGTCCTGTTCGGCCACTTCCTGCTCGCCGCCGCGGGGCTGATCGTCTGGATCGTCTATCTCGTCCTCGACAACGACGCCCTGGCCTGGATCGCCTTCGCCCTGCTGGTTCCCGTGGCCGCGCTCGGGTTCTTCATGCTGGCCCGCTGGCTGCCGGTCTACCGCTCCCGCAACAGCATTGCCGCGGCCACCACCGCCGCCCCCGAACGCCATTTCCCGGTCGCCATCGTCGGCGGCCACGGCCTGCTCGCGGTGACGACCGTCGTTCTGGTTTTCCTCACCGCCCTCGGTGTAGGAAGCTGATCACCCGCCCCCGCCACACCTCCCAAAGGAGCTGCGCCACACTCTTTCCGGCGTACCGTCCCCCGGACTCCGCCGGGGGACGGTCCGTCCCCTCCTGCCGCTGCCTCTCCTCGTCGCGATACCGCAGCCGATCCCGCTCGATCACCCGAGCGCACAACCGCACCACCACATCCTCGAGCTCCATCCCCAGCGACCGCGCTCGCAGCGCCGCCATCTCCAACGCCCACTCCCGATCCTCCGGCTCGGGATCACTGAGGATCTCGTCCAACGCCATCCCGTCAATGGCCTGATCCTGCGTCAAATCCCACCCGGGCAACCAGCTGAGCACCCACGTCCCACCCCCGGGCCCGGGCACCAAATGCGCGGTCTCCGGCGTCATATCACTGGTAATCGCGCGCCCAGATATACGAAGCGCCATGGTCATTCACCCCCTCGGGAAGCAGTCACCGAAACGGTATGTCCGCAGCCTTGGAACTCTCTATCGATTTCCTTGCAGACGTATGAGATGTCTCCGTTAGCGACGAACGGGCCTACAGCGGCAACCCCGGCCACCACGTGTCGACGAGGGCTTGGGCGTCCGGCTGGGCGAAGGCCGCCAGGAAGCAGAAGTCCCGGCCGGTATTGGCATCGAAAGTGACGTCGAGGACACCGACCGTTGTGTTTCCTTCCGGAACGAAGAAGTGACCCCAGGTCATCCAACCGCTGCCCGATGGACGCGTCCATGACTGTGAACCGTCGGTAGTGTCGCCGTCCGACAGCGGTGTCGGCGTCCAGACGCTGCGATCGACATTGCAGGCGACCTTCAACTGATGCAGCGGATGCTTGTCGCCGTTGCACGCCAAGACGGCTATTCCGGTGGCGGGCACCGAAATATCGGCCGGGGAACTGTTCTCGGTGACCGCCGCGCAGCGGATGCCCTGAAATCCGGCGGCGTCCGGCGAGGTGGGTAGCAGGTCGGGGAACTTCTGTGCGATGAACGAGTAGCTGCCCCAGGTAGCCGCCGGTTTGGTGGTGGTGGTGGTCCCGGCGGTCCTCGAGATCGACGAGGCGGGCGTTGTGGCGGACGCCGATGCCGCCGATGTCGGATGTGCCGACTCACTGGAGGAATTCTGGTGCAACGCAACGGCGGTCGCCGTCACGATCGCGGTGACAATGCCCGCCGCTGCCGCCAGCTCGACCAGTCGCCGACGCCTCGATCGACGAGGCCGCGCGGCGGGAACCGGCATTGTCGTGAGGGCGGCCCGGGCGTCGGCCGCCAGCGCGCCGCAGGATGGGTACCGTCGGCCCGGATCCTTGTCCATGGCGCGGGCAATCACGGCGTCCAACGCCATCGGCAACTCGGGGCGGGCCGCGGTCGGGCGCGGCGGTGGCGCGGTCAGGTGCGCCTCGATGACCGCCTCGGGGGTGGGACGCGGGAACGGCACTGTCCCGGTGAGCAAGTGGTAGAGGGTGGCACCGAGGCCGTAGACGTCGGCACGGTGATCCGCGCGCTCACCCATGAGCTGTTCGGGCGCGGCGTAGGCGAGCGTCGCCAGCACCGTCCCGGCCGCGGTGAGCGCGGTGGAATCGGTGACGCTGCGGCCGATGCCGAAGTCGCTCACCAGTACTCGGTCCGGTCGGCCCGGTCGCGTATCGATGAGCAGGTTCGCGGGTTTCACGTCGCGGTGGATCATTCCGGCGCGGTGCGCCTCGTCCAGGCCGCGGGCGGCCTGTTCCACGATGTCCACGGCCCGCTCGGCGGCGAGTGGACCGTGGGCGAGCAGTGCCGCCGCGTCGCTGCCGGGCACGTATTGCATGGCGATCCAGAGCTGACCGTCGAACACGCCACGGTCGTGCACGGCAACGACATTCGGATGATTGATCCGCGCCGCCAGATCGGCCTCGCGCAGAAACCGCGCCCGGAACTCCGGATCGGCGCAGTGCTCGGCCGAGAGGACCTTCACCGCGTCCAGGCGTGGCAGGCGGGGGTGGCGCGCCACGTACACGGCACCCATTCCGCCCTCGGCGAGCAGATATTCGATCAGGTATCCGGCGAAGTCGGTGCCGGGCCGCAGGCGCCCGGTCATCCCCGCGACTCCGCTTTGACCAGGAGGGCGTACTGGGCGGCGATCCGCTGTTGGGCATCGGCCTGCGTGCGGCTGTAGACCTGCACGTCGTAGACCCCGTACAGCGCGCGGCAGGCGAACCTGACGTCGTACTGACCGCCTCCCACCCATTCACTGCATCGGACGTCCGGAATTGCCGCCGGTGCGGGTGCGGGGCGAATCCCCGGACTGTTCAATTCATCAGCGGTAGCGGCGAATTCCTTGCGCGCGGTGACGGCGTCGCGAAAGCGAGCCAGGAGATTCTGCCCGCGCAGCGCGATCACCATGCCGCCGGTATCGGGCCCGTCCGCCGCCCACTGCGCCCAGCGCTGAGACGCTCGCGGGCCGTAGACGACGCCGCTCGGCATCAGCCGTGCCTTCCAACCCGCGTCCTTGTCCGCGGCGATGGACAGCACCATCGGCCTCGGCCACACGCCGGGTGCCTCGGGGAGCATGCGGGCGAGCATGCCGTCCGAATCCAGTGGCAGCGAGGCGAAATCGCTGAGCGGCGTCGGCGTGAAGTCCCGCAATCTGCTCGCCTGTGCGGTGAGCGCACTGCGGGCCAGGGTGGTCAACGCGCCCAGATCGGTGCTGGGGTACCCGGCGAGCACCGTGATCACATAGGCGTCCTGTGCCTCGGTGGCGGCCAGCGTCGGTACGGTTGGCCGCCAATGGCCGTGCGCGCCAGGGTGATCCGGGATCGACACCGGCACATTGTCGGGGCTGACGGCGGCGTCCACGGCATCGATCGCCGCGGCCGCCTGCCGGGCCTGGTCCGCACTCGGAAAGCGGAGAATCATGACGGTCAGCAGCCGGGCATGGCCGACGGCGACGTAGGGGTCGATTTCGGCATCCGCGCCCGCGACCGAGAATCCGGCCAGCATGCCGTATTTGGCGAGGACGCCGCGCACCGGTTCCGACAGATACACCGCCTTCTCCGGCGAGGGGATCGGCACCGACGCGGCACTGCCCAAACGGTGCGTCAGGGTGGGATCGGCGTCCATCGGATCGATCACCGCCTCGCCCATCCGCACCGCCTCGAGGACGCGCCCGTCGGCGTCCGTGCCGGTCGGCGCGGCGGTGAAAGGTTCGGTGCTGTAGGGACCCACGTCCAGGGTCGCCGGGTTCACAGTGGCCGAGCGCGGGTGACCCGGCACCGCGCAGCCCGCGATCAATAGCGAGGTCGCCAGCGCGCCCGCGGCCAGCAGCCGAATCTTGGTGCCGCTCATACCGATACCCCCGGCCACCACCGGGTGTGCAGGTCGCTGCCGGAACCGTCGGCCTGGACCTTCCAGGAACAGAAGGATTCCTGCGGATTGTCGAAATAGACCTCGAGCTCGGCCATGGTCTTGTTGGTCATGGATTGGTAACTGCCCCACCGCAAATACCCTGTCCCGGTGGGTCGAGTCCAGATTTCCTCGCCTTCCACCGTGAAGGTCGCTGGCTTCGGTCGTATGGGCGACCGGTCGGCATTGCAGGTCAGAAACACATTCCACACGGGATTCCGATTACCCCAGCACCACAGACGACCCACCGGTGCCTGGTCGTAGAGCGACACGTCGTAGTCATCGGAATTGACGGCGTGACAGTTGTACAGCTCCTGGTAACCCACGCCGTCCACGGAGACCGGCAGCAGATTCGGGAAGGCATCGGCGACGTAGGCGTACGCGCCCCATAGCGCCGCCTTCAATTCGGGGGAGCGGCTGGTCGTGGTCGCCGGTGTAGGAGCGGGCGGAGCCGCGGACTGCTTCTTGCCGGGCAGCGCCCATACGGAAATCCCCACGGCCGCGGCCACGATCACCAGCGCCGCGACGGCGAGTAGCCCACGGTGCGGACGTCGTGGCGGCGGGGACGTGGTGACCGCCGCAGCCGTCGCCGCACGCGCGAGCGACTCGCAATCGGGATACCGTTCGGTGGGATCGGCCGCCGTCGCCCGCGCGACCACCGTGTCGAGTTCGGCAGGCAGCCAAGGATTCTGCGCCGATGGCGGCAGGCGGCGAGTCGGGTCCGGCCTGACCCCGGTGAGCATTTCCGACAGCAGGCAGCCCAGCGCGTATACCTCGGTGCGGTTGTCGCCGGGCGCTCCCGAGAGTTGCTCGGGTGCCGGATATGTCAGGGAGCTCGGCCCGTCGACGGCGGAATGCGCCGGATCGGGCCGGGCCACACCGTATCCGGTCAGTACCACCCGATCCGGTTCGCCGGGGCGTTCGGCCACAAGGACATCGGTGGGCTTCAGATCGCCGTGGCGCAGGCCGTTGTCGTGCAGTTCGTCGAGCCCCTTGGCCACCTCGCCGACAATGCGCACCGCGCGGGCCGGATCGAGGCCGCCGAGCCGGATCATCTCGGCCACATTCACGCCGTCGACATGCTGGCTGGCCAACCACAGCAGGCCATTGTGCTCGCCCGCGTCGCGGACCACCGCCAGGTTCGGATGACGTTGCCGCGCAGCCAGTTCCGCCGTCGCCAGGAAGCGCTCGCGGAAGCCGTCGTCGCCGCTGTAGCGGGGCAGCAGCACCGTCAGGTCGTCGACGCGGTCCAGTCGGGTGTGGCGGGCGAGAGCCGTGGTTCCCATCGAATTCGCGCCCAGTCGACGCTCGATGCGGTACTCGGCGAAGCTGGGTTCGACGGGTTCGCTCATCGGGCGCTCCTTTCCCGGGGGACGCGGTCACAGGGGCGCATCACGCCACCAGCGGTTGTACAGATCGTCGCCGGAGCTGCCGCCCCACACCGTGAGCAGGCAGAAATTCCTTGCCAGGTCCTCGAATTGGATCTGGAGAAAGCCATCGGTTCCACTCTCGTCGTTCGGTCCGGTCGACACCCGAATCTGTCCCTGGCCCGAGGTCCGCTGCCACTGTTCGGTCCGCAGCACCGTGGCCTCGCTGTCGGGTCCCGGCATCTCCCTGGGTGTTCGATTCACCCGGCAGCCGATCGATAGCAGGTTGACCGGGTTGCGGTTCCCCTCGCACTCGAGACCCGCGGTTCTGCCCAGCGGTGCCGTCAGCGCGATCCGATCGCCCTCATCGTTGACAGGGTGGCAGCGCAGCCCCTGATAGCCGCTGGCGATTGGGGCCGAGGGCAGCAGGGTAGGGAAGGCCTGCACCACGAACTGGTAAGCGCCCCAGGTCACCGAGCTGCCACTCGCTGAGGGGGTGCTCGGCGCGGGGGAGGTGGAGCTCGTCACGGGCGATGCCGCGGGTGCGTTCGAATCGTGGGTCAGCACAACGATTCCGGCCGTTGCCACGACCACACAAGCACCGACCGCGCCCGCGGCGAACCGCCACCGCGGAGATCTCCGGCGCGGAGTCGACCGCTGCGGGGCGGAATTCGGTCGACGCCACCGTGCCCGCTGGGTGCGAAGTCGGGCGGTGGCATTGGTGGGCTGGGTGGCCGGGCTCGCTGGCTCCAGCGCGTGCGCCGCTGCCGACGCGAGGTCATCGCACGAGCCGAATCGATCCGCGGGACGCTTCGCCATCGCCCGCGCGATCACCTCGTCGATCGCGGCGGGCAGCGCCGGATTCACCGCGCTGGGGCGCGGCGGCGGCTCCATCAGATGGGCCTGCATGACCGCCGCGATATTCGTGTGCGGGAAAGGCTTCGCCCCGGTGAGCAATTCATACAGCGTGGCCCCGAGGGCGTAGACGTCGGCCCGGTGGTCGAGGGTGACGGAGCTCAGCTGCTCGGGTGCGGCATAGGCCACGGTCGCCAGCACCGAGCCGTCCGTGGTGAGCGGAGTCGCGCCCGCGATGCCCCGGGCGATGCCGAAATCGGAGACATAAACGCGTTCGGGCTGGTCTGGTCTCGGTTCGAGCAGCAGGTTGGCCGGTTTGACGTCGCGATGCAGCATGCCCGCCCGATGCGCCTCGTCGAGCCCGCGAGCGGCCTGAGCGAGGATGTGCAGCGCCTGTCGCGGCGGCACACCGCCGGGGTGGCGGCGGATCAAGGTCGCGGCATCGAACCCGTCGACGAACTGCATGGCGATCCACAGGCATCCATTGGTCTCGCCCCGATCGCGGACCGCGACGATGTTCGGATGGTCCAGGCGCGCGGCCAATTCCGCCTCCCGGCCGAATCTCGCCCGATACTCGGGATCGTCGCTGAAGCCGCTGGGCAGCACCTTCAATGCCTCGAAGCGCGGTAGGCGGGGGTGCCGGGCCAAATAGACGGTGCCCATGCCACCTCGGCCGAGGACACGCTCGATCCGGTAACCGGCGAAAAGCGTGCCCGGGGGCAGAAGTTCATCGGAAGCCACCGCTAGCCCCCGTTCACCAACAGGCCGTACTGCGCGGCGGACCGCTGCCGCACGCCGGTCGCATTGCGGGCCATGACCAGGCCGGTATAGCGCCCGTACTGGAATCGGCAGAGGAAGGCACTCATGCCGGGCTTGTCGGGGTTGAGGTTCTGGTAGCAGCTGACATCCGAAGTACCGAGGGGCGGGTCGATCGGCCGCAGCGTGGTGTCCGCTGCGGCGGCGGCACGAACCTTCTCGATCTGCCGGTGCGCCGTGACGGGGTCCGAGTACCGAACCAGCGCGTCGAAGCCATTGGTGATCATTGCCTCCGGCTGCGAACCGGCCTTCCGCCTCTGGGGCCCGAAGAACAGCATGGTGGCCCTTGGGCCGTAGGAGAATCCGGTGCCGACCAGCGATGCATCCCAAGAGGCCGCGGACTGCAACGCGGCGGACACGACGCCCGGGTACGACCAGCGGTCGGGCGCGTCGGGAACCATCAGCCGCACCATGTGGTCAGGGTCGAGCGGCAGCGCGGCGAGGCGGTCCTGCGGGGTGGGCTCGAAGCTCCGCAGTCGCGGCGCCTGCGCGTCGAATGCCTTGCGCGCCAACCCGGTCATGGCGGCGAGATCGGGGGAGGTGTGGCCGATCAGCAGGTTGATGACGTAGACGTCCTGTGCGAGCGTGGCGGCCATGGTCGGCACGCTCGGACGCCAATGTGCGTGCGCCTGGGCGTAATCCGGGATGGTGACCGCCGCGTTCTCCGGATTGAGCGCGGCGTCGGCCGTATCGATTTCGGCCGCCGCCTGCTGGGCGGCCGCCGCGTCGGGGAAGCGCATCACCAGGGCGAGGAGGACCCGGCCCTTCCCGACCTCCACACCGCGCGGGCCGGGGGCGACGTCACTGCCGCCGACCAGGCAACCAGCGAGCATGCCGTGTCGTTCGAGCACCGGACGCACGGATTGGGCCAGCACCAACGTCGCCGAGGCCGGAGTGGGTACCGGTGCGATCGTGACGCTGCTCGGGGCATTGATCAGCGCGGCATCGACCTCGCTGGGGTCCAGCATCGCCTCGGCCAGCCGGGCCGACTCCAACACCCGGCCTGTCGTCTCGTTGCCCGCGGGCGGTTCGAGTGGGACGACACTGTATCGCCCGGTATCCAATCCGGCCGTATCCGGTCGGTGCGCGATCGGCTTGCCGTCGATCGTGCAGGACGCCAGCAGCAGCGCGGCCGCCAGCGCGGCCGCGACCCGGGCCAGCGTTTTCGTCGTTCTCGTCATCGTCTCCACGTCGGGCCGTTCTAAATCGGTGCACCGGGCCACCAGGTGGCACGCAGATCCGCGCCGCTGGCGGATGTTCCGACCACCTGGATACGGCAGAAGTTCCGGTCGGCATGGTCGAAGTACACCTCCAGCACGCCCGTGGTCAGGCCGTCGAGACTGGAGCCGCTATTGATGAAAGTGGTGTGACCCCAGAACAAATGACCCGACCCCGAAGGGCGGGACCATGCCTCGTCGCCTTCGGGGAAGTTGGCCAGGGCGACACCCGGCAGGATCGGGGTGCGGTCGGCATTGCAGTCGATCTCCAGATCGATCACCGGGTCGCGATTGCCCAGGCAGAACAGCGTTCCGACCGGAAGTGAGGTGTCGTAAGCGACCGTGTTGGACTTCGAATCCTGCGGCTGGCAGCCCGACAAGTCCTGGTATCCGGCCCCGTAGGGGAATCCGGGCAGCAGGTCGGGGAACGCCTCGGCGATATACGCGTAGGCGCCCCACTGCGAGCCGTCCACCGAGCCGGTCACCGGGAGGTGCTTCGGCTTGGCCTGCGATGAGGTCGAGCGCGAGGACAATCCGACGATGGTGGCCGCCACCGCGACCAAGATTACCAGGGCCGCGGCGACCAGCAGCGGCACCCGGCGACGCGGGCCGCTGGCGGCGAGCGCGGCGCGCGCTGCCGCCGCGAGTTCGCCGCACGTGTCGAACCGGTCGGCAGGATCCTTCGCCATCGCGGTCGCGATCACCGCGTCGAATTCCCTTGGTACCCGTGGGTTCACGGTCGACGGCCGCGGCGGCGGCTCGTACAGGTGCGCGTACATCACCGAACCGGCGCTGGTGCGCGGGAAGGGCAGCGAGCCGGTCAGCATCTGGTACAGCGTGCAGCCCAGGGCGTAGACATCCGTTCGGTGATCGACCGGGCCGTCGCCGAATTGCTCGGGCGCGGCGTAGGCGAGCGTGGTGGCGGGACCGCTGGGGGCGGAGGTACTGGGGGCGGTGTCCCGGGCCGAGGTGGCGGTGTCTCCGGCGGCGCGCGCGACACCGAAATCGGTGACCAGCACGCGATCCGAGCCGTCCGCCTGGGAGGCGAGCAGGATGTTGGCCGGTTTCACATCGAGGTGTAGCAGGCCCGCGCGGTGGATCTCGTCCAATCCCGCTGCCGCGTCGCCGAGAATCCGCACCGCGCGCTCGACCGTCAGCACCTGCGGGCCGCGGCGGATCAGTCCGGCCAGGTCGCCGCCGTCGATGTACTGCATGGCGATCCACAACCGGCCGTCGTGCTCGCCGCGATCGTGCACGGTGACCAGGTTCGGATGTTGGAGCCGCGCGGCCAGTTCCGCCTCGCGCAGGAAGCGGGCATGGAATTCCGACCCGCCGTCGTGGCGATCGTCGAGCACCTTGAGCGCATCCCACCGCGGCAATCGCGGGTGCTGCGCCAGGTACACCGTGCCCATGCCCCCGCTGCCCAGCCGCCGCACGATGCGATAACCGGCGACCAGCACGCCGTCGGCCACATCCATCAGGCTTCCTCCCCCGATTCAGCCCCCGACATCCTCGAAACTCCACTCGACCGGCCACACGCCCGCGCCCCATCATCGCCGACCGCGATCAACGCCGGATTGGTGCTGAATACTAACGGCTGGTGAGAGTCTCGAAAAGGGTTGCCGGGGAATATATTCGGCGGCCACTTCGCGCTTATCCCACGTCTATCGAGCGACTATCGGTGCTCGAGGTGCCGACGTACGGTGTCGATGGGGGTTCGCGGATTGGCGAACCGGGGTGTTGGGAGACTGCGATGGGAGTCGTGGATCAGTATCGGCGTGATGCCGAGGCCGGGAGCGTCGCCGCGATGTATCTGCTCGGCCTGACACTGCACGATCAGGGTGAGACGACCGAAGGGCTGATCTGGTTGCGGCGGGCCGCGACCAGAGGTCAGCGGGACGCGATGGTCGCGCTCGGCGAGATACTGCGGCGGCAGGGGCAGACCGAGGCGGCCGAGAAATGGTTCCAGCGGGCCGCGCACACCGTCAATGCCGGTCCGCCGCTGTGGATCCCGACACAGCCCGGGCAGGGGCTGCCCTATGCGCCACCACCGCCGCGGTTGACGAGCATGCCCAGACCGGTGCGGGTCGCGCAGATACTCACGCTCGTGCTGGCCGGGTTCGGGGTGTGCTTCTTCCTCTACTTCCTCGCCAGCGGTGACAGCTATATCGCCGGGGCCTACCTGTTCATGCTGATACCGGTGCTGTGTGCGGCGGTCGCCGTCCTGTTCTTCGGGCAGGCGCGCAACGGGGCCAGGATCACCACCATGGTGTTCGCCGGATTGACGATATTCATGAACGTGCTCGGCGCCCTGGGCGGCGGGCAAGGCGGAATATTCGCCATCCTGTGGGGCATCACCGTCATTGTCCTACTGTCCCTGGATGTTTCGGGTCGATGGTTCCGCGGCTGATCCTTGCGGGAGCGCCGCTGCACCCGGCGGTCATTGCGGCCTTGCGCGCGGCAGCCGCCGACGCCGGGTCGCGTCCGATCGATACGCGTGATCTGCTGGTGGCCTTGATGCATGCCGACCAGAGCGGTGAGTGGTCGCGAATCTGGCTGCATACCGGGGATATCGACGCGATCGCGGGCACCGTGGCCGTCGATCCCGAGCCCGCGAGTTCGGCGGTGTGGGAAGGGGTTCCGGCCACCGACACCTGCGCGATCGCACTCGACGTCAGCGGGAGGCTGGCCTTCCGCTACAACCTGTGGCCGATTCCGGTCGGGCTCATCGCGCAAGCCTGGATCGGCAGAATGCTGAATCGCGACCACGACTCGGCGGCGCCGCCGTCCACGACGACGTCCGCGACCGCCACCGCCGTCCCGCTCCAGGTCGGCACGGCCGCCCCGGACGGGTCGCGGCTCGATATCCACGTCCCCGCGGGAACCGAACTGGCCGAGGCACAATGGCCCGACGGCTGCGCGCTGCTCACCGACGTGGAACTGCGTGCCGTCCTACCCCAGGCCATCGGTTTCACCCGCGATCCGAGGGCGCTCCAACTCATCGGTCTCGACCTCACCAATGGCCCCGTCGACATGCGCAAGGGCTACATCCCGCGCGCCGGATGCAATTTCGGTTTCCAACTGCCGCCGCCACTGCAACCGAATTCGATGTCGACCGGTGAAACCACCAGTGTGACCGTCATGATGCTGGGAATCGTCGACGCATCGCTGACCGACGAACTGTACGAAAAGGACCGCGAAATCTTCGTCGACCGCGTCATGACGGACATCGGCGACGCCTGGGGGGCCGACGCCTGCTACACCTGGCACAGTCGAGGCGACAACACAGGTGCCGATTCCCGCGTCGTCTGCCGAAAGGGGCAGTACTACTTCGACCTCGGACTCGACGCCTTCACCCTGTCGAAATTCCAAGGCGGCGCAACGAATTTCGCCAGAATCCTCGCCGAACTGGTCAAAACCATCTCGAGCAGGTTGAACTGCGCAGGAGTCGGGTCGACAGGTGCGGACAGCGCGCTACCTCAGATCGTCGCCACGTTCGCGGCGGAGGCGAGCTGAACGCGGTCAGATGTGGGCAACCCTTCGCCCGGTAAGCAGCGTAAGTCGGACTTCAGACTGGTAGGTGCCTCGGCTCCATTCGAGCCCACAGTGACATAGCGACTGGCGATCGCATGTCCTATTGCGATTGCCGCCAACGCGGCCGCCGCGAGCATGGCGAGCGCAACCACAACAATGCCGATTCGACGTGCGATCGAGGACTTTCGCGGTCGAAGTGCGCGGCGATCGGTATCCGGTACCCGTACGGCCTCGGGAACTCGCTGTCCTGGTGAACTTTCAGCGATCGGCAATGTACGGTGTGGTGATGATACCGGTGCGATAACAGTCGCCGGGGCGGATGCGAGCGCATCAACCGCAGCCGTGGCGAGGTCGGTGCACGAGCCGTATCGGTCATTCGGATCCTTGGCCAGGGCAGTAGCGATCAGATCGTCCAATGCGGCAGGCAGGCCCGAATGTACTGCGCTGGGCGCCGGTGGCACCGCCGTTAGGTGAGCGGCGATGACAGCGGCTTGATCAGCGCGCGGGAAAGGTACCTGCCCAGTTAGCAACTGATAGAACGTGCACCCTAGCGAGTAGATGTCGGCGCGGTGATCGCTCGGCCCGCCTTGAAAGCGTTCGGGGGCGGCGTATGCAAGCGTCGCGGCCACGCCGGACAGGGTATACGTATCGTCCAGGGTGCGTGCGATTCCGAAATCTGTCAGCACGGCTCGTTCTCCGTGATGCAGAATGTCCTGATCAATCAAGAGATTCGCGGGCTTCATATCGCGGTGCAGGATGCCACGTGCGTGAGCGAAGTCCAGTGCGTGCGCGGCATCAGTGATCAGGCGAACGGCTCGATACGGATCCAGCCCCTGCGGTTCCGCGGCAAGCAGCGAATTCGCGTCGCCGCCTTCGACGTACCGCATCGCCAACCAGAGTAACCCGCTGTCTGATTCGCTACGGTCGTAGACGTGCACGATGTTGGGATGATCGAGCCGAGCAGCGAGCTTGGCCTCGCGATCGAACGCCGCACGTGCCTTCGAATCGCTGGAGAGGGCCTCGTTCAGGACCTTCAGAGCGACAAGGCGTTCCAGCCTTGGGTGCCGGGCTCGATACACCGCACCCATGCCACCCGTGCCAAGGAGCCGTTCTACGACGAACCCCGCGACGACCGTCCCCTCCCGCAAAGCCATGTTGATTCCCAAGCCCCTCTTCCCGTGAACGCGGTCGCCGTGCTCACGATCGTGTAGCACAGTCCATCCAACCGCAAAGCGTGACATCCCTGCGTAAAGGTTGTCGACGCGCCACCGTCGAGTCATGGGCATTACTGCGACGATCATTGGGTTCGCTGCAGTCAGACTGGAACAACCCTCAGGACATATGCCCGAATGCGCCGATGACTAGAAGAACGACACCGCCTATGCCTTGCACGTACGGGAGAAACGGGAGTGGGATGAAGAAGAGTGTTGAAACCGGTTGCTGCACCATCGGTTGACCGGTCTGCTCATCGATGGGCTGCACCCACGTGTATTTCTGCGTTCTTCCCCATTGGTCCACTATTGGGGTGGCAAGTTCTCGTTGCACCCATACGGGCGTTGGTTTGTCGATGATTTTGCCGACGGTCAGTTTGACGACTACCCACATCAAAACCGCCGACAGGATGAAACCGCAACCCAGTGGAATCTGCGCTTGCGTACCCGTGTAGGGACCCCCGAAAGGCACGTCGGGATAAATAAGAGCCGCAATACAGAAGCCAAAAATGGCGCCAATTCCGACGAATGGTAGAGCTAGAATTCCCCACCTGGTCCAGACGATCATGTTTCCTCCCCGAGTCATGTCGAATCGACTGTGGCGCAGACTATAGACCAGGCCGCCGAGGTCGTCTACTTGATTCCGGCGGAGTTGCGGTGGCATGCGGGATCCTGGGCACGAGGTAAAAATCGTTCAAGACTGGGCATTCCTCAACCTGTATTGTTTCGGCGAACCTGGGGACCATTCAGTAACCTTGGCGCCGTGCGTCTATCGACTCGACTGTTGCCAATGCTGAACGTGATCGTGGTGGGCTGGTTGCTCGCGACGGGATTCGGGGCCCCGGCGGCCACCGCGGAGCCGGTACCGTCGCGGTTGATCACCGTCGCGCAGTCGGGCGTGCTGCGCGTGTGTACTACCGGCGACTACCCGCCCTACACCTTGCGTGCGGACGACGGCACCTACGCCGGTGTGGACATTACTCTTGCCACCGATCTCGCGGCCGCGTTGCACGCTGTGCCGCAATGGATTCCGACAACTTGGGCGAGCCTGGCCGATGACTTCGTCGCGAAGTGTGATGTGGCCGTCGGCGGAATCTCCGATACGGCCGACCGCCGCCGCATCGCCGACTTCTCGACCCCGATCTCCGTCGACGGCAAGACACCGGTCACCCGACGCGACGACGGCGACGCGTACTCCACCATCGCGGAAATCAACCAGCCGGGCGTCCGGGTCATCGTGAATCCCGGTGGCACCAACGAGAAATTCGCCCGCGCCAACTTCCCCGACGCTCAGCTGATCGTCTGGCCCGACAACCTCACCATCTACGACCAGCTGGAACAGGGCAACGCCGACGTCTTCGTCACCGACTCCGTCGAAGGCCGCTACCGCGCACGCACCCACCCCGCCCTCCAGGTCCTCCACCCCGACCACCCCTTCGACTCCGCCGCCAAGGCCTACCTCCTCCCTCGCGGAGACCTCCCCTTCAACACCGTCGTCAACGCCTGGCTGCAAACCCAACTCGCCGCCGACAGACCCACCCAACTCCTCGACACCTGGATCGGCTGACCGCGCACCATCACGAACCCGTGGCTGTGACCACGCGATGGGGAAATTCTGTTGCGTTGCCGGGGAGGGTGCCGCGATCGTGTGGGACATGGACGTGATCGTGGAAGATCCTGCGCGGCTCGGGGTTACGGTCCTGCGGGACGGGCGCGAATTGGCATGGGCCGAGTGGGGTCCGGTGGACGGACGGCCCGTGGTGTTCTGCCCCGGGGCGGGATGGGGACGATGGCTGGGTTTCGGGGATGGCATGCTGGCCGAGCTGGGGGTGCGGCTGATCTCGGTGGAGCGCCCCGGTCTGGGCGATTCCACCGCGGCACCCGGCCGCACGCTGCTCGACTGGTCAGATGACGTCGAGCAACTCGGCCTCGACCAACCCGCGGTAGTCGGTTTCTCCCAAGGCGCCCCGTTCGCCCTGGCCTGCGCCGCCCGTGGACTCACCTCGGCCGTGGCAATCGTGTCCGGCGGCGACGAACTCGCCTATCCCGGCACGGTTCTGCCGCCCGAGGTCCGACAACTGGTCGACCTCGCGGCAACCGACCCGACCACCGCCGAGACCGAATTCGCCCGTTTCGGCAACGCAGAAACCTTGTGGCGGTTGAGCATCGACGGCAGCGCCGAGGCAGACCGCGAAATCTACCTACAACCCCGTTTCGAGAGGTCATTCCGCCGCACTCTGGAAGCCGGATTCGCCCAGGGCCCCGCAGCCTACGCCCGCGACACGCTCCTACACTTCGCCCCCTGGCCATTCCGAGTCGAGGCCATCACCGGCACCGTGCACCTCTGGTACGGCGGCCACGACACCAACCCAACCCACTCCCCAGACCACGGCGCCACCCTAACCACCCGAATCCCAAACGCCATCCGCCACTACCTACCCGACGCCGGTGGCGCACTCCTATGGACCCATGCCCACCCAATCCTGACCCACCTACTCACGTGACGACGCACCGTACGACCCCGCTCGCTCAAGTTCGAGCCTGATACCGGTTGGGGCGCCAGTCAGTTGGCGCAGCAATGGGCCAATTCCTGCACAAACCGCTATCTCGCGACAGTTTCCTGCCAGTTCAGCCGCCATAGTGCAGGTTTTGGCCCATGATCAACTTGAGTTGGCTTCTCGTGGGCTGGTTTACGCAGTGCGTCGTTGAACCGCGGCCGCGCTCGGTCTTGTGGACGTCGGGCGGCGAGGGCATCGACGTGCCACCGTGGAGTCATGAGCATTGCTGTGGCGATCATTGGGCCCGCCATGGCTCTCGTGGGGGTGCTGGCGGGCCTCTGGGTCGGCGAACATCGTTGGAGGCGAGAGCAAGCGCGGCTGGACAGCGCGAAATTCAAAGGCCTGCAGCAGGACGCGTACCTGGAGTTGTGGGGTGTCGTCGAGGAGGTCCAACTCAAAATGCGTGCAGCCCTGGAGGAGCTCGGGCCCGAGACGTTCTCCGGTCTATTGACGGATGTCAACAGCTTCGTGATTCGCCATGGCGTGTACATCGAGGACTCCGACCGGCAACTGGTGTTGGAGTACCTGTTTTGGTTGAACGAGTATCTCCGGCTGTTGGCGAAGAGCCCACGTGGGCGCGAGCTGATCGAGCTCACTGCACCGCACGGCATCAGCGCGTGGGATTTCGGTGGGCGGCTCGAGCTGATCGGGGAACTCGAGAATCGAATCAACCGTCTGCGTGACCAGCTTCGAGAACGGATCAAGCAGATCGTAGGAGCCGAACCGAACCGCTCGTCGACCGTGCGGCCGTCGGCTGCCCTGCTGGTGCAGTTGCGGTCACTGGTCGAAGAGCTCGAAAGCGCCCGGAAAACATCGCCGATGCTGGAGCGAACGGATACACACGAGGAACCCGACATCGAGGTCGACTGGGACCCCAGCCGACCCACCAAGCCGATACGCCGTGAATCATCCTGAGGTGATCACTGTCGTTCGGATCAGGCCGGAAAGCAGAAAGGCCCGGCGGGGGCCGGGCCTGAACTGGGTGAACTTTGGTGCGCGATACTGGGATTGAACCAGTGACCTCTTCCGTGTCAGGGAAGCGCTCTCCCGCTGAGCTAATCGCGCGGGTCTTCATGCTCTTCAATGAAGAAGAGGCGGCGACGGGAATCGAACCCGTGTGCACGGCTTTGCAGGCCGTTGCCTCACCACTCGGCCACACCGCCAAGCAGGCCGTGTTGGCCTCTCGAGCGGATGACGGGATTCGAACCCGCGACCCTCACCTTGGCAAGGTGATGCGCTACCAGCTGCGCTACATCCGCATTTCGTCCCGGGCGCCTCTCGGCTGTCCCGCTGACGAGAGAGAACATTAGCCGACTAGCTGTGCAGGTAACAAATCGCCTGGTAGGAGGGGGTAAATATGAACCACACGGGTGTAGTTCGACCGTCCTGACGGGCGCAGCGCGAAGCCAGCCCGAAATCCCGAAGGGCGCCCACGCGGATACGGGCCGCCTCCATCCCACCCCGCCCCGGCCAATTACCCGTAGCGCGCGCCCAACCATCCGGTTAACCCCGCGCGACACGACAGACCCGCCCGTCACACCCCGATTTTCCGCCTTTACGCACGCGATTTGGTGTCATGAACGCGATCTGTGTAAAGTTCTCTCTCGTTCGGAGCGGCAAAAACGCCAGGAAGAACAGACCCGGTTCTATAGCTCAGCGGGAGAGCACTCGCCTCACACGCGAGGGGTCGCTGGTTCGATCCCAGCTAGAACCACTCGAGAAGCCGCAGGTCACAGACCTGCGGCTTCTTTGCTATCTGCAACCGGCCACGCTTGGCCGACCCGATCCGAACCAGGCGCGCCCGTGGCCGCCGCAGGACAGGTATTCGACCGGTCAGGACAGGCCCGTCGCCAAGGAGTTCCAGAACGCTGTTTCGTAATCGTGGAGCAGTCGCGCGGCCCGGGCGAGATCCGCGGGGGCCTCTCCGGCGGCGAGACCGGCCGCCACGACCTCCGTCGCCTGTGCGGCGAAATCCGGCGGGGAGTCCGCGAAGAAGGTGAAGAAGGCGATGGCTTCGTCGGTGAGTTCGTACCGTGCGCGCAGCGCGGAAGCTGTTCGCGCGCAGTAGTTTCCCCATTCCTCGAGGTTGGTCAGCATGGCGAGCGCCACCTCGGCCGCCGTCCCGAACAGAGCGCGCTGCGCGAGGTAGGCCGGATACGCCTGGGCGAGAGGCTGCGGTTCGTAGGCGTGGAGGTCCTTCTCGCCGAGTCCGAGCGCGGCGGCGAAGTCGTGCAGGAGCCGGAAGGCCTGCGCTTCGCCCTGTGCCAGAGTCAGAAAGAAGGCACCGGAGGGCGGTTCCGGATATCGGGCGGCCAGCAGGGCGAAACTGCGACGGTCGCTGTCCACGATGCGGTATTCCTCCCCGGCGAGCCAGGACAACCGCTCACGGGGGATCCGACCGCGTTCCAGCAGCTCCAGAAACCGATTCCCGCTCGCGCCGACCGAGACCTCCCCCCGCACGCGGCCAATCAACTCCTCAGCAGTGTGCGCGGCCATGAATCCAGCTCAGCACCAACCCCCGCCCACGTCAACGGCTGACGCCAACCTCAACCCGTTGTGCGAGTGGCGAATCGGGCATAGCGCGCGAGGTTGATGAATCGGCCCTCGACGAGCAATGCCGAGAGTAGTTTGCTCGAATATGGCTGAGCAGCCGAAGAATCCACACGACGCCTACTTTCGACATGTTATGTCCGAGGCGACCGCCGCGGCGGGGGAGATGCGGACCGTCCTACCGGAAGCCGTTGTAGCGCAGCTGGATTGGGATTACATGGAACTGCAGTCGTGCAGTTTCGTGCCGAAGGAGCTGCGGTCGCGCTACACCGACGTGCTGTATCGGACCCGTTGGAATGATCGCGACGCGTTCGTATTCATGCTGATCGAGCATCAGAGCAGCACGGACGAGTTGATGGCGTTCCGGATGCTCGAATACATGGTGGCAATTTGGAATCGCTATCTGCGGCGCAACCCGCACACGCGTCGGCTGCCGGTGGTGATCCCGGTGGTGGTGCACTGCGATCCACGCGGGCATCGCTGGAGCGCGCCCACCGAGCTGTCCGATCTGCTCGATATCGACCCGAACATGCGGTTGGCATTGGGTGAGTGTCTACCGCGGCTGCGATTTCTGTTGGACGACCTGGGAACGGCCGATGTGGCGGCCTTGCGGGCGCGGAAGCTCAGCGTGATGGCGAAGGTGCTGTTCGTGTCGTTGAAGATCGGCCCTGGCAATCCCCGGCTGGGCCACGATCTATTGCCGCTCGAGGGTGAGTTGCGTGTGTTGATCGAGGACTACCCGGGCGAATTCGACCAGGTGATGACGTATCTTTGGAGTGTCGGTAAGACCGATGTCGCTGGCTTTGCACCGTTGATCGACCGGCTCGGTCCGCGAGCGAAGGAGATCGTGATGACAACCGCTGAACAGTTCCGCACCGAAGGGCGCACCGAGGGGCGTACCGAAGGGCGGGCGGAGGCCTTGCTCGACCAGTTGGTGATCAAGTTCGGGGCGGTGAATGATCAGATTGTCGGGATGGTGCGTGGGGCCGAGGCGGAGCGGTTGCGGGTTTGGGGTGCCCGGGTGCTGACCGCAGAGACGATCGACGAGGTGTTCGCGGAGTAAGGAGCCGGTTCGAACCCAGCTAGGACGGCCAGAAGGTGGTGCGCCGACGAGCACTGCACACACGGCCGCGATGCGACTGCGACGCCGGTGCGGCCGCTCGAGTTCCGCTGGGGCGCTGGCTGATTCACTCGCCATGTTCGGCTCTGCTTTCCATCGTTCCACCTGGAACCGTAGGCGGCCAACGGTCCGCTCGTCTTGAACGATGTTTACCTGCGCGTACCGCATCCGGGGGCCCTGGCGCGGCGTGAGACCGGCGGTGAAAAACGTTCAATACACCGGGCTGGACCGCTCGTACAGTCACTGACGCACGATTCAGACGAAATCCACGAAGGAGAGCCCGATATGCAGTCCACCGCAAAGATTCTGGCCGCCGTGGTCGCCGTCGCGGGCGCGGTCACTGTCGCCGCCCCGGCCCTCGCCGCCCAACCGACCACCGTGCGCGATGACGGCGTGCGGGTGACGGGCGTGCGAGTGACCGGGGTGCGGGTGACCGAACTGCTGCCGACGAACAATGAGTGGGTGGTCCCGCCGCGCATCGGCGAACGCGTTCTCACCCTGCGCTGACCACGGAATCGACGACCCCGGCCCCGAGGTCGTGTCCGGCGACGAGCGCGCCTCGCACCGATTCGGTCGTGGTCGCGAAGGAGGTCGGCGTCGCCCCGGTGAATTCGATGAATTCGCGAATCAGGTGCGGTTGATCGGAATATCCACAGCCAATGGCGATTTCATCCCATCGAGCAGGTCGATGGCGCAGCCGCCGCAGCACGCGATCGAATCGGATCAATCGCGCGGCCGTCTTGGGCGGCAGCCCGACCTGCTGGGTGAATTTGGTGATCAAATGCTTGTGACTCCACCCGACATCGGAGGCGACCCGCCCGATGCGCTCACGACCATCGGTGGCCGCCAGGCGTGACCAGGCGTAGATCACCTCCGGCGCGGGCGACGGCGCATCGCCGAGGCGGCGCACCAGGAATTCATCGGCCAATGCGAACCGCCGCTCCCAGGTGGAGGCCGCCGCGGTCCGATCCCGCAAACGCATGATGTCGGAACCGAGCAGCTCGCTCGAATCGAGCAACTCACCTCGTATCTCGGCGGTCGGTTTGCGCAAGAGCCGGTACGTGCCCAGCGGCGAAAGCCAGATCACCAGGTTGCACCGGCAGGTGGCGTCCGGCACCGCCCGGTAGACGGCGTGATTGCCGTCGAGCAGGGTGCGAGGCGTGGAATCGGAGTCGTCGAGCTTCAACACGATGGCCACCGACGTGGTCGCGGGCAGCAGTAGCGGGCACGGCCCGCACGCCAGCGAATACCCGAAATAGTTGGACGCCAAAAACTTTCGTACAGACGGATGCGGCGTGCGTGCAATCCGGTAGTACTTGTCGCGAATAGGCGCGGCCGATCTGTTGACAGTAGTCATTCGCCCCCCCCAGGCCGAAATGCGGACGCCCCAAGCCTATCCCCGCGACTGTTAGGAATCCGTGAGGCCGCCGCCAGGACGGGCGCGAGCCCCGGGTCACAGGACTATGCGACCACCGCGAGCCGGGGTCGGAGTGGTTCGGGTGTCGTGGGCTCGGGTGATCAGACGGGTGAGCGCCTCGGCGACGTGGCTCGGGTGGTCGATGATCACAGAGTGGCCCGCGCCGGGGATCAGCACCAGATCCGCGTAGTCGATGGCGGCGGCCATGGCGACCGAATGTGCCGGGGGAGTCAGCAAATCGGCTGATCCGCACAGGATCAGCGTGGGGATACGGGAGAGGGTCGCGAGGGCGTCGGTGCGGTCGTAGGTGGTGAAGGCCTGGAGGAAGGCGGCCATCGTGACGATCGGGGTCTGGTTGTGAATCGCGTTGGCGAGGGTGAGCCAGCGGGATCCCACCGGGCGATCGCCGCGCTGAGCCCGGTGGATGATCGGTGCGAAAGCCTTGCCCGCCAAGAGTTTCGCGCAATGCATGAGTCCGGGAGCGTAGCGCACGGCGGTCTGGAACGCGGAGATGATCGGGTGGCGCAGGAAGCGGCCCAGTCCGGCTTCGGTGAGGCTGCTCGCAGCGGTCGCGATGAGCCCGACTCCGATGACGCGCTCGCCGATCTGCGCCGGATTCCGGCCGACATAGGTCAACACGCTCATGCCACCCATCGAATGTCCGACCAGCACAACCGGTCCGGTGGGCGCGACCGTGGCGAGCACCGCTCCCAGGTCGTCGGCGAGCTGTTCGAGGGTGTACGTGCGATGATCGGCGCGCGCGGAGTCACCGTGCCCGCGATGGTCGTAGCAGACGACCCGGGCGTTCGGGTACTGCCGTCGCAGGGCGTCGCGGACCGCGGCCCAGGACTCACCATGACCGCAATGCCCATGCGAGAGAACCACTGTCAGATCGGGATGCCGAGGTCCACAGATACGAACCTCCAGTGCCACACCGTCCTCGGTCCGGACGGTGGCGCGTGACTGCCCTGTGGCGGCGAGTGGGCTCACGGTCGACATCGGTACTCCAATGTTCAGCGGGTGAGTCCACTATTCGCCGGGCCCGCCGCCGACAGCAGATGCCCGTGGAGTGAACCCCGCCGCCCAAGGTGTCGCCGAAAACCACCAAGGTGGGCCGTTTCGCATCCGGCCGCCGGACATGTCGTGCCTAGCGGTCCGACCTGGCGCGAAGCGCGTGGTCGCGGATCTTGCGCAGCGCGTGTTCGAAGTTCGCGCGTTCGGTCGCGTCGAGGGGCGCGGTGAGGACGCGATCGACCGTGGCGAGGTGGCCGGGGAGGACCTCGGCGTTCTTGGCGACACCCGCGGGGGTTAGGCGAGCGAGGATGGCGCGGCGGTCGGTTGGGTCCGGGATGCGGTCGACGAGGCCGCGGGTGTGAAGGCGGTCGAGCAGGCGGGTCATGCCGCCGGAGGTGAGGCCGGTCTGCTGGCAGAGGTCGGTAATGCGGAGTTTGCTGCCGGGGGAGCGGCCGAGGCGCAGGAGCACGTCGAATTCGGCGACGGAGAGATCATGGGCGCGTTCCTGGGCGGAAATCTCGCGCATCACCTCGGTGTAGGCCTCGAAGAACAGGCCCATGAGCGTGATTTTCGGGTCGCTGAGCTGGCGATCGGCGTCCATGTGTGAACGGTATCACTTGTCGGCCCTCGTCAGTATCTGTACCGTCAGTGTCTGACTAGTCAGATAACTGCAAGCTTGCTCCAAACTCCGACGGAGAGGACGAGTGCGATGACCAGTTACACGGTGGACAGGAATGTGCCGTGGCCGGTGCCGATCTGGGACGCCGACACGGTGCGGATGATCGCGCAGGATCTGGGGTCCGGGGCGTACGCGGTGGTGGCCGACACCGCCGAGGAGCAGACGCCGCTGGGGATTCCGCAGGCCACCTCGGGCGGGTTCATCGTCGGGGCGGACGCGGTGCTCGTGATCGAGTCGATGATGACCGAGGCGCTGGCACGGCAGGTGCTGGACCTGGTGGCGGCGGCCACCGACAAGCCGATCCGGTTCGTGGGCGTCACCTCCGACCACGGGGATCACTTCTTCGGCGACTACGTGATGCCCGAGCAGGCGCGGATCATCCAGCACGAGAACGCCTTTCGGGCAATCGAGCAGACCGGCATCGAGCCGCGCAAACAGGCCCAGATCGGCTGGTTCGACCTGGGCAAGGGCATCGAGGACGTGCGCTACCGGCCCGCGGATCTGCTGGTGCCCGCCGACGGCAGGCTGACCGTCAACCTCGGCGGCGGCAAGTTCGTCGATGTCCTGGACCTCGGCCAGGGGCAGACGCCCGGCGACCTGTGGTACCACGACCCGCAGGCCGGGGTGATCTACGCGGGCAATGCGTTCATCTGCGAAAAGCCAGCCATCCCTTGGCTTCTCGACGGCGTCGCCGCACGGCCCGCCCGCACGCTGCGCAAGATCTTCGACTGGCTGCCCGCCGACACCAAGATCGTGCCCGGGCACGGCCGGGTCACCGACAAGGAGGGCATGCGGTTCTTCGTCGAGTACACCGAGCAACTCGTGGAGCGGGTCGGCAAGGCGGTCACCGACGGACTGAGCCTGGACGAGACCAAGAAGGCCGTACCAATGACCGAATTCGATGTCGGCTACCCGCTGTACCAATGGCTGCACTTCGAGGTCAATATCCCGTGCGCCTACCAGGAAGCCGCCGCCGCCTGAGCGGACGAAGGAGAAGTCAATGGCGACAATCGGTTTCGTCGGGCTCGGTGATATGGGTTCGCGGATGGTCCCGCATCTGCTGCGGGCGGGCCACACCGTCCAGGTCTACGACCGGGTGCCCGAGCGCATGGTGGACGCGGTCGCGGCGGGGGCGATCGCCTCGGTCGATGCCGCGGACACCGCACGCAATGCCGAGCTCGTCATCAGCGCGGTCATGTCGGCCGATATTCCGGCGGCGCACCTGGGCCCGCGCGCCATCCTGGCGGGGCTGCGGCCGGGAGCGGTGCTGGCGGTGCTGTCCACCACGACACCCGCTGTGCTGGAACTGATCTCGGCGGCCATGCCCGCGGGCACGCGGCTCGTGGACGCCACCCTGGTCGGTGGCGTCCGCTACGCCGCCGAGGCGGCGCTGACCGTGCTGTTGGGCGGTGCGGACGAGGCGGCGGCGGTGGCCGAACCGATCCTGGCCGAATTCGGTGAGGTGGTCCGGGTGGGCCCGCTCGGATCGGGCGTGGCCTACAAGCTGATCACCAATGTGGTCGTAATGGCCGCCGAGGCCGGTCTGCGCGAGGCCCTGGACCTGGCGGACGTGCTCGGCGCGGACTACCGCACGACACTGAATCTGCTCGCTCGCGGCCCCATGGCCGCAGTGGTCAACCGGGCGCTGGACCGTGAAAACCCCAGGGCCATCCGGGATTCCGCCGAGGATTTCGACACCCTGCTCGACGCGGGCGGCGCGGACCTGCTCGCGATATCCGCCGCCGGGCGCGCTCGCCTGTGGGCGGCGGCCCAGGGCGATCCGCCCCCGGTGTTCTACGACTTGACCACGCACCGAACCGCGCTGCCGCGATTTCGGACATCCGAAGCAGTGCCGTGATGACACCGAGCGATACCGGCACCGACGTGGCTGGACGGGCGCGGCCAGCCGACGGTCGTGGATGGGCGACGGCGGTCAGGCGGTGGTGCGGGGCCGGGGTTTGGTCGGCTCGGCTTCGGATGCTTTGGCGGACAGGCCGTTGCGGATCAGGGTCTGAGCGGTGCGGACCACCGCGTCCAGGGAGCCGCGGCGCGGATTCCACCATTCGGCGGACCAGTTCAGGGCGCCGAGGACGAGCATGCGGGCGGCGCGGACATCGAGCTCGGGGCGGAGCAGGCCCGCGTCCTGGGCGGCGGTGAACAGTTCGCGCCAGGTGTCGGCGTACCGGTTGTCCTCGGCGACCTGGCGGGCGCGAATGCGTTCCGGGACCTGGCCTGCATTGCGGATCGCCGCGGTGGCGTAGTCGGAGATCTCCAACTCATGGCGCAGGTGGGCCTCGACGGCGGCGTCGATGCGATCCAGCGGGGGAGTGTCGGCGGGCAGGGCGGCGAGCACGGCCTCGACGTGTTCGCGCATGCTCGCGACCCCGGCCCACATGACCTCCTCGATGAGATCCTCACGCGAGGGAAAGTGGTAGTAGATCGCCGGAGCCTGCAACCCCGCCTGCTCGGCGACATCGGACAGGCGGGTACCGCCATATCCCTTGCGGCTCAACACGAACGCGGCCGCATCGAGAATACGCAGGCGTGTGCGAGCGGCCTTGGACTCGGATCCGGCCTGTTCCGGGGCGTCGTCTACCGCGGCGGACTTTCTAACCACGTGTCGACTATACGGTCGGTTCGGACGGCCCCGGCGCGGCGCGGGACCGCTCGGTGGCACCCCGCGATCCACTCGGGCAGCGCTCGCGCAAGCCTTGTGCCACCCGGATGCGTCAGACGGTGATGCCGTGGTCTTCGGCGAAAACCTTGCGGCACACCGAGGCGCAGAAGGCGTAGTCGATGCCGTTCACGGTGAGGGTGTGGCGGGCCGTGGCGGGATCGACGGTCATGCCGCAGACCGGATCCACGGTGCCCCCGGCGATGTCAGCGGATTCGCGATAGTCCTCGGTCATCATGCGGGTCACGTCGGAGCTCGAGGTGACGACGCCGCGGGTGCCGAAAGTGCCCTCGCGCAGGCCGATCACCTGCACCACGCAGTGCGGATGTTGTTGCAGCCGTTGCGGATCGCCGTCGAACTCGCCGACCGCACGGGTGAGAGCGGGGATCGCGTGCTCGCCGAACTCGTTGCCGATCCAGGTGCCGGGCACCGTGACTCGCAGCAGGTAGCGCGGTACGCGTGCCGGGTCCGGACCGCCGGTCGCCCAGGCCAGCGGCCGGTGGACCGTGACGTGGGTCAACTCCTGCGCCCGGGCCACCACGCTGGCTGGTGCGGTGTGGTCGGCGGTGAGGCAATCGCGGACGCGGCGGGCCAATTCCCGTCCGCGTTCCTCGGTAAGGCTGTCATCGGAGGTGAAGACCTCGATCGTCATCATGGGGACTCCTCGAGAGACGTAGGCGTACTAGATACGCCTACGTCGAGTATGCGCGTATCACGTACGCTGTCAATCCATGCCCCGCCCCAAATCGCTGACGACCGTCGATCTGGCCGCCGCGGCGCTCGCGGTGATCGACCGCGACGGCCTGCCCGCGCTCACCATGCGCGCCGTGGCCGAGCGGCTCGGCATGGCGACCATGGCGCTCTACCGCTACGTCCCCGATCGCCAGCGGCTCGAAATCCTGGTCGCCAACGCGATTCTCGACTCGATCGACGTCTCGCTGCCGCCGCGCACCGACTGGCGCGAACGGGTCGCGATTCTGCTCGAACGCGCCCGGGCGGCGATCTCCGCGCATCCGGCCGCGGTGCCGCTGGCCCTGCTGCACCGCCAGACCTCGCCCGCTACCACGCGCTGGATCGAGGCCATGCTCACGGTGCTGACCGAGGCCGGATTCACCGGCCGCGACCGGGTGATCGCGCAGCGGGTGGTGGTCGACTTCCTGCTCGGGTTCCTGCAGAACGAGCACTATGCCGCGCTCGCGGGCGCGGGAACGGCCGCCATGGCGGAGCTGTCCGCTGTCGATTACCCGCTGCTCGTCGAGACCGCGGCGCAGGCTCGCGGGATGTCGGCGGATGACGAATTCCGTGGCGGCACAGAACTTCTCGTGCTCGGACTGTCGGCGCAGCTGAGTCATCGGCGCGGCTGAATCATCGGCAATGAAAAGGCCGGTCCGCTCGGGAGCGGACCGGCCTTTTCGGACGGTGGGCGCTAGTGGTGCTGCAGCTTGCGCTTCATGTCCTTGTTCATGTCCTTCATGTCGGACCGGGCCTGTTGGGCCTCGCGCTGCATTCCGGCTCCCAGCCGGTCCATGTCGCGCCGGGCGTCCTGGGCCAGGCGGTCCATATCGTCTTCCATTCGGTGGGCCTGATCCTTCATCCCCTGCTTGACCTTGTTTGCCACCTGGCCGGGTTTTCGGCCGTGCTTGCCAGACATTCCAACCTCCGGATTGGTAGGTTTTCTCGTCCGAACTATCGGGATGGGACGGCGGAAAGGGTCCGCGTCCGTCGAATCTCCGTGCGCTGACCAGGCACTTCGCCGGTTGGCGGGAGCGCTGACAGCCGGATTTCCACCGTGATCGCCGAGCCGACGACCACGCCTCGTAAAGACTGTCGAGCCTGACTCGCCACTGTCAATATTTCGGCGAAAAAGTGATCGGATTGCCGCGATGGAATTGCTACACCGTCGTAGAAAGACGGGTGTCGAGGTCGCTGAGCTGGCGCGAGATCTTGGTAATGGTCGTGGAGAGGCGGGTGAGGTCCTCGATGGCGTCCTCGAGGGATTCCAGGCGCTGGGAGATGGACTTGATGCGATGGGCGATGGTCTCCACCTCGGCGGCGGTCGGGAGATTGAGCAGCGCCATGACGGTTTCCTGGGCGGACAGGGCGGCGTCGCGGGCATCCTGGGCGCGGGTGATGGCGGTGCGGGCGACTGGGTTGCTCAGGATGTCGTTGAGCAGGTCGGTGATCATGTCGAATCCTTTTGGGGCGCAGTGATAATCGGAGGTGGTCAGGCGACGGGGACGGGCGCGTTGCGCAGGCCCCAGTCGGAATCGGCTTCGGCGCGGCCGAGTTCGGTGGCGGGCGCGTCGCCGTACTGCCATTCGCGGGCGATGCGACCCCAGTTGTTGACCGCCCGGAGCTGACCCAGCGCCGCCATGACCATGACGAGGGTGCGCAGGGTGACCATTTGTTCCTGCGGCACAGCCTGTTTGCGGACCACCCCGAAATCGTCACCGGTGGGAACGATGGTCTGCGCCATGGCGTCATTGACCATCTCCGGGGTGATGCGAACCTCGGCGTCGGTGGTCAGCCAGCCGATGACCGATCCCACGATTCCGGCGGCCTCCTCGACCGGCACCGAGCCCGGATCGGGGATGAATCCGGCCGCTGCCAGCGCCGAATGCACTGCGGCCGGGTCGTTTTCGGCCATGGCGCGCTGGATGGCGAGCTGGTGCTCCACCGCCTCGGCCGCGACGTGCTTGTAGAGCCCGAAGTCCAGGAAGGCGACGCGGCCGTCCGAGCCGACGAGGAAGTTGCCCGGGTGTGGGTCGCCGGAGAACTGGCGGTGGCGCAGCATGCCCGCGCCGAAGAAGCGGAAGACGATCTCCGCCACTCGATTCCGGGTTTCCTCGTCGGCGTCCTTGATCGTCTCGAAGCCGATGCCGTCGAAATACTCGGTGACCAGCACCCGCTGTCCGGACAGGTCGGTCACCACATTCGGGACCACGATGAACGGGTGGTCGCGGTAGAGGCGGGCGGCCGCGCGCTGGTTCTGGGCCTCGAGTTCGTAGTCGAGTTCCTCCTCCACCCGGTCGCGGATCTCGGCGGCCAATGCGGCGGTATCCAGCGCGGGCGCAATGAGTTTGAGGGAGTGGGTGAGCAGCGCCAGGTTCTTGATATCGGCGCGCACCGCCTTGTCGATGCCGGGGTATTGGACCTTGACGCAGACATCGCGGCCGTCGTGCAGCGTGGCTCGATAGACCTGGCCGATGGAGGCCGACGCGATCGGAGTCGCATCGAATTCGGCGAAGTGTTGGCGCAGCGGGCCGCCGAGCTCGGACTCGATCAGCGCGCGCATCTTGTCGAAACCCACGGTGGGCGCCGAATCACGCAGCTGCGCAAGGGCTTTCTGGAAATCGGGCCGGACCTCCTCGGGAATGATGCCGCCGTCGACCACCGAGAGCGCCTGGCCGATCTTCATGGCCGCGCCGCGCATGGTGCCCAGGCCATTGACCAGTGCGCGAATCGCCTCGGCCTGGCGCTTGTCCATGACGGCCTGCTTCTTCTCCGCACCGCGTCCGACGGTGGCGACCTTGGTTCCGGCGTGCCGCAGCACCTGGCCGGTGGCAATGCGGCCCAGGGCCGCGGTCCGCAGGAGGCGGGAGGTGGGGACCTTCTTGTCCATGCGCTTATCTCCAGGCTGGGCAGGCGACCTCAAATAATTGAGTGAGGTCTCATTCACCAAATGAAGCTAACATGTCTCAGACGGTTCGGTAAATAGGTGAATGACGCCTCACTCGGGCAAATCCAGCACGGTAGGCTTGATTCGCCCCGCCCGCCTGTCGAGAAAGCGCCCATGACCAGCGATAGCCCGATCAGTGCCGATCGACCGGACAAAGATGCCGAACGGCCCAAGCGCGGCCGCCCGCCGCGCGCGGAGGTCGCCGTGCAACGCCGTCGCGAACTCGTCGAGACGGCCTATGCCGTCTTCAGCGAAAAGGGTTACGCCGCAGCGGGAGTCAATGACATCACCGAGCGCCTGGGCGTCGCCACCGGCACCTTCTACCGCTACTTCGACGGCAAGCGCGACATTCTCGACCATGTCATCGACCTCGGCGTCGAGAAGCTGTTCGAAGCCGCCCGCACCGCCTGGGGCGACGGTCCGCCACCGGGTTTCGACCCGTTCGTCGCCCACGTGCGGGCCGTCGGCGACGCGATCATGGCCACGGTCGAGGCCGAACCCGGCATGATTCAGATGCTCCTGTTCGAGGGCACCTCGGTGGACCGCGAACTCACCGCCCGCCTGCTCACCGTCCACGAGACCCTCACCGAATTCACCGCCGCCGCACTGGATCAGGGCATCGCGCGCGGCTACCTGCGCCCGGACCTCGACACCCGCATCATCGGCCGCTCGATCTACATGATGCTCTCCCCGAGCATGATCGACATGATGAACGGCCCGCTCGGCCCCGAAACGCGCGCCCGCCACCTGGACGCGATCCTGGACCTGATCCTCCATGGTGTCAGGGCGTAATTTTACAGTGTTGTCGACACTGTAGACGCCGATTGCTACTCTCCGTCTGAGACGCTTGATACGGGGAGTGGATATGAGTAGCCGTGCGACCGACCGCATCGAGCGGCCGATAGCAACGCTGGATTCCGTGCGGGTGAGCGAGGTTCGGCTCGCGAGTCCCTTGCCCAGGGGGCGGTATCCGCATCCGCCGGAATGCGACAGCCTGACCTATCTGCGTTATCGCCGGGTGGATGGGCCGGAGCGTCCGGACGATGTGGACGCGATCATTTCGTTGCAGGCCGGAATTACCGCTGGCGCTTCGAGTTTAGAGATCGCGGCGCGCAATCTGATTGCGGCACTGGCTGATCGCGGGCTGACCGTTGAGGTGTGGGCCATGGAGCGGCGTAGTTACGGCCTCACCGATGCCACCGGGATGCGGGCTGCGGTCGAGCAGGGCGATTATCGGGTGGCGATCGATTACTACTACAACGGGAAGCCGATCGACGGGCGCACCTTCGCGGGGTGGGTGCCCGACCGGGACCAGCGCTTCCTCGCCGAGTGGGGTGTGACCCGGACCGTCGACGACTGGCATGAGGTGCACGTCCGCGAGCTGCCGGACCGGACGGTGCGGGCGGCCAAGCTGTTCATTGGTGGGCACTCGCTGGGCGGGCCGCTGTCGAGCTACTACTGCCAGACCGAATTCCCCGGTGCGGCCGAGACCGTCGGCGGCGCGGGCTATCGGCAGGTGGCGGGTGTGCTCGGGTTCGATGGGCCGCTGGGCTCGGATCCGTTCCGGGTCAACGCGGTGCCGGGCGTGCGTCCGATCACCGCGGGTGCGGCAGCGGCCGCCCGGCCCGCCCTGCTGGCCCTGTTGCGGCGCGGGCTGATACCGACCTCGGTCACCTCGCGAATGCTGCCGACCGGCGCGGCCGCCATCCTGTTCGGGATCGCCGCTCTGGCCGCGCGTTTCGAGCCGGAGGCGGAAAGCGAACTGCCCGAGGCAATCCCGGCATCTCTCGACCCGTTCCTGCGAGTCCTGTTCCCCCGTGGCCTCTTCGGCCGCCGACCCGCCTTCCGCGACTGGCGACTCACCAACGAAGCCGTCCTGGGCTCGATCAACACCCGTGTCTCCCAACCGGTGATGGTGCTCAACCTGCATATGGGCGGCTACGACGGCCCGGTTCGCCCCAAGCGCGCCTACTTGGCCGCCCTGACCCGGCTACCTCTGCTCGGTGAATTCCTCGGCGGCGTGCTCAGCCCCACCCCCGCGCTGATGCCCGCCGACCCCACCGGCCGCCTGAACGGCTGGTCGGCCGATGCGGCACTGGCCAATCCGGCGGATGTCGCACTCGCGGCGGGCAACGGCCGGTTCAGCTTCCTGAACTGCTACGACACCCTGCGCAACGGCCTCGATCTGGGCTTCCTCTCCGCGGGCTACCGCGGCGCGGACCTGACCCGACTCCGTCACGCCGACTACCAGGACCACCTGCCCACCACCACGGTCATCAGCCAGAGCTGGCTGCCGTTCCAGCGCAGGGGATTCGGCCACCCCGCCGACGCGATCCCCGCCCCCGGCTACTCCCACACCGACATCATCAGCTCCACCCAACCGGACATCGTCATCTCGACCATGGCCGACTTCGTCGCCGCCAACCTGAGCCAGAACGAGACGAAAAGTGCCTGACGGGCTTTCCGAACGACGATCGGACTTTCGCGATCGTCATGGCGAATCGGGGGTCAGTGCCAGTCGGGGGCACCGAATAGGGCGGTGGTGATTTCGTAGAGGTGTGAGGTCAGGGTCGGGAGGGCGGGGATGCCTGGGCCGGTGAGGCATTCGCGGATGCGGTCGTACACGGTGCCGATGAGGGCGTCGAAGGCCTCGTCGGGGAGGTCGCCTTGTAGGTCTCCGGCGGAGCGGGCGATTCGGAAGACGCTGCGCATGCGGTTGGCGAAGAACAGGCGCATGTGTCGGCGCTGGTCGGCGACGGCGGGTCCGGCGGCGAGGCTCATGACGTGCAGGGCGTAGGCGATCTCGGGGTTGGCGGACAGGACGCGCAGGTAGGCGTCGAAGGTGACGCGGAGCAGGTCGCGCCAGTCGGGGTGCGGGTGCGCGGCGACGGCGGCGTCGAGTTCGGCGTGCACCAATTGCATGGCGTAGTCGAAGCCCGCCGCGAAGCAGTCGTCGCGGTCGCGGAACATCTCGTAGAAGGTGCGGCGCGACACCCTCGCGCGCGCCACGATATCGCTCACCGTGGTTGCGGCATAACCATTCTCGGCCACCGCCTCCATGACCCCGTAGTACATGCGCACGCGCTGCGAGTGTTCGACGGTCTCCCGGTCCAGGCCGTGTGTGCCGCGGGGCAGCCGTCGGCGGTCGATGCTGAGATCCCGCGTCATCCGACGAGGGTAAGAAGTGCCGCCGGTCGCGGGGCTGACATTTTTCGCCATCCTTTTTGGCGGCCGATGTCATTGAGGCCCGGATCACATCCCACCTACTGTCTCAGCCAGATTGGGTACGCGAACGTTTCCAGGGCCCGCACGGCCCGGCCGCGTACGAGTCGTGAGGGGACAATTTGATTGCCGAACACCAGACCGTGACGGCGGTGATCCGCCGGAACTTCACCGAGACCGTGCTGACGGCCCTCGAGACCTTCGGCCGCTCGATGGCGCTGGCCGTCGAGGCCACGCGGGGGGCGGTCACCGATCTGGTGGGGCGGCGGTTCCAGTGGGCCGAGACCACCGGTCAGGCTTGGTATCTGATCACCGTGACCGCCATTCCGGCGGTGCTCATGGCGATTCCATTCGGTGTCGTGGTGACCGTGCAGGTCGGCAATCTGATCCACCAGGTCGGGGCGGATTCGCTGCTGGGCGCGGCGGGCGGCATGGGCGTGATCCAGCAGGGTGCGCCCATGGCCACCGGGCTGCTGCTGGGCGGTGCGGGGACCGCGACCATCGCGGCGGACCTGGGGGCCAGAACGATTCGCGAGGAGATCGACGCGCTGCGCACCATGGGCATCTCGCCGGTGCATCGGCTGGTGATTCCGCGCATGGTCGCCATGCTGTTCGTGGCACCGCTGCTGAATGTGCTGATCATCTTTGTCGGCGTGATCGCCGGATACGCGGTGGCCATCGGGGTGCAGAACGTGACCCCGGGCAGCTACTGGGCCACCTTCGGGTCCTTCGCTTCCCTGGTGGATCTGGCCATTTCGATGGTGAAGGCGCTGGTCTTCGGGTTCGTGGTGGTGATCATCGGCTGCCAGCGCGGGCTCGAGGCCAAGGGCGGTCCGCGCGGTGTCGCCGACGGGGTGAACGCGTCGGTGGTGCTGTCGGTGGTGGCGATCTCCATGGTCAATGTCGGCATCACCCAATTGGTGTCGATGTTCTACCCGATCAAGGTGGCGTGATGGCGGCTCCCTACACCCCGCTCCGTCTGGGTCGGATCGTCCGGCAGGGCGACAAGGCGGTGCGTCCGATCGAATCCGTCGGATTCGCCGTGAGTTTCGTCTGGTACGCGTTCATCTCGATCCCGGTGACCCTGCATCGCTACCGCGCGCAGACCATGCGCACGATCACCGATATGACCTGGGGCCGCGGCTCGGTCATTGTCGGCGGCGGCACCGTGCCGGTGCTGGTGATCCTGGGCATCACCATGGGCGTCGGGGTCGGCATCCAGGGCTTCACCGCGCTGAATCTCGTTGGCATGGGCCCGCTCACGGGCATCATCTCGGCCTTCGCGAACACTCGCGAGCTCGCGCCGATCGCGGCGGCCGTGGGCTTCGCCGCGCAGGCCGGATGCCGCATGACCGCCGAGATCGGCTCCATGCGCATTGCCGAGGAGATCGACGCCATCGAATCGCTTGGCCTGCGGTCGATTCCGTTCGTGGTGACGACCCGCCTGCTCGCGGGCGCGGTCGCCGTCGTGCCGACCTTCCTGGTCGCCCTGCTGCTGAGCTACTTCTCTTGCTCGGCAATGGTTTTGATCGTGCACGGCCAGTCCACGGGCATCTACGACCACTACTTCTACCAATTCGTGAACCTGCACGATATCGCCGCGGCGACGGTGAAGGTTCTGGTGTTCAGCATCGCGGTCATCCTGATCCATTGCTACCAAGGCTTTTTCGCCACCGGCGGTCCGGAGGGGGTGGGTGTGGCCAGTGGCCGCGCCGTCCGGGCCAGTTTCATTGCCATCATCACGCTGGACATGGTGCTGACCATCCTGCTGTGGGGCATCAATTCGTCGATCACGTTCTCGGGGTGAGCAGATGCCCGCATATGGAATGCCGGGAGTGCCCACCAGCCGCCGTGGCGCGCTCGTCGTGGGTGCCGTGGTGATCGTGGCCCTGATCGTCGTGGCCTTCGTCTGGCGTGGCGTGGCGACCCGGCGCGACGGCTCGGAAATGCGAATCCAGTTGCACACCAGCGCGATCGGCGACGGTGTGGTGCCCGGGGCGGGCGTGCGGCTCAATGGGGTCCAGGTCGGGAAGATCACCAAGGTGGACAGCGTGCCCGGTGGCACCCAACTGCTGACCTTGGCGCTCAACCGTTCTCAGCTGTTCGGACTGGGCGACGACTTCCGGGTCGACTACGCCCCGGCGAATTTGTTCGGCATCAGCGAACTGATCCTGCGCCGCGGCCCGGGCGGAACCCCGCTGCACGACGGCTCGACGGTCGATCTGACGGCCGCCGGTCGCGTCACCGACAGCACCATGGGCAATCTGCTGCGCTCGCTCGCGGCGACCTCCCAGAATGTGCTGACCCCGCAGCTCACCGACGCATTGAACCGGACGAGCACCGATATCGAGGCGTTCGCGCCCTTGATCGAGGCAATGGTGGGCGTCAGCCGGGCGGTGGCCGACACGCAGCAGTACCCGTCGTCGTTCCTGATCCAGCAGTACGGCTCGTTCTTCAACGGCGTGGCCGTCTTCGGGCACGGCTTCGTGAAATTGGTCAACGAGATCTACCACATCGACGTATTGCGCAATGACCGAGCGCATTTCGACACCGGGGTCTCCCTCGTCGTGGACGACCTGTTCCCCAAGATCAGCGCACTGGGCCGGACGGCGGAGGAATACCTCAACGGCTACACCGACGGCCTATCGGTGCTGCTGGGTCAGTTGGCGCGCATGGTGCCCGACTCCGCCCGCACCCAGGCCGATCTACGCGATCTGCTGGACCGGCTGGACCGGACCTTCCAGTCCACGCCCGACGGACCGCGGGTCGGGCTCGACGTGGTGGTGAAGGGCATGCCCGGGCTGGCGGTGCCCTTGCTGGGAGGCGCGACGCCCACCGGGGAGGGGTCGCGATGAAGAGGAAAACCCAACGTGCCGTGGTGATTCGGCTGGTGCTATTCACCACGCTCATCGGCGTGCTGCTGGCGGGCATCGTGATCGCCATTCAGCGGCCGGTGAACGGGCGCACCGACACCTTCGAGGCGGTCTTCACCGACGCCAGCGGCCTGAAGACCAACAACGACGTGCGCATGTTCGGCGTCGCCGTCGGCAAGGTGACCGCGATCGATCTCGACAACGGCCAGGCCCGTGTGCGTTTCACCGTGCAACGCGATCGGGCGCTGTACGACAGCAGCGTCCTGGCCATCCGCTACCAGAACCTCACGGGGCAGCGCTATATCGATATCAAGCAGCCCGACAAGTCCGGGTCACGGGTGAAGTCGGGCACGCGCATCGGCACCGACCACACCATTCCGTCCTTCGACATCACCGCGCTGTTCAACGGCATGCAACCGGTGCTGGCCGAGTTCTCGCCCGAGGCGTTGAATCAGTTCCTGCGCAATGCGATCGCCGTCGTCGAGGGCGACGGCAAGGCGGTCGGGGCGACCCTCGACAGCATCCAGAAGCTGTCGTCCTACGTCAATGACCGCCAAGCCGTGATCTCGCTGCTGCTGCGCAATTTCGAGCAGGTCTCCGAGCAGATGGGCGGCAAGTCGGGTGAGGCGAAGGTCCTCATCGCGGGCATCTCCAACGTGTTCGTGAACCTGCAGAAGCAATTCGAGGGGCTGATGGACTTCGTGGACGTCGGTCCGCCCATCCTCACCCCGCTGAACAATCTGCTGGCCGCGCTCGGCCTCACACAACCGGACAACCCGGATCTGCAGGAGGATCTGCGCCGGTTGTTCCCGGATCCACAACAGACCATCGACGCGCTCGACAAGCTGCCCGCGCTGGTGCAGTCGCTGACCGCGCTGGTCCCGGCCCGGGCCAATGCCGCCGTCGATCTGACCTGCCACAACGGACAGGCGCAGGTCCCCGGCATTGTCGCGGTACTCATTGGGGGACAGAGGATTTCACTATGCAACGGGTGAGGGGAGTGCTGCGCCGCCTCGCGGGCACGCGGCGGATCCGGTGGCTGCTGGAACTGCGCTACGGCACCGACACCGATCGCCGGGGTCAACGGCTGCTGGGCCTGGCGGGTGTGGCCGCCGTGGTGGTGCTCGGAATCGGTAGCGCCGTCATCTATTTCGTGCCGTTGGGCAAGCACGATTACACGGCGATGCTCACCGATGGCGGGTCCGTGCGCGCCGGTGACGACGTGCGGGTGGCCGGGATTTCGGTCGGTTCGGTGCGGTCGGTGCAGTTGACCGACGATGCCGTGCGTATGTCGTTCACGGTGGACGACAAGGTGTTCGTCGGTGACGGCACCTCCCTGGAGATCCGGATGCTGACGCCGATCGGCGGACACTACATCGCGATATTTCCCGCCGGAAAGGCTCCGCTGGGATCGAAATCCATTCCGGCCGACCGGGTTCGGCTGCCCTACAGCCTGATGCAGGCCATGCAGGATTCGCAGCGGACCACCGCCGAGATCGACGGTGACACCCTGCGTCGCAACCTGACCTCGCTGACCGCTTCGCTCGAGCGCAGCCCGAATTCGGTGGCCACCCTGACCGCGGCCACCTCGACCATGGTCGCCATGCTCGACACCCAGAACCGGGATGTCAGCCGCGCCCTCGACGTCGCCGACGAATACCTTTCGCTGCTCAGCGATTCCCGCTCGGTGGTGGGCGAGATGCTCACCAAGATCGGCCTGATGGAGACCCAGGTGCTCAACCGCAAGGCGGAGGTGACCGAGGCGCTGCGGGTGGCCAGCGAGCTGTTCTCGCGCATCAAGGCCATCGAACCGTCCTACCGCCAGCAGCTCGAACCCCTCGCCGACAAGCTGGTGGCCGCGCAGCCGCAACTCGAAGAACTCGGCGGCAAGCTCGGCACGGTCGTGCAGAACCTCACCGACGCCGGAAATCGCCTGCGCGACATGCTGACTCCGCAGGGTGTGGCCGTCGACCAGTCGGCACAGACGGTCCAGACCCGCCCGATCTGCGTGCCGGTCCCCGGGAAGGGGTGCTGATGCTGCTGCGCATTCTCGCCTCCCGCAGCTTCATGTCCGTCCTGGGCGCGGCGCTGGTCGCCGTGCTGGGTGCCGTCGCGGCGTTCGTGCTGCTGGACCCCGTCGCCAAGCGCATCGGTTACTGCGCGATCATGCCCGACGCGGTCGGCCTGTATTCCGGCAACGACGTCACGCTGCGGGGCATCAAGGTCGGTACAGTCACCGGCATCCGGGCCGAAGGCACCGGTGTGCGGGTGGACTTCCGGCTCGACGCCGCCCACCCGCTGCGCGGAGACGTCTCCGCCGCAACGGTTTCCGACACCATCGTCGCCGACCGCAGGCTGGCGGTGAACGGCGGCGGGGGAGCGGAATGGAATCCCGCCCAGTGCATTACCAAGACCGCCACGCCCAAGAGCCTGACCCAGACGCTGGACGCGCTGGCCAAGCTCGCCGATGAGCTCCAGACCGGCGATTCGGCGCAGGGCGACGGCATCGGCGCGGCGGTCACCCAATTCGACCGCTCCACGGCCGATTTGGGACCCCAATTCAACGATGTCATCACCCGTCTCGCCGCGGCGCTGCGCTCACCGGATGCGGCAATCGCCCACATCGGTTCGCTCATCGACACTCTCACTTCGCTGTGGCAGAGCGTCGCGCACGGTTGGGGCAATCTGCGCGAAATGCTGACCGGGCTCGCGCCCATCCTGAATCTGGCCAATGGCGTGTGGGGCCGGGTCGTGGAACTGGTCAACTCCCTGGTGGTGCTGCTGCCGATGCTCAATGACATCACCACCAAATACGGTGGCCCGATCCTGAATCTGCTCGATCAGACCGTCCCGTTCCTGGACCTGGTCGCCGCCCACGTCGGCACGCTCGAGCAGCTGATCGACCTGGTTCCCGCGGTCGCCAAGGGGTTCCGCGATGTCGCCGACCCGCAGACCGGGCGGATGGCGGTGACCTACGCCGGGCCGCGCGTGGCGCTTCCGCAGGCCGACGCCGACCAGGTCTGCGCGGCGGTCAATGCCTTGGCTCCCGGCCGCTGCGGGGACGCGGGTGACGGGCTGGCGTCCATGGACCTCGGCACCCTGGTGCTCGGATTGGCGGGTGTGCGATGAACACGCGTGCTGTTAAAAGGATGCTCGCCACGGTGGCATTCGGTACGGCCGTGCTGGTCTCGGCCGGATGCGGGGTCGATCCCGCGCAGCTGTCGCTCCCCGGCGCGGGTGTGCAGGGACCCACCTATGAGATCCACATCCAGTTCGCCAATGCCCTCAATCTGCCCTCCCACGCCCGGGTCATGGCCAATGGCGTGCAGGTGGGGCAGCTGCGGCAGGTCACCGTCGCCGATCCCACCGCCGCCGGACCGGGTTCGGTCGTCGCCGATGTGGACATCGAGCAGTCGGTGCGACTGCCCGGGGCCACCACCGCGCAGCTGCGGCAGGACACCATCCTCGGCGACATCTACATCGCACTGCAAATCCCGTCGGCGACAAAGGATTCCAGTGTTATCGGAGCCGGTGGGCTGATTCCGATCCAGCAGTCGCAACCGGCGCTGCAGATCGAGGACATTCTCACCGGCCTGTCCACCTTCGTCTCCGGCGGCGCGCTGCAATCGGCGCAAAATGTGGTGAACCGCGTCAATGCCGCCCTGCCCGCCGATCCGGCCGAGACCGGGCGGATCGCCGAGGTGCTCAAGGGCGATCTCATCGATGTCGCCGCGCATCAGGAGGATCTGGGCGCGTTTCTGGATTCGATCGACGTGAATGCCCGCCTGCTGCTGGACAATCGGGCCCAACTCGACGAGCTGCTCACCCCGCAGGGCGTCGTGGACATCACCGAGATCGCCAATACATTGATCCACACGATCGGCATCATCGGCGCGATCGGCGGGCTCGCGCACGCCCTCACCTGGATCCAGCCGCTGGTGGCCCAGGGCGATGCCGCGGCCGAGGCATTCGTGCCATTGGTGCTCGATTCTCAACGGCCGCTGAATCTTTCGGCCCCGTCGAACCTCAACAAACTCGTCGAGTTCCTGCGGGACAAGTTGATCCCCTGGGCGCAGCGTCCGACGGTCGACATTCACGGCGTCCGTGTCGAACCCGCCTCGGCCGCACCGGTTTCCGGCGACGATCAGGTGAACCAGATCGTGGCCGCCCTGCGCATGATCGGAATGGTGCGATGAGACGTCCCAAGCTCGGCTCGGTGCTGTCGCTGCTGTCCATCGCGGTGGTGGCCGTGGTCAGCAGTGTCTACCTGGTGTTCGGGGTGGCGCGGGTGCAGTGGTTCGAGCACCCGACCACCGCGGTCATGGTCCTCCCCGACGCGGCGAGTCTGGTGCCGCGCTCGCCGGTGCTGCTGTCGGGCATGCGGGTCGGACAGGTCAGCTCGGTGGCCACCATTGCCGACGGCGTCGAGGTACACCTGGCCATCGATGCCGGACAACGCATTCCGGCCGCGAGTACCGTGCTCATCGAAACCCTCTCGGCACTGGGCGAGCCCTACATCGACTTCCGGCCCACCACCGGCGGCGGGCCCTATATCGCCGACGGGCAGCTGATCCACGCCCAGAGCATTCGCACCCCGCGGTCGATGCCGGAGGTTGCGCACACCGTCACCACGCTGCTCGGACAGGTGGACCCGCAGGCGATCGCGTCGCTGGTCAGCACCTTCGAGCAGTCGTTGACCGGCACCGAAAAGGTCATGCCGCAGCTCACGCACGCCGCCGACCTGCTGGCCGCGACCCTGATCAGCCGCGCCCCGCAACTGCGCGACCTGCTCACCAACGCCCAGGTGCCCGGTCCGGATGTGGCGCAGGCAGGCACCGAGATGGCAGCCGCCGGACCGGAGATCGACAACTTCGGCGTGCGGGTGCATGCGGTGGTCGACTCCCTGCAGACGGTGCTGAACGCGCGGCCCGTCCCCGACGCGTACACCACGGGTGAGGGACTGCTGCCGTTCCTGGATCAGGTCATCGGACTGATCCAGCGGATCGGGCCCGACGCGAAGACGCTCTATCCCGGCGTGGTGTCACCGTTGCTCACCCGCGCGACCGACGCGGTGCCGAATCTCGACCTCTCCGCGCTCATCGCCCAGGCATTGGCCGCGGTCAGCCCGGACGGCGAAGTACGGCTGGAAATCAATGTCAAATAGGAAGGCAGGACAGCGATGACCATCGATGTCGACAAGGACGCGGCGACCGCCGAGCCGGACGCGGCGGCCAAGACCGAGCGCGGCGAATCCACCAGCGCGGCAAAGGTTTCCCGGTCACTGTCGGTCAGCGTGTCCACGCTGACCTGGGGAGCGGTGACGGCGATCGCGGTGGTGGCCGCCCTCGTGCTCGGAGGCTTCCTGATCTCGGCGCGCGGGCAGCTCTCCGACCGTGACGCCACCGCCACCGACAAGTCGCACGCCGAACAGGTGGCCTCCGACTACGCGGTCGGCGCGGCCACGGTGAACTTCGCGGACTTCAACTCCTGGGTGGGTCGCCTGAAGAACAACACCGCACCGGCGCTGGCCACCAAGTTCGACTCCACCGCGCCCAAGCTGCAGGAGATCCTCACCCCACTCAAGTGGACCTCCACCGCCACTCCCATTGCCGCCAAGGTGATGTCGGAATCCGGCGGCGTTTACAAGGTGGACGTGTTCGTCAATGTCACCTCCACCAATGCGCAGAATCCGGATGGCGCGCAGACCACGGTGACCTACGACGTGAGCGTGGACCGGAATGCGGGCTGGAAGATCACCGACGTCGGTGGCGCGGCCGGAGCCCTCCCGATCAAGTGACGACAGCGGGCCCGGCGACGCGGCCCGTTCAGGAGAAATCGCATGGTAGACACCAAATCCGCCGACACCGAGTTCGTGGTCGACGCCGACCCGGACACCGTCTGGCGGATCCTCGCGGACGTCAACAACTGGTACCGCTGGAACGTCTTTCCCTTCCGGTCGCGCGGGCCGGTGCGCCCGGGTGACCGCATGTACCTCGGCGTGCGCAACGGGCTGGTGCCGATACCGCTCGCGTTCTGGGAGGTTGCCGCGCCGGGCCGTGAACTGAGCTGGGGCGGAGGCGCTCTCGGCCTTCGGGTGCAGCACGGGCTGTGGCTCGAACCGCTCGACGACGGCACCCGCACCAAGGTGCGCCACCGTGAAAGCCTCGACGGCTGGGCGGCCCGGCTGATTCCCGATGCGGTGCTGCCGATCTGGCGTTGGGGGCTGCGGAATATCAATGCGGGCCTGCCGCGTGCCGTCGCCCGCGCGCAGGGACCGGAGGCCGAATGGTCCCTGCACCGACCGCGATTCGACCTCGAACCGGTCGAGGCCGACTCCGACTTCTACGAGAACGCGCCGATCATCCTCGAGGGCCGGGCCGAATTCCCGGTGTCGGTGAAGGGCCTGTGGGAGGTGATGGACAACGTCGACATCCCGCCGATCCGCACCCAGTGGATCACCGAACCGCCCTACGGTCCCGGCTCCCTGCGCATCAACTGGATGCGCGACCGCCACCTCAACACCGGACACTTCACCAAGTTCGAGCCGTACCGCGAAATGCGTTTCTACCTGGGCGTTATGGTGATTCCGCTGCAAAGGGTCGGCGCGATCATGAGCTTCGAGGACCTCGGGCCCGAGCGCAGCGCACTCACCTGGCGGCTCGCGATCACCGCCCGCCCGCTGTCCCGTCGCACCCGCCCGCTGCCGTTCGTCACCGCCGCGTACCGGCCGGTGTTCTCGACCATGATGAAGATCGCCATCGGTCGCGGTGTCCGCCGCGCCATCGCACAGGGCCGCGCCTGAGCGCTATCGCTGCCAGTCCGAGCATCTTTCGAACCCCAGCTCCAGGAGCACCCCGGCCATGCCACTGTCCAACAATGCCGCCGACCGGTCCGAGCGGGTCGTCGACAATGACGGCACCGTCGAGATCAGCCACGTCACGCTGCGCTCACCGCTTCCGGTCGAATTCCCCTCGCACCCCGAAGGACTCGACCACCTGACCTACCTGCGCTACCGGCTGGTCGATGGTCCGCGTGAGGCCGCCGCAGCCGACGCGATCCTGCTCATCCAGCCCGGCAACTACGGGGGCCCGTACTCGTTGGACCCGCTCGCCCGCGCCACGCTCGTGGCCGCTGCCGCGAAGGGACGCACGGTCGAGTTCTGGGCGCTGGCGCGGCGCAGCGAGGGGACTCAGGATTCAACCGGGATCGAAGCGGCCCGGGCCGCCGGTGATCCGGGTATCGCGGTCGATTACTACTTCCGTGGCAAGGAGATCGGCGGGCGGGTCTTCGAGGGTTTCCGTGGCGGCGATGCCATGCCGTACCTGGCGGAGCTGGGGTTCGCCCAAGTGGTGCGCGATACGTTCGAGGTGGTGACGCGGGAGTTGCCCGATCCTGCCGTGCGGCGCGAAAAGCTGTTCATCGGTGGGCATTCCGGTGGCGCGTCGGTCATGGCGGCCTTCGGGTCCTGGGATTTCGACGGCGTTCCCGGCCATGAATACTGCAAGGGCTTCATCGCCCTGGACACCCCCTTCGACTGCGATTTCGGCACCCGCAGCAATCCCGTGCTGCGGGCCGTGAGCCTGCCGGTGCGGCTCGTGGGTGGTGCGCTGTACCCGCTCGTCGTGGCCGCCGTCCGAAAAGGCCTGCTGTCCACGCACTCCGGCCGCATTGTCGCCGAACTGTTCTACACCATGCGGATTCTCGCCGTCGCCGCGCATTTCACGCCGGAGCGAGAGGCGACACTGCTGCGCGAGATCCGTGAACTGGTCGCGACCACCGAGACCGGGCGGCTGTGGAATCTGGTGCTGCGCGCCAACTTCGCCCCGACCCTGTGGGATGCCATCCGCCGGGAGCCCCTGCGGTACCGCCTGACCTGCGCGGCGGAGTTCGGTTCGCTCGTGGGCACCGGCGTGACCGTGCATCCGCTGCGCGTGGCCATGGGCAGTCTCGACGGCCCGGCCCGCGCCCGCAGGTTCCCGGTCCCGGCCTGGGCCTGGCGGATACCCCTGCTGCGGGGTCCGCTGTGGTTCGCGTTGGGGCACAAGCCATTGACCTCACCCGCCGATCCCGACCACCTCTACGGTTGGCGAAACACGGTGGGGGAGAGCCAGTCCGCCGACGCCGCCGCGATCGCCCGCGCCATGATGGGCGAGCAGACCTCGATGCTGGAGCCGTACCACGCGACGCGCTTCCAAATCGACCAGTTCTTCGCCCTCGCGGGCATCCGCACCGGCGATCTCGCGGCCATCACCCATGAACGCGGCATGCGCGCCAAACCCCTGGTGTCCCTGTTCGAAGGCCATGTCCCGCTGGTCCACTACCTGACGTTCATGAATCTTGGTGTCGCCCATGTGTTCCCGGGCTACTCCCACGTCGATATAGTCAGCGCCGCCGCCCGTCCCGACGGCACCCCGGAGCCGATCAGCGACAAACTGACCGACTTCCTCGTAGCGCACACCGCGCCCGCGGTGCGCCCACGACTCCGGGCAGTCGGCTCCGAAGCGCCACTGGCAGAAGGTCTGTGACGAGTTCGCCGCGGACGGTCAGTGCGGGGTGAGGTCCACCTCGTAGTTGGTGTGCTGCGCGTCCAGGTGTAGACCCGCGAGCGGGAGGGCCGCGCGGACGGCGTCGTCTTCGAATTCGAAGACCTCGAGTTCGGTGATGTCGGGGAGGGCGTCGCGCAGGCGGGTGATCAGGGCCGCGAAAAGGGCTGCCAGCTCGGCGGGTTCGGCCTTGTCGTGCTGGATGCCCTCGCCGACATTGATGTAGGCGTGGTCGTCCACGAGGATGGCGGCGATCGACGCGGTGGGCGTGCTCGTCGAGATGGTGGTGTAGGGCGGTGCCTCGCTGGTCGAGGAGACGAGTTCGGCGAGGACGGGCAGGTCGTCGGGGTGCTCCCAGGTCGCCGGGCGCACCGACCAGATGCGGGAGTCGCCCGGCTCGGCGGTGGCGTGCAGGAGGGTCGCCGCGTGGCCCTCGGGGCGGGTGTCGCCGCCGGAGAAGCGCAGTGCGCGTAAGCCGATGGCGCGGACCTCGTCGGCCGCGCGCTCGTAGAGGCGCGCGATCACGTCGAATTCCTCGGGGGCGTAGGCCGGATCGGCCTCGCCGTGATAGCGGGCGGCCTCGCGCGGGACGTAAGCGGCTTGCGCCCGCGCGATGTCGGAGTTCTCCGGGTCGCGGTACACCCAGACCCAGCCGAGGAGGCGGCCGTCGCGCCGGGCCGTCGACACGCCGAGGGTGTCCGGACGGTCCTCGTCGGATGCGTCGGCGTCCTCCTCGTATGTGTCGGGGTCTTCGTCCACCGCCGGTGCGTCGAAGCTCGCGTAGACCTCGGGTGTGAGTCGGGTATCCGCATCGGGTCGGTCGTCCCAGTCCAAGATCAAGTCCGCGGTCATGGGCTCCAGCCTATGTCGACACGAGACGACACGGTTTGACAGTTCCGGTCGGTCGCGTGTTCACACGGGTGGATACTTAAAACATCACTGTAATATTCCCTGCGCGGGTGACCGTGAACCGTGCGAGGAGGCATGGCATGACCGAGATAGACACGCCCCGGCGGTGGCGGCGAACCGATTGGCCGCGAGCCGAACTGGGTGGGCCCGGGACCATCGGGCCGGTGGCGTGGACGGCGTCCCGGGTCGGCGGCGCGTTCACCGGGGGTGGGCGCGTGCACGCCATCGAGGCGCTCGGGCTGGTGCCCGGACTCGTCAAGTACTACGGGGTGTTCTTCGGCTACGTGAATTCGCTGACCGGCCTGGCGCGCTTCGACAGTGAGCTGATCATCCTGCGCACGGCGTGGACCGTCGGCTCGTATTACGAATGGTTCCAACACGTTTACGTCTCCCGAATCGCCGGGCTGACCCTGCGGGATGTGGCGCGGGTGGCGGCGGGGCCGGACGCCGCGGGCTGGGACGAGCGGCAGCGGGCCCTGCTGCGGGCCGTCGACGAACTCGTCGCCCACCGCCGGATCTCCGATGCCACCTGGGCGGCGCTGCGCGAGTTCTACGACGATCGTCGACTGGCCGACCTGTGCCTGCTGACCGGCAACTACGCCATGCTGGCCATGGTGCTCAACAGCATCGGCGTGCCCACCGAGGTCGGCGGCTGGCAGTCGCGGGCGGTGCGGTGGCTGCGCCGGGGCGAGGGCATCGACGGGGTACTGGACCGCACCTCGCTGGTGACCGGGCGCGATGACGGGCTGCCGGTCCCGCCGCCACCCGTGCACACGCTGGACGAACTCGCTGATCCGGGCACAGTCATCGACCGGTTGGGCGCGGCAACCCATTGGTCCCCGGCCGATTCCGAACGCGTTCCGCTCGGCGGATTCCAAGACACCGGATTGCTGGCGTGGACGCTGTCGCGGGTCGGCGGGTTCTTCACCCGGGGCGGGTCCGTCGCGGCGTCGGACGCGCTCGGTGTCGATCCGCGGATCATGCGGCACTATCTGCCGTTCGCCGCCAAACTCGTGCTCGGCTCACATCTTTCGCGCCGGGACACCGAGCTGGCGACGCTGCGGATCACCTGGAACTCCGGCGTGAAATACGAATGGTATTACCACGCACACCTTTCCAGGCTCAGCGGCGTCACCCTCGCCGAGGTGGAGCGGGCGGCGGCCGGTCCGTCCGCGCCGGGGTGGAGTGCGCGGGAACAGGTGCTGTTGACCGCGGTCGACGAATTGTATTCGGCGCGTTTCCTTTCCGAGGAGACCTGGGCGCGGCTGCGCGGCCACTACAGCGAGCGGAAACTCGCGGCGCTGTGCGTGCTGGTCGGGCATTACGACATGCTCGCCATGCTGTTTCGTACCTTCGACGTCCAGCCCGAACCCGGTGCCTTGCAGAGCGGTCCGCTGGGGTGGCTGCGCAAGCGACCCGCCTAGTACTCACCATTGTCGGAAAGGACGACTCGATGGCCACGGCCCGCCTCACCGAAATCATTGCCGCCCCACCGGAGGTGGTGTTCGACGTACTGACCGACCATCGCGGCTACGCCGACATCACGCCGCTGCGGGCCGTGGACATGGAATGCGAGGGACGGCCCGAACCCAATGGCGTGGGCGCGGTCCGGGTCATCTACGTGCTGGGCCGTCGCTTCCCAGCTGTGCGGGAGCAGGTGACCGAGTATCGCGCGCCGACCAGGTTCGCGTACCGCATCGCTTCCGGCCTACCCGGTGATATCCACGGTGAGGTCGAGCTTTCGGCCGTCCAGGGCGGCACGCGGATGGAGTATCGGCACACCATCGTCCCGCCCATCCCACTGCCGGGACCGCTGGTGCGCGCGGGCAGCCGATTGGTGATCGGATTCCTGGTGCGCGGCGTCGCTCGCGAATCGCAGCGCCGCGTCGCGGGGCGGCGGCCGGGTGGAACGGAGACGGATGCGTAAACTGGCGCCACCGGACCGACCCGGTCCGATTTGGGCGGAAATGGAGAAACAGGTGTCGGCGCGTCGCGAGCAGATCCTCGACGCCGCACGCGATCTCATCGTGCGCGACGGGTTCGCGGCGGCGAGCATGCACGCCATCGCGCGGGCGGCGGGTCTGACCAGGCCCGCGCTGTATGCCGAATTCGGCGATCGGGACGAGCTTTTCGCCGCCCTCATCGACCGGGAAGAGCGGCTGGTCATGGATATGGCCATGGCCTCGATGCCCGAGCTGCCGCCCGACGCCGACCCGGCCGAATTCGCGGTCGAGTTGGCCGACGCGTACCTGGATATGGTGCTGGCCATGCCGCAGAGCTGCCGGTTCGTGCTGATGCCCGCCGAGGGCGCGCCACCCGGCACCTCCGAACGCGTGGAACGGGGCAAGGCCGAGGTGCGCGAGCGCAGCAAGGCGTTGATCACCATGGCCGCGGCGCTGCAGGAGCGGGAGGTGGACGCCGAACTGCTCAGCCACGCCGCGTTCTCGGTCAGCGAGACCGCCGCCATGCTGGTGCTCGAACCCGACCGCGAGGACAGCCGGGAGGCGGTGTCCGCGACGCTGCGGTGGCTGGCCCGGCGCGCCGTCGCCCCGATCGCCGGAAAGCAGGGGTAGGCCATGCCCGCGACCAAGACCGGAACCACCAAGCGGCGCTACCCCAAGCGCCTTTCCCCCGCCGATCGCCGGGAGCAGTTGCTCGACACCGCGCTGCGGATCGTCGCGGACAGTGGGTTCACCGAGGTCAGCATCGCCTCGGTCGCCGAGCGCGGCGGGGTGTCACGACCGGTGGTCTACGACTCCTTCGGCAGCCGTGAGGAACTGCTCGACGAGCTCATTCGCCGCGAGACCGCGCGCATGGCCGAGGCCGTGGGCCGCGCCACCGCCGGACTCGATGATCCGGACGCCGATCCCGCCGCCGCCCTGCGCGCGGGGCTGGAGAGCTTCCTGCTCGAAGTGCGTGCCATGCCGGACACCTGGCGGCTGGTCTACTTCCCGATCGACGGTGTGCCGCCCGCGCTGCGAGACCGGGTCGCGACGGCGCGCGATGAGCTGCGGGCACCACTGCGTCGGGCCTTCGGCGAGTGGCTGGCCAGGCATCCCGCCGAGGCCGACGGGGTCGATCTGGATGTCCTGATCCGAATCGTGCAGGGACTCATCCAGACCGGCGCGCGGCTGGTGCTGGATGATCCGGAGCGGTTCGATATTCCCCGGGTAGTGTCCCTGCTCGATCACTTGCTGGCGGAGAATTCCTGAGTCGATCTGTGGCTCAGGCGGATTCGCGGGTCACGGTCGGAATCGTGTGCGCCACCAGGAAATCGGTGATGGCGGTGCTGACCGGCTCGCCGTCCGGGCCGATGCCGGTAACCATGTCGATGTGACGGTATCCGGTCGCGTGCGAGCGTTCGGGCGGCATGAGCCGGGAGGCGCGTAACAGGAAGGGCACCAGGCTGTCTCGGTCGCCGAGCACGTGCAGGGTGGGCAGTCGCGCGGCACCGGCGGCGTGCCGATGCCCGGCGAGGTCGTCGGTGTTGGCCCCGGCCAGCGCCGTCCACAGGTCGTAGTGCACCCGCATGGGGAAGTAGGCCTCGAAGGTGGCCAGCGGCCCGGCGGCCAGGGTGTGGGCGAGTTGACCGAGGTCGGCGGAACCGCCCGGCCGCCAACGGTAGAGCGTCGTGGGGTCCGCGGGGACGACCGTGGGTTCGCCGAAGGTCGCGCGGACGGCCTTGCGGAGGACCGGGATTCGGTGCGCGGCTCGAGGTACCGGGAAGGTGGTGCGCGGTGCCGTGGGGCCCGAGACGTTGCCCATGGTGGAGGTGAGCGCGTCGATCGGCAGGTGCGGGGTGCCTACGGCCAGCCCGAAGGCCGCGGCCCCGGTGAGGCGCAGTTCGCGCACGCTGGTATGGCGCCGCAGCAGGTCGCGGTAGCGGCGCGCACCGAGCACCCGCAGCAGCGTCTCCCAGCCCACCGTGTCCGGAAGGCGGCGCAGCACGTCGCTTTCCACCTCGGCCTCGCAGGCGGCCGCCACGGCGAGGATGTAGATCAGGGTCCACATCTTGGCCAGCGCCGTGCCGCCCGGCGGGGTGGAGGCGGGGATCAGGCCGCGTCGCAGACCGGCCAGGACCGCCGTGTGCGCGGATCCCGCCGCCCGCCGCAGCCGTGGAAACCGGTGCAGGTTCAGCGGATCGGTGCCGACCAGGGTGTCGATGGCGATGAGGCCCGCGCACTGCTCGTGGCCGGGCACGCCGTCGAAATCCCAGGCGGCGTAGGCTCCGGCCATCAGTCCGCCGAGCGAGTGGCCGCCGAGAAATACCTTGGCGCGGCGGATCTCGGGGTCCGGCAGCTCGCGGACGAGCAGCTCGTGCTGATCCTCGACCACGCCTCGTAGACCCAGTTCGGCGAGGAAGCCCTGGCGGTCACGCCCGCGAAAGCCCTCGAAATGCTTGCCGCCCACGGGCTTTCCATGGAAGTAGTAGTCGATCGCAAGCCCCGGGTCGTCGGCGGCATAGACGGCGTGAATGCCGGTGAGATCGGTGGAGCCCTCGCTGCGGCGAGCGATCGACCACCACTCGATGCTGCGGCCCTGCGCGGCAGCCGCGCGAACCACATTGCGCGCCAGCCGATCCAGGGACTGCGCCCCGGCCCAGGTGCCGGGATGCATGACGACGATCGCGTCCGCGTCGGCGGATTCGGTCGGGCCCGTCTCGGATCGGTAGCGCAGATAGTGCAGGTCGTTCAGCCCGGCGGGATGCTCGGGGAATCCGGCGGGCAGCGGGGCCGACAGTCGAATGTGGCGCAGGTCGATGCCGTCCTCGACGGCTAGGACGGTTTCGGCGCGGCTGGTCACGATGTGCTCCCGGTCATGGATGGGTCCTGCGGCGCGGGCTGCGGCGGTGTGCCCCAGCACGTTTCGAGGAAGTCGAGGATCACCGCGAGCGGGCGCTCGGGGTGGGTGTGCAGTTCGTACATGGACTCCAGGCGCAGGTGGCGGCTGCCGGGCAGTTCGGACAGCAGGGTGCGTACCTCGGAGTCGCGGTGCAGCGGGTCCTTCGGGTAGCCCGCCACCAGGGCCGGGACGCGGATGGTCGCCCGGGCGGCGGGCGGGGGCGCGCCGCGGGTGAACAGCAGCCCGCGCAGCATGGCGCTCTTGGCCCGGGGTGGGCCGCCGAGGGCGTCGAGGTACATGTCGCGGATCAGGTTGTCGCCCCGGGGAATTCGGGCGGTGAGAGCGGCAATGGCACGCATGGCGGGAGCCAACGCCACGCTGGTGATCAGGAAGGGACCGAAGGCGACCATGGCGGCCGTCCGCGCCCCCTCCAGCACCGGACCCTCGGCGATCAGGCCGCGCAGTCGTTGGGGCGCGATCAGCGCGACTTCGAGGGTCGTGTTCGCGCCCAGGGAACGGCCCGCGAGCACCACCTGGTCGAGGCCGAGCTCATCGAGGACGGCGAGCACGTACTCCGCGAAGCGCGGCATCGAATAGTCGGCGGGATCGACCGGGCGATCGGATCCGCCGTGCCCCAGCTGGTCCAGGCACAGCACACGGTAACCGTGTTCTGCCAGCGCGGCCGCCAGGCGCTCGTCCATGCGCCGGTGGAACAGCAGGCCGTGCAGCAGCACCACCACGCGGTCGCCCCGACCGTATTCGGTGTACTCGAAGCGGTGGCCCAGCGCGTGCACGGATCCGGTGCGCCCGCTCACGGCCGCACCGGTTCGTCATAGCCGGGATGGGCCACCGCGAGATCCCGGCGCACCCGCTCACGCAGGCGGACGGCCTGCGCGATCAGATCCTGATCGTGTGCGCCGGAACGGATCTCGCGGGCCAGTGCCGCCGCGTCCACGGCATTGCCGGGCGCGGTGGACAATTCCCGTTCGGCCAGCTCCAGCACGTGGGCGACCACCAGCAGCCGCTTGCGGACCACGCCGTCGGTGCGCTCGGCCAGGGTGCGAACCTCGTTCGCGGCGGCCGACACCAGTTCCCGCCCGGCTGCGGTATCCCAGGACAGGGCGTGATTCGTCGTGTCGCTCATGCGGTTTCCTCGAGCAGATCCATGAGGTCCCACTCGACCTCGGCAATGCGGCGGCCGATGACGAAGCGCTCCAGGTGCCGGTGCCCGCCCTGGCGGAAGGTCCACTCCTGCATCAGGCAGTACAGCCCCCACCGCAGTTGGCCGACGATCTCCCAGTAGCCGACCGTGGCCGCGTCGAGCGGCTCCGGCGCGGTCTCGGCGTAGCCGTCCAGGAGTTCCGGCAGCCCGCCCAGCCCACCCGCCCGCAGGCCGTCCCGCTCGAATCGCCAGGGCCGCAGACAGAAGAACCCGAGATCCTGCCCCGGGCAGCCGAGAGCCGCGAACTCCCAATCGATCACCCCGGTCAGCCCGCCCTCGCCGACCATGAAATTGCCCAGCCGGAAATCACCGTGCACCAGCACGGTTCGCGACACCGTCGGCCGATTCAGCTCCAGCCACCGATACGCCGCCGCGAGCACGGGCCGATCCGGCGCGAGAAAGTCGAGCCCGCCCGCCAGTTCAGCCAGCACCGAGCCGACGGGATCACTCACAGCGGAGGTCGAGTCGCCGGAATCGCGATCGGTGGGGACTGTGGCGTGGGCCAGTTGGCCTGCGGCGCGGCCGATCTCGCGGACCAGGTCGGTGGCCGGGGTCAGGGTCTGGATCTGGTTGGGGCTGGCGGTGCCGGGGACGAATTCGGTGATCATGCCCGCGCTGGCGAAGCGGCCGCCCGCCGGTTCGAAACACACCGGGCGCGGGACCGGGACGCCCGCCGCCTCGGCGGCCAGCGCTGCCCGGTACTCGTTTTGCCGGGAGGTCAGGGGTGTGCGTTCGTGTAGTGGATCGCGTTTGAGTACGTAGTGTCGCCGGTCGGTGGCGATCAGCCACGAATCGCGGGACGCGCCGCCGGGCAGTGGAATCAGGGTCGGACGGTCGGCGAAGCGTTCGCCCGCGTCGGCGAGCGCGGCGGCCACCAGGTCCGGATCGGGGGAGGGGTCAGCGGGCACGGTCGTATCCCCGCTTCCGCAGTTCGTGTTTGGCGATGGTCATCAGGTGCACCTCGTCCGCGCCGTCGCCGATGCGCAGGGCGCGGCTCATGGCCCAGAAGCGGGTCAGCGGCACATCGTCGGACAGACCCAGTGCGCCGTGGATCTGGATGGCGCGGTCCACGACATCCTGGGTGACCTGGGCGGCGTGCGCCTTGGCGATGGAGATCTCGCGGTAAGCCTTGTGCTTGCCGAGGGTGTCGATGGCGTGCGCGGCCCGCAGCACCAGCAGCCGGGCCGCGTCGATGTCGATGCGGTTGCGCGCCAGCATTTCCCGCACCAGCTGCGACTGGGCGAGCACGCCGTCGCGGTGCGGGCGGGTGGCGGCGCGGTCGATGGCGTACTCCTGGGCGCGTTCGGCCCAGCCGATGGAACGCATGCAGTGGTGAATCCGACCGGGGCCCAGGCGATCCTGGGCCAGCAGGAAACCCGCGCCGGGCTGCGCGAGCACCGCGTCGGCGCCGACGCGCACGTCGTGGAAGCGCAGCTCGGCATGCCCGGGACCGCCCGCGTGCCCGAAAACCGGTACCCGGCGGACGATTTCGAGGCCGGGGGAGTCCATCGGCACCAGGAACATGGTCCCGCGCAGGTGCGGTTCGGCGTCCGGGTCGGTGCGCGCCATGAGAATGCACAGCTGCGCGCCGACCGCATTGCTGATGAACCACTTGTGGCCGTTGATGATCCAGTCGTCACCGTCACGCACCGCGCTGGTCGTGATGCCGGTGGGATCGGAGCTGGCCACGTCGGGCTCGGTGAGCGCGAAGCAGGAGCGGATCTCCCCGTCGAACAGCGGCCGCAGCCAGCGCTCACGCTGTTCCGGCGTGGCGTACTGGTGCAGGATCTCCATGTTCCCGGTGTCGGGGAAATGGCAGTTGGCCACCATCGGGGCCCACATGCTGCGGCCCAGCAGCTCACACACGTGCCCGTAGTCGACATTGCTCAGGCCGTGGCCCAGCGATTCGTCGGCCAGGAAGAGATTCCACAGCCCGGCCTCGCGGGCCTGCTTGCGCACCGCGATCATCAACGGCCCGAACGGTTCCGGGCCGTCGAGGGCGTCCATCTCGGCGTCGAGTTCGGCCTCGACGGGGTAGAACACCTCGTCGAGGAACGCCGCCAAGCGCTCGCGAATCTCGATGCCCCGTGGCGACAGTGACAGGTCCAGACTCACGCGGTTCTCCTCTTCGGGCGCGACACCTCGGCACCGGGCTGGTCGACGCTGGCGAAGCGATAGTGGTCGATCGGGAAATAGCGGGCCCGCAGGAACATTTCGGGCCCGGTGGCCGGGCGCATCATCGGGGTGTCGCCGTGATGGTCGAAGTAGTAGCTGTTGGAGCCGACGCAGTTGGCGGCCTGGAAGACCGTATTGCGTTGGCGGCGCAGGATATCCGCGAAGTACGCGTTGTGCGGTTCCTCGCGGATCTCCACGCAGGTCGCGCCGCGGCGGTCCGCCTCGGCGAGCAGGCGCAGGATGTGTGTGGTGGAGGCCTCGATCATGGAGAAGTACGAGGGGCCGGTCAGCGAGTAGGGCGCGAGGATGGCGAACATATTGGGGAAGCGCGGCACGGTGACGCCCTCGTAGGCCTGATAGCGGTTGTCGTGCCAGAATTTCCCGAGTTCCACCCCGTCGGTGCCGTGCACCGGGAACGGCGGGGTGTTGCCGAGCTCGAAGACCTTGAAGCCGGTGGCCAGGATCAGCGTGTCGATCTCGTGCACCCGCCCGTCGACGGTGCGGATGCCGGTCTCGACAATGCGGTCGATGGGTGTGGTCACCAGGTCCACGTCGGGGCGGGTGAACGAGCGCAGATAGGTATTGGAGAAGGTCGGGCGCTTGCACAGGAAGTCGTAGCGGGGTGTGAGCTTGTCGCGCAGTTCCGGATCGGGTACCTGTCGGCGCAAGTGCGCCTTGCAGATCTGTTCGATTCCCTTGCGCAGCAAGGGGAATTGACGCTCATAGGTGGAGCCGAGCACCATCACGGCCTCGGTCAGCGCCCCGGTGGCCAGTCGTACCGACGCCTGGGTGCCGGGGATCTTGGCGAACACGCCGCGCAGCGGCCCCGGAATGGGTGCGTCGAGCTTGGGCACCACCCAGATCGGCGTGCGCTGGAACACCTCGAGGTGCTCGACCCGGTCGGCGATGGCGGGGACCAGCTGCACCGAGGTGGCCCCGGTGCCGATGACGGCGACCCGCTTGCCGGTGATGTCGTAGTCGTGGTCCCAGCGGGCGGTGTGCATGGTCTTGCCCGCGAAATCGTCCAGACCTGGAATCGTCGGCGGTTTGGGCTGGGTGAGCCCGCCGACCGCGGAGATGACGAATCGGGCCGTGCCCTCGCGCCCGTCGGTGGTGGTGAACCGCCACAGATGGGTGTCCTCGTCGAAATGCGCTTCGCTGATCTCGGTGTCGAAGACGAGGTGCTCACGCAGACCGTACTTCTCGACCAGATGATCGGCGTAGGCCTTCAACTCGTTGCCCGGCGCGTACACCCGCGACCAGTGCGGATTCTGCTCCCAGGAGAACGAGTAATTGAACGACGTGATGTCCACCGCCACACCGGGATAGGTGTTGTCACGCCAGGTGCCGCCGACATCGCCGGACTTCTCCACGATCAGGAAATCGTGGTATCCGGCCTCCTTCAGCTTGACCGCTATGCCGAGCCCGGAGAATCCGGCCCCGACAATCCCGATGTGCGAATGCAGATCGCGCTTCATGCGCCGACCCCTTCCGTCGCTCGCACGGACCGCACCCGGCGCACGGCCGCGTCGGGTCGTTTGAACTGGTAGTCGCTCAGTGCGAAGGTCTTGCTGTCCCACCAGGCCTCGACCGCCGAGGAGGGCCGCAGGATCGGGGAATCACCGTGGCGGTCGAAGTAGTAGCTGTTGGAGGCCGCGCAATTGTTGTTGTAGAAAACGGTGCTCGGCTGGCGGCGCTGGACGTAGTCGAAATAGCGTTGGTGAGCTTCGGGTTTCACTTCGACCCAGGTCGCCCCGGTGCGCCGGGCCTCCTTCAGGCAGCGCAGGAAATGCCGCGCCTGATTCTCGATGAGCTGGAAATACGAGCCGCCGGTGAATCCGTACGGGCCGGAAATGAAGAACAGGTTGGGGAAACCCGGCACGGTGGTGCCCTGGTAGGCCTGGTAGCGGTTCTCGTCCCACCAGTCGCCGAGTTCCCGGCCGTCGAGCCCGTGAATCGGATAGGCCGGGGTATTGCCCTTCTCGAAGACCTTGAATCCCGTTGCCAGCACGAGGACATCGATCTCTCGATGCCGTCCGTCCCGGGTGACGATGCCGGTCTCGGTAATGCGCTCGATGCCGTCGGTCACCAGCTCCACGTGTGGGCGGGTGAAGGTGCGGAAGTACTCGTTGGAGAAGGTGGGGCGTTTGCAGCCGAATCCATAGTGTGGAGTGAGTTTGGCGCGCAATTCCGGATCGCGCACCTGCCGCCACAGATGCGCGGTGCACAGGGCCTCGATGCCCTTGACCAGCAAGGGCAATTGCCGATTGTGCACGATGCCGAGCGTCATGACTGTTTCGGTGAGCGTGCTGGTCGCGGCGCGCACGGACTTCTGCGTGCCCGGGATGTTTCGGAACACCCGGCGTAGTGGCGTGGGGATGCCGAGGTCCGGCTTGGGTGCGACCCAGATCGGCGTGCGCTGGTAGACCGCAAGGGTTTTCACGCGATCGGCGATGGAGGGGACCAGCTGCACCGAGGTCGCGCCGGTGCCGATCACGGCGACTCGCTTGCCCTCGAGGTCGACGCTGTGATCCCAGCGCGCGGTGTGGAGCGTCTCGCCCGCGAAATCGGCGACACCCGGAATGTCGGGCAGCTTGGGCTGGGTCAGCACACCGGGCGCGCCGACCACGTAGCGGGCGGTGATCACCTCGCCGTCGGCGGTGGTGCCGCGCCACAGGTGATTCACGGCGTCGAATTCACCCGACACCATCTTGGTATTGAGCCGAATGTGTTCGCGCAGAACGTATTTGTCCACGCAGTGATCGGCGTACGCCTTGAGCTCGGTGCCCGGCGCGTAGGCCCGCGACCAATTCGGATTCATCTCGAAGGAGAACGAATACGTGAACGAGGTGACGTCGACCGCGACCCCGGGATAGGTATTGTCACGCCAGGTGCCGCCGATATCGTCGGCCTGCTCGAGGATGACGAAGTCGTGGATTCCGGCTTGCTTCAGCTTGATTCCGGTGCCGATGCCCCCGAATCCCGCACCGATCACGATCACCTCGTAATCGGGAACGGTAAGCGGCGGACCGGCGGGGCGGCGGGTGGTGGCAGCAGTCATTGGTGCACTCGACCTTCGACGGTGATGACGGGTGTCCGTCACCGGGAATGGGATGCCGCGATCGCGGCGGGCGGGTAGGCGGCCGGGTCGCCCCAGCAGTCGGCGATGAATCCGGCAATGGCCGGGGCGAGACGCTCGGGCGCACGGCGCAATTCGACAATCGAGCGCGCGGGCAGGTAGCGCCCGCGACGCACATCGGCGGCGAGGCCGCGGTCGTCGGCGCGCGGGTGCACGGGATCGAAGCGGTGGCCGATGACCAGGGTGCGGGCGGCGATGGCGCGACGCTCGTCGCGCGGCACCAGTACGCCGCCGGAGATGATGCCCTGCAAGGCTTCCGCCGAGCGGCGGGGATCGTAGGAGACCCAGGTCAGCAGCAGATCGGGAATGCTTCCGCGGGTGCGGGGCACCCGCTTGGCCAGGGCCGCGACACCGCGGGCGAGTGGCGCACCGTAAGTGCCCAGCAGCAGGCCCGGGACAGCGCACGCGGCACAGGTGGGCATGGCGTGCTCGAGCACCGGGGATTCGATGACCAGCCCGCGAATTCGCTCCGGGGCGCGCACCGCGGTCGCGAGCGCGATATTGGCCCCCGCCGAGGTGCCCAGCAACACCGTCTGTTCCAGACCGAGCGCGTCGAGCAGGGCGATCACCTGCCGCGCGTAGGCCGCCATCGTGTAGTGCCAATACCCCTCGGGCCGGTCGGCCTCGCCGAAGCCGAGCGGTTCCATCGACACCACACGTAATCCCTTGGCCGCCAGGGCATCCGCGAGCCGTTCGTGCATGCGTCGCGGCATGAACAGGCCGGGCAGCAGCACGACGCTGCGATCACCTTGTCCGCGTTCGTCGTACGTGATGTTGGCCGCGCCGACCCGCAGGCTCCGAGTGGGAGGTTCCATCGGTACTCCTCATTGAGCGATGGTCAAATTTTACACTGTTGTATCTAAATGGGAAGTCGATGATTTCGAGTCATCGACGCGGGTCAGGGCGCGAGCAGCATGGCGAACGCGCGGTAATGACCCACCAGTAGGCACAATTCGAGCAGGCGGGGAACGTCGTAGCCGAACTCGGCGGTGAGCGCGGCCCAGGTGACATCGCCAATGAAGAACTCGGTATCGAGTTCGTCGACCGCCCGCATCAACGCAGCCCGCCTCGGCTCGAGCCCCGACGCGTCCGGCCCCTGCCCGACCACGCGGGCAACCTCGGGATCGACCGCGGCGCGCGCCCGCCATTCCCCAACCGGCCCACACCGCCACACCGTGCGCTGCACGACAAGCTCGATATCGGCCTCGGACAGGCGAAGCCGCACGCCGCGCTTGGCGGCGGACACGAGAAGTCGTGCCAGCCGCCGATGATTGCGTGCCAGCGCGGTGAGAACGGTCGGGTCCCGTGGGAGCCACGCTCGCTCGGCGGCATTTGCCGGGGGCGTATCGGGTTGCACAGAAAGGGTCTTGGGCCGCGGCGGGGATGGCTCGGCGGCGGGGGCGAGGGGTTTGTCCGGGCGGGGGCGGCGGGCACCGTGACGGGCGGTGAGTGCCCGAACTGTTCGGGGCTCGAAGTTGATCAGTTCGCCCGGTGGGGCGAAGGTGCTGAAAACCATGGCGATGAGTTCGTAGATGCCGGTGACCATGCGCAGTTCGTCGCATTGCCGGTCGGTGAGGTGTCGGCCCAGTCGCGCCCGGGTGGTGTCGGAAATCGCTGAGCCGTCGTGCAATTCGTCCACGGCCGACAGAACCGCGGCGGCGCGTTCGTCCCAGCACGGCGCGCCCGGACCCTCGACGATCCCGGTCAGGTAGGCATCACCGCGGCGCAACAGCCTGGCGAAGAACACGTGGTTCTGCCATTCCGACCAGCCGCCGCTGTTGAAACTGGCTCGCAGTGCAACCAATTCCCAGTCGCATAGCGGCAGCCGCGTGAGCCCGGTCGCGTGCGCACTCATGACGAGGGTGGCCCACGGCAGGATCAGCGTGAGGTGATGCGCCGCGGGCACGAGGGTCTCGGTATTCGCCGGAAGCCAGCGCCACGGCAGGTTCGGGCCGACGCGGCGGGCGGGACGAGCCCAGCCGATTCCCTCCTCGCCGGACATCAGGAGTCGACCTCGGCGACGAGCACCTTGACCAGGCGGGTGAACAGCCGGGCGGGTTCGGGGAGTTCGACCGCGGCCGCCGCGTCCACCACGCGCGGGGCGGTGAGTTTGCGGGTGCGGTGGCGGTAGGTGACCTCTGCGCCCTCGGCGGCGAGGACATTGCGCACCCAGTCGGTGCGGTCGCCGTAGAGCAGGGGGACGATGAACAGTCCGTCGCGGTACACGCCTGCCACCGGGGTTTCGAAGGCGCGGCCCGACTTGCGGCCGAGGTGGTGAACGACGGTGTAGGGCGGCAGCTTTCCCGCGCCGATGCGGGCGATCCGGTTGGTGACCGCGCGATTGAATTTCGGCAGCCAGGCGGGGGCGAGGCCGTCGCCGCTGGCCGGGTCGCGCAGCCAGCGGAAGGGGCCGCGCCGCCACATCTCCGGTTCGGGTTCGATGCCGTGGGTCTTGAGGAGCATGGCCAGCATTTCGTAGTGGCCGACCAGCATGCACAGGTCCACGCCCTGGGCGGCGCTGAGGTGGCGGGAGAGCTCGTCCCAGGTGTCGTCGAGAATCATGCGGTCGGAATGCAATTCGTCCACGGCCCGCAGCAGGGCCCGCTGCCCGTCGGTCCAGCCCGCCGCCTCTGGGCCCTTGGCCACCCGCTCCACGGTCTCGACCGAGATGCCGCTCCACCGCGCGGCGTAGACGTGGTGGTGCCATTCGTAGCGGGCCCCGACATTCCACGCGGTGCGCAACGTGGCCAGTTCGCAGTCCACCCGTGTCAACCGAGTTCCTGGGACAACCGCCAATCCCAGTGGGATGTAACCCCAGAACAGTCCGCCGGATCGGCCCATGGCCTCGAGCACCTTGATTCGCCGACCGCCGCCGAGCAATCCGCCGAGTCGGGCGAACAGCCACGTGGCCGGTTCGGTGCGGCGCAGCGCGCCCAGGTCGGGAATGCGTTCGGTGCGGGCCGCCCGCCAATGCGCGGAGGCGTCCGTGCGTGCGGCCACATCGGGTTTGAGCTGCATGATGTCCTCCCGGGAGCGCCGGACGCGACGGGCGCGAGTCCGGCGAATACAGTTGTGCGCCCGGTGTTCTCCCCGCCGGAGCGGGGGTGGTCCATCGGCCGTTATCGGTGACGCTAGGGAGCCGGGCGAGCCGCCCGACAGGGCAGTCGACGCCACATGATTGACCTTGCGCGCCAGGCGGCGGTCGGCGTTGACAGTGTCTGGGTCGGACCGCCAAACTCAAGATACAACAGTGTCAAATTTGATGGTCCGGAATCTGGACACGCCGGACTCGCTCGATGAGGAGCCACCATGACGCCACCGCGCACGCGCCGGTTCGACGTCGGAGACCACCGCCTGGCCTATGACGTGCGAGGCGATGGTCCCGACACCGTGGTCCTGATCCCGGGGCTGCTGATGAGCCGCCGCATGCAGGGACCACTGGCCGACGAACTGGCGGCCACCGGACTGCGGGTGGTCACGCTCGACCCGCTGGGCACCGGTGAATCCGACCGGCCCGCAGACAGTTCCAGCTATTCCATGCGCGGATTCGCCGAGCAGGTGGTGGCGTTGCTGGACGAGCTGGGGGTGGATCGCGCGGTCGTCTACGGGACCTCGGCGGGGTCGGCCATGACCTTGGCGGTCGCCGCGCACGCGCCGGATCGATTGCACGGCATCGTGGTCGAAGGGCCGGTGCTGGATCGGTCCATTCTGTTCGCGACCGCCTGTGCCGGAGTGGTGTTGGCCGGGCTCACCTATGGACGGCCGCTGGCGTGGTTGACCGCGCGCGGCGCGGCTGCACTGCCGCGCGGATTCGGACTGATCACCGACCTGACGCTGGATTGGCTGGCGCAGGACGCGCGGCCGTCCGCCGCGGCCATGCAGGGCATGATCTATACGGGATTCAAACCGCCCAAGGATGTTCGGGAGCAATTGCGGCCGCCCGTGCTGGTGATCGGCTACCGGTATTTCGATCCCATCCATCGGCCCGCCGATGCTCGCGGTCTGGTCGAGGAGGCTCCCGACGCCCGGCTCCTTCGCGCCCGAACCTGGTTGGAATTGCGGTCCGAGCCCGCCCGACTGGCTCCGGAGATAGCCGGTTTCGTGCGCGCCTGCCATGCGGCCGGGGCGACCGCGAACGTGGTGACCGCATGACGGCCCCGGAGCACGATGTCGTCGTGGTGGGCGCCGGGTTCAGTGGGATCGGCGCGGGAATCGAGTTGAAGCGCAACGGCATCCACGATTTCGTCATCGTCGAGCAGGCGGGGGAGCTGGGCGGGACCTGGCGGGACAATACCTATCCCGGGGTGGCGGTGGATATCGCGTCGGCGGTGTACTCGTTCTCCTTCGAGATGAACCCGAACTGGTCGCGCACCTACGCGCCGGGCGCGGAACTGAAGGCCTACGCCGAGCATTGCGCCGCGAAATACGGTGTGCTGCCGCATATCCGGTTCCGGATCCGAGTGCACGAAGCGCGCTTCGACGAGTCGTGCGATCTGTGGCGGCTCAGCCTCGAACGGCTCGACACCGGCGAGCGCGTCGAATCGACCGCGCGCTTCCTGATCGGCGCGACCGGTGGCCTCACCCAACCCAAAGCACCCGATATCGCCGGGCTTTCCGGCTTCGGCGGCATCACCATGCATACCGCGCGCTGGGATCACTCGGTGGATCTGACGGGTCAGCGGGTGGCGGTGATCGGGACGGGGGCCACGGCCGTGCAGGTGGTTCCGGCGATCGCGCCGGAGGTGAAGCAGCTCAGCGTCTTCCAGCGCACACCTATCTGGTGCGCGCCCAAGCCCGACCGCGCCATTTCCGGCACCGAGCAGGCGGTCTACCGCTACCTGCCGCCCGCACAGCGGGCCATGCGGTATCTGCAGGCCTCGATCACCGAGACGGTCATGGTGGGAATTCGGCTGTACTACAAGCAGATTCCATGGGCCAACCACGCTGTCGAGCGACTGTGCCTCGAGCATTTGAAGCGGCAGGTGCCCGATCCGGAACTGCGGGACAAGCTCACGCCGCGCTACGGCTTCTGGTGTAAGCGGCCCACGTATTCGAATGATTACTGGCGGGCGTTCACCCGGGACAATGTCGAATTGGTGACCGACCGGATCGAGCGGGTCACCAAGACCGGCATTCGCACCGCCGACGGTCGACTGCACAAGATCGACGTGCTGATCCTCGCCACCGGGTTCAAGGTGTTCGAAATCGGCAATACGCCACCGTTTCCCGTGTACGGGCGTGAGGGCGTCGAACTCGGGCAGTTCTGGGACGAGCAGCGGTACCAGGCGTATCTCGGTGCGTCCGTGCCCGGTTTCCCGAATGCCTTCCTCATGCTCGGTCCGTACGCGCTGACCGGTGGTTCCTGGTTCCAAATGGTGGAGAACCAGGCCCGTCATGCCGTGCGCGCCATTCGAGAGGCACAGCGCCGCGGTGAAACTCGCGTCGAGGTGCGGCCGGAGGCGCATCGGCGGTACTTCGAGCAGGTGCAGCGCCGCCAGCGCGGCACCGTGTTCTTCAACCACGACTGCGGCAATGCCAACAGCTACTTCTTCGATCGCCACGGTGACGCGCCGTTCCTGCGGCCCGGGCTGGCGGTCGAAGCCTGGTGGGACGCACGCAGATACGACTTGAACGACTACGCCTACGGCACGGTGCCGAAGGATCGGAGGAGGGGGACGGGTGAGCGAGAGCTACTGGCGCATCGGTGAGGTGATCGGTGACAGCGGTCCGTTCGGGTGGGGCGCGGGTCGGCTGCTGCGTCGCTTCCGGTACGGCGCGCTCACGCCCGAGGAGTGCCGGATCGTCGCGCGACACACCGCGCGGCTAGCGGGATGCGAAGCCCTGCAGGGTAATTGGCAAGACCAGCCGTCGACGCTGTGGGAGCCGAGCGAACGACACCGAGTGCTGATCGAGGCCGTCGAGGAACTGCATCGTGAGCGCTACCTGAGCGATGCGACCTGGGCGGCACTGGATCTCGATCCGGCGCAACGCGTGGAGCTCTGCTTCCTGGTCGGGCACGTCGACCTGATCGCCATGGTGCGCAACAGCTTCGATCGGGTGCTCGGCGAGGCCGCGGTGGTGACGCCGTTGCGTACCGGACGAACTGTGGAGTCCCCGGCCTGGCTGCTGCCCGAAACGCCGCGGCTGCCCGCACCCGCCCGCTCCGAAATCGGCCTGCGCACCTGGCTTTTCTCCAAGGGCACGGGCTTGCTGAACGGTGGGGGCGCGGTCTACGGCGTGGAGATGTTCTCGCGCAGCCCACGGCTGTTCTGGAGTGTGGTTCCGTTCCTGGCCAGCATCGGTCCGCTGAGCCTGGGGCGCGAGCTCGGTGAGCTGATCACCTTGCGCGCCACCTGGAATGTCGGCTCGGAGTACCACTGGGGCCATCACGGCCGTGCTGCCCGTTTCATGGGATTGAGCGAGGCCGATATCGCGCGCATCCCCGACGGTCCGACCGCCCCGGGTTGGTCCGAGACCGAGGCGCTGGTGCTGACCGCCGTCGACGAGCTCCACGAGCGGCGCTTCATCTCCGACCTCACGTGGAAATCGCTCACCGCCTCCTTCACCACCCGCCAGATCGCCGAAATCTGCTTGGTCACCGGCAATTACGAAATGCTCTGCATGGCGCTCAACAGTTTCGGCATCCGCTTCGAACCCAATGCCTGGCAGGGTGGGCTGGCCGCGCCGCTCTGGTCGGCCCTGGCCTACCGAGGCGCCCGTCGCGCCGCCGCCCGCACCGCCTGACATCGACCTACCCGACCCGGGAGACTTTCGTGACACCCACGCGCACCTTCACCACCGAGGCCATTATCGATGCCTCCGCCGCCGAGGTTTGGGAGGTGATGGCCGATATGAATCGGTGGCATCGCTGGAACATCTACCCCTTTCGCGCCCGCACCGAGCCGACGCCCGGCGCGCGGCTGTGGTTCGGGCCGCTGTTCCCGATTCCGTTCGGCCGCTTCCGTGCCGTCGATCCGGGCCGCGAACTGGCCTGGGGCGGGCGCGTGGGCCGACTGTTCGACGTCACCCACGGCATGACGCTGGTGCCGCTGGCCGACGGCCGGGTGCGGCTCGTCAACCGCGAACACCTCACCGGGCCGCTGATCGCGGTGATACCCAAGGCGATCGCGCCGCTGTGGTGCGCGGTGATCGGGACCTTCGACAAGGGGCTCGCCCGGCGGATGCGGACCCTCGACGCCGCGCGAGGTCGTGGCGCGTGAAAGGGTTCGTCGGGGACGACTGGGATGGGCCGTGGGCGGCCGCGGGCACCGATGTGCTGGTGCGGCTCGCGGGGGAGCGCGGCATGAGCGCCGCAGAATGCCTCGCGGGCACCGGGCTCACGGCCGAGGCGCTGCTTGTTCCGGGTGCCGTGACGACGGCCCGGCGGGAATTGCGGGTGGTGCGGAATCTGCTGGAGCGCTTCGGTGATGAACCGGGGCTCGGCATTGTGGCGGGCGGCCGACACCACATCTCGATGTATGGACAGTGGGGGCTGGCCCTGCTGTCCAGTCGCACCCTGGGCGACGCGATGCGCCTGGCCCTGCGCTACGTGGAGTTCGCATTCCCGTTCGGGGATATCGATGTCGAGGTGCGCGGTGACGAGGCGGTGCTGCGATTCGACGACACCGGTCTCCCCGCGGACGCCGCGGCCTTCCTCACCGAACGCACCCTGGCGACCCTGCGGCTGATCGAACGCGAACTCCTCCCCACCGCGCGACCCGCACGCCGCGTGTCCTTCCGGCACGCTCGGCCGAGCCACACCGATCATCACCGTGACATGTTCGGAGTAGAGCCCACCTTCGCCGCGACCGCCAACGAACTCGCCCTCGACGCAGCCGCTTTGGCGACGCCGCTGCCACAGGCCGACGAGTGGGCCTGCCGCGCCGCCGAACAGGCCTGCCGAGCGGACCTGCACCGCCGCCGCGTCGGCGGCGGCTTCACCGCCCAGGTCCGCCGCCACCTGACCCGCGACCCCGAACGCATGCCCGCCCAAGCCGAGGTAGCCGCCGCCCTCTGCATGAGCCCCCGCACCCTGGCCCGCCGCCTCAACGCCGAAAACACCTCCTTCCGAGCCCTCCTGGTAGAAGTCCGCCGCTCCCTGGCCGAAGAACTCCTCACCGACACCGACCTCACCTGCGAAACCGTCGCCGCCCGCCTCGGCTACGCCGAAGCGGCCCCCTTCGTCCGAGCCTTCCGCCGCTGGAAAGGCTGCGCCCCCACAGAATTCCGCACCCGCCGCCGCCTCCACCGGGACGCCTGATCCGAAGGTCGGGTCACGAGCTGACTCTCGCGACCAGAAAGGTGCGCCGGGCGGGTGAAGGCGTCGTAGGTGGGCGTTACTCTCACGCTCATGGGAGCAGGAATGCTGGTGGACCGTACGGGGGCAAGCGAGATTGCCGCGACCGCAAAGGGGTTCGACTGGACGTGGACGCGTGCGAATGTGGAGCGGTTCGTCGCGGACGTCGGGTGGGGAGGACTGGAGGACTCGGCCGAGGCAGCGGTGTGGCTCGAATCGGTGACAGGCGTGCTCGTCAACCGGCCGCGGGCGCGTGTCTTCGGTGCCGACGGACGGGTGAATGCAGTTGTCGTCACGGTTGCTGACGCGGCGGACGAGGTGGACGAACTGGGTCCCATGGTGGCGGCGGCATTCCATGACGTGTTGATGGGGGTGTGGACTCACGGGGAATGGCCGACCGAGCGGAAGGTCCTGGGCGAGTTCGGTGCCAGTTGGGTTTTCCCGAATATCGTGGTTGGTGTCGCGATGGGTGATTGCTCGGTCGAGCTGTGGCTGATCGCTCCGGCCGAACGGCAGCGGGTGCTCGCATTGGAGCAAAGGGCGATCAGCGACTTCACCTCCTCCCCGGAGTGGCTGGTCGGTTCCGCGGCGATATCGGTACTGGCGCAGGCGAACCCGGGCGACTGGTCGCGGTCGGCGATGGACCGCATCGTGGACACGATCGGATGGAAGGTGAACACCGACACGGAGACCGAGGACGGTGCGTTGCGATCTGAGTCGGGGGCATGGTCGCTGTATGCGGGCCGATCCGATTCCGACGATCACCGCTACGGGTTCGGCGAGTACGACGGTGCGGAGCTTTCCCTGCGCATTCCGGAAGGAACTGCCCGGATCGCGTATCTAACAGTGCTCGACCTGTGCGTGCGGGAACTCGGTGCGCCGTCGCTCGTGGGTGGTCCACACGCGTTCGCCACCTGGCGGCGCGGACCGAACACGCTGACCTTGTCCAGGAGCGAGTCTTGGATGGGCTCGGGCACTATCGAGTTGGCGTTGCGACCGACCGAGGCCGTCGAGAACAAGGACTACGTCTACGCCAACTGGGACGAGTTGTGGGAGCCCTCGTACTTTTGGCGGGTGCGACCCGACCGTGATGCCGACCGCTCCGACCTCGTGGGCATGTACACGCCGGGCGTACCGCCGATGCGCGATTGGGAGTCGTTCGATGCGCAACTCGACCGGGTATTCGGTTCGCTCGGTGCCGATCTGCCGTACATCTTCCGATTCGCCACGACGGTCGTTTGGGTGATCACCACCGACACCCGACCGGGATTCGTTGCGCAGGGCTGGTTTTCGGGTGACGAGTGCCGGGTGGAGGTCCACGAGGGCGAGGAGATAGTGTTCCGCGACTTCCCGCCTGGGCGTAGGGGCGCGAAGCAGGTCGCGGCGATCGTGAAGGCTGCGACGCGGGCGGAGGTCGATTCACCGGAGCGGTTGCGGTACCAGGCGTTCACGCCGCACAGTTCGCAACAGCTGTGGGATTTCCGACTGGGATTGGCCCGCGATACCCGCGAAGACAACTGACCGCTCCCGCCGAGGCGCGACCGGACCGTCATTTGGACCGTGCGCGGTGTCACCGGTTTGGTCAGGTTCTGCGCCAGCTGGGGGCGGCCGAGGCGGTGTCGAGGATTAGTTGGGGGAGAGCGGCTAGTTGGTTCAGTTGGTAGGCGAACCAGGCGGGGAGGTTGGTCATGGGGCGGGTCCTCGGGGTCAGGGGTGGTGGACGGTTGGGCAGGTGCGGCCTGGGGTGGCGCCGGTGGGTGGGGTGATTCGGAAGATCCAGCCGAAGAGGTGGGAGGTTATCCAGAGGGCGCCGTCGGGGCCGGTGTTGATGTAGGCGGGGAAGGAGCCGACGGTGAAGGGGGCCTGGCCGCCTAGGGCGCGGATGGGGTATTCGGTGAAATCGCCGGTTGAGGGGTCGAGGCGGCCTACCTTGCCGGTGACGATTTCGGGGAACCAGAGGGCGCAGTCGGGGCCGGTGGTCAGGCCGGAAGGGCCGTCGGCGAAGCCGATTTCGAATTTGCGGACGATGTGGAGGGTGGTTGGGTCGATTGAAATGATTTGGCCGCGACCGTAATCCCCGGCTCCGAGGGTGGCCCAGATGGTGCCGTCGGGGCCGTTGGTCAGGCCGAAGGGGATGCTTTGGAGGGGGACGGTCATTTCGCTCACCTCGCCCTGCGGGGTGAGCTTGATGATGCGGGAGGGTGGGGCGGGGGCGGTGATCCAGAGTGCGCCGTCGGGGCCTGCGGCCATGATGGGGTTCTCGGTGGGGAAGGTGAAGGGTAGGTCGAATTCGCGTTGGTCGCCGGTGCGGGGGTCGTAGCGGCCCGCTCGGTTGGTGACGAACTCCGGATACCACAGTGCGCCATCGGAACCCACGACCAGTTCGTGGCCGCCCGCCAGTGGGTGTGGGAGGGGGACGCGGGTGATTTCGTAGGTTTCCGGGTCGATGCGGCCGAGGTAGCCGCCGAGCAGGGTGAAGAACCAGACCGCGCCGTCGGGGCCGGTGGTGATGCCGGTCGGGCCGGGCAGGAGGCCGCCGGTGGGGAAGGTGCGCATCTCCAGGGTGGTGGTGTCCAGCCGGGCCACCTCCGACGGCGGCAGGGTGAACCACAGTGCGCCGTCGGGGCCAGGAGTGAAGCGTTCGGCGAAACGTAGTGCGCCGACCGGGATTTGGGTGACCGCGGCATCGAGATCCGCGGGCGGGGGAGTGGCCGTCGACGGTCCGGCGGCGATCAGCATCGCGGTGGTGGCGAGCAGGATGGCGGAGCTTCGCAGGCGCATGGCGGTTGGCCCGTCAGTCGATGTGGACGGTGCGGGTGACGAAGTCGGTGTCGTTGCCCCGGTACTGCTGGACGGTGTGTGCGGGACCGAGATCGACGGTGAAGGTGAGCCGTCCGGATGCGTCGGAGACGATCTCGCGGACCTGGGTCCCGTCGTCGATTCGCACGGATGCGCCGGGCGGGTAATACCCGGCGGTGGTGACGGTTTCGGTGCCGGAGCCGGTGAGCGTCAGACCGGACCGGGACGCGGATCGGATATCGAGGAACTCCGCCGCCCGTTGCGGATCGGCGGCGAAATCCCAACCCCAGACCGAGAATTCGGGATCGACACGGCGATAGTCGAACGTCGCGGGCGCGGCGGTGCCGAATGCGGCGGTCATTTGCGGCCAGAATTCGTGCAGGTCCTGCTGCCAGTAGCGCCAGCTGTGCGTGCCGCAGCCCTCGGTGCCGCCGGTGAAGGCGACGCCCTCGCGTTGCATGCCGTGAATCAGGCCGCGCGATCCCTGGGCCACCACCTGCTCGGTGAACTGGAACGGATAGGTGCCCGGGCCTTCCTGTGGCACAGCGAAGTTCGCGATGTCCTGGCCATCGCACGGCACACCGTTGCCGGTGCGCACATAGTTCGAGACGCCGCGCAGGTTTGCCGCCAGGTCCGGCGGATTGGCATTGCGCCACCACACCTCGTCGTCGGACAGGTATCCGAACAGCCCGGGGCCCAAGGGATTTCCGCCGCAGGACAGCACGGCCGCCGCGGCGATACCGGTGTAGGCGGTGCCGCCCGCGCGCCCGGCGTCCAGCATGACGTCGGGCTCTCCGCTGAAACTGCCCGCGGCGGCGAACATGTCCGGGTATCGAGCCGCAAGATAGAACGCCGACAGTCCGCCCGGCGCGACACCGGCGATGGCACGATGCCGTCCATCGGCGACCGTGCGGTACTCGGCATCCACCGCGGGCACCAACTCCCGCATGAATCGGGACTCGCCACGGCAAGAGCCATCGCGGGCATCCATGAAGAACGACAGTTCCGGTTGCGTCGGCATCACCACGATCACGTCCTGATCGGCGGTGAACTCGGCCAGATCGGTGCGGTCGAGCCACTCGTACCCGGCACTGCTCCGGGCGGTGATGCCATTGCCCGCATGCAGCAGATACAACACCGGATACCGTTTGCCCGACGTTTGATAGTCGGTCGGCAGCAGCACGGTGTACGGCAGTCCCGCCACCGATTCGACGCGCATCCGGGAATTGTCGGCGGCGTGGGAGGCGGGGCCGGGGAGGCACGCCGCCGCCAGTAGCGCACCCAGTGCGACGGTCGCGGTTCGGATCACGGAAACTACCTTCTCGCTGGGGAATTCGCCTGCGAGGGGAACGGTAGTCAAGCCGTCGCGCACCGGTGAGGGGTAACCCGTGGACTGTCGATGATGGTCAATCCGCTGTCCGATCCGATCATGTCCGGAGCAGGGCCACGAATCCTACGCTGTGGATTCGCCACACATGTTCTCTAGAGGGGGATCGGTGCCCGCAGTCAGACCTCGTGCGCGGAGCTTGTTGATCATGGCCACGGCCACGCTGGTGAGTCTCGCCACCGCGACCCCGGCCGCGGCGCAACCGCAACCGCCGGACCCCACCTATCCGTTCACCGAGCTGGCCCAAATACTCAGCGGCACGAACCACGATCTGCAAGCACCCGGGATGATCGACTACTTCGTGCGGGCGGGAATACTCGAGAACCTCGCCAATGCCGGAATGCCGTGGCGCGGGCTGTTCGATCCGGCCACCTGGACCGGTACCGACGCCCAGCAACGCCAGCTCACCGCCGCCCAGCAGATCTTCGACGCGCTGGTGCGGACGCCACCCATGGGTCTGGGGCTGCCCGCGCATCCGGACTATCTGCCGAACTGGAGCCACGACGGCAACTTCTGGCGCAATGCCGGGGACGCGGCACTCGACGACGATTACGACACCCCTTCCGCGCAGGACGCCTCCTTCCGATACCCGTGCATTCAGCCGGACGGGGATGTGCTCTACGAGACCGAGGACGGCGTCTGCGTCGCCCACGACACGCCCGGCGCGGTCTTCAAGCTCGGCACCGTGCACAAGCTGAAGATCATCAACAATCGCGGAATCCCGGTGCACGCCAAGGTCTTTCTGCCCGAAGGGGCCGAGGGCTCCGGGCAGCGCTACCCGGTGACGGTCATGGCTCCGGGTGCCACCGAGAAGCAGTCCGACGTGGGGATGTACACGCTCACCGCCGTGCGGCGCGGTTTCATCGGCGTCACCTTCGAGGAGTCCGGCAATGGTGTCGGCGAGGGCAGCCTGCCGGATATGTGGTTCCCGCAGGGCAAATTCGAGCTGTGCCGCACGCCGGGCGGCTGCCGCGATGTGCAGGACGTGACGCGCTGGCTCACCCGCACGCCGATCGTGCCGATCGTGGACGTGCACGGCAACGAGCTCGGCAATCTCGCCGCGGGGGAGGTCCCCAAGTTCCACCGCTTCGACCCCGCCTACGGCGCGGACAATGTCGAAAACCCCTGGTACGACCTGATGGACACCGACCACATCAACCTGTGGGGGCAGTCCTACGGCTCGGTGGCGATCAGCAACTACGGCTACTGGCAGGGCAAGGGGATCGGCATCGACGGACAACCGCTGCCGAAGGTGAGCTCCATCGTCGCACTGTCCGGATTCAGCTACACCACCACCGACATACCGATCCAGTACCAGACCGCCGACTTCGACATCCCGGTACCCGCCGCCTTCGCGCTCACCAATACGCCGAACGGCCTGGTAGACGACACGGACGGGCCGGTCGGCACCAAGGATCTCTACGACTACCTGCGCGGCGAGCACAAGGGCGACAGCCCGCTCATGTTCCTCACCTACGAGGGCGGCAGCCACGGCGACTCCATCAACTGGCCCGGCGTGCCACGCAATGTGATCTCGCCCTGGCTGTCCACCTCCTACGCGGTCGACTGGTTCGGCTGCTACGGCCGCGCCGACGTGGATGAATCCGCCTGTGCCGCACTGCGTCAGCCCCGGCCGGGCCTCTCGCGCGCCTTCGCCACCGAGTACTCGCCGCAGGGACCGGCCGGGCCCAGCCTGTGCGTGACCATCCCCGACCGGGCCACCCTCATCCAGGCCGTGTACCGCCCCGCCGACTTCACGCAGAACAACTGGGGCACGGCGAAATACGACTGCGTACCGCAGAACTGATCCGGAGGATAGCTCGTGTCGATCACCCGCCGCACCCTGCTGGTCACCGCCGCCCTCGCGGCCGGGGCGAGCGTGGCCGGAATGCGCACCGCCGCGGCACAATCCGGCGACGACCGCACCGAGGCCATGTTGGAGAACGACGACGGCGTCCTCGTCTCCGAGGTCACCTGGTACGCGCCCATGCCCGCCGACGCGCTCCCGCATCCCCCCGAATGCGACTACCTGAGCTTCCTGCGTTTCCGCTGGGCCGACGGCCCCGCCGATCCGGCCGCCGCCGATGCGGTGCTCTCGACCCAGGCCGGGGCCGCCGAAGGCCCCGCGTCGCTGGATCCGTTGGCCCGCAATACCGTTCGCGAACTCGCCGCCCGCGGCATACACGCCGAGTTCTGGGTGATGGACCGGCGCGACAATACCGCCAAGGACAGCACCGGATTCGAGGCCGCGGTCGCCGCTCAGGACTATCGCGTCGCCTACGACTACTACTTCGGGAACCGGCCGGTGAACGGGCGCACCTTCGACGGGTTCACCCTCACCGGTGAGCGCGCCAATGTGCTCGCCGATGTCGGATTGCGGCGGGTCATGGAGGATTGGCACTTCATCAACAGCCACGAGATCCCCGACCCGGTACTGCGCCGACGAAAGCTGTTCGTCGGCGGGCATTCCTACGGCGGGCAGATCACCGCGCTGTACCTGGCCTGGGATTTCGGCGACCGCGGCGATGTGGCCGACGCGGGGTGCGGACAGTCGGCCGGATACGTCAGCTTCGACGGGCCGCTGCCGATTCGCGTTGTCCCCGACAATATTCCGGCCTTCTCGGAGGCCGTTCGCATGGGGTGGGACGGGCCGGGCCAGCTCCCGGTGGGCGCGGTGAACGAGGGACTACGTCTGGGTGTGCTGCCGCGCACCGTCGCCCTGCCCAATATCTTCGACGGCCTCGTCCCCAAGGACCTGGTGCCCACCCCCGCGGCCGAAATCGGGGCCATGCTCAATATTTTCGGCCTCGCCGCCCGCTTCGCGCCCGATGACGAGAGCATCTTCCCCCGTGAACTGCCACGGAACTGGAAGTGGGAATTGTTGGGCCGCATATTCTTCGGCGGCGATCCGGTCAATATGCTCACCCAGCAGACCGGCTTCCGTGACTTCCGCATGACCAATATGGCGGTGCTGGGCGGCATCTTCGACGGGCAGGGGCTGCCGTTCGCTTTGGCCGCGCCGAATTTCGGCACCCTCGACGGCGGCCCGGTCGCCGAACGCAAGTTCCCGATCGGCCCGGACTTCAATGGGATTCCGCTCATCGGCTGGGCCACCAGCTTCCTCACCTGGCAGCCCCGGTTCACCCCGACCAGCACCGGTCACCTCTACACGTGGCGCAACTACGACCGAATGGGCGAGCCGTTCGAATTCCCGGGGCTCACCGCCGACGGTCGGTCCTTGAACTCGCCGATCGAAGAACATTGCGACGCCAACCAAATCGCCCGCGCCTGCGGCACCGGTCGCCTCGGCTACCTCGAACCGTATGTCTCCGCCAAGCAGTACACCGACGAGATCTTCATGCTCACCGGTGACCGCTCCGGCGATTTCCGGTTCATTCGCTTCGAGGACTTCCGCAGCCGGGTGCCCGGCATCCAGATGGTGAGCGCCCAGCTGTGGGGGAAGTTCCGTTGGATTCCCGGGTTCATCGAACCCGACGCCATCCTCATCGACCACTACAGCCACTCCGACATGATCAATGCCGCCGCCGTACAGAACGACGGGCGGCCCGATCAAGTCATGTGGAACACGGTCGGATTCATTCAGCGCACCCTGGGCCGCTGAACCGGGCCCTCGGCCGCCGACTCAGCGGCCGAGGGCCCCATGTCTCAGCGGCCTAGGACACCCAGCACGAAGTCGGCGGACGTGCGGCTGACCGTCTCCGGCTGGCCGTCGTTCTGGCGTTCGGCTCCCGCGATCATGTCCAGATGGCTGTAGTTCTGGGCGTAGATCGCCGAGGCGGGCTGGCCGAACTCGAGCCACGGCAGGCCGAGCGCGGGACCGAGGTTCTGGTAGGGATGCCAGATGTCGCCGATGATCGTGGTGTTCGGCACGTGGTCCAGATAGTCGGTGTACCGCAGCTGCGCGAGATCGCCTGTGCGATCACCGATTCCGGCGAAGACCATGTCGGACAGCTGCCGGTTGGAGTCGTAGGCGGTGGTGTAGCCGAGCGGGCCCGCGCCCACATCGGCGGCGATATCGGCCAGATCGGTGACCTGCTCGCCGGGCGTCGTGTAGGGCGCGCCGCCATTGTCGGCGCGGTCGAGCTCGTCGTAGTTCAGCCAGCCGTTGAGGCGGCCGGTGGGGTCGGCGGGACGGGCCAGTCGATGCGCGGAGACGACCGCGAAGAACGGTCCCACCACCGGGATTCTGGTCAGCTCCGGCGGAATGATCACCCGCTTCTCGACCAGCGGGCCGTCGAAGATGCCGAAACCGGCCTGCACGCCCACCGAGGGCATGGAGTTCTTGCCGATGAGCGCGCCCAGCACGGCCGCATTGGTCAATCGCCAATCCCGGAAATCGGGGCCGCCGGGAAACAGCGTGCCCAACACCAGATCCCAGAACGGCGTGTGCGGAATCGCCCGGGGGATATCGCTTTCCGCGTCGGGCTGATACCGCGCCGCGATACCGGCCACCGCGATGAGATTGAACAGATCACCGGTGTTCGCGATGCCGAACTGGGTCGACTCCGGCGCGATTCCGGACCGCAGCACGGCGTCGGCCACCGGCATTCCGATCATGCCGTACACGTCGGCCAGTCCCCGCAGGCCCAGCTGATTGGTCAGGAACGGGTCCGATCGAATCGGGCCGTCGACCCCGATCACCCCGGCGGTCTGCGCGAACCCGGGCCCGTCGGCGAAATCCCACTGCCCGTAGTCGCTGCTCAGCGGCCCGCCCAGCGAATGCCCCGAAATGAACATCTTCGCCTTGCGGTCCGCGACCAACGGCATTTCGTGGCTGTTGATGAAATGCCAGTCCTCGATGGTCTGCCGCAGCCCGTAGTCGCCCAGCCAGCGCTGCTGCGAATTGTCCGCCCATCCCGAGAACGTCTGGCCGTCAACGGCTTTCCCACCGAAGTAGTAGTCCAGCGCCACGTGATAATCCCGCGCCCGATTGGCCGCGACCATCGCACTGCGATCCTCCATGCACACCGGCCGCCGCGCCATCGACCAGTACTCCGCGGTCTTCCCGGCCGCCCGCAGCTTGTGCAGCGTCGAGATCGCGAGCGTGCTCATCGAACTCGGCCCGCCGATATTCCCCGGCTGCGCGCTGATCACCGCGTCGGCATCGGCGGAGTCGGCCGGACCATCGGTGAAGCGGAAGCGCAGGAACGACAATCGATCGCAGGCCGCCGGATGCGGAGCCGACCCGGCGGGCAACGGCGCATCCCAGGTGACCTCGCTGACGGACACATCTCCGCGAGTCTCCACGGGCACCTCGACCCGCCCCGGCTCCTCCGCCCGCGAACTCGGTGCCACCCCCGGCACCACCCCACCCCCGGCAATCCCCACCGCGAACGCCATCACCCCGAGCACCGAACCGCGCGCCCGACTCCCTGTCCTCCATGCCATATCCGACCAACCTAGTGAGACCGCCCCGTTCCGGAAACCGGCCCGGCAACTCCGACGCAAATGATCAACACTCTGGCGACTCATGGCGGTGGCAATGCTTGCCGAGGCCGACATGCCGACATGCCGGTGACGTAGATCACTGTTTCCCGGTCAGGATCATTACCGGTGAGTAGACTTCGGTATTCGCCCGGCGATGGCGGCGGGTGTGGCGAGTCGATCGTGCCGGGGGTTCCGTTCCGCGCCGAAGGGGCTGGACGTGGTCGTTGGTCTGCGGTTGTTTCGGGAGTGGTGGCGTGAGGACGTCGACTACCGGTGGGTTGTCGATGCCATTGCCGCTCGATCGGCGCTCGGGCTGTTGAAGACGGCGGTGGGGTTCTGCGGGTTGGCCGCGCCGGTCATCGCCGTGCTGAGCGTGTTGTCGCCCACGGGGCCAACGGATTCGGTGTCACGGGTGCTGTTGTGGCTGCTGGCGGGGGTCGGTGTGGTGTGGTGCGCGCGGTGGTTGGTGTGGCGGTGGCCCACCGAGCGGGCCTCGTTGCTGCTGACCGGCGTGGCCGACATCTGCATCACCGCGGTGTGCGCGCTGAGTCCCGGGTATGTGGTGCGGTCGGTCGGCATGATGATGCTGTTGATCATCGGCATCTACGTGAGCGCGCTACACAGCCCGAAAATGCTTGTCGGGCAGACGGTTTGGTCACTTCTATCGGCCTGCCTGCTGGCGGTGCCGCTGTTCCGCGGCGGTGACACCACGTCCGCGCTGATCATGATCCTGGGTATGGCTGCCGCGGTCATGGTGCCGCCGGGCCTCCAGATCTGCTATTCCCTGCTGCGCTGCGACATGCTCTCGGACCCTTTGACCGGACTGCTGAGCAGGCGCGGCCTCGACTACTACTCGGCCATTCGATTCGCCCGCGCGGCCTCGTTCCCCGCCAGCGTCATGATGATCGACCTCGACCGCTTCAAGGCCGTCAACGACACCTACGGCCACTGCGCGGGCGACGAAGTCCTGGTCCGCACCGCCGACCGAGTGCGCCGAGCCACCCCGCCACACAGCATCGTCTCCCGTTTCGGCGGTGAGGAATTCGCCGTCATCCTCAGCCTCCCACTGGCCGCGGCCTTCGAGGTAGCCGACCGAATCCGTAGCGCGATCGCCGAACCCATCGACTCCCTGACAGTCACCGCCAGCATCGGCCTCGCACCCCTACACGCACCCGATGACCCGAACCGCGCCTGCGACCCCGTCCGGGTGGCCATCGCGGCCGCCGATGAGGCGATGTACCGGGCCAAACAACAGGGCGGCAACGCCGTCATGCTCGCCGATGTCCCCGTGGCGGAGCCATCTCATGCCCGCAGCACGGTGACCGCGCGACCCGAGGGCGTACTGGCCTCGTCGAAGGCGGTGCGCTCCGAAATCGGTGCCGCCGAGGACCGCCGGTCGAAGATCACCAGCACACCGGTCGCCAGACCGAGACGGTCGAGGTAGCCGTCGAGCTGAACGAGGCCCTCCGACAACGGATCCGGGCGACCATCGGCCCACACCTTCAACTCCAGCGCCTCGCGTTGTTCGGCGCGGTGGCCTTCAGAGTCCTCGTAGGGCTGGCGCACCAGCAGGTCGATCCGGCCCCGGCCCACCCCGACCTCACGGTCGATGTACCCGGCTCCGTTGACGATTCGATGCAGGTACGCCGTCAACACCAGCTGTGCGGCTGCCCCGTGATAGGTGTCGCGGGCGGCCAGAACATCACCGCCTCGGTGCGCTGACCGAGCACCTGGATGATGACCTCCTCGTAGATCGGATTCGCGAACCGCAACTGATTGCCTGTCCCGTCTCGCAGGAGATCGATATCGCCAGAAAGTGACCCTCGGCGGTCAGGTCGTTGGCCAATCCCAGTAGTGCAGGTCCGGATAACACGGGCCCGCCGTGTTGAAGTACCTCACCGGCACACCTTATTCGGGAGACGAGTCCTCGTAGGCCAATTGGTTGACAGCGGCGGCCACGTCGGCAGCGGCGAGTCGCCCGTCGGTCATGATCGATCCATGACGGTGGAACACGAGCGGGATGAGCGCACTCTCATTATTCGGATGAATCGGCCGCACAAGCGCAATGCCATCGATGCCGAGATGGCGGCCGGGCTGGATGCGGCGCTCAATGCGTTCGAGGATGATCCTGAGTTGTGGGTGGCGGTGTTGACGGGGACGGAGTCGATGTTTTCGGCGGGGACCGATTTGAGTGTGGGGGCGGGGGAGAAGACTGTGCGGGGTGGCGAATACGGGGTGATTCGGCGTCGGATGAGTAAGCCGCTCATTGCTGCGGTCGAGGGGCATGCGCTCGGTGGCGGCATGGAATTGGTGTTGGCTTGCGATTTGGTGGTGGCCGGGCGGACGGCCACTTTTGGGCTGCCCGAGCCGCGGCGGGGTGTGATAGCCACCTGTGGTGGGCTGTTTCGCACGCGGCGGGCGCTGCCGTTGAATGTGGCGAAAGAGTTGTTGCTGACCGGGGATTCGCTGTCGGCGGAGCGGGCGTATCAGCTGGGCTTCGTCAATGAGGTGACTGAGCCGGGGGCGGCCGAGCGGTCAGCACGCGCACTGGCGCAGCGGATTTGCCGTAATGCGCCGGTCTCGGTGCGCGAGAGCCTGGCCGCGTTGGAGAGTCTGAACTCCGCGGATGACGCGGAAGCCTGGCGGGTTACCGAGGCGGCGATGGCTGCGACGCTGTCGTCCAAGGACACTGCCGAGGGCATTGCCGCGTTTCTGGAACGGCGTGAACCTCGGTGGAGTGGTTACTGATTCGGTTTGTCGATGAAGGTCATGGCGCGCTCGGCCATGGCCGTGATGGTCAGGCTCGGATTCACCCCGACGTTGGCCGGGATGGCTGCGCCGTCGCAGACCAGCAGGTTGTGGTAGCCGTAGACGCAGTGTTGGGGGTCGATCACGCCGGTGTCGGGGGAGTCGCCGATGGCCGCGCCGCCGAGGATGTGGGCGGTGGTGGGGATCGAGAGAATGGCTTCCGGAACGGCGGCCTGCACTACCCCGCCGATACGCTCGGCAATGGCTTCGGCGGCGGCGTAGGCGGCCGGAATGAACTGGGGGATGGGGTGATTCGGGTCCTGGACGGTGGTCAGGACCGGGTATCCGGTGGGTAGCCGGAAGCGCACCTTCAGCCGCACCGAGTTGTCCACCGACTCCATGGTGGTGAGCAGCATGGTGCGGCGGGAGGTGTGCCGGATGCGGGAGGCGCGTGCGAAGCGGACGGGGTGGCGCAGGGCATTGGCCACATAGTGGAATGGCCGGGTGCGGCGGGTACCGCGCGGTGTGGCCAGTGTGGTGAGCAGCGACATGAAATCGCCTCCCGCGCCGTAGGTTACGGGCTGGATGTGGGTGGTGGGGGTCGGATACACCCCGGAGGTGAGCGCGATGCCGTGCGCGAAATCATGGCTGTCGTCACGCGTGGTGACCCCGAGAATGGATTCGCTATTGGTGCGCACCAGCGTCCCGAGTCGCGGCGAGAGTCCGGGTAGGGAGCCGGAGAGCTTGCAGCGCAACAACAGTCGATTGGTGCCCAGCGCGCCGCCCGCCACCACGACACCGCGGGCCGTGTGGGTCCGCCGATCGCGACGCACCCACCGCCCGGTGCGCTCGCTGGTCACCGCGTAGCCGTCGCTGCCGTCGGCGGCCCCGAGCGGGCGGATGTCGACGACGGTGCGCTCGGCCAGGATGTCGGCCCCGAGTCGCTCGGCAAACCACAGATAGTTCTTGACGAGGGTGTTCTTGGCATTGTGCCGACAGCCCAGCAGACAGGACCCGCAGTGAACGCATCCGGCGCGCTCGGGACCCGCACCGCCGAAATACGGGTCCGGCACGGTCTTTCCGGGCTCGCCCAGGAACACCCCGACCCGGCTGCGCGCGTAGGTGTCGCCGAAACCGTGCGCGTCGGCGTATTCACGCAGCAGCGTGTCGGCCGGGGAGTCTTCCGCGAGGCTCGTCACCCCGAGCATGTGTTCGGCCGTGTCGTAGTGCGGCGCGAGCTCAGCATCCCAATCACCCAGGTGTGCCCATTGCGGATTGCTCGCGAATTCGGGCCTGCTGCGATACAGCGTGTTGGCGTAGGTGAGCGAGCCGCCGCCGACCCCGGCACCCGTCACCACGAACACGTCCTTGAACAGCGTCGGCCGGAAGATGCCCCGCATCCCCAGCGCGGGCAGGAAGTAGTACCGCCGCACCTGCGAGGCCCGCTCGGCGAAATCGGTGTCGGCGAAGCGTCGCCCGGCCTCCAGGACGCCGACGCGATGGCCCTTCTCCCGCAGTCGCAGCGCGGACACGCTGCCGCCGAAGCCGGATCCGATGACGAGCCAATCGAAGTCGTGGGTCACCGAGGGTTCCTGTCGAGTTATTTGACGGTGATCTGCAGGCGCAGGGTGCCGTCGGGGCTGGTGGCGTGCAGGGCCTGGTCGATGAGACTGCCCAGGTCGAGTCGCTGCAGGATGGGGGTCGCGGTGGCGTAGACCGGGACGAGCAGCGGTGCCAGCGGCGCGATTTCGGGGCCGATCTGGCGGATGCGGTCGGTGAGCTCGCGCAGGAACGGCACCAGGCCGAGCTTGTCCTTGGTGTCCTCCAGGAAGGAATCGGGCATATTGCCCGCCCGAATGACCGCGGCGATGGAGGCGGCGACCTCCGAGACTCGCGGCCCGAAGTCGGCCCACGGCCCGGACGCGTTCACCAAGGCCGGTTCGGCCCAATCCATATCGGCGGCGGGGCCTTGTAGCGCGAGCAGCATCTGCCTGATCAGGTCGGTGCGGCTGATCAGGGTGGCGGCCAGCAGGTCGGTGGCGCGCGAGAGCTCCGGCACCACCGCCTCGGTGCCGGACATGGCCTGGCTGAAGGTGTCCACGATGGCGGACAGGGCGGCCGGGTCCAGCTGGTGCATGAGCTTGGTCGTGGTCGCGGCGACATCGGGGATGGAGATCGGCGCGGCGATCTTGGTGGCCTGCACCGCCTGTCCGTCACGCAGATACGGGCCTGGGCTCGTGCCGAGCGGTGGCTCGAATTCGATATAGGACTCGCCGAGGCCGGACAGCCCATCGATGCGCACCGCGCTGGCGGCCGGAATCGGATAGCGATCCGAGAGCCGCAACCGCACCAGCACCCCGTCGGGCCGGTGGGTCACCGAGCTGACCTGCCCGACCTGCACACCCGAGAGCAGCACCTTCGAGCGCGGCAGCACGCCGCCGGACCGCGGAATGGTCATGGACACGGTGAGCTCGTGGGCGAACGGGTGCACCCGCACCACATCGAAGGTCAGGTAGAGGCTGCCCAGCACCAGGATCACCGCGATACTGGCCAGCGACAGCAGCGAATTCGCTCTCACCGGACGACTCCGATCATTCGCAGGATGCGCAAGATGGCGTCGATGTCCGCGTCGGTGGCGGCCGGATCGTCGCCGACGGTGACCGAGGTGATGTTCACCCTCGGGTTCTGCGCGAACGGAATCACCTTGTCGCGCAACAACGCCACCAGACGGTTCAGGTTCGACGGTGCGCTCAGATCGAGGGGGTTGTGCGCGAACAGCATCGGCACGAACGCCTTGGCCGCGGCGTCCCCGGCCCGCAGCAGCGGCGCGAGCGGCACCAGCGACTGGCCGATATCGCCCAGCGAGCCGACGATGCCGAGCGTGGTCACGAGTGCCTGCACATCGGCCGGAATGTCGTGCGCGCCTTGCTCACTGAGCAGCTCGGCGAGCTCTCGCGGATTGCCGAGGACCGCGTCCATATCGGTTTGGAAGGCGTCGAGGAATTTGTCCAGCACGTCGAGACGGTCGGATACGTCACGGACATCGGTACTGATCTGGCCGAAAATTCTTGTGGTGTCGCGGGTGTCGGCGGGCAGCACGGCGTTGGTCTGGTTGATGATCTCCTGAATCTGATGCAGCGCACCGCCACCCACGAAGGTGGACAGCCCGACCAGCAGATCCTCCACCTGCAGGGCGGGCTTGGTCTGCGTGATCGGAATGCGCCCGCCCGCCGGAATCGGTTGCGCGACATCGCCCGGGGGAGTGGTGAGCCCGATGAAGACGTCACCCAGGATGGTGTCCTGGCGCAACTGCGCGGTGGTGGCGGCGGGCAGTCGCACCGAGCTCTCGATCTCCACGACCGCGTCGATGCGACCCGGCCCGGCCGCGGACGGGTCGATGACCCGCACCGAGCGCAGTCGGCCGATCTTTGCGCCATTGGCGACCACCTTCGCCTGGGCGGGCAGGTTGAGGGCATTGGCGAATTCGATGTGCACGTCGTAGGTCGGTCCGGGCACCGAGGCTCCCGGCACGGGCACCGACGAGGGGTCGATGGCGCAGCCCGCGGGCATTATCACCATGACCGCGACGGTCACGCCGAGCAGAGCCGTGCGTCTCAGGGATAGCGTATGCCGCTTCATCGGGCACCCGCCGATCGCAGCACCAGCGGCACCAGATCCACACTCGCCAAGCCGTTTTCGCCCGTCCGGCACTTGCCCGGCAGCAATGCGTTCACCGCCGCGCACACCTGGTCGGCGCTCTCGGGCGGCAGGGCCACCCGCGGCGGCGCGTACCCGACCTTCACCTGACCGGTCTTCGGGTCGATGAACTGCTCGAACGCGGTCACCACCGCCGGAATCATCCCCAAGAGCTGTTGCAGCGAGGCGATCCCGGCCGACAGCAGCTTCAGTTTCGGCACGGCGGCGTCGAGCCCATTGAGGATCGAGCGCCCGTATTTGTGCGAGATGGTATTGAACCAGGGCAGGATCACCAGCAGCGAGTCGACGATCTCGATGGTCTTGCCCCACACCGCATTGACGAACCCGAGGCCCTCATTGGCCTGGGTGAGCGCCACCTTGATGTCGTTCCAGTTCAAGGCCACGCTCGAGGCCAGTGAGGCGAACGCGTCGAGGGATGCGCCCAGGTGCCCGATGGCGGTATCCGGATGGTTCAGGGCGGCACCGAGCTCCTTGATGAGCTCGTTGAGCTTGGGCCCGGTACCCGAGGTGGCCTGCTCGAGCGCGGAAACACCCTCGCGCAACCGGTTCTGTTGCGCCGGATCGCCGTCGCCATTGAGTTGATCGGCGAGCTTGGAGAACGCGTCGAGGGTCTGGGTGAGACTCTTGGGCGTGAATGTCTTGGTGACACAGGTACTCTCGGGCCAGCGATCAGGGGACGTGTTGTCGCCCAGCACCTCCAGATCCCGGTCGGCGACCAAGGTATCGGAGACCGTTGTCGCCGTGACCGCGCCGTGCAGCGGGTGGACGGCGTCGATGGTGAAATCCACTCGGACAGCGCCGTTCTCGGGCGTCACGGACCCGACCGATCCGACCGGGATGCCCAGCATCGTGACATGGTTGCCGGGATACAGGCCGATGGAATCCGGCATGATCGCGCAATAGCTCAGGGTCTTCTTCATCGGGTCGAAAGCCAGCAGATATCCCGCGACGGCCACCAGCACGGCCAACGCGACCCCGGCCGTGGTGACGAAGCCCTGGGAGGCGAGCAGACGTTTCATCAACAGTCCCTCCCGGGCAGCGGCACGCAGACCTCCGGGGCGGTGATCGTGATCCCGGACTGGTCGACGGTGACGCCGTTCTGCGCCGCGGCCTGCAACCGGGTCTTGATGTCGCCCAGGTTGTTCAGGGCCTGATCGAAGCGCCGTCCCAGGTCCTCCAATTGCGGCACGGCCGCCTCGAGCTGATCGGCGAGGGGTTCGAGCTCGTCGTGCCAGGCCGGTTCGATCGCGGCAATGCGCGACAGCAGCTGCCCGGTCACCGTCAGGGCCGTGGCGATCTCGGCCTTCTTGGCCAGGCCATCGGTCTCGAGCGCGCCGATCTTGCGCAGGAAGGTGCCCAGCAGCGACCGATTGGCGTTGATCGCGGTCAGATACTCGTCCATGACCGTGAGTGCCTTCGACACATCGGTGTTCTGTCGATTGATCAGATCGACCAGGCTCTGTACGGCCGAACCCATGCGCCGCAACGCATCCGGGCTGCGGTCGACGGAATCGGCCAGGGCGTCGAAGTTCTTGCGCAGCGTGTCGCCGTCGACCTGCTCGACCGGGGCGGTGGCGTCCTGGAGGGTGCGAATCAGGCTGTAGGGCAGGCGGACTCGGTCGGTGGGAATCGAGTGCTTGCCCAGCGGTTTGTCCCCGGCCGGGAAGACCGCGACGTAGTGGCCGCCGACCACGGTCAGCATGCGCACCTCCAGCGAGGTCTGATCGCCCAGGAAGACGTTGTCGTTCATGGTGAACGTCATGCGCACCCGATCCGGCAGCAGCTCCAGGGATTTCACCGAGCCGACGTCAATGCCCGCGATGCGGATCTCGTCCCCGGTGCGCACCGACCGCGCCTCGGCGAGATCGGCGGTGTAGGTGGCCTTGCCCAGCGGCAGCACGTAGGACACGGCGGTGGCGACCAGCACGACGGCCAAGACCACCGCGCCGTACAGGCCCAGGCGCAGCTCGCGGGATCCATTGGCGGGCATCAGCTTCGGCATATCGACACCCGCTGTCCACTGATCAGCACGGCGACCGCCGCGGGCAGTTCGGCCGGTCCCTTGGAGCAGCTCAGCTTGATCTGACCGGCGACCGGATCTGCGGGCGGCAGCAGATTGGCCAGCGATTGCAGCAGGCCCGGCAGCCGACCGAGCACGTCCAGGGCCTGGTTCTGATCGGGGAACAGCAGCCGCAGATCTTCCTCGAGGTTCGGATTGGAACCCTCGGTGAAGCCGAGGGTTTCCAGCAGACTGTCGAGCGGCCCGAGCGCGGAGGGCGCGACCGCCGCGAAATGCAGCAGCCCGTCGAGTTCGGCGCGGAAGGAGGTGAACACATCGGCCAAACCCTTCAGCAGCGTCACCAATTGCGGTGACTTGCCGCCGATCTGAGTCGAGATGGCCTGCAGATTCGACAGCAGCAGCGACAGCACCGACTGCTGGTCGCTGACATAGCGACTCAGCTTCTCGAAGGCGTCCAGCGCGGGCCCGATGCCATTGCCGTCGCCCTGGATCACCGCCAGCACGCTCTCGGTGAACTGATTGAGCGCACCGGGGGAGAACTCCCGCAAGACCGGTTGCAGTCCATTGAACAACTGGGTGATGTCGAAAGAGGGAATCGTCTTGTCCGCGCCGATGGTCGATCCGGGGGTGAGCCGGTCGGCGGGCGAATCCGGTTGCCGCACATCGATGTACCGCTGCCCGGTGAGCGTCTGATAGCGAATCGCCAGGCCGCTGGTGACATAGAACGGCCGATCCCGGCTGACCGTGAACCCGACCACCGCGCGGGTGCCGCGCAACGCGATCGAGGTGACCTTGCCGACCTGCACACCGAACATGCGCACGTCGTCACCGGTCCGCAACCCGCTGGCGTCGGTGAATTCCGCACGGTAGGAGACGGTTTCGCCGGGCACGGGGCGAACGATCGCGGCGATGACCACCAGCAGCAGGGTGATCATGACCGCCGCGAACGCCCCCAACCGCCACAGCACACCGCCCAGGCCCCGCTGCCTCACCGTCCCGCCCCCAACAGCGTGACGGCGATCCGCAGCGTCGGCCCGTCCGGGGTATCGGCGAACATGCGATTCACCCGGTCGATGGTCTCGGTGAGCTGGGCGTGGGATTTCGCCGGATCGGGCACCGTGTCCGCGAGCGCCTGAATGACCGGCGCGAGCGGATCGGTGAACCCGCCGAAGTTCTGGTACACCACATCGAAGGTGGTGGCCGCACCCTCGAGCACACCGCCGCGCAGCATCTCTATCGAGGCGTTGTAGCGGTCGCGCTCGTGCTGGAAGATCTCGATATCCATGAGAGCCTTGGCGAGTTTGAAGGTGGCCGAGGTGAACGCGCCGAAACCGTGGAAGAACCCGGCGTACTGGTCGATCAGGAACGACGACGGGTAGCGCTGGGTGTCGGCCACGGCCCGGCTCAACATCACCACCGCCTGCAGTACTGGCGTGAAGGCGCGCAGGTCGGTGTCGAACTGGGTGAGCAAATGGGTCAGCTTCGGGGTGAGCACCTCGGTGGAGGTCTGAGTGAGCGAGCGCAGCAGCGCGCCCATGGTCACGTCACTGACCCGATTGGCCAGATCGATGGTCTGCCCGTCGCGCAGGGGCGTGCCGCCGGGCGCGGCGTGCAGGGCGACGGTGCTGACCCCGAAGAGGTTCTCGGGGGCGTAGTCGACGGTGAGAGCGTCGGTGAGCCCGCCGATCTGACCCGGGTCCAGATCCACGGTGAGCAGCTGCCGCCCAGCGTCGGCGGGCCGCACATCGGCAATGCTGCCGATAGCCACGCCATCGAAGCGCACCGACGTGCCGGGGACGATGCCCTCACCGATCTGCTCGGTGCGCAACTGGATTCGCAGGCGCGCACCGGTGGCGCGATGGTCGATGACCGACCACGCCAGCACGGCGAGCACGACCAGCAGGACGGCGAGCACCCCCAGCAGGCGGGATCGGCCGCGGCCGATGCGCACTCCGGGAATCGCGTAGTTCGGCATGGACCTACCCGGGGAATTCGATCGAGGAATTGATGCCCCACAGCAGCAGGGTCAGCACCATGTCCAGGCCGATAATGGCCACGAAGCTGGCGCGCACCGCACGACCGGAGGCGATGCCCACGCCCTCCGGGCCGCCCGCGGCGAAAAAGCCGTAGTAGCAGTGGATCAGGATGACCGCGACACCGAACACGAGGATCTTCACGACCGCCGCGAGAATGTCGTAGCCGCTGGTGAATTGGAAGAAGTAGTGGTCGTAGACCCCGCCCGCCTGACCGTGCAGCAGCACGATCACCGTCGAGCAGGACAGGTAGGACAGGATCAGCGCGATCAGGAAGGTGGGCACGATGGCCACGGCGCCCGCGATGACCCGGGTGGTGACCACGAACGGAACCGACCGCAGGCCAAGCGATTCCAGCGCGTCGATCTCCTCGGAGATGCGCATGGAACCGATCTCGGCGGTCATCCGACAGCCCGCCTGCGCGGCGAAACCCACCGCCGCGGCAATGGGTCCCAGTTCGCGGGTATTGGCGAAGGCCGACACCACACCCGAGACCGAGCCCAGGCCGATCAGGTTCAGGGCCGCATAGGCCTGGATGCCGACGCCTGCACCGATCGACAGGCCCAAGACCACGAGCATCGGCACGGTGCCGCCGCCAACGATCAACGAGCCACGGCCCCAGGTCATATCGGTGATGGCGCGCAGGGTCTGTCCACGATAACGCCGCAGCGTCAACGGGATTCCGGCCAGCGCCTGCACCGCGAACCCGAGCATGAAGCCCGCGTTCTCCAGCGGCGTGAGCGCCCGCCCGGACGCGAGTGCCAGACGGTTGGCGGTGCGAAAACCCTTGGGAACATAGGGAGTAGCGGTCATCACGCCACCCGCATGGGCAGGAACATGGTGACCACCTGGGTGAGCACCAGATTGATCACGATGATCGACGCCACCGACAGCACCACCGCCGCGTTCACCCCGTCGGCCACCCCGCGCGGGCCGCCGCGCGCCTCGAGCCCGCGCTGGCAGGCCACGATCACCACCACGAAACCGAACAGCACGGCCTTGGCCAGCGAGATCCACACGTCGGTGAGCACGGTGAACGCGCCGAAGGTCGCCCAATAGCTGCCCGGCGTCACATTCTGCGCGCCGATGGCCACCACGTATCCGGCGACCACGCCGACGAAGATGACCAGGATATTGAGCAGCGGCGCGACCAGCACCATGGCCGCCACCCGTGGAATCACCAGGCGGTGCACGGGATCGATGCCCATCACCCGCAGCGCGTCGATCTCCTCGCGGACGGTGCGCGCGCCCAGATCCGAGGCGATGGCCGACGCCCCCGCGCCGCCGAGCAACAGACCGGTCGCGATGGGCGCGCCCTGCTGAATGACGCCCAGCCCGCCCGCCGCGCCGATCAGCGAATTCGCGCCCAGCTGGTGAATGAGATTGCCCACCTGAACAGACACCACCACGCCGAACGGCACCGCCATGAGGATCGCGGGCAGCGCGGTCACGGTGATCAAATACCAAGCCTGGTACAGCATTTCGCGCCACTGGAATCGCCGGGCCAGCAGATCGGTGACCGTGCCGCGCAGCGCCTCCGCGGCGAGGTCGACGGTCCGCCCGAAGGTGCGCAGGCTGGTGAGCGCGACACCGGAGACATTGGCGCGCACGATCCGCGCGGCCTCGGCCGCCTCCGCGCGCACCCGGAGGGTCCCCTCCCGCACCCGAGTCGTCGACTCGCTCCCCATAGGCTGACTCCTCCCGTGCCGGTGGTCTCGAAATTCCCCGGCGGTAAAGCCTTTTCTGCACGCTATGCAGTGGCGGGAGCGGTGCCCATGGCAGTGGCGGACAGGCGTTTGACAGTTTCCGACGGTGACCCGGATCACTCAGGAGGCGAGCGGCATCGACGTCAGCGTGGTGCGCACGAACTCGGCGAGCCGGGCCGCGATGGGTTCGGGTGAGCCGTCCGCGCGCGGATCGGCACCGGCGGCGACATCGCAGTGCAGATAGCCGGGGAACCAGTGCACGTTCTGCTCCGGGTAGACGCCGAGTCCGGCGATCGTGTGGGTGAAGCTGGACTGGCCCATGAGATTGATGAAAGGCAGTCGGGCAGCGCCTAATTTGTGCCGAATGGGTGCCAGGGAACCGGTCCGGCACCCGGCGAAGGTGGCCACCGCGTCGAGGGTCTGGCGGGTGGGGAAGTAGTCCTCGAAGACATTGAGCCGACCGCCCGCCAGCATGCGGGCCAACTCCGCGAGACTGACCACCTCGCTCTCGGCGGTGGCGACGGGGATGCCGCTGCGCGTGAATTGTGCTGGCGCGTCCGGGGTTCCGCAGCGGTCGTAATCGCGCCAGCGGTACAGGGTGTCGAAAGAGGTCGGGCTGAAGCGCGGGGCCGTGCCGCAGGCCGCCTGGTAGAGCGGGCGCACGCCGCGGGTCTGGCCCGCCTCGAAGGAGAGCGGGAAGGTGCGCGGGGCGACCTCGGCACTGTCGAGCGTGCCGCAGCTCGAGGACAGGATGGCGAAGTTGACCGAGGTGTGCGCGCCGCCGAGCAGTCCGAGCACGGCCTGGTTGGTGAGCCGGAGCTTGCGGTAATCCGGTGTGCCGCTGACGAACTCGCGCCAGGTGCGGGCGGTCGACCCGCGCACGATCAGCTCCGGGGTGCCGCCGCGGGGCAGCAGCCGCAGGATGTCGGACTCCTCGTCCGGGGCCAGGGTGGCCGCCGCGCCGATGGCCGCGAGGATCGCGAAGGCCTCCGGATTGCCCCAGCCGCCCTTCAGAATCGCGGTGCTCCTGGGCGCGAGGCCGCGGCGCAACAGCGCCGGAACGCGCTCGACGGCTCGGGCCACCGCGCCCAACGGTGCGGCGAGCGCACGCCGTCTGGCCAGCCGCAGCGGATCCAGATGCGTGACGGTGTCCAGCGCCACCAGGCCCGCGATCTGCTCATGCCCGGGACGGCCGTCGAAATCCCAGGCGGCATAGGTGCCCGCCTGAATGCCGCCGAGGGAATGCCCGCCCAGAAACACCTTCTGCGCGCGGACATCGGCATCGGGGAGTTCCCGGCACAGCACCGCGTGGGTGTCCTCGACCGTTCGGGCCGAGCCGAATTCGGCCAGGAAGCCCAGCGTGCGATCGCGATGGAACCCGGGGAAGATGCGCCCGCCGACGGTCTTGCCGCCGTAGTAGTAATCGAAGGCCAGGTGATAGTCGCCCTCGGCCATGGCCACCTCGATCGCGGAGTGGTCCTCGAGGCCATTGGCGCGGCGATCGAGCACCCACACCTCGGCCGCGATCCCGGCCGCGGCCAGATTGCGCACGGTATTGCGCCCCAACGGTTGCAGCGATCGGGCGCCCGCGATGGCCCCGGGCAGCAGCACGACGATCGCCTCGGCGTGGGTGGGATCGTCGGGCGTGGCAGCCTGCTTGACGCGGAGATGCCGCAGCTCGTCGCAGTCGGCGGGATGCGCCGGAAAGCCCTCGGGCAGGGGCACGGTGTGGGTGACCATGCTGAGCCGGATGCCACCGGAGACCTCGAGCACTTCTTCGGTACGCGTCATCGCTCGCACTTCCCCCTCAACTTGGAGTCTGTCTGGGTCAGTTTAGGTAAACTGCTCGGGATCGAGGCTCGGCCAGGCGAAAAACGGCGGAAAGGGTGAAGGCCACGGCTGTCTCGGTCAATCGAATGTTTACCGTCGGCCTTCGACGGCTGAGGGAAGTCGATGAGGACAACGTGCACATGTTCGACTGGGATCTATCGAGAAACACCTCCAGCGTCCACATTCTGACGCGGATCGCGGAGGAGCGGGGGATGCCGACCACGGCCTGCCTGACGGGAACCGGGCTCGCGGCCGAAGCAGTGATCGACCCGAACACCACGGTCACCGCGCGCCAGGAACTCACCGTGGTGCGCAATCTGCTGGACCGCTTCGGGACCGAACCGGGCCTGGGCGTGGAAGCGGGCAAGCGATACCACATTTCGCTCTACGGACCCTGGGGGCTGGCCATGCTCGCCAGCCGCACGCTGCGGGATTCGGTGGAGATGGCGCTGCAGTACGTGGAGTTGGCGTTCGCGTTCGGGCAACTGCGCTTCGAGGAGACCGAGACCGAGGCGCGGCTGATTCTCGAGGATCAGGAGGTGCCCGCCGATGTGCGGGGATTCCTCGCCGAACGGGTGATGACCGGGATTCAGATGATCGGGCGCGAACTGTTCTCCGCCGGGGTCCCCGTGCAGCGCCTGACCTTCCGGCACCGCGCGCCCGCCGACACCGCCCGCTTCCGCGAGGTGTTCGGCCTCGAACCCGAGTTCGGCGCGGACCGCAATGAGCTGGCCTTCGACGCGGTGTATCTGGACATGCCGCTGCCCCAGGCCAACGAGTGGGCGCGCAGCACCTGCGAGCAAATGTGCCGCGACCTGCTGGCCCGGCGGCACGCCCGGACCGGGGTGGCGGGCGCGGTGCGCGACCTGCTGGTGCGCGATCCGGGCCGGGTGCCCGATCAGGTCGAGGTCGCGGCCGAATTGTTCATGAGCCCGCGCACGCTGTCGCGGCGGCTCAACGAGGAAGGGACCTCCTTCCGCGTCCTTCTCGACGAGGTGCGGCAAGCACTGTCCGAGGAACTGCTCGACCACACCGATATGACGACCGAACAGCTGGCCGCACGGCTCGGGTACGCGGAGGCCGCCTCGTTCATTCGGGCCTTCCGACGCTGGAAGGGTTGCCCGCCACAGGAATACCGCACCCGCAACGGGCGACCGCTGCCCCGCGTGCCCGAACCGGTGTAGTCGGCCGTCACCTCGCACCGGGTCGGCGTGACAGGTGACGGGAAATGTCAATCGTGCGACCGCGACGGCCCTGGTCGGGCGGTACCGCGCGCCGATAGCGTCCCCGGGACATCGGCTGCGCGGAGGTTGCGACGTGGACACTTCCCTACCCGGGGACCAGGGATTCGACTTCGACTGGATCGTGGTCGGCAGTGGATTCGGGGCCAGCGTCAGCGCATTGCGGCTGTCGGAGAAGGGATATCGGGTGGGCGTCCTGGAACAGGGCCGCCGCTACGCCGACACCGACTTCGCCGAGAGGGCCTCGCAGCTGCGGCGCTACGTGTGGCTGCCGAGCCTGGGACTGCGGGGAATCCTGCGCATCGCGCCCTACCGGCACGCCATGGTGCTGGCCGGGGTCGGTGTCGGCGGCGGCAGCCTGGTCTACGCGAACACCATGTATCAGCCGCAGGGCGACGACTTCTACCGGCACCCGCAATGGGCCGAATTGGCCGACTGGCGCGCGGAATTGGAGCCGCACTTTCGGACCGCGTCACGCATGTTCGGGGTCGAGCCGTATGTCGGCGAGCGGCCGGTGGACGGGCTCATGCGCGAGCTGGCGACCGAACTCGGTGTGCCGCAGGGATATCGGCACACGCCGACCGCGGTGTTTCTCGGCGAAGCCGGAAAGACCGTGCCGGACCCGTATTTCGACGGTGCGGGGCCCGCGCGGACCGGCTGTGTGCGCTGTGGGCAGTGCATGCTGGGATGCCGGTACGGGGCGAAGAACAGTCTGCCGAAGAACTACCTATGGTTGGCCGAAAGTGCCGGTGCGACGGTCGTTTCCGAGCTCAAGGTGGTCGATATCGTGCCGCTCGGCGACGGGACCGGTGCGCAGGGCTATCGGGTGCGCGCGCACCGGCCCGGCCTTGTGCGCGGCGGTGCCCGGGAATTCACCGCGCGCGGCGTCGTGGTGGCGGCGGGGGCGCTGGGCACCAATGAGCTGCTCGCCGCCTGTAAACGGCGGGGCTCACTGCCGGAGCTGTCCGATCGGCTCGGAGAAGTGGTGCGCACCAATGACGAATCCATTCCGGCCGCCTCGACCGCGGACCCGGCGGCGGACTATCGCAGCGATATCGCGATCACCTCGAGCGTGTTCCCCGACGAGCACACCCATATCACCAACAACACCTACGGCGACGGTGGCGGGCTGCTGGCCCTGACATACGGACCCGCCACGAATGCCAGCACCGCGCTGGGCCGCTGGGCGCAGTTCCTGTGCGCCTACCCGGGGTATCTGTGGGGCTTGCTGCGGAATCGGCGGTGGTCGCGGCGGACCGTCATCTTCACCGTCATGCGTGGGACCGATGTATCCCTGCGGCTGCGTAGGGGATTCGGTCCCGGCCGATTGCAGACCGAGGCGGTCGGCGCACCGCCCGAGGGGGACTCGGCCGTCGAGATCGCTCGCCGGGTGGCGACCTTGGCCGCGCGGCGCATGAACGGCCAACCGCTGGCGTCGCTGGGGGAGACGCTCGGTTCCGCGCCCATGACAGCGCACTTCCTGGGCGGCGCGGTCATCGGCGCGGATCGCGAGCACGGCGTGATCGACCGGCAGCACCGGGTTTTCGGCTACACCAACCTGCTGGTGTGCGACGGGTCGGCGGTGCCCGCCAATGTGGGGGTCAATCCGAGTCTGACGATCTGCGCCATGGCCGAGGCCGCCATGGCGCATGTGCCGCACGCGGCCGTCACCGCCTGAATTCCCTTGGCACAGTTCTGATCGCGAGAAGGGTCGAGCATGGAGTGGTACGAGCGGATCGCGGAGCTGTCATCGCGCGTGGCGGTGGAGGCGCACGCGGTGGGCACGGTGGTCCGGGCCGGAATGGTGCCGCTGGACGCGAATCTGCCCGCCGCCCTGCGCGCGATGACGGCCTATGGACCGATCGGCGGTGGAATCACCGCCGCGGCACTGCGATTCGGTGATCGGACGGGACTGATCGACGAGCTCGGCGCGTTGAGCTTCGCCGAACTCGACCGGCGCTCCAATGCTCTCGCCGACGCGTTCCGGCGGCGGGGGATCGGGCCGGGGACCGGGGTCGGGATTCTGTGCCGCAATCATCGCGGCTTTCTCGACGCCACCTTCGCCTGCGCCAAGGCCGGTGCGCGGGCGCTGTATCTGAACACCGACTTCTCCGGGCCGCAGGCCGTGCAGGTGTGCGCGCGTGAGGGCGTGCAGGTGTTGATCTACGATCAGGAATTCGAAGCCGTTGTGGCGGAGGTGGATTCACCCAAGGGGCGGTTCGTCGCCTGGATCGACGTCGATACCGATGACCCGACGCTGGAAGGACTCGTCGCGGAGGGTCGCACCACGACACCGCCGCGTCCGACCAAGCCCGGCTCGGTGGTCATGCTGACCAGCGGCACCACCGGCACACCCAAAGGCGCTCCGCGCCCACAACCGAAATCCTTCGCCCTGCCCGCCATGATCCTGGGCAATGTCCCGCTGCGCGGCGGCCACGGCGTCTACATCGCCCCACCCATGTTCCACGCCTGGGGTTTCCTCGGTTCGGTGCTCGGCATCGGCGTTGGTGCGACCCTGGTGACCCGCCGCCGCTTCGACCCGGTCGACATGCTCGACGCCGTGGCCGCCCACGACTGCCGGGCCTGGTGGGTGATTCCGGTGATGCTCAAGCGAATCCTCGATCTCGGGGCCGACGAGATCCGCCTGCACGACATCGACCGGCTGCGGGTGATCGCCGCCAGCGGCGCGCAACTCGAGGGCGCGCTGGCCCGTCGCACCGCCGATGCGTTCGGCGATGTCCTCTACAACCTCTACGGCTCCACCGAAGTCGGCTACGCCGCCATAGCGAATCCCGCCGACCTGCGGGCCGCCCCCGGCTGCGCGGGCCGCCCACCCTTCGGCGTTACGGTCCGCATCCTCGACGCGGAGGGCCGGGCACAACCCACCGGCGAGCGTGGCCGCATCTTCGTCCGCAACACCATCCAATTCACCGGCTACACCGGCGGCGGCACCAAGGAATCCATCGACGGCCTGATGTCCAGCGGCGATATGGGCCACTTCGACGCATCCGGACGGCTCTTCGTGGACGGTCGAGACGACGACATGATCGTCTCCGGCGGCGAGAACGTCTTCCCCCAGGAAGTGGAAGAACTTCTCGCCGCACACCCCTACATAGCCGACGCCGCAGTCGTCGGCGTCGACGACCCCGAATTCGGTAAGGCCTTGCGCGCCTTCATCGTCCCGCGCCCTGACGGCACCCTCGACGCCGAATCGATCCGCGCCCACGTCCGAGCCAACCTCGCCCGCTACAAGGTTCCCCGCACAGTCACCTTCCTGGACGAGCTGCCCCGCAACCCGTCCGGCAAGGTCCTCAAACGCACCCTGCGTGAGTGGGGAGACTAGTTGACGAAGCGGAAGCAGGTGCGTTGGCCTGCGTCGCCGGGCATGGCCGCGCGATGGCAGACCATCGCGTAGTCGCGGCCCGGATGCTTGGACAGGTAGTTCCAGATCGTCAGATTCGAGTGCAGCGGCACGACTTCGGTGGTGCCGTCCTTGAGATATAGCGTCATCTCGCCGTCCGCACCGGCGGGGTCGCCAAGCTTCACATCGGCTAGCCAGCCCAGCGTCCAGATCGGAAGGTCCGGGCTCACATACCAATTGCCCGCGTCGTATGTCGTCCATTCGGGGGTGAGATCGGTGTGCTTGAAGTCGAAGCCCGCCAGGTTGATGGTGAAGTTGATCGGGGGCAGCCAGCCCGCGCTGGTGGTCAGGTCCGGGGAGAGGGGAGTGGGCTGAGGTGCGGCCGGTTCATTGATGGCGGGTGGCAGTGTGTCGGCCAGCGCCGGTGCGGCCGGGGCGGACGCCACCGCGGCCAGGGCAGCACCGGTCAGCAGGCGGCGCGTGAAAGAGCTTGTCATGGTGGGGCTTTCGTCAGTCGTTGGGGAAGCGCAGGCAGGTGCGGTTCGGATTGGGCGCGACGGTGAGTTCGCCGCATACCTCCGCGTACGCCCCGGCGGGACGGCTCGCCGCGACGGCGTACACCACCGGTAGGCCACAGGACGTGCCCACCGGCACGATCTCGGGGGTGCTGCCGTCCTTGGGGTAGAAGGCGTATTGGGCCGAAACACAGCCTCCACCAGACAGATTCGTGGCGGTGACCACGCCCAGAATGCCGGGTGGGATCGCCGGTGTGAGGGTGGCGATATCGCCGTCGAACAGCGCGCCCGCCGGGACGGTCGTGAAGTGGTTGATGCTGGTGCCGCCGAAACTGCTTCCCCAGGACAGTGTCGGCTCGACCGCGTCGGCGTTCGGCGTACCCACCGTGGCGGCCAGCGCCACGGTGCCTCCGGCGACCGCCAATCCGGTCATGATCTTGTGTTTCATCGATCCTGTTGTCCTTCATCGGAATTGAGTGGAATGCGGTTGCGCAGCACCGCCACCGACTCCGAGGCCATGCTCATGGAGATGATGTCGTCGTGTCGGTCGTTGTCCAGGCGCACCGCCGCCGCGGCCTGCCCGCCCAACCCGACGGTGTGCTGTTCGACGTAGCTGAAGGTGCGGTCGCCGTTATTGCGGTAGATCACCGCGGTCGAGGGCAGGTACTGCACCGCCGCGATATCCATGCGCCCGCTGCCGGTGAAATCGCCGATCGCGACCGCGCACGGGGTGATCGGGCCGAAAGTCATTTGCGGCGGGCCGAAATTGCCGTGCCCGTCGCCGTACATGACGGAGAAACTGAAGGTGGCGACATTGGCCGAGATGACATCGGGCTTGCCGTCGCCGTCGACATCGGCGACCTTCAGATCCTCGTCGGGCAGCGGCAGCAGATTCCAGCGCGGGGGCAGGAAGCCGCCATGATGGTCGTTGAGCAGTACCCAGAAGCCGGTGGTGCCCAGATCGCCGGTGAGGATGTCGTCGTAGCCGTCATTGTCGACATCGGCGACCAGCACCGTCGAGCGAATCAATCCCGCTGCCAGCCACTGTGGTTCGGCGAAATGACCGGTGCCGTCATTGTGCATGACGCCGATCGCGCCGGGCAGCGGGACGAGGTTGTTGAAGGCGATGTCCAGGTGCCCGGTGTGGTTGAAGTCGCCGAGCTCCACGCCCAGCGGTAGCCCGCCGGTGCGGTAGGTGACATCCGGGTTCGGATCGCGTGAATACTGGCGATCGACGGTGAAATGGCCGCTGCCGTCATTGAACAGCACCGTGATGCTGAACTGATTGCTCACCACCAGATCGAGATTCCCGGTGCCCCGCAGGTCACCCGCTACCACCGCGTTCGCGCCGATCTCGGTGGGAATGAACTGGGTTCGGCGCAAATGGCCGTGACCGTCGCCGCGCATGATGGCGACACCGCCCGCCACGCCGGTGGCGGCCACCGACTGGTTTCCGTCATGGAAGAAATCGCCCGTGGCCAGGGTCTGCGAGCCGAATCCCGAACCCAGTCCGCCGGAATAGTATTCGGCCGAGTCTTCGAACACCGGATTCGGTCCGCTGGATCCGGTGAGGCTGGATCCGGTGTCCGGAGCGGCGGTGGCCGCGCCCGGCACGCTCAGCCCGGCCAGCGCCAGCGAGGCCGCCAGCGCGCCGGTGGTGAACAGCGTCTTCTTGACCGACATGTGTTGTTTTCCTAGGGAATTCGCGTCTGGCGTCACTGCGGTGTGCAGTCGTGCCAGCCAGGGCTGGAGGTGATGTTCTGGAGGAAGATCTCCGGCCGGAACACCTGGATGAGGGTGGCGCGGTCCGGAATCGTGACGCACAGGCTCGGCCCGTCGTGGCCCTGCGGCGCGTACTCGGTGGCGACCGCCCGCGACAGACCGTCGACCGGCTTGGTCAGGGCATCGCACGCGCTCTGATCGGCGTCGCCGCGCCCGTAGCAGTTGAACCACGCCATCGCGTAATGCACCGACAGCGCAGGCGATTTCGCATTGTGCGGGACGCCCAGCCAGTTGATGGAATCGCCGTGGCTGCCGCCCTCGTAATCGACGAACATCATGGGGTTCGTGCTGCGCGGGTCGCGGCGCTCGCGGTCGTAGAGGGCCTTGGTGCCCAGCGGACCGTCGGTGGCGTCGAATATCGGGTTGTCGGGAAAGAAGCCGTTCTCGTTCAGGCCCGGAATATCGAAGTCCGCGGTCTGCCACTGCACCGCCGCCGAGGCGACGTGGTGGGTGAACCCGGACATGCCGACGAACGAGGACACCTTCGGCAGTGGGCGGCCGTCATAGCCGAAACCCTTGTCCTGCCAATTCAAATACGACGACATGCCGATCGAGCCCACCGACTGACCCCACAGGTTGATGTGGTCCAGATCCAGCATGTCCAGCCACGGGTTGCGCTGGTTCTCCCCGGCCGGGGCATAGGCCGGGTTGATCCGCACCAGGCGCGGATTCTGGGCTCGCAGCACGTTTCCGATCTCGTTGTTCAGATCGCTGATCGCGGTGATGTCCTGGCCCGCGACCCAGCGGGTGACGTCCTGGGCGTCGAGGCAGGAGCCCGGGGCGAAGCAATGTTCGACCTGCAAGAGCGGCGTGAGGAGATCCAGTGCGTTGCCGTCGCTGGCCGGTTGCCCGGCCTGAGCGAAGGTGAAGGAGACGAAGCCGTCGCGGGCCGCGCCCATGGCGTACATGCCCACATCGCTCTGATGCTCCGACGCGCCGGGGAAACCGATGGTCACCGGATACTTCGTCGAATCCGGATGATCGGGATCGACGCCCGCGGGGAAGAACACCTTGCCCGCCAAGGAGATACCGCGCGCGTCGATCATGCGGAACTTCTCGACCGTGCCGGTCTTGAAGGCCGCACCGGACTCGCCGGGGGCACAGGTGCCGTCGACGGTCTCGAACCAGACGGTGCCGTCCGGATTGTTGCACGGCAGCCGGAACTGCGCTCGAGCGTAGGCGGGATCGTCGTAGTCGTCGTCGTGGACCGAGTCGTCGACATCGGCGACACCGAACTGCCCATTGTGGTTCCAGTCCGGGATATACGCCGGATGCGTCGGCCAACCCAGCCCGAAGGGCGCGACATGGGTCAGTGCGTCCCACACCTTCTGGGCCGCGGCCGCAGCGCCCGACGCGCCCTGAGGGGTGTGCCAGGTTTCGGGCTTGGTGAGATCCACGAACGGCTCGGCGAGCCGTCCCGCGCTGTCGAGAATCCCCTCTTGAACGAAGTATTGGAGCTGACCGGGCGTCAGCGCATCGACGAAAGTCCCCGTGAACAGCTGCCCGATCTCGGTGAACACATACGACGGGTCGGGCGGCTGCGGGGCGGGATAGTCATCGGCCTGCGCGGGTGCGGCCGACACCCCGCCGAGCGTCAACAGCGCCGCGGCGGGCAAGGCCGCCAGACCACGAATTCGACGGGCTCTGCGCACCCGAACCTCCTGGCTCACTCGTAGACCGATCCGGATCGGCGGTGATCCGGATCGCACTTCGCATTGAAGTGGCTCAGACAAAGGGGCGGCAGGTCGTGGGCGGCCATGACGTTGATATCTCGCGCCAGGCTCGAGGTGCCCGGATAACGAATCTGGGCAGAGCACCGACATGGATGCTCTTGTGCCGCACAGGCGTCGGCCACAAATGCCAACAACTTGGCCGACCGCGTCCTCGCCCGTGCTCGTGACGGTGGCATTCACTGTCTGGTGCACCGCCGAACCTGGGGAGGACGCAGTGAGAAATTCGAGACGATCCCGCGCTCGGTGCGCGGCCGTGCTGATCGCGGTCGGACTGCTGGGCGCGGCCGCTACCGCTCCGGTGTTGGCCGATGAGCCCGATGCCGTCGCGACCGCACCCACGACGCCAGGCACGGTCGACCCGGCCTACCTGCTGCAGAACATGGCGATGCTGTTGCAGGGCTATCAACACGACTGGGCCATTCCGGCCGAATGGCAGTACTGGGCAGCGCATTTGAGCAGCGTGCCCGGCCGCGCCTTCGCCGATCTCGCGCCCATGCTGGATGTGACGCAGTATCAAGGGCCCGACGGGCAGCAGAAGCTGCGCGACAATATTCAGAAGGTTCTCGACGAGTCGGTGCGTCAGTTTCCGACTGCCCTTGGCGCGCAGCTGATTCCGGCCAATCGACTGTTCCTGCCGAACTGGAGTCACAGCGGGGTGTTCGGCGATCCCGCCGACAACACCCTGGACGGTGACTCGCCGACCACCAGCCCCGGCAATGTCGGGCTCACCGGTGCGTTCCGCTACCCGTGCATCCAGCCCGACGACACCGTTCTCTACGAAACCCGCGGTGGCGATTGCGTTTCCGCCGATACCCCGGGCGCGGACTTCAAACTCGGCGAGGCTCGCAAAATTCAGATCGTGAACTCGCGCGGCCTACGCATCGCGGCGACGCTGTGGCTGCCCGAGGACGCGTTGCACCCGCAGCCGGGCCACAAATTCCCGATGACGGTGTTCACCAATGGTGCCGCGGTGCCGCAATCGTCGTACTACGCCTACACCATGACCGCTGTTCGGCACGGATACATCGGACTGACCTACGACGAGGCCGGGCAGGGTGCCAGCGACGGCACCGTGCTCGACGAGGTGGTCCCGTACAACACCCCGCACTGCTTCGCCTCCGGCGCGTGCCGCGATGTGGAGGACGTGGTGCGCTGGGTGGTCGGCGACGACCTCACCCCCGCACCCGACACCCAGACCGTGCTCGGCGACACCTCGAGCCTCGTCGGATTCTGGAATACCGTGCACATTCCGCGCCTGGGGGAGCGTTACGACCCGGCGTACAAGCCCGCGGGCGACAACGACCGCAATCCCGTGCTCGACCTGATCGACACCGACAAGGTCGGTCTCATGGCCCAGTCCATGGGCTCCATCGCCACCAGCCACTACCTCTACGACCTCGGCCAGGGGCAGGGCATGGATGGCCGCCCGCTGCCGAAACCCGCCGCGGCGGTGCTGATGTCGGGCTTCGAGCCCAGCTTCGCCGACGTCCCCACCCAAATCCAGACCGCCGACACCGACATCCCCGGCGTCACCGACGGCGGCGTATTCCCCATCAACGACCTGAATTTCGGCGGCATTCACCTCGGCTTCGACCCCACCGACGGCCCACTCGGCGGTAAATCCTGGTACGACTGGGTCCGCCGCAACGCCCACGGCAACGCCCCGCTGCAATTCCTCGTCCTGAAGGGCGGCAGCCACGGCGACACCTCCAACATCGACATGGTCACTCCCCGCGCCGTCGGATCCTGGGCCGCCTCAACCCATTACGCCCTCGACTGGCTCGACTGCAACATCACCAAAGACCCCGAGGCCTGCACCCGCACCACCACCCCCGACCCCAACCTCTCCGAATCCGCCGCCGCCGAAATCTCCCCCGCAGGCCCCTTCGGCCCCTCCTACTGCCTGACCACCCCCACCCGCCACGACCTCGAAACCCTCCTCTTCACCCCCCTGAAAACCGCCCTCTCCCGCCTCTACGGCGAACCCGACCCCACCCCCTGCGTCCCCGCGGGCACCCCCATCCCCTTCACCCCGTAAACCCCTCCCAACCACCCGATTTGGCATCCCCGGGGGTGTTCACGCTAAGGTTCTCTGACCGCCAAGCGCGACACCCCAGGTTCTATAGCTCAGCGGGAGAGCACTCGCTTCACACGCGAGGGGTCGCTGGTTCGATCCCAGCTAGAACCACCATAAGGGGCTTATTCAAACCAGCGTTCGCTCGCTGGTCTGGATGAGCCCCTTTCGGCTTTCTGGTGAACGAGCGGCTGGTGCAGGCGCGTCCGGCCTGGTGGAGGTCGGCGAAGACGGGGTGCTTCTCGTCGGTTACCCGCGGTTCGTACGAGTCTTTCCCGTCGTCGATGTAGAAGCGGTGGAAGAAGGTGTCGTTGAGCAGACGGCGGACATCCGGGCCGGCGTCGCGGTAGAGGACGTACGGGTCGGCGATGAGGTCGAGTGCGTGCTTGAGGACGCTGACGCCGATGGCGAGTGTCTCGGAGGTGTTCACCAGACCCGCTTGCAGTCTCTGTCGCTCGTTCTTGAGCTCGATGAGCTTCATCCGGATCTTCGCCTGCGGCATCGAGCCGTCGGTGAGGAGATCGATCAGCCGGTTCTCCTTCTTGTCCAGGTCCTTCAGCTGCCGGTTGAGACGAGCATGCGTGTCGCGGGTGATGTTGTGCTCGTCGGCGACGACCTCTTCCAGCAGTTTTCGGGTCTCGGCCGCGAAGGCCGTCGGGAGTTGGAGGGTGCGGTAGTGCTCTACGATCGCGTCTTCGACCAATTCGACAGGGAGGCTGGGCAGGTCGCATAAGCCCTCCTTGCTTCGTCGGCAGGTGAAGTACGGGTATTTGTTGCCGGTGCGGCTGGTGGTCTGGTTGAACACGAAGCGGGAGGTGTGTCCCGCGTCGCGGCAGCGGGTACACAGCAGGGCGCCTTTGAGGTAGTGATTGTGTACCCGGTCGCGGTTTCCGTTGGCGCTGCGGTGCCGAAGGATGTCTTGTGCGCGTTCGTAGAGGTCGTGGCTGACCAGAGGTTCGTGGCGGCCGGGATAGATCTGGCCTTTCCAGGTGACGTATCCGATGTAGTAGGGGTCGCGCAGCATGTTGTGGAGGGTGGATGCGGAAACCGGTCTGCCCGCGGGGTATTGGCTCGTCGGTGGGGACGTCAGCCCGAGGTCGGCCATGGCCGCCTCGAGATCGTCGAGTCCGTAGTCGCCGGTTGCGTAGAGCTCCCATGCCTGCACGACGAGTGGCGCACGCTCTTCATCGATCTTGATGGTGTTGACCTGCCGGCCTTCGAACATGATGCGGGCGTTGACGTATCCGAGTTTGGCGCGATTGCAGGTGCCGCCGTTCATTGCCTTGTTCAGCAGCTTGATGCTGATGTCCTGGCCGGAGAGCTTGTTCTGGGTGTCGTTGAAGATGTCGGTGATGGCGGCCATCATGTCGGCGTAGACACCTTCGCCGAAGTCCTCGCGCGCGGAGATCAGCTTCACGCCCATGTTGTCGAGCTGTCGCTTGGTGACCGCGGCGTCGATGTAGTTGCGGAACGCTCGGGATCGCGCGTAGACGATGACGTACTTGATCTGCGGATTCTCTTGGAGGTAGGCGATCATCTCCTGGAACACCGGCCGCTTCTCGATCGTGCTGGCCGAGACGCCGGGCTCGACGAACTCCTTGACGATAGACGCCGGTAGAGCGTCCGAACGGTGCTGAACAACGGCGCGCTGAGTCGCGATCGAGTTGCCGTCGGGGTCAATATCGATCGCTGTGCTCAGCTGCTTCTTGTCCGAAACCCGCAGATATGAGACTGCGGGCTCGGGGATACCGGATCCTTTCACGTGCTCTCCTCGGCGTTCTTGGATTTTTTGGCCAGTGCAATGACCGCCCGGCTCAACCTGCGCAGGTCCGGCGGGTTGCGTTGCTCGCTCTCCACGAGCACCCGGTGCTCGCGGGACTCCCCGACGTGGATGCGTTCGCGATCAGGCATCGTGGACGCCCGCGCAGTCGTTCTGGAGTGTTGCTATTCGGGGAGTGTTTGCTGTTGACACTTCGAACCTCCTGTATCTCAGCGCAATGCGCAAGGCGGGAAATGTTGCTACTGGATCGCTAGCGCCTCATCGTGTCGAGCCCTGAGATGTCCGAGGCTTGCGGACGGTACGGCGGATAGCGTCGAGCTCGCGTTCCTGAGCGGCCTCCGTCGCGTCATGACGTATGCACTCCGCGAGAATGCGGCGCAGGCTTTTCGGCGTGCCTTTCGTTCCTCGGCGGTAGTTGAGCCTTCCGGTTTTCGACATCTTTTCTCTCCCTTCGTGTTTCGGCGGATAATCTGCCGTCGCAGTTGTGATCTTGGTCGGGCCCGTGGTTCACTCGAGCTCGATCGAGGTGCCGCGGTTCGGACCGGATTCCGGTGCTGGTGGTGGCGGAGCGGGGATTCGGTGGGCGATGTCCGGCGCGGCGGGCTCCGGAGATGCGGCCGCGATGAGGCCACCGATTTGGGCCCCGTTCGCGGACTGTTGGGTCGTCACCAACTCCGGGTTGAGGTGGCGATGCTCAACCTGTTCGAGGTGACTGAGGTGTGCGTCTTGTTCGCGTTTGCGCATGAGGGCGCGGAGTTGGTCGGGGTTGTCGTAGCCGAGGTGGCGGCACAGGGCGGGGGTGGCGTTGAGCATGAGGCTCCAGCCGCGTCGGCGGCCCTTGGCGGCGAGGCGGTCGTCGAGGGCGCGGCGGCGGGCGAGGGCTTCGGGGCTGGCGGCTTCGTTGCGTAGGTCGCGTTCGAGGGCGTCGAGTTCGGCGTGCGCTGCTTTGAGTTCGGGCAGGCGGGTGAACTCGGGGACTGGTTCGGTTTCCAGCTGTGTCAGGCGGTTTCGGTCGCGGTCGAGGTCCCAGCGACGATGGTCGAGCGCTTTGGGGAGGTCGGCGACGAGATTCTCGACGCGGGTCATGATCCCCGAGGCCAGACGTGCCTGGGCGGTGTCGTGTTCGGCCTGGGTCATGGCGGCGGCTTTGAGGTTGTCGAGGTAGAGCGCTTCGTGTTCAATGGATTTGACGACCGGCAGACCGAAGGGTTTGACGTAGAGCAGCGAATCGGCAGCGTTGTAGCGGACCTCGATCTCGATGCCCGAGAGCCTGCCGATGGTGACGGCTTCGTCCGCGGGACGCGCACGTAATCGCATGGCGGCATCACGCAGCGCGGCCACCAGTGCGGCTGAGGCTTCGGGGCGCTTGTCGTAGTTGACCTCGCCGATGACGACCGGTGGCGTGGTGTCGGTCTGCCGTTGGCAGTCGAGCAGGGCGACGATGTTGTCCAGTTCGAAGACGGCCTTCTCGTGGGCGGGGATCGCGGCGCGTAGAGCGACGAGTTCGCGTTCGCGGCTGCGGGTGGCCGCGAAGTAGGAGTCGTGTTCGGTTTGCAGTTCGCCGATGAGTTGGTCGAGTTCGATGCGTCGGACGTAGCGCTGATCGCCGGTGGCGACGGCCTTGATCATGGCGGCGTTCTCGGCCAAGTCGTCGGCTCCGAGGTCGGCGACGCGGCGGGCGGTGCGGTCGGCGCGCCGGTATTGCTCGATGAAGTGGGCTTTGCGTTCGACGGTCTGCCACATATAGACGTCGAAGGTCTTCTCCGCCACGTAGCAGAAGATGTCCACGACCGCGTTCTGGTTGCCTTGCCGGATGATTCGGCCTTCGCGCTGTTCGAGGTCGGCGGGCCGCCACGGCACATCCACGTGATGCAGTGCGACAGCGCGGGTTTGGATGTTGGCGCCGGTTCCCATCTTCTCGGTCGAGCCGAGCAGCACCGCGATCTTGCCGGAGCGGCAGTCGGCGAACAGCTGGGTCTTGGCGGCGGGCCCGGGGTAGTCGTGGATGAATGCGATCTGCTCGGCAGGGATGCCCCCGGCGATGAGCTCGTGCCGGATTGCGTCGTAGATGCTCCAGCTGGAGTGGTCGGTCTTGGGGGTGGCGCGGTCGCAGAACACGATCTGCAATCCGCCGAGGATCGGGGAGGGTTCGTCGGTTTCGGGGTCGAGGTAGATGTTGTCTTTGGTGGCCGTCCAGGTGGCGAGGATGCGTTCGGTGACCACGGTCGAGCGCAGCTGTCCGGGTTCGCTGGGGTCCGGCACCCGAAGGTGGGCGCATCGGGGGTCGAGGGTGGCGTTGCGGCCGTCGGTGGCGACTTTGAGCGGGTTGTCGATGTCGGGGCGGCGGGGATCGAAGGTGTCGGCGCGGTGGCCGAGATCGGTGATGAAATCGGCGACCTCCTGCGGTGGTTCGAAGGAGACGACGGTGCGTTCGCCGCCGCGCAGCTCCGGCAGGGTGGCCGGGATCTGGTCGCGGCTGACCGAATCGGCGAAGGCGCTCGTCATCGCGATGAGGTCGCCGACGTTGACGAATTCGGCGACACGGGTCTTGGGTTGAAAGCGTGAGCCGGAGGAGTTGAGTTCGATGGTTTCGCGGGTGGCGGTGAACGCGCCGCCCCACGAGTCGAGGTGCTCGACTCGCGCGTCGCGCAGTAGGTCTGGGCGTAGGTAGCGGTTCATTACCCACAGTTCCGACAGCGAGTTCGACAGTGGGGTGCCGGTGGCGAAGGTCGCGACGCGTTCGATGTATGCGTCTTCGGGAATGCCTGCGGCGGCGGCTTCGCGGCGGCGTTTGCCGCGCAGGTATTCCAGTTTCAGTAGCAGGTCTTGGGCTTGTTGGCTGCCTGGGGCGCAGGCGAGTTCGTCGATGTTCGACACGCGCAGCAGGTTCTTGAAGGAATGGGCTTCGTCGACGAACAGGTAGTCGCAGCCGGAGGCTTCGAATCCGAGCCCGGTGTCCTGCCGGATTTCGGCGAGGAGCTTCTTGAGCTGGTTGGTGGCGGTCTTGAGCCGCAATTCCAGGATCTTGACGGCCTTCTTGCCCGACAGGATGCCGAGGGCTTCGGTGAGTTCGTCGATTTGCTCCTGGTAGTAGGCGGTGCGGGTCTGCGCCGAAACGGGCATGAGCTTGAACGAGCTCATCGGCACGATCACCAGATCCCAGTCCTGCGCGGCGGATTGGGCGATCAGCCGTTGGCGGGATTCGCGATCGGTGCCCGCGGTGCCGGCGAGGATCTTCGCGCCCGGATACCACTGGGCGGCCTCTCGGGCCATCTGCGCGATCAGGTGGTTGGGGACGACGATCCAGGGCTGTCGAGCCAGGCCGAGGCGGCGTAGCTCCATCGCGGCCATGATCATGGTCCCGGTCTTGCCCGCCCCGACCACATGATCGAGCAGCACGGTGGGCTCGGAGATGATGCGCGCCACTGCATTCCGCTGATACGGATATGGCGCATACAACACCCCGAGACCGGGCAGGCGCAGATGCGAGCCGTCGAACTCGGGGGCGACGATGGTGTTGAACAGCTCGTTGTAGCGGTCGATCAACCGTTCGCGACGGGCGGGATCGCCTTGTAGCGCCCACATTTCGAACTCGGTTGCCAACCGGCGTGCCTTGGCCTGTGCGGCGCGGGTGGCGCGGGTGTGGAGCTTGTCGCCGCCCGTGGCGGCGTGGAACTCCTTGGACTTGTTGATCTGGATCGGTTTGGAGTTGCACAGCGCGGTCAGGATGTCGATGTGGTCGAACCGTTTGCTCGCGACACCGCAGTAGGCGACGCCCAGCTCGTCGGCCTGGGAGTCTTCGAAGTTGTAGCCGCCGTCCTGATTCGGGTAGATCTTCGGCGCCAAGCCCCATTTCTCGAGATCGGCTTGCCAGTCGTCGTATTCGGGGACGTCGATCACCCATTCCCCGGCGACGCGTTCGACGAGCACCTGGTGTCCGGCGGGGACGCTGAAGGTTTCGCGGATGAACTGCGCGTACTCCTCCGGCGGTACCCAGACCGCGCCGAGCCGGATGTCGACATCGGTGCGCCGCACAGGCAGAACCGCGGTGAGCGCTTCGACATTGGCGCGGTAGCGCGGGTCGGTGTCAGCGCGGGCGGTCGCGGCGGTGAGCTTTTTGAAGACGTTGCCCGACAAGTAGGACGCGGCACTGATCCATGTGTCGGGGTCGGAGATCGACCGGAACGCCAATCCGGTGTCCACCAGTTGCTGGGCAGCGTTCTCCTCGGCGACTGCGAGCAGGCGGGCGATGCGGGGGAGGTCGATGACGCCGGTTTCGTCCAGGCTCACCGCTACCGCGTCCTCGATGCTGCTGGCGTGGGTGATCGGTTGTGCGGCAGTGGCGATCACGTCGGAGGTGAACAGCGGCCCCTTGCTCGCGCGGCCGGTGTCCTCGTCGAAGACCTCGAGCGCGAACACCAGCGCGATGGTGGGATCGTTGCGCAGGACGCCTTCCAGATGCGCCTGCTTGCGGAACGGCTCGCGTTCGGGCTCCCATGCCTGCTCGGTGAAGTGCTCGAGCACCTCGTCGGGAACCGGTCCGGCAAAGGGCTTTCCGGGTTCGCCCTGCTCGATGCGCCACGCGGTGACCGCGGCGTCGACGCGTTCGCGGTGGCGCTTCTCGGTGACCGGGGGTGGTTCGATCCAGGTGAACCGGTTGATGAATCCGTAGGTTTCGAGGTAGCGGTCGTAGCGGCGGTTCAACTCGCCGCGCAGCGCGGACCGTTCGGCGTGCTCGCGGCCTTCGAGCTGGGCCTGCACGAGAGTGGCTGCGACATCACGTAATCCGAGCAGCTCCCGCCATTCGGCAATGCGACGTTTGCCGCGCACCGGGGCTTCGGCCCACTGGGTGCCGGTGAAAACCTCGATCCGCCCGAGCTGTTTGTTCCAGCGCAAGGTGTCGACCGCGACCTCTGTGCTTTCTTCGACCGGCGTCACCAGACCGGTGCCGAACGCGTCGGGGCTGGCGATGACGGTGGAGGCAGGGGTGGCGGTCAGTCCCAGTCCGGCGTCGAGGGCGTTGTCGATGATGCGGGTCAGTCGTCCTGTCACTAGGTGGGCGAGTTCTTCGCCGTCGGGGCCTTCCACGTCGAGGGCGTCGCGGCTGTATTGGCGTTGCCGCCAGCACAATTCGCCGAGGATGTGGTCGGGGTGGGCGAGGAAGTACTTGTTGAGTTCGGCTTCGCGGCGGTATCCGTGCTCGTCGCGGACGGTGGTCATCCCGGATTGGAGATACAGCCGGGTGTCGGCGGTGGGTTCGCGGCCGGGTTCACGGACTCGCCAGATCAGCAGGTCCTGCACCACTCCGGTGCCTGCGACGCGCTGGAATGCTTTTGCGGGCAACCGCAATGCCCCGATCAGATCCGCCCGCGCGGCCATGTGTTCGCGGGCGGTGGCGTCGCGGGTCTCGCTGGTGAAATGTGAGGTCAGGACGGCGACGTAGCCGCCGACGCCGATCAGGTCGAGGGATTTGACGAGGAAGTGGTTGTGGATGGAGAAGTTCGCGGCGTTGTGGATCGGGTCGTAGAGCCGCACCTTCCCGAAGGGCACGTTGCCGACAGCCAGAGTGAACGCGCCCGCCTGCACGCGTGTGTCTTCGAATCCTTCGCAGCGAATCTGTGCCGAGGGGTACAGCGCCGCCGCCGCGCGGGCGGTGATCGGGTCGCATTCGACGCCGACCATCACCGCCTCCGTAGGGGCTTGGCCGATGAAAACGCCGGCGCCGCAGCCGGGTTCGAGTACTCGCCCGCCGGAGAATCCGGCACGTGCTATGGCGTCCCAGATCGCTTGGGATACAGCGGGATCGGTGTAGTGAGCGTTGAGAGTGCCTGCGCGGGCCTGGGCCAGTTCCGCGGTGTCGAGTAGCTGCCACAGCCGCGCGTGTTCGGCCTCCCATTGCGGGTCGTCGGTGAAGATTCCCGGCAGTGCACCCCACCCGGACCAGGCGGCGATCACCTGTTGTTCTTCGGGGGTCGCGTAACGATCCTCGGCGTCGAGGCGTCGCAGGGTCTCGATGACACGCAGGTTGGCGTGTGCGCGGTCGAGTTCCTGCGACGGCACCCATAACCGGGTGCCCGGCTCGAAGTTCACCGGTGCCGGGAGATCGCTGTCGGTATGTGCGTCTGGGGCGGGTTCCGGCTTGGAATCAGGCGACGGTTCTTCGCGGGGAATGTCGATGGTGTCCGCCGCGATGGCATCGGGTCGAGTGGTCGCAGAGGAACCCGCGCTCGCTTCGAGGGCTGCTTCTACACTCTCGCCGGCCGCGTCCGGCGCGGTGTGTCCGATCGGTGCCGTCGGCGTTTGGCCCGCGGCGTCGTGCCACCCGCGGAGGTATTCGTTGATCAGCTCGATAACTTGGTCGGGATCGACATTGCGGCGAGCCAACGCCGTCGCCAGGTCCGGGTCGATGGGTGCGTTCGGGTCGGTGCGACCGGCCCGGTATGCCGCACGGCCCAGCGCGACGAATGCGGCGGGCTCCAGTGCCGTCAGCGCGGCAACGGTGAGATCGGCCTCGGCCGCAGTGCCGACCAGCGTGACGGCACTGCCCGTTCCGGTGGCCGGTTCGGAGGCCGCGTCAAGGGGCGGAAGCTGGTGCGTCCCAGGGGTTTCGGTGGCGACTGCGGCGGGGCGCGTTGGTGTGGCGGTGAGATCGGCGGCGGTGGAGGGCAGCGGTGTGCCGCCGGGGTCGGCGTTGGCGGCGTCGATCGCGCCGCCGGTGTCGAAGAGGGAAAGTTGGTTGGGATCTAGCTGACGGCGCGTGCGCCGGGGCCGTCGAGCGGGAGTCGGTCCGCTCGCATGCCCTGCTCCAGCCGGTTGATAAACGACGCTAACCGTGGATCGCTCGGATCGACCGGCAGCGGTTCGCCGTCCTCGCGCATCGCCTGCGCCAGGTGCGCGGCCATCACCCGCATCAGCATCGACCGGTTCGGCAGCAGCCGATCGGCGAGGTCGTCGAGATCGGGATCCGGCTCGCTTGTCCGCGTCGCCGGATTCCGCCACCGCTCCGCCGATGGGTCGAGCGGCGCCTCCGTCACCTGCGCGTCCTCGACCGGAATGTCCTGCGATGCCGGGATCTTCTCGTAGAGCGCTTCGGTCAGCACCGCTTCGGTCACCTGGTTGCGCAGGTTGTTGATCAGTCCGACCGTGGTCAGGTAGTCCGGCTCCAGCCCCGTTCGCGCCCGCCATTGGGCCAGCGTCTGCGGTTTGTTTGCCGCGATTCGCCGTTGGATCTCGGTGTCGATCGTCGCGGTCTCGGTGCTCAGGAACCGCTCGATCTGTTCGTTGGTCCACTCCGGCGGCAGGCCGATGTGCACGCGCCAGGTCGTTTCGACGATCGCGCGTATCTGCTGAGACATGCGTTTCCTCCTCATCGATCGCTTGCTGCGATGGTGGCACGGAGTCGAAGAGCGCGGGCTGTCCCTCGCCGATTTTCTTGCTATTGGATTTCATTTTCGACTCCTTTCGTGTGCTGGCGAAGTCAGGTCATGGGCGGTGCCCTTCCGGATCGACGCGGGTGTTCGGTTATGCGGCCAGATCGTCGAACCAGCCCGGCGGTACCGAGGTGGTCGGGAACGGCGGGAGGTCGTGGTGGCGGGTGCTGCCGCAGCGGTACATGGGGCCGGAGTCGCCGTCGCAGAGCACGCGCAGATGGGGGTCGGCGTGGTGGATCCACCAAGCGCTCATCGCGTCGGCGGACCCGCTGGCGCGCGCGGATTCCCAGGCCTGCCACAGCGCAGTGAGGCGGACCGCGACTTCGGGATGCCGCCACCATTGCGGGCACCACACCCGCCCGCCGCTGCCGCCGGAGGTGGTGAGTTTCCCGGCAAGTGCGGGGGCGAGCCAGGATTCGACCCAGACACCGACGTTGCGGAACAGCGGTGCAGGTCGCTCACCGTCGCCAGGCTTGCCTGGCCCGGTCATCGCGCACCGTCCTTGGCGAACGGATCGGCGTCAGGTCCGTATCGGCGTAGTGAGTCGCGGATCGCGTCGGCGTATTCGGTGGTGTCCCAATAGGTTTTCTTCAACAGGACCGGTGGATTGCCGGAGGTCCACACCACTGCACGGTCTTTGGGTAGTGCGGCGAGTGTCGCGATGGACAGGATCGGTTCGCGCGACCACGATTGCGAGGTCGAGGCTCCGCCGTGCCCGCGCGAGCGCGACCAGCGGGAGACGTCGTAGTCATCGGCCAGCGCTGATAGGTCAGCGAGATAGGTGCGGTCGCGGACGCCGCCACCGTAGTAGTGCACGTTGGATTGCTCGGCCAGCTGTTTGAGCGATTCCGGGGTCCACACCTCTGCGCCCTGGGCCGGGGATTGCAGGAAGGTGAGCGCGACGACGCCTTGAGAGCCCAAGTGGGAGTACAGCTTCGGCAGTTCCTTCAGCCGGCAGACGTTGGCGGCCTCGTCCAGGATCGCTAGTAGCGGGTCGGGTAGCCGTCCTCCGGTGCTGGCGCGGGCGACGGTGAGCGCTTGGTCGACGATGCAGCCGACGAGCGCGGTGGTCAGCCCGGTGGCCGAGGCCGGGCCTTCCATGGACAACGCATACACCGTGTCGTGGGAATGCACGAACGCGACCGGATTGAATTGCGGCAGACGCTGATTCGCAGACGCTGACCAGTCCGCGAGATCGGTCGTATCGCCATCGATCAGCTTCCGCGCAGGCGGGACGACGGTCGCGGCGGCGGTCGGGTCATTGAGCACGTCGAGGTTGCGCCGCGCCATGTCGTAGAGGCCATCGCGCTGGCGAGGGTTGAGTGCTTGTGCGGTGGCGAGTTTGGTGGCGGCGAACAGATCACCGGCACCGACGAGTTGCCGGTGGGCGGTGGAGTCGTCGGGATCGGCCAGCCAGGCGAGGGTATGGACCAGGTCGCCGTGCCCGGCGGCAGCGGCCCACAGGTACAGGGCGAGGAGTTCCTCGGAGCCGCCGGAGAAGTAGGCGTCCAGGCGCGCATTGTCCTCGCGGGCGGCCGAGGCGAACCTGCCGGCCAGGGTGCGGGCGTCGCCAAGGCCGCAGACATAGGCCAGGGGGTTCCACCACCAGTCCTGATGCGGGTGGCCGGTGATACCTTGCAGGTCGGATTCCCATATGTGGCCGACCTTTTCGCGCACCCCGCGGGTATGGTCGCGCAGGTCTCGCTTGTTGGAGGTGGCGATCGCCGCGGCGGGCGCCGCACAGAGGGCTGGGATCGCCAGGGCGGCGGTCTTGCCGGTGCGCGGCCCGGCGAAACACACCCCGACGTCCTCCCACCCCATGTACACAGGCTTGTCGCCGATCACGGTGCGCCCCAGAATGATTCCGATATCAGTGGCGCGTCGTAGCACGGCGCCGGGGCGCAGGCGCTGCGCTCGGTGGATGGCGGCGGCACCGGTGACTTCGCCGAGGTGCCGCGGTGCGGTCATCAACCGTGCCTGTGCGTCCAGGCGTGCGCGCGGTGTGCGCCCCCAGGGGGCGCGCCACAGAGTGAGAACACCGACTGATGCGGCGAACAGCAGCTCGGTGGGCACCGCCAGGAATGTGGCCTGTATCGGCCACCGCAGACCGCCGGCGAGGAGTTCACCGGCGGCGGCGATTGGATTGACGGGAACGGGCTGGCGGATTCCGGCCCACCGGTCACCCAGCACCCAGCATTCCCGCGCGATCACGGCTGCACCGATCGCGACGAGCAACACGACCAACGCCAGCACCGATTCATCGGTCGTGCCGTGCTGGGACGGACGCTGCGTCACACACCCTCACCCCCGCCCAGATCGGACTCCAGGTCAGCGGAGATCACGTGCTGGTCCAGCCCGACGCCGTTCACCCTGGGCTCCTTCACCGGTGAGGGCGTTGTCGGTTCGGATGTGCCGTGGTCGGGGTGGGCGGCATCGATCAAGCCCTGGATCAGCGCAGCTTCGTCGAGCGCCGTCGCGTCGACGGCGCCGGGTGCCCCAGTGACGCCGTCACCAGGGTCGGCGGATTCACCGACGGCCGAGGTCGTGCGAATTGGGGTGAACGGCTGGGTGGGTTCGTTGGCGATCGGGTTGCGCAGCAGCTCCGGGTCGATACCGATCTCCCGCCGAATCCGGTCGTCGAATTCGGCTGCTGCTTGCGGATTCTCGTCAGCATGGGCTTGTGCCCACGCCCACTGGGCCACGAGCTGTTCTTGCTCGGCACGCATCGCCCTGGCGGTCTCCAGCTCGACGGCGAGATCGGCGTCGGCGGTGCGGTCGATCTGCTTCCAGTGCGTGCGCACGATGCGTTGCGCGCGCTCGGCCATCCGCAACGCGCGCTCGGCGCGTTGCGCGGCACGGTCGTGGATACGCTCGACCTGCTCACGGGCACGCTCGGCATTGTGCACGCGGGTCTGATTCCATTGACCGGCCGCGACAGCTGCGTCCTTGAGTTTGCCTGCCAGACTGCCGAATTCGCGGCGAGCCTGATCGATCTCGTCATGCTCGTTCATGACTACACCGCCTTCCCGTCGTCGGGCTGAGGCGCTGTCGAGGTCGCGGGCGGGTCCTGCGGTTCGTCCTTTTCGACGAAATCGGCGAGTTCGGTGGTGACGTGGCGACCGGGTTTGCGGCACCATTCGACGGCGTGATTGGTAGTGGCGTCGACGTGTTCGACTGTCACCGCGAGGCGGGCGCGTTCGATGCTGCCCGCCAGTGCACGCGGGGTGATCTCCTGCGAGGACAGGTGCAGTGTCAGACGGGCGGCGCCGAAGCGGGCCAGGGTGCGGGCGCGTCCCGCCAGCCAGATCGCCCGGTGTGCGGCAGATAGTTCAGCGGTGGGCTGGTCGCCGCGGTACCACCAGTCGTCGAGGCTGAGATTGTCGTACCAGACGACCCCGTGCGGTCCGCAGACGGCGAAGCTCTGCTGGGCATGATCGGCGGCGGCCCACAGCCGCAGTGCCGGTCCGGTGTCGGCGTGGGCGATGGCTGCGCGGCGGGCAGCGTGGGTGGCGGCGCGGATCTGGTCGAAGTCGATGCCCAGCTGGCGGCGCATCTCGTATTTGACCTTTGGCCACAGGTCGGGGCCGTCGAGTCCGTGCATGACCGCCCAGCCGTAGAGCTGGCCGTGTTCGGTGAACCGGCGAAGGTTGTTCGAGTATTGCGTGACGGCCGAAATAGCTTGATACCAGAGAGGATCGGTGTCGTGACCGTTGTCGTTCATGGTTCTCGACCTCCTCAATCGTTTGTCGTGTCGGGTGTTTCATCCCTCCGAGGGGTTGGGTGAGCTGCTGTCGCGACAGCAGCGGTTGTGTGCGCGAGGATCAGGGTTGGGAGCAGGTGTCTACATCCCCACCTCCGGCTCCGCTGTCGCTTCGCTGCGCAGCTCCGATGCCGGAAGATCTGCCTGCAGCTGTGGTTCATCGACAGCTGTGACTTCGGACGGATGCGCGATGTCGATCAGGGTGCGGATATCGGCTGCGGCGTTTGGATCCGCGTCGGTCTTCGGTGCAGCCGAATCGGCCGGTGGTGTGTAATCGGCACTGCCGGTGAGCCATTCGCGCAAGGCGGCGTCGAAGCGCCGCGCTTGGGGAAGCATCGGTCGGCTGGACAACTCTCGCTCGATGTCGAGATGGCTGGCTCGTGCCCGGATCTCGTCGTCCCACAAGACGAGTCCGTCATCCAGGCGCGGCCCTGGCAGCGTCGGTTCGGTTGCGGCGGCTTCGGTTCTGGCCCAATCGAGAATTTCGACCAGGTCGTAGAACTCCTCCCGATCGTGTCTGGCAAGCGCGAGTACGGCGGGAATGCGACCAGGGAGTCTGCTGTGGCGGTCCACGCTCCGCAAGATGACCAGAGCCTTGGCCGTCTCGTGCGACAGCGCCTCTCGGCGTACGTGCCGTACGACCTCGTCGTGGGTGCTGCGCATGGCCAGCAGGAGAGTGGGCTCCGGCAGTCGTGCGTCGTGTAGTTCGATTTCCGTGCGCGGGTTCGGCGGCAGGTCGCGCAGGCAGGCGAGTATCTGCGCGTAGGCGTCGGACAGGGTGTGGCAGGAGAATCCCGTGCTCGGCGCGATCTGGGCGTAGTAGGGGCGCTCGGCGAGGGCGTCGTAGTAGCCCTGCCAGCGCGGTTCGACCGACAATTCGACGCGATGCGTGCGCAGAAATGCTTCGAACCGCATTTCAGCGGAATGGAGCGCGTGCGAGAGGCTCACGGTCTGGTCGTTCTGATCGACGGGGATCCACCGGAATCCGGTCTCCGTCCAGATGTATGTCGGGTGGCCAGCCCGCTTGTACAGGTCGAACAGGGTTTGTTCCAGGTCGCTGGCCTGGTCCTGCGCCGAGGGCTGGGATCCGGGTGTCGTCATCGTGGCCTCGCTGCCATCTGATCGCGGGCGGTAATCGATTCCGTGCCTGCCGCGTCTCGGGAGGTCGCTGCGTAGATGCCGATCACAGCTCCGCCTCCGGCTCGGCGGTAGGTGAGGAGATATCCGACTCCGGGATGTCCTGGGAGGCAGTGCTTTCGGTGGCTGTCGTCGACCCGGTCGGGTGGGCGGTGTTGATCAGGTGCTGGATGCCCGTCGACTGCTCGACCCGCGTGGCGATCTCGCTATCCACTGATGCCGTGCTCTGGCGTGTTTCCGCCGCGTGGTCGAAATAGTGGGTGATGAGTTGATCGACGAGCTGAGTGCGTTCCCTGGCGGCGGGATGCCTTGGCTCCCTGTCAATTTCGAGGAGTCCGTCGATTTCGCTCAGGTGTCGGATTGCGCCTAGGCACAATCCTGCCTTCTCCATATCGGCATCCCACGGATTACGGATAGCGAGGTCTGGAGTACCGACCTCGGCTACCGCCCATCGTGCGATCAACGCTTCGGCGGGCCTGCGATCGACTATCTCCCGAAGCCGAGCAGAATCGACCTTGGCTGGGCGCGAATCATGTTCCCGCCCAGATCGTTTGGACCAAGCGACATGGTCACGCACCTTGTGCAGCGTGGTCGCCGCGAGGTACTCGTCCGCGCCCCTGCGGACGTGTTCGGCTGCCCTGTCCGGGGAGTCGAGGAACTGGTAAATCGATCGGTCCCCACCGGCCTGATGGATCTCGACCAGCATCGGGTGATCGAGGGGGACTGCCTTGTGGCGGTCGGCGACGTGGTCGGCGGCGAGGGCGAACGCGTCGGCGATGGTGTAGCAGGCGATCGCGGTCATCGGGTGGCTGAGCTGCACGGCGAACTTGTTGTAGTACGCCTGCCAGGCCGGGTGGTCGATCAATTCGTCTGTGTGCGTTCCGAGGTGGTCGATCAGCTGGTTCTCGGCCTCGAAGATCTGGACCATCAGGTCGGCGATATCGGACAGGGCATTGATGCCGTCCCCAGCGGCTTGTTCCTTGTCGTAGAGGCGAAAGACGATCTTCTTCAGTTCGCTGGCCCTAGCGGCGGCCGGGGATTCCTCTGTGTACATAACTGCCACCTCCTTTGGCGGTGAGACGATGGGACGCTCGGTTGTCGCGGTGATCGCGTCTACGACCGATACCGGGCTCTACAGGTCGGCCTCCGGCCCGGCTGTCAGGTCGGGTGCTGCCTCCGCTGGAGGCGGAAGCTCATTGGGGCCGAAGGGTTCCTGCACGGCGGTCTCGGGAGCCGAGGTCTGTGCCTGGTGGATCAGATGCTGGATCTGTGCGGCCTGATCCAGTTCGGAGTGGGTGCCGCGGTCGGCGACCACCGATCGGTCTTTGTCGAGCGTGCGCCCCTGGGCGAGTTGGGTGACCAGCTGTTGGAGGACGCTGCGTTGCGTGCACGCGTCGGGATGGCGCGGGGTTCGGGCGATATCGATCAGCCCCGGCAGGCTGGCGAGCAGATGCACCGCGCCGAGATCGGCTCCGGCGGCTCGCATCGCAAGGCTCCAGGGGTTCGGGTTCTTTCCGGTGCACTCGGCAATCGCCCACTGGACGGCCAGCGTCTCCGTGGGATTGCGGCGCATCAGTTCTCGGAGATCGGTGACACTTGCGGCGGGGGATACCGCGCGCGACGCCACAGCAGTCGTGTCCGGCTGTGTTAGGCGTCGGCACAAGACGAGGGCGGTCGCGGCGAGGAATTCGCCTGCGGCAGAGCGAAGCTGCATGATCGCGGCGGCGCGGGTGTTCGAGATCTCGAGGAAGGGCTCGTTCGTACCCAGCCGGTACATCTCGACTCGCAGTCGGCGGTCAGGAGCCCCGGTTTCCGTTGTGGCAGCCAGATGCTCTGCGGCGTGTGTGAAAGCGTCAGCGAGGCAGGAACATCTGATCGTCTCGGTGGGGTCGCTGAGGTGCAGCGAGTATTTGTTGTAGTGATCGGACCACTTCGGGTGATCGGCGATCTCGTCGGCGTGCTGTTCGAGGAAGTCGCCGAGCGTGCGTTCGGCCTTGCGTATTTCGGTGGAAAGTCCGAGGCTCGTGGCCTTTTGGAATATCTCCGCACGCGTGGGAATGTGCCCGGGCCATTCGCCGTCGGGCATGACGACGGCGTCGTAGAGCCGGAAGATGGCTTCCAATAGCTCTTCGGCGGTGTCGCTGGGATCCGATGTCGTCATCGCGCAGCTCCGTCCGGGCATTGCACGCCGGCCGCGGTCATAGCTCTAGCTCTGGTGCGGCGATGGTGTCGGCCCCGGTGTCCGACTGTGGAAGGTGAGTTCCAGTCGCAGGTTCAGCGTCGAGACCGTCGGTGGACAGTCGGGCCTCGGCGATCAGCCGCTGGATTCTCGCGGCCGACGTTTCGTGGTGGGTGGTCGGCGTCGCTGCGGATATCGGCGGAGCTTCGCCGGTGATGATCTGTTCGAGCACGGCATAGCGGTCATGCACGCTCGGAAGGTGAGGCACATCGGCGAGCGAGGCGCCCAGGGGATCGGCAGCGAGCTCACGGACCAGCACCAGGTTGACCCCCGAGTCCTCCAGTGCATGGTCGTATCCGTTGACGACCGTGGTGTCGGAGCGCCGTGCCTCGGCGATCGCCCACTGGGCGATAATCATCGTCGTCGCGGCACGAGGGTCCACCCGCAGGTCGATGCTGACAATGCCGGGACCTGGGTGTACCCGGTCTCGTCGAGATTCGTTGCGGGCCAGAACCAGTGCGGTCGCGGCCAGTTGTTCGTCAGCACGGGCTCGGAGTTCTTCGATCACGGCCGAGGCCGTGTTGTAGGCGCTGAAGCGCGCTGTATCGCCGTCGTCGTCGTAGATTTCGACCATCACCCGCTGACCTGGCTGCGCGGTGAGGTCATCGGATTCGAGATGGGCTGTGGCTGCAGCCAATGCGTCGGGGAGAGTGCAACATTCGATCGTCGTCGCCGGATGGCTGGCTTGCACAGTGTATTTCGGCTCGTCGAGGGTGGTGTATTGGCCCTTCCATCGGGAGTAGGTCGACAGCTCGTCGCGATGCTGCAACAGGAACTTCGACATCCGCCGATCGGCCTCGAAGACCGCGTCGGCCAATTCGGGGCTTTCGTGCACACGGGAGACGTAACGGACTGACCATCCCCCGTCGGTCGGCTCGACGTGACGGTCGATCGCCTGGTTGTAAACACCGACCAGCTCGTCCCAGAGCCGCTTGGCAGTCGTGTGGGCGGAGGATTCGGAGTGCGGAGTGGTCATTGGTCGGCTCCCTTCTGCTAGGTGGCCGGAGCGCGCGGATGAACTGGCGTGGGCGGCCGGAGTGGGCGTGTCCGAGTGGCTGCTGCTCAGATCTCGATGCCCGGATCAGATGACAGGTCCGGGCCCTCTGGTGTGCCGGGGTGTTCCGGAGTGGGTGGCAGTCCTGGGTACGGCGCGCCCGTCGGGTCCTGTGCGCTGCTGATCAGTCGGCGGATCTGGGACGCGTTCGATGTGCCGGCGGTGAGTTCGGTTCCGTCGGTCCGCGTTTCGGCGCGCTGGTGCCGGTGGACGTGGATGGTGACGAGTTCTTCGATCGCGGCCAGGTTGTGCCGTGCAGTCGGATACCGGCATTGGTCTGCGGTTTCGAGGAGATGGGGGAACCGCATGAGGTGCCGGATTCCGCCTACGTGCATGCCCGCCACACCGGCTTGGAGGTCCCACGGATTCGGTTCATTGGTGCGGGTCGCCTCGGCGAGAGCCCAGCGGACGATCACGGGGATGGCGGGATCGCATGTGGTCGGTAAGCAACTGCGATCGCGAGGGGTCGCTGTTGGCGCGGTCGAATCGCCGGTTTCTCGCTGTTGAAGGAGATTGCGGGCTATGACGGTCGCTACCGCGGCGAGATGCTCGTGCTGGCTCTGGTGCAGTGCTTTGTCCACTAGGCTGGGTGTGCCGCAGACCCGTAGGATCGTCGATTGCGTTGCCACGAATTGGATTTCGACGTGCAATGCAGTTTCGGTCGGCGGGGTCGGGTGCGTTTGAAGGTGTTCGCGGGTGGCGTCGAAGCAATCCGCGAGTGTTCGACAGGCCAGCACCTCGGGCGGGTGGCCGACGAGCACCGCGTAGCTGCAGTACACGTATCCCCACCGCGGGTCCTTGTCGAGCTCGGATTGATGCTCCAGGAGGAACTTCATCAATCCCGCTTCGGCGGCATCGATTTCAACGGCGAGATCGAGGTCGTCGGTGAGGTCCTCGGCATCGGAGGCCGTCATATCCTCGCCTTGGGGGAAGACGCTGCGCGCGGTTTCCCGGGCGTAGAGCAGCTCCAGTGCCTCGTACATTTGCGTCGCCCGTTCGGCTGCGGGCATCTCAGGTGTGTTCATCCTCGACACCTCCTTCGTGCATGGGATGTGAACGACCGGGATACGGTCTCGTGGGAGTAGCTGGGCAGCTGGCCGTCATGGGCTGGTGCCTCCCTCTACCGCGCCGCCGAACCGGCGGATGTCCCAGCGCTCGCCTGACCATCCGGACAGCGAGCCGTAGCCGACAGGGACACCGAATGTCGGTGCTTGCAGGACCATCTCGTCGCCATCGATGGTTCCGGCGTAGATCGCGACGTGATGCGAATCGTTCTGCCCCGGGCTGGTGAAGTAGATGAGGTCGCCAGGCCGCAGGTCTGCGCGGTCCACGGGTGCGCCGCGCGGGTCGTCCTGTTGGGCTTGGGTGTAGTGCGGCAGAGCGATATGACCGCCGGAGGCTTGATAGATCGCGTACAGCACGAGCCCGGAGCAGTCGAAACCACCTGAAGTGGGGCCGTTTTCGTCTCCTCCGCCCCAGACGTACGGGTAGCCGATCCATCGACGGGCGGCAGCGAGAACAGCTGCACCGAAGCCGTCGGCATCGACGGCAGCGACCGCGCAGGCGGCGACCGGGATACCGATGCTGGCTCCAATGGTGGCCAGTAGGTGTGTGGCGCGGTCGATTTGGCGGGCGTAGGCGTCGGGGACGGCGGAGCGTTCGATGGCTTGCGCGATCGCGTCCGGGGTCATGGTCTGCCATCCCGGGAGCGCATCGAGCTGGTCGTAGAACCAATGGGCCTGCTGGGCTGGATCCATCAGCCCCGCGATCCCGTCGGTGCCGTGCAGGGACGCGCGGATCTGCCACGGTCCGACCGAGTCGTGATCGTCGCCGACGGCGTCGTGGTCGTAACGCAATGATTCGGGGACATTGGCATTGGCGAGATTGCGGAAGTCGCTCTCAGTACCCGCGGCGACGAGCGCCGCGGTGATGCCGGTGTCGCTGATGTGGCGCTGTCGGCCGACTGCGATCGCGGTGCGCGCGATGGAGGTCTGATTGGCGGTGAATCCGTTCGCGGTCGATGCTGCGCCGACGGTCTGATTCGTGCAGCCACCGTCGGACGGGATGACGACCAGGATCAGCAACAGCGGCACCGCCAAGACTGCGACCGCGAGCGCGATCCCCAGCCGTAACGCACTCCCGCGGTTCACGGCGACACCCCATCGGCATTGCTGCGAGATGTGTCGCGTTCTTGTTCTGTCCGCGGAGCGGCAAAGCCGTGGAAGCGAGAGTTGGTGTCCCCGAACTGTTCTCGCTCGATCTCGGTCAGCGAAAGATAGAACGGGATGCCAGGTCGCCTGTCTTCGCCGATCTTGAGCAGGAACTTGCCGGTGCCCGGGGGCAACGGGCGGTTCTCCCCGTTTCCGATGATGTCGCCGCTCAGCGCGGCGGGCGAGGACCAGGAGGTGACCATTTCGCGTTCGGTCGCGGTGAATGGAACTCGTGAGTCCAGGCGTAAGATCTCTTCGGCGGGCAGCGCTCCGAATATCTTCGCGCGGGCGCGCTCGAGGAAGCCGAGAGCCTTGGCGGCGCTGGTGCCGAGGTTGTCGAGATCTTTGATGGTGTGCGAGATCATGATCAGTGCACAGGCGATGCCGCGTTGCAGGCGCGTGAGTTCGTCGACGCGGTCGACCATGAACTCGCCCATGCCCAGGACTTGCCAGAGTTCGTCCATCACGGCCTGGAAGTAGCGTTGGCGGATCAGACCAGCATCGGCGAGTGCGTTGTGTGCTTCGATGGCGGCGAATCCGGTGGCCCAGCACGCGATCATGACCGCGGCTTTGAGTTTCTTGTCACCGGCCGGGATGTGGGAGACGTCGACGCAGATGGCAGTGGCATCGAGATCGATACGGGTGGTGGTGTGCCCGTTGAAGATTCGCCCGAATGGTCCTTGGGTCAGTGCGCGGAGTGAGCGGCGGATGCCGATGATGGCTTCCTGGTACGCCGCCTCGGTGTCGGCGGCGGCATCAAGCCGGAGGTCCTCTCCTCCGGTCACGATGACGCTCATCAGGTCGTCAATTACGGGCGGTTGATCGGGGGTGAACCCATGTCCACCGGATTCGGTGGGGGAGTGCAGGATTCGCAGCGCAGTGGCGATGACGGTCTGCTCGTAATCGGCCACCCGAGCGCCGCGCACCAACTCGATCAGCGCTGAGAGCAGCGACGCCTGCCGGGCGTGCCACTCATAGCGCATCACTGCGGCGCGTTCAGCCTGTCCAGCGCTTTCCAGCGCAACGACGGCAGCAGCCAGCGCACCGCCATCGAGAGGGTTGAGTCGGCCATATCCGTGACCGAGATCAATGACCTGCCCGCCGACGGCCTCCACGAGCTGTCGGTAGTCGGGTTTGACGTCGGCGAGGATGAGCGGAGTGATGCCTTGCGCGACGCCGCCGATGACGATGCGGCGCACCAGCGAGGACTTGCCGAATCCGTTGAGGCCCAGGACGAACAGACTGGGCGCAGACAGCAGTCCGGCGCGTGCGAACCAATTGAGTGGATCGAAGCAGACGGGTGCGCCGGTGCGCAGATGCGGGCCGAGGGGCGTGCCGATCACCGGCGCCCCGGCGCCGACGGCCCACGGCCACAGTCCAACGATTTGCGCCGTTGTGCCGCGGACTTCCAGCGGTCGGCCGACGCCCGCGCAACGGCCCCCTTCCACGCCGCGGTAGCCGGTAGAGGTCGAGCGCGCGGTGCGCCGTTCGCGGTCCGCCCCATGAACGGCCTCGCTGAGTGGTTCGGGGTCACGATGGTGGCGGCCGACCAGGCGGCGGTGACGGCGAGCGACGTCCGAGGTCGCCGAAAAGGCGGTGCGACTGCGTAATCGGCGCATCGCTCAGCCCTCCAGGAACTTGGGGACGCTGGCGTGCTCGGGCAGGATCACCCCGACGCCGAGAGACGCGGCGAATGCGGCGGCCTGATACCGGTAGCACCGTTCGATGTGGAGCCGACACTGGGTCGACAGATCCTTGGTCAGCGCTTCGATGCGCGGCAGATCGGTTCCGGCGGGGTTGGTGACGGTGACCAGAATTCCGTAGCTGCTCACGCCGTGTCCGCGAGCTTGCTCAGCGCGGGCCTGTTCGGTGGCTTGGACGCGCAGCACAGAGGCCGCGGATGTGATTCCACCCCGCTGGTTTTGGGAGCCGACGAGGGCGTCCTTGTAGTCGTTGTCGACGATTGTGGTCGCCTCGGCGGCCGAATGCGGCCGGTAGACGACGGCGACGCGTTTGCGGGGCAGGTCCGGGTTGGGCTCGAGTAGCCGGGTCAGGACCCGTTCGGTCACCACGCCTTGGGGTTGGGCATCCATTTCCCAGCTCACCGATACCGCACCCATGTGGCGGTAGTGGTCGCGGCGCTCGTCGTGTTCGCTGGGGCCGGTTTGGTCCCAGGTGAGTCCGTGGCCATCGGGTTCGGCCGCCGCGGCTTCCAGGTCGGGCTGGGAGGACGGGTCGAAGCTGCGGCGGACGAAAGCGATTATCTCTTCGGCGGTCATCGGCCGTGACCGCACCCCGGCTTCGTCGAGGGCCGCGGTGATGCCCGGCAGGCGACGCGCGATTTCGAGGGCCTGCTCGGCCGGGTCCTTGCGGCGTTCGGGTGTGGTTGCGCGCAGCGTGATCGCCAGGCGGGCTTCCAGCCGGACATGCTGTGCGGGGAGTCCAGTTCCCAACGCCCACAGGACCTCTCGCGCAGACGCGGGCGCGTCGGGGTCGGTGAGCGTTTGCACCTCTTTGAGCAGTCGATTGCCGGTCTCGGGCACGGTGTCGAGCACGGGGACGATCGCGGCGACATCGGGCTGTCCTCCGATATCGGCCAGGAACCCACCCCACGCTGCGACCCACCGGTCCACGATCGGCTGGTCGACCGCCTCGGCGCCTTGCGGCCAGCAGGCCAGCACGATGGTGTATTCGTGCAGTTTCGGGGCGTGGATCATGCCGAAAGGCCAGCCGGCGATATCGCGCCCGGAGTAGAGGCGGGTGCTGACGAGCAGGCCAGGGAGCTTTCGTGAGCGGCCGGGCAGGGTGGAGAACGCGCCACCGTGATAGAGGGTTTCGCGGCGGCGGCGTGCATGTACCCAGCGGGCCAGCAGGATGGCGCGTTCGTAGCCAGAACGGCCTCGAATTCGGATCACCAGCGGCCCGGCTATGGCGGCACCGGTCGCGAGAACGATTCCCGAGGCCGGGAATCCGGCGATCAGGTGGGTGATCATCGCGGTAATGACGACCGTGCCTGCGGTCACCATCGCGGGCCAGGACAACCCCAGCAGACCCTCCGCGCGGGGGACGGTGCCTGCGCTGTAGGTGCGTTCGATGTCAGTCTCGACGTGTGTCGCCATGGTCAACCCTCCTTCGTCATGTGCGGGCTTCGGCCGCGAATTCCTCTGGGGGACAGTTAGATCGGGATGTCGTCGCCCCCTCGGCGACGCGGCGATGGAGGAGGCGGGGCCGCTGTTCGCTTCGGTGGCGGCGCGGCAGTGGATGCGGTCGGCGCGGTGTTTGTCGCGGTGCGTGTGCGACCGGGTGCGGCTCCCGCGGGTGTGCCCGAAACGTTGGCTGGGGCTGTGGTTACAGTCGGCGATGTATTGCCTTGGGTGCGCGCGGCGGCGGTACGTCCGGCGGCCGCCGTGGTCGGGGTTCGGGTGGCGTGACCGGTGGGCGTCGACCCGCCGCTAGAACTGGAGTTCGACGCACCCGCACCCAGTGCTGCTGCGGCGGCTCCGCGTAACAGCAGCGCCTTGCCGCCGGTGGCCGCCGCGGCTCCGGCGGTCAGCATCACTCCGACCGCCGCCGCACCCGACCCGCCGGACCCGACGGCGGAAACGACGGGTGACACCAGCCGCATCAGGGCGGGCAGGACGAACACCGCGCAGATCAGCAACATCACACCTATCAGCCGACGCTGGCCGGTGTCGGCGTCCAGAGGGGTGGCCGGGTTCATTGCCGGGGTGGTATCGACAGCAGAGAAGGCGATCAGATACACAAGGGCTGCAACAGGTTTCCACAGCAGGAACGCGACGATCCAGGACCACAGGCGATCGTGGGCGTGCTTGCCTGACCCGAGTCCGGATCCCGCCGCCGCCAGCGGCAGCATCGCCATAGCGACGACCAGGAATGCCTGGCGCAGGATCGCCATGACCGCCATCGCCAGTGCTCCGAGCATCCCGACACACGCGATGATCAACACCAGCCCTGGCGAGAACCCCTGGTAGGCGCTGGTCTCGACCATAAATTGTGCTGTGCCAGATGCATTTCCATCGGTAGCGTCATTGATGATCCATGCTGCGAATGCATCTGAGGCGCGGGAGGCGCCCAGCACGACCGCTCCGGCAATCCAGACGGCGACGATCGAACGCGTCAGCACTCGCATGAGTTCACCGGCTTGCTCGGCGTGGGCATTGTGGCGCGCGATCGCCATCCGCACTGCGCCGACCATCACGGATGCCGCGAGGAAGTAGACCTGAATATCGCTGGTGTACTTACTGATTCGTGTCCAGAGGTCCTGTTCCGCGAGAAGCTTGTCGTTGGGGATCTTGGTCCACCACACCAGCGCCATGATCAGCGCCTGCCCCAGGCCGTGCAGCAGGGAATCGACGATCGATCCGAAGGTCGTGTCCCATGCCTTGTCTTTCACCGCTTCAACGGCGTCGAGCGGATGAGTGGCGACGTTGCCGGCCTTGCACAGCCCCGACACCGTGTCCCCGAGCGAACCGAGTCCGGGGACGGTGCTGATGGTGTCGTGCAGTTGATTACAGGCTTGATCGAATCCGAACGAGCCGGGATCGGCGGCACTGCTACTCGCCCCGACGCCCAGCGCTGCGACGACAGCGATAAGTAGGGCGGCTATCCGGCGGCGTAGTCGGTGGTTCGTGCGCTCCCGGGTCACCATGGCGTCCACCCGAGAATCGAGGCGATTTCCTGACTGCCCGTGAATTCTGTGCCGGGCAACAGGTTCCAGTCACCGCGGGTCCAGACGACGGTGTATCGGACCGACGTCCACGTCGGCGCCTGTTCCGCTGTGCCAGGTGCACGACGGCTCGCGGTCTTCACCACGACCAGATCCGGTGACCACGACACGATCTGGAAGGCATCCGGGGCTACGATCCACCGCGTCACTGCCTCCGGCTGCCGTATCGGCAGCGTGCCGTCCGCGACCTTGCCGCGGTAGGCGGCCAAGTCGGCCGCGGAGTAGTTGACCCGCGCGACCACGGCGGGATCGGCTGGTCGCGCCGCGAGTTGGTGGGTGATGTACACCGCCGCCAGCGCTGCGCCGCGCGGCGTGCGCGCGTACCCGGCGGCCATCCCGCCTCGGATCTGGGTCGGCCCGTCCGAGGTCGAGAACGGCACCGATACTCCATAGACGCGTTGCCAGCCGCCCCGCCCGGTCGTGCCTGCTGGAGCGGCGGTCAGCCATGACGGGTCTGATTCAGCCACCGGGGTGACGGTTTGCGACAACGGCTGGCCTGCGGCAGCGAGGGGGAGGTCCACTCGCCGTCCCAGGATGTCGGTCGTCGGGGTTCCGAATCCGCCCTCGGTGTCGCCGCGGGCAAACGTAGACGGCGTGGGTGCGGTGGTGTCGTGGCTGTTCGAGTTGTCGGAGCCGACGATGAACACCAGTGCTGCGACGAGGACGATCAGGGCCACGAACAGAGCCGCAACCAGCCAGCCCTTTGACCGAAAACGTGTGCCTTCGGATGCGTTCATCGCGCTTTCTCCAATCTCACTGCTTTTTCAGGGATTTGGGAGATCGTCTGAACCAGGCGTTGGGTCGAATGAGGATCGGGAAGCTGAAGACGCCAGTCCTCACCCATCCACACCACGACCGTGCGGGTTGCGGCGAGTGAGGCGTCCGGATACGCCGTGAACACGGTCACCTGTGCATGCTGTCCGGGCCCGTACTCGTCGACGGAGTAGCCGAGAATCCTTGGTGCGGAGGCGGAGTCGGCGGGGTGGGTGATGGAGAACAGCACTCGCGCGGTGGCCCAGGTGTCTTTGCCTGGACCAGGGGCCAGCTCTGCTGCCGCGATCTGTGCCCATGCCCCGTCCGGCGCGAGTGACATCCGAATGGTGTGCACGATCGCGGCCACGGCCGCTCCGGCAGGTGAGGGATCGAAACCAGCTGCGACGGAGGGCGTATAAGTGCGTGGTCCCTGGTCAGTGAGCGGGATCGCCACGCCCTGGTAGTCGGTCCATCGGATACCGGTCGGAGTCGCCGGGGCATCGGCGACACCGCCGTCATGGTGATCAGCGCTGGCGCAGGCGACGGCCAACACGAGTGCGGCCGAGAGCAGAGCGGCCAGCGCCAGCAGGAGCTTCATGGTCAGCCTCCCAGCGCGGTGGCCGCTATCGGCACCGCGACCGCCGCGATGGCAGTCGAGACCAGCGTCATCGCGATGACGGTTCCGGCGTGACGGCCGTGGATCTCCGACTGCCGCCGCTCCATCCACAGCTGTGCTCCGGCCGCGATGAGCCGAGCCAGCAATACCAGCTCGCACCCCCACAGCAGCCACGAAAGAAGCTGTCGGAGTGTCCGATTCACCTCCGGGTTCAGCTCGGAGGCCGCCCACATCAACGTGCTCGTCATGGTGATCGCCTCGTCCGGCTAGGTGGTGAGCACGACGGTGTTGAGGATGGTCGAGGCCGAAGTGGCCACGATGCCGCCGATCAACGCGGCGACGACCATCTTGGGGGATTCCAGGACGCCACCGGTCCAGCGTTCCCACGCGAATTTCCCTCCCGCGTAGGTGATTCCAGCGACGCCGGAGAGCATCACGCCCCATAGCAGCCACCGCACCAACCGGATGATGGCGTTCGATCCGGGTGGGGCCTCCGAGGTGATCGGCTCGATGGCGGAGATGCTCATCGTGAGGAACTCATGGATTGTGTTCATGACGGCAGCCCTCCTTCCTGAGTGGTGGCGGATCCGGATTGCTCTACGAGCGTGAGGATTTCGCGCTCGATCTCCGCGACGTCGGACGGCACTGAGGTGTCGCGCCAGCTGAGGTCTTCGCTGCTGCGGCCGAACATCCGCAGCGGTTGCTGAATGAACTCCTCATGCCACCGGACCCGCCACACTCGGTCCGTCAAAGCCCCATACAGGGCCAGGTCGCGGCGGATTACTGTCGACATCCGGCCGGGGCGGGCCGCGACCGTGACCAATCCCAAAACCGTGCAGCCGCCCGCGAGTTCGGCGTGATGCTGGCGCAGCAGGGCATCGGCTGCGGCCAGACCGGTCACGGTCTCACGTGCCACCAGCACCACGAACTTCGATTCGTCGGCGACAGGAGCCGGCCACGCCCGCCCGCAATCGGCGGCCTGCGACCACATCCACGCCAGCGTGCTCACCCCGGCCCCGCCGTGAGCACCGAGGAGCCAGAACGATGGAACCTTGCCGTCGATCGTTTGGGCGGGACACGGTCCGATCATGACCTCAGCACGCTGTGCGGCTGGGGGAGCGACCACCGCACGTGGCGGGAGCCGACGGCACAGGAGCCCGGCGGATCTCATCGTGCATCGCCACCGTGCGAGGCGGCGATATCCTCGGCCACCGCGGTCAGCCACTCTACTGTCGCCGCTGTCGCGGTGGTGCCGGAGTCAGTCGGCGTGGTCTGGTAGGACACGTGCCGGGCGACGGTGTCGCTGAACTTCGTCCACGTGGCCAGATCCAGCAACTCCTTGTTATCGGTCACGTTCTGCTCGACCGCGGTGAACGCCTGCTGCACCAGCCGACTCGTGGTCGCCGGTGGCATCACCTCCGGGACGGCCGCCGCAAGCTTCTGACCGAACAGCGCGATCGCCGCGCCCGGATTGGCCAGCCCGGCCGATACCAGCTCGGTGATGTTCGCTGGGGTCAGCAGCGTTTGGGCGAGCGTCGTCACCGCGTTCAATCCGATCGTGGCGACCTTGAACAGCGCGCGGATCGTTGCATCGGTGTCGACCGTTGTGCGCGGATCGGAGGCTTCGGCGACCCGCTCCGACAACGACTTCTTCGGATTCAGCGACAAGCTCGCCAGTGAGGTGCCCGTGACGTCCTCGTCCGTGACCGTGACAGCGGTCTTGAAGGCCGTGAACGCCAATGCTTCCGACACCGACTGCAACGCCTTGAGCGGATCGCTCAGGTCGGATTGCCCGACCAGGTTGGTCACCACCCGAAGGATCGGCGCACCGCTGGGGGCGTCACACGCGAGATCGCCTGTCGTACACCACGACGCGACCCGGCCGGTCAGGGATCCGAAATCTGTGGCGACGTCACGCTCGGGACCTATACCACCGCCGGTGGCAGTCGCCTCCGACATCGGTGTCACTGATCGAACTGCGTCACCGGAGGTTCCCGGTGCAGCGTCGGGGACGTTTCTGCCCGGAGCACCGGGGAACAGCGGCGCATTCGGGTTACGAGTCGGGTCAGCGAAAAGCGCCACCGCGGCAACGCGATCCGCGGGAACTGATCCGCCGCCGCGGCCGACTTCTTGGGCGAACATCGACGCGACATGGGCGCCCTGCGAGTACCCGACGATCGCGAGGTACGAAGTCGGGCAGCGACTCAACTGGTCGGTGGCCAACTCCCGCAGGTTCTTGAGCCCGGTAGCCACCGATTCGGAGTACGGCTCGGAACTCCCCGACGTCGCGCCACCGAATCCGGCCGGATATGCGACATACAAACGGTCGGCCTTGCCGGCCGCGCGAACCATCAATGGGGTCAACACGTTATCTCCGAGAAACCCGGTATCGGTGCGCGCATCTGCATCCGGCGCGGATTCACCGGTCCCCTGCACTCCCAACGCGATCAACCCGGGGCATCCGCCGCTCTCCGTGGATTCAGCGGCTGCAACTCCCGCACTGACCCCCGCGGCTACCAAACTTGTCGCGATGGCCGCGCTCAGACCACGCGAAACGACGCACGCTCGAACGATTCTCCTGGGACGCCTCATGGCATGCCTCCTTCCACCTCCGAACCCCCACGCAGGCAAGCGTTTTGGAGAATCGGCCCGGCATGATGGCGCGAGCGATCCGTCAACGCCCTGCCGCAGCGGCAGAGGATGTGTGCGATTGATCGGTGAAAGAAATGCGCGCGCCAGTCCCACTCGAGTACGCGGGAAGGGAGATCACGCCTTCAGGTACTGCCACCGCAGATCCCTGGAAAGGTCAGTCACGAGGCGACTATCGAGCCAGTTACATTTGCTGCAATGTCGCTGTCGTGCTGAGGGCTCCAGATTAGAACCACTCGGTGATCTGTGCAACAAATTCTTCGAATATGCCGATTGAGCCTGTGCTGGACAACGTCGATATGTGTTCCCGTGTGACTCAGCACTGACATTTCGTGCAGAGTCCGTCGATGCCCACCGAAGGAGTGGCAGACCGGGCGTAGCGTGGCGCCGACACCTTTTGTCGGGCGATTCTCGAGGGGACGAAAGGCGGCGATGAATACATCGCAACCGTCAGAGGGGGACGAGGACTTGGAAGATCAGGCGGATGCTGGCCGGAGCAATGCAGCAAGCGGCTCAGGTAAGAAGGCTTGGTGCCTGTTTCCGCTGCTGGGGATCGTCGCAATCGTGGTGTTGCTGAGGCAATGCGGATCCCATGAGAACTCCAAGAGCTCTGATCGGCCACCGGCGTCGACGGCAACGGCGCGGTTCAGTCCGGATGAGCAGGCGGCCCTGGACGCGCTGCATGGCGCGTGTCGTGAGGACGACGCGAAGCTTGACGCCGAGGCAAAGAAGGCGAACGAATTGCTCCAGCAGGCCGGCATTCACGACGAAAACACAGTCACCGTGCTGCAGCACCTTCGTGGTTCACTGCCCGATAGTGCGCCCGTGATGAACTGTGCTGAAATCCTCGGTGCCTATATCACACTGCGAGAGAAGGGGATTGGTTAGAAGGACTCGGTCCCTCGTCGTTGTTGATCCGGATCGGGCCCGGCGTTGGCCACGCTCCCCTTCGAGTCGTTCGCGTTCGATGCGGGCCGCGATTCTCTGCACGGTCAGGTGCTCATGCGCCTGAGTGTGTGGGTTGACCGGGCTCATCGTTCCCGTGAGCCGAGGTAGCAGCCACACGGCCAACGAGCCCACGGTGATGCCGATCAGGAAGGACCAGAAGATGGCGGACATCATGCTCTCCTTGGTGGCATATCTATTGCGGTAAGACCGAATTCATCACGCCCTGCCCGTGGCCTCGGGTGGCGCGACAGGTAGGCGCCGTCGCCCGGTGGAGATCTCGTCCTTCAGGTCGTCGTAGCCAACGGCCAATTCCGCCAGGCGCTCCCACGAATCCCATAGTTCCCATTCGTGGGTGCCCGTCAGCGCGGCGTTGGCGTGCACCGTGAACATCGCCAACCGGTCGATCACCGCCCCAAGGGTTTCGGTGTGCAGCCGAGCGCAGCCCAGCGGCTGTATCAGCTCACGAGCAACCCACCTGTCAATGTTGTGGATCAGCTCGACACGGCGATTGTCGATCGATTCCCGTGCGGCCCCATTCGGGTTGAGCAGCTGCTCGTGGGCGAGTGCCAGCTCGGCGGCCCACTGAAGCAGTGGGTGGTCACCCGGTGTGTCTCCCCGGCACGCCGACAAGATCTGATTCTTGGTTGGCAAGAGCTCCATAACGCTCACCCCTACGAGGCGCACGGGATATCCGGAGGTCGGCGGGAGGTGTCGACCGGCTGGGTCTGAAATAGACTTCTATTTTGGGCTTGCGAATCAAGAGTACAACTGGACTTCTATTTTGGGAATGTATTCTGTGGTTGCTCTTGAAGGTGTTCGCGGCTCACGCCAGGCTGGTCGACGATTGAGCAGAGGAGCAGTGCGATGGAAAGCCCCACGATCCAGCGGCGTCGGCTCGGGCTCGCCCTCAAACGTGCTCGCGAGGCGGCGGGGAAGACGCAGGACGAGGCTGCGAAGGCCATCGACTCCGCGGCCAGCAAGATCAGCCGGTTGGAGATGGGCCAGAGCGGCATCAAGCTGACGGATCTAGGGATACTTCTGGAGCTCTACGGCGTAGCCGGCGACGACGCCGAGTCGATGAAGCAGCTCGCCCGCGCTGGCAGACAACGTGGCCGATGGAGCGGTGTCCGATCGATCCCGGACTGGTTCCGTCGCTACATCGATCTCGAAACCGATGCGAGCGAGATCAAGTGGTATCAGCACGAAGTCATCCCCGGCATCTTCCAGACCGAGGCCTACATCCGCGCCATGCTGCTGAGTGGTCAACCGCGGGCAGCCGATGACGAGATCGAGAAGGTCATCGAGGTGCGGCTCGAGCGACAAAAGGTACTCGACCAGCGTCGCAAGACGGTCAGCGCGATTCTCAGTGAATCCGCGCTGCGAAGGATGGTGGGCGACGAAAGGGTCATGCGCGATCAACTCCGCCACCTAGCCGAGATCGCACAGTCCCCGCGCGTAGCCATTCAGGTTCTGCCGTTCAACGCGAAGAGCGTCGGCGACGCCTGGGCACACTTCATCCTCCTGCGATTTGCCGACGACGCGACCTCGGACGTGGTGTACCTCGACGGCTACGCCGACGCCGACTACATCGACCGCCCGGAGACCGTGCGGGCGTACGCTCAGCTGTGGGACAGGTTGCAGGCGGTCGCGCTCGGTCCGGTCGAATCCCGCAATCTGATTCTGAAAGTTGCTGAGGAGAGAAAGGATTGAGCATGGCCACGGCAGGGTCGTCCGGTGGAGGCTGGCGAAAGAGCACCTATAGCGGAAGCAACGGCGGTGCCTGTGTGGAAGTTCTGTTCGACGGCCCCATTGTTCGTATCCGTGACAGCAAGTACATCGGAAACCCGTTGTGCCAGCCCGAAATTGCTGTGAGCGCCGTCGCGTGGGCGACCTTCCTCGAAGTTGTCTGGAGCGAGGAATCCAGGCCCCTTGTATCAGACGTCCCGTCGGTTGAGATCCACTCCCGCGGAACGGTCTTGCGGGACGTGCCCGGCACGACGCTGGAGTACACAAGCGAGGAGTGGAAGGCGTTTCTGGCCGGGGTTCGCGACGGCGAATTCGGATGCACCTTCGAGGATCAGAGGGTCTGAGACCTCAGACGATCTCATCGCTGTCCGCATCTGCGTGACGGTACCTACGCAGTATGGTCAGCGACGATTGCGGAGCATTCCGGCGTCGTTGAGTACGACACGGACATCGTCGATGAAGCCGGCAGTGTCGACGAGGCCGAAGGCGGCGTGCTGCAGGACGAAACCGTGCAGCAACGCCATCACTACCCGGGCTCCGCGATCGGGATCCAGTTCGGCCGCAACGCTTCCTGCTCGCTGACCACTGCGCAGCGCCTGCGTGATGCGTTCGCGAACCTGTTCGAAGCCCGCGACGGCCTGCTGTCGCAGCCCTTCGTTGCGCAGTAGCTCGCCCCACGCCTGGACGGCACAGCGCAGGAGTTCGTCGACGGGAGCGGATCGGCCCGCCGCGTCGACGGCGAGGTCGCCGCTTACCGGATCGACGGCTGCCGCAACCAGATCGGCGACCGTGACGTCGGCGGTGTCGGCGAGTTGCTCGACCGGAGCGAATATCACCCGGAAGGCATCGCCGGCGATCTCGACGATGATCTCCTCCTTACCGGCGAAGTAGCGGTAGGGGGCACCCACCGAGACGCCTGCTTCGGCGGCGATATCGGGCATCGAGGTCTGGTGGAAACCGTCCCGGGAGAAACAACGACGCGCCGCTGCCACGATCAGCGCCCGGTTCGCCTCCCGATGTTCGGCAGTGATGCGCGGCATGGTCCAGCTCCCTTCCAAAAAATGAATGACCATTCGCCTTGACGATAGCCGATGCCCTCGCCATCCTGAAAGTGAAAGGTCGTTCACGGAAACGGCTACCGAGGAGAGAGGGTCTGTCATGACCGATCTGAAGCTCGACCTAGGCGTCTATCGGTATGAGCACACCGAACCGCTGTTCGACGGGCGAGTCACGATCGCCGGCGCCGATGTCACCCTGCACACCTCGCCGCTGATCTCCGACGTGTTCCACCGCATGGCGGCCGGCGAATTGGATATCGCCGAGTTCGGGCTGACCTACTTCCTGCGCATGTTCGACTTGGATGATTCGCCGTTCCTGGCCCTGCCGATCTTCCCGAACCGCAACTTCCGGCACGCGGCACTGTTCGTCAACACCGACAGCGGGATCGAGAAGCCGGAGGATCTCGCGGGCAGGACGGTCGGGGAGTTCGCGCTGTGGGGCAGCGATCCCGGCGTGTGGATGAAGGGCGTCCTGGCCGAGGAGTACGGCGTCACACTCGATCAGATGCGCTGGGTGATCGGCGGCACCGACCACCCGATCCCGCCCTTCGACTGGGTGCCGCTACCCGTACCGGACGGCGTCGAGGTCCGTCACACCGAGGGCGACCAGACCCTGGCCGCGATGCTGGAAGCGGGTGAAATCGATGCATTGTTGTCGGTCGATGTCCCCGCGGCCCTGCTCGACGGATCGACGAAGAAGATCCGGCGGCTGTTCGTCGACTACGAGTCCGTCGAGCGCGGCTACTACCGGCGCACCGGCATTCACCCGATGATGCATATCGTCGCGATACGCCGAGAATTGGCCGCGGAACCCGGCCTGGTGCAGTCGGTGTACCGCGCCTTCGACGAGGCGAAAGACATTGTGCAGGAATACTATCGGGCCGGTGCAGCCAAGCAGCACATGTCCGTGATCACCCCGTGGTTCAGCGAGCTGTTCGCGGAGAACCGCGCGCTGATGGGTGAGGACTGGTGGCCCTACGGTCTCGACGCCAACCGCAAGGCCGTCGACACCTTCCTGCGCTACCACTACGAGCAGGGACTGTCCCAGCGGCTGCTCACTTCCGAGGATATCTTCGTCCCCGGCATCGAGTGGGACACCTTGCGCGCCAACGGTGCCACCGTATGAGCGGGGCGACGCTGCACGTGGGCACGATGCCCTACGAGACCACGCAGGCGCTGCTCGACGGGAGTGTCACCTTCGCCGGAGTTCCGGCGCGCGTCGACACCGCAGACCTCGCCTCGGACATCTTCCGCCGCATGGTGCGCGATCGAGAGTTCGACGTGGCAGAGCTGGGCTTGACCGTCTATCTCCGCACGCTGGGCTCCGACGAGTCACCGTTCGTCGCGATCCCTGCCTTTCCCGCGCGGATCTTTCGACACTCGGCCATCTTCGTCAATACCGCGAGCGGGATCTCCCGGCCCGAAGACCTGGCAGGTAAGACCGTGGGGGAGTTCGGAATGTACGGGCAGGACTCGGGAGTCTGGGCCAAAGGGATGCTCTCCGACGACTACGGCGTAACCCCGGACAAGTGTCGCTGGGTGATCGGCGGCCTGGACCGGCCGATGCCGCCGTTCGACTTCGTACCCCATCCACACCCCGCAGACGTTCAGGTGGAGCAGGCGCCGCCGGGCCGCTCCCTGGGCGCGATGCTCGACAGCGGCGAGATCGATGCGCTCATCTCCTCCAACGCTCCACAATGTGTGCTGGACGGATCGCGCCATGTAGCACGGCTGTTCCCCGACCACGAAGTTGTCGAGCGGGACTACTACCGACGCACGGGGATCTTCCCGATCATGCACACCGTCGTGCTGCCCCGGTCGCCGGTCGCCGCCCACCCCGGCCTGGCCCGAACCGTCTACGAGGCATACCTGGCAGCCAAGAATGCGGGCATGGACAGGTATCGCACCGGCCGCAAGGTCTACCAGGTCCGCACCATGCTGCCGTGGACCAACGCCCTATTCGAGCGCAACGCCGAGCTCTTCCCAGCCGACTGGTGGCCCTATGGCCTCGACGCCAACCGCGCGACCATCGATACCTTCCTCCGGTACCACTTCGAACAAGGATTGTCGGCTCGTCGCCTGACCTGTGAAGAGCTGTTCACTCCGGAACTCCTCGGCACCTGAGGAAGCGTTCCTCGAAATGGATCTCTCGGTAATGGAGTCCCTCGGCGATCCTGTTGCACCCCAACGCCAATTTAGGACGCAGGCACAGCGGCAGCAGGCGGCGGGTCGTCGTCCCAGGAGATCTTCAACTCCGGTTCCGAGAGCCGCAGTCCGATGTAGGCCTTCGCATCGACCAACGCGCGGTCATGGCCGGCGGAGGTCAGGACGTCGTGACCGATGCCCAGTCTGGTCATAACTGCCTCGATCCGTTGGCCGGCGAGTGCCCGGAACTTCAGGTCAGTGTCGCGGGGCTTGTTGTCGCCGAGCGGCTTGTCCGGGTCGAGCACCGTGCGGAGGACCAAGTCGTAGTTCTGGCTGTGGCTGACCACGAGCTCTTCGAGGTGCTTGATCCGCTGCGGATCAGGCTGGCGGCCACTGTATTCCAGCGCCGCTTCGTAGTACCCGAGGGCATCCGGGACGCCCCGGTCGATCAGGACTACGTCAGCGTGGAGCCAAGCCTCCAGCTCGTTGGAGATTCCGCGCGTCATGATCCACAGCGTGGACGCCCACGTGTGCTGGTCGAGGATCGGCAGCCCTGCTTTGAGGGCGTGGTAGCCGAGGTCGGCGACGGTAGCGACTTCAATCCTGTTGCGCCGCAATTCCTCCTCTAGTCGCTCGAGAAACGTTGTCTTGCCGGTGGAGTGCGTTCCCATCACGGCAACCGTGATGGGGCGGTCCACCTCGTTCGGTGCGCTCACCACAATCCGCCTTCAGGCTCGGCTGGCTTCACGAACTCGGGCAGGCCGGCCGCCTGAACGAGTGCGTCCCAGTCGAGTTCGACGTCGCGGACGAGGCGGCACAGCAGTTGCCAGGCGGCCCAGGCGTCGTATCCGGCGCGGTGATACGCCTGGTCGTCGTCCAAACCGTGCATGTCCAGCGCGGCGTGTTCGATGAGCTTGTCGAGCGAGTAGCTTTTCAGTCCCGGCCATATCTTCTTGGCCAGCCGCAGCGTGTCGAGGACCATCAGCGGTTTCCATTCGGGCAGGTGGGCCGACAGCACCTTGTGTTCGACGGTCGCGTTGTGCGCCACCAGGGTTCGTCCGAACATGACGCGGCCGATCGTGGGCGACACCTGCTCCCATGGCGGGCATTGGGCGACGTCGTCGTTCGTGATGCCGTGCACCTTGCGCGTCACGATCGGCGTGATCGGGTTCTTCGGCCGCACCAGCCACGAGCGGACCTCATCCAGGCTGACGACCGTCCCCGCCGCTGGGACGATCGCAATCTCGATGATCTCCGGCGGAGTCTGGCCGTTGCCCTCGACGTCCACGACAGCGATGTCGTGTCCGCGCAGGGCGGCGGGGATCTCCGTAAACGCGGTGGTCACAGCTTCTCCTTGGTCGCGGGCCAGCCGATATCGGCGCGGCCGTGATGATGCGGGATGTGCGGCCTATCGACGTCGTGCACCTGGTAACCCAGGCCGTGCTGCATCAGGTAACGCGGTGGTTCATTGAGACCGGAGACCACGATCGCGCGGTCGTTGATCTCGATCAGCTTGCCACCGAGCTGCTGGGCGAATTCGTCGACCTCGGCTTCCTCGGGCCGCCGCCATGCTTCGGCGCAGCGCTTGATCTGCGCGACGGGGCAGATGTCGCACAGTTCGCGGATGCCGTAGTGGCCGTTGTAGTCAGCGACTCGGTGAGCGTATGTCACACCGCATGAGGTCTTCCGGAACAACGGAGAACCCGTGCCGAATTTGTCTGCGGCGGTGAGGATGCGGTGTTCGAGGTCTTCGGGGAAGATCTTGCGGCGCGGCCCCTCCAGGTACGGTTCAGGGAGTCCGTTCTCGCGGTAGTAGTCGCGGATCTCGCCCTTGAAGAACAGGCCGGTGAAGACCGTCGCGTGGGCGTGGTGGCTCAACGCCAGTCCCCGGCGCAGATGGTCGTCGGAGTCGTTGAGGCCCGGAACGATCGGCCGCCAGTAGTGCACCACCCGATATCGGCCTGCGTGCTCGAACGCGGTTCGAAGTGATGTCGCGGCGATCTGCGAGTCGACGGGCTCGATGCGTTCGTTGTCGATGCCGGAGTTCGTGACCAGGATGGTCAGGCGAATGTTGTTGAAGCTGTTGAGGATCGCGCAGTCTTCGGGGTCGATTCGCCAGCGGGTGATCATCAGGACGTGATTGGTGAGCGTCTCGTTGTCGAGCAGCCGCAGCATCTCGAACAGGTGCGGTTTGACGCGCGGCAGCATCGGGTCGGTGGCCCGATTCAGCAGCTGGATCGGGGTGACGTGCGGTCGGAAGAATCGGTGGGTCAGCAAGCGGACGACCGCGGCTTCTTCGTCGATGAGCCGTCGCGGCACCTTCATCTCGAAGTTGTGGAAGAAGTGCCGCACGCAGTAGGAGCAGTCGAGTGGGCAGCCGATGATCCAGTTGACGCTCAAGCCGGATTTGCGGTATTCGATGATCTCCGCCAGCGCCGGTTGCAGTTCAACCTGCTGCCGCCCGGTCAGAATCGGCAGCGGCCGTCCGATGACGAATTCTTCGATCGGGCTGGTGGTCATCGCTGCGCTCCGTTCATCTCGGGCAGCTCGCCGGTCGCGCGCCTCGCATAGGTCGTCTCCGGATCAACCGTGATGACATCGGCGACTTGCACCAGCTCCGGCGGAACTTCGTGCCGGTCGAAGTGTTGAGGCCCGGGAACGATGACGGCCTCAGCCCCCAGATTTCGAACGACGTTGACCAACCGCTGAATCGGCTCGTGAGTGTGTTCGCTGAATGCGACGGTTTTTCGGAGGTTGTAACCGAGTCTGGCTGCGAGACTTCGCATTCGAGTCTCGTCCCATTGCTGGCTGTGTCCGCTGACATCGGTGCGGAGATAGCCGATTGCCATCGGAATAGTTCTCGTCATGATTGCCCTCGAAGTGCGTAGTGGCGGCTACTTCCTTCGAGGGAACCTCGACCGCGACCAGGGCGGAAAGGTGGCAAGTCCTGCGGAAAACCGACTTGCCACCTCCCGATCGGCAAGAATGAGCGCATGTCAGGGGCGGCGAAGCGTGACCCGGGGAACGACGAAGACCGGCAGCTTGCAGCCGTCGCCAACAGCTTGGCGCGCGAAATCCGACGGCTCAGGAAGGCCGCAAACCTCAGTCAGCGCCAACTCGCGACCCGGATCGGCTACTCGCGCCAGTACGTGTCCATGACCGAATGGGAGGATTCCAATCTTCCATCCCTGGAGCTAATCTCGGCGATCGACGATGCACTCGGCACCGGCGGCGCATTGGTCGCGATGCGGGCGAAAGCCAAGCGCGACCAGCAGATTGGCCGCAAACAACCCCAACCTGCCTCAGCACCTTCGAGCGCGCTGGGTGGCGACTCGGTCTTGTTGCCGGTCATCGTCAACGGACTGGTGGTGCATGTGCCACTCGATCCGCGTGTACTAGCCGAAGCTGCGACCGAGCCTTTCTGGCCGGTCGGTGAATCTGACGAGGATACGGTGATCGGGCGTCGATCGTTCATTGCGCAGGGGTTCGCTGCCGCGACAGCGTCGGCATTCAAACCCAACGGAGCCTTGCGCTCAGACCCTGTCGACTCACTCATTCAATCCAGGAGGATCACTGATCAGACCATCACGGGCTTCACCGACGTGACGCGGCTGCTGGCAAGCCAGCGGCAAAGCATCGCACCCGATGCTCTGGTGAGCGTCCTGTCTGCACATCGAGATACGGTTGCGACCCTCTTTCGGGCCGCCCAAGACGATCGAGTCAAACGTCGGCTCGGGTTGGTGTTGGGCGAGACCTCGATCGTCGAGAGTCGCTTGTGGAGCGCTCTCGGGGATCGTCCTATGGCACTGGCGAATTGCGCGTTCGCGCGGAAACTCGCCGACGAACTCGAAGACCCGTTCTTGGGTGGGATGGCGCGCATCTTCGAGAGCAATCTCAGGTCTGACGCGGCCACTCTGATCGGCTCCGATGGCGACATCGTGATCGGGCTTCGGATGCTCAGCGAAGCCGCAGCCTTCGGGGACGTACTGCCACCGTCGGCGCGAGCGAGGATCGCTGCGGAACAGGCGCAGGCCTACGCGGTGCTCGAGCTCCCCAGAGAATGTCAGGATGCGCTGAACCGAGCCGATCGTGCCGTCAACGAAATCGGCGACGCCGATCGAACCGGCTTGTTCAGCGACTGGAGCACGGCTCGCCTGCGCGTCTACGAGGGAACCTGCTGGGTCTTCCTCAACGAACCTCGGAAAGCGATTACCGCACTCGAGGAGGCGCTGAAGGCAACCGGGGAACCAGACCGGAACGTCGCGCTGGCCGCGCAAGTCGACCTCGCCAGCGCTCACGTGCTGAATGGTGAACTGGAGGAGGGCTGCCGGATCATTGGTGAGACGTTCGAACGCCTAGCGGGAATGGGCAATCAGCGCGGAATCGAACGTGCCCGCCGAGCCATGGAGCGCTTGGCGCCATGGAAGACCGAGCGGCCCGTACGCGAGCTGGAAGAGCGAGTCGACAGCCTCAGTGTCTAGCGACCGAGGCCCGTCAGCGAATTCGCCAGGGCAACAACTTCATCCGGCACCATGGCCTCCACAATCGCATCCGGCGAATGCTGTTCCAGCTCCTCACGACTGGCTCGATGAGTCACGACGATGACATGAAATCCTGCGTGCCGGGCACAGGCGATGTCGTTCGGCGCATCACCGATAACCACAGTCCGGGCAGGATCCAACGGCTCGCCATACTTCGCCAGGAACCGCTCAGCGATGACTGTGGGCAGATCGAATCTCGCGCGCGCGTCCGACCCGAAGCCGCCGATATCGAGATCCAGATGGCGATCCAGCCCATTGACACGGAGCTTCACCTCCGCGGCCGACCGCAGGTTCCCCGTCAGCACCGTCTGGATGAACCCGCGCTTATCCAGGCCGGCAATCGTGTCCGCTACGCCGGGATAAGCGGGCTGGTCGCGAGCCAACTCCGCCTCACCTTCGGCCATGACCTCGTCAAGCACCTGATGGAAGCGCTGGACCCCTCGCTCCGCGGCCTCCGCCGGAACACCGGAGGCGAGAGCTGTGTCCACAACGATGGATTCATCGGTGTAGCCGTGAACCCGCGCCGCCGGGAAGACGACGTCTGCTTCCGCGATGGAGTACGTCCGAGCAACTGCCCTACGGAGCCACCGCAAATCGGCCGGAATGAGAGTGCCGTCGACGTCCCAAACGATGAGTCCCGCGTGCTCCACACCCATACCGCGCATTCTGGCAGAGGCGCGGACTGCGCGCTGAGCCCACGCATGACACCCTTGGTCATCTAGCGCGTCAAACTTCCTGGCAGGGTGGTACGGTCACGCTCCGACACGTCGGGCGGGGGTGTGGCCGACTGTCCCGAAGGGTTAGCCGAACTTGCCTGCGGCCCATACGATCGCTCTGAATTGGCTGACCGAGAGCGGCTGATGGACGGGGACGGCCGGGGCGGGTGGAGCGGGCTGGAAGGCGAAGAAGGTCGATGCGCAGCGGTGGCAGTAATAGCCGGCTGACCACGTGGCATATGCCGCCGGTCGGCCTCGCAGGATCCGCGTGGTCCGGCGGGAGCGGGAAGTCGTGACTGCGATGGCAATTGCGATTGGTGCCACGATCAGAACTGCCAGCATCACGCTGCCCATGACCGCTCCGGGCATAAGGGACGTATCGCCCTTGCTGACACTGTGCACCAGGATTCCTACGGGCGGGCCGAACCCGATCAATGCGAGAAAAGCGATTCCGACTGTCGCGCCGACGAGACAGCCGCTCGATGAGGGCAGTTCGGGAGTCGGGGCGGTGGCAGCGGCGAGAGCGGAGGTCTGGGTGCTGGTCGCTGAGGATGTGCCGAATACTGGAATGAACCCCGATGGCGTGTAGGCGAGCGCGGTGGTACTCGCAGCCGAGTGGATCGTGCTGACGCCCATGTCATGGATGGCCCGTATGCTCTGCACTCGGTCGATGGATCCGCAACCTGGACAATCGATCACCACGCAACCCCCTTAGCGCCTGACGATTGATCGATCGTAGCTCGGGTTTGCTCCCGGCATGCTGCTTGCGTGATTTTCAGCTGCCTTCGTGGGGATCGGGTGATGGAAGTGGGATCGAAGACTGCTGGGCTGTCCCTGCCCGACGGTGTTCAGACTCGTTAGCGTTGATCAGTTGGTTCAGGTGACGTACGGGCATTCCGGTCAGATCGGCAATATCAGCGACCTTTTCGCCGCGGGCGTGCCATTGCCGGAGGAGGTCTCCCTGCCTACGTCGCAACACAGCGAGCGCATCTCGGTAACTGACCTCAGCGGCGCGGAGCTGCTGTTCCAACAGTAGATACGCGGTGAGGTCGGCTTCATTGGCCTGCTCCCGTGCCATTCTCATTTGGCGATGGGCGGCCATAGCTTCGTGCGCCTGCTGACGGGCGCGCGTTGCTTCCTTCTTCGATGTCATGTGTTCTCCTCTCGCTAGTACTTCGGTTCGCCTCCTGCTGCGCGATGTGTCGCGCTGGTCATTCCTGGCGCGGTGAAATTAGTGATGACACCAGGGTATTCGTTCTTTCGTTCGTTTGTCATCGCTGATCTACCTCGTCAATCCGTTACGCCTCTCCACTTGTCTCCTTCAATGCCCTGCCCCATACATCTGCCCCCACTACGTGTGCCTGCCTCACCTCAGACCTCTTGCATTCAGGGTGGGAAGGCGGACTATTGCGCCCGATGCGTTCGTGACTCCAGGTCACCGGGTGCTTGAGATGGTCTGACAGTCGTTGATGGATGGTCTCGCCATGTTCATCTAAGAATTTTGAAAGCTGCATGTAGCAATGCGCTGAGAATGGCGCCGGAACGGTGGCTTTTCAACACTTTTGGCACCTACCGTGAAATATGACGGCGACAGTGCACAAACTGTCTGCCGGTGACGGGTTCGAATATTACCTACGGCAGACGGCTGCCCACGATGTGAGCGAGCGTGGGCGCAGTTCCCTGTCCGATTACTACTCGGTCAAGGGAGAGTCGCCGGGTGTCTGGATGGGTTCAGGGCTGTCGGAATTCGACTCGATCGCGGCAGGCGATGCGGTCACCGAGTCGCAGATGCGGGCGTTGTTCGGCTTGGGAAGGCACCCGGACGCGGAAGCGATCGAGGATCGGGTGTTCGCCGAGCGGCTGGAAGCTGGCGCGAAGCGGGAGGACGCCCGGCGGGACGCGTTGGCGGCGTCGCAGCTGGGGCAACCGTTTCGAATCTTCACCGGAGCCAGCGAGTTTCGGCGGCGATGTGCCGAAGAGTTCACCGCCTACAACCTGGCGCTGGGGGAGCGGTGGAACGCTCCGATTCCGGACGAGGTGCGGGCGGAAGTCCGGACCCGCATCGCGCGGGAGCTGTTCGCCGCCGAGTTCGATCGCGCGCCGCTGAACGATCGGGAATTGTCGGGGTGGGTCGCGCGGAACTCCCGGAGCGCGACGACCGCCGTGGCGGGCTTCGATGTGTGCTTCTCGCCGGTGAAGTCGATTTCCGCGCTGTGGGCGATCGCCCCGCGGCCGATCGCGGAGAAGATCGAGCGCGCCCATCGGATGGCCGTGGCGGATGCGTTGGCGTACTTGGAGGCGCACGCGGCATACACCCGGCTGGGAGCGAATGGGGTCGCGCAGGTAGATACGTGCGGATTGGTGGCTACCGCCTTCGAGCACCGTGACAGTCGTGCAGGAGATCCGGATCTACACACGCACTTGGTGATCTCGGCGAAGGTCCGCACCCGTGAAGGAAAGTTGTGGCGGGCGCTGGATGGCCGCATGGTGTACCGGGTTCTGGTCACCGCGTCGGAGATCTATAACACCCGTTCCGAGCACTATGTGAACTCGCTGGTGGGGGCGGAGTTCGCTGATCGAGGCGACGCAGATCCCGACCGTCCTCCGATCCGCGAGATCGTCGGCATCGCTGAGGAATTGCGAACACTGTGGTCTCGCCGAGATACCGCGATCGAGGCCTGTCTGGCGGAGTTGGCGCGCCGCTTCCACACGGAGTGGGGGAGAGAACCGACGACCGTAGAGATGCTGAAGCTGTCCGAGCGCGCCACGCTGGACACCCGCCCGGCCAAACACGAATCACGTTCCCCCGCCGAGCAACGCGCCGCCTGGTGGACAGAAGCGGTAGAGCTGCTCGGCGGCGAAGCCGCAGTGGCGGACATGATCTGGAACGCCTGCCACCCGCGTCCCGTGCCACGGGACGAGATCAGCCCGGAATGGATTGCAGGAGTGGCCGATCGCGTCATCGACGTCGTATCGCGCAAGCGGTCGGTATGGCAAGCCACGCATGTGCGGTCCGAAGTCGAGCGCCAGATCCGCGGGCAAGTGTCGGCACAGGATTGGGCGCGCGCCGCAGAAGCTGTGACGCGCGAAGCGCTGTCTGCGTCCCGGTCGATCGCACGTACGCAACCGGATCGGCTCGACGAACCGCAGCTTCTTCGGCGCGTCGATGGCACCAGCGTGTACACCGTTGCCGAGTCGCAGCAGTACACCTCGTCGGCGGTGCTCACCGCCGAGCATCGTCTGGTTGCAGCTGCGCAAACCAACGGTGGGCGAACGATCTTCGACTCGGCAGTCGATATCGCCTTGCTCGAGTTCACGGCCAATAACAACGGCCGAGAACTCAACGCCGGTCAGGTGGCGCTGGTACGGGAGTTCGCGACCTCTGGTCGGCGGTTGCAGGTGGCGATCGCACCGGCCGGGACCGGCAAGACCGTCGCGATGCAGGTGCTGGTGCGGGCCTGGCGCGGCGAGGGCGGCAATGCACTCGGCCTCGCGCCGACCGCCGCGTCTGCCGCCGTGCTGGAGGCCGAGATCGGGACAGGAGTCCCGGTGGTCACCATCGACAAACTCGGCTACGTACTGACCCATCTCACGCCGAAAACCGCCGGGCAGATGCATGTTCCGGCATGGGTTCGCACGATCGGCCCGGGCACGCTGGTGATCATCGACGAGGCCGCCAAAGCCTCCACCCGGCAACTGGATCTGGTCGTGGACTTCTTGCTGCGGCGCGGCGCGATCGTGCGGGCGATCGGCGATGACCGGCAGCTGGCATCGATCACCGCGGGCGGGGTGCTGCGCGATATCGCCGACCTCGCCGGGGCGGTCAGCCTCACCCGGGTCATGCGCTTCCACGATCCAGCCGAGGCTGCCGCGACCCTGGCGGTGCGCGCCGGAGATCCATCGGTGATCGCGTTTTACGCCGACCGCAACCGCTTGCACATCGGTGTCCTGGACCGCGTCATCGACGCCTGCTACACCGCATGGGCAGCCGATCGCGCCGCAGGCTTGGACGCTGTAATGCTCGCCCCGACACGGGAGATCGTAGCGATCCTGAACGAGCGCGCCCGCCGCGATCGGCTCGCCCAGACAACGAAGGCCGTCGGCCCGGAACTCGAACTCGCCGACGGATTGCGTGCTTCCAAAGGCGATCTGATCTGTACCCGTCGCAACAATCCGCGATTGCGGATCAGCGCCACCGATTACGTCCGCAACGGCTACCGCTGGCGCGTGCTCGAGGTGCGCGCCGACGGCACGATCCTTGCGGCTCATCTGGATTCCGGCCGCCGTGTGCTGCTGCCACCGGCCTACGTGCGCGAGGAGGTGACGTTGGGATGGGCCACGACGATCGACTCCGCACAGGGCATCACCGCCGATACCGGGCACAGCGTCGTCACCGGCACGGAGACCCGCGCCCAGCTGTATGTGGCGATTTCACGCGGCCGCCGCCGGAACGATATCTACGCCCAGACCGCGGTCGACCTCGCGCACGAACTGCACTCCGAACGCGCGACGCATCCGCCGACCGTGGTCGACATCCTCATCGAGATCCTCACGCGCGACCCGAGCGAGCGGTCGGCGACGACGAGTCATCGCGAAACCTTCGCGGTCACAACCAGACTCGGGCACGCCGCGGACGCCTACGCCCACGCCGTCGGCGCGGCAGCGGAACATCTCGCTGGCCCCGAAACGATGAGCCGCATCGAGACCGCCGCCGAACGGCTATACCCCGGCCTCGTTAACTGCGGCGGATGGCCGGCCCTACGCCAGCACCTCGCGATCATCGCCATCACACCGGACGAGAACGGCCAGCCGGGAGACCCGATGCAGAGACTTGCCTCCGCGATCGCGGAACGCGATTTTGACGGTGTTCGTGACGCAGCGGCTGTTCTGGACTGGAGACTGTCCGAATCCGATTCGGGTACCGGAGGATCGGGCCCGCTTCCGTGGCTGATCGGCATACCAGACGTGTTGCGAAACAACGTCGAGTTCGGGCCCTATCTGGTCGCGCGGGCACGGCTTGTCGCGGACCTTGCCGCGGAAACAAAGCGTCAGACCGAGCGCTGGACACCCGCCAGCGCCCCCGCCTGGTCACGGCCCCTGCAGGTGCGGCAGCGGGCAACTTCGGCGACTCGGTCGAGCCTGCTCGGCGATGTGGCCGTATGGCGTGCAGTGCGCCGCATCGATGACGCCGACCACCGGTTCTCCGGCCCCCCGTTACCTGACTTCGGCCCTGCACGCCGTTATCAACGACTACTCGACAAGCGTGTCACCGTCGAAATAGGCGATCACCCTGATGCTCTCGGCCGCTGGGTGCTAACCGTCGACGCGATTGATCCGCGCATCGCCGCGGACTCCTTCTGGCCCGCGCTGGCGGCCCGGCTCGACCTCGCGCACCGCGCCGGAATCGATGTCCCCACCTTGCTGCGCGGGGCCTCCGACGCTGGCCCGCTGCCCGACGAACAACCCGCCGCAGCACTGTGGTGGCGGATAGCCGGCGAGCTCGATCTCGCCGTGCTCGAGGCCGACTTTCGAAACACTGATCCGCTACGGCCGGAATGGATCACCGACGTCGAAGATGTTCTCGGTGTGCCATTGGCTGCGTTCGTCCAAGCCGATCCAGCTTGGCCTCGATTGGTCGCCGCCATCGAATCTGCGGACCCGACTCGGTGGACTCCCCGCACCCTCTTGGAGACCGCGGGCGAACTCCTGCGTGAAGCATGCACCGATGACGACCGGCCCCGCCCGGACCACTACGCCACCGCTTTGGCGTGGCGGATCACCGCACTCACCCGTCACCACCTCGACCTCCATCGCAGTCACTCGAAGCTGAGTGAGGAGCCTCCGCCGCACCCCGACGAGGACGCCGAATACGCTGCGGCCCACGGCTACCCGCCAGAACCTGAACACCCACCGGTCACCTTCGCCGACAGGCCTGGCACCCACATCGTCGAGCTTCCGAGCGACGCTGACGCCGACTACCTTGCATCGCTGCAAACGCTCATCCCGCCTGGCGACCCACCCGTTGCCGAAGCGGGCGGACCGCTCGAATACACGGTCGAAGGCGAGGATGACGCCAGCTGGCGACCTTCCGTGGATCCAGCCACGATTCCCGATCATCGTGACCTCCCACCGATCGAACGCGCGCGGGTGTTGCGTGCTGAACACGACGATTACGCACGCGTCTACCGAGACCTGTACATCGCCTACCATCGCGGCGCTGGTCGTCACCTACGTGCCGTGCAACCCCATCTCGAACGGCTCCGCGCCCTTCGCGATGCCCAACGCCCCTACCTGCTTGCCGCCCGCGATGCACACGCCGAATGGATAGCGGCCGAACAGGACGCCGCCACCTACCGCGCCCGCGTCGAAGACCTGTCCACACACATCCCAAGCAAGGTCCGCAACACCGAGCTGGACGATCTCGAGCTGCTGCTCACGGCTATCCCAGACCATGCCGCGCGAGCTACTTTCGTCGTTCAGATCGCCGAACTCCATGCCCAGTCGCAGATCGACAGCGATGTACTCGACCTGTACCTGGCACGGATCTGCGCCGACTCCGCCACCCAAGCCGCCGAGCGGGCAAAGACTCACGCCGACAACACATTCCGCGAACTGGTCGAAGCCGCAGGCCCCACCGGAATTGTCACCGCTGCCGACGTTGAAACAGCCCGCCTCACCGCGGATGATCTCGACCTGGCAGAACTCAACCAAGCGCGCTTCCGCTACCAATGGAAACTGGCCCAGCTTCACCGAATCGGCCTCGAACCCATAGCGCCATTGGACCTTGGTCGAAGCGAATCCCGCACTTTCCGTGCCGACACCCACGCCACCAGCGCGCCGGTGTGGAAGGCGAGCCCGGCATCAGATCGCGACTTGCGCCACCTGACCGACGTGGAACTCGGTGAGCAGATCCGCCAGCTGTGCATGCGGCTCGCACTCGAGTCGGCCAGCAACGCGGTGCTGATGCGGTGGACTCGAACGGATTCGTCGGATTTCGATCGCCGACTGCAGCAACACCGCCTGACGACAGAAACCGAACGCCACCGCGAGGATCTAGCCGCCGCGCAAGCTGAACACCAACGTCGTGAAGCGCTCCCAGCTGACCTTCGTTCCGCTGAAGACCAGGCGCGTATGCGTGCACCGAACCGGCGCTGCGAGCCCACCAAGTCCAACCAGGACCCAGTGGGCCTCGAATCCTTCACAGCCATAACCACGGAGGAGAACGCGGAGCATCTCGATGGCCCCTGACCGAGGAAGCCGACCGGTGCCGACTCGCGCGGAAACCCGGGTGTCACCAGGCGGCAGGTTCGTCTAGTGCGTCAGATACACCGGCAGAGAATCGAGGTGCCGGAAAAAGATGCTTCGTCGCCAGCGCAGTGTTTCGGGGCAAGCGGCGAGCCTGATGCCGGGATACCGTTCCAGCAGAATGGTAATGGCCGTCGTCGCCTCGATACGGGCCAGCCGGGCACCCAGGCAGTGGTGGATTCCCGTCCCGAAGGACAGGTGCCGGGCCTGGCGGGCTGGATCGAATACGTCTGCATCCGAGACAGATTCGGGATCGTGATTGGCCGCGAGCAACGACACCATCAATAGCTCTCCCTTGCCGATTCGTTCCCCGGCGAGGTCGAGTTCAGAGTGCGCCTGACGCAGTGTCGCGACCGGAAGCGGAGGTTCGGTGCGCAGCGTCTCATCGATGACTCCTGAGATCCGGTCGGGGTCCGAGCGGACTCGCTCGAGCTCGTCGGGATTTCTGAGCAGGGCAAGCATGGTGCTGGCGATCAGATTCGCGGTGGTCTCGTGGCCGGCGATGAGCAGCAGCGCCACCGTGGACAGGGCTTCCTTGAGATTCAGCTCGCCGGAGGCCATCTGCTGGGTCAACGAGGTGATGAGGTCCTCGCGAGGCCGTAGTCGGCGAGCCACGAAGTAGGGTGCGATCAGCCGCACGAAATCGATACTGGCGCTGCGGAGTTGACGACTATCGGCGACGGTGACGTCGGACAGGACAGCCGAGGACTTCTCTATCCGGGGCCGATTCCGCTGAGAGATTCCGGTGATCTCGCAGATTACGGCGACAGGCAAAGGGCATGCCAATTCCATCACCAGATCCACCGGTGTATCCGACGGCATGGCATCGACGAATCCCTTTGTCAGCATGTCGATCCGGGGAGTCATCTCGGTGACTGCACGCGGGCTGAAGTAATCGGCGACAGCTTTGCGCAGCCTGGTGTGCTCGGGTGGATCGGAGCCGAGCATATGGGTGACCACCCACTCGGTGGCCGATCGCAGCAGCCGTTGCCGCAACCCCAGCTCGGCGTCGGACGCCGAGACTCCGAGCATCGTGTCGCGCCCCTTGCCGATCCGCGGATCGGTGAGCACCGTCCGCGCCAGATGCTCACCGGTAACCAACCACCCATGAACCCCGGCAGGAGTAGTGAACCGATGTAGGGGTCCCTGCTGATGGACGTGCCGATAGAACTGGTGCGGATCCTGAAAATAGGCGTCATCGAAGATGACGGAGCTGGTCGGCATAGTTCCCCTGGTTTCCGCGAAACTCGGACGCGTAAGGCGCACTATTGCAGCATGGCGGACAAAATCCTACGTCAGGAGGAACACGCGAAATCACCGCAATGGCTTCTGATCGAGACATTCGGTGAACTGGACGGTAACTACACAATCGTCGACTGGGGTGGGCACCCCAAGGAATTTCTGCCGCTGGACAAGGCCGTGAAGGGCGCGGCAGCCAAGATTCGACAAGCGATCACCCTGGTCGCGCGCTCACATGAACCGTTGTCGGCCAACGGCGCCGGACGACAGGTCGAGGTCTATCCGCACCTCGTCGGCGATAGGCTGCACGCGGTCCAGGTGTGGGCGGGCACCGAGGAACAGACCGTGCCGCCCCGTCCACGTGCCGGGGCCTGGGACATCAACCTGACCACCCTGACCGCGCTCGGAAGCGCGGAATGGGCCGAGCTGGCCGACATCCCTGAGGAGCAGCGCGGCCACGAACGTTCGCTGGCGAACATGTTCGCCCAAGTCCAGACCGACGCCAAGGAACTCGTCGCGATGAAGCGCATCATCGCCGCCGTCCCGGGCACTACGCATCAGGGCATCTGGACGGTCTACCGGCGCGACGGGGCCGCCTTCCGATCACATTTCTCCTGCCGCATCTACGAACAGCAGATCGCCGGGACCGCGCAGCGCATCGCACGCGGCATCAGCCAAGAAGTCTTTGCTGGCCCCGACGGTCAACCCGAACCGCTGATCCTGCTCGAACACCGGCTGTTGGAAGCCGACACACCACCGGGCGAATACCGCGCATTGATCAACCTGCGCAACCTGCGCCTGATCCGCTGGGTCCATGGATCCCCGATCCCCGACGAGATCGCATGGCGCGGCATCGCCGACCAGCCCGCCCCGGAGGTCCACCCCGACGACCACCCGATCATGCTCGACATGGCCCGAGGACTCGCCAGATCCAGCACCACCGGCCGACTGCGCATGCGAGGTGTCGACGGCAGCTGGATCCCGATCAACGCCCACGCCAGCCTGGTGGCAATCGATCAGGAAACCACCGCGGCCCTGCTCAAATTCACGATAGATCGCTGACTATTTGCGGGCTAAAATACGAAGTTGCGCTCCCGCACAATATCGGGAATCCGGCTGTGGTCGGTTACATGTGAACCACGCCAGGCAGCGTTCACCGGGCACTCCCCGGCGACGGAGAGTCGCGCTGTCTGGAAAGGGGTTGGACCACATGACCGATTTGCATTCCTCTGGCAGGAACACGCACCGATCCGTGAATACGCCCACTCACCGATCGAGCCGATGCGAACAACGAGCGCCCGGTCTACAGACCCGCAACTGGGTCGTGGTCGAGACCCTCATCTCCCCAGACCGGCCCACCGTCGTTCTCGACGGACCAGAGCCACGCGAGTTCTCCAAACTCACCCGCACCAGCGTCACAGGCAACGGAATCCTCGCCGGAAAGATGGGTCCCCTGGTCCGCGATTGCGCTGCTTCAGGGCAGCCCCACCGCAAAGTCGTCACATTGCCCGACGGCTGCGAGAAGCGCATGGTCGCCGTCCCCGTGCTCGGACCCTCCGGCCACGTCCACGCTGCCTCGGTATGGGTAGGCAGCAAGAACGACGACCTGCCCGCCATCCCTAAAGTCGGCGCCATCGAGTGGAGCCCCTCCGGCATCGTCACCACCACGCCGGCAGCCCACTATCTGCTCCAACTCCCGCCCGGCGAACCTCCCAACGGACACACGATTCCGGAGCTGCTGTCACGGTTCGACTACTGGGGAGATCGCGCCAGCTTCCTGTCGATGTTCAACCTCGCCCATCCCACCGATCGGTGGATCGGCACGGCCACAACAACATACGACGACGGCATCGACCACCACCTGTGCATCGCAGCCCGCGCCAGCGGCCCACGCATGTCCCGCACCATCCGGGCGATCGTCTTCGAGGTAGTAGCCAACGACTCGACACCCGAACCGGATCCGTGCGCACTAGCGTTCAGGCAGATACCCGTTCCCGCGGGCCACGCGTTGGCCTTGGCGGATTTATGGAGCGGATTCGTCCACGAATGGCTCGCCGAAGAACACACTCCGCTCGCAGGGTGGCGTCACCACCAGCCCGACCTTGACGATGACAGTCGACTTCTTGCGGCAAGTACCTGCTTCGAGCTCGCAACTGGGCAACAAACCGAAGCAAACACTCCAGCGCGAGTGAGGTTTTCACCAGAGGGTCAATGGATTGCGTTGAATGCGAAGTGGACTCGTATCAGGGGGCGTGGTCGCCCGCAGGCACTCATCGACATCGCGCCCAGCTCCACCGATCCCGTCTCATTCATTCGGGGCTGTCAAATCTGCTACGACCTGTCCCGGCCGCAACCCGACCACTAAACCCCCTCGAATTCGTGACGTAGGGTTCGGGCGCGGGGAACGAGCCGCGGCCGCTATCGGGTGCGGCCCAGGACGGACCACCGTTCCCTGCAGAAGCCGACGGTTTCTCGAAACCAGGCTCCTCTCAGATCACCAGGCGGTGTCGCGGGTTCCTGGCGAGCCCGCCGATGATGCTTTACGCCGGTTCACGGCATAACAGGCGAAGTACATTGCGCTGGCGCTATACCAGCAAGCTCGAACCGACCTTGACGGGATCGGCATCATCCTCGGCGAAACCACAACGCCCCACAATGGGTTGAAGCCAACGCCCGCGAGAAGGCCCCACGAACGGCGTTGTACCTCACGCTCGGTGCATCGACCGGCCCGTGCTGGCCGGTTCGGTCAGCGTGACCATCGCTGTCTTATTATGACGGCCTCAGTAGCCAGCTCAGTTCCCAACGCCCATCCGCGATTTCATCGATTGGCTCCGGTTGCGGCGGTATTCCCCAGGAGCGAGACCGTATTCGCGTTTGAACGCCTTCGCGAAGGCGAATTCGGAGTTGTAACCCACTTGTCGGCCGATGGCAGCCAACGGTTTCGGCTCGCGGCGCAGTAGACGGGCAGCGGTGATCATGCGCCAGCGAGTGAGGTAGGTCAGGGGCGGCTCGCCGACCAACGCAGTGAATCGGCGGGTGAATGTAGCGCGGGCCAGGCCCGCTTCGCGGGCGAGCCGGTCGACCGTCCATGGTTCAGCTGGGGTGGAGTGGATCCGGTGCAGTGTGCTCCCGATCGCTGGATCATTCATCGCTGCAGTCCATCCCGTGGGTCGGCCCTCGTACCAGGTCCGCAGGATGTAGATCAACAGTGCGTCCACCAGCGCGCCCACCACGGCCGCGTTGCCAGGGCTGGAGTCCTCGATCTCGGCGCTCAGTAACCCGACGACAGTGTGCAGTCGGTGCTGTCCGTGGTCGCGAAGGTGAACCAGATCGGGAAGATTGGCCAACAGCGGGTGTCGCCCGCCGTGCTCCATACGGTAGGCGCCAGACAACAGGACGGTTTCGGCACCGTAACCGCCGACGACTACACGGCCGATGCGGTCATTGGCGACGAGGTCCACAGGCTCAGTGTCCAAGGGGTCCGCAAGGGTATGGACCTCACCACTGGGTACCAGCACGACGTCTCCGGGCTGCAGCAGGATCGGATCCGCACCCTTGTGGAGCAGCCAGCAGCTGCCGCGTACAACCACGTGGAAGCCGTATCCCCCTCTGCCGCCAAACCTCGAACCCCACGGGGCGCTGGCGTAGACATTGACCGAAAGGGCGGGCGCGGTCGTCACAGCTGCCAACGCCTCGCTCAGGAGATCACCGTGCATTCGCACCGTCCATTGATCCGATCGGATATGTTTCGGGCAGGTTTGACCATAGCTCGGATCGCGTCTCCTCCCTAACGTCAATGCAGTAGAAGACGCACGAAGGAGAACCCATGTCGATCCCTAAGACTGTCCTCGTCACTGGTGCTGCCCGCGGTATTGGACGCGCCATCGCCGAGCGATTCGGCTCCGACGGGGCCAATGTCATCGTCAACTACCGCTCCGATGCGACCGCCGCCGAAGGTGTCGTGGCCGCAATCCGCGCGGTAGGAGGCGGCGCGATGGCGGTGCAAGCGGACGTATCCGTGCCCGAGCAGGTCCGTAAGCTGTTCGAGGTAGTCCATGATCATTTCGGTGCCCCACATGTGGTGGTACACAACGCGGGCATCACTCACTTCGCACCGATCAGCGAGGCCACTGATGCCGATTATGACCGGGTTTTCGACACCAACACCCGATCCACGTTCGTCACGCTCCGTGAGGCGGCCTCACGGGTGCCCGACAACGGACGAATTGTCGTCATCTCCAGTGGTGCTGCCGTGGTGCCTCGAGCCACCGCAGGCCTCTATGGAGCAACCAAGGCCGCCTGCGATCAACTCGTCCGCGTGGCGGCCAACGAACTCGCGACACGCCGAATTACCGTCAATAGCGTTCGGCCCGGTCCTACCCTTACCGAAAAGATATCTGCCGCTTTGCAACCCGAGCAGGCCGCGGCGATCATCGCCGAGATCCCGCTCGGCAGACTCGGCGAGCCCGCGGATATCGCCGACGTGGTCGCCTTCCTCGCCTCCGACGCGGGCCGCTGGATCACCGGGCAAGCCATCCATGCCAGCGGCGGAATGTTCTAAACCTCCCCGTGAACCGCGACAGCGGGACTGCGCTGCGACTAGCGTGATTTCGAAGAATGATGGCCACCCGAAATGGCCGAGCAGCCACCCCGGTCTGTTCCAGTCCCATCAGTCTCACAGCGCCAGCACGTCCCGTCGGGACATTATCCGGCGTAGGCGGTTTTGCCTCCGTCGATGACCAGTTGCGCTGCTGTCATGTACGGGAAGTCATTGGAGGCCAGAGCAAGGGCGAAGGTTGCTATCTCGTCGGCGGTGGCCATGCGATGCAGGCCGGGGACGTGTTGTTTGCCATAGATATCGACCATGGTCTTCCAGACCGGGTCGGGGAGGTTCATGGCCCCGGCGGCGCGGCGGACTAGTTCAGTGTCGGTGGTGCCCGGGATGAGGGTGTTGATCCGAATGTTCTTGTCCGCGTAGTCGAAGGCGGCGGACTGGACCATGCCGACCAAGCCGCGTTTGGCAGCGGTATAGGCGGCGCGACCCTCCGTGGTGGCAATGGCATTGGAGGAAGCAGTCACGACCACGACGCCTCCGCCCCGCGAGATGAGGTGGGGGATCTCATATTTCAGCGCGAGGAAGTTACCACGTAAGTCTGTATTGACGACATCGTCCCACTCGGCGGCGCTGTATTCGTGTAGCGGCTTCTGGATGGTGATGCCAGCATTATTGAAGCACACGTCGAGTCCGCCGTACTTGGCGGCGACCGCGTCCACAAACTGCTGCACATCCGATTCAACCCGGACGTCGGCGCGGATGTAGGTGGCCTCGCCGCCCGCCTGCCGGATCTCCGCTTCCACTGCGCGGCCCAATTCTTCACGGCGGCCGCAGAATCCGATCAGCCCGCCCTCGGCTGCAAACCTTATTGCCGCCGCTCGGCCGATACCGGAGGTGGCGCCAGTGATCACCACTACTTTCTTGTCGAACCGGCGGGCGGCGGAGGGATTGACGACGGGTGCGGTGCCGGCTCCATGTACGACGGCGATGCCACCCGCCGCTCCGGCCGCCGCGGCGACAGTAGCGGCGATGCCGGCGGTGGTCATCATCCTGCGTCTGCTCACTCCACCGGACCCCGCTGCGGTGTGAGGGGTTTCAGGGGTTTGTTCTGTCATCGGAGATGCTCCTGATCGCGGGATGAGACTTTCACCAAATTATGGATAGTGTAACTATCGATACTGACACTGTCTATGGTTGCCTTCCTGCTGCAGGTGTGGCTTGTTTGAAGGGCTATCGATCAGGCGGCCGGTAGGTGGTCGGCTCGCTAGTGAGGTGGCAGGCCCCACTAGGTATCGAAGTCGTCGTTGCCCAGGAAGGCTCATAGGCGCTAAATGGTGTCGGCGGGATCGGTGAGTTCCCATCTGCTGCCGACGATTTCGAGTCGGTCACGGACTCCTGAGGAGGATGGTTAGTGCTCGATGCGTCACCGGCCAGCAGTTTGCGACAGTGTGACTCCGCCAACTGTGGGCTCTCCGGTGCGTTGATGGCGAGTGGTTGAATTGTGGTTTGGGGCTTCCACCGCCTGGGGTTACCGGTGTGAGCGTCGATCCTCGAACAGAGCAACCTCGCCGCGGAGGCAGTTCGGGTCATCGAATTCGGCGCAGTTCATGAGAGTTAACTCTGGAACTACTGAATTGTTCGGGGGTTCGGTTTGCTTGAGGAATGGGCGGCCGACCCATTCGCTGTCCTCGTTCCGCTCACCTTCGATGTAGCGCCACTGCGCTTTTCCTTGGCGCACGATGGTCTCTCCGAGGTACCAGATCGCGCCGTCGATGAACTCTTGGTTCTCAGGCCTCTCGAAGTCGGAGAAGCCCGAGAGTCGGGACTTGACCAGGCGCTCTAGCAGGTCCAATGAGTCGACCGAGAAGTCGTATTTCGCCGACCCGCCCGTGTATTCGGTGGCCCAAGTCTGGAATCGGGACTCACGCTGGTGACACCAGGCCGTCAGAGTTCCGAGGTCCGGCGGGAAATCGGGATCAGGATCGAGCGCCGGCGTAGCCTGCTTTACCGGAGACCAGTCGGGGTGCTGGTGCTGGTACTGCGTCACGGCAGCCCTCACCGTCTCGAGACTGTCGGTGAGAACCCTGCCCGTGCCGCGATCGGCAGCCTGAGCCAATACGACCAGTGGGGCGATCGGTGAAAGTCTGAGAGCGGGATCGAAACTCGCCAACGGTTGAGCGCTGAGCTTGTCCCAGATCCAGGCGCCGCCACCAGCCCGCATGAGGGTCTCGCCCAGGTAACCTGCCGCTCGCACGATGAAGCCCTGCGGATTGTCATCGATGTCGTTGGCCACGGCAGTCCACGTATCAAATCCATCGAGCAGAACCGCTTCGAGTTCGGTCAGCGAACTCGCGGAGAAGTCGAACCGGAAGTCTTCGGGCAGCAGAAAATCCTGTAGCCCAGCCAGTCTCGGGTGCATTTCCTCCACCCACGCCTCGAGAGGCCCTGGATGTCTCTGGGTCCCGTCGCTTACCTCTGCCACGCTCACCTCGCGCCACGATTCTCCAGACCAGCGTGATTGGTTGGGGAGTCCGATCGCATCGGTATCTCACCCAACCTGGATCGGGTTGACCTGCCAATCGTCATCGGCTCCGCAGGCTTCTGTCGTTCAACAGCGACCGGCTCGGAAGCTGGGTTGGACACGCCGATGCTCGAGCAGGTTCAGATGGTCTTGCAGCAACTGTCGCAGCAGATTTCGGCCTCGTTGGGCCACGAGCTCCTCGAGTTGGTGTTAGGGCATCGTCGCGGTCGCCGGACCGGCCAACTCAGCGAGTAATGTCTCGAACGATTTTCTCGATTCGTCAAAGGAGTCAGCAGTCACTCCCGTTGCCACCGGGTAGGCGTTCCAGTATCAAGTTGTGTTCGGCGATTCGTGCGGTCAAGGTCAAGACATTCCGGCATGGGTCAGGCGAACTGCATCCACCGCGTCAGCGACTGGTGCCATTGCGCGGACGTGTCCGCCACAAGACCGTGGCCGCGTACCCGAGTGTGTGAGCCGATGGCCCTGGGATTCAGTGACATGAGGTGCGCAACCGAGGTCGAGGACCATCCCGGATACTCGTGGGGCTCGTTTTCCTGCCAGCCCGCGTCCAGTTCGGCTGGATGCGGGGGACCGATCTGCTCTTCGGCTTCCGCGAACTCTCCCGACAAGCGCAAGCGAACCAGCTCACCGTGTTCAGCCAAGGCCCACCCGGCCCAAGTCTCCTCGAAGCCGTAGCACTGAGCGGAACCGAACCGGCGGCTCAGCCCGACCACACACTCACGCACGGAATCCACCGAAATGCCGTCGGGCAGAACGTAGCCGAACACGAGTGTCCAGCCATCCAACTGCGGAGTGATATAGACACAATCGACATTGATCGAGATGTGCATGCCCTTCTGCATGGTCGTGGGCATGGCTTCGACCAGTCCCAGAGCGTCGAGCAATGCGGTCTGATCATTGGTGGGTACTGCTAGCCAATCTCCGGTCCAATCTCCCATCAGGTCCCGATCGCCGCGCCAGTTCGGCTCCAAGCCGCCCACCCACATCGACTGCGGCGCTTCGTGGGCGACCTTGTCCTCGACCCTCTGCGTGAGCAGTGCCCGCTGCGTGGAATCCAACAGCGGCCAGCCACCCAGCGCCGCGACGGCGCTGAGCGCCGGTCCCTGTGCGGGACCGGGCTCCTGCCCGAGTTCCCGCAACTTCGCAAGTGCTTCCGATCCCATGGCATCCAACGTCGCGAAAGCCCGATTCGACACCACCGACGCCCGATCGTCGACCAGCGGCAGCACAACATCTAGAAAGCGACTCGCGGCAGAGCCTGACCTGGCCAGCGCCCACAGGCCCCACCAGCGGACCAGCGGTTCCCGATCCCGTAGCAAGGGGAGGTATTTCGCGTCATCGGACACCGACAAATTCTCGAACACCCTGTGCAGCACCAGGACCTCGCTCTTCAGCGCCCAGGGAGGCACCACACACCACCGTTTTTCTGCATCGGCCCGATCGGCCGCCCACGCGGCCGGAACTGCCGCTACCAGCGGGTCGAGCACCACATCACCACCGCTACCCAACAGGTCGACCAGCGCCTCGACCGCCGCTGCTGCGCGTGGATCGGCCCATGCTCGCGTGCTCAACTGTCGCAGTGTCGCAATCAAACGTGGTGCGGCATTGGCAATGTCGCGGAGCAGGTAGTCGGCCGCTTCGGCACGTATCACCGGGTCGTCGCCACCGAGCCGGGTTATCAGTGCTTCCAGGCTCTGGCTGCCGGTCATCGCGGGCCCCGCCTCGATCGCGTGGTGCACACTATGACCAAGGCCTTCATATGGTCCGGTTTCGTTGAGTCAGTCATTCCCATGCAGGACACTCGCTCGATGGGCGATGCAGAAGTCGGCGACTACTGCGCACAACACACCATTGCGGTCGTGGCCCACCCATACCGGATAAGTGCCATCCCCCCAGCCACTTTCGAAGATGACCGCACCGTTGGCGGCAAGTTCGGTTCCGTAATCGTCATTCTGGTAGTACTCATGAACCGCCTCTACAACCGCGTCGATCATGTCGCCGTCGACAAAGGCCGCGGCTCCCGAGTCCACACCGAAGCCGAAAAACTCGCCGTCTCCGAGGAATATCGGGTCCTCTCTACTACGGCGAGCCATCTCCCATGTCACGGGCGGTTCGTCAACGACGACGAGTTTTGCCGCTGCGACCCTGGTATGGGTCGGCTTATTGTCAAAGCGCACCCTGGCCAGCTCAACCGTGTACTCGCCCGGAGCAACGTTGACCCGGAGGGGATCGTTGTGGAAGCACAACGATCCGGGATCGTCGATCACTACACCGCTGTTGCCGAGGAGTAGTGCGCCCGTGACCGACACTTCGACGGTGACACGATCGCCGGTGTCCAGCTCCATCCGAGTTCCTGAAGTGAAAAGCTCTTCCAGCATCTCTGGCTGCAGCGGCTCGGGAGGGCTCCAAGGCCGGGATACCATAGCGGCCGAACGGCTCTCAGGAATGGGCAGGTCGTAGAAATCGGCGCGGGTATCCAGACCGCACAGTCGCGCCCAGTCGCCGAACACCCACTCACAGGTGAACCGCTCTGGATCGACTCGACTCGGTCCGCGGCCTCCACTATCACCACCCGCGTGTGAATACTCCAGTTTCACATTCCCATCGCCGAAGAACTGCCAGCGCCGCCAGGTGCTCGAATTGTCGAATTCTGGACTCTCCGGAGTTGCATACGCCCAACTCTTGACATCGAAGAGGGACAGTCGTCCATCATCAAGCTTGCGGTACTCGATCCGCTGCCATCGTCGATGACGCTCGTCGATATGCCAACTGCACGCGAACCGGGCAGCCCAAGCGATCTCCACATACGCAAGTATTCGACCATCCGAGTCTGCGATCATCACCGCATACGGCTCGCCGGAGACATCACGCTCACGGGCGCGCTGTGCCGAAAATGGGCCAACGGCCTTGCCGTCTGCCCATCCCTCGCAGTAAACCAGTCCGAGCCGATCGGCATCGACTTGACTCTGCACAACCCACCCCGATCGCTCGACAATCTCGTGCCAGGCTGACGGGTCGACGATGAGGCCGCTGATGTTCTTCATGCCGCCAATCCTTTCTTGCGCCCAAAGGAGTCCAGACTCCCGCAGCTGGGGATATCGGTGCATAGGGGAGGGCCTTGGCAGTGCTCGTTGGCTACCTAAGTGCATGTCTCATGTGGTCTCATCTCGGTGGGCGGCGGCTTTAGGCTGTAGACCCATGAATAGTTGCCCGGTGGTCGGCCAGTGGCTCGCGCTCGCCTGCGTTGCTGCAGTCTGTGCCGTCGCGTGCAGTGCGTCTGCACCGGAATCTGCCACGGCCACAACGATTGCCAAAACCGCCTGCGCTGATCCGGCCGGTGCGGTGTTCAGCATCGATCGTCTGCCAGATCGGCCGATTACGGTTCGGATCCCGCAGTTGCCCGGCTGGCACCGAGAGCAGCGGGACGACGTGGGCCCCACATTGATGATCCGCCGAACCGATCCGCAATCGGGGCGAACCCGCGGTGCGACAATCACTGTCAATCTGCGTGAACCACGCAGGCGCGACGTCAGCTATGTCGAGAGTATGGCTACCTCTCGAGGCTGGAAAGAGGTGCTATCCGAAACCGTTGAGGTATGCGGCTGGTCCGGCCGCCGAATTGCCGGGACGACTCCCGCCCAGAATGCCGACGAGGTCGAAATATACGGCGATTCCCTCTTTTTCGATTACGATGCCGGTGATCAGACATACCCGATCGGGCTGTACGCCGAGGTGGCTGCCGCTGACATCGACTTCTACCGAGCAGACCTGGACGCTATCCGCAATGGACTGCAAGTCCTGTCGTAAGCCCGCTGCCAAGCGCGCGCCGACCGTCGCGTTCGAACCGTTTCCGATGGTGCACGGACTGGCTGATAGACCACCCCATCACCGCGAGGACTGGGTCGGACCACCATGCTGGCGATCCGACTACCTTCGCTACGACCAAGCCCCGCAACAAGGCTGGCTGATCGCCACCGGAGTCATCGAGGGAGCAATCCGCCACACCATCGGCGACCGCCTTGAAATCGGTGGTGCCCCAATCGGAAGCCATGCCTGCCGCTGTGAATGAAACAGACAACCCGATCGGAGCAATAGGACACGCTCTCTACACCGCACTCGACGCACAAGACTGGCCGAAACTTGCCCAGCTCGTCTCGCCCGACCTCGTCGTCCAGGTCCGCAGTTCACCCCCGATGGGGCTCGCCGAATGGAACGCAACCAGAAAGCGTTCTACCGCGGGTTTCCCGATGGCCGACACGTCATCGACGACGTACTGATCGCCGGCAACCGCTTCGTGACCCGATGCCGGTTCGTCGGCACCCACACCAGCACCTTCGCGAGATCACAGCAACAGGCGCAGCGATCTCGGTCGGAGCCATCCGCATCGACCGCTTCGTCGACGGGCGACTCGTCGAACACCACGGCCAACTCGACATGCACGGACTCCTCCAGCAGGTCAGCACAACCCGCTAACCACCGGCCGCCTACACCCAACCTTTCGGACCGGATTGCCCCCGAGATCCGAAACGACCAACGATCAACGGTCACTGCGGAAGAGCCACACCGGATTCGGACCAGCGCCATCACGGTCGAGGTTGTGAGTTCTCAGCCGACCTGGCGGAGAGTGAGCGTCTGACCTGCGATCCGCCAGCCGCGCTGAGGCAGGCTCCGTCAGGTTCTTCTCAAGCTGAGTGGCGGTTTCCCCGGAGGCGTTGGGAGCCGCCTCAATCCGCTTGGGGCACACGCGTCGCTGGCGAAGTTCTGGGTCTAGCCTGCGATGGTGATGGATAGGCTGCATCGTCCCCTGTTGTTCCTCGACGTCGATGGACCGTTGATCCCGTTTGGAATGACACCTGGGCATGAGTCGGATTCGTCGCCAGTTCCGACGCGGCAGGATGGAGCTAATCCGCTCCTGGCGCGTCTCGATCCCGAACTCGGGCCTCTGTTGGCGGCCCTTCCATGCGAGTTGGTGTGGGCAACAACCTGGATGGATGAGGCCAACCGCTCGGTGGCTCCGGCGCTGGGCTTGCCGATGCTCGCGGTGGTGGATTGGCCAGAGCGGTCGGACGACCACGTCGACGAATGGTTCGGGCTGCATTGGAAGACCCGAACATTGATCGAATGGGCGCAGGGGCGATCGTTCATCTGGATCGACGACGAGATCGGTGACGGGGACCGGGAATGGGTGTCGGAGCATCACGGTGATCGAGCGCTTCTGCATCGCGTTGATCCTCGGATCGGGCTGCGGCGCAATGATTTCGCCGCCCTCGCCGAGTGGATTGATGCCTCCGCGGACCGGTAACTGGGTCGTAGGTCTGGCGCTTCTGTGGTGGGATCTGTGCCGTGAAGCTCAGCCAGGCAGCCTGTCACCCGAACGTGTCCTTCCGCGCTTTCATGCGTGGCAGATCGTCCGCCGCAGTGACGAGAGCGTCGACGACCAGATTCAGCATCTGATGGATCGGCTGGAACCGGTTCGTGCCGAGCTGGTCGCACTGTGCTCGAACGACGAGGTCAGCCCGATGAGACGGCCTTTGATCAGGCGCGGAGTCGGCCTCGACCGCTGGGATGGTATCTGCCGCTATCGGTGCTGGACTTCCTGGTATTGACGCGAGCAGAGCTTGACGTGGACGAATACGACTCGAGCGACGGTGACTACGGATAGCTTGACAACCTGCGACGCTCCCCGGTGAGATGGTCGCGCGATGATCGAACCTGACCCAATCGAACTGGACCTCGACGCGGCTCGCAGGATATATCCGGTCGGCGACCATGTAGTCGGGGTGGTCACGCTGATTCCGCGCCCCGGCGCAATCGGATTGTTCGTCGACTTGGGTTGTCCGCCATTCGGTTTCGTCGACGTGCTCAACCTGCCCGAATCCATCGATCAATGGCCGACCGTCGGAACTGTCACTGAGTTCGAGGTGCTCCAGCACATGCACCGGCAGGTTCGGCTCTGGCCGCTCGACACAGCCTTCCAATCGAGCACCGCGGTGTGGCCGGCCATGAGCGAGCCTGAATGGCGTGCCGTCAAAATCCGCCATCCTGTGGGTTCCGAAGTGACTGCTGAAGTCACTCAGGTCTTTCCGCTGAACCGCGAATACTTCGTCGAATTCGATGCCGTCTGGTCCGCACTCCCATGGTCGGGCGCGCCGCCCGCTGTCGGTACCAGCGCTCTCTTTGTTGTCGACCGACATCTCGATGAGACCCGCCGACTCGTGCTGCGTTGCGCCTGACTCAGCGGACCTGGCGGAGATGCGGTCCGCCAGCCGCGATAGGGCGGCTGCCGGTGGGTCTTTCTCAGGCTGAGTGGTGGTTTCCGCGGCGTCGACCACGGTCGGATCGAAGTCCAATGCTACCAAGTGTCTCGCTTGACCCATGATTCGAATCCGATGCGCCGCCCTAGCGTCGCGGACCAATACCACCCCGGAAAACTGCGCCTACCCCGATAGGAAGGAAACGGCCGCACAGGTCGGCCTAACTCGGCAAGAACCTCCGGAAGCCACACCAAGGGAACCCCACGCTTGACACCAGCAGTCGTCATGTACGCCGCATTGAACTGCCCGACGTCCTCGGTCAACCCCTCATCGGCCTCCCGCACGCACCGACCCTCGCCACATTGGATGAGAACTCACCACGCTTTCGCCAGATTGGTTGAGAATCCGCCATTTTAGGTGAGACCCGACAGAGGTGAGCGGGTGCAGGGATATCGAACACTGATGCGCGTGGCATACCTACGTGATCCAAGCTCAGGGTGTGGGGCCGGGTATTCCGGTTTCGTTTTGCTGACTGGTAGTTGCATGTTGTGGAACTAGGGGCGTTTCGATGGTGGACGTGGTCGTAGTCGGCGGCGGGCCGACGGGGCTGTTGTTGGCAGGAGAGTTGAAGCTGGCCGGAGCCGAGCCGCTAGTCCTCGAAGCTTCAGGTGGTAGCGCGCGGCGCTCGCGGAGCTTCCACATACGTGGGATAAATCTGCGCAGCATGCAGACGCTGGCGCTTCGCGGACTGGACGCTCCGTTGATCGCTGAGCAACGAGCGATGTTCGACTGGATCGCAACCCACGGCGGTTCTGAAAGCACCAACCTCCTGCGGCGAATGCTCGACGAGGGCAGGGCACAGGGCGTTTTCAGTCTGCTGCCGCTTCAGACCGAGCCGAGCGACGACCGCTGGGTCATTCTCCAGCCTCATCGGTTGGAGCGGATACTCGTTGACTGGGTTACGTCGCTCGGTGTCACTGTCCGGCCGGGTAGCGAAGTCGTCGAGGTTGTCGACGAGGGACCGACGGTGGTAGCGATTCTGGCAGATGGCGAATCAGTGCGGGCGCCATATCTGGTCGGCTGCGATGGCGGCCGCAGCGTTGTCCGGAAGACGATGGCTATCGACTTCGTCGGTACAGAGGCAACCATGACTGGTCGGGTGGCCGCCGTGACAGTCGCAGATCCGATGGCGCTGCGGTCGAATGTGCGCAGTCCTGGCGGGTTGCTGTTGCTGTCGATGATCCCGGGGGAGATCTCGACCATCGAGTTCTCCGGTGGGCCCGCTGATCCGCGCGCGCCATTGACGGCCTCGGAGATGCAGGACAGCATTCGGCGAGTATCGGGTGTGCCGGACGTAGAGGTGACGACCTTCGACGGCGGCATCCGGTTCAGCGACAACACTCGGCAGGCCGTGACATATCGCCGAGGCAGGGTGTTTCTTGCAGGCGATGCAGCGCACGTCCATTCGGCGATCGGTGGGCAAGGGCTCAATCTCGGCTTGCAGGACGCGGCGAACCTTGGCTGGAAGCTCGGTCTGGTGGCCCGCGGACTTGCCGACGAGGAGCTACTGGACACCTACCACGCGGAACGCCATCCGATCGGGGCAAGGGTATTACGAAACACCCGGGCGCAGGTCGCGTTGATGCGTCCAGGGCCTCAGGTCGACGCGTTACGCGAAGTGGTGTCGGAGGTGATTGCGATTCCGGATGCACAACGGTATTTCATCGACATGGCCAATGGATTCGACATCGACTATGCCGGCACCGGTGAACCATACGTCGGAAAGTTCATGCCTGAGGTTCTGCCGCTTACCAACGGCGGCGGGCTTCTAATCGGTGCGACTGCGGCAGGTTACGAAGATCGGCTGCGGTGTGTGGCTGGCCGGACCCCGATGCTGGTACGACCCGACGGTTATGTCGCGTGGGCCTCTACCGGTGATGACGCTCGAGGATTGGACGAGTCATTGCGGCATTGGTTTGGGGTGCCCGGCCCGGTAACGGTAGATCGCGTGTCGAACTGACTCTGCTGGCTGAGTTCATTATCCAAAAGGTTTGTCCGACACAGGTTTGGCTTGGTCAGCGGACTATCTGGTCCTCACGAACCGGCCGCGCGTTCGGCACCGTCGCGTCACGGAACACCGCTACGCCGGCCTGCGCGACGCCGAGGCTGACTCCCCGTAACAGCAGTCGTGGTTCGAAAGTCGGGTCGACCGCGGGCCAGTTGATATTGCCGGAATCGACTAGCTGCCCTACCAACTGGCCTGCCACGCCGCCCGCCCAGTATCCACCGGCACTAACCGCATTTCCTGTACTAGCACCTATGAGCTGCCCCAACCATCCAGGAACACCGGCCCGACCCAGCACTGCCCGCGCCCCGCCGCCGACCGGATCGCATATCCCACTACCGATTCCCGATACCACCGAGCCTGCAATGCGACCCGTGTCGACATCGCGTACATCGCGCTCACCGACTAGGACCTGCCCACCTTCGATCGCGGCATCCACCCGTCCCATGAGCAACCCGTCACGGACGGCCCCTGCAAGCATCTGTTTCACCGTGAACTGCCGGGCGAAAAGGCTAACAATGCCGCGGACGTCAACCTGGGCGGCATCCGCAGCCAGTTGGTCGATCAAACTCTCACCGGCCACCTTGACTGCTATGCGTCCAGCAGCCACCACCCACAGCTCGGCCAATGTTCCGCCAAGCGTTGCGACCGCCACTGCGAGCTGCCAGGCGGTCAGAGCGGCGAAGGTCAACATCATCAACTTCGTGTATTCGAAGTCTGCACCAGCGCGACGAGCGGAATGCCCGATCGTGCGTGCAGTGTCTGCTAGCCGGTCTGCCTCGGTCGCCAGTGCAGCTACTGTTTCGGCGATTGCATCCCCACCATCTCCGCGGTAGTCGGCCTCTAGCTGCAAGCGAACTGTAGACAATTCCGAGTGAAGCGTGTCCAGCTGCTCGCCTAACTCGATCAGCAACTGGCCTAGTTCGCGGACCTTATCTTCGTCGGCTGCTGGCCACACTCCACCGAAATTCAGAATTCGGGTGTAACCGACCAGCCAATCAGGAATCATCACCGACATGTTGAGCAATCTGGTCGAACTTGGAGCGTTCTCCCAGCCTTGCGCTCAGGAGGAATAAATCGAAGGACCGAGTCGGCGGACGCAACCAAGTTGACGCACTGGTCGGTCGAAATCGCCGCTAGCACACAGGCACTACGGCATCGCTGACCTGCTTGTGGCCGAACCATCGGGTGAGGACCGATCGGAGCCCCACGACCACGTCATCGGCCTCAATCGACACCGACGATGTAGCCCAGCAGATATATCCGTCAGGTCGGACCAGCAGAGATAGCGGTGTCGACGTCCTGACAATATCGACTTGATCGGACCACGACTCCCCGGCCGCCGCGACGACGTCGCTACCTGCTATGAGTACGCCTCGCCCTGAACGCATTTGGACGAACAGCCGCCCGGCAGCACCGGGCAGCGGGCAGTCAGGTGCAGCCAGGCCGAGCAATGGGTGGTCGACGTCGGCGGGCATCGAGTAACGTACGGCATGGCCGCTTAGCATCTCGGCGAGATAGTTTCGTGTGTCGGGCAGGTGCATCAATTCGGTGAACAGGGCGCGGAGGTCACTGGTCTGGCTGTCGGCAGCACCATGGTTCATGAGGGCATTCTGGGCCCGCACATTGAACAGCACCCGCGCGCCGATCGGGTGACGCTCAGCGTTGTACGTGTCGAGCAGATCATCGCCCGCGTCGCCACGCAACGTAGCTGCCAGCTTCCAGCCAAGGTTGAATGCGTCCTGAATGCCGAGATTCATACCTTGCCCGCCGAACGGCGGGTGGACGTGCGCCGCGTCACCAGCAAAGAACACGTGGCCGTGTCGATAATCAAGTAGTTGCCGTGCTGTATCGGTGATCCGAAACCCGTAGCGGGTCTCAGCCAAACCCAACCCCGGGTCGAAAGTGGCGAGCGCTGTGTCGATTTCCCCACCTGCGATCGGCGCTTCACGGTTATCCGGGTGGCCAGGGCCGCCGAACGCGATCCGAAAATGATCGCCGAACGGGAGTAGCATCGTCCAGTTACCCGCGTCGTCCCAGCGCCAGTGGACACCCCCGGTGCGATACCGATCCGCATCGGTGAGCCAGACGTCGGCCACCGTCGAGACATGTGTCGCGGGTGTGCCGGGGAAATCGAGACCGAGCAGCGAACGTGTCGTACTGTGCGCGCCGTCGGCGGCCACCAGGTGTCGGGCGCGCACCCTGTACTGCCCTTCACCATCGGTGATGGTGGCACTGACGCCGTCGGAATAGACGTTGAGCGCCACTAGTTCGTTCTCGCGGCGCACCCGCGCTCCAGAAGCGACGGCTCGGTCCGCAAGCATCGCTTCGATGCGGGCTTGTGGTATCAACTTGCCTATCAGACGGTTATCGAGACTGTCCGCTTCGAATCCGATGCCAGCGAAGTGCCCAGCGTTCGATGGGTAGTCGCCCGCAGCCAACAGAGGTTCCAGAAGTCCCCGCTGGTCGAAGATCTCCAGTGTGCGGGACTGCACGCCACCTGCGCGTCCGGTGCCGCCGATCTCGGGCCGCCGCTCGACGAGAAGCACATCCACGCCGGCGAGCCGTAGTTCAGCCGCGAGCATCAGGCCGGTTGGACCGGCACCGACGATCACGATATCTGTCTCCATCAGGTCCTCCTGCAGTTGATTTGCATACTCCATGTTGGGTGCACAGATTCGGATACGCTTGGAATGCGATGTGGGATCACGTATTTCGGTGCAATGTCCTGCAACGGGTCAGTTCCGGCGGACGCAACTGGATAAGCGGTCGCTGCCTTTGCTGCCTGTCGGGTGGCTGGGCGACAAGCAACAATCGGCGGCCGAATAGGGTATGGCTTAACGACGTTTGCTTACGTATCTACCAAAGGTGTAGAACCAGTACGCTGCGGGTGGTGGGGCGCGGCGATCGCGTCACGACTCCGAACCCCGATGGGAGCCTGAAAGTCGAGCGAGTACCGCGTTTCCGTCACCAGACCAAGGCCGCGGTATCCGATAAGTCCTGACTTCCAGAACCTCGGGGCACTGTGCACCAGTCTGAGGATGAGGTCAATCCCGAAGCGATAGCCGGTTCCGGCTCAGAGCGATTTTCGAGTTCGATCTCAGCAATTCCTCGATATTCGGAGCGAATACGCAGTTGCCTGACCCGATCTGCACCAACATGATTCGCGCGTTCTGAGTCTTGGATATCTACTGCACTGCTGAGCTGTTGCGCTCACACGCCACTGACGCTTTGGCATAAGGTGAGGAATCTGATGTCGTGATTACTAGAATGAATGCGGACACGGCCCGGCTCTCGCCATGGAAGACGTCATTGTCCTCAGCTTTCTAGTCGTTACCCTACCCATGTGCGAGTGAATTGAATTTGTTGCCCTGTATTACAGAATCACAATCTACTTGCAACCACATCAGTGATTCCGAAGCGACATAGGTATGAGATAGGTGATGTATCTCGGGTTTTCGACTCCACAGTCGAGGGGAGATGTGATGCAGATGGGTGCCTTTGGGGCAGCCGCAGCCACATCAACCTCCCGCCAAAGAGTCGCTCTTGTCGGGCCGCGGGGGAGCCTTGAGACGCTCGCACCCGCAACGGATTTGACGGCACAAGCGATCGGCAAACTGTCCATGGTCGTCGACGGTGGCAGCAGCGACGAGCACGGTGTCGGCGTCTGTCGGGGCCGTTGACCGCCAGGGCGTGAAAGGTGGCTCCGCGCCGATCCGCGCTCGGGGTCAGCGCACTGATCTCTATCCTGATGCCACGCAAATGGAGTTGTTGCACGGCGGCCGATCGAACGGCGCGCCGCCCCATCGAAGGGGACTCGATCCGGGACAAGAAGTGAACGCGCGCAACCGCTTGGGGCCGGGAGCTGCTCCCGGTATAGAGTCCACTACCCTTCATATCAATTATAAATGCGGACACGAAAGGCTGCTGCATGGCGCGCAAGGTGGTCGTCGAGCTGGTTGACGATTTTGACGGCAAGTCCACCGCAGAGGAGACAGTGCTTTTCGCTGTCGATGGTGTGGCCTACGAGATCGATCTGTCCACGCACAATGCTGCGCGGATCCGAGAAACGTTCGAGCCCTGGACCCAGCGTGCCCGCCGCGTAGGTCGGACTCCGAGGTCGACGGCGACCAACAGGACGGTGGGTAGCAAGGCTCGCACTGCTGTCGATCGTGAGCAGACCCAGGCGATCCGGAATTGGGCGCGTAAGAACGGATTCGAGGTTTCCAGCCGTGGCAGGGTATCTACGGAGATCCTGGCGGCATACCACAAGGCGGGCGTGTAGCAGATCGGCCTGCCCGCAGTCAGCCGGGGCTGCGGGCAGGCCGATCTCTTCCGTGCGGTACGAAGGGCTCGTGCGGTACGAAGGGCTTCAGCGGTTGTGTGCGGAAGGCCCGGCTCGAAAGCTCACGATTCATCAGCACGGCCTGGCAACGCTCGGCCTTCACGTTCTGCCATGCTGGACCTCGTCATCGACGTCCGCTGGGCCCGCGTCGACTCGAGCGTCGGACCGCTGCGCGACGTTCGCACCGTCTTGGAGCTTCGGAACAGATGCGCTGGTGCCTGATCATCTGTTTCCCTTGTCGCAGTTGATATTTCGAGTCTACTGACCCGCTGTCAACTTCAGGCGATCACCTAGTGGTCCCCGCCGCCCGGATCAGTGGAAGGCATCAGATACCTATGCAGCTCGGAAATCTACCGATGCTGCGATAGCTGGCGCATGCTCTAATGCGAATTGATAAGAGGCGCAATGCATCTGGTGGTTGAAAGCCTAAGGGCGGTTGGGATGGTGAAGTCTGGTGGCCGTAGAACAGCCAGCCTTTCGATGTCGGTTTTGGATTCCCTAAGGTTCGTATATGGATCTGCGATTCTCGCTTGTAATGTGATTGAGTTTTGCATTTAACTGATAGTCGTCAAGGAGAAATGTTCAGATGTCAACACGCGTACGCTTTTTCAAGCTCGTAGCTATGGCGAGTGCGCTGCTCTCGGGGGAAATCTTGTCGAGTGGTCTTGCGAGTAGTGCACCACTCCCATCCTCCAGTTACTGCCATTCGGACCAATGTTATTGAGATTTCAATGTCAATGGGCCATTTTTTGCTGATATTGTTGTGAACCATGGAGGTAGTGGTTGGCTAGTGGAGTGGACCGCTGCGGACGATGCGAATCGTCTACTCTGTGCCGACGTAAGAAAACTGGACTCAAACGGACACATAGGGGTGTCGGACACCTGTTCGGCACCAAATGGAACGGTGCAGCTTTCGGTTTCCCTCACGGGCGGCGATGCGGATATCTACCTCGATCACCATCAGTAAATCTCCCAGCCTCTCGTCGACCTCGTCGTGCTTGAACGCGAAACCGTAGCCAGCTCCTTTTGCGTCAGCGTGACGACGATTCCTTGCATTTACAAACCCTCAGCTGTGCTTGTAGGTGAGCGATGGGTATCGGTAGGTGGTCGGTAGGTGATCGGTATGGCCGCGCTTTTGGGTCGATACGGATGAAATTGGTATGGTCGGCTGGCAAGCGCAGCTGATACGATGCGGCAAATGAAAGCGAACACAGTTCTGAATGCCATCGCATCGGTGGGAGTTGTGGCCTTGTGTCCCTGGCTGTCAGCTGGTACGGCTATGGCTGATTATCATATTCATGCAGCGAACAAGGATGCGGCTAATGGTGATTGCAGGGAATGGATCTCCTTGCAGCCGGTGCATGAAACCTACCAGTGCATCGACACCGATCCGGGCCATCCGACGATGTCTGCTGAATACGAAGTAGCGGTGCTGGACACCAGTAGTGGCCATCCTGTCGATGCCGCTCCGGTCTGGGATTACCCAAACCCTGAGCCGCCCAATGCTGTACCCACCGGGTCGGGCAGATAATCCGCTCGAGGTGACAACGGGCATCTATACCTCTAGTGCACCTAGGATATTGGCGCTCATGCTCCCTGCTGCGTGTTCGGACAGTGAGCTCACCAACGCTCTAGTTGTGCGAATTCGCAGTCAGGGCGTATGTGCGGCCGTTTGTTCGGTCGAGCCCTCGGCTGCCGAAGGGGATCCTGCTCTCGCAGGCCGTAGCGGAGTTGTGGGCAGAGCGACTCTCTGGATGGGTCTCGGTTTCATCAGGAGTTTCTTCGCGCGTTACCGATGTCGATTCGGCACCTAAGGGCCGATGCTTCCAGCAGTGGCCCGGCTAGCCGCATGGCAACAACCAACGAGCTACCAAAGGACCGAGAGTCGATAGTCACGAGATGGAATCCTATCCATTGTGGCAGATTGTCATTGATGGAGGGCCGTCGTGAGTACTGAGCTGTCATCGTCTGTAGCGTTGCTCGTAATTGATGTAGCGGTGCATGGGCTGCTGTGAGTTCTGTATAGACCAAGTGCCGCCTCAACTTTCTGACGATGCTTGGAGCAGTACATCGCAAAGGTGCGTGAAATGTCTATTGTCATCGATTCAGTTTCGCCTGCCGTTGGCTCCGCCAGAGGTCGATTTGCACTCGGCTTGAGCGAGAACCCTTTTCGGCCCTTACCGTCGGTGCTGCGCGCCCTCGACGACGCGATGGAGCGGGTGAACCGTTATCCGGAGTTCTGGCCGAATGAGTTGCTGAAGATTATTGCCGACCGGCAGCGACTACTGCCGAACCAGGTTGTGGTTGGACTGGGCGCGACCGGCGTCGCGATGCAGATCATGCGTGCACTCGTTCAGCCTGGCCAGTCGGTGGTATTCGGGTCACCAACCTTCGACGGCTATCCCATAGCTTGTCATATAGCCGGCGTCGTTCCTGTGCCGATCCCGCTCACCGCCGGTGGCGACCAGGACCTGGCTGCGTTCGCCGCGGCAATCGACGCCCGGACAGGCATGGTCGTGGTATGCCGGCCCCACAATCCCACTGGCACAGTGGTTCCTACGACAGAACTGGAATGGCTGCTCGGTGCGGTACCCGACGATGTTGTGGTGGTACTTGACGAGGCCTACGTGGAGTTCCTCGTCGAAGGACAGCAGGTCGACGCGGTGCGTTTGGTTGCTCGCCACCCCAATCTTGTTGTGCTGCGAACGTTTTCGAAGGCATTTGGACTTGCCGGACTTCGGATCGGCTATGGGTTCGGAGCTGCCGATATCGTCAAACGAGTACGGCGCTTGCAGTTGCCGTTCGGAATGAACTCTGCCGCTACAGTGGCCGTGTCGGCTTCTTACGCCGCCGAAGGCGAGTTGGCTGAACGGGTACGGTTCATTACCGCGGAACGGGACAGTCTGCGCCATGGTCTGCGCCAGATCGGAATCCCGGTGCCACGTAGTTCGGCAAACTTCCTGTATCTGCCCGGTCGCGGGATCTCGGCGGCACTGGATCGTGCAGGGATCAGTGCCAAGTCCTATCCCGATGGCAGTGCACGCATTGCAGTCGGAGACCCCGATGCAGGGCGGGCTGTTCTACAGGCCCTGAACAGTGCTGTCGTAGGTTGCGCGTAAGTGATCGCCATGGTGATGAAGGCGCTACGGTTGCAGGTAGCGGGTGCCGGCGGGCCTCGTCCTGAATGGGTGGCCGCGGTCGGGGTGTCCATGATCGGGACGTTCATGGCGATTTTGGACACCTTCATTGTCGTGGTAGCGATGCCGACAATCCGGCGCGATCTGGATGCGGCGCCAGAGCAATTGCAGTGGATCCTCGCTGGTTATCAACTGACCTACGCAGGGATGCTCGTGACTGGTGGGAGACTGGGAGACCGGTTTGGGCGCAAGAGAACCTTTGTTACTGGAATGGCACTGTTCACCGTTTTCTCGGGTAGCTGCGCACTCGCGCCGACCGCGGAGATTCTGATTGTGAGTCGGCTGTTGCAGGGCGGTGCCGCCGCCATCATGTTCCCTCAAGTCTTCGCGATGATCTCGGTGCTGGTCCCACAAGCCGACCGAGCGAAGGTACTTGGTGTTCTTGGCGGGGTTATCGGTGTCGCATCCATCAGCGGTCAGTTGCTCGGCGGCGTGTTGTCTGCTGCCGATCTCTTCGGCCAAACCTGGCAGTCCGTGTTCTGGGTCAATGTGCCAATCGGCGTGATAGCTGTCGTTCTGGCGTCACGATTCATTCCTGAGACACGCGCCAACGAGAGCAAACACCTGGACCTCGCGGGCACTGCTGTTCTCACCACTGCGTTGTTCTTGGTGCTCATTCCGCTCATCCACGGCCGTCAATCGGGTTGGCCCCCAACAATGTGGGCCAGCTTCATCGTGGGTGTGCTTACCATGGTGGGCTTTGTCGTCATAGAGCGTCGAGTGCTGGCCAACGGCGGCGATCCATTGTTGACGATACAATTGTTCCGACGCCGCCCGTTTGTGGTCGGCATCGGGTTGATCTTTGTTGTCTACTGTGGGGTTTCGTCGTTTTTCCTGATTCTGTCCTTGATGCTGCAGGAGGGGCTGGGGTTTACACCAACTATGGCCGGCGTCGTGTATGCCCCTGACGGACTTGCATTTTTGGCTGCGAGCGTGCTGGCTGGTCGGCTCGTGCCGCGCTACGGCAGCAGAGTTCCTGCACTTGGAGCCTGTCTAATTGCAGTAGGAGTGACAGTCGCGATGATCGTCTCCCTGGACCAAGGTGGTGCGCTGACCGCACGTTCGTTGATACCGGCCTTGCTATGTCAAGGATTTGGTGGCGGGCTATTGATCACGCCGCTCATGGGGGTCGTGCTGGCACGCATCGACCCTAGCGAGATCGGAATGGCATCGGGAGTGCTGTCGACCACCCAGCAGGTCGGTGCGGCATCTGGTGTGGCAGTGGTCGGCGTGATCTTCTTCGGCTCGCTTCGGCCTGCTCTCGGCCAAGCGGCGTCGTTTGCTCATGCATTTGCCGTCGCGAACATCTTCATCGTGGCGGTTGCGGCATTGGCTGCAGGGTTGCTATTCGCAGGGCTGCTCTCCTCAACCACGATTCGCGGTTGAGGAGAGCAGCCAGTCCGCCCTTCGTCGGGAGTTCACAGGTACCTATCCCGTTAGGGAGCCTACCGATGCCGCCGCCGCGCGGCGTGTGTTGAGATTTGATTTGTTCCGAGGTCGAACAGCATCTCTCGGTAGATGTGCGGCAATAACTGAAAGTGGTGGAGCAATGAGATCTTGGTTGGCGCGGGCCATGGCGGTCTCCGCAGCAGCCGTGGCGATCATGATGACGTCGGCTTCTTTTGCCGGTGCCAATATGTCGGTGATGCGCGAAGTTCAGGACCCTCACGGCTGCAACCTTGATAGCAGCGTGCCTCAAGACGCTGCGCATCTTTACGGGGGCGGTTACACATCGTGTCAGCAATGCAACGACTTGGGGGGAGCAATGTGGGGTCTCGGAAAGATTGCGGCATATACGTGCATTTACCGTGGGCGGGTCGGTTGGGCCGATGACGTCGCTCTTTATATACGTGGTTGGTGAGCGGGTCAGGCCGGTCCCTGGATGCGCGGGCAGGCGTTCCGCGCCTGGAATCGTCTTCGGCGGTGCCGAGTCTGGGTGTATGGCTCGAAACGTGGGGCGGGCTCGTGATTGGCAGCGGTACAGCACATCTGCCCATTGAAGGGATCTGATGGATGTCAGTAGTCGTAACCGATGAGACCAACGACGCTGAGCATGAACCGGGTCGAGCGGACTCTGTGGAATGGAAGCTGTTCACCCGCCTCGCGTTTCGGTTTTGCTTCTTGTATTTGGGGCTGTTCTGTACCTTGATGCCACCGATCGTCTTCGTACTGTTCGGGTGGTTAGGCCGTCAGATGGGTTACAGCGCGCAGTTCTGGCCTGTTCGGAAGCTGCAGCCAGCTCTCAGTTGGGTGAGCCGGCATCTGTTCGGTACGAGTGTGCAGCTGTATCCCAGCGGCGTCGGCGACCAGAGGATATTCTGGGTGCTGGTATTCTGTGTCTTTGTCGTGTCGATGATCGGGACGGCTTTGTGGTCGGTGCTCGATCGGCGGCGCGTGCAGCATCGCGTGCTTGCGAGCTGGTACCTTCTCGTCGTTCGACTCTTGCTGGCCGGCCAGATGTTGAATTATGGCGTCGGCAAGATGATTCCGACCCAGATGCCTCAGCCCTCGCTGACCACACTGCTGACCAAGTATGGTGATCTCACCCCCATGGCCGTCCTATGGTCGCAAGTTGGGGTGTCGAGACCGTATGAGATGCTGCTCGGGGCAGCGGAAATCACTGCAGCGGTACTGCTCTTCATCCCGAAGACTACATCGCTCGGCGCCCTTCTGGCTCTGATCGATACGTCGCAGATCCTGGTGCTGAACATGACTTTTGATGTGCCAGAGAAGATTCTGTCCGCGCATCTCTTGCTGATGTCGCTGGTGGTACTGGCACCCGACAGCCGCCGATTGTTACGAGTACTTCTTCTCAATCGCTCGACTGCCCCGGCTGTCCTGCCATATCCGTTCCACACCAGGAGATCTCAACGAATCGCCGCGGTGATACAAGGCTCACTTGGCCTCTGGATTGCCGTGGCCCTGGTGCTCGGGGGTTGGCATGCCTGGCGGACCGGGGGGCCGGATCGTCCTAAGCCTCCGCTGTATGGCATCTGGTCGGTGTCGCAGTACATTCGCGACGGGCAGCAGGTCCCACCTCTGATAACGGATGGAATCCGCTGGAAAACAGTGGTGTTCGACTATCTGAATGCGATCACCTACCAGCGGATGGACGACACGTTGGTGACAGTTCCCGCTGAGTGGGATGCTGTCGACCACCGAATACGGCTGATCGCGGACACGGTAGTGTCCGGACCAGCGGAAGGCGCAGAGCGCCCTGAAAATCCCCGGGGCACATTCGTCTTTCAACAGCTGGGGCCCGAGAAAGCTGTACTCACAGGGGAGCTGGATGGTCATCAGGTCACACTGAGCCTCGACCGGATCGACCTAAGCGCCTTCCCTCAACGAAGTGCATCGTTTCATTGGATGCAGGACCGTCCGAATTTGTAGCGATGGTCGTGTTGCGGTGTCGGTGTGGCGCTGGCGGTTTCGAAGCGGTTGGTGGCGGGCCGAGCTCAAGTCCCGGAATATTAACGCGCGGAGATCGATCGCGGGCTATGTTACTCCGTCCGTCATCGATCCGAGGTTTCCGCCAGCATCAGCTTGAAACCCACGTGGCTGGCCTCGAATCCGAGCTTGCTGTAGAAACGATGCGCGTCTACCCGACTACTGTCCGAGGTCAATTGCACCAGGATGCAACCACGTTCTCGCGCCCTCCGCACACACTCTTCGATCAGCCGCGACCCCAGACCGATGCCACGCATCGGTCGAGCCACACGCACCGCCTCGATCTGCGCACGTACCGCACCCTTGCGGGCCAGTCCGGGCAAGAAGCTCAATTGTGCCGTTCCCGCCACGGTACCGCTGTGTTCGGCAACTAATAGCTCCTGTCGCGGATCGGCGTCGATCTCCGCGAAGGCCGCACGATATGGTCTTAGATCATCGGCAGATTCACGGACCATGCCAAGTGGGTCGTCGGCGAGCATCGAAACTATCGCAGGAAGGTCCTCGATCGTCGCGGACCGGAAGATGATCTCGTCCATCCACCAATTCCATCATGAGCCGCGGTAGCACTACCGCGGGATTACGAATTGCTTTCGTCAGATCTCATACCGAAAGAGGCGGCGTTAGGTTCCTGCTCGGCAGAGGTGCGCTCAATGCGTTCAGCCAAAGGTGATGATGGTGCTGTTTGCTACCGAGACGCGAGCTGCCTCGTACAACAGCAGCCACGCCAACCGTTCGCGATACAACGAGTGCTCGTCGCGGCCGTCATCGTGGATCCTGTCGATTTCGGCATCCAACAGTTCACCGTCGACGAACGCGATGCCGAGATAGGGAGCTACATAGACGAGTTCGCGCATCAACGCCTGGCTGGATCCAACCATGCCGCCAGATAGGGCCAATTCCTCGTCCGGGAAGAGTACTTCGCCGAAATCGACCGGGACGTAATAACCTTCGCAGTCCGAGTGGCAGAGGAGATGGGACTCGAACGTATAGCTGAGGTCGACGACGGCCTCGTCGTCGGCCGGATCCTCGTCTTCCGCCGCGGGCATCAGCGGCTCATCTGGGTATTTGTGTGCTCGTGCGTACGCACGTCGCAGGTGGTGCAGGAAACTGTAAGGAACCCCGCCCATCTGGTCTCGTTCGGCCGCCGCGCCGCGAGCCGTTGCTTCGTGATGGGGCAGAAAGCCTTCGCCGAGCAGCAGATCGTTGAGTGAGCGGAGTTGGTCCCGCAGATGATCGAGGCGCTCTGGAGGGCTGTCGGCCAATGCATTAGCGAAACCGTGCGTCCATACCCCTAGACCCATGAGCTCGAGGCTACATACCGATCTACAGGCTTGACAATATCTCTAACCGAAATCGTATGTGGGCGATGAGTTTCACGCTACTCGCCGAGGGACGGAGCTTGCTGAATCGATGTCCTCTGCATAGATATCTATGATGGCGAGGGCGTCCACACTGCCTCCCGCGGGATACCTAAGAAGATACCGACAGCACGTCGGAATTTCGTTCATGATGTGTAATCGTGTAAGCCATGAGCAATGATTACCGCGGTGACGAAGGTTCCAGCTGGAATGTGCTTGTCAGCACAATGAACGATATTCCTGGCTTTCGTGTGGAGCGTGTGCTCGGTGAGGTTTTTGGTCTTACCGTGCGCTCTCGCAACATCGGTAGTTGGATGGGCTCCGCGATGAAGTCGATGAAAGGTGGTGAGCTCAAGGGGCAGACGAAGATGCTGGTGGAGGGGCGCGGCGAAGCGCTGGGCCGGCTCACCGAGGAGGCGGTGTCGCGCGGTGGAAACGCTGTGTTGGCAATGCGTTTCGAGACTTCGGTCGGTGATAATGGCACCGAGATTTGTGCCTATGGCACGGCGTGTGTGATACAGGCTGTATTGTGATCGAGCAACCGGCTCAGCCATTCCAAGTATCGCTGTGGCACTGATGGTCACTGCTCAGTTCCTGCGTGGGCCCGGCACGATCATCGATGAAGTCGAACAGGGGTTGTACGCCCGAATTCGGGTTGCTGCATGCTGGCCAACGCAGGACGGGCCATAGCCATCTATGGGTATGGCGGTGGTGTGCTGGTTGCCGGTCTATGGTCGGATTGAGGGGATGCAATGGTCACGATGCTGATCGACGAGTTGCTTGTCGTTGCAGAGCTGTTGGGTGTGCAGACCCTTCCGAGCGTACTGAGAGTACGGCCGGGTCATGACTCGGCTGCGGCATGGACTGCGCTGCGAGCATCGGCGATGAGGAGCCTGCGGTCCGCCGGGTTGTTGGACGCGTATGCGGACGTGGACTGTGAACTGGCAGACGCACTTCGCACACTCGAGCATCCTGAGCGTGAGTTGGCAATGCATATCTACACGGAATCGGGGAACCGCCAAGCGTGTCTTGTTCGGCACGGCGCACAGCATGCACTGGCTGTTCGCAACGGTGACGCAGTCGAGATCGCTGGCATCTGGGCCGACGACGGTGCTGCCCTGGCCAGCCCGGTTATAGCTGTGATCGGATCGGGCGCACCCGCTGATACGGTGCCACTTCGAGGGCTTACTTGCGACATCCTGGACTGTCTCGATACCGCCAGGGAACCGAGCGATTACATCCGCTTGCTCGCCCGATTCGGCATGTCGGAAACAGATGCCCTCGAATTCGGCATCGCAATGTCGCACTGCGTGACTCGCGTCGAGATCGTCGCCTACGATCATGTCTCCGGGGGTCGATCTTCCGGCGCGGCTGTGTACGACACACATCGAGGGCGTATTGTCGCGGTGCCCACGACGGCCGCGGATGGTCAGTGCTGGACCACGCTGTTGCCTGGCAGCGATCACAATGTCGCCGGGGCGATTTCAGGATTGGTCCGCGCCATGCCTTCCCACCGATGGATGGCGTGACAACGCGGATGTGCTCAGCCCACGGTGCCCATCACCGTCGCTAGCGCTGAGCGCATGTCCGCGGCTTCGATGCGCATCAACACCGAGGTATCAGCACTGGACAGGTCCAGAGATTCATCATTCGCCAGCCGGAACTCGCGTTCCTCCTCTGCGGCCTCGATGATGTTGCGGATGAATCGGCCGTTGCCCGCCAAGTCGATCGCGCGACGCTGCGCGCCGCCCTGATCTGTGACGTGTCGCTCGTATAGCTGTGCACACGCGGTGATGAGCAGCTCTCGCGCCTGAGCCGATATTTCCGAATCACGCTTCCGCGCAATGAATTCGCCGATGCATCCGAGCTCTTCGGGGGTGTAGGAGTCGAACTTGATTCGCTTGGCGAACCGGGACGCAAGACCGTCATTGGACGCAAGGAATCGATCGATCTCGCCGTCATAGCCGGCGACGATGACCACGAGTCGGTCGCGGTCGTTTTCCATGCGGGCCAGCAATGTGTCTACGGCTTCACGGCCGAACGCATCGCCTCCTGAGAGCCCGGTCTGGATGAGGGTGTAGGCCTCATCGATGAACAGCACCCCATCCATTGCGGAATCGATGAGCTTGTTCGTCTTGATCGCTGTACTGCCCAAGTGTTCACCGACAAAATCGGACCGCTTGGCCTCCACTAGTTTGTCGGTCTTCAACAGCTTCAATCCGCGGTAGATCTTGGCCACCACCCGGGCGATCGTGGTCTTGCCGGTACCCGGTGGGCCGGTGAACGCCAGGTGTTGCCCACGCGGTGCGCTGGCCATTCCCTTCTCAGCACGGATTTTCGCGAGCTGTGCGGTCGCCTGAAGCTTGGCCACTTGGGTTTTCACCCCGGCCAGCCCGATCTGTTCGCTGAGTTCGAGGCGGGCGGATTCGAGGACGCGCTCGGCTTTGTCATCGAGGTCCTTGCCCTGAAACTGTTCGGCGGTGGGCGCCGACGCCGGATCCCATCGATCGGTGCGAACGTCGATGAGTTCCTTTGTGGTCACGGTGATCCGGAAACTACGATCGCGCATGGCCCGGGTATTGGCTTCGAAGTCCGGCGCCTCGGAGAATACCTTTTCGAACAACGCCTGCGCTTCGTCTTCTCTGCCCATTTCACGCAAGCACAGCCCACGGCAGAAGTGTGCAGTGGTGGCCGCGGCTGGAATTGGTCCTGTAGCAGCAGCTTCCATACGTCGGATTGCCTCGCCGAACAGGCCCAGATGTGCACATGCGGTGCCGATCATGACGTTCGCGCCGGCGGCCAGGAGGGCATCGTTCCATTCCGTTGATCCAGCCAGTACCGCCATCACATCGGGCCAACGTTGAGTTGAGTAGTGCAGTGCTCCACGCACGTAGGCAGTGATCCGGTCGTCGATCTCACTGTCGGGGGTCGCTGGCTGCGAGGCTCGATTGCGCGCCAGCTCGTCGAGTGTTCGCTCGGCCTCGTCGAACTTCCTGTCCGAGATCAGCCGTGCAGCCTGAGCCAACCAAATCTCGGTGTGGCTGGCGAGTGGATAGTCGATGTAGGGCTCGATGACAAAGCGCCCGGCCAGCACTCGTGGCGGCAAACCGAGTCGTCGCTGCTCGCGGTACAGAGTGTTGGCGCTGGTCCGGAAGAGGTTGTCGATGACCTCGGAGGTCACCTCGCCAGCCGCCGCCCGGCCCAACCAGGCATCGCACATCTCCGAATCCCATTCGGTGGCACGCTGGAAGGCAAGTTTCGCATAGTCCAAATCGCGTACCGATTCCTGGCCATCGATTGCAATACCCAAGGACAGAATCCCAGCATCGAAGGCACGTTGTGCTTGCCGGCTTCCCGATGCAGACGTTAGATGCGTGGAGGACGTCATCGAGCTCTGCCTTGAACTTGAATGACAAAGCCAGACCTCAATATCCGCAATTCGACAGCCACCGCCGCTCCCGTGAGTAGTCTCCCGCAATCGGCAGAAGTAGCCTACTGCAGGGTGGAGGTCGGCACGAAAGGGCCTCGAGAACGGTGTCCACAGTTTAGACAAGGTCAGGTATAAGGGATCACCGATGGCTTCAGGCCCTGCGCCCTATCCTGAGTCCAGGTTGGTGGCATAGGTAGTTGTCGAACATCGGGTGCAGCACCGGAATGCCTATGACTCGGGGAGTTGCGGCTTGCTGATCGATGAGGCTGTGGAAGGCTGAAGGTGCAGCAGGATCAGTCCGACGGCTGCAATGAGGAAGTTCTGTAGCGCCGCCGAGGACGCATTGACGTCCTTGTTCGCCCACATGCGGAACCACTCCCCGGCAATGGTCAGGAAACCACCGAGGAACAACACGATCGCCATGGTCCAACCGATGCTGCAGAGCTTCCACGCCACGGCCATCGAATCCTGGCGCGTGCGTCCGAGGGCGACCGGGATGGTAATTGCGGCACCAGCTAGCAATGCGAAGGCGATGAGGTATTCCCATGCGACTATGAGGATGTAGACCACGAGAACTACAGTGCTATTGGTGATCGCCCGCCAGTTCGTACCCTCGCTGTGGATCGTGTGCTGCATGGAGAGCACCGCCGCGACGCCGCGTCGGTTGGTATCTGTGTCGGCGCAATTGGTTACGGCGACAATCAGGTAGTAGAGCCCTGTGATGGCTGCGATGACAGCCACGACGACCTGACGGCTACCTATGACATCCAGAACTCTCTTACCGGCCAACATCATACGACCTACCTCGCTCATTTCGAACCGCCGTCGTTCATTCGGGCCGAGTCCAGTTGTCTTCGGGCTGAGTGCATTTCGTGATCAATCAGCGATTGTGTAGCCGTAGGTACCGATCGTTGTACAGGCGATGTTGCGGATCCTACCTAGGTACGTTCGTAAAGCGAGGGTTCTCTATTCCGCAGAGGTCGGTTTCGAAGGCAAAAGGATGCATGATCATGCATGCCGAAAAAGCATGATTGCGATCGACATATTGAGATCCGACCTCCTGTCGGATATTCGACACCGGAAGCGAATGATAGGTAGGTATTGACGGTCCGGAGTTGGATCGCAACACCCCTAGGTGCGTCGATTTCGTAGCAGTAGTGGTCTGGCAAGCGAGTTTGGCGTTCTGAAGGTCTCATTGCGAACCTATGCTCGTCGCCATGACTGCGATATATGGGGGTGGTCTGGCTAGTTCGGTGGGGACGTCCGGGACCTTTATCGGGCGAGATCAAGAGCTGGATCGAATCAGCATGTTGCTGCTCGGCTCTGCTCGGTTGGTGACGCTGATTGGATCAGGAGGGATCGGGAAGACCCGATTGGCGGAGGAAGCAGTTTGGCGGATCCATCGTGCGCGCCGCACCTCGGTATTCATCGTTCGGCTGGCGGGATTGGTGCGGGGTGCCGACGTGGGCGCCGTCGAGGACGCCATCGCTGCCGCTGTACTGGTGCGCGGCTTCGCGGGCAGGTCCGAATGGGAAGGCGTCGTCGAGGCACTGACCATGCGTAACGGCGCGGGGCGTGATCAGTCTGTGGTGCTGGTCCTGGACAACTGTGAGCATGTCCTGGCTGCGGTAGGTGAGGTGATCGGGCGGTTGCTGGACACGGTAGCTGGACTGACGATCCTGGCAACCAGCCGTGAACCGGTGGGATGGATCGATGAGCAACTGGTGCCGGTGCAGCCTCTGTCGGTCGATCAGTCGCTGGAGTTGTTCCGGCGCCGCGCCGAGCTGACCGGCAATCTGATCACCGAGCCGAAGGACGTGGCTCTGGTTCAACGTATCTGTCGTCATCTGCACGGCCACCCTTTGTACATAAGGCTGGCTGCGGCGCGGATGTTCTACGAGCCGCTGGCAATGATCCTCGGCCAATTGAGCGGGGATCGCTCCGATATGCGGATGCGATGGGTACACGGCCCGCGGATCGGGGGCGAGCCGCGCCACCGCACGATCAGTGATGTGATCGGCTGGTCCTACGACTTGTGCGATGAGAAGGAACGCCTGCTGTTGGACCGATTGTCGGTTTTTGCGCCGGGATTCGATACTGGCCCAGAGGGCAACGGCTTGCTGGGCGTCGGTGTGGAAGAGGCAGCAGTGGCTGCTGTGTGCTGCGACGATACCGCGGATACGGGCGGGCCATTCCAGGCCGGGCGGCTGCATCACGACGAGTTGCGGATGCTTCTGGATCGCTTAGTGGATCGCTCTCTGGTCTCGGTCCATATCTCGGATGCAACCGTCAGGTACTCGCTGCTCGAGAGTGTGCGGCTGTTCGGGCAGGCGCGACTGGCGGACCATGCAGAAGCAACAGGGGTCGATACGCTCGCAGTGCTGCGCGGTCGGCACCTGCGCTACTACCGTGACCGGCTGGTCGCTGCGCAATCGACATGGTTCAGCCCGTCGGAGCGGGAACTGCTCGATTGGGTGCGCAGCTCCTGGGACAACATCAAGCTGGCCATGGAGGCAAGTTGTGGCGATGCAAAGGACACCCATCTCTGCTGGGAGATCGTCGCAGGCCTCCTTGCCATCCGCGCACCGTTCCATACGGGCACCTTGCCTTCAATCCGCCGGTGGGCACAGCAAACCTTGAATACGGCGCGAGCACAATCGACTGAGCTCGACGACCTGCAGATCGGTGTTCTCGCACGGATCGGGTGGATCGCGACCAGTCAAGGTCAACGACAATATGCCGCAGAGGTGCTCGAAGACTGCCTCACAGCTGAGATTCCCGACCCTGCCCTGCGCAAGCAGTGGCGTCGAGCACCCGAGACCGACATTGGGTTGCCGGCTGCCATCGAGTTTGCCTGGGGAGTCGACCTGCTATTTCGCGGGAACAAGACATCGATCGCGCTGCTCGCACGCGCGAATGAGAAATTCGCCGAACTCGGTGACCGCGGCGATGCGTGGATCGCAGCGTTCTATGGGGCGGTGGCCCACGCACTGCTGGGTCAGCGCGAGGAGGCACTCGAACTTGCTCGCCGTGTACTGCAGGAGACAATCGACTCCGGTTCCACACTGGCCAAGTCGTGGACAGAACTGGCGTGGGCGATGGCCTTGACGAAGAACGGGAAGCTGGACGCGGCCTACGAGGCGATCCGCGATGCGCTGGCTGTGCAGATCCCTGCCCGTGACCGCTGGGGCGGGATGTGGTCAGTGATAGTCCGTACCTGGGTACTGGCACGCACCATAACCGATCACCTCGTGGATGATGCCGTCGATCGCCAGCAGGTCAAGGCCCTTGCGACCGAGATCGCGATGCTGGCCGGAGGGATAAAGACGTTCCAGAAACTGTTCAAGATCGATCTAAAGAATCTAGGACCTCTGATTGCGGAAACAGACGTGGCGATGAACGTGGCACTCAAAGTGCTCGGGCAGAGGGAGTTCTTGATCGCCGAGGCCCAGGGGTCGGCGCTGCGCCTGGAAGACGATGAGCCTCAACGCCTGGCGGCCGGGACCCTCGCCGTTCCGTCGCCTGACCCCGAGAATCGTGCACGACCGGAAGCTCAAAGCGAGTGGGACGTACTGTCAGGAGCTGAGCAGGGTGTAGCTGTTCTCGCAGCAGCCGGATGGTCGAACAGCTCGATCGGGGCACGGCGGGGCACTTCGACCAAGACGGTTGACGCACAGATCTATTCGATCTTCCAGAAACTGGCTATTACATCGCGCGCTGATATCGCCCGATTTGTTCCTGAAGCAATGCAGGAGCTGGTACAAGCCGAACGTGACCGTCGACCGCGTCGGCAAGGTGAACGGGCGCGCAGGTGATTCGTTCGGATCATGCTGTAGGAACGACCGCAGGGCCGGAAGCTCGACCTCGATCAGCGGCGACACCGATGATCGAGGTCGAGATGTGGTCAGACGGCTTGCACCGGCTCGGGTTGTGTATGGCCAGTACCGAACTGAATGCCCTTGGCCTCCTTGCCGATTGCAGTCAGGATGATTACTGCGGTCAGAACTGGGACGATGGTGACCGCCAACGCGAATGGGTACCCGTGATGTTCGGCCAGACGCTCCTGGATGGGCAGGTTCAGCGAAGCCAGCAGGTTGCCGAGTTGGTAGGTGATCCCCGGATAAAAGCCTCGGATAGCGTTGGGTGACATCTCAGTCAGGTGCGCTGGGATCACCCCCCATGCACCTTGCACCATCACCTGCATCATGAATGAGCCCAGACACAGCATGGCGGCGGTGTGCGAGTACGCGAACAGCGGCACGATCGGAAGGCCCAGTAACGCGCAGAAGATGATGGTGTAGCGGCGGCCGTAGCGCTGGGACAAGGTACCGAAAATCAGGCCGCCGATGATGGCGCCGATGTTGTACGTCACCGCAATCCATTTCGCCGTCACGGGGGACAGGCCTGCGCCGCCAAGGTGGTGCGCGGCGCTGAGGAACGTGGGGTAGACGTCTTGCGTGCCGTGGCTCATCCAGTTGAAAGCCGTCATCAGCAGAACCAGATAAACGAACCGACGGACGATTGCCGGGCTGGTGAGGATGTCACGCACTGACGTCTGCGTAGACTTCATCTGCTCCTGAGTCTGCTCCCAGACCTCCGATTCCTTGGTGCGGGTCCGAATGATCAGGATGATCAGTGCGGGAACGATCGACAACCCGAACAGCCAACGCCACGACAGGCCCAGCCAGTTGCCCACCACCAGCGAGGCGAGGGAAGCTAGCAGGTATCCGAACGAATAGCCTTCCTGCAGCAGACCGGAAAAGAAGCCGCGCCGATCGGCCGGGATCTTTTCCATCGCAAGCGCGGCGCCTAGCCCCCATTCTCCACCCATACCGATGCCATAGAGCGTGCGCAGAATGATCAGTACTGTGAAGTTCGGGGCGAAGGCGCATAGAAAGCCGACAACCGAGTAGAAAGTCACATCCACCATCAGTGGTATGCGACGGCCGATGCGATCGGCCCAGAGACCGAATAGCAGTGCGCCCACCGGCCTCATGAACAATGTGGCAGTGGTGATCAGTGCGACGCTAGCGGTGCTCATATGGAAACTCTTGGCGATATCGGCGTAGACGAACACGACCACGAAGTAGTCGAAGGCGTCCATAGTCCAACCCAATTGAGCTGCTATGAATGAGTTACGCTGGTCGGTCGTAAGCCGTTGCCGGCCTTCATTTGGCATTTGGAGATTCCTGTCGGTATTGGTACCCAGGACGTGCCTGTATAAGCAGTTCTGGCACTTTGTCGGTGACAGATCGGTTCTTGGAACGTTTGTGTTTCCTGGAACACATGGATAGCAGAACTGAGCGACTAGTAGAACCCTCTGACGCCGATAAGGGCTGCTGCTGATGCGGCCCGGATACCTATGTAGCCCTTCTTTCACTAGTTGATCGAACATCTAAATCCTCGGTCTGTAGGTATATAGGGAGATGCTCCACCGACGTCATAGTGCTACTTATCGGCCGATCATGAATTTTTACCTGAATAGTGTCTGGTCGGTCTTTCGGTGTGCGAGGTCGGCTGGGAGGAGGGCACGAATGGCACCGGTAACGTCCAGGAATGGTTTGGTGACGGTTGAGGCGACTGCGCAGGGCCTACCCTTGCGCATCTCGGTTGACGCCGAGGAGCTTCGGCGAGACCCGGACGAGCTGGCTCGCGAGATTCTGCGGTTGTGTAGAAAGTCGGCCCAGCGTGCCGGGGCCGAACTCCGTGCGGAGCTGGCTTCGGCGGGTGTCGCCAACGACATGCTTGCATTGTCGGGGTTGCCAACGCACGAAGAGGCGGTGCGCCAAGAGCTCATCGACGAGCAGGAGTACGACATGGAACCGCAAAGTTGGCTGCGCGGGCTGTGAACGACAGAATGGATGAGCTGGTCACTCGCGTGACCCGACAGCTGCACCGGATGCGGGACCTACAGGATCACATGGAGCGGATCCGGGTGCGCGAAATGGCCCCGGGCGGTGTTATTTCGCTGGAAGTCGACGGGTACGGTGGGTTGATTTCTCTCGAGCTCGGTGTTGGTATTACGCGGCTGTCTCCTGAGGAGTTCAGTACCTTGTTCCTGGAGACGGCCGCTCGCGCTGCTGGTCGAGCTTATGCGAAATGCGCTGAGCTGATTGTGGCTTTCAACCAAGACTCTGCGACGCGCTGATTCCTTGTAGCTCCGATCGTTTCGAGGACCCGGCCGACATCGGGAATGTTGTTTCTACCCCTGCCGGGGTGGAAGCGGTGTTCGGCGCCGATCATGCCGTCGATTGGTTCGCAACCAAGTGATCCGCTGGCGCTACGACGGTGACTGCGGCAGTGCGTCATGACTGGCGAGTGCTGAGGACCGGTCCAGGCTGGGGCCCGGTACGAGTGCTTCGATGATCGGTCCCGGAGCGGGCTGAGGCTTCTTGGGTAGGCCGAGGACGGCGGCGGTCTTCGCGTCGGGGACGCCGTAGCGAATGCCGTTGTCTGCCACGTAGAACAGCGGTCCGGCGATGACGTCGTTGGTTGCCATCGAAACAACCTGAACGTACTCACCGGTGCTAGGCGGTACGTACACCGAGTAGACGTGGTCGCCTGGGCCGGTTGCGGAGGCCAGAGTCACCGGTTTCTGGGACGACGACAAGGGCAGTGCCCGGCCGGCCAACATGGTGATCGACGCGTTCGGTGCATCGGTATCTCGAGACCAGGAGATACAGCCAACCGGATCTTGCTCGGCTGCAAGGATTTCGGGCACGACCTGCGGGAACTGGTCGATGGGAAGCGAATCCACAACTGGGACATCGACGAGGCGATCGGGAGCTACGGCGACGATATCGGTCAACCCCTGTGAGTTGGCATTGCGAATCAGCTCCGCGGCGAACGGGGATACCGGCTGTACACCGCCCGCCAGGACCACGTACAGCCGTTCGGAATCGATACTGCTGGCACGGATCAGCGCACCGATCGGGATACCCGACAACCTCCCCGGGCCGGGATCGCCGAGATGATCGATGCGCGGGGCGGTGATGGCGGGGGCTGGGACAGCGGAGTTCAGCAGTCCCGCGGTGGCCGGGCGGGCGGCCTTGCCCTGCAAACCCAACGAGCGCACCACTACCGGGTCGGCCGGATCCAACTCGGCGCGCTTGCCTCCGTAGAGCAGAAATGTCTTGCCTGCCCGGGTGACGAGCAATGCCTGGTTGGCGCGTGCCGGGCGAGCGCCGCCTGCCTCGGGAGAAAGCGTACCTGCGATCACGGTCGACTCCGCGCCTGATGCCGGGGTCATGTTCCCGGCCGGGGAGAGTTGCACCGAATCACACAGGGTCCAAGTCGATCTCGTGTCGTCCCCGGGTCCAGGCAAAGCTGCGGGTGCCCCCGCGATACCGAGTAGCGGCCCACGTGGCATCGTCAGCTTCGACTCCTGTACCGAGGTAGGCGATTCCGAACTACCGGTGATCAGTCGCGCGGATGCGAGATTCAGTACCGGATGCAAAGTACCGTCGTCAACGATGTACAGCGCGCCGGTTTGCTTGCCCATAACGATCTTGGCGTCATCGATCGCTCCCTGCGGGTGTAGGAAGGCGAGGATCGCTGCACCCGCCACGGCGAGCACCGCCAGCACGGCACCGATCATCAGAGACTGGAATTGCGACCGCATTGGGTCGTGCAGCATCCGCACGTCCTGGCGGACGAGCGCATGATCGTAGCGCCTGAGGAGGAAGCGGTAGCCGTTCACTTGAGCCTTGGTGGTCAATTGTGCTGGCACCGTGTACCTCCAACTGAATTGTGTCGACAGAATGCGGCTGCTGAAGATTCTCTGCTAATGGTAGCGATTCCTCAAATGGTGGACCATGATATCGATATGGCAATCGCGGATAGGCGACATTCTATTTCATCGTCGGTAGGTAGACGTCATCAGTATTTTATCGGTGGGAATACTGATGTGGAGAAGTCTCGGTCCGGTGTGATCCACTTTCGTGGATTGATATCTCCCGTGTCACTGCTCGTCTGCGCCGAACTAGCCGCTGTTGTGTGCTCGGCCACCGTGATCGCTTTTGGTGCCGGACGGAGTGTTGCAGTGGCAGTCGGCGCTGCTGGGGTCATCGCAGTATGGCTGGCCCAGCGTAGTGCGGGGTTGAGATCGGTATCGACCCGTGTGCGAGTGTCCGGATGGTGGTCTTCACGCACCAATTCGCCGTCTACCGGTGTGGTTTTCGATGTGCCGATGCCGGGTGACGGCCCATGCGGAATGAATTGGGACGGCAGCTGTTTCGTAACTGTCGTACGTGTCGACGAACCGCCTCGATCGCTAACTTTCCTGGGTCTGAACGCGCGCGATACACGCGATGCGCTGCCGCTGCGCACCGTGATGGACTGTCTCGACCAATTCGACATCCGCTTGACCAGTATCGACATCATCAGTGCTGGGTCACGAAGCGCGGGTCCCGAAGTGGCCGTTCGGCTGTACGAGGGGATTCTCGGGAAGTTACCGGTCGTCGCGCAACGAAGGGCGTGGCTGGTGCTGAGGATGGATCCGCTGGCCAATGCCGCCGCAATCCGTCGCCGCGGTGGTGGCACCGCCGGTGCACTTCGTGTAGTCACGGTCGCTACCCGCCGAGTAGTCAATCGACTCGCCGCCGAAGGGTTGTCGGCGTCGGTGCTTTCCGCCGCGGAGATGGCCGCCGATCAGCAGCGATTCACCCCAGTAGGGGAGGCCACGGAGTTCACCGAGGCACCCGCCTATGTCGAACGTGCGGGGCTCTATCACAGCACCCACTGCATACCCGTGGAATCCTTCTCGCCAGATGCTTTGGTGGCGATTTGGTCGCAACCGGCGGTTGCGACCACGCTGGTGATGCGAGTTCAGCGGTCGGCCGAGGAGAAAGGGCTGGGCGGGGGAGTGCCTTTGGCGGTCACGGCGGCAGTCAGATTCGCGACTCGAACGCCATTGCCCGACTCCGGCATTACTGGGCTGGTGGCCCTGCATGGTCAACAACTACGCGGCCTGCGCTACGGCCTGCCCGTCGATGGCACTCCACTGAGTGGTTTGGCGGTGTGGAGCCCCGGCCAGGACGTCGTCGATCGGCTGCCGCTGCCGATAGCAGGTCACGGACAGTTGCTCGGTGCCGATGCCGCCGGTCGTGGCGTCGCGGCGCCCCTTTTCGGGCGGCATATCCGACGGGTGGAGATCATTGGCTCTGTACTGATCGCCAAGCAGGTGGTACTTCGCGCCGTTGCAGTTGGGGCGAAGGTCGTGGTGCATACCGACCGTCGGGAGCTGTGGCAGCCGATGTTGGAAGGCATCGGGTCGTCGAGCGCCATGCGGATGGCGACATGGTCGGCCACCTCACAGCAAGCCGACTCCTATCGTTCTGTGAATATGGTTGTGTACGACGGTATTTCACCGACGGTGCAGCATACCGATACAACCGTCGTTGTGCTGTGCGATCGTGCCGGGCGGCTTGCGGCCTTCGAGCCCGACATCACCCTGACCCGGGATTCGGGCTCAGATGGTCTGATCGTCGTACAGACGCCCAGTGGCACGGAAACCCTGCACGTGGTGACCACCCCCGAGGAGTTTACCTGCATGGGAGTGCAGGTGGAGATCTCCACACGTGTCTGACCCGGATCCGATTGTTTTCTAAATTGCGGCAAAGCCTTAGGTAATCGGGTGGAACAGGCACCGATGTCGGATAAGTATCTATTGGCGCAAAAATGGAGTCGCCTAAGAGTTGCGGTGACCGAATTACTTCGAACACCGCGGCAGCAAGTTGCAAAAGACTTCTTGTACTGCTCGATCACTTATCGACACGACGGATAGGAGAACCAGAGCCGGTGACGGAATTATCGGTCGACGGCCCCAGTGATGGTGGTGTGGAATTGTGCCGAGTCTCCGTGATCGGTGGCGGCACACAGGTCGATCTGGGATTACCGGAATCGCTCTCGATTGCATCCTATATCGCCGAGGTCGTCGCGTTGATCGAGTCTCGCGCTACCGCGCTCCCTGAGCCGGACGATGGTGTGTTGGGAAAGCACCAGCATTGGACTTTGGCACGTATCGGCCGCGATCCGATCCCGCCCTACCACTCGCTGGCCGAGGCCGACGTGCATGACGGTGAGCTGCTCATGTTGCGGGCGGTCGAAAGTATCGAGCCGCCTGCTTTGTTCGACGATGTGATCGATGCGGTATCCAGGCTCGGCGCGGACACCGTGCGTGCGTGGTCGGCGCTCGCGGCTCGGTACGTCGGCACCGGTGCTGGCATGGTGGTGGTGTTGGTTGTTGTCGCGGTGCTGGCCTTGGGAAAAGGCGACGGGATCGCTACCGCATTGGTCACTCTGCCTGCAGCCCTGCTGTCAACTGTTGCGGCGGTGATCGCGGCACGCCGCTACAGCGCGGCGGACGTCGCGACAATGCTGTCGATGTACACCGTGGTGTTGGCCGCGGCGAGTGCAGCGTTGGCGATACCCGGTCATCTGGGCAGCCCCCATCTGCTGCTGGCTTCGGTCACCGCACTCGTCGCTGCCGTCGGTTGCTACACCGTGACCCGGGTAGGGCCATTGATCGTCAGCGCTGTGGTCACACTGTCGGTGTTCGTTGGGGCCGCCGCGGCGATCCGGATGTTGTGGAGTCCAGCCGATCCGCGAATCGGTGCGGGGATCGTGGTCGCGGCTGTGGGCATGATCACTATCGCACCGCGAATCGCGTTGGTGGCAGCAAAGCTACCTGTGCCCCCCGTTCCGACGGCCGGGGCTGCCATCGACCCTGCCGATCACGAAATGCGCCCGACGATCGAGCACATCGGTGCGGTTGGTGCCACGGCGCTGCCGTCGATCAGCGGACTCGAGGATCGTGCTCGCCAAGCCTATCGATACCAGGTCGGAATCGTTGTCGCCTCCGTCGCTGTGGCGAGCCTAGGCGCCCTGACAGCCGCTGACCCCCTCGCCGCAATTCGATGGCAAGGACTTGCCTTCGTGGTTGTCGTGGCACTCGTGCTGTGCCTGCGTGGTAGGTCTTACGCCGATCAGGCGCAGACCGCCACCTTGGTTGTCGGCGGTCTGACCACGATGATTGTTCTGGGCGCGGTGGCGGCGCTATCGCATCCCGAGGGACGGGTGCATTACGCGCTAGCACTGCTTGGCGTAGGCGCTGTCGCTGTCGGCATCGGAGTGTTGGGACCGCATATCGAGGCTTCGCCGGTATGGCGGCGCGCTGGGGAGATTATCGAGTACCTGTTGATCGGGTCGGTGGTGCCGCTGGCGGTATGGCTGATGGGCGTCTACGCGGCGGCTCGGAACCTCTGACCGGACGGCCCATGATGATCAGTCAGCTTCGCGGATTCCGTTGCACCGACAAGCCCACGACACCATACCGACCACGGTCAACCACGGCGCTCAGGGTCGTAACGGTCATCGCAGTGATCGTGTTCGGCAGTCTCGGTGATCTCGGCCTCGCTCGAGCGATTGCGCCGCCGGTGGTGGATGACGGGACTCTCGGTCCGGCCCTGGCACTGGCTTCGCACGCCGGCCCGCCCGATGCCACCGAACAACGCTCGGTGTGCGCAGTCGCCGGTCAGTCGACACCCACACTTGATGCGCCTGTGGCCCAAAAAATCCTGAATCTTCCCGATGCCTGGCGGTTCAGTCATGGCGAGGGCCAGAAGGTAGCCGTGATCGACACCGGGGTCAATCGGCATATTCGGCTGCCGAATCTGCAACCCGGCGGAGATTTCGTCTCCGACAGCGACGGCACCGTGGACTGCGATGCGCACGGTACCTTGGTCGCCGGTCTCATCGCGGCGCAACCTGGTGCTGACGACGGCTTCAGCGGAGTCGCGCCTGCGTCCACGATCCTTGCGATCCGACAGCTCAGCAGCGCATACCAGAAGAAGGGCAGCGGCGCGAACGAGCCGGGAAGCATCGCGGACACCGGATACGGCACCGTTCTGTCGCTGGCTGCAGCGGTCGTTCGGGCTGTCGATCTCGGGGCGACCGTGATCAATCTTTCAGAGGACTCATGCAGTCCACCCGGCGGGGATCGTCCTGACGGAGTGCTGGGTGCTGCGGTGAAATACGCGTTCGACCGCAATGTCGTGGTGGTCGCAGCTGCCGGGAACCTCGAGCAGGGCACCGGGTGCGACACCCAGAACACCAGCGCTGGATGGAACGCCGTACAGACGATCGTCACGCCGGCCTGGTTCGGTCCCTACGTATTGTCGGTGGCCTCGGTAGACAACGATGGGCAGCCCTCTGGCTTCTCGATGCACGGGCCGTGGGTTGGGGTAGCCGCACCAGGAACCAAGCTCATCTCCCTGGACAACAAGCCTGGTGGCACGGGGCTGGTCGATTCGGTGCTTGGCAGCAGTGGTCCGTTGCCCTTGGACGGAACTAGCTTTTCGAGCGCTTATGTTTCGGGGGTGGCCGCCCTGGTCCGGGCCAGGTTTCCCGAGCTGAACGCCGGCCAGGTGATCGAGCGGATCGAACGTACGGCACTCAATCCCGCTTCTGGTCGCGACGACCTGGTGGGTTATGGGCTCGTCGATCCGGTAGCGGCCTTGACCGCACAACTGCCGACCACCCCCGTTGCCGCTGGCGCCGACGTACCTCGGATGCACCCGCCACTGCCTACGCCCCCGTATGTCGATCCGCTGCCCCGGAGGATCGCCGAGATCGGCTCTTTGGTCCTGCTGGGTGTTTTCGCGGTCGGTTACCTGACGTCGATTCCTTACCGCCGCGACCGGCGTAGGGCGCTTGGGACGGTGGACCAGTTCGATCTCGACGCACCCGCGGCGATCGGCGGCCGCCGCGACAGCCAGACATTGGAAGGACAGTAACCATGGCCACCGAAGGTTTCGTGCGACGGCCGCGAGTCGCCCCACCACGGGCGCCAGGCGGAGAAGTCACGATGACCGCGCCTCCGGAGCTCGGGCGAGCGGTGCCAGCCACACTGCTGGTCAAGCTGATGCCGTTGGTGATGGTGGTGGCAGTCATCGGCATGATCGCGATGATGGTGATGATGGGACGCAGCCTGCTGTCCAACCCGTTCATGCTGATGTTCCCGATGATGATGTTGACGTCGATGATCGGCATGGTCGCGGGAAACAGGGGCGGGACCGGCGGCCCCAAGCGTGCGGCGGAACTGAACGAGGGACGCAAGGACTATTTTCGCTATCTCGATCAGGTCCGGAAGGAAGTGCGCAGGACTGGGCTGCAACAGCGAGAGGCGCTGTTGTGGAGTCATCCCGCCCCGGCGGACCTGCATTCGGTGGTCGGCACTCGGCAGATGTGGGAGCGTCGCCCGAACGATACGGACTTCGCGCACGTGCGGCTCGGGATAGGTAGCCACCGTCTGGCCACCCGACTGGCACTGCCGGAAACGGCACCGGTCGAAGACCTCGAGCCGGTGTCGACCGTGGCGTTACGCCGATTCGTCCGCACCCACTCGGTGGTGCACGATCTTCCCACCGCGGTCTCACTGCGCGCCTTCCCTGCTATCAACATCGAAGGGGACCGCAGGCTAGCTCGGCAATTGGTGACCGCGATGATCATGGAGCTGGCTACATTCCACGGGCCAGACCACGTCGCGGTGGCCATTGTGTGCGCCGATCCGGACGGCGAGACATGGGCCTGGGCGAAATGGCTTCCGCACCTACAGCATCCGAGTGATCGCGACGGGATCGGCAGCGCTCGAATGATGTACCGCTCTCTGGCCGAGCTGGAGACGGCTTTGGATACGGAGTTGGTTGAGCGCAGTCGGTTCACCCGAAACGCGCAGCCAACCCCTGGGCGCCGACACGTGTTGGTGGTCATCGATGACGGGTATGTCTCAGGTGCCGAACGCCTCGTCGGGGACGTCGGTCTGGATTCAGTGACCGTAATCGACCTTACCGCACCACAATTGGGGCTGGCGGTGCGTCGTGGGTTGCAGTTGGTCGTCGACAACCATTGGGTCGCAGCGAAATCCGCGGTCGGTATCGAACGTTTCGCGCGGATGGATATGGTCAGCCGCGCCGAAGCCGAGGCTCTCGCTCGCGCGCTGGCCCGTTATCGGCTCGCTACCGCGCTGCAGATCGTGAATCTAGGTGATGAGACTGCTGCGGACCCGGGATTGATGGCGCTGCTCGGTATCCCCGACGCCGCGCACATCGACCCGATGCGATTGTGGCGCCAGCGGGCTGACCGTGAGCGGCTACGTGTCCCGATCGGCGTGATGCCCGACGGGCTTCCCCTCGAGATCGACATCAAAGAATCGGCCGAATATGGGATGGGTCCCCACGGTCTGTGTGTGGGTGCAACCGGTTCGGGAAAGTCGGAATTCTTGCGCACGCTGGTGTTGTCGCTGGCTGTCACCCACTCGCCGGACCTTCTGAATCTGGTACTGGTCGACTTCAAGGGTGGTGCGACGTTCCTGGGCTTGGAGTCGTTGCCACATGTGTCCGCAGTGATCACCAACCTGGAGGAGGAGCTCGAGCTGGTCGACCGGATGCGCGATGCGCTCTCCGGCGAAATGAATCGTCGACAAGAACTTCTGCGCTCTGCCGGTGGGTTCTCCAACGTCACCGAATACGAGAAGGCGCGCGCTGCCGGTGCGGCGCTGGATCCGTTGCCAGCACTGTTCATCATCGTCGATGAGTTCTCCGAGCTGCTGTCACAAAAACCGGACTTCGCCGATCTGTTCATGATGATCGGCCGGTTGGGACGGTCGCTACGTGTGCATCTGCTGCTGGCGTCGCAGCGGCTCGAGGAAAACAGGCTGCGTGGTCTGGATTCGCACCTCTCGTACCGCATCGGCCTGCGCACGTTCTCCGCAAGTGAATCTCGTGCGGTGCTAGGCGTGGTCGATGCCTACAGTTTGCCCAGCGTGCCTGGATCGGCCTTCCTCAAGACTGACGCCAATGATCCGCTGCGATTCAATGTCAGCTATGTCTCGGGGCCGTATGTCACGCGAAGCGCGACGAATTCAGAAGCCGACGAGGCGTCGCTGGATCGGCAGCGTCCGGTGGTGTTCACCGCCGACCGAGTGGAGGTACCCGAGGGTGCCACGGTGCGGGCGGCGCGGACAGCGCGGCCGGAGCTCCCGCCTCCGCCGACGGCCGCGGACGCGATGACAAAGACCCTGCTCAATGTTGTGGTCGACCGTCTGCGAGGACATGGCCGCCCGGCGCACGAGGTGTGGTTGCCGCCACTGGAAGAATCACCATCGGTGGACATGTTGCTGGCGGATCCCGGGTGGACCACTTCGACCAACTACGGTGGCCACCTGCAGTTGCCGATCGGAGTCATCGACAAGCCTTATGAGCAGCGCCGAGACGTGCTTTCCGTCGACTTGTCGGCTGGCCAGGGGAATCTGGCGGTGGTTGGTGGCCCGCAAGCCGGCAAGTCGACCACCTTGCGGACACTCATCATGGCTGCCGCAGCAACGCATACGCCCGAGCAGGTGCAGTTCTACTGCCTGGATTTCGGTGGGGGCACGCTGTCCGGGCTTGCCGATCTACCGCACGTCGGCTCCGTGGCCGGGCGTTTGGACATCGATCGAGTACGTCGAACCATTGCCGAGCTGAATACTCTACTGGCAAGGCGGGAGGAACGATTCCGCGAGCTGGGTATCGCCTCGATCCAAGAATTCCGGCGGCGCAAGCAACAGTTGGCCCAGCAGAGCCCGGACGTTCAGGCCGCGGATCCACTGGCACAGGACCAGTTCGGCGATGTGTTCCTGGTCGTGGACGGGTGGTCGACCATCCGTGCCGAATTCGAGGTGCTGGAACCGGCGTTCCACGCCTTGGCGACCCAAGGGCTGTCCTACGGTATCCACCTGATGGTCGCTGCCAGTCGGTGGGCGGAGATCCGCCCGTCCATCCGCGATTTTCTCGGAAGCCGGCTGGAGCTGCGGCTAGGGGACCCCGGCGAATCCGAGATGGATCGTCGGACCGCCGTGCTGGTACCCACTGGTCGGCCGGGGCGCGGGCTCACCGCGACGAAACTGCACATGCTCATCGCGTTGCCTCGCCTGGATTCATCCTCCGATCCAGACACCTTGTCGGAGGGCATCGATGCTGCCAAGCGCCAGCTCCGCGAGCTCTACGGCGAACGTTGCGCACCTGAGGTGCGCATGCTTCCGTTGGAGATTCCCCGCGAGGAGCTGGTCGCGTTGGCAGCTGCGCAAGGCGTCGTACAGGATGCGACCCACGTGGTCGTGGGGTTGGGTGAGAATGAGTTGGCACCCCTGATGCTCGACTTCGAGGCACAACCGCACCTGCTGATCTTCGCCGACGTGCAGTGCGGCAAGACAACGCTGTTGCGCAATATCGTCGCCGGTATCGCAGAGAATTCGATCTCTGAACAAGCACGGATCATCATGATCGACTACCGCAGAACGATGCTCGGCGTGCTCGAGGGCGATCAACTGGCTGGATATTCGACCTCCGCGAACACCTGCGCCGGAATGGTGAAGGAAGTCGCCGCCTTTCTCGAAAAACGCATTCCTGGCGCCGACATCACCCCACGTCAACTGCGTGAGCGTAGCTGGTGGACCGGCCCTGAGATTTATGTGGTGGTCGACGATTACGACATGGTGGTTACCGCGACCGGCAACCCACTGGAGCCATTACTCGAATATCTCCCACAGGCGCGCGATATCGGCCTCCACCTACTGATTGCCCGTCGTTCCGGCGGCGCGGCGAGGGCACTGTTCGACCGTGTGCTGGGGACTATGAAGGACCTGTCGGTTGACGCGGTGTTGATGTCGACGCCCAAGGACGAGGGGAAGCTGCTCGGGGATGTGCCCGCGAGCAAGCTGCCTCCTGGCCGTGGCACGCTCGTGTCGCGAACGAGCGCCAACCAGATGGTGCAGATCGGCTACCTTCCGCCACTGTGACCTGGACCGGGCTAGTTTGCACGATATCCAGCCGGTCAGCTGCTGGTCGTTATCCAATGCCAGGGGAAGGAAGAGCGCCATGTGTGTGAGAATTTCGGTGGCGGAAGTCGATGATGCGGCCCTACTGGCGGACCTCGGCGCAGCCTCGTACCGCTCGCATTTTTCCTCGGTGTGGACACCTCAGGGGCTCGATGATTACATCGCATCGCACTACGACATCGACTGCATCCGGCGCGACATCGAGGGTTCGTCGACCCGCTATTTCCTCGCGCACGTGGGCGACGACCCAGCAGGGTTCGCGAAAGTCACCTCGGGTCGTCCGATACCGTTGACCGACGACGTCGGTACCGAACTCGAAAAAGTCTACCTCCTACCCGAATTCACTGGCGGGGGTCGTGGATCCGCACTCATCAAGGAGGCGATCGGGTTTGCCGCCGCGTGTGGCGAAAAAACCGTGTGGCTTACCGTTCTCAAGGAGAACCAAGCAGGCCGGCGACTCTACGAACGGCTCGGTTTCACAGTCGCCGTCGAACTGCCGTTCGCGACTGATCTGCGGGAGATCGGATTCTGGATGATGACGCGATCAATCGGGTAACGGCAGAACCATCCTATGATCCGGTGATCCCGTGGCTCGTCCGCGGCCCACCCGCCGGTCAGACAGCCTCACGGTCACCGAGGATGCAGCAAGGATCGTGACCGACCGCCACGTACGCCGTTCGTCGAAATGCCCTGCGTTACTGGGAATCACAGTCTCCTCGGGATACGGCGTACGTGCGGGATATCGTTCAGGTGGTGCGCACACCACGGGGCTTCTCACCCTGCCGACGTGGTCGGCGAGCTTGTTCCTGCGTCAGGCGATCCTGTTCGTAGCTGGGGATGGCCCGGATGATCTCCTCGCGTGAGTTGATCGTGAGCTTGTGAAAGATCGACGACATCTGTGCATCGACGGTCTTGGTGGCGGTGCCTCGTCGCGCGCCGATCGCGCTGTTGGGCCAACCCGCGGCGGCCAATATCGCTACTTCCTTCTCGGCATCGGACAGCGTGTTCCAGACGGTGAATGTCTCCTTTGGAGGAACGCTTTCGGTGGGGGCGGCGGTGGTGGTCGGCGAGCTACCCAGGGCCAGCATGATGACGGCATCTTGTTCCGGCCGCAGTTGAGCGCCTTGGCTCTGGGCGGTCCTGAACTCATCGGGACTCAACACCTCGCGTGCCACCGCGATGGCGGCGACCGTCTCCACTTTGAACATTCCGCCCAAGCGGATGCCGAGGCGGTCGTTGAGCGTTTTCACCCCACCGGCGAGCTGTGCGATCTCCTTGGCGAGCGCCGTGATTCGAGGTTTATCGGGTCCGTCGCTGGCTCGCTCATCGTTTATGATCCGCGCCAACGCCCACATCCGCAGGCAGACAACCCGCATGCCGCTGAATCGGTTGCGGGCAGGGATAACAGTCTGGCGCAACATGTGCTCGATCGCGGCGAGCGCTTCGTCAGTCTGGCCGGCCTTTATCTGAGCGGTCGCCAGAGCAAGCTCGGCGAAGAATGCGATTCTGGGCATCCCGCTCGCTGCCACGCGCTGAAGGTTCTCTTTGCAGACCACAAGGGCCTTATCTGGCGCGTCCAGGAATGCGTACGCAAGCGCTCGACCGTTCTGACTGAGATATTCGCCTTTGCTGTCCCCGCACGCGTGGAACTTGGCCACGGCGCGTTCGAGCACGGGGATCGAGCGAACGTCGTTGATATGTCCGAGCCAGATACCCCAGAAGAAGTCGATCTCTGGCGGCAGGCCGGCATCGTCTTCAGGGCTGGCCGATGCATGCTCGCGTTGGCCGGGTTCGGGCAGATACCGGACGAAACACTCGTCCAGCATTTGTCGGGCACCCTCGGTGTCGCCCGCGTTCATGGCGAGCCACCCGATCATTGCGCTTGCTGCGGCGTAGAGGTCGGAGGGCTCGCTGGACTGTGCGCGAGCCGCGGCGAGTGCGGTCTCGGCCCAGCGACGGATCGTGACGATCGCGGAGACAGAGAACGGGAAGTTCAGGGCAATGAGGTCTACCGCGATCCGCAGGCCGATCTGAGCCTCACCAGGGACAGCGAGGCTCGACTCGACGGCGAGGCGAATGTTGTCCCACGAGGCTTGACCCCATTCGATGAACGGCTGTTCTGTCGTCGCTGTGGAGTCGTTTCGTGCTTGTTCGAGCTTATTCAGGTAGTAGCGACGATGCCGGCGGGCCATGCGATCGGGTTCGTCGATGGCGTCGGTGGAGCGCTGGGCGAGACGCTGTTGGGCGAACAGGTGCAGACTCTCGGTGAGCGAGTATCGGGCTGCCGTACGCGAGATGTGCACTTCTACCAGGGATTTCTCCACCAGCCGGTCCAACAGTCCACGGATCTCGTCGCGCCGCAGCGACAGCTGCGGACTTCCGACGCATCGAGAGTCGGCATCCTCATCAGGCGATGGGTCGGCGCAGATCCACTCCACGGCGTCCAGGTCCGCACCGCCCGCCCGAACGGTCATGTCCACATCGCGTTCGCGAACTTCGAAACCGGGGTCGGGCCCGGCAGCGAACTTCGACAATCGGTCGAACAGCAATCGCTCCTTGTCATCACACAGGTCATACGACCATGCGATGACATCGTTGATACTGCGGTGGCGCCTATCGGCACCGACACGGGGGCCGTGTTCCCAGGACATCCGCATGTCCCTGTCATCGCCGCTGAGTTGTTGAAGGATCAGCGGGAGTGGTTCGTAGAAGGTGCGCGCTGCTGCGAGGCGGATATACAGGGGGTGGCCATGCAGGTGGCGGCAGATTTGTTTGGCTATGGCGGTTTCGTCGGCGGTGGTGATGGGGTGGCCTGTGAGCGCGGCGCGCTGTTTGAACAGTTCGAGGGACTGCGCGGCTGAGAGGGGTGCGACGGCGATCAGCTGTTCATCGATCCAGCCGATGGGTTCGCGGCTGGTGGCAACAACCATCAACGCGGGAACCGACTGCAGAAGCTCCGCGATGACCTCACCGACGGCGTCGAGCACGTGTTCGCAGTTATCCAGCACAAGTACCGATTGCCGATAGCGTCCGGCAGCGTCCTGGCTGGAAAGGGTTTTGAGAACGTCGTGCCAGGCTGAGGCCCCGGCGGCGACAGGGTCGAGCAGGGTAGTGGCGATTGTCTCCTTGACCGCGTCGATAGTCGAATCCTTCGACAACCGTGCCAAGCGAACCAAGAAGACGGGCGTTTGGCGCGCACGATGCAGACGACGAACGGCCTCCTCTGCGAGGCGCGTCTTACCGATCCCTCCGGATCCGATCAGCGTCACTAGTCGTGCGGTACCCAACAATGACGTACTGATCCGGTCGAGCTCTCGCTCTCGGCCGACGAAACCGGCCGTGGCTACTGGAAGTGTCCCCAAACCCTCCCGCCGCTTGGCTGTCATGTGCAAGACCATACTGCGTTCCACTGGCGGTTGTGCAATACGTCCGAACAGCAGAGTAAAGGACTGCGCGCAGATAGGTTGCGCTCGGTTAGTTACCGATGTCCGCCAACCACCTATGAGGGTATTGGTTCAGCTGTAGGTGTGTGAAGAAGTTGCTCGATATGGTGATGGCGGCTCGATCGAATTTTTCGCTTCTGTGTGGAGTATAATATTGACCGTTACTAGTTGAATACAACGGCCTTGTCGTTCCTGATAATTACTCGCCCGTCGAGATGCCAGTGCAGTGCTCGTGCCATTACAACGCGTTCGAAGTCGCGGGCGAGTCGTTTGAGATGGCTGACCGTATCGGCGTGATCAACGCGAGTAATGTCCTGGTCGATAACAGGACCAGCATTGAGTTCGGCAGTAACGTAATGGCATGTCGCGCCGATCAATTTGACCTTGGGTGCGCATTCCCGATAGTAGGGGCGTGTGCGGGCGACAGACGGCATGAAGCTGTGATGAATGCTGATCGCCCGACCTGCCCAATTTCGGCACAACTCCGGCGGCAGAATCGGCGCGAATTGGGTAAGCACGATCGCATGGGGTATGTAACTGTCCACCAGATCACGCACCTTGTCGAACGCTGCGGCCTGGTCGGCCTGATGGTCTGAGAAAGGAACATGATGAAACTTGACGCCATAGGCGACAGCTAGATCGGCCAGGTTGTCGTGGTTGCCGATCACTGCTTCGATGGTGCCCGGTAGTTCGCCGGTCGCTGTGCGTCCCAGCAAGTCGTGCATGCAGTGCGATTCTTTGCTGACCAGCAGTACGACGCGGGGTTGTTCGGCTGAATCGTGCAACGACCACGAAGTTCCTGGCCCCAGGCTGGCTGAGGCCATCGCGACGCATGCGCGAAACGCCTCGAAAGTCATCGGGACCGAGGAAGCGGGAATGACCTGACGGGTGAGCAACGAGCCGGTCTCGGAGTCAGAGTGATAACCGGACTCGACAACGGAGCCGCCGCAGTCGGCAATCAACGAGTCGAGTTGTTCGATGGCTCTCGATGTTTCACGCGTTGATAGTCTCAGTATAAATTTGCGATTGCTCATGATCGTTTCATTCGCTCCAGCCTGAGGCGACAGCATCGTTGCCCGAGGGCATCGACTGCGTTGTCGCCGCCTGTGGGGCTTCGGTCCTTCGAGATTTTCGCTGCGCCCGGGCACAGATCGGCATCAGTAGATGGGTGTGGCGTCTATCTAACGACTGCCGACATCGCAGCTCCGATGATGGGGATGTCCGATCAGGTGCTTCTAGGTCGAGCTCGAAATAGCTTCCTCACCCCGGTGAAGGCACGAACGGACCCTGCGCCGACCGAGTGGATTAGGTACGCGCATAGGGCGCATCCCGATGTCAGACGCCCTTCCGATCTTCCGACAATCAGGATGGCGAGCGATCCCGGTGCCGTTCCGTCGGATCGTTCCCCGAGCGTCATGGCAAGCACGCTGTGGCAACACCTTCGAGACAGTCAGCCCACCGGACACATAAGGGAGTCGTGAGATGGATTTTGCAGCATCGCCGGATGTGATCCGCGGGCACGCGGCAACGCTTGCTCAGGTCGCTGCCCAGGTTGGAACGGGTACGGCAGTGGATCAGGTCGGCCTCACCGCGGCCGCGGTGCCGGTATTCGGTTTGATCGGCCAAGACTTTTTGGGAGCTCTCGTGGGGTTCGCGGTGCCAAACCATGTGGCCTCGGGTGCTCGACTGGCGGGGGTGTTCGGAGCGATGTCGGGCGTAGCAGCGACTGGGGCCGTCAACTACGACATGACCGACGCGGCATCCGCGGCGGGTCTGACCGCCGCCGTTTGAGCATGACTACCGACTCTGCCCCCGTCGATCCCACGGTGTTGGCGCTGTTGCGCGACAGCGCTGTAGGACCTTATCTGGATCAACCGGTCCATGCTGTCCTTGAGCAACTTGGTCTGCCTCCGTTGCCAACTCTGCCATCGGTGCCGCCCGCTCCGGGTCTGCCTCCGTTGCCTCCGTTGGATTTGCATGCGCTGTTCAAGCCGTTGACCGATCTCGCCAGCAGCTTTGGCACCGGGCAGCTCGGTGCAGGCGGGTCAGTGGATCCTTCACAGGTTCTCTCGGAAGTGTCGAGCGTGATCTCGACGGCGATGTCGCTCGTCCAGACCGGTATGCAGTTGCTGGGGACACAATGGCAGGGCCAAGGGGCGCAAGCGGCTGCCGACAAGACCGCTGAGGCAACCACCGACGGTGCGGCGTTGGCGGGCCAAGCGGTACAGATGTCGATCGGCACCCAGGCGGCAGCCGGTAGTGTCGCAACCGGGTCAGCCTTGATGACCGCGATCCTAGCGAAGCTGGCCACCTCGGTAGCGGCCGCAACCCCGGCGCTTGTTACCCCGTTCGGCCAGGCGTTCGTCTTGGCGATGGCTGCGGAAAGCCTCGAAGAAGCGACGGCGGTGACCGCTTCGACCAGGGCACAGTTGGCCGGGCATTCCACCAACATGATGGCGATAGGCCAGCAGGTACCCATTACCTCGATGCCGTCCGAGGCAAGTTCGCTGTCGGACCTGGGACGGTTACTGCAAGCTGTTGCCCAGCCACTTACTGCAGTGACCTCCCTTGCACCCGTTCTCGAGGATGCACAATCCGCCAACCACACGGTCCAGGCCGTCACGCCGGTCTCTACCGCGGATGAACCAGGACTTGGTGTCCCCGCAGAAAGTGCTGTCGGCGCACCCGTGGTCGCGCCCGGACTGGGCGGCGCGGTGGTGGGGGCGATCAGCTCTACATCGATGTCTGAGCCGCCGTTGGTCGCCTGGCGTGGGCCTCAGTTGCCGAGTGGGCTCGCGCCGGCGGGTAGTGCCGAGCTCGCTGCCGCCGAGGCGGATGGGCCAGGTATGACCGTCGCTGCATCAGCGGGTGGTGGACAAGGCCCGGGGTACATGCCAATGGGCGGTGCTTCGGCCGCTGCGGGTCTGGCCCGTACCAGCGACGGAATGGAGCCCGAATTGCGAAACCAGCTGGTAACCGCTCAGCACAGCAGTGAGGTTGTCGGCGAACTCAGTGGAGCTTCGTCGCCGGTAATCGGAGTGTTTGCTGCGGGTAATGGTGATGACGAGTCACCGGACAAAGCCCTGATCCTCTAGGAGCAGCAATGGAATTCGACACGATTCAAGCTGTACGATCAGCCGCCGATCTGGACTCTTTGGCAGACCGCCTCGAGGCTAGCCTTCGGCTCAATGGTTGGGCGTTGACCGTGAAGCCCGCTGGCAACGACGAGGTGTCGGTACGTGCCGCCCAGACGTTGGGCGACGTAGCGGACTCATTCGCACAAGCCACCGAGGCGGGGATCAAGCATTTGCGCCAGCTGGCTGATGGCCTGCGCTCGGTTGCAGGTGCGGTGGTGCAGATGGACAGCAACAATGCCGCAGAATTCCGGCTGGTGGTGTGAAGGTCATGGGATCCATCATCAAGACGCCAGCTCCAGGATTCACCGGGGTGGTATGGGAGGCTCGGCCGGCTGAACAGTTGGTTGGGGCATTGGCGAGTGGCAATGGCGCGGTGGGCCTGGTTGATGCTGGAGCTGCATGGGCACGCATCGGGGTCGATTTCGCTGCGGCCGCTCTCCATCTCGGTCACATAATGGAAGACCTCCAGGACGCGTGGCGTTCGGATTCGAATCAGTCAGCGCTCGCCTGCGTTTCCAGGATCCGGGCTTGGCTCGACGACTCTGCCAATTCCGCCAGTGACAACGCGCAGAAGGCTGCTGGCCACGCAGTTGCCTACCAGACCGCGGTGATGGAAATGCCCAATGTCGCTGAGGTTACTGCTTTGAGTGCGGCCCAGCAGGCTATTGCGCAGTCCGGCACAGGACTAGGGGCGGCGCTGATCGGTGCTGGGATACAACTCGACGGCCAGCGTGAGGCGCTTGACGCGACGGCCGCCAGGGTCATGCGGTCTTATGAGTTGGCTACAGCGCCCTTGGCCATACCGTGGCAGCAGAGGCTACCGTCAACTATCGATTCTGGTGCGGTGACATCCCTAACCAGTGAGCCGATGCTGGGTGCAGGTGTTCAGACTTCCGCCGCCCTGCAGATGGAGGATCTGGTTGCTCTAGTGCCGTTGGTCGCACAGTCGCCACGGGTAATCGCTGTCGTGACGTCGGCCCAGGAAGTCGACGGAACTACTGAGCAACAAGTTTCGGTACGCGCTCAAGATGTCGACACGTCGGCTGGGATCCTTCCTTCGAATTCTGGTCTGCCTAGGTTCCGAATCGCTGAGGGACCTGAACGAGGCGAAGAGAGGGTGGGCTGTATCGAATCGGGTGTATCCGATGCTGGCCAGCTGAATATACCAAATGTCACTGGCGCATCGGATCGAAATATGTCATTTCTGGCCATCCGGTCGAATGATTCGTTTCCGGATAGGGGGTGGGATCCGTAAAATTCCCCCTCCACAAACTCCCCGCCATCGGGATAGTTTCTCATCTGCATTTGCTAATGGCGGATGACCCCATTCAATATCTGAAAGGTTGACTAAATGTCCGGACAATATGGTATCGACCAAGATGCGCATGCTGCGGCAACGCAGAAGATGGCCGACACACTGGAAGAAACTCGGGCCACCGTGCGTCAGTCGCAGGCTAGCGTAGATGCAGTGCTCGCGGGCTGGAAAGGTCAGTCGAGTCAGGCCATGCTCGCCTGGGCAAACACCTTCCACGAAAAAGTCACCAAACTGAACACCCACATCGACGCGGTACAGCAGGCTCTTGACAAGGGTCGAAACACTGCGATCGATGCTGAGGACAGCAATGCCCAGCCATTTACGACGCTGGCATAAATCGGAACGAAAGGAATTGCAATGAGTGATTTGATTCTTCATGACTGGAATGCTCATTCGGAATTTGGCGACTCGCAGCGCCTGGGGCATGCCAAACTGAACCAGCACCATGACGACCACATCAATGCGCGGAATGCACTGCAGGCGCCCGGCGTGATGGAAGGTCAGCAGCTGGCGGGTTTTCTTCAGGTTCACGGACCGATGATGAGTACCCTGCGAGAGGCCATCGACGCCCACGCGCAGTTCATACGAGCGCACGAGAATGTGGTCGCGAATACCAAGGAAACCGACTCTTCGATTGCACAGTCGTTCCAAATTTGAATCTCGGGCGAGCCGCATACGTCCTTGATGGATATCGTCGAGGTCGTATGCGGGCCCCGGTCTTCTGCATTGATGGTGAATGCATGGACGGTTTCGAGATCGATGGCGTAGCGCGTCTCATGCCCGGTGCGCCACATGCCGCAGATGGTCATCCGTTGGCGGCCGATTGGTATGAATTGGATCCGCCTTTACCCGATGAGGGGGTAAAGTACGCGATCCTGGATGCTCGCGGATTCTTTTCTTGCAATGGGCAAGGGATTCTCCTGGATGGCAGCCATCGGTTGTGCAAGCGCCGCGGTCTGACATCTGCAGAGGCACTGCGAGAGTTGGGCATAGGCTACCGGCCAGCCTGAGTGACTCCTTAGAGCTCCTATGAGGTTCGATTGCTGAGTCGTTGTCAGTAGATCACGGTGGCGGCGAGGTCGAGGAAACCGTGATGGATGTCGGTGTGGCGTTCCAGTGGTTGGCGAGTGGACAGCAGTACGACATGGCCGACACCCTCACCCTCGAGCACCGCCCGACAATCGCCGAGCGGATCTGGGCCATGTTGGCGACCGCCGAGGGGACTCTCGCCTGGTGGGTTGGTCTACACGATGACCGCCACAGGGCCCGGGCGGATCGAGTTCATGAACTTCGCGGGTATGCCATTGTCGACGTGAGCGCGTAAGACTTTCACCGAGTTCGAGCCGGTTCGTCGGCAGGCCTATACCCCGCACATCGACTTCGTTCCCGGCCATGAGACCTACGACCACCCCACCATGGTCGACATAGCCTGGGTAGCCAGCGGTGTGCAGGTCACCATGACCATCGAACCGATGCACGATCAGGAATCGGGCCCCGCGGATCGTTGCCGGACACGCTCACGTACTGGGGCAATCCCGGCAAAATCGTTGCCGCTGAATAGATTCCACATACTCCCAAGCGGGGTCGTCTAGGCAGGCCCACTTCCGTAGTGTCGGGGACCGAATCTGTTAGGCCGAAAGGATAGATGCCCCGACCGAATGATCATCAGCCGAGGTTCAGGTCCCGACTGCCGGGTGGATCGATCTTGACCGGCACTCCCGCCTCGCCCTCGGTGTCCTTGTCCTCTTGAAGGTCTTCGAGATGGCCGAGGTGCCGCACTGCAACATGACCCGACGCCTCCCGACTGAACCCATCAGGGGCTCCCCTCATATAGACGAAGATTTAAAAGCCGATAATTCTGAGATAGCTAGAAATCATTGGCGCCATGGCGGGTATTGGCAAGAACTGCTTGGAGAATCGTCCCATTGTCTACGAGGGCAGGGGCTTCTGCGTGTGGCCCGTTTGTCGTGGCCAAAAGCGTAGGCGGTGCAGTGGTGGGTCGCGATGGCTGACGTAACGGCGGTGGTGTTCGCAACCGGACGTTCTGCGCGGAGTGGTCTTGTAAGGCTGAGTCGGATGCAACTGGCGGCACAAGACTAGCCAGAGTTTGGATACCGTCCGCGGTGAGGCCGGGTTGGGCATGGCTGTTTCTGCCTGGACTGTCGGGCGCGGCACTGACCTGGGAAGACACAGTATCGTCGGCTTGTGCGAATGTCTGTGAATTCAATAGTGAGAACGTCACTATTCCGGCAATCAGTAGAAGCGAGATAACGACAATGCCTTGGAATCGGGTAGGTTCAGGAAATTTCATCGCCGTACCTCGGTGGCATTCGCTGAATATCAAGCCTGTGCCCGGCATCGAAGGGTGGAATGGAGGGGGGCAGGCCTCCGACGCCGGGCACCGGACCGTGTCTGCGGGTCCGTGGCCGGCTGGCTCGAGAACAATCAACATCGCCAGCAGGATGGGAAGCTGCGCTACCTCCCGATATTGAATTTGCCGCAGTAGGTAGTCTGCATGCCTCGGTAGGCAGCTGGTTGGGGTACCGAAAAAGGTGCCATTGCTCGGCTGATCGCGAACTGTGCAATGCGTAAATACTCGGCACGTCAGGCTGAACCTAGTCGAGTTGATAGTCTCGCCTATCCATAGGGGTAATAGCCAATGCCTACTGGTGTCGACAGGTTCCCGAACCCACCAGGGTGAATTCATGACTGACCTGACAGAGGCGTCGCATGAGACGGTGCCCGATCCATCTTTCTCGCCCTACAGGATGGAGTCAGCTGTGACCCAGGGTACGCAATTGGTGGCGGAGAGCGTCGTGTCGCTGCTAGAACGTGACGGCTCTCGCGATATGAGGCTCTGGCCGGGACTCGCCACGGCGGCGGTTGACCACGATGGCGCTTCCACAAACGTATGGAGGTGCCGGTAAAGGCGTGCGTGAGGTCGCCACAATGCTGGCCGAACTGGCGACGGACGCGGTCGAGGTGCCTGCGCTGGAGACTTTTGGTTTCGGCGTGCTAGTCCTAGCACGGATTGCTTCTGCAGCGGTCGCTGAGCAGGTGTTTCCTGAGGTGGCTGGCGGCGCAGTGCTAACGGCCGCGTTGCACGAGCCACGGGCGAGCTTCACATCCGCTCCGGGGACGATCGCGCAGATCGACCGGGAGTGGGTGCATATCTCTGGTGCCAAGGTGGACGTACCGTTTGCCCGGATCGCACGCTGGATACTGGTACCAGTTGATTGCGGCGTCGCAGTGGTGCAGGCGAATGCACCAGGCCTGAGGATCACTGACGATCTGCTTCCCGCCGTGCGCCGTGAGTGTTCGGTGTGGCTCGATGACGTGGTGATTCCCCGCGAACATCTGCTGCCGGGTGGGCTTGCGATGATGCGCGATATGGCCATCGCGTCGATTGCCGCGGTCGCTGACGGGCTGCTTCGCGGCATGGTCTCACTCACAGTTGAGGAGATCCAACTGCTCCATCGCTACGCGAAGAGCTCCCGACCCAATGCATGCTCGGCTCGAAGTCGTTACTTCTCGGAACTGTGTGATCTGTCCGACGCGATGCACCAGGCCTCGCAGGATGCGACGCTGGCCATCGCTGGTAGCGGTGACAGCTGGTCCTCACGCCCTGCCATCGTGTGCGTTGATCAGGTGGTCTCCTGCCTTGCCTCTCGTCTGTCCGCAGCGATAGCAATCTGTCGCTTTCTGCACGGGGACGCCAACAACTCCACCGGCGCGGTACCACATCGCCATATTCGTCAGTTGGAGGGCTTGGCGCACTGTCTGGGCGTCGATCTGCTTGATCCGGATCTACCTCTCGCTGACTGGAATTGGTGACTGCGGCCGCGAGACGTCCGCGTAGGTAGATAGGTGGTTGAGACGGTCGTCTCCTGACGCGGACGGAACTCTATGTCGGAAAGTATGCCCACAAGGTTTGCCCACGGGCATCAGCTAACCCAGGTCGCCGGAAGGTGTGGTTGATGGTGTTTTCAGCCAGTAGAAACGGTTCAAGGTGGGGGCAGTAATGAGCGCTGACGGATCGGCTTCGGGATCGGGCGCGCAGGACCCGGTTGTCGGGCTGCAACAGCAGGCGATCGGAGGCAAGCTGCTATTTGATCCCGATGCGGCGGTCGTCGCAGCGAAGGCGTGCGGTGACTTGGTTGGGGAATTGCTTGCGGTGAGCGAAAAAGTGGGTGATCTGAAGTCTCTCAAAGCCCTTGCGACGACGTCGTCGGGCAAATTGTTGTCCGGACAGCTAGTGGCTGAGCGCTACATACACACAGCCGACCAACTTAATGACAGGCTGCGGGATTATCGGATGCTAGCGCAGGAACTCTCCGATCTTTTTGTCGCAGCGGGCAATGCCTTTGTTGCTGACGACAGAAGCTCTGCGCAGTCCTTGGAGCGAGTGGAGATGCCGAGCACTCCCGGCGGTCAGGGCATCAATTGGCCGGATCCCAAGGCGCCATTACCTTCGGAGCTGGGAATCAACGGCGCTTTTATGAAGGCATCGGCGCCGGTGCAGGGCGCGTTTTATGCGAAAGGCCAGCAGTCTGCTATCGGAGCCGAAAACCCTGACAGCATGGCATATCATGATATGTACGATATTGGTGCATCGATTTCTCAGGCACTCCCATCGGTGTATTATGTGGGTAATTTGTGGGGCGTTATGGCAACGACGATCGACGGGGCATTCGGTCAACTCGTAGCAAAAATCAACCAACTAAGCGACATGTGGCAGGGTCACGCATGGGACTCTGTTAGTTCTGTGATACAGGCGCGGCGTGCTGAATCCGAGCAACTGACCTCGTCAATGCATTTGATCGCTACTGAGCTCGGAAACACGTTGCAATGGCTTGCTGACACCAAAGTCAATATGCCCGCTTCTCCAGAGCCGCGACAGGTGGCAAATACGCGCTTTGGTGGAGCGGTTACAACCACAGCGGCGGTCGAGGCGGAGCTTCATCGGGCGCGTCAGGCGATGGCCACCTATTACGTCCCAGGTGTACATACGGCCTCTGCTTCGGTTCCGACGCTACCGGCCCCGACGATTGATCCGGCCGCTCTCGCCACTGACGTCGGTGGCGGCAAGAGTCCGTTGCGCCTTGTTCGGAAGGAACCGGACGGCAGGGCGGACATTGGAGGCGGCGGGGCTTCGATCCAGTCGAGGGCCATGCCCCTCATGCCGTCGGTCACCCCACCGACATCATCACCTGCCACGCCGGGCGCCATCACGGCGCCGTCGGGACTTGAGGGGCAGACGAACGGGGGATCGCCTGCCCAGCAACAAGAAGCTCAGAACCAATCGCGGTCAGGTCAGGACTTGAGCCAATTGTCCGACATGGGGGAGAAGGCGATGCAAGCGGCGCAACAGGCAGCGAGTCTTCTGCAGTCTCAGCAGAAATCGCCTGCGCCGGAAAACAATCCGGACATTCCGTTTACGCCAGCGATGGTCGACGACCCGGCAGCTCTCGGTGGTGGCGGCTTGGGCGGGGACCCTGGGCTGAGTTCGGGTGCTGGTACACCCAACCCGCTCGAGCCGGACCTGACGAAATCACCGGTGCTGGCGGGCGCAAAGCTGCCAATCGCGGAGCCTGAGGCAGTCCAGAATTCGGCCCCCGCGCGCGCAGGTTTGGCGGCACAGTCGGGGATGCCGGGATACCCCGGTGGTATGGGTGGTGCCAATGCGGGTGCGGGACAGGGCAAGGAGTACAAGCGGCCGGTCAAACTCGAGTCCAGCGAGCATATGAAGGCCGCATTGGGTGATCCAGTGGAAGTCTCTGAGCCTGTTCTCGACTGATGGAAAACGTGTGGCGCTTCTCTGACGTCGAATTCGTAGCATTCGTTGAATCGGCTGGATTGCCTTGTCTGCCAAGGCCATTGGTATTCACTAGTCGTACATTGTTGTGGGACGACTATCTGGTGGAGAAATCTACCGCGGCGGTTCGTGCCCGCGAGATTCTAGGGCCGTCGACGGCCCCGGTGTCGCAAGCGTTGGTGCAGCCCGATGTTCGTGTTGTTATGCAGAGCTGGGATGCTCGAAATCCGGCCAATCCGCAACGATCGACCCGACTGTACGGTGTCCGCTGTGGCGATTATGGCTATGTCGTCGAGCAGTTGCCGGGCGAGACTCACTATCACAGTGGGGGTTTCGTTGTGACTGAATGCCCTGCGGTCGCACTTTCCAACACATTGGTGTCGTTGATGCCAGAGGCGAAGGCGGGTGGACTCGGAGAGATGATCTTGCGCCACGAGTCCGATGGTTATGACTACAGCTACGGGCGCAGCGTGGCTTTGCGGCCGGTCAACGATACCGAAGAGGACCGAATGCAGAGCTTCCTCGACGCCGACGTCGTGGCCGTTGGTGTAGTCGAAACCGAGCAGGGATGGTCCAGATTCGGACCCCGCGCCGTAGTCAAGCACAGTTTTGTGTGGCGTGATTTAGCGAACGACGGAAGGTATGTCCTTCGCTTCGACAATCCTCCGACAGTGACGGCGGCTGACGAGTCCTATCTCATCAGTTCCATCAACAGCGACATCGCGCGGGTTGTGTCCGCGATCAAGGATGAACGTCGATGATCGGCGCGTCCCAGGGCGGTAGGGGTATGTCGGTATATCGAATTCTGCTGTCCTGATGGCCTGTGCCTACTGACCCGGTCAGTGTTGATGTCGAAGGTGGGACTCCGCTAATGCTCGTGTGCGGCGAGCCTGCTTCCGTTCCTGCCGACGACAGACGAAATACAGGAGAGGTGGGCACAGTGGGAGAACCTGCAGACAGTCCGACAGAGGGCTCGGATGCGGAAAATGTTCCGGATGTCGCATTCACGCTCGGTGAGAACCGTGCGGTCGATCCAGTTCTGTCGCTCGCTGACGCGGATTCGTCGGATTCGTGGGAAATCCGGGTGACCAATACGCCGAGTGCGGAGGAGCAGGCAGTAGGCACCGAAGGCTCTGCCGGGTCTGGTGATGACGTAGGGCTGGACGTGGTCGCTGTAGGGGGTCGTGTCCACGCTGAATCCGAAGATGCTTTGACGCCTGATCACTTCGATGACCCTGACGATTTCGATGCACTCGATGACTTTGACGAGCTCGATGACGCCCTCGCCCTGGTGGCTGCGACCATTGCTGACGCGATGCCACCCGGATGGTCGAGTGCCCGAGCAACTTTCGCTATGACCGTCGGCTATGAGGTCGGCGAGATTGTGTACACGTACGAGGATCGGACGGTTCGGTCCGAGCCGTCAGAAACAGTACTCGAGCTAGTCCGAGATCATCGTGAGACTCTGGCTCGCGAGGGCGATGAACCGTGGTGGCGCCTCGTTCTGGAGATCGATGCGGGTGGCGGCCTCGATGTGGAGTACGACCTTGGTGACGAACCCTTCCCATCGGGAGAACTGTTTGCTCCGGAGGCGTACCGAGCCGATCTGCAAGAATATCCACGCGATCGCGTCCCCGTGTGGCTTGCGGCGTACATCGGTCATCGCGAGAGGCAATGGCGGTCGCCGGCGGACGCGGCGCGCGGAGCCCGTGCCGATTTGGAAGGCCATATCTGGCCGACCCGCGTCGACAACGAATTTCCGGTTTTCCCCGCGATGTGGGCTCGCTGGGCGACCATCTCGGCAGCCTTCGTTTCCATCGGTTCGGACCGAGGGCCTCGGATCGGTCTCCCGGGGCTGGGCATCTTCGAAAGCTCGCAACATAGCGGTTCCACGTTGCAGATGCTCTCTGACGGCCGGGCCGTACTGTCTGGCGGTGTTTGGAACGCGCCCACTTTGGACGCCGTTTACAACGATGGTGTCCCTATGCCCGCGTACTATGCTGGTGCCCCAGCCTGGGTGGCAGATCCGGTACTGAATCCGCGCGCTGCAGCTGGCTTGATGTCATTCTGTTATTGGTGGGACGCGGGTGCATGGTACCGAGGCGAGTCGCCGACCGCCGAGCATTGTGCCTCCGCGTTGCCCGGAGTCTGGACCTTGGACACCGTGGTCGACGTCGTCCTAACCGTCGTTGTGGGCGATGACGCTGTCGAGGATTTCGACGAGCGGAGAGCAGTGGCTGCTCTGGTGGCGGCGGCTGAAGCCGGTGAGGTGACTCGTGATCTGGTGCTGACGGCATTCGGTGACGGCCCACAGATCGATATCGACAGCGCATTGTATCAGTTTTCGCTCGCAGGTTTGGTATCCACCCTCCCTCCGCAAATTCCGAGCGCGGCCGCGATCTCCCGCGTCCGGGACTACATTATCGGTCGAGACCTGGACACTGACGGGTATCCGCTATCGGAGTTGGTGGCCGAGCGCTTCGCAGTGGGCTGGATGATTTACGTCCCCGTTCCAGAAGATGAGATCGCCATCGGTCGCGCCATCTTTTATGTGACCGACGACGGCGTTCTGGAGCACTCGTCGTCCTCGATTCCGCCCGCGGAGTATATGTCCGAATGCGAACAGCGCTTCCGTGAACGGCACGGCTCCGCAGACCTTGTGCCCGTGTACGTCGGCGGATGACGAACATGGCAGCCGATGACCCAACTGCCCCCTTGGCACGGATTTCGGATTGGAGAGACTCATGTTCGACGACCGAATTGTAGTGCAGAGTGTTGGTGGCTTGTTTCCGATGCGTAAGAGCGAGAGGTTGACAGCGACCTCTTTCTGTGTCGACAACAGAATTTCGGTATCTGTGGACGGCGATGGTGACTTGATCGAGGTGTCTTTTTCTTCGGACGTCGATGATGTCGAGGTTGCCGACGTCGCGCGGGCGGTAGCCGCTGCAGCTCTGAATGCTGCTGCGTATGCGAGACGAGCGCGCGAATTTGGCGAGGAAGGCTAGGGCAAGTCTGTTTTCGATGGATTAATCGTCAGGGGCAGATGATCCTGCGTTCGCAGATATGTAGCTCAGGGAATGCTACCTGATGGTTCTCGTCCGCCGATGCGATGAGAATTGGATTATCCCATGGTTGTGATGGTCCGCTGAAAAAAGAGGTACGCCGTTAGGGTATCGTCCGAAATGAGAGACAAGGGTTGTTATGTCGAAAAAGCTGCAAGTGGTCGAGTTAGGTTCTGCCGCACGACGTATCACCGATGCGGGGCATCACGCGCTCGATGCCAAGGTCGGATATGAAAACAATTCCGCATCGCTGCAGGGTTCCTGGGGCAATGACAAATACGGTCAGCAGTTTGCTGGTGGATCCAACGGGTTCGTTGCCTATCAGCAGCAGCTCATGGACTCCCTACTCGGTCTTGCTATGACCTTGGCTGGATCAAAAGGCGTTTCCGAAGGTCTGAAACAAGCATCCACACTGCTGGATCAGTCGGAGTCGGAGTCGGCTCAGGGATTTCAGTAGGGATCGGGCTTTTCGATGGTGACGATGATGGTCGACCCGGTGTGTCCGAGCGGGAAGTCTGGCATTTCATTGGGAGGTCGACATGCTTGACCGTGTGTCACCTGCTCGTCTGGAGGGCTATATCGAGGCGTTCAGGGAAGGCATCGACGTTATTGCGCAGCTGCAAAAACGGCGTGCCCAACTCGTCGGCACGGCGATCTCCCAGGATGGCCGAATTAGCGTGGCAGTGAATGCTGACCGGGTCATAATTGAAATCAAATACGCCGATGATATCGATGATTTGACCTATGAAGAGATTTCCTCGGTCACAGTTGCGGTTGCGCAACAGGCGGCTGCCGAACTGGATCGTAGTGTAAATGCGCTGTTTAAGGACTTCCGTCGCGGGCATGAACGAATGCCAAAATTGTCCGAGTTCATCGAGGGCATGCCTGATGTCCTCGACTCGGTTCCTACGCCACCTGCGGCGTCAATTGCGCCACCCGATTCTCGCGAACGGCTGAATGTCGAGGACGACGCGGCGGAGCCGAACAATCCGACGACTCGGAAGCGGCCAGGTGTCGCAGAACTTGATTGGTAGAGCGCGTCAGCGCGGGTGAGGTGTCTTGTGTCGATTATCATTCCCGGTTGGTTGTCGGAGGTAGCGGCTCTTCTCAACTTTGGAGAAGCATGGCCGCAAGCGGATGAAGACAAGGTAAAAGAGCTTGGGACACAGCTTCTCATCGTCGAGGATTCTCTGCGGCAGGTGGTCCAACAGGGATTGCGTTCGGGGCGAAATAGGGTTGCCAGCGACTACATTGGTGATGGTGGCGAGGAGATAACCAACCTCCTGGACAAGCTGTTGTCGGGTGCGCAAGGAACGGGTTCCATCGAAGATCTGGCAGGCGGCGCACATGAATTGGGCCACAGTGCCCACCGTGCGGGCGCAGACTTCGAGTACACCAAGCTCCTGATGAGCTTCTTCGCTGCAATGACGGCATATCAATTGGCTGCGATGGCGATCTCAGGAATTGGCGCTGTCATGGATCTACTTGTGGTGGTGGCAGGGCGCGAGGCGGTCGAAATTGTTGGCGAGCAGCTTGTCGAACGTCTCGCAATGGAGGCAGCGCAATTCAGTGCAAAGGATGTGTTTGCGGCACTGGCGCGCCAGTTCAGCGTCAAGAACGTCGAGAAGTTGGGCCTACAGGCGCTGCGTGAAGGCCTGATCCTTGGCGGTGGCGACGCCGCTGTCCAAGCAGGACAGATAGTTTTCGGCGGCCGGGACGCTGAAGACTTCGATCCTGGCCAGGTTGTTTCTGACCTTTTGGTCGGCGCGGGTAGCGCTGTGGCCGGGCACTGGCTCGGCGGTGCGGCGACCGAGATCCTCGACAAGGTGGGGATGCCTGGGTGGATGCGCGCCTTTGGTGCCGGATCTGCCCACACAGTCGCCGGCGGGGTCGGTATGTATGTCGGCGGCATCGTAGGCCAAATGGCAAGCCAGCTGACAGATTCCGGCTCCGTCGATCTATCTCAGGTCAACACAGAGGTCACGCCGCAGCTGCTGACGCAGTCGTTCGGCTTAGGGGCGTTGCACGGCGGTCTGGGTGCTGTACAACGGCACGTACACGAATTGACGGCACCAGATGGGAAGACTGAGCGTTCGGCATCGGGACCGATGACCGATGGCGGCCGCAGGGTTGATGCACCGGCCGCGGAGAAGACACAGGCTGTGGCACCGACAACCGAGCCTCGCGCGGACAGTGATGCGGGGAGCCTTGGTAACGGTGAGCGCGCAGGCGGTGCCGCCATGTCGACCGGTACTTCTGAGGCCTCTTTGGCTGGTCAGAAGGCGGCGGGCGCTGCCTCCGTGGCGGCCGGTACCAGTCCCGCATCGATGGTCACTGGTTCGTCGGGGAATAGCACCGGTGCTGGTTCGTCGGGGAGCAGTGCTGGTGCTGGTTCGTCGGGGAGCAGTGCTGGTGCTGGTTCGTCGGGGAGCAGTGCTGGTGCTGGTTCGTCGGGGAGCAGTGCTGGTGCTGGTTCATCGGGGAATAGTGCTGGTGCTGGTTCGTCGGGGAATGGTGCTTTGAGTGCTTCTCCCGGGCATTCGGGGTTGTCGGCGAAGGATGTAGCGGAGATTTTTAGCCCGGATGTGCGGGATGCGCAGGGCGGGCTTGACCGTGCGCAGATCAGATTGTGGGAAAGGCAGGACGAACTCGCGGAGGCGGTGAGGCGTCGTGATGAGTTCATGTCGTCTGATCGGTCGGTCGGGGGTGACCGTGATGTTTCGGATGTGGGGCATGGGGCTGCGTTGGATCGCGCGGTCACGCATGCGCAGCAAGCAGTTGATGCCGCGAAGCGTGATGTTGCGCATGCTGAGACCGTCCGTGATCAGGCACTTCAGAAGGATGTCGAGGAGCGACTGCAGCGGCGATCAGGGGCTGGGTCGCGGGCCGGGGTTCCGGCTGTTGAGCGTGAGGCCTTTGTGGATCGGGAGGGGAATTCACCGGGTGGTGTGTCGAGTCGGCACGATATTGTGGGCCCCGATTTCACAGTTAACAGTTCCAGCTTTTCAAGGCATTCTGCACTTGGTGGTTCCGGTTTGCCGCAGCGTGACGTTGGTCGCGTCGCCGAACCTCAGGGACATGTCGACCCCAAGGTCGAGCTAGCCACAGCAGGGACCGACGCTGACAACTTGGTCTCGACAGATCAGGTCAACAGGACGGCGGTCGATGTCGATCCGGCGTCTGTACTCAGCCAGCGAGAGTTCGATGATGCGTTTGAACGTGTACGGCAGGAATTCAAAGATGCGCGCGCTGAGATGTGGTCGGCCGACGCTGACCTGCGGCAAATAGGTAGAGCGTTACAGCATGCCGGGGAGCGGGGAGCTGAGACGGATGCAGTTCCTTCTGAGGAAGCGGGCAGTACTCGGAATGAACTTTGGCAGTTGCGTGCTGACGCTGAGCAGCGGGTAGGTGACGCTCACAGGCGACTTGGCCAGGCACGTCGTCGCGCGGAGCGATTCGCCGAGGAAGCGCGGAACCGGCGTACGCAACGGCGCGACGACGCGGGTCAGCGGGTGACCGAAGCTCAGAAGGCTGCGGCTGATGGCAGGGCTCGCATTGCTCGATCTCGAGACGCCTTGACTCGAGTACAAATTGAGCAGCGAAAGGCATCGGATCCTGACTCTGTTGCACGAATGACGGCAGAGGACCCCGAGGTACAACGCGCTGAGCAGCGAGTGTCAGTGGCAGAGACGGAGCTGGATCGCTCGCGCGCGGCGTTGGTGGTCGAGGAAACACGCGGTGATCCCGAGGGGATCGCTGTTGCGCGCGCGCGGGTCTCCGAGGCAGCCCATGAAGTTGATGTATCCCGGACCGCACGTGACGAAGCTGTGAGGAATGCGGCCGCCCGGCACGTGAGACAGGCCGAAAAACAGGTAGCGCAAGCGAAGCAAGCGCTCGCTGAAGCTCTCGATCATTCACGGTCTTCGAGGATCAAACAGGTCCGTGAGATGTGGACTGCCGCCAGCGATTTGATCGACGCGGTGCAGCAATCCGGTCGTGAGCAGTTGGCCGCGTGCGAGGTAGGCGCAATCGACCGTGAGACAGCTTTCAACGCGGTGTCTGACGAACGATTGGCAGCGGCGCAGTCAGGTGCGAAGGCAGTGCTGGCGCTGCACGACGCGCTGTGGGGCGACGATGTTGATGTAGAGCACCCGCTGAACGCTTTGGACCCCAAGACAGTCCTGGCGGTTGTGGAGGTAATCAAGACGAACGACGGCGATGTGGGCGATATCGCCGCAGCAGTGCGAGAGATAATGGCCGGTCGTGGCCTGACTGTGGATGAAAATAGTCTTTCCGCGGCGCTCGAACTGATCGACAGCATGGACCAACGCTCGCTGCACGGACTGGACGCGGTGACCATCGCGTCGATTATCCAAACAATCAAGGACGCCGACGGCAAGATGATGTGGCCCGAGCAGGTCACAGGGGTGCTGGCGCTCAAGTTGGGAGCGATCGACTTGCGTGCCGGTGGCGGCAAGGAGCTGGTCGGCCACACTGCTGGCGTCATTGACGCGATCCGTGATGGAACCGGGTGGATCTACACTAGTAACGACTTGCTGGTCGAAGAGACCGTACGTGATTTGCGAAAGTATTTCGGTGAGAGCATCACGGTGGTTCAGGTGCTGCCGGATCAAAAATTGCCGGAGTCGCGTGTGGACGGCAAGCCCACGGTGCTCGTGTCCACTCTCAAGGCGGCAGGTTTTCGTGCAGTCCATGAGCTGGGCGAAGTATTTGACCAATTCAAAGCCAGCGGCGCCGAACCACACGAACTGGCGGCTTTGCAGCGTGAGCTCAAGGGCATCGACTCGGTTCGTGACATGCAAGCGGTGCTACAGGAGGCTGCAAGAAGGCGTGAGATCGAGGTGCGCTTCACCCCTCTGCCTGATGGCGACGCCATCCTCAATGAGGTGGACAAAGTTGTGCTCGACGAACAGTCCAACTTTGTGCGTGGCCGCTCAGGTGGCGACTTGGCGGAGCCCGAGCGGGCGGCCGAGGTCCGCAAATGGGTTGGTGTGCTGGACCAGGCGACAAGCCTGAATTTGCTGCAGGCCAGTGATTTCGGTATTGATCGGCACAACCCGGAGCCGCCGAAGATCGAGATGTCGCCAATGGCTCAAGAGCGGATCAAGTGGATGCTTGGGCTCGATGACTATGAGCCGTTCCCCGAGGATGCTGCCCATGAATTGACATCGGCGGCGCGAGCGCGCTGGTTGCATATGGAGGGCACCGACTACGAGATGCATCCGCGGTTGCGGCAGCCGATCCTGGTAAATCGTGATGGTGATCCGTCCTTCGATGCGGCTGACTCATCGATGTCTCGCTGGAAGGATGATGCGCAGTACATCGAGGCAATGCATCATGTGCCGATTCATGGCAACCAGGATGATTCGGTCGGCGTGACAGGCAAGCAGGTGCTGCGGTCGTTCCAGGCTCGGAAGGGCATGTCGGGAACCGCCAAGATTGCCGAGGCCGAGATGGACGCCGAGATGCAAACCGGCCCCGTGACCCCCTTGCCGGCCAAATACGACTCCCAGCTCATCCGTGAACCCGATGAGCTGGACTTTCTGACTCGGGAAGCCAAGTGGCGCAGAATCGCTGAAGAGACTGCGGAGATGCAACAGCAAACGAATCGGGCGCAGTTGATAGCGACGCCCGACAACGGTGAAGTCAAAGGCATCAGTGCCGCGTTGACCAAATTGGGAGTCGAGCACAAAACACTGGATGTTATGCAGGTGTTGACTTGGCAAGACGAAGGTCTGGACAAGTTCAACGCCGAGTCTCTTGCCGCCGGAATCGATCCCGATACGGTTCCGAGTCACGAGAAGTCGCTTTATATCGCCCAGTATGTCGCTGATCGCCGCGCCGAGTTGCTGGCTTGGGCCGGCCAAGAGAAGTCGGTTTTGGTCGGCAACGCGATGGTCGGTCGTGGAATGGATATCAAGCTCGCACCCGCCGTCATCGACGACCGCGGTCTGATGGTCCGCGGTGCCAGCCGGTCGCCCTTCTCGATTCGCGATGACATTCAGCTCGAAGCCCGGGCCGGGCGCGGAGGGCAAGGCGAGAGCCGGGACGGCGGCACCCCTGGAGGCGCGAAATTCTATGGCTCGCGCGAGGATCCGATCATGCGTCGGCCCAACGTGGAAACCTTCATGACCCGCATGTGGGACGCGGTGGGCGAGCATCGTACCGCACCCACCGAAGAATCCCGTGCTCGCTTGGAGGCGACAGTTGAGGAGACGCGCCACGAATTGCCGCGCCTGCAACGCGAATTCGAGAAAGGGATCCTGCGGGCTCGGCGGACGCAAGCCTATTCCGCCCACGCCCCACCGGCATTCGATCAGGAACCATCCGTTCAGCCACTCCAGCGGCCGCCCAGATCTGCCGACACGGGCACTAGCGGAGCCCCAAGCAGTGCTGAGCCCGTAGCTTCGAAGCCCGATTCTCGGGCTGCCGACAGCCGCCGCGAATTTCCGCCGGTCGATCCCGTCGACGATCCCAGAAGGGGTGAACCCCAACAAGATGACACCTCTTCGTCGGGTGGCACGAGCAGCTTGGACCGTACGCTACGGAGTGTTCCTGCCGGTGCGCTGAGCGGGTCTACGCCCCATGTCGCGTCCTCGAACATCGTCGTGCCGATCCAGCATGCGAACCAGGGCGTGCCGGGTGCGGTTAGTAGCACGCTCTACTCGTCCAGTGGAACCGGGTGGGTACCCAGGCTGGTCGGAGGGATTCACACCGAGCCGACTGGTTCCCAAATCGCTGCTGCCGCACCATCCGACGTTGCCTCGGTGCCTCACGAGACGCGGACTCATGATCGCGGTGATATTCGCTGGGGTGATGGCCTTGCGGCCTACAGTCCCGACTACGCCGCCGGGGCTCCTATAGCGGCGTCAGACACCGCGGTGTCCACGAATCACCGGGCTTCTCTCGTACCAGGCGATGCTTCGCTTTCGGGTGGAACGAGCAGCTTGGGCCGCACGTTGCGGAGCGTTCCTGCCGATGTGCTGAGTGGATCCGCGCCCTCCGTCGTCGCGTCCTCGGACACCGTCGTGCCGATCCAGCGCGCGAGGAAGGGGTTGCCCGGCGCGGTGAGCAGCACGCTCTACTCGTCCAGTGGAACCGGGTGGGTACCCAGGCTGGTCGGAGGGATCGACGCCGAGCCGACTGTTTCCCAAGTCGCTGTTCACGCAATGTCCGACCTGGCGCCGTCGCCTGATCAGGCGCGTACTGGCGATCATTGGGGTGATGGCCTTGCGGCCTATAGCCCCGACTATGCCGCGTTCGGGGACCTTGCAGTGGCGTCAGATGCCGCGGTGTCCAGCGGTGACTGGACTGCACTCGTACCAGGGGATGCTTCGCTGCGTTGGCAGCGCACCCAGCTTTATCGCATTGCGGTGCAGTTGGGTAATGGTGATCAGTTCGTGCAGCGGATGGCTGTGTCGTGCGGGATTCCCCCGGCGGAGGTGACTGGCGCGCAGCTCGCCGACACCTTGCGTCGGCTCGAGGAGCAGGTGGTCGAGACCTCGAATGATCCACTGGTGCCTCTCGTGCAGATGCTGCGCACTCAGCAGCAGGTAGCTGTTGCGCTGGACGAGATGATGGCGTTGTTCGGCGCTGCGTTGCAGATTCGAATCGCGCTGCACCGCCGAGCCGGGGAATCTGAACAGGACCCCGATCTGCATGACGCGCCGACGGTCGAGCAACTGCGTGCGGATTTGATTCGGCTCGAGGGCGAGCTGATGACAGCTTTGCGCCACCATGACTTCGCGGGGGACCCGATTCAGTGGCTGGAGATCAAGGACCACTGCGGTCCGACCGCCGTCATGATGATGGCGTTGCTGACCGGTGACCCAGCGATTCGGCTGATTACCAAAAACGTTGTGACCACGGGTACCTATCTGACCGAGTTTGCAAGCACTTTGGGCGCGGGGATGCGCAAACTGGCACGCGGGCATGCTGATCTGGCGGCGTTGTTGGAGTTGCTCGGCCCGCGCACCAAGGTAGTGGTGAACGATACGTGGGAAGGCGGCGGTCACAGCTACGTCGTAGTGAACGAGAATGGCCATCTGATAGCGATCAACGCCCGTAACCGGCCTTTGCTGTGTGATCTGTCCGAGGTAGACACCTCCGGAGTGACCGGCACATCCGTTTCGGTTCACGGTGCCGATGATTCAGCGTGGTGGTGGCAACTGTCAGCGCAGCGCAGGGCAGAATTGGAATCCATCCTTGCTCAGCGGCGGGAAACATCACACCTGCAAGAGCAGGCTCCCGAACTGAAGCCCTTGATTGTGCGTCTGACGCGGCAGGCTCGCACGATTGTCGGCGTGGCGGCTAGTTCGTTGGACAGCATGCCCGAATCGTGGACTGCCGATGACTTCGCGACGATCTTTATCCCGGGAACGCCGGGAGGGCCGAAGTTGGCCGGAGATGGTCGATTCGAGCCCGACGCGATCTCCCCGGAAGTGCGCCGCGAACTCATCGACGCCACGACCGAGCATGCGCGGTCGATCCATGCTGGCCGATCGGCGCAGCAGGTCTCGGCCGGTGTATGGCGTTCGGCCGACAAGCGCCGCATTGTGGTGATATCCGAGCATCCTGAGCAGCTCCTGACCACGGAACAGCATGACGACTACGTGCGATCGGGCGTCGAAGTCCAGTACTGGCAGGTCGGTGTCGATCGAGGGTTTCCGTCTCTGTGTCAGGTGACTCCGCCGGTGAACTCGGCGCTGGCCGCAGGTGTGCGTAGCGCGGCCGAGGCCGATCCAAACACCGAAGACAAGGCTGGGCACCTTCCGGCCGACAAATCCGAGGAGGCCTGGCGCCACTCCATTCTGAGGCGACGGGCTGAGTGGACGCTCGAGCGTGATCGACAGTCGGTGGACTGGCAGCGCGAAAAACTACGGGCTGCGCGAGAGGCCGCCTGGTTGGCGGGATCACCGGTGCAGCGTCACCTCGATCCCGCCCCATGGGATACGCGTGAATGGGCGGGTAACCTCGCCATGCTGCAGGCTGCGGCGGCCGAGGGTGACGTTGCTGCGGAACGCCTGCTGGCGGTGTTCGAGCGGTATCGGCACGCCGAGCGTGCAGCCGCTTCTCTCCAGGGCAGCGTCACCTCAGCACATCGTGAGGGCCGCCGTGGCGCCCCAGCTACGGTTGAGCACGCCTCACCGGATGATCCGCAGGTGACCGCGGATCCAGGAGACGGGCACCACGAAAGCGATAGCGTCACTTCGGATCTGAAGCCGTCAGAGCAAAGGAAATATCGGGCAGCAACTCCTGCTCCGATCTTTCGAAGAGCCAAGGCCAAGATTTCGGCCCAGATATCGCCTGTCACTGTCGGTCCAGACGGCCTGCTCTATGGTCCCGACAACGAGCGATACTCCACGCATCGTGGACTTGTTCAGGCCTTTTGCATCGGTGCGACCCCAGGTCATATTCGAGCCGGTTACGAGCCGCATATCCAGTTCCACCTGACTTCGTCGACGGAGGACGAGCGTCCCGCTGGGTTCGGATACTGGGTAGTTGAGGATGGCCGTCTGATCGATGTGCTCACCTTCGGCAGTAGTTCATTCGTCGGCGGGATGTCGGATCTGCGTTATCCCGCTACGGCTTTGCTCGAACTGAGCGCAGCCGACCTATCCGGGGTAACTCAGATCGAAGCGAAGCCCCAAGGCACCCTATGGATTTCGGGCGGATCGTCACCGACCATCGGTGAATTCATCAACAGCTCCGGCCAGGATCTCGGCAAGGCGATCGACGGGTACGGCGCTGGTTACTGGGTTACCAGCACCGTCGCCGAGTCCAGTCGCGACCGGTTGACGGTCGCTCTGACGATCCATTCCGTGTATGACGACGACCCCGTCCGAGCAGCCTTGCACCTGGACCGTATCGGAAATGCCGAAACCATCAGGCCGATACTGGAATCGCAGGAGCCTTGGGCGCAGGCAGCGTTCACCGAGTTCGAGCGAACCATCCTCGCTCCGTGGGCATCTAGCTGTGGCGCCACCGTGGTTCGCGACCTCGCCGACGCGACTTCGATCGGACAGACGCGTGCTGTCGGCCCGGAGCGCTCCAACAGTCCGCAGGACCTGAGCATCCATATTCGATCCCGTGGGGCCGAAACGCCGGACTTGTCACAGATCTATGCACTCTCGGCGCAGAGCCTCGGCGAGCGAGTTGCCCAGGAGTCGTACCTGATCGGTACGCATGCGATGCGCGCAGTCGTGGGGGATGGCTTGCTGTGGCCTTCGGGCGACATCGACTGGTCGATCGCAGAAGGTCCGCTGCGGTACCTGCGCCAGCAGCCCGGCTGGACTGAGAAGCGCCTTCCGAACGGAGCGGTTCTGCTCGGAAACGGCGAGTTGACGGCAGGTTTCCGGCCCGGGCAGCTGCTGTCGCACGCTGCGATCGCCACTGATTTCTGGCAGTCCCCCGATGGGCCGAAGATTGCGAGCCTGTCCCGTCTCTACGCGGCGAGCCAACAGTCCTGGCAGGAGTGGGATCGCTGGAATGTCACGATGATTCGCGCGTTCCTCCTCGATGCCGAGCGGGCGCCATTGCCACTCGAGGTCATCAAGGACCTGGCGGATAGCGCGCTACCGCTGCTTCCGTCTTGGCTGCAAGACGACTCTGATGCACAGATCGCAGCGCGTGCCGCGGCCGAGTTCATGTTCATCGCCTACACCACCGAAGGCGATCCGCGGGTCGGGCGAGCCAACCACGGTTTCGGCGATGCCGAGTTGCCCGAGTTCGGTGTACCGATGACCTTCCACAACGGTTTCGGTCTGGTTGCCGACATGGATGTCTCGCAGCGACACCTCGAGACTATCGGTGCCGATAAATGGACTCATCTGGTAGCGCTTGTCGCCGAAGCTGCTGCGGACAGCCACTGGTGCAACGGCCGTGAACGCCAAAACCCGACCGGATTCGACGAGTGGGTCTCGGCGCGCCATGCCGAGGCGCTCACCCTTCGACTGGGCTTCCCCCCGGTCCAGGCACAACGGACCGCCAACGCGGTCGAGGCGACCACATTCGACGAGGACCTGGGCACTCAAAAGGGCAGATTGGACAAGGATCCTGCCGCGCAGGCGGTCGTGGGGGTTGATCTGCAAGGCCCCTCGGACCCGGACGGCCTCGAGGGCAGCCTGAACCTTATGTGCGAGTGGGGTTTCCGTGATGTCCCGCCGATGCTGCGTATCCCCGGTCGTGCTGCCCGGCAGATGGGCCAGCGATTGAACTCCACAGAGGAGGTTCTCGAGTTCGTCGATGCGAACCGAGACCTGCGACCTCTCATGGATGATGGACAGCCGGCGCCGATGACTGTTTGGGAAGCGTGCCTGGTCTACCTCGAAGACAACCCGAACTTCCTCGATCCAGAGACCGGCTTCCAGTACCCGCCCACCTACACCCGAGGTAATGCGGATCTACGCAAGGAGAACGCGAACAAGGGCCGCGAATTCATTGCTCAGCTGCGCTCGGGGGAGATCGGATCCCTTGTCGCGCTTCAGCAGAAGATCCGCGAACATGCCGAACGGATGCGTAGGCAGTTTGATACCGAACCGCCGCGTGGACTGTTCGACGGTGTCAGCACGACTATGGTTCACAGCGCGCTGCAGTACATCACCGCAGACTCCGGGATCGATAGCCACGCCCGCCTGACCGTCATGATCGATCCCAGCTGGGAGGCCGAGGACGCACAGGCGATCGCGGAACGCTGTGCCCAACTGGTCGAACAATTCGACGAACGTCCGGTGCGGGCGGAGATCGGCGTACTCCTCACCCAGGCCGCACGTGATGCTCGGGCCGCCCGTAAGGGCGCAGGTGATCGTCTCGTTCTCGAAATCTTCGACCGCCGCCTGAAAGTAGCAGTCTGGCAAGGGGTTCCGCGCGAGACCGGTTCAAAGCTGGTGTCGCATAACTCTACGGTCGCGCGTCTCGAAGAGCCAATGACGCCGGAGCAATCGACCATCCTCGCAATTGCTCTCGAACAGTTGTGGCGGAAGCAGCTTGACGCCGGCTTTGCGCCTGTGGAGGAGAATCCTGACAATTACGCCACGCTCGACCATGCGCGGAATGAGTTGGAGCGACTCCGTTCAGGTGACGTTAACGCCGACTACATCGCAGTTGGTGAACTGCTCCTGCGCGGGAATGACCAGAATGAGTCAGGTGAACAGGCGCATGCACGTGCAGTGCTGCTGGCCGAGTGGTGGGCTTCGTTGTCTGAGGACGCGAAGACGGCGGTGACACGGTTACGCCCCGGTCCTGTCGCCGACAGGAACATTCAAGGTGTCGAGTCGACGATGGCGGCGGCATTCGTCCCCGAAGAACCCGCCGCGGTGACAGCGCCGACCGAGCGTAATGCGGTCCGCCACATTGATGTTCGCGCGACGGCAGCGTTGTCGTCAGGGGTATGGGTCAAGAGCATCGTTGAAGCTGCGATCCAGCAGACCGAGGACCGACTCTCGAGGTTGCCGGGTTCGGTGCGTCTGCACCGCTTGTCGATGACGCGGGAGGCATTGGCTGGTCGGGATAACCTGGCGGTGGGAGTGGGGGAGGTCGATCAGGCCAGTCTGATCTTCGTGCGCGTGCTGAATCGCGACACTGGTCTCAGTGCGTTCGGGCGTGCGTTGAACTCGGCCGCCGATGATGTGCTGTCTATTCCAAGTGAGTCGACGGCATCCATAGTCGTCTTGGTCGACCGCGCGTCGACGGCGGGGATGGTGGGGCAGTGGGTGGCCAACCTCGTCGGAGATCTCCTCGACGATCGTTCCTCGCGTTCTGATGCGCAGGTTGTGCGGGAGGTTTGCTTTATCGGGGAAGGGAATGGGGCTCATGCCGTCCCGTATGTGATGGCGGACGAGCGGCTGGCCCAATACGTAGATCGATTGCGAGACAACAGCCTTGCGGCCGATACCCGCGGGTGCGTGCGATTCGTGCTCGCTGCCGCGGCAGACCGGCATGCGGGTGAAATCGATCTCTCGAAGCTGGATGTGGGTGCTGACCCGAACCACGCCAACGCGGTAAGCGAACTGGGGGTTTTCCCGTTCCGTGTGCAGGACGCTGCCGGGGCCAAGTTCCATTGGTTCGGTGCGTGGATCGAGGTGACATCCGACCTTCGCCGATTGGGTCCGGACGCGGACGCCATCGTGGCGTACTGGAAGCCGAATACGCAGCAGCCGCTGAATTTGTCGGCGCTGCGGCGAGGCAGCAGCCATCTGATCTACCTCTACCACGATCCGCAGACCCACGACCTGATGGTGCGCGACCCGCTGGTCGACAACGGCAACGCGTTCACCTTCAACGCCGACCTCATGCCAATCGGCGTGGTGAAGACCGCCATCATCCGCGACCGGGGCCGGGTACAGGAATTCGGAGGTCGCGCACTACTGCCGATGTTCCCTGTCGCCGGTGACATCGACTCACCCAGAGGTCCTGCGGGACAGCCGAATTCGCCCGTGCCCCGCCCTGCGGAGTCCATCACTGACCTGAGTGATGCAGCCGCGGCTCAGATGCGCGCAGCGTTCGATTATGCCGTCGATTTGCGGGAGTACGCCGGCGGGGAGATTCGATGGATGGCGGGCAAACTCGGCATTCAGTTGGCCGAGGAGCCATCGGTCGAGGAGACGTTGGCAGTATTGCGGGATGCGGCCGCCGCTGCGGAGGGTTGGGATTGGTTGGGGCCGGCGATCACTCGCGCTGAAGCCGACCTAGAACTCGCCCAGGCTCAAGTACGTCATTTCGGTGCCTTCCTCAACACTTCGCTGGATAACGCACTGTATTCGGGCTGGCGTGGCGCTGGGATCCAGCAGGAGACCGTCGTGCGAGCGTGCGCCAGTGCTACAGGTTGGCGAAACCGCCTGTTTCGTCAACTCGGTCTGATCAGCGAGCAGATCGCCCCACTGCATGCATATCTGGCCGAACATCCTGATGCGCTGGCGGCTGAAGAAATCGATACGACGCTGCAGACGCTGCGTGGATTCGACCTTGCACCGGAGGCGGCACGGGCTGCCCAGAAGTTCGATGCTGTGGCAGCGATGTTCGGCTATGCGGCCGGGCTCGCCGGTCGGCTCGACGCCCTCGCAAGTCGATTGCAAACGACACTGCACGCCGCAGCGAACATCGATGTTGCTGACCAGCAGGCATACGACCGCGCCCAGCGTGTGGCAGAAGTGCTCAACACCATGCTGCGCGACACGCCGCCGGAGGATGTGGCCGTCGAAGTCGCTCGTGCGTGGGACTTGCTGGATATCGAAGACCGCCAGGCCTACCAGACCGTCTACCCCCGGGCACTGGAGATGCGCCTCGATCTCCACGGTCGTGCGCCTGCGTTCGGTGAATCAGAGCGGGATGAAGCCGCCCACGCCGTGCACTCTCAGGAACATGCGCGGTGGATGGCGCTAGCCGAGCGCGAGCGATTGATCACGGTGATCCAACGAAATCCACTTCTACAAGTAGTGGACGATCGCCGAGATTGGGTGCCCCCGAAGGTGCGTGCTATCGAGACAATCCGGACCGCGGTGGAGTGGACACAACAACTGTTGGCTGACCAGCCTGGCGTACCGGTACACAAGCTCTCGATGCCTCCGGAAGCATTGGACGGCCTCGAAGACATGGTCCTAGGGGTCGGGACGCTCGGCGGTGCCGGTCATGTGATGGTGCAGGTGTTGCACGGTGCGGCAGGTCTCGGTGCGTTGGAACCAGTGTTGACGCTTGCGGCCGAGCACGTCGCGGCTCAACCGCCGCAGACGATGGCGTCGATGGTGGTCATAGTCGGGCACGCTGCGGATGCCACCATCGCGGGCCGTCGACTGGCCGAGCATGTGGCAAGTCTGATCGAAGTACGGGACGATCGCGCGTTACGACAGCCCGACGCACACGCTCTGACGCAGATTCACCTGATCGGCCACGATCCCGCTGCCCAGAACGCGATTACCGAAGCGCTAACCCATGAACGGCTCGGACGGCACCAAGGGCGAGTGCAGATCGTATCGGCAGAGAACGTCGGCACGAAGTCGGTGCGTGCCGAAGCATCCAACATCGACAGTCTTGCCGCTGCCGGGACGCAGAAAGTCAACGAGCCGCCGTTCATAAAGGAGCTGGAAAAGCTCACCGATCTGGTATACGAAGAATTTGAAAACGTCCGGGCCTTCCGCCATAACGTCGGTGACGAGGCCGCTAGGTTGGCCACCGAACTCGGTATCACGCTCGACTCCGAACAAATGGATGTGCCGGCTGCTTTGTCGCTCATCGCCGATGCGGCGCGCAGCGCTGGACGACCCGATGTGCTGGAGCGCATCCCGTTCCTGACCTCGGAATGGGATCTCGCTCATGCAGCGGTCCATTATCTGGGCGGGGCGTTGGCCGATATGTTCGACCAACAGCTGGAGCGCCCCGAGCATCGACCCAATGGGTTGCACGAGCTGAAGTCGGCCCGCGGACTGCAGCGACGCACGGTGGAATGGCTGCGCCACCTACACCAGCTGGATTCGACGCAGCTACCTACAGAATCCGCAGGCACGATTGCGGCAATGGCCATTGCAGCTAAATATTACGAGGCCGCCTGGAAACTTGTCCGCGCCGTCAACGCCGAACTTCAGAATTTGCACGACATTCAGCAGGCTTGGTCGGATCAACAGCCACACACCAGCAATTCCCAGGACCACCAGGCAGTGCTGGCGCAGGATGTACGTCAGTTGATCAGCCGGGCCCTGAATGATGCGTCGAACGATGCCGAAGCGGCCACGGCGGTCGCGGAAGTCTGGGATTCGTTGGACACTCCACGACGCGACGCCTACGTCGCGCACCACCTCTCCACGGTTGTCTTCGATCGCGCCAATCGTCCTCGCGTGGCTGGCTTCCCCGCCGCAGCACTGGACGCGATAGCCAGGGCGCAGCTGTCCGAGCGGGTCAGGAAATTGATGGTGCAGTTCCAGCGCGATGACATTGTCGCGTGGATGGACCAGAACGTCCTGCTCGACCACAACACGACTCCCGCCCCATCGCTTACTCAGGAGCTGTGCGACAAGCTAATCACGGTGCACGAGGCGCTCGAGCATGCCCAGACGCTGGCGGCGAAGCTGCCGAGTCCGCCGCCGATCCATCTACGGCCGGTCTCGAGGCAAACGCTGAACGGGCAGGGTGACGTCGCCGTCGCGATTGGAGATATTGATGTCGCCAGCGAAGTATTCCTTCGCTTGCCCGGACGCGATTCCGACTGGGCGTCGCTGAAGGAAGAATTGGCTCGTGGAGTCAACGACGTCGCACGGGTACCCGGCCACAGCGTCGCCTCGCTCGTAGTGGTCGGCCCGGTGGACGCCACTGTGCTGGTGTCGGACATCGTGAGTTTGCTCGAGGTTCGTGACTATCGCGCGGACGAAGGAGTGGGGCCACCGTTGTCACACGTCGTCCTGATCGACCGTGGTGACGCGGCCGAGATGGCCTCGAATATCGTCTCCGACTATCGACTGCCCGACGCAGAGAGCCGGATTGTTCTTGTGTCAGAACAGGAGGTACCCGCCAACCCGTCGATGGCCGACGACGACTCGGCGGAACATGACAACGACTTTCCCGAGTTGCCCGCCGGGTCCGAGGCCCTCACCCACATGTGGCGCCACGGATTTGGCGATCTTCTACGGGATTTCCGTTTATCGGTCGTCCAGGAGCATCCGGATGAAGTGGTTGCTGCCGAGGAAGTTCCGGCGCGCTGGCGCAACCTCGCGAACAATATCCGTCTCGTCAGGAATATCAGCGCTATCACCGCACACCGTGAACAGGCGGAGACGACACCCGACGACGGAGAAACGCCGTGGCTGAGGTACTTGACCGGTGTGAAGTGGCTCCGCGATCAGATGGAAGAACAGGCCGGAGCGCTGGCTGTGCAGCTGCCGGTGCACCTATTGGTGCTCTCCGACCAGGATTCGCTGCAATGGAACGTGGCGATATCGCTGGGCGATATCAATCTCGCCGATACCCTGCTGGTGCACAAAGTTCCGGTTGATTGCCCAATCAGCGGCATGGCGACGGTCGTCACCTCTGGCATTGAGCGCCATACCGATTGGGAAGCGGACGGGGCTGGCGGTTACACCGCCACTCTCATATGGCGCGGGTACGACGAGGAACGATTGGTCAAGCTGTTGTCGGCTGGGGGAGTGGTCGGCCGGCAGTCGATGCCGCAGGTGATCGTGATCGAGTACGGCACCGATCAGGCAGTGCCGAAGGCATTGGACGGGACCGCCGAATTCAGGACCCCGAGCATGTCGGTCGTCACGCACGATGCCCAGACGGCGCACATGCTCAACGGCGCACCCTACTACTGCTATCGCGAAGGGTTCGCCTATCTCGCCCAGGTGCTGGAACCTGGCGTGATCGGTGACATCCCTGAAGATGCCGCGCACTTTCTGGGTATCGACAGCCCCGTCGTGCGCGAGATCTCGGGTGGACATTGGCTGCCTCGGGTATTCCGCACGGATTGGGACCTCGGGTTGACCGCTCGTGACAAGGCCGCCGCCTTCCTCACCGAACTCGGGCCTGGATCAATCCTGTTGCTCGTGGACCATTACGGCACCCATCAGCCTGGGAGCCCCCAAAACCACCTTTGGGTGATGGAATATCCGCCCCTGACGACTGAAGGAGAGCAGACGACCACCGGTGTCGTCGAGCGAGAAGACTTCTCGCACATCGTCGTTCGCGATTGGACGGAGGTGCGACACGCTTGGGCGGGATGGATCCGCCGCGCTACCGACGACCCCGCCCGACCGTATGTCCGAGGCGAATGGCTGATTGATGTCCCCTATATCGCTGGGATTGCCTATGCGAATGGGCGACCGGTGATGCCCATCGCGCCGGGACAGGAGTCGATACCTGGTGACAATGCTCCGGAAGGTCTGGTCGGCGGACGCCGCAGCAAAGGCGATGGCGAGCCGGACACAGCGCAAGCCTTGATCGAGCTGGCGTTGAAGACGGATCCGCAGTGGGTACTCGATGCGATGAAAGGCCTCGAACCCGACGAGCAACGCTATGCGATCAAGCGCTATTTGCGTCAGTTGTTGCATGACGATCCGAGCCGCGGCCTTGATGCGCAGGCCGACCTCAGTGATGACGAGGTGCCCGGACTGGCACTGCGGACCGATAAGCACCTGCTTGAATTGATGCGAACCGTTCATCATCGACACGCTGCGAGGTTCGTTGATGAAGTATGGACGCGTCGTGGCCCCTCGCACTGGGATGTGGCTCCCAGTTTCGTTGGAGAGCTTGACCTTAATCTGCCGGATAGCCCGGCGAAACCAGCCTCTATTCAGGAGATTCTGAATCCATCGCCGTCGGCGCCTTCGGCGCCGTCGAACCCGGTGGATCGGGTCGATCTCCGCGACCGATTGGGCGGTGGCCCGGCGGTTGAGTCGGTGCCACAGCACCGCAAGTTGGATGCCCGCGGCAGTATCGCTGAGCGCCTGAGCGGTACAGGCAGACATGCGGTGGCCGAAGGTGGTGCTGCCTTCGTCGCGCCCGATACTCACAAGCCCGAACATCAATGTGTAGACAGGGCGTTCGACGATCTGCAGCGACGCCAAGGGCCTGTGCTACGACCCCTCGAAGTTCCGTTGGTGGGATTGCAGGAGCTCACGTGGGAATATCTGCGGTCACGCTATTGGGATGTCGATCCGGCACTGTTCGATGACCGTGAAGGATCGTTCGGTGCGGCGCGCTTGACCGACGCAATCCTTGCGCTGGTCGAGAAGGCGCACGCGGAGAAACGACCCGTGACGATCACCGCCGTGGTCTTGGCGCGGCACCCACAGTTCGAGAACTATCCCGACGGCCACCTGTTCACCATGACCTATCTGGGCGGGCTGGAGGTCGGTGAGCCACTCTTCGAAGTCGACGGCAGAGAAGCGGTCGTGGGATTCGACCGAGAGACTCACCAGGTGCTGTTTCGCGTCGGAAGCGAGCCATGGCAGACATTGGCGCAGCTGACATCCGGCCGAGACGAACCGACCGAGATCTGGGCCTACGTCTACGAACGCGACACCGGTACCAAGAACGGCACGCTGATCCCCGATCTCGGCAGGGAGCTGGGACTCGAAGACCTCAGCAAGCGTGTACCCCCACCGCCCGAGATGAAGATTGGCCGCGACAAACCGGGCGAGGTGCCCGCGCAATTGCGCAGCGTTGCCATCGGTGCCACGGCAGTGCTGGAACCCACTCGCCTGCAGGTAATGCAGGACGGTGCAGAGCGTGCCGCCGCCTACGGGTGGGCTGCCCAAATCCGGGTGGCGGCAGCGCAGAACAGCCCCACCATCGAAAGCCTGCTGGAAATCACCAGCATCGCCGCGGCCGAAGGCGCCCTCGAGGCTGCCGGCGGTATCGAGTTGGGTGATTGGGCAAGAGTCGTAGACGGTCGCGTCGTCATTGCCGCACCTTCGGATCTGGACAGCCCAGACCCGTTACTGAATGAACGCGTACAGAGTGACCTCGAGCGCGCGGGTGTTCTGGTCGAGCGCTACGAAACGAACGCTGATGCTTCTGGTGTCGTGCACGTGCGTGACATCAGGATCGGTGGTTCGGCGCCGGAGCCGGGGCTGTCGTCCGGGGTGTTGCTGCAAGCGCGTTTCGATCAGCTGCTCGCTGGCAGTACCCACACGGGTGCCAAGCACCGCAAGCCATCGTCGGAGTGGGAACCGGTCGGCGATGAACAGGTCGAACAGCATATTCCGATGTCTTTGCAGACCGAGGTCGCAGTGTGGTCCAAGCGCCTCGAATATGCAATCCGATCACGAACAGATCATCTCGATGAGGTGCGCAGGAATCGTGGTGATCTGGTCGACACCGAATGGGGAGGTCGTGATCTTGACGAAGTGATGCGCGGCGAACTCGCGCACGATCGTGCACTGTCCGACGCGATCGATCGCGCGCGAGTGCACGCGGCGGCGGTTGCGGCCCGAGGCTTGCAAGCAGATGGATCTGGAGAGCGCCTCGGTGACTGGGCACAGTTGATCGACGATGGGCATCGTCGACTGGTGATTTATTCGCCCTTCGCCAATCCCGACGAGGTGATCGACCTCGAGCCCACGTTGCTGCAGACCCTGGCGCAGCAACGCATCGCCGAGATCGAATTTGTCGCCGTTTCCGTCGAAAAAGGGCAGATACGCCGTAGGTCTCTGCGGATGGCGACCCCCTCCGAAGAACTCAGCGCGACTGTCGAACCGACAAGTGAACCCACCCTCGCGCAGGCCGCCGAGGTGATCGGCACTCCTCTGCACGCCGCAATGAGTGGCTTCACCGAACTCCTCACCGAGCACGGGGTCATTTCGGCGGTTACCGTGGCCAGCCACGGCGAGGACCTTGCGGTGACGCTCGACGAACTCATTGAGGACCGCCAGATCACCGCCGCGTTGCTGGCCGAAGCCGATCTGAAATGTGCCACACTGGCAGACGATTTGGCGATTGCGGAGCCTTCCATCGAGTTGCGTCCGGATAATCGGCGCGACACCTTGGATCGGTTGCGGCAGCGATCCGGCGGTGCATCCCGGTTGCTATCGGGCGCCGGCGGCGATGCTGCCGAATTCGACGAAGATCCCGACTCGGCCGGTGATAGCTGGGTGTCCTCGCTCACCGCTGATCTGGAAGCCGCACTCGAAGAGCGCGACGAACTGCATGCGCACCTGGCCGGCGTCGAATGGAAGATCGCGGAGCTCGAGGGTCCAGGGATCGACCCCGACGAGGTGCTGCGCAACGCATGGTTGCGGGCGGAGCAAGATGGGCTAGCCGCGGCGCGCGCAAGCGCGGTCCAGCGTGGAGACACCTGGCGGGCTATTCAGAATGCCGTGGCAAACGACCTCATAGCTGCTGTGCCCGATGTCAGGGCTTTGTTCGATATCGCCGACAGCATCGACGCTCTCGACGAGCATTTGGGCAGGCTCGCCGACCTCATTCGGGCGGGCGAGCATGACACCGGCGAGTTGGCGGCCGCGAGAGCCTCGGCCATGGTTGTGCGAGAACAGTGGCGCGCGCGGTGGTTCGACCTGGCCGGTCGCTGCGGCGTGGACACACCCGACACCACCGGCGGTTACCTCGACGTGATGCCACACCAGGTACCACAGCTGCTGGGCTCGCTCGACAAGCAGATCGATCAACTCACCCAGGAGATCGAGCATCTCGACGAGCTGGCGGCCGGAGACGCAGCCGCATGGCAACTGGCGATCGAGTCCACCGGCGCGCGTCCGGTCACTGATCGTGTCGGAATCGCGTCGGGCTCGCGGATAGTCGTCGTGGGACCGCGTCCCGACTCGACCGGCTCGTCGCGAAAACACGATGCGGCATTGCTCGATGCGCTCGCCGTCGACCCGGACAGCGGGCAGCCCGTGCACCCCGAGGTTGCGAATGCGTTACGACAGCCCGGGGCGCGTATCGAGTACAAGCAGCTCGTTCTCGATGCCGCCAGCCCGGTGCGAGCCGAGGACATCGCCTCGCCGACGCTTCGGCGGTTCCGCACACCTGCGATCGAGACCCGCGTGTTCGGACTTACTCATCGCAGAAAAGTGCTCGAGCACACGCGATGGTTCAGCAATGGGAAGTGGCATGGCCTAGACGGCGGTGAAACCTCCACTGCCTCCGATGAACTCGCTGCCCCTGACCCACAACTTCGAGCCGAGATGAGGTCGGAACTGCGTGAGTTGCAGTTCCGACGCGAGGAATTGGCACGTCTGCTCGGTGTCGATCCGAGCGATCTGCAGGCGGGTCAGCTGGGATCGGTGGACACCACGATCGCGAGCTTGCATCGCCTGGCGGTGATCAGGGATGCGGCGTCGCAAGTCGAGCAGGCCGAGGCCGCTGCTGAGCTGTACGACGATCGTCGGGCCGGTCTGGGCGTGCTGGTATCGGAGTCGACTCGACCGGTGACCCGGCAGGTTGGCGTCCGGATGGGCGAGCGCCCACTGATCCTCGTGGTCGGTGCACGCGGCGAGGACGAAGTCGACTTGGATCGGGCGTTGGCTGAGGCGTTGGAGAACGACAGCGCCGTGGCCGCGGCAATGAGCCGACCCGAAGCCAGGGTTGAGTACCAGCGGGTGACTATCGGCGCCGACGGCGGTACCCGCGTCGACGCATTGGCATCCCCGTTGATGCGGAGGATCGGCACCGGAATCGGCGCTGACGGTCGTCGCGCGCCGATGCTCCTCACATCGTGGCGCGACGCTGTGGGCGAGTGGCACAACCTCGAGGAAGTCGCGAAGCCGACCATCAGTGAACACAGACGGCCTGCACGATTCCCGGAGACCAGCAGCGCCTGGTGGGCAGCCTTCGATCGACGGGTCGCGCCGTTGAAGTATTCCTGGGAGGCAACGCCCTCAGGAGAAGCGATCCCCTCGGGGTACACCTCCTATTCGGTACAGCCTGTGTTCGACCAAGCTGCTTGGATTTTCGAACATCCCGAACCAGGCCACCGATTCGACGCGTCATTCCCCCCGAACCCCTATATGGTCAGTCCGCGATTCGCTGTACCGCCGGAACTCGAGCACAGTGTCGAGGAACAGGCGATCGGGCCTGACGTGTTCTACGTTTCCCGATGGATATCGATAGGGTCCCGCGCCACCAAACACGTGTGGACTCGCACACTGCTGAACCAGGTGCCGAGGGTTGGTCATTGGGTCCTGAAGCTGACCAGCCCGCTGTCGGGGGTCGGGCTCGACAACGCCACCTTGTTCGGCAGTCAGATTCCGATCGCTCGCAGCATTCGCCGGTACCCGTGGTTCGGTGGGCCACAGCGCAATCCGGAGCCGATGCACGCGCCGCTGGATTTGAACGACCTCCACCACGGCCCACGCCAGGAATTGAGCGAAGGCCAGGCGGACAGGACGGCCGCCAACCGAGCGCGCTGGCGCCAGGTACAGACGTGGGCCGAATGGCAGCGCAAATCGTTCCTGAAAGACGGCAATGACGTCGAAGCGATAGCGGACCACCTCCTATCGAAGACCGGCTGGTACTCGATGTTCCTGCCGGCGGATGGGTCTCGCTGGATGCGGCTGGCCGACGGCACCGAATGGGCGCGAGTGCCCGAGGGGCCGCGAGGATCGTTCTCGTCCTGGTCTCGGGTCACGGAGACAACCCGAGACTGGCTACCCGACGCGTCCTGGTGGTTCAGAATCCCCGACGGTTGGGAACTCAAGCGCAGTGCCTTCGGCAGCATGCTCGCTCGCCAGGACGCGGGTAGCGAATGGACAGCGGGATCGGCGCTGCCGATGCCATCGCGTGAAGCACTGATCGGGCGCATCACGGATCTCAAGAACTTCATATTGCGCGACGAGCACAGGGTGCGGGATCACCGTCAGGGCCGCAGCGTGCTGGCACGTTTCGCAGCCATGCCCGACGTGATGGAGGCATGGCAGCGGTTCGCCGAAGGAGTCCCTCGGCCAGAGGACATCACTTTCATCGCCCGGATGGCTTCTGTCCGTGCACATCTCGCGGTACACCCCGAAGACGATTGGCAGGTCGCGGATTCAGAAGTCACGAGAGAACTCGGCCTGGACTGGGACAAGGTCCGCCCGCAGCTGTCGGGCTGGCGAACCGGCATCCGATATGCGCCCGAACCACTTGCGCCCGACGAGCTCTCGATTGGACAGTTCTTGCCGCCGCTGCCGACCGAACAGGCTGCGGTGCGGCGTCGGACGGTCCCCGACCGCCAAACCGAGTACCGGAATGCGCATCCCGGAGCCACTGAGCTCGAGGCGCGTGTGCAGGGCGGCTTCCGAGCCTTTACCGAAGCGGATGCCCGCGCGTCGGGTCGGCCTCAGCCGCGTCGTCGTCGTCCGACGCGCCAGGCACGAGAACTCGCTCGGGAACTGCGTGAAAGCCGACGAGCACTCGATTACATCGCCTCACGATCGACCCAGGATCCCGAGTGGCTTTCGCAAGAGCACGAAGACACCGCCGCGGAGCGATTCAGGCAGGCGCACGAGAGGTGGCGCCGAACACCCGAAGGCGACCTTGTCTTCTCGCAGAGCCAGCTCGTCGCAAACACCGCGTTCCGGCTCGCGGGTAGCTTCCGCGAACAGCCGCTCTCACCTGAAGCCCAGCGTCGGATCCGAAGCTTGATCGAGCATCGCACGCTGCTGAAGGACCAGATTGCCATCGCTGAGGCGCATCTCGCGGCCGCTCAGACAACGGGTCCCGACACCGTCGAGGCGGAGGTCGCTCGCGACGCGCGCAACTATCTGCGGCGCCAAACCCAAACTGTCGCCGAGGAGTTGGCAGATCATGCCGAGCGGGACTATTTGGAATCGCAAGGGGCCCAAGTGGTCTCCGTCAGCGAACACAGAGACGGGCAAGAACACCGCTATCGCGTAGGCATGATCGCGCATCCGGAGCGCCCCGTCATCATCGTCGTGCATTGCGGACGTTCGGTGAATGGTCAAGCGCCGCACCATCGGGTTCTCGATCTGGCTCTGTCCGAGAGTTCAGTCCTGCGGGAGATGTTCGAGCAGGGTGCTGATCTCCAGTTCAAGCAGGTCGTCGTCGACCACAACGATCAGGTATCCGTGGCCGATCTGCTCCCGATCTCGACTCGCGATGACGATGGCCCTTCCCGCTACAGTCGGCCGGATCTGCGTGAACAAGATCCCGCGCTGTCGTATCTCCGCAACGGTCCTCAGTACTGCGGTGGAAATGTTGTCCTGCTGGTGCACTTGTTCACCGGTCGTCACGACATCGGACTGTTGAATACCGGCCTGGCCGCCGAGATCAGCCCGCGGCGACTGGCCAAGGCCGTGCGCGGACACTGGCACCCTGGCGGATACGTTTCGTTCGATGAGGCAATGCGTTCCCTACAGGGACATCCTGGAGACTTCCTGATCGTTGCCTACCAGCATGAGACCGGAGCACACGTCATCGGCTTCCGCAACGACGGCGACGACACTCACGACCGCTTCCGGGTCTACGAAACAAGCGATGTGTCGATGCTGCTCGCGCCACAGGACTACGAGGACTGGTCTCAGCCCACCGACGTCAGCGGCATATTTGGAATCGATTGTCGGGACGATCAACCCAAAGGTCTTTTGCACGCTGCCCTTTCGGGCCTGTCACGGATATCCAGTACTGCAGGACAGGACTATCCGACCACCCTCATCGGCCGTCGCGCCGACGAGCCGGGAACGCCTACCAGTCCGGAGCCGGGTAGCCCATCAGCGCAGAGCGAAGACGGCCCCCACGATGAACCCGACGAAGGGGGAGGGGTTGCAACCCCTGACGACCCGACACCTCAGGACGATGGCCCGACAGGCGGGGTAGTCGCCGCTCCTTTAGACGAGGGCACCGACCTGACGCAGACTCCATTATCGGATCGACTTGCTCCGGGCTCTGGCCGCCGTCGGCGGACACCGCCGAGTGAGGCCTATGTACGAGCAGCGCTAGCAAGGGACCCACAGCGGGTAAATGCCGCGATTCGTGGGTTGCCGCGTCAGCAAAGGGTATTCGCTGAACAATTCTTTCTGCAGGACCTGCCACTGGATCTCATCGAAAAAATGACCGTTCAGCACAGGGAAGCGGTTAATCAGACCCGTGTTCGAACGATTCGTCGGCTGAGGGCTGTACTGGAAGGTAAGCATCCGACGACGTCGGAAATAGGTAGAGGGTCCGCCGAGCTTGAGGTCCGTGATGCGGTTCGACTGCGCCGGGCTGCCGTGGAACAAGCCATCAGCGAGTTGACTCAGAAATCGCAACAAAGCTATGCCAAAGATCATTTCCTGAATGGCATTTCGCGCGAGGATTTCGGCGTCCGTACCAATCGCAGTACAGATTCGATGAATGAGCTTCATTCCCGCACTTCCCGAAATCTGGCGCGAATTTTGGCGGCTATTTCAACCTCGGCGGGCGAGAAGCCGGATGATGAATCAGGATCGGATATCGATAATGACTCCGATCATCCTGCCCTCTGGGGCCATCGTGTATTGGACCTTCTTTCGTCGAGCCACGGCAGGTCGGTAGCGATTGTGACCGAGTTTCGGCGACAGGAAGGGCTGGCAGGCGATGACAACAAGGGGATAGGCCGAATCGCCGGCCTTGTCGAGCGCTTGACTCCGGCTATGCGCAGAGTGGTCGAAGCATGGATTGCTGATCCGGATGAGGGATTGCATGCTGCCGCGACTCGTATGGGATTCAGTGTGGCCACTGTGGAGGTATATAGGCGCCGTGGTTTGGCCGAGATTGCAAATTCGATATTGGCGGAATATGGTGAGGAATTTGTTTCACGTACCGAATACGAGGTAGTTAAGGCTGCCCTCAACAGGGAATCTGAGAGTGACGGACCAAATATTGTTGCTAGGTTGGCTGTCCGCTTTTTGTTGCCATCAGAGTACAGCTATTTTCAGTCAGTGGTTATCGAGGGGGTGTCGGTCGACCAGGTCGCATCAACTGCCGGTGTGCGCACGGATGCTGTTCGGTGGGATCTGAAATTAGCGCTCCGTAAGTTGGTCAGGGCCTTGGAGTTGCACCAGGGAGCCTACAGTGCTGTGAACGGGACTGCTCTGTGGGCTCATCCCGCATTGGATGTTCTATCGCCGAGTTCTGGTTGGTCGATGGCGCTCGTGAAAGAGTTTTGGCGACAGGAGGAGTTGTCCGGGGGTCGTAAGCACGCGCTTGAAAGACTATCCGAAATAGTTGAGCGCCTGAGTGGGGGTGATTTGAGGGAAGCTATCGAAGCATGGATTGTCGATCCGGACGAGAGGCTCGATGTTGCCGCCGCTCGTATGGGGATCAAGGCTAGCCTACTGAGCAATCGCAGAGCGCGTGGATTTTCCGAAGCGGCCGGGTGGATCTTGGTTGAATGCGGTGAGAAGTTAATCTCGCGTACCTCATATGAGATAGTCGCGACCGCTATTTCGGAGCATGATGATGCGGCCAACCGTTTTCTGAGTATGGCTGCCGATATTTTGTCACCTGCGGAGCTTCGCTACTTCACGCTGGTGGTGCTTGAGAAGATGCCGATCAACCTGTTGGCGACCGCTGTAGACGTGAAAGCGAGCAAAATTCGCAATCGTCTTCAGATAGCGCTGAATACGTTGGCGGCGCGGGTAGAGAGTGATACGACCGTCAGCAGTGACGGAGGGGCGACACAGGCAAGCACGGGGGTGGCTGTTATAGATGCGGACTTTGATATCGGGATGTTGATCCCGTTGGAACGCGACGAACAGGTGGATTCGCGCGGTGCGTTGGCGATGTGGAATCGTGCGCGTGAGGTCGGGCGTATTGCTGGCCTGGATGCTCCTGCCGATACGAGGTTGGCGGAGGACGTGGTGCGGCTGGTGTCCGCCCTGTCGCGACGTGGTGTTCTACAACCGACGCCGGGCTCTGACATCGAGCACTGGTTTGCCGACATGGCGGGGCGGATGGCGCGTGCGGTCGTCGTGATGAGGCGGGTCCTGACTGGTGTGCACGAAGTCGAGCATGCCGGCATCCGACCGTTGCTCCGAATCCATGCATCGCTGCCGAGGGGTACCCAGCATCTGTTGGATCTTCGATACTGGCGACGCCAGCCAGTTGAGCTCGTGGCCAGGCGGCTAGGCGTGTCGGCTCGGGATGTCGAGGCAGCAGAATCAGCCGTAATCAGGCGGTATTTGGACTTGACGGGTGTCGGCACTGCATCCTTGGAGGCGGGGAATGACGCCGATTTGGCGGGTACGGCAACTTGGCATAGTCCGGCGGAGCCGACCGAGGACGATCGCGTACGTACCCTGCTTGCGGAGTTCATAGCGCAGGCAATCGGTGTCGGAAGCGCTGATGACCAGCCACAAGTCCGCGGCATCGTGGAATATCTGTGTGGCCACAGTCGAGCTTTGGACGGCGTCACTCAGCCCACTTCAGTACCCGACGAAATCCGTGCTCGTCTGCAGGGCATTGCGCCGGATCATCTGGCTGATCGTTTGGCATGGAACCTCGTGTCTCCCGGCCGCATTTCGGCTGTGCGGCAGCGGTTGTCGGAGATCACCGCGGCAAGGACGGTCACTCGTGAATTCATGCCAGAGGCCACTACTGCGCTGACCACCACCGACTCGGGTGAGCATGGCGCCGGGGACGTGGCAGTGTCAGCGGAGGAAGGCGTTGGGCCGGTGTCGGATGCCGGTAGGCCCAATGAGGGAGTGCTCGAGGCCGAGCAGAAGCTCGCTGCGGCTAATGGCAGCCTCGAAGGGTGGCGGAACATCGCTCAAGCGGTGTCCTTCAGGTTGGAAATGCTGCCACTGTCAGATCCGGGCCAACTGATCGAAGCTGATACGCCGGCGGCCGTTCATGCGGTTGCGATTGAGTTGGCAACCCAGCTGGATCGACTTGGCCTTCTGGATGACGAAACCACTCTGCTGTTGGGCTCCGCGGCAAAGGCTTTCGGACAAGGGTTGAAAGCCCGCACTGCGGTGCGTGATGCCGAGGAAGCGGCAGCACGCCAGTACGCCGAGGCGTCGATTCCCGACACTGCACGTGGGTGGTACGAAGCCCAGGGACGTGAGCGTGCCCATCGACACGCGATCGACCGACACGGCCAACTGTCCTCACGCGCTGCAGTTTTCGCTATACAGCTCGGGATGCCCGTCACAGCACATGAATTGGAGGTCGATACGATCCATTCCACGGTCGAGCGCTTGGTCGAGGTTGCGCGTGGCGTCGGCGGTGGCACCCTGGCGAGGGCAGTAGCCCTTGCTACGCGAGTAGCGGTCAATGTTGACGAAATCCGTGCTTTGGCAGCCCAACACGACGCACCACTCTCGTCCTGGTGGGATGACGTCGATGACGATGGATTCGACGAGGACGGCCCACTGGATGGTGCCAATACGCGGCCCACCCATGATTCGGTGGACCGTCCGAGCAAAGCTGATCCATCGGGTGAGTTCAGTGCTGGGGATACGACGGTTACTGTGGACGAGGATGCCACTGATCCGTATCCGAGCGGGCCCGATCGACTGGAAACTTCTGGCGCGGATTCTGAAGACCATGCAGTTGTGGATACCGGATTGCGCGACCACCCTTTGTGGAGCCATGCTGCGTTGGATGTCCTGTCTTCGAATCTATTGAGAACGAAGGCAATCGTGACAGAAGGGCTGCGTAACGAGGAATTGTCCGACGAAGTTCTCGGTCTTATTGCTGGTTTGCCTCGCTATGTGCGTATCGTGGTCGAAGCGGGGATCGGGCACCCCACCGAGTCGATGGCGGGTACCGCCGCTCGTTTAAATATCAGTAAGAAACAGGTGTTTCGACGACGTTACCTAGGCTTCACTAGGCTCGCCAAGTCGATTCTTGATCGATTCGGTGACGAACTCATTGCAGGTACACCATATATCAGAGTGAAGGCTGCGCTTGCTTCATCCAATGAAGATAAAGATGATGGCATCACGAAGATGGCAGCTCGCATTCTTTCGCCAGCTCAGCGCAAATACTTCGAGCGGGTTGTGGTCGAAGGCGCATCGATCAAAGAGGCGGCCACCGCAGCGGGCCTGAAGTCGAGAGATGTTCGCCACCACGTGCAGTCTGCCCTGAACAAGTTGATTGCGGAGTCGAGCGTGTTCGCCGCGGTTGACGGTTCTGCGGACAGCCCAGTCCAGAAGGCGCGGGTGGAGAACCGAGTCGGGAGTGATGTCTGGGACCATCCTGCGCTGGACGCCTTGTCGCCCCGTCGCGGCAGGGCGAAGGCAATCGTGGCCGCCGGGCTGCAAAACCAGAAGTTGGCCAGGAGAATTCGCCGCCTTGTCGTGGCGCTGCCACCCTATCAGCGTCGAGCTGTAGAGGCATGGGTCGAGAGACCAAATGAGCGGGTAGCGGACACCGCTGCTCGTTTGCATATCAGCGCGAACATGCTCGTCGAAGGCAGGAAACTAGGCTTCGCTAGTATTTCTGCGGCGATTTGCGCGGAATTCAGTGAAGTGTTTCTCGCTGGTCTTCAATATAACAGAGTAAAGGTCGCACTGGATGTGCGACCAGATGCCGTTAACGATCTAGCTGCTAAGGTCTTGTCTCGGCGCGAACGTCAATTCTTCGGCCTGGTGGTGATTTTGGGGGCATCGGTCGACCACGCGGCAGCCGCAGAGCGTATTGGGTCGCAACACGCTCGTGAATATGTGCAGTCTGCGCTGCGCAAGTTGCTCAGAGCCTTGGACCGGACCGTACCCGGGCTTGCGGTCATTGCGGAGAATCAGACGCGCACGGACGGCTCGGGCGCGGCTGTCGGCGCGATGGTTGGGCCTGATTTCCTGCAGTTCGCGCCGTGGTTGAACAACGTGCAGGTGAGTTTTATGTCGGCGAAGCGTGCTCAGGAGGTCGGGCGGGAGGCCGGTCTGGACCCTCGTGCCGAGCACGAGTTGGCGGAGCAGGTGATCGGGTTGATGTCTGGCCTTGTGCGCCGCGGGGCTCTGCGACCGTCTCCGGATGTCGACCTGGAGGAGTGGTTGCATGGCGTGACGGGCCGGATGGCGCATGCGGTGGTGGTGCTTACTCGTGTTCGTGATTCGGTGCAAGGGCTAAGTCGGCTCGAGATGGCTGCATTGATTCAGGGGTACGGATTGTTGTCGCCGCCCGAGCGCCAGTTGATGGATCTGCGGTATTGGCACGGTCGGCCGGTGAAGGCTGTTGCCGACGCGAGGCGTCAAGCCGTCCAGGCTGTGGAGAATGAGGAATCCGACGCGATCAGACGACTGTTGGTGTTGGCCCTGTCTTTCCAACTCTTATCGCCGACCGAGCGCCGATTCTTCGTGCAGGTAGCGGTAAGAGGTGTGTCAGCCGTCGAGGTGGCACGTACTGCGCAGGTGAAGGCAGAAGTCGTTCACCAGCATGTGCGATCCGGTGGGGACATGTTGGCGGCGGCGTTGAGATTGGACGGCTTCGACACCGGTTCCGTCCTTACCAATTGGGTCGGGCCGCGGTCCGACAGTGCGCTGGTGCGTCGTGGTTTGGGGGCCGGGGGTACCTCTGCAATGGAAGGCGCAGCGGATTGGCGCAAGCCGATACGTCTGACCGACGGCGGCCGTATTCGTACGGTGCTCGAGGAGATGATGGCAGAGGTCGCTGATGTTGGACGCGATGACGACGATGAGGTGTTCCGGCAGCAGATCCGCAAGATTGTGGACTATGTGTGTGACGCGAGTCAGGCGCCGGAGTTGGAGGGCTTTGCGACTGTCGGCCCGCTGCATGGTGCGGCCGTTGCTCGTGTGCAGAGCATCGCGCCTCAGCAGTTCGCCGATCGTTTGGCATGGCAGGGAGTTTCGCCCGGTCGTATTGCGGCTGTACTGCAGCGGCTGACGGAGGTTGCCGCAATTGGGCAGCGCACAGGTCGCCTCGTTGCGAAAAAGAGTGATGCGGGAGATACGACAGTATCAACGGACGACGAGGAGGCTGAACCAGATCTGCGACCGACCGTGTCATCGGACGGCGCACAGCTGAGAACTGTTATTGCGGATCGTGTGCGCGCGGTAGGAGAGCAGGCCGGCCTGGATACCGCCGCCCGCGATGAGCTGACAACTCAGGTGGTGGAGCTGATGTCCGCTTTGATACGGCGTGGTGCCCTGAAACCGTCGCCGGGGCAGAACGCCGAGACGTGGGCACGCGGTGTGGCGGAGCAGATGGCCCGCGAGGTCGTTGTGGTAACTCGAATCCGGGATGGTATCGATGGCCTCGAGGATATCGATGTTCCTACACTCATGCGGATGCATGCTGGGTTATCACGACCCGAGCGGCAGTTGATGCACCTTCGTCACTGGTATGGCTGGTCGGCGGCGGTCGTCGCCGAGAGGAATGGTCTGCCCGTCCAGAAGGTGATGGCAACAGAATCGGCTGTGACCAGTAGGTACTCGAAATTGGGCCTTCCTCTACGACTGAAAAGAACCCTGGATACCTTGTCGCCCAGGGAGGGCATGTCGCGGGCAATTGTAGTTGAAGCACTGCGAAACGAGGACCTGCGAGGAGTAATTTCCGATCTTCTCGAGAGCATGCCCTTGCTTCTGCGTGAAGCGGTCGAAGTATGGATTGAGCCGCACGCGGATGCTTTCGCTCGTTTGGAGATCAGCAAGAATGCGCTTCCCAAATATAGGGATCGCGGACTTTCTTGGATTGCCGATGAGATTGTTGAGGAGTACGCCGAGACCTTTATCGCTGGCACTTCGTATGGAATAGTCATGGCTGCTCTGCGGAAACGGTCTGATGCTATTGAGGAAATGTCTCGAGCCCTACCTCCTGCTGAATATAAATACTTCAACTCAGTGGTTCTTGCGGGGGTATCGATCGACCAGGTGGCAACTGCTGATGGTGTCGCGTCGAATTATGTACGGAATCATGTACAAGCTGCCCTGAGCTATTTGGCGGCGGTGCTGAAATTCGAAGGAGCCGTCGCCGAGTCACCCTACGTCGATCGCGACACAACTCCTGCAGGAGATTCGGTAACAGATGGCGGAACGGAGGCCGGCCATGGTGTCCGGCAGCCGATCTCGTCAGCTGGTTCCGTGCGACCGGTGCGTCAGGATCACCCTGCTTTGGATGCTCTTTCGTCGAAGAAAGGTTGGTCGCGGGCGATAGTAGCCGAGAGCTTGCGGAACAAGAATCTGGCCGAGAAAGTCGTCGATCTTGTCGCAAGCTTGCCTCCATACCAGCGTAAAGCGGTTGAGGCGTGGATCGAGAAGCCGACCGAGCCAGTGGGCGACGCGGCGATTCGTTTGAAGATTGGTCTGCAGAACCTGACAAACCACAGGTCAACGGGCTTCGCCAGGGTTGCGAAAGCGATCATGGCGGAGTTCAGAGAGGAACTTATAGCCGGCACTCCATATCAAAGAGTGAGGGCTACCCTCGACCGCCGACGTGACGATGTCATGGCGTTGGCTGACGAAGTCTTGACGCCCGGGCAGCGGCGAGACTTTAGGTTGGTAGTGGCCGAGGAGCAATCGGTCGATGAGGTGGCGGCCGCTTTGGGTAAGACGCCAGATGTTGTTCGGCGTAATGTCCAGCTTGCCCTGGAGCGGCTTCTGGCCGCATTGACGGCGGTGGCAGTCAATGCCGATGAGGGCTCGCCCTCGGCAAATAGTACGGCGACGGAATCGAACGCGAAGTCGGAACCCGCTGCTGTCGGATCTGTTGTCGTCAATCGAGCAGGAACCCCGACAGACAGTCAAGTCGAGCACCTGGTTGAGGCCGAGCAGAATCTTGCTGCGGCCAGAGGGAAGGCCCAAGGGTGGGCGAATGTAGCTGGAGCGGTGTACCTGAAGCTCGAGATGTTGTTGCCGCTTTCAGATTCGGGCCGACTGATGAAGGCTGACACGGCAGCAGCAGTTGATGCCGTTGTAGCCGAGTTGGCACAACACTTGGACGACCGTGGTCGTCTGGATGACGAGACGTCTGTGCTGTTGGGCTCTGCGGCAAAGGCTTTCACGCAGCGCTCAAGAGCCCGCGCTGCCGTGGATGCCGCGGAGGATTTGGTTGTTCGACAACGGTCCGAGGCCTCGATTCCAGATGCTGACCGCGGGCGATATGAGGCTTTAGGACTGGAGCGCGCCTACAAACGTGCGAGAGATGAATCCGATACTTTGGCCTCGCGCGTCGCGGTGTTGGCTGAGCGGCTGGGGGTGCCCGCCGCGAAACATGGGCTGCAGATCGACACGATCCAGTCCACGGTCAATCATCTTGTTGAGGTTGCACGTGGTGGCACCGACGGCATCCTTGGTCAAGCAGTTGCTCTCGCCGCACGAGTGGTGGTCAATGTCCATGAAATACGTGCTCTAACACCGCATCACAACGCACCGTTCTCCCCGTCCTCACAGGGCACCGTTGATGGCGATGACGGATCGGGTACTGGAGGAGACACGATAGCCTCAGCGAACGCTGATGAAGTCGAGCCGGTGGTGGATTCCGCCGCTCGGCTGGGGGTCTCAAATCGTGCGCTAGAGGTTGGGCGCGAAGGGGCGCCGGACGGGCGGGAAGCCCCTGGACCAGTCGGGGGGCCTGACGCTAGTGCGCTCGGCGCTGTTGTTGCCGACTACTCATTGCGGGATCACCCTGCGCTGGACGTCCTATCACCGAAACATGGTAGGGCGAAGGCCATTGTGTTCGAAGGACTGCGAAATGAGGAGCTGTCCGGGAGAATACTTGACCTCATCCATGGCCTGCCCTCGGGTCAGCGGAAGGTTGTCGAGGCGTGTATCGAGAAGCCTGCCGAGTCGCTGGAGGACGCGGCCACTCGTCTGAAGGTTAGTCGTGATGCAGTGGGAAGATACAGACTCCGCGGTTTCGCCAGAATTTCCGAGGCGATTCTTGGTGAATTTGGTGAGGCGTTCCTTGCTGGTACTCCGTATGGCATCGTAAAAGACGCCCTGATCGACAGGCCTGATGATCTCAAAAGGGTGGCTGCCACCATCTTGTCACCAGGCGAGCATCGATACTTTTTATCGGTAGTGCTCAATGGTGAATCAGTCAAGGGTGCGGCTACTGCTGCTGCTGTTAGGCCGGAAACGGTTCGGGGACACGTGCAGTCTGCATTGGAAAAGTTGGTGGATGTCCAGGCCGGACCTCATATCGGTTCTGCGCTGTGGGTCCACCCTGCGCTGGATATCCTTTCTCCGAGTCGAGGCCGGGCCAAGGCAATTCTAGCCGAGGCGCTACGGAGTCAGCATCTTTCAGGGATAGTTCTCGACCTGGTGTCGAGATTGCCTTCATATCTACGCAAAGTCGTCGAGGCCTGGATCGAGGAGCCGACTGAGTCGTTGGCCGATGCCGCCGCTCGACTGGAGATGAATAAGAATGTCCTGGCTAAACATAGGAAAATCAGCTTCGATAGAATTGCTGGAATCTTTCTTGCCGAGTCCGGTGAATCTTTTATTGCTGATACTCCCTACAGTAAGGTAAAATATGCCCTTTCTGGTGGATCCGACTATGTCTTAAGTCTTGCTGCTCGGATCTTGTCGCCGGGTGAGCGGCGGTATTTCGTCCGGGTGGTGGTCAAGGGCGGCTCGATCAGCGCCGTTGCGGCTACTGCCGACGTAGGGCAGGAATTCGTACGGGGCCATGTCCAGTCTGCACTGAGAAAATTGGCTTCGGAGTTGAACGGGCTGGCTCAGGGTAACGCTTGGTGGGGTAATCCCGCATTGGACGTGCTTTCGGCGAGTCGTGGCAGGGCGAAAGCGATTGTGGCGGAGGGGCTGCAGAACCCGGAGTTGTCCGGAAGGATCCTCGATATTGTCGCGGGATTACCCGCAGATCAGCGGGAAGCTGTCGAGATATGGATTGCAGATCAGTCCGGTTCGGTGGCTTCCGCTGCCGCTCGTATGGGTATCAGGGCCAATAAACTGGCGCAACATAGATTTGTTGCTTTCGCCAAAATTTCGGAAACTATCCGTACCGAATTCGGGGACATATTCATTGCTGGCACTCCATATGCCAGGTTGAAAGCTGCAATGGCTTTCCAATCCGAGGTTGTGACAGAGCTGTCTGCCAGAATCTTGTCACCTCGACAACGTCGGCTCTTTGGCTTGGTCATGAATATGGGCGCCTCGGTCGATGCGGCGGCGACTGTGGTGGGAGAAGAGCCGGAAACTGTTCGGCGCACAGTCAAGTTTGCGCTGCGCAAGCTGCTGAGGGCTTTGGATGCAGGCGAAACGGGGTCTGTCCTCGGCGACCCGGATGGCACACATGCAGTCAATACAACGACTGAGGCGGGGGTGATGGCTGGTTCCGACGTCCTGCCACCGGTCCCATCGCTGTACAGCACGCAGTTGCGATCGGTGATTGCGGATCGCGTGGGCGCGGTCGGGGATCAGGCCGGCATGGACACTGTCGCGCAGCATGCGCTGGTGGATGACGTGTTGGGCGTGGTGTTCGCTTTGGTGGGGCGCGGTGCCCTGAGCCCCCCGCAGGGTGAGGACATCGAAGAATGGGCGCGCGGTGTGGCTGGACAGATGGCGCGTGAGGTTGTGGTGGTCACCCGGATCCGGGATTGTGTGGACGGGCTCGCACAAACTGGGGTTCCCGCGCTCTTACGGGTCTATGCGTCGCTGTCGAGGAGTGAACGGCAGTTGATGGATCTTCGCTATTGGCATGGCTGGCCGACGGCTCTCATTGCTGAGAGAAGACGGATGCGAGTCGTCGATATCGAGGCGACGGAATCGAAGGTGCTCAAACAGTACTCGAGATTGGCTGATGCCAGTACTGCGGCGTTGAAGTCGGAAGGGGTCGCGACCAGGCTCACTACCCCCGAAATTTCAGATAATCCGAAGAAAACTACGGGCTCCGCGCGGGGGAGTCATGTCGAGACGGACACTAATACAAACTGGCATAGCAGAGTGGAGGAGCACACGGAACTCGATCGTATCCGTGCCGCGATAACAGGTCTGCTTCAGGAGGCTCTTGGTGCCGAGGGCCTCGACGAGGCCCACCCGATTCAGCGGCAAGTTCGCGGTATCGTCGACTACCTAGGTGGCGCCGGAGAGATGCCGGATCTAGTTGGGGCTACATCAACTGGCTCTATGAACCAAGATCTGTTCATCCGTTTACAGGGCATTGCACCGGACCGTTTAAGCGACCAGTTGGCTTGGCAGCAGGTTTCCGCGGGCGGTATTTCCGCCGTGATGCAACGGCTGTCGGAGTTCGTGGCAGCGACGGTCACCGGTGGATTCGAGCCAGCGAAATCCAGCGAAGCGGACGATTCGTCGGCAGAGCGTGCTGGTGGGGACACGACAGTGACGGCGGATGAGGATGCTGTCGTCAGTACTGGTTTGGGCGGGCATCCTGCGCTGGAGCAGTTGGTGTCCGAGGTGAGAAGGACAGCAGCTGGGCCCGAGTTATGGCTCCATCCCGCCATCGATGTTTTGTCGTCACGTGATGAAAAGTCGATGGCCATCGTGGGTCAAGCGTTGCTGACCAACGACCTGGCTGGGCAAACTCTAGAGATCATCGAGGGCTTGCATCCAGGTCTACGCGCCGCTGTCTGGGCGTGGATCGACGAGCCGAACGAACAGCCGGCTGAAACCGCCGCCCGGATGAAGATCACGTCAGATGCTCTTGCCAAACGCAGGTCACGCGGCCTCGCCGCAACTGCCGAAGCAATCATGGCGCACCACGGTAGAAAGTTCGTTTCAAGGACTCCTTACGGCAGGGTGAGCGCTTCCCTGCGCATCCGGCACGGTCACGTCGTGAGGATGGCTGCCGAGATCCTTGAGCCCGACGAGCACAAGTTCTTCGAGTTGACGGTGGTCAATGGAAACTCGGTCGACCAGGCCGCGCGTGCTGCGGGCGCGTCGCCAGACCTCGTTCGAGTTCATGTGCAATCGGCGCTGAACACATTGGTGAGCGCCTTGTACCCAAACGTCGGCACCGAAGGCCGAGGGGCCGACGCGGCGTTGTGGAATCACCCTGCCCTCGTCATCCTATCGCCAAGCCGCGGTCGGTCGAAGGCTATAGTGGCCGAGTTCCGGCGGCACGAGCACCTGTCCGCAAAATTCGACCAACTTCTCTCGATGTTGCCCGCCGATCAGCGTACTGCTGTCGATGCGTGGGTTGCCAGCCCGGCCGAGCGCCTCGAAGACACCGCCGCTCGTCTGGGCATTAGCTGGATTTCGCTGGCCAGCGGCCGATACCACGGCTTCGCAGCACTCGCTAAGGCGATCCTGGCGACGTACGGAACGGAGCTGCTCGCTGCCACTGACTATGGCAAGGTAACCACTGCCCTGAGTAGCGATTCGAGTGCCATCGCGAAGCTACCGCGCGTGTTGTCGCCTACGGAGCTTCGATACTTCAGATCGGTGGTGGTCGACGGTGCATCGGTCGACCGGTCTGCGGCAGATATCGGCAAATCTCCGAGTCTTGTTCGGCGTCGTGTGCAATCAGCGCTGGCAACGGTGGTGACCAGGTTCAACGAGTTCGGTCTCGAGTCTGCTGACCCCGTGGAAATTGTGAGTGCTCACGCATTGGCAATGGTGGATCGTGTGCGTGTGGTCGCGAGTCAGGCTGGCTTGCAGGCTCCAGCCAGGGACGCGCTGGCGGACGACGTGGTGCGGCTTGTGCTCGATCTGCTACATCGCGATGCTCTCCGACCGCCACCGGGTGCTGACAAGAAGAGATGGTTCGTCGGGGTGGCTGAGCAGATGACGCGCCAGATGGTCGTAGTGACTCGAGTCAGGGACCGCATCGATGCACCGAGGCGTAGCGATATTCGTGTGATGCTGGGCGTTTATGGTTCGCTGTCGAAAGATGAGCAGCGGCTCCTGAATCTTTTATATTGGCACCGCTTGTCAGTAGAGGTCGTAGCCGAGAAGCAAAACCGATCAGTCCGCGGCGTCCAAGACGCGGAAACGGTTGCGATCGAGCGGTTTTCGGCACGGATTGGGGGAGCTGGAACTGGCGAGTCGACACCACCACCGCACGACAACGCTGCCGCTGAACTGGCAGCAAGCGTCACCTTTGCCCAACGGTTGGCCAGGTCCTTGGACGTACTTTCGCCTCCCGATACCAGAGCACAGGCAATAGTGGCCGAGGCCCGATTGAACGAGACCCTGTCCGACGTGCTGGGTGACCTCGTGCACGTCTTGCCCGCTCATCAGCGCGATCTTGTCCAGGCGTGGATCGATGGTGTGCCTTCGTCGCGACAGAATTCGGATGCGCCGCACACCGGCCTCGGCGTATTGGCCCGTCTGATACTCGCCGACCACAGTGAGGAGTTTCTGTCTGGCACTGCGTACGAGATCGTGACGACCGCCCTACACGAACCCGGCGTGGATATCGCAACGATGTATGAATCGTTGTCACCTGATGAACTGAAATTCTTCGAATCGGTAGTGGTGAAGAGAGCCTGGGTCGACCAGGCAGCGGCTGCCGCGTGTGAAGCACCCGAGATCGTCCGACATCATGTGCAATCGGCGTTGAATAGGTTGGCGGTGGCGGCGGCGGCGAATTCGCAGCGAGCAGGCGCCGATTCCGCCCACAGCGGACGAGCAGAGGCCGGTGTGGGCGGTCCGGCACCAGTGGCGGCGCTGAGTGATCAAGGCGCCTCCGAACGGATCGACGCCGCTCGTAGAAAGGTCGACAGCGATAGGCCACTCGATACATCGTGGCGGAATCACCCAGTGCTGGATATCCTTTCGGCGCCTAGCGACAGGTCGAGGGCGATCGTGGCCGAGGTTCTTCGACAGGTCGCCGTGCGAGGTGACGGCGATATGCGGGCCCGGAACGCCGAGGAGCTGTTGTACGGGGGTATCGGCGAACTTATCGGATCCCTGCCCACGACTGTGCGTGCTGCCGTCGAGCTGTGGACTGGTGAGCCTGCCACGTCATCCGTGGCCGCGGATGGTCGGGTACGGGTGGGCCGGAGTGCGGCGACTCGGCGCCGCGACGAAAGCCTCACCGTAATTGCTCAGGCAATCATGGTTGTATTCGGCGAGGCGTTCGTCTCGCACACGTTGTACGGCCGGGTGACCGCCGCGTTGGACCTGCGACGAGGTGATGTCGCCAGGATGGATGCCGTGCGAACAGCAGCCGATATCTTGTCGTCTGTTCTACTGTCGCGTGTCGAGCATCAATTATTCATGTCGGTGGTTGTGAAGGGGATACCGGTCGACTTGGCGGCGTCCACCGTGGGCAGAGAGCCGAATTATGTTCGGCGTCATGTGAAATCAGCACTGGAAAAGTTGGCGGCGGTGTTGCCATCGGAGGTCGACCAGGGTTGGCCCGATGATGAAGGGGTGGGCGAGAAGGATAGGTTGGTGAGGTTCCGGAGCGACACGGTGGCGTCGCTCGTAGAGCAGTTAGATGTGTCGCAGACGGGGATGCGTACCCAAGCGTTGGCGACGATTACCCGCTCCGAACTCGAAAGAGGTATCACGCGTTTGACACGCGACCAGCGAGCTGTGCTGTACCAGCGTTTTTGGCTGCAGCTTTCGGAGCCGGAGGTCGCGTCGGCGCTGGACCGCCCAGTTGAATTCGTTCGTAACCATCAAGCGAGTGCGGTGGCGGAATTGGCCGTTTTCGTTGCCCGGGACCGTAAGCCAAATATGTCGTTGAGCGAGGAGTACGTACGAGCGGAGTTCGCGAGGGAAAGGGGTGGCAGTGAGGGGCCGGTAAGAGCGGCGATTCGTGGGTTGTCGCCTCGTCGGAGGGAATTTGCCGAGCTCTTTATTGTAGAGGATCTGACGTTAGAGGTCGTCGGGCATAGAATCGGCGTCCAAGGGGATTCGCTGACTTTGCTTCGCTCTCGTGTAATACGCCAATTGCGGGATGCGCTGACAGGCGCTCGTCCATCATCGCGCAAAATTTCGACGGAGCCTGCGGAGCTCGAGATCCTCGAGGCGGTGAAACTGCGGCGGGGAGCTGTGGAGCAAGCCATCGGCGAGCTGCACAATGAATATCAACAACACTATGCACGAGCGCATTTCCTCGCGGGACAGTCGCGGGAAGAATTTGGCGCGCAGACCAATCGCGGTAACCGCTCGATGGGTCAGCTCCATTCACGTACCTCTCGCAGTCTCGCTGCATTATTGTCCGGGACGGTACCGGTCTCTGTAGCAGCGAAACGGCAGGGTGGCACCAACTTGCAGCTCGTTCGGGACGCGGCATCTTCCAATGATCGCGACACATTCAACCGTGCCCTCGCCAGACTTGACGAGACCCATCAGACAGTGATCCGCTCGCGAATTCTGCAGGACATCAGGATTACCGAGGTCGCTAAGGAACTGAATCGCTCCAAAACGGCTGCCGCTACCTTGTTTCGTCGTGCCGTTCAACAGCTGGCGGCTGTACTCACCGAGCGACCCGTGTGGACTGCTGCACAAGCAGCTTCGATCGTTCGGACGGTCAGATCACATGACCCGCAAGCACTGCTCGCGGCGATCGAGAAGCTCGGCCCAAACGAGAAGGCATATGCCGAGCGGCGACTGATACGGGGCGAGACCATGCGCGAGGCCGCCGCGGCGCTGGGCCGCAGCAAATACGCCGGCAAGACATTGCAGCAACGGGCTTATAACCGTCTGGCGGAAATCCTTTCCAGCTCTTCGCGCGGCACGCAGAATCCGAATTCAGTGGACGAGGACGGCGCTACGCAAGCGGCTGTATCACACAGCGCCGCGGCGCCAGGTCGGCTCAACAGCTGTATGGACAGCGCTGTGGGCGAGTTGATCGCTCAGCAAGGGGACGTGGCAGACGTGGTCGAGATGAGTCCGCGTCGACAACGAGGTTTGTTCTGGTACGAGGCCAGACGGTATTTGCGACATGCACAACCGGAGTTATTCGCTGCGACCGCCGACAAAGCGGGCCCGGCGCGATTGATCGAGGCGATGATCCGGCTCGCTGTGGCGGACCCAGCAGCGACCACCACTGCTTTGGTGGTGCACCAGCGGATAAGACCAGATCAGCGTCGTGTTGGAGGCCATGCCGTCACGGCCACGTACCTTGGCATGAACACCGCTGGCGAGCATCGCTTCAGGATTAAAGATCGCGAGCTGACATTCGTCGGCCTCGACGCGTGTGGGCAAGAGTGGTTCCGCCCTGATCCCGGCGCACAAACCGGTTCCCATCCCTACATGTCCTTTGCGGCATTGTGCGGCAGCACCAACCTCGAGACCAAAGCACTGTCGGCCGTTGTATATCAACGAGCCCCCGGAGCGTCGGCTGGGCGGATCGTGAGTGGTCTGGGTGAGGCGGCATCCTTGCCGCGCCGGTTACGGATTGGCAGTTCTCCGGGCGATCACGATGCCGAACACGCGGGCTCCCTTGCCGAGGCGGGTTCCGCTGACACTGCCACGGGTGGTCCCGATGCGGGACCTGCTTATCCGGCAAATCCGGATTCAGCAGTGTCCGTTAATGTCTCGGCGCAAATCCTGGGTGCCAGCTCACCGAGCGATGGGGACGACTGGGCCGATTGCCGCACTACACAGGATGTCTCGGACGAGCTGGTATCGCGCGGTCTTCATGCCTCAGATCTCACCGGCATGGATATCGAGTTCGCTCGCCAATGTGGGCGCGCGGTCGAATACTTCGCGCGCGCCTGCGATCGGTTCGACATCCGCGGCGGCGACATCGTCGTCGGATCGCTGAATGAGCTCGAGCAGTCGGGTGTCGTCCGGCTCGGTTGGATGTCCCGGCGGCCGAAGCCTCATGCAACAAGCGCCGCGTGGACGATCACTTTGAACGAGCGACTGGTCGCCGACGCGGAGCTGCTGTCCCAGCAATGGTTGGCCCAGGAGGCCCTCGAATCTCGGGCCGGTGATGCCGACAAGCCTGTATTCTGGGAGGTCGTCAAGCAGCTCGCCCTCGTCGTGAATATGACTGACCGCAACGGCGTCGAGCGGCTGATGCTTCCGGAGCTACGACAGCTCTATCGACGCGAGACGGGCGCGACCACCGACAAATTGTTCCACTCATGGCTGCAAGATCAGTTCAGCGAGCGCAGCAGGCTGCGTCGATCTGTCAACCTCTCGGAGGCGATCGGTGAGGCATACGTAGCGGTTGAAAGAGGTGTCGCCGATGTGACTCCTGCCGAAGAGTTGGTCCATCGGCTCTTCGTCGTGGGTGTAACGCGGGAGGCGGTAGAGGCCAGGCAGTTGCGCTCCGATCATGGCGAAGCGTTGGTGCACTGGGTCCGTACCCGAGTGACGGATCCGTATCTGGTTCACGAGATTGTCGACTTGGCATGTGACGCGGTTGCCCAGAGCGACATTGTGTCCGGGGAGAATGTAGGCCAGCGACTGATAGCTGCAGCATCCGCGATAGTCCCTCGGCATCTCCAGTATCATGAATTTCGGTTAGCGCTGCTATCAATATTGGATACAAGTTCTTGGAGTTTCGCGGATTCCTGGAAAATGGTGCGTATTGCCGAATCGGATATGCGTCGCGGTCTTGCTCTGCTTCCCGACGAGAGCCGGCAGCTGATTATGTCTCATATATGGCCCGGGGAAGGTAGGGTTAAAATTTCAAACCCGATATCACTGGGTCGACATGACATCTTGCTAGCAGTGCAACAGCTGTATCTGCGCGTTATCGATGACTTTTCGGTGAGGGAACCTTTCAGTAACGATGATAAATTGGAAGCACCTCCTATTAAATCGCGGGTCGGAGATTTAATTCGCGCTGCTCTTCGTGGTGTAGATGGAAAATCTGCAGAATCGGCCTTGGCGAGCTTGGACGAGCGTCGGCGCATCGCACTTCAATTGCAGTATTACAATAACGTGGGCCTGACGCAGATCATGAGGGCTTTCGATGATGGTCGGGCGCGCAAAACGATCGAATCGCTTTTGGTTACAGCGCGGCCGCAGCTGCTCGAGGCGTTAGCCGCGCACAAAACCCTGGACGGTTCAGCAATTACAACCGCCATCGGCGGTTTGACGAGGCGGGAGGGTGGCAAAGGGGCAACACGATACTCCGCACCCAATGGGTTAGATCTCGTCAATCACTGTGTGCCCCTGTCGTTCGGTGACCTCAGGGTTGCGCAGGGCAACGTCGTCGATTGGGTTGCAGTGGCGCCAGGGCGCCTAGCCGGCTGGACATACGCCGAGGTAAAACACTGTTTTCGTCCGGGCGCCGAGCCTGAATGGTTCCATGGTGATGATCAACGATCGAAAGGCGGTGATAGGTGGAGTGACGCAGCGGCGCTTGTCCGCTGCATGCTCGAGCTGGTGGCATCTAACCCCGTACGTACCGTTGTTACGGCGTTCGTGTGGCAGAAAACCGGCGAGAACGACCGATGGGGAGTCAGTGACCATACCTTCACGGTTACGTGTGTGCAGCAGACTCGTTCGCAGCCGGTGGCCTTCACTGTGCGAGGGCAAGCTGTCGAATTTGTCGGGTTCGACAAGGCCGGCAACGAGCGGTTCCGCAAAACTGTGAACAGTCGTTCCACTCGCCGGATGTCGTTGTTGCGCGTGGGTGGGGGTGCCTCGAATGTGGCGGAGGCGACCTACGCTTCGGTCTATGTGCGTGAGCCGGATGCAGCGCGCGGACACGTGGTACGTGGTTTGGGTGACCCGACGCCACCTCCAGACAATTCACGGGCGGGAGCGCTGGCCGGTCGTCCCCCATTGGTGCCTGAGGGGCAGGGTAATGCTCCGGGCGATGACACACCAGTCCAGGCCACAGGCGACGAGCAGCTGCTGGCCAGCCTCGGTGTTGAGCCGGCCGAGACCGACCAAGTGAAGCGTGACCTGGGTATTCTCTGGGATTTCGTCCGACATGATTCGATCCTCGAGTTCGATCCGCAGCAGGCGTACGACGCAGTAGTTGTTCACACCAGTATCTTCACGGGTGTGGGGGAGTTCGCCGGAAAATTTGTCCGGCAACACAATATCGATGCTCCGGTCGTTTTCTCTGGCTGGAACGGTGAAGCTGCTGCCTTCGCGCGATTAGCAGCCGATGCCGGGATGGCCTCCGATCAGGTGGTGTTGGAGCAGTATGCAAGCAATACGGATGAAAACATCATCTTTTCGATGGGAGTCTTGGCGGCGACCCAATTGCCAACTGAAAATCTCCTTGTCATCAGTCATCCCGCGCATATCGGTCGGACGCTGGCAACATGGCGGAAGCTGTATCCGCAGGTGAACGTCACCGGCGTGGCACCCCAAGTAGAGGTTGTCGACTTCGTGCGCGGAAGCGGACTCGAGCCAGCTGGGTTGATTGATTCGCGGAGGAATTTCCGCATGATCGTCGTTGAAGTAGATCGATTGCAGCGATACCCCGCGGCGGGCCGCACCATTGACGTTTTCATTCCCCCTGATGTGTGGGCAGCCAAGCGTCGACTGGACAGTGTTGTGTCGAGAGGGTCGATCGATCATCGGCATCGAGTCGAGATCGATGGCAGTTCAACTACCGGAGGGGATGATCCCGACTGGGCTGTCGATGAGGTATTCGACCTGTCCGACCAAGAATTCAGTCTCGAACCCCATCTGGTGCCGGAGATACGTCCTGATGACTGGCGCCGTATTCTCGACTCACTTGCTGGCGAAGCGGATAACATGGTTCGGACGATGTACGCGACTTCGGACGAAGCCGGAGAAAGGCAGAAACTTGTCGGCAGGTTGCATCGGTTGGTCGATCGCTACCTGCAACTGCGGGGCTCCACGCTCCCCTCGGCCGCAGCGTCCGATATCGCTTGGACCGCGCGCCACGATCGGTTGGTGAGTAATCGTTCCGGCAGCATCGAGGCGTACGAGAACGTGGTCCGCTATACGAACCGATATGGCGGAATCCCTGGTCGCCAAGGGATTTCGGCGTACCTGGAAGACGGCCTCGTGCGATTCGACAAGCTGGCCGGGGGCCCAGGTACTCGATCCGACGTCGCAATGTTCGCCGATGCCATGGCAGCAATCGGATCAGGCGCGGACCGCGTCGAGATTCAACTTTCGCAAGGCCGGTTTGCTTCGGATCTGATCGAGTTGAATAGGGCAATAGCAGAGGGCGTCTCGCTGGAGGAAGCAGTCCTGAGAATCCCATCGGGTGCCACAGCTGCCACGTACGGATTCACCCACGCGACAATCGAACGTGCCTACGAAACGAGTCCAGGCGACTATGCGCTGGTGGTGGCGCTGCTGTCGAAACGGCCCGATTCAGCTCAGCTGCATGACACCTTGGGCTAGTTGACCATTCGCCCGGATCGTCTGGTAGTTAGCGTCAGCGGTCGGATACCTAAGCTCGATCGAGCCGAGGCTCCGCACCGCCTCTCCAACATCCTGGTTGATGACGGCAGCCGATCTGTGCGCGGCCCGTCCAACAATAAGCCGGTATGAGTTCGTGGACTGAATGAGGACGTGGAATCACCACGGCACAGGTCCGGCATCATTGAAAAAGCCACCGGTGGGACCGTCGTCTCCGAGCGTGGCGAGGTGGACGATGACGCGGGCTCCTTCGGCAACCGAGCGTGTGCCTCGATGCTTCGTCATATCGGTGGCGGTATATCCGGGAGTTGCCGAATTGATCTTGACGTGAGCAAGCGCGTCGCTGTTGCCGAATGCTTTGGCGTATTGGATCGTGAGCATATTCAGCGCCGCTTTGGACGAGGAGTAGGCCAGCCGCAGATGCGCGTCACCACCGAAGTCGGTTCCGCTGCTGGTCAGTGAGAGGGATGCGGTGGTACTGGTGACGTTAACGATGCGCGGTGCAGGTGATTTCGCCAGCAGTGGCAGCATGGTGTGGATCATCGTCACCACGCCGAAGACATTGACCTCGTAGTTCTGCCGCATCTCAACAGCGGTGGTGCGTTCGGCGACCTGATCGATGTGGGCTCCCGCATTGTTGACCAGTACGTCCAGCTGCCCGTAGGTGGCGTCCAGCCAATCCGCAGCTTCTCGGACGCTATCCGCGTCGACCACATCGAGCCGTATCGGGATTACGTTGATGCCCTCAGCGGCCAGCTCATCGGCGGCCGCCTTGCCGCGGGCAAGGTCGCGACTTCCCAACACCACCGTGGCCCCACGTCCAGCGAGCTGGCGTGCGGTCTCCTTTCCCAGCCCCTTGTTTGCTCCCGTCACCAATGCCACAGGGTATCCACTCAAAACAGAACACCTCTTTCATCTGCAATCGTCCAATAGCTTCTCTCTCGATGATACAAGTCGTAACATGAGATACAAGCCGTAACATAAGGTAGGTGAACCGAGCTGAGTTGCCGGCGCAACTGGGGTTGCGCGCCCGCGGAGCTGAACGCACCCGCAGCAAGATCCTTGCTGCGGCTCGGCAGCGCCTGATCGACGCTGGCTATCACAATCTCAGCCTCGAGCAAGTCGCCGCCGATGCCGAGGTCACACGCGTGACCATTTATCGGAAGTTCGGCAACAAGCTCGGGCTCCTCGACGCGATAGCTGAGGACCTTTCACAACGGGCTGGGCTCGTGGCCGGCATGTACGCAGCTGCCGCCCTCACCGACCCGGTCGCCGCCTTCACTGCGATGATCTCTGAACTGTGCCGCTTCTGGAGCACTGACCCAGACCTGTTTCGACGCTTGATCAGTCTCTCCGCGGTGGACCCGGAGGTCCACCGGATCATTAGTAGCCGAGAGCAGTGGCGCTTCGATCAAGTCACGTTGTTCGTCACCAGACTCGCGGATGCCGGCCGCCTGTGCGGCCCCTTTGACACGGACACCGCCGCCGCAGTCGTTGGGGCGGTCACCACCTTCGCAACCTGTGACGAGATCGCCACGCGACTCCATCTTAGCCATGATCGGATCGACGACATCCTGTTGGCATTGCTAACTGGAGTTGTCCGGTTCGGTAAAAGCAGACCCTAGTACTCGAGCCGGACTTCGTTACCGGCACGTTGAAATCGTGCGGGCCCGCTCGAAAAACACCGTCTTGCCATGCCGCGAGCCGACCCGGGGGCAGCCTTCACCCGGAACCTAGAGGTCAGTATCGGACCGGAATCGATAAAACTACTCATGACAACGGCACACCTAGGCGAGCTAGCTTGGACGCTCGTTCGTATACCTCTCAGATAAGAAGGATTCATGACGAAGACCCAGCGCACAAGAAGTGGCCTCAAACGATCCGCAGCTGTGTTTGCTGCCTGCACAGCTCTTGCGATAGTTGGCGTACCTTACGCATCAGCAGCGAACGCGCAGCCCTCACCAGACCTGTCTCATATCGCGACTTCCGTCGACTCAGGGTCCTTCTCAGGATCCGGGACTCTGCTCAACGCAGCGCTCAACCTGTTGTGCGCGATCACGGGCGCGGGGCCGACCTGCTGGGGCGACGTTCCCCACTAACGCTCCGGACTGCCATGTTTGCGGACGGGGCGGAATGAAATTCAGACCGTGGTTCACGACTGCCAACGACGGGCGGGGCCGCATCTCATACCGGTGTCCTACGGGCGGGATGAGCCTCGCCTCTTGACGGCGACGTTCGAGAACAGCCGTATGGTGCGAAACTTCCAGGCGCAGCTACGGGTTCGTGCATCTCTGGGAAGCGCGGTGGATGTCTTGATGATCGATGCCTGGGCAGTCGTTGGTGATGCGTGCGGGCGTATGGCTCGACGAACTAGTTGACTAAGCCGACCCGGTCCCATGGCCGTTGAGGCCGGGAGGTGATTCCTACAACCACTTGGAAGCGCCGCCGCCTGGCGCGAGCCACCCCTCGGACGCATGCTCCTGGATCCGTCCGAGGAGTGGCTCGCGTGGTTTACCCACCGAACTGGTCATTCGGTCCAGCACCGGTCAGGTGCGGAGTTAATGCTCACCAAAAGGAGATCGACATGCATCCGATCGCTGGTCACATCGCCGTCAAAGTGGCAAGAGAGCACGCCAATTCGGCCAGGCCCGATAGCCCGGTCCGACCTGATCCGCCGTCACGTGAAGCCCGCCTACGCAAGCACATCGCTGCGCTCTTGCGCTGCTCTGACCAGCGCCGAGCCCACCTAGCCGACTGGCTCGACCCCGGCTTGGCCAAATCAAGATCCTGCTCACACCGACCCGCGGTCCGGATGAAATGCAGTTCCTCCGTGCCGGTTTCGACTCCAGATGATCGCGGGGCTGCTTGGAACCGCACGGCGCGTGGCCGAAACCAGTGCTCCCGCGATAAGGGGACATCAGCATGCATTTACCGCATGTAGGGCAGTAGCTGGGTTCCACTGTTCAACAGCACTTCTCACGAACGTGAACGCAAGCCCGCTACCAAGCGACGTCGCTTCGCAAGCTACCTCTCGTCCTCGGGACCGGCGGTGGCCGACGGCATTCTGCTATGGGGAGCAGCCGCGTCCTCCCGCCGATCGGTGGGCGGTAAGGCCTATCCGCACGGATGTCTCTGCCGTTATCGGTTAGGCAAGGTATGCGCGTAGGAAGGTATCGGTGGCGGCGTCAGCGATGTTCCGGAGCTCAGCAGGGGGGACGTTGCGATTGCCTTGGTGTGAGCGGGATTCCAGCGGTCCGCTGAGCAAGGCCAGAAACTGCTCTGCGGCGACGGACGGGTCGCTGTGACGTAGGCGGCCGGACAGGGTGAGCCGGGCCAGCCGGTCGGCGAGGGTCTCGCGCAGCCGCAGCGTCGTACGGTTCAGCACTGTCTCGACCAGGTCGGGGAAGTCCGCGGCCTCGGAGTAGGTGAGCCGGTGCAGGGCCAGCGCACGCTCGTCCGAACATGCACGCAGCAGCAGGGAGGCGGTCTCGGTGAGGCTGGCTGCGAGGTCGTCACCGGGATCGCGCAGGGGGTCGAGCGCGGTCAGCGCCTCGGTCCCGACGGTGTCGGCGGCGGCCGAAATTGCCTCGCGGAACAGGGTTTCCTTGTCTGTCAGGTGGTTGTAGACCGTTGGTTTGGCGACGGCGGCCGTGTCGGCGATCTCCTGCACGCACGCTTGGGCGTAACCGCGCCGTGCGAAGACGGTGAGGGCGGCGTCGAGGATGGCCTGTCGCTTGTCGATACGGCCGCGGGTCGCCTTCGCACTGGTCACTCTGGCACCTTACCGCAGTGTTCGCCTTATTGAACTCGTTGGTTCAATCGAGTTTACTGAACCTGTTGGTTTCATGCAGTGAACCAACGAGTTCAACAGGAGGAGTTGACATGATCGTTCACGTCCTGCGGTTCCGCTTCCGCACGGAGACGACCGAGGAACAGCGTGCCGAGGTGCTCGCGGCCATGCGTCGCACCGCGTCGGTGGAGTCGGTGAGTTTCGCGACGGTGGGTCAGAGCCTGGGCGATCCGGCCGAGGGCCTCACGCACGCCTACTGCGTCGGCATCGAGGATCTGGCGGCGCTGGAGCGGTACCTCCACGACCCGGTGCACTTGGCCGGTGATCCAGAGATCGCCCCGCATTTCGCGAAACTGGTTATAGGGCCGGATATTTCGAATGATCCGGACCCGGACCTGGCCGACAAGATCAACGCGCTACATCGACGCAAGGTCGAGATGTACCCCGAATGGGAGGAGCTTATGGCAACCATCCCCGAGGTGCGCTTCGCCTGAGTCGTGGGCCGTCGGCACGCGAGATCTGCTTGCTCGTCATCCGACGGTCAACCAACTTACTTGCCGCTGGCCGCGTTGTGCAGTGCGACGACCGCGACCGAATGCGTTCGGGCCGTCTCGGGCTTTCCAATGGCGGGAAGTCCGCCTGCAGTGATGGAGATTCGTTGCTACATTGCACGACCGAGAACCCTCCCATTGGCGTCGCGGAGTCGTCAGTGAGAGACGCAAACGCCACGTCATGTTCGACATGTTCGGACTGCTGCTGATCTTGGATGTCGCTCTGCGGCCAGTGTCTACGACCGCGATGGCATCTGGCTAGGCAGGTGGGTTCTGGCGTCGGTCCCAACTGAATTTGGGAGTCACGTCGTGCCTGAAGCGGTGATCAATTTCGGCGAAAATGACGTCACTTGGGAGGCTGGGACGCGGTGTGCTTCCCGGTTGTCAGTAGGTCGGCGGGATGGTTGTCACCGTGAGCGCGTTCGTGTTCAACCGTTCGTTGGCCTTGGGAGGCGAAGGGAGTATGCCCCGATGATCATGAGCAGAGCTAGGCAGATTACTTGCTCGACAACCATCCAGGCGGGCAACGGGAGGGCGATCAGGACGGCGGCGAATGCGATCACTAGGACGGCAACGACGATGCGCAAGCGGAGCAATGCGCGGGGTTCGCCCCTTTCTGCGCGTCGGGCGAAGATGTAGGTGAGCACAGATGTAGTCGCGACGATTATGCTGCGGACCCACGCTTGTTGCGTGGCCTGTGTTGGGGCGACGACCGAGAGGACCAGCACCGCAAGTACGGTTACGACACTGAGCGACATGTATGTCGCGGTCAGGCGCGTTACGGTCGCTGCTCGCGTGTTTTTCGAGGTGGTGATCATTGTCCTGACTTTCTTCTGTTGTGGGCGCTCGTGGTCGCCCGCTCGACGAACTGCATGATTTCGGAGACAAAGTGGTCGACGTCGACGTCGTTGCTGTTGGCCAGGTGATAGGCCGAAGCATCGATGAGCGCGCGGATCGCGCCCGCGACGATCAATGGATCGAATAGGGTGAACTCCCCACTGCGCTGGCCTGCGGTCAGCAATTCGGAGAGTGGTGTGATCGAATCCGGTACGTGATCGCGATGCTGCGGCGAGTTTTCGATGATCCGTTGGACCGCACGAACATGCGCGGCGTGAGCGCAGATGAACTCGAGATTCGACCGCAGGTCGGTGGCGAGCCGCGTTCCGACCGATTCCGTGTCCTGGAGCCGGCTTGTCATGAACGACCCGCCTTGCTCGTAGAGCGCCGCAATCACGGCCTCGCAGATGGCGTCTTTGGTCTTGAAGTGATAAAGGGCGGTGCCCTTGATCGTTCCGGCCTCGCTGGCTATGCGGTCCACCGATGCCGCCGCGAACCCGTCGCTGTCGATCACGGAAATCGCGGCGGCGACGATGTCGTCGCGGCGGGCCCGTTGTGTGCGGGTCGGCGACGAACTCTCAGATCCCATGATGCAAACTTACCATATGGTCAATATTCTGACTAGATGGTCAGGAATATCGTGTGGGGCGAGGTAGGAGCCGGGTTCAGTATTCGGCCGGCGGCAGTCCGCTGCCGGGACGCCGCCGAACAGGGACCTGGAACCGTTCGAGGTGGGAGCACGGCTTGTCGATGTTGTTTTCGTTGAGGCCCCGAGCATCTCGCCCGGCTCTACGGCGTCGGCCGTATCGAGGTGAAATGCGTTGTCGGCCAGGGAAATCAATGCTGTGCGATCGTGCGTCTGGTTGTGGTGAGATCAGCAAGGCGGCTGACAGGGTTCCTCGATGCACCCTCACCGGTTGCCACATCGATGCGCACCGTCGAACCGACACCACGAACGTCATCGACCACCAGTTCGTCCAGGTACGAGAACAGAACCGTCAACATTGCAGAATTCGGAACGCCAACCGCCGACTCAACCACTAAGTGCCCCAACACTTCCGGGCCAGGGGGTAGCCACCAAACGTGCTTCCGAGGGTGCGATCGAGTCTGCCTGACGGCTCTGAGCGTGAATCCTGGCAGCGCTTTATCGTCGTCGGCGTGTTGCGGTCGCCGCGACTGCCGCGCACGGTGGAGCAGTCATCGTGCTCGGGTATTCCGCTCCTGGGGGTTCCAGTAGTTTCGGCGCAGAAAACAACGGATAGTGCGTCACGAACGTGGAGAGGAGCTGGTGGTGTAGGAGGAGCTTCTTGAAGCGGTGCTGCGTGAGAGATGGAGGATTCTCGGCCCTCCAGTGTCGCCCTGCACGGGGGAGGCACTAAACCACCCTCTGCTGCGTTAGCTGAAGACTGTCGTGGTGAGCGATGAGGGAAAAGGCGTCCGTTGGAGGCGTCAGGTGGGGATCAGGAAGGCGTTGCGCTGAAAGCCCTTGCGGGGGTTCGCTGTTGAAGCGTCGAAATGTTTAGGACGACATCGAAACCTGGGTTTTATCCGACCTTGGGATCAGTCTGGCGGGAACCTGCTTACTGGCCAGATGGTGTCCGGCGTGAAGGTGGCGCGAGCCTGATCTGCTGCTCTTGCGTGGAACGTGAGAAGGCCCGTCCCGATACTTCTGTCCGCGAAGCTGATTCGCGGTCGGAGAGAGGGAGCATCCCAAGCGGAGAACCTGTGAGGCGACTGAGTACCGATGCGGGACGGCGCTGACGGACTGGCTCGTAGTAGCTGGGAAGTTCCTGCCTGGTGCGGTGGGAATGGAGCCAAGGGGCCAGGTCATCCGTGGCTGGTACTTGTTCGATCAACCAGGCGATGCCCTGGGAGGAGTCGCGTGAGTGAGCTGAAGTCGACAGGCAAGCCGTTCGAGATCTCCAAGCGGGAGGTCTGGGAGGCATGGGAGAAGGTCAAGGAGAACAAGGGCGGACCGGGAGTCGATGGTGTGACCATTGAGGACTTCGAGAAAGATCTGAAGAACAATCTCTACAAGATCTGGAACAGGATGTCCTCGGGAAGTTACTTCCCGCCTCCGGTTCGAGCGGTGGAGATACCGAAACAGCACGGCGGCGGCACGAGGACCCTCGGAATCCCTTGTGTCAGCGACAGAGTGGCGCAAACGGTGGTGGCCGCGCACTTGGAGAAGCGGGTGGACCCGGTGTTCCATCCCGACTCCTACGGCTACCGGCCGGGGAAGTCCGCTCTGGATGCGGTGGGGAAATGCCGGGAACGGTGCTGGAAGAAGGACTGGGTGATCGATCTCGACGTCCAAAAATTCTTCGACTCCGTCCGGTGGGACCTGATCGTCAAAGCTGTGGAGGTGCACACCGACGCCTCGTGGGTGGTGCTGTATGTCAACCGGTGGCTTCGCGCTCCGGTGCAGCAGCCCGACGGGACCGTGTTGGAGCGAACCCGAGGTACTCCCCAGGGATCATCGGTGTCGTCCGTGCTGGCCAACCTGTTCTTACACTACGCGTTCGATGTGTGGCTGGTCCGGGAATTTCCGACAGTCGAGTTCGAGCGCTATGCCGATGACGCGGTCGTGCACTGCATCACCGAGCGGCAGGCCCGCCAGGTTCTGGCGGCCTTGCAGGAACGGATGGACGAGGTCGGACTTGCTCTGCATCCGGCCAAGACCAAGATCGTCTACTGCCGGGACGCGAACCGGCGCCAGCAATATGGCGTCACGCAGTTCACGTTCCTGGGGTTCACGTTCAGGTCCCGCACGGCGCGGACCAGGAACGGCGGCACTTTCGTGTCGTTCCAGCCCGCGATCAGCCAGGACGCCCTGAAGAAGACCGGTGCTGATGTTCGCTCCTGGCGGCTTCATCACCGGACCGGCTCGACCGTCGCCCAACTGGCCAGATCGATCAATCCGGTCGTGACCGGCTGGATGCGGTATTACGGAGCGTTCTATCCTTCCGCGCTGCATCCCCTCCTGACGCGCATCAACTCCTACCTGGTGCGCTGGATCCGCTGCAAATATCGGCGGCTGAAACCGGTGAAGAAAGCCCGCCGCGCCTACAAAACCGCGGTCAGGACATACCCTGCCATGTTCCGACACTGGCAGTGGACACCGCATGCCTGGCGAACAGGATGACAAGAGCCGGGTAACGGGAGACTGTTACGCCCGGATCTGTGGGAGCCCAGGGGTGAGATTCCCCTGGGCCACCCGACTGGCTTGACCAGCAGTGATGGCGTGTTGCTGGTGGCGAATGGCAGGATCCGGTCGTTGAGGCCGGTGTTTTTCCCTTTCGGGTTTCAGCCTCGGTGTCGGGGGCTGGATAGCACCTCGGTGGCCTGGTGAATTGCGGCCAGGCCGGGTTTGACGTAGCGCTGGATGCTGCGCAGGCTCTTGTGGCCGGTCTTGGTCATGATGATGTTCGCGGAGATATTGGCGTCGCCGAGGTGTGTGGCGGAGCTGTGGCGGAGTTGGTGTAAGCGTAGGCCGTCGCTGTAGTGGCCGAGCAGGATGCGGGCACGGTCGTAGCCGAGCCGGGCTCGGTGGGTGTGGGGACAGATGTCGCGGGGGTCGGTGGTGGCGCGGCGGTGCGGTCCGGGCCGGTATTCGGACAGAAACAGCGGTCCGCGTTTGCGGCCGGCGATCAGGCGGGGCAGCAGGTGGGCGGTGTCGGTGCCCCAGGTGATCCACATGGTGTGGCCGCCCTTGGCGGTGATCCTGGCCTGCTTGTTGGCCAGGTCCAGGTCCTCGACATTGAGCGCGAGCACGGCGCTGGCGCGGCTGGCGGACTCGTAGAGCATCCGCCACAGGGTTTTCTCCCGCAGCGGCACGTCGCGGCGGCGGCAGAGTCGGTCGATGCGGGACCGCGAGACGGCTTTGGTGGTGTCCTCGGGTTCGCGCTGACGCTCGACGGAGGTCAGTAGTGTCGGGGCGGCCCAGTTCTGTTTGGTGGCGCACCAGGTCAGCCAGGAGCCGACCGCGGCGCGGTTGCGGTTCCAGGTCGCCGGTTTCGCCGTGCCCCACAGCTCGGCCAGCGCGTCGCCGACCTCGGTATCGGCGATGTCCATCAGCGCCCGGTCTGGCCCGAGTACCTCGGCGGCCCGGTCGAGCACGCTGGTGTAGGCGCGCAGGGTGTTGCCCTTGATCTTCGGTGAGTCGAGGAAGGCGTCGATCGAGGAGCGAACAGTCGGCGTGCCGACGCCGCGGCGCCGGGTCTTCAGCTTCGCCACGGTCGCCGTCATGCCCGGTCCTCCTGGATCGACCTACCGGATAACGTGCATCAGTCACGTTGTCGGCCGGTAGACATCCGTGCTGGTTGTTGCCTGCTCTTGTTGGTCACCCTACCGGATAACGGTCCATTATCCGGTAGCTTTTGTTCAGTGACGACTTGCGCATGGACCATTGCACCTCGTGCAGTTGGCCAACCGGGCCCCGCCGTCCCACACACGCTTTCGACGAGTCTCCCGGTTCGTTGGTGCTTGAAATGAAGATGACGCTTCGGGTACTGCGATGACATACTTGCCCTGTTGACGGCAGGTCTGACAAGAGTTCTCGAGGATTGCGTGGGTGTCTATCTTTCCGCTTATATCGCCGACTGGCCGCGTCTCGCTGCGGAGTTGAGCCGGGTCCGGGCCGGTGCTTCCGACCGGAAGCGGTGGCGTGCGGGAGACGCATCGGTCGGCCACTTCCCCTTGGGTTGGGATCGAGACGGTTGGGGCGTCAAAGCGCGGTTCCCGGACAATGGTTGGCCGCTGTACAAACCGCATCGGGAGTTCCAGGAGATCTGGTCCGAGGTCATCGAATGCCTGCAGGGGGAGCACGATGAGCGATGGGATAAGTCCCTGCTGTGGGATGATCTGATCAATGACACGGATGAATTCATCGACGGTGTTTTCGGGGGTGGCATCGCAGTCGACCCCGAAGAGGCGGCGCGATGGGCTTCGTGCACCGAGATCATCGCAGCGTATGCCTGGTTGGCGCATTCCCCGGCACACGTGACCACTTTGGCGCAGGTGTGGCGGCGACTGTCCGGTAAGACCGGCGAACTGCGCCCCTACATCGAACCCCAGTTCGACAGCGACAGTCGCTTTATATCCCGTTTCGAAGAATTCGAGCAGCACCTGCACTGCTGGGCCGTCATCGTCGAGCAAGCGCATCAACTTCAGTGGGGCCTCGTGATCGCACTGGGTTGAGCAGCCGGAAAGCCTTGACGATCGTGATCACCGTAGGTCAGCGTGGCGACAGTCCGCAGTTCACCGCAGTGCTCGGCGGGAGCGCGGTGCCTCGCCTCGGCGAGGGCAGGCGGACGAAGATTCGGGCCGACAATGCCTACAGCTCCCGCGCCAATCGTGGTCACCTGTGCAGGCGTGGCATCAAGGCCACGATCCCGATCAACGCGGATCGGGCCGCCAACCACCTATTTGCCTACTGTGCACCGCAGAACAGATCGCAGATCGCCACCACGATACCGCTGCCGGCCTACAACACTTTGGAATGGAGAGCCCATGGGCTTGGAGGATGAGGAGTTCACTTGCGACGCACCGCCAAGGGGGATGACGCCGAGGGCCGCTCGCGCGTACTGGAGTGAGCACAGTTCCGATTCGTGCCTGCTCGCCGCCGCCGCGAGAGCCGTTCTGGACGGTGAGCCGGGCCTGCCGTGGAGCGAGGTGAACGAGCTGCACACCGTCACCGAATGGGCTGCTGCGTATGCGAATCGTGGCATACCTGTCGCGGTGCGCAGCGGCGGGGGCGGCGTGGATGGCGTGGATCTGGTAGCTGACGATGCCGTGACCGTTGTCCTGGCACCTGCTGGCCTCGCTGCGGCTGCCTACGACGAGGTGGGCGGCTGCATGCCGACCCTGGCCACCTTTGCGCCTTATGTACCGAGCCGGCGCTGGGCGGTCCTGATCGAGCACCAAGACCTGCCCGATGACGTCCGCAGCGTTCTGGGCGAATGCCATATCGATGTGCTGCGCGGCGGAGAGCGAATAGCACTGCCCAGCCAGCATCCCGACGATCTGCACTGGTGGTACGAATGGCCTCGCGGTCGGCCCGGCGAGCTGTACTGCATATCCCTTGTCGTGGTGGCCAACAGCCTGCTGCGCGTGAGCGGGGCACGTCAGTCGCTGACGTTTGACGGCCGCGAGATCGGATTGCGCTACCGGTGGCAGCGGCAACAGTGCACAGGCGAACCTGCGAAAACTCGCCGTCTGCTACCCGGGCACGGCCCGCATCGCCGCCATCAACCAATGGCTCCGACACGGATAAGGGCCGGGCAGGCCACGCCCGCCTCACCCGACCATTGAGACACTGACAGAACGCTGGACATCGTGCACGAGGTTGGAGGCAGCTGATGCGGATCGCCAGATGGGAACGTCGACTGTTGTTGATCCTGGCGGGCAGGCTTGATCAGCCCCGCCTCGACGAGCTGCGGGCAGCCCTGGGGCTCACCCCGTCTGGTCGGTTGACCGATCGGGAGGACGCGCGGTTCGGTTTCCGCGAACTCGGAGACGACGGCAATCCGTCGCTGGTCCTGAAGCTATGGCGGGTCGAGGACGACCAATGGGCCATCAGCGTGGATGTCGCGGCGGGCAGCGAAGTCGGCGAAGACGACATCGTGCGGTGGCGGGACGAGACCGAGGCGGCAGCCACCATGTCAGGACTTCAGACGGTCGAGTGTCGGAGCTTTCCGGCGGAGCGGCGCACCAGCTACCTGACGGACTGGCGAAACGAGGATTGGCTGCGTACTACGAAGTGGGATCTTCCCGCACAGTCCCTGCCGGAGTTGTGGTCGGTGATCGGTGTGCGGGCCTCAGCCTCTTCGGCGGAGAAGCGAGCCGAATTGATGCGGTTCATGGCAACCCCTGCGTGGGAGGCTGCTCCCGGAAGGATCAAGCAGGAAGCCGAGGACTTCCTACGCTGACACTGCATTCAATTGCGGGCCGAACCGTTGCCGACAGCCGTAGCCGTGTGTGCGACCTCCGGGCCACGGCGCGATGACGTGGTCATCCGGCGCGACTAACGGAGCCCGACCACAGCTGACCGGCCCGGCGAATTGCATGTCAGAACAACGTGTCCCGGACCCGCAGTGGCCGGTACCCGGTCGGGCCGAGCTGGGCCAGCTCGGCCTCGACATCGACCTCGATGGCGCCGATGAAGTTCACGTTCTCGCTGTGCGCTGGGGAGATATGGGCCAGCACTTCGTCATCGATCCGGCGTCCGGACCGCCGCAGCTGATCCACCGCCAGACCGAAATACTCTGTTGTCCAAGCGATGACCGAGTTCGTGGCGAGTGTGAGGCACCACGCTTGTTCGGTCTGGGTCTCGAGGTGCCGTGCCCGGATCATGCCTTCGTGGGCGTAGTGCAGGTCCCGTTTGAGCGCGTGGACCGATTCCCCTTTGTTCAGCTGGTGGGCGATCCGCCGCCGATAGGCGGGATCGGACAGATAGTGGGCGGCGTAGACCGTACGGCGTATAGCCCCGTATTCCTTCAACGCCGCGGCGAGGGTGTTCTGCCTGCTCGACGCGCCCAGCTTGCCGACCAGCAGCGACGCGGTGGCGTGCCCGAACTTCAACGACCCCGCCAAACGAAGTAGGTCGTCGTAGTTCTCGGTGATCAGATCCAGATTGCACCGCCGGGTCAAAAGCGGTCCGGCATGCGGGAACCGTGCTTCGACGTCCGAGCGGGGGCCGGGCCGGTACAGGGTGATCTTGCCCAGGTCCCGGATCCGGGGCGAGAGCCGCAGCCCGAGTAGATCGAACAACGCGAAATTGATCAGCGTGACGCCGTGGGTATCGGTCGCATGTTCGGTGATCGGCACATCGGTCGCGTTGCCCAGGATCTCGTCGAGCACGTAGTGTGCCTCGCGGCGGGTGGCGACGATGATCTTGGTGCCGTAGCTGGCGTGCTGATCGGTGACCCACGTATAGGTTGAAAGTCCTTCGTCGGCAAAGAATTTCGTCATCGTCCGCGCGGTCAGCGACTTGCCGCGCGTGGGGAACCGCTGCCCGTCCGAGGAGGACAGGGTGCCGCTGCCGAACAGCGGGGTCAAAGGCAGCCGCTGGTGGTAGTCGATGATCGCCAGGTTCGCCGCCCGCAGCGTGTCTTCCCGCACGTACCATTCCTCGGTCCAGGCCAGCATGTCGTAGGAGATGCCCGTGGCCTCGGCCATACTCGTCAATCCCAGATTGGTCGCACGAGCCAAAAGGACCGCGATCAGGTTGCGTTTCAGCTCGGGGCTGCGGGCCTGCTTGCCGGTGGCGTGGGTGAAGCAGTCCAGGTAGCCGGTGCGTTTGTCCAGCTCGATCAGCAGCGACACGATCGGCGCGAACGGCAGCATCTCGGTCAACTCGGCCTTGAGCGCCACCGCCTCGGCCGGGATGTCCTCCGCCGACAGCGGCGAGATCACCAGATCGCCGTCGGAGTCCAAGCGCACCGGTCCGTCGCCTTCGGCGAGGACTTTCTCCAGCTCGCCGACCGCCTCACCCCACTCCTTGGTCATCGCGGCGATGGCACGGTCCGGGTCGGCGGGTTTGCCGACCAGACGGCAGAACTCCGCGCGCTGCGGCGCCCACTGCTCGGGCGTGAGCAGATAGGAGCCCGGATCGGCGTAGCGCCGCGAGCCCGGCACATACACATCGCCGCTGCGTAGCCCGTCGCGTAACCCGACCAGTACGCACAGCTCCCAATAGTGCCGGTAGGCGGTGGTGTTGCCGGTCTTGCGGGCCTCCTCGAGGTATCCGCGCCACTTCGTCGGAACGAACCCGGCCGGGGCCTCGGCGAAGACCTTGCGCCGGCCGGTCGCGTTCAGCTCCCGCAGCATCGCCACCGCGATCAGCAACTCCGTCGCCGCGGTGCCGCCCGCGAATTTCACCGCCGACAGCACCGCCGGGGTGAACTGCCGCAGATAGCTGTAGGAGGAATCCAGCGCGGCCAGCTGACCGTGATCACGAGGCAAGCGGGGCTTGGCTTGGGCCAGCGCCGCCCGCAGCCGGTCCCACCCGATCGTTTCGCCGCGGATCAGACCACCGACATCCTCATCGGCGATCCCCGTGTCGGTGATGATTTTCAGGAGGTCATCCAGCAGTGCCTGGCGGGCCCCCCGGACTTGCCGCGTTCGGCCAGCGCGTCCTTCATCCGGTTCTCGGCCTGGCTCAGCTTCGCCGAGATCGCCTGATCGAACAACGCCACCACTTCGTCGAGCACGTCGGTGCCCGATTGCGCCAGCAGCGTCAACAGGATCGGATACCGGCGCTGCGGATCGCGACGCTCGAGGGCCTGCCCGGTCAGGCGGCGGCCCATCGTGGCCAGGAAACGACGCCGTTCCGCCGGCAGGACCGACATGTCCAACCGGTCCGCACCCAGATTGCGCAGGAACCCGAGCTTGTCGACCGCGGTCTTCACTCCCGACGCCGACGCCTCCACCGCACCGGTGGTCAGCCACCGGATCCGGGACGTCCCGATCGAGGGATCAATGGTCAGCAGCGCGTCCAGCTCGACGCACCGCTGCGGGGTGAATTCGTGCGCCAACCGGTCATAGGTCTCGCTTTGGGCCTGGGTGCGGGCGTGCGCGACCCGGCGAGCCAGGGTTTCCGGGCCCGGCCGGATCACCTTCGCCGAGATCAGATACTCGCACGCCAACCGGAACAGCAACGTCGGTGAATCGTGTTCGAGCGCCCGCGCCAGCAGGAACTCGTCCAGCTCCTTCAACTCCATCGACCCCGGGCCACGCCAGCCCAGATAGCGCGCCACCAACCGAAGATGCTCGGTGCGGGTTTGGGCCCGCTTGCCATACGAACGGATCTGGCGCGCATCAACTTTCAGCTGCTCGGCCAGCCGCGCCACCGCCACCGGCGGCGCCGCGGACACCTTGTCCGGCACGAACCCCAGCCACGGTAGCGAACACAACGCCACCGCTATCCCGAGGCGATCCTCCGGACCCCGGCCCCGCTCCGGATCCACGAACGCCACATCACCCGGAGCGAGGGTGAAGAACCGGAACAACTCCTCCCGGCTGATCTCCGGGAACTCCCGCAGACGCGCCAGCTCCCCATCCGCGAACACCCGCGTCGCCACGAACCCGAACCTCCACCACGCCAACCCAACTCATCGACGCTCCAGCCAAGCACCAACCACACCCACCCGCAGCCCGAACCAACCAACAGCCCATCACTGCTGGTCAAGCCATATCCGTTGTTTTCTGCGCCGAAACTACTGGAACCGCTCCTGCTGTTGCAGAGTCGCTACACCATGGTCGTCCCCGTGTCGTCGACCACCGACTTCGGGTGTTGGGGAATCCATTTGGCCTCGAGGTGGGCGCAGACGGCCACGATGGAACCGCCGATCAGTTGGATTTCATGACGGCAGCCTCGATCGTGGGGTTCGATCTCATCGAGCTGGACAGGTCCAGCAGGCGCCATCTCGATTTCAACGCTCTCGACTTGCCGGTAGACGACTCTGAGGGCTTCGGGCGCTTTGTCGTTCCATTCGAACCATGCGACAAGCGTCGATTTTACGGCCTCGCGGACGAATTCGAGCTTGACCAGCTTCAGGTCTTTGACGCACCGATCGCCCATGAAGTCGTAGTGATCGGGGTCTGCGGCGAGGTGAGCTGCTCCAGGTGGAAGAACGGCCTCCTGCTCAGGTAGCCGCTCCAGATACCCGCTTGGGTCCAACGAATCCGGTCGGTGTCCCTCTCGACCTTTACGAATCGCACGTGGACAGCGTCCTCAAATGTGGACCGGCTCGCCATCCCCATTACTACCTAAGGGGATAGCAGCGTGGCCCCGAGAAGAACCGATTGTGCCCACACCTTCTCCCCGCTCCAGCCGCGGATCTGCTCCCCGTGGGGAGTGGCCAACCGGTAACTGTGTAGTCGATGTTGGCCACAGGCCGGGCTGTTCATATCCCTCACGCCCGACGGTACTCACGGGGTTCGAAAACGGCCTCTGAGGTGGCGCGGCTGCGCGCAAGCACTGGCTCGTCGAGAGTTCGCTCAGCAGCCGAGTATGTCCGCGAGTTCTGTTAGGCTGCTGACCGCGATGTCGCAAACGGTGTCGGCCGCGCGGTCCGCGGTGCGATCCGGGCCTTTTTCCTGCGGTCGTTCGAGGAACGCGGTGCGCAGTCCCGCCCGCCGCGCCCCGTCAATGTCCCACCCGTGCGCCGCGACCATCAATATCTGTCTGGGGCGGACGGTTAGCAGGTCGGCTGCCGCCCGGTATGCCTGCTCCTGGGGCTTGTAGCATCGCAGCATTTCAGCCGACAGTAGGCAGTCGAACGGTAGATCGGCCCCCTTGATCAGGCTGGTCAGGAGCGCCACGCCACCGTTGGACAGAGCCGATACGGTGTATCGGCGGCGAAGCCGGGACAAGCCGTCTACCGCATCCGGCCACGGTGCGAGGTGGTGCCATGCCAAAACCAGCTCTTGGCGTGCGGCCTCGTCGAAGTCGTCGCCGACGCCGTAGGCGTCAAGAAGGTCGTCCAGAGCTTCCCTGTGCAGCGCATCGAGGTTCCTCCACGGCTGAGCGCCGCTGCTGATCGCGTCCAGGGCTGGGAGATAGCGGTCTCGCCACTCGTCGGTGAACCGGCCCGGCGACACCTCGAGGTTCGTTCGGGCGGCAATCGCCGCGACCTGTTCGGCAACACCGGTGCGCCAATCGACGGTGGTGCCGAAGATGTCCACGGCCAAGACACGAATCTCGGCCAGGCTGGCCGGCATGGCAGAGGCGCTCATTTGCTCAGGTATTTCATGCCCGTGTCACACATAACCGTGACGATCGTCGAGTTCGCGGGGAGCCGTTCGGCCACACGCAGTGCGGCGAGGACGTTGGCTCCGGTCGATGTGCCCGCGAACAGCCCTTCCTGCTGGGCCAGCTGCACTGCCATCGCGGCCGCCTCCTCTGTGGACACCAGCTCGATCGCATCAGCTACCTCGTCGTGCCACAACGGCACGACAAACCCAGCACCGACTCCGTCGATCTTGTGCGCACCGGTCGGGCGCCCCGACAAGACAGCGGACTCGGCGGGTTCAATCGCGACCACGCTGATCGAATCGTCGTGTTTCCGCAGCCCCTCAGCGTTGCCTCGCAGCGAGGCCGCGGTGCCGACGATCTGCACGAACGCGGCCAGCTCACCGTCGGTCTGAGCCCAGATCTCATCGGCCATCGTGTGGTAGGCCGACAGCTGGTCGGTATTGTTGAGCTGATCTGTCCAGAAGCCGCCGGTGTCCGCCGTGATGACCCGGGCCGCTTCGATCATGTCTCGCGTGAGCTTTTCTGTCATCCGGCCCTGGTCGCTGGGAATCACGTGTACCTCTGCTCCGAGTGCCCGCATGTGGGCGAGCTTCTCGGCGGCAAAGGCATCCGAGCTGACGATGTCGAGGCGATAACCCTTGACGGCGCAGACCAAGGCCAAGGAGACACCTGTGCTACCGCCTGTGTACTCGACGACCCTGCCACCTGGTCGCAGTCGACCATCGGCTTCGGCGGCCTCGATCATCGCCAGTGCCATCCGGTCCTTGATGCTCCCGGTCGGATTACTGTCTTCCAGCTTGAGCAAGATCCGAGATCCGTTTCGCGGTCCGAGCCGTCGCAAAGGCAGCAGCGCGGTATTGCCGATCCGATCGAGGACGGTACGAGGCGCAGGAATTGACATGTCCATGTTGATAAGCCTTCACCTGTGATTGGGGGAGCTCTAGTTCAAAATTTGAATCAGACATGGGCTCCGCACCTCGAGAGTGCCCAAAACAGCGGACGCCTGCGGCCGTCAGCCCACGTCTGCGTACCGAGTTCAATTTTTGAACTACGCGGAACAGCATGCCGTCAGTACGCTGCTGGAGTGAGTACTGGTTACGGACAGTTCTGCGCTGTGGCGAGGGCACTGGATGTGCTGGGTGAGCGATGGACACTGTTGATTGTTCGCGAGCTGCTGCTTGGCGCGTCGAGTTTCGGTGAGCTGTGCCGAGGACTGCCGCGGATCCCGCGAGCGACTCTGTCTGCGCGGCTGCGGGCGTTGCGCGCTGCCGGTATCGTCGATGGCTATCGCCTCACTGATGCTGGTGTCGCGCTCTCCCCGATAGTCCGGGAGCTGGCCCGATGGGCTATCACTACGGATAGCGCCGCCCTGGGGGAGGACGATCTCGACACCGTCGCTCTCACTTGGGACATGCGCCGCCGTGTCGACGCCGCCGCGTTACCCGACCGTCGGATCGTGGTCGCCATTGAATTCAGCGATCGGCCGATCTCCGACAGAAAGTTTTGGCTACACCTATCGCGGACCGGCGTAGACCTGTGCCGCGACGACACCGGCGCACCGGTCGACATCTGGCTTACCACCCCGACCCGAGCGGCAACCGAGTGGTGGCTCGGAAACCTATCGTGGCAGCAACTGATGCAACAGCCTGGAGTTCAGCTCCACGGTGACCACACACTGCAGCAACAAATGCCACGCTGGTTCACCCGGTACGTGTTCACCCCTGGCGCTCTCGGCGTGACCACAACCTGACCGTATCCCCGACGACTACGTCAACAGCTACCTAGTGACTGACGATCCGTCTTTGTCTCCCGCGCCAATGTCCAAGCCCCAGAGACAGAATCGAGACTCGTGGATTAGCGTCTCTGGCTCACTATCGGTGGTGGCGACGAAGGGGCCCAGCAGCACAACGCCGCGATTGTGGTGAATTTCAAGTGCAGTACCGATTCCGGTCCAATACTGGCTCTGGAACATCCCTAGTCCTGTTCGGGAAGTATTGGGGCACTTGGTGGTTGATCGGGCGGTTGGTGTCCCGATCTTGCAGTGTTGACGGTTCTGTTCCCGCATAGGGGCGGTGGTCGGTGAATCCCGACGGCACCCACAGCTCGCGAGATGTTGCATCGGTCGAATCTACTGAAGATGGGCGGCCTGGGAAGACAGCGAGAGCGACAGGCTGGAACCGTGAGCTTGTTGTCGCCGAGACCTCTAGTGAAATCGTGGATTTCGAGTCCTAACGTCAGACTGTGGGCACCGGCGGAGCGAGACGGCCGGGCGAAATCGGGCGCGTTTGCCTGATCCGCCCGGCCGTCGTGGATCTGGTGGGGGGTTGCTCGTGGTTCGGGCCCGCCCGCACAACCGGACGTCCTGCTTTTCGGGAGCTTCGAGCTCTGAGGAAGACCATCGCCCTGCGAGTGCGCTGTGATCGCGAACAGCTCATCGGCGGAAGGCTATAGAGCCTCGTAAGTAGAGCGCTGCGCGGCCCCGCTCGGGCGGGCCGTGCGTGACGGCGGATCAGGGTGTTACGCCTGAGGTATCGGCGATTCTTTCGTCTCCTGTCCAGTCGGTGTTGAAACCGGACAGGTGTGGGTGGTACATCTCGTCGCCGGAGTGCTGGGTGAATTCGACCTTCACCCACAGTGCGTCCAGTTCGAACATTCCGATACACGCCTCGATCAATGACCGTGCCAGGTGGGCTCGGGTTTGCGCAGGTCTTCCGCTCCGGATGTCGCACATGATCAGCGCCGAGGGAGTCGGCACTCCGGTCTCGTGGCAGCGCCACACGCCACCCTCCCCTAAGTCGTGCACGGACACGGTGAGAAGATCCATGCCGACCTGCATGATCTCCGCGTATATTTCGCCGACACGTTGCGCGAGCGCCTGCTTGGTGTCGGCTGGGACGGTCAATGGCAGGTCGATTTGGATGGATGGCATCGGGGATTCCTTTCGCTAAGTTTTGATTGTCGAGTGGTCAGCGCGCAGCCGACTCCAGCGCCTGTGCCGCCGCGAACATGAGGTGCTCATCGCCAGCAGAGGCGATGAGTTGGACGGCGGTCGGAAGTCCGTCGCACGTGCCGACTGGAATGCTGATGGCTGGTGTGCCTGTCATGTTCCACGGGCTGGTCAGAGAGAGCAGTGCGGAGCGCACCTCGAGTTCGGTGCTTCCGATGTGCACGCTGCGCGCGCCGAGGGGTGGCGCAACGACCGGAACCGTCGGGAGTGCCAGCAGGCCATAGGCTTGCAGCAGCTCTTGCACTGTCGAGCGCAATTGTCCACGTGCCTCATGGGCCGTTGCGTAGCTCGAGGTCGAGACTTTCCTGCCGCTGTCGAGTCGCGCGAGGACTTCAGGGTCGATCAGATTCCGGTCGTGGTCCAGGTGATGCTGGTGGACCTCGTATGCTTCCTTGCTCTGGAGGGTGGTGAAGACCTCGAACAGGGGCTGGTGGTGTTTCCATCCGGGGAATCCGTGCACCGTGTCGGGGACGAAGCCGACACGTGTCAGCAGGTCGTGTGCCAGTGCTTCGATGCGCGGGTCGGAGTCCGCCACGTCTTTGGCCGGGATCCAGCCGATAGTTAGGGAGTGTGAGTCATCGTGTAGGGCGGTATCGACGGGTCGGTCGGTGAGTGCCCGATAGCCGAGAAGGGCGTCCTCGACGCTGCGTGCGAATAACCCGATGTGGTCGAGCGTGGGTGCCAGCGGGTAGACACCGGAACTCGGGATGGCGTCATATGCCGGCTTGAATCCGACGACTCCGCATAGGGCGGCCGGTACCCGAACCGAGCCGGCGGTGTCGGTCCCCAGCGACAGCGGCACCATGCCCGCGGCCACCGCGACCGCGCTGCCGCCACTGCTGCCGCCAGACATTCGACTGGGGTCGTGCGGATTTCGTGACGGGCCGTGCACCGAGCGGTCGCCGGTGGCCCCGTAGGCAAATTCGTGCAGGGTGGTTTTTCCGATGATGACCGCGCCCTGGTCGCGTAGCCGGGTGACGACCTCGGCGTCGTGTGTGGCCATGCCCCCAAAAGAGGTAGCCGACCCACACGAGGTGGGGAGGCCCGCGATGTCGATGAGGTCCTTGACTGCAACGGGTATGCCGTGCAACGGACCTCGATCGAGACCACTGCTCAACTCGGCGTCGGCCGCGCGGGCGGCGGCTCGTGCCGCGTCGGCGTTCACGGACACGAAAGCATTCACGATCGGGTCGATGCGGGCGATGGATTGCAGGGCGTACTCGACCAGCTCGGCCGAAGTCGTGCGGGCTGATCGCAGGTCATGCCCCAGCGTGATCAGCGACTGGCCGGCGAAGTAGCCGTCGAGCAGCGAATTGGTGGTGGTGCCTGTCATGCGGAGAACCCGGGCAGCAGCCCCAATGCCGGAACGATGAGTGCGCTGCTGAGCGCCATCGAAGCGACATTGCCTATGAAGGGATGGAAATCATTAGGAAGCCGATGTGATATGGCAGCGGCGAGCGGCGGGGAGATTACGGCTCCCAGCACGGCCCCGGCGATGATCGAGGCGACCGTGCCGCCGTAGGTGAGGATCGCGGCCGGGACAACCGACACGATCGGGACGAAGGTGGGAAAGAACGGTCGCGTCGACCACTGTCGATGCCACAGCGTCACCGCGATGGCGGCTGTGAGCACTTGTCCGGTGAGAATGTTCGGCAGCAGGCCCGAACCGTAGGCCGGCAGGCGGGGATTGAGGAGATAGGCCATCACCGCACCCGCGATGAGTCCCAGGCTGGCCCACTCGCTGCCGAAGAACTGCGCCTCGGTGAAATCGGCCAATATTCGCCGCATCGACCAGCCGATGCTGTGACCGACTTGCCGGGGCGCAGATTTTGGCGGTTCCTGTTGACGCAAGTGCACAGGCTGCGGCAGCCAGGGCAGCACCCGGCAGATACCGAAGGCGATGAGCGCACCGATGGCCATACCCCCGGTGACGCCGACCACCGCCGGGAGGTCGAGCCATCGGCACAAGTAGTTCGTTCCGAGCAAGGCCAGCGGTGTCGTGGTGAGGGCCCCCAACCCGGCACCGGTCAGCACGGTGCGCAGGCTGGGGCCATACATCAGCACGATCGTCGGTGATGCCGACACGAACGGGACGAACAACGGCTGCCACGCGTGAGTGGTGGCGACCGTCCATCCCCACAGTAGGTTGCTCAACACCACTCCGAGCAACGCGGCCGAGACGACCCACGGCCATGCGGTGGTACCGCACGCCTGGGTAAAGCCTTGTCCGCGGGCGCCGCGCACCATCAACCAATGCGCGAACCCACCTCCAGCCAGCAGTCCGATTCCCGAGAGCGCACACGTATAGAAGGTCGGTTCGCTGCCCGCCGAGGCGATCCACGCCGCCACGGCGGGCGGATGGAGCGAGCCGTCCCAAACCGTGTAACCGCCAGTCAGGATCGGCAGGTGGCTGCGGGCGGTGTGCAGGAGCACCGCGGACGCCGAAGCCACGATGGCGATCTCGGCGACGAGGGCCGAGAGAGCAAGTGGTCCATGCCGTGTCCACCACGCTGTGATCGTCATGGCCGTCACCCCTTTCCTTACCGGGGCAGCGCCGAGCCGCCGCGATAGCCGAGCATCTGGTCGTACAGGTCGGTGCGACGATCACGATGCAGATCGTTGAGCTGATTCCAGATCGGCGCGGTCCGCGCCGCGGTCAGGTCGACGTCTGCGTAGATGTTGGTGTCCTCCTCCGGACCGGCGATCCGATCAATTGGCCACCCGTTGGTGCCAGCGATCAATGAGTTCCCCATGAATCCCGCGCCACGTTCTTGCCCGATCCGATCGGCGGTAGCGATGAACACGTTGTTTGCATGCGCCGCCGTCATTGTCAGGTAGGCCGCCATGCAGACACCGCTGGCGTCGTAGAGCGGCGGCGGGGTCCACACCCAGCCGGTGGGAATGCAGATGATGTCGGCGCCCATCTGCGCCACGATCCGGGCCGTCTCAGGGAACCAGATGTCCCAGCACACCAGCAGCCCGATCCGCCCAATGCGGGTGTCGAACACCGAAAACCCTTCATTGCCGGGCGTGAACCACAACTTCTCGGTATTCCACAAATGGGTCTTGCGATAGCGGCCGACATACCCGTCGGGGCCGACGAGGACTGCGGTGTCGAACAGTTGCTCGCCATCCCGCTCGACCACGCATCCCACGATGTACAGATCGCGCTCGGCCGCCAGCCGAGCGAACAACTCCACGGACCGCCCTCCCGGAACCGTCTCGGCGTGCGCAAAGGCTTCCTCGCGAGTCTCGAACACGTACCCCGTCGTGGCGAGTTCGGGCAAAACGATGAGACCCGCACCAGCGTCCGCGGCAGCCGTCAACCGCTGCTCCACCGCGACCATATTGGCCTTCAGATTCTCCACCCCCACGCGCGGTTCGAACTGCACCACCGCGACCCGCACCGGGCTGACACTGGTGCTCTTGCTGGCGTCCTGCGGCTCTGGCATGACATCTCCTCAGCTACATTCCCTAAATGTGGTTTCAATTTGAAACCATGTAATGCACACCATAGGCAGTCTGGTTTAAAATTGCAACCAGTTCGAGGAGATGCCTCGGCGAGAATCGATCAGTCGGACAGGGGTAGCGATGCAAGGACGGGGTGTGAGTCACGAACGGGCGGAGTGTCCGGTCGCCAGGGCCGTGGACGTGATTGGGGACCGCTGGACCCTGCTCATCGTTCGCGATGTACTCGACGGAATCCGCCGATTCAGTGAGCTACAGAAGAACCTGGGACTGGCCAGGAACATCCTGTCGGCCCGCCTCCGTGAGCTCGTAGCCCAGGGCATCCTCGAGATCGTCCCCGCGGCCGACGGATCCGCCTATCACGAGTACACACTGACGCCGAAGGGCCGCGAGCTGTTCAGCATCATCGTTGCCCTCAGGCAATGGGGCGAGACATACCTTTTCGAGGAGAGCGAGCCCCGTTCGACACTGCTGGACAACGAGAACCAGCTTCCCGTGAGGCTCCAGATCACCGATGCCGCTGGCCGCCCAATCAGTGCTGCCGACGCGTTCGTGCGGAAAGTTGCCGCGGGCTCGGTCTGAACTTGCTGGAAAGCACCCGCACTAGACCTGAGTTAGAACGATTCCCGCTTACGCCCTCGATGGCGGATGGCGGGCATGAGTGGTGAAGCACGTAACTGGGTGTGGCGTGATCAGAAGAGGGTGTCGCGGACTCGCAGTGGCCGGTAGCCGGTGGGGCCGAGTTGGGCGAGTTCGTGTGCGTACAGCGGGTCCCGGCACAGCGCGTGCAGGGATTCGCCCTTGTTGAGCTGGCGGGATATCTTGCGCCGGTCGTCCGGATCGGACAGGTAGTGGGCGGCGTAGACGGTGCGCCGCAACGCCCCGTATTCCTTGAGCGCGGTGGCCAGTGTGTTCTGGCGTCCGGAAGCCGCTGGAGCGAGGCTCGGCGAGTAAACAACCGACTCGCGGATCCTTGCCGTGGCCGTGATGCGAGGTTGATGATCGCCAGCCACGGGAAACGTTGCGGCCAAACGAATCAGGTGGTCATGGCGATGAATACACTGAGTATCATTTGCCCTTGAATCCACTCACCCACTCCGCTTTCGGAATTGATGTGGCCGAGTGCGCCGGCGTTGACCGTGGAGAGTCCCCATTGCTGCGCCAGCTCCCTGGCCGATTCGGGGGAGCAGTAAGGGTCGTCGTCGCTATAGACGATGAGACCTGGGATCCTTAGCGGTCGCTCATGCGCGGCGACAAAGGTTGACGCTGACGTAGGGAAGGAGGGGGCATAACAATCGGGTGGTGTTACCAACAGCGCACCCTGAATGGGTTTTTGCATCCTGGTGGTAATCCAATGAACCGCCGCCAGGCAACCCAAGCTGTGGGCAATGATCACCACATCGTTGTCGGTTCGGACCTCTCGGTCGATGGCTTTGGTCCAATCGTCAAGGTCCGGCTCGGTCCAGGAGCTTGGTGTGATCCTAGAGGCATCGTCACCCCACCGGTTTTCCCAGATGCTCTGCCAGTGCTCAGCGTCCGAATTACCGATTCCAGGCACTATCACAAAACGCATGAATTATCGCCCATCTCTCCAGGTCAGGGTCCTGAGTGGTATTCCGCTGCAATCATCAAGCCATAGCAAACACCGTGACAAGTTCAATTCTTGAACTGCCGGCTATCTGGCTGGGCGAAGGGCTGCCGTCTCAGGGCAAGACGCCGAGAGTGCCTGTGGTAGCGCGCAGAAACTCTTCCGGCCGATTCTGCTCCTGCTCGCCAGGTCGGAGCGCGCGATGGACAATCCGGTGGACCCGTCCGTCGACAGCTCAGTAGGACTGGAGTTCGAGCAGTGTGCCGTGCGGATCGCGCACGTGCGCGGTGCGTAGGTTCGGGCCCCAATCGGGGCGATCGGTGGGCATTGCGACAGGAACGGCACCGGATTCGACGCACAGAGTGAATCCTGCGTCGACGTCATCGACTCGTAAGACGAACATGTATCCGTCCTGAGCCGCAGTATTTGCCACCGGCAGGTCCGTCGTGCCCGCCACTCCGGTAATCGCGGCGCGTGCCATGAGTACCAGAATCGCCTGATCGTCGACGTCCCAATTGGCATAGGGCCCGGCCTCGGTGCCCTTCATCAGAGTCGCGTTCACGAGTTTTGGCAGTACCGCCTGGTAGAAGGTGAAGCATTCCGCGAAGTTGTCGACAAGCAGCCGAGGGTGCAATGCGTCCATGCTTCGATTCTGTCCCAACCGTTCCCGGCACGCACGATGGTCTCCTTCTCGGTACTAGCTGGGGATAAGGGGTCAGACTCGGACAGCTATCAAGCGGTGCGGTGGGCTGGTCTGGCGTAATCTGTTGGCTGTCAGTAACTTCGGGTGTCGTTGGCTATGTTCGCGACGAGGGGCCGCCGATGATGCGGTGGATGGTGGAGCGGCCGACGCTGCAATCCTGGGCGAGGTCGGCCAGACTGGCGTTGTTGTCGGAGTCGTGGTCGCGGCGGGGACCGCCATGGTCTATAAGCTGATCGAGACCGCGCAAACACGCTGGCGTAAGGTCAGCGCGCTCGATCTCGTTGCCCTCGTCCGCGCCGGGGCCCTGTTCCACAAGGGCAAGCTCCTCGAACGGCAGAGGGTTCGGAGGGGAGGGGGCGCGCACAGGGCGAAGCATTTGTGGTGGGTGCGGCGCGCCCATGCCCGGGATACGGCGATGCGGGATGAGTCACCAGCCGCGCGGATGGTGTGCTTGGAGTGCGGGATCGAGTGGAAGGCCTGTGGATTCGCGCAGGACCACTTCATGGATGAAATGTTCGATAACCCAGCGCTGTTGAGCAGGGAGTCCGAGGTCGCCAGAGTCGAGGCTGTATTCAGCGAGCGGCGGTGACACCGACGAGCCCGAGACCATCGCTGGGATCGGTGAAGCAGTCGGGTGCAAAAATTGCCATCTGAGGAACTCAGCGTGAGTCGTTGTCCTGGTCGGATTCAAGCTCGACTGGTCCAACAGCGAGAGCCGCTCGTGCTGCCAATTCGGCAGCCAGGGCCGCCAACTCGGTAGCGTCGGGCAACTCGGCCAGAGTGGCAGCCTCTGCTGCCAGCTCGGACGCATAGCTCGCATACTCGGCTGCGGTTGCCGACTCGGCCCACTGACTGAACTCGGCGGCGTCGGCTTGCAACTTGGCCTGAGCGGCGGCTAGAACCGCTGCGCTGGTTGACTGCACAAGCCGATCCATTGCGGCCTTGTCCCATGATTCCCAGATAGTGTAGAAAACGTCGCCTTCACGGCGCTCAACAGCGTGTAGCGCCGCCTCCCAAGGTGACAGGGGTTCGAGGTCGAGTTCTTCCTCAGGCATCACCAAGGGTGGATCGACATCCTCCCAGGTTGTCGCCCATCCCCACCGCCGACCTCCTCCGTTGCGGAGGATCACTGTGCCGAAATAGGCTGAAAATCCCTCGTAGAAGGTCCGGGCTTCGGGCGCGGTTAATTGGGCAGGTTCGGAAAATCGTCGCAGGAGTTCAGCTTCGAGCCCGGGGAAGTGATGAGGGGCTGTAGTCCAGCTGCAGTGACGGGGGCAGTTCGGCGACCAACCAGTCAGCCATTCGAGCCGCGTCCTGCGGCCAATCGCGGGTTCTGTAAACAGCATCCATATCGGAACCTTGGTACCGCCTGAGTGCACTGTGCCGGTCTCCCAGCGCAGGGGAGGGTCGTCGATGCGCGATCACGAAGATGCGACGTTCCCGATAGTGAGTTAGCTAGGGGTGCATAGTGCATCAGGAGGCTGTCGGTGCCTGTCGCTATCGCCATGTCGGTCGATCGCAGGTTGTCCCGCCAGGTCACCGATGGGTGGGTTCCGTGTCCGAGGAAGGAGTCCGCCTGCTCAGGGTGAGGATCGGTTCGGCTAATCGTCGGCTCGAGCCCTGCTCGAGCCGACGAGCTCCAGCGATAGCGTGTAGTTCTCTCATCACCACACGGTTGCCGCCGCCTGCGGCGAGTGCAGCGCGTGCATCGTGAACAACGATCCTCGATCTTGGTTTCAGGCACTGGGCCGGACGGTTGGCTGGTAGCCGATGAGCTGCCAGGCACCGTTGGCACGAGTCCATACGGCCATGGAGGCATTGTCGATTTCGATTCGCCGACCGTAGAGTGTGAGCGTCGCGCGCATCCACCCCACGACGATCGCGCTGTCGCCTGTGACTACTATCTGGTCGATCTTGTGGTCGATTTCTTCGTAATCGAAGGTCTTATCGGCGACTTTCCGCAAATATGAAGCCTTCGTGTCGCGTTCGGCATTGGAGTGGGTGTAGACGAGGTCATCCGCAAGCAGCTGTTGGAGTTCCGCAGTGTCCGCGTTCAACATCGCGGTATAGCGACGCTGTTCCGACAGGCCAATCTCGGAGTTGATCTGCGCATCGTTTGTCATCAGGTCACCGATTGCGTTCGGTTACCGCGACTTCGGGCAGCTCGCACGGAATATAGCCAGGGTCGTACGGTTCTTGATAGCTGATCGCGAAGCACAGGCCCTTCATTCCTCGATCCCCGGTCGCCCAGATGGTGTGACGAGCGTTACGGGGGATATGGACGAGCTCTCCCGGGTAGACGCGGTGCGCCTCGCTCTCGATCTGCACGACCGGATCACCCTCCAGGATGTAGTAGAACTCGTGCGTATCGTGATAGTGGGGAGCGACCTTCTCGCCCGGACCGATTTCGAAATGGTCGACGAGCTCGAGGAATCCGCCGGCAGTCTCCTCGCGCATCGTGAACTTCGGGACCAGGGAGGTGACCTTCACCGTTCCCTCGTGTTCGACGAAAGCCTTTGCCGTCTTCTCGTTGCGAATATCCATGATTCTCAGATCCTTTCGGTTGGGCGTACGATGTCGATCCACTTTGCGCGAAGACCGAGCAGCAATGGGGTTCGTTGATTTCGCGGCCGCCGGGTGGAGGCGTCAGCCGTGACCGCCAACAGCAAGATTCCGCCCTTGACGACGTCTTGAAGAAAGCTCGACAGATTGATCGTCTGCATGCCGTTGTCGATGATCGTGAGCAGGAATGCTCCGCCGATGGCCGCCTGCACGGTGCCGATCCCGCCGCGGAGCGACACCCCGCCGATGACCGCCGCGGCGATGGCCTCGAGTTCCAGGAATTGGCCGGTACCCGCAGCCGATGCACCGAGTCGCGTGGTAAGTAGCACTCCGCCGAGACCGTAGAGCACACCCATCGTCACGAAGGCGATGAGCAGGTGTCGGCCTACACCGATCCCCGCCACGCGTGCGGCTTCTCGATTCGAGCCGATGAGGTAGGCGTTGCGCCCGAATGTTGTGCGGTCCATCAGGAATGAGAGCAGGATCCCGATGGCTGCGACCCACAATGCCGCGGTCGGCGTGCCGAGGAATCCGCTGAGACTCCAGGTCGCGACGAACAGCGGCACCGCCCATACCATGATCCGGACGAGCACAGATGGCCAGGAGTAGTCCTGTTCGAGGGTGCGCGCGACTCGACGCTGGCGCCAGTAGTACCACGCGAGAACGGCGACGGCGGCCAGAATCAGACCGTAGGTCGTGGAGATCGAGATGAAGTCTTCGCTGAGACCGATGTAGCTGTCGGGCAGTGGGCCGATGGTCTTGCCGCCCGAGAACTGCAGTCCGAGCCCGCGGAGTCCCAAAAGGCTTGTCAGGGTCACGATGAACGACGGAACGCCGACTCTGACAATCCATAACGCGTGCCAGAGTCCGAGCACTACGCCGAAGCCGACCGCGAGCAGTACTGCGCCCATCGGCGAAAAGTGCCAGTTCACTTGGGATTTCGCAGCGAGGATACCGGCGAAGTAGACGGCGCTGCCGATGGAGAGATCGATTTCGCCCATGATCATCACGATGGCGACCCCGGCCGCCAGGACTGCGACCAGTGCTGATTCGCGCAGCAGCAATGACAGGTTTCGTGAACTGAGGAAGACGTCATCGGACTGGATGTTGAACAGCAGGGCCAGCCCGACCACCGCGACGACAGCGACGATGAGCCGCGGTGATACGGCGGGAATATTGACCTTGCGTGTGGGTTGGACCGTCTCCTGTACTGCGGCCGACGTTGTCATGCTGTTTCTCCTCCGGTCGCCGCGGCGAGCAGGTCGCGCCGCGTGCAGGCAGGTCCGAATTCTGCGGCGACCCGGCCCTTGTACATCACGAGGATTCGGTCGCATTCGTTGTGGACTTCCTCGATGTCGCTGGAAGCCAACAGAATTCCCGTCCCCTCGCGTGCGACTTCCCGGATGTACTCATACATCTGGAAGCGGCTGCCGATGTCGACGCCGAGGGTGGGTTCGTCGAGCAGAAGCAGCGCGGGTGCGCCGGCGAGTGCTCGGCCGAGCAGGACCTTCTGCTGATTTCCGCCGCTGAGGTCTTCGATCGACCTTCCGAGATCGGGTGGTTGGACGTTGAGCCGTTGAATCAGCGCACCGTTGCGGTGGCTCTCCGCCTTCCGGTCGATCAGCCCGAGACGGCTGATCGTGCCGACACTGCCCGCGCTGAGGTTGGCCAACAGGCTTTGGCCGACGAAATTCCCGGTGGCTTTGCGGTCTTCGGTCACCAGCGCCATACCCAGGCCGATCGAGCGACGTGGCGACCGGTGTGGGTAGGCGGTCCCGGATAACAGGACCTCACCGTCGACTCGTCCGCGCCACGAGCCATAGACCGCGCTGAGCAGTTCGGTGCGGCCGGCGCCGACCAACCCGTACAGGCCGACGATCTCACCGCGATGCACGCGCAGGCCGACGTCGCGGACCCGTTGGCGTGCGGGGTTGGTGGGATCGGAAACCGACAAAGCGCGTAGTTCGAGCAGGATTTCGCTTTCCAAGTGGACTGTTTTGGTGCGTTGCCTGTCCTTGACCACCTCCTTGCCGAGCATGGCGCGAACCAGTGCGCTTCGGGCCGGGCGGTCGGTGAACCCCTCGACGATCTCGCCGTTGCGCATCACGAAGACTCGATCGGTGAGTCGATTGATCTCGTCGAGCCGATGTGTGATGAGTACGATTCCGACGCCATCGGCGGCGAGGCGGCGCAGATGCGTGAAGAGGGAGTCGGCTTCCTGGTCGGTCAAGGCCGCCGTGGGCTCGTCGAGAATGAGCACGCGGGCTTTCCTGGACAGTGCCCCCGCGATCATCATGAGCCGTTGTTCGGAAGCCCCGAGAAGGTTGGCGGGCCGGCTCGGATCGGCGTGAATATTGAAGAACCCGAGCCATTTTCGTGCTTGTTTGTGCAGAACGATCGGGTCATGGAGCAGCCCGCGCCGCGGTAGGTGCCCGGCGAACATGTTCTCGGCGATGCTCAGCTCGGGCGCGATGTGGAGCTCTTGTGCGATCAACACGACCCCGGCCTGCTCGGCGTCTCTGACGCCATGCCACGCGTGCTGTTCCCCCTCGACGGTGACAGTGCCGTCGTAGGTTCCGGCCGGATAGATCCCGGACGCGACCTTCATCAGGGTGGACTTCCCGGCGCCATTCTCGCCGACCAACCCTACGATCTGGCCGCGTTCGACCGTGAAGTCGACGTCCCGGATCGCCACGACACGGCCGAACCGCTTGGTGATTCCGGACAGGTGCAGCGCGGCGGCTGACGGTGTGGTCCTCATCGACATGCCTCCGGGTTGCCGAAGACCTTCTCGACCGTCGCCCAGCCGGTCGGTGCGGTCCTGGTGACGAATTCGCAGAGGTTGCTCCTGTCGACCGCGGTCATCGAGATGTGCTTGGTCGGAATGGATTTGCTGACGTCGTTATGTGCTTGGTCGGAATGGATTTGCTGACGTCGTTGGCGCTCGTCGCGTCGGCGTCCGGGGTTTGGCCGCTGGCGAGCTGGTGCGCGGCGGTCGCGGCGTCTTTGCCCATTTCCTGCACGGGTGTCCAGATCGTCATGGTCAGGGCGCCTTGCGCGATGAGCTCGAGCGCGGCCGGTTCGGCGTCCAGCCCGGACACGAAAACCTTTCCGGCGAGACCACGGTCTTTCAGCGCCTGCCCGACGGGTTCGGCGAGAGTGTCTGCGTTGGTGAGGATTGCTTGAATGTCGTCATGGTGTTGGGCGAGCTGGGCTTCGGCGACCTGTAGTGCCTTGTCGGCGCTGTAACCGGGTGTCCAATCGTTGTAAACGACCCTGATATCGGGATCTGCTGCGAGCCGGGCATATTCGGTCGAGGATGCTTGCGCCAGCTCGCTGCCCGCGTCCCCCTTGATCACCACGTAGTTTCCTTTGGGCGCGAACCGTTTCGCTGCCGCGATCTGCATCGCGGCCACGTCGGACTGCTTGCGCTGGATGAACCAGTCCGGCGTGCCGCCTTGCACACCGATGTCGTAGGCGATGGTCTTGACGCCCTGCCGCTTGGCCTGCTGGATCAGGCCGCCACCGATCTTCGCGTCGGTTGCCGCGAGCACGAGCACATCGATGCCTTGGGACAGCAAGCTCTGTACGTCCTGAGTCTGCTTTTGCGGATCGGCGTTGGCGAAGGTCATGATCACCTTGTCGCCGTGTATTGCCGCCTCCGCTTGAAAAGCTTCGGCATCGAACTGCCACCGGCTCTGCACCTGGGAATACAGAGAGACTCCGATAACCCGTTGCTTGCCGCCGGCTCCCGGTGATTCGCTCGCTCGGCTGCAGCCCGCTGCGGCCAGCGCCGTGCACAGGATGATCATCAAGATCGGCAGGCGCCTGAAGCGGCCACTGCGACCGGATCGAAGGGTGCCCATGATGCGAACCTCCTACCGTCCCGACAGCTATTGGCCGGGAACAGATTTCTTCGTTGAAAGGTAGGTGTGGGACCAGCGACGGATATCAGCTGGTGTGGTGTGCGCCCGTCATCAGCGCTGCGAGGTCCTCGGGGTGCAGGAAAGATGGTGGGGGAGGCGGGCCCCAGTTGAACAGGCCCTTCGCTCCTTCGAGGGTTTCCGGCGACCAGAGTTGGTCGTCGATGATGCTGTCCATGTCGGAGAAGTACTCCGCGAAATTGCCGGCCGGATCCTTGAGGTACCAGAAGAAATTGGAGCCGGCGTGGTGGCGGCCGAGGCCCCATACGTGCCGTTCAGGGTGATCTTCGAGCATGTGTGCGGCACCGCGGCCGACCTCATCGACATCGTCGACCTGCCAGGACGTGTGATGCATGAAGTTCACCGGGGCGCCGAGAACCAGCAGATTGTGATGGTCGGTGGTGCACCGCAGGAACGCACCATGCCCCGCGATATAGTCGCTGACCTTGAATCCGAGCCCATCGGTGAAGAACCGCCTCGTCGCCGCTTCGTCCGTCGACCCGATGACCACATGTCCGAGTCTGCGTGGCCGGATCGGTTCACCACGCAGCACACCCGGTGCTCGGACATTCGGCCGCTCGATCCGCCCGGGCCCGTTGTACGGGGTCGGCGGCACCGTGGGCTGGTTCAAGCGATCGCACACGCGAACGACGACGCGAAACCCGGCCACCGGCTCCGCTGTGACGAGCGCTTCGTTGTGGTGCTCGAATCGAGTGTTCGACCTGACGAGCCGATGGCCTATTCGGTCCAGGTCCTCGCTGTCGTCTACGCCGAGGCTTATCTCGATCAGCCGACGGGTCGGAGTGGACACGAGCTTCAACTGGCGCCCACCGTCCTTGGTGGTGAACCAGCCGTCCTCATTTTGGCCGAGACCGAAGTCCCGGTAGTAGGCGGCTGTCGAGTCGACGTTCGGCACGCCGACGACGACGGAGGTCAACCTGTGCAATGGCATCGGGGGCGACTTCCTTTCCTTGCCTCATGCAGCGACCATTCGGTGCCGTAGTTCGCCGATTTCGTGGATATAGCTGGCCAACTCGTCGCCGGGTAGCAGGTAGCGCTGCGGGTTTCGGGCGTGACCGACTCCGGAGGGCGTGCCGGTGAACAGGACGTCACCGGGCAGCAGCGGCGCCACCGCCGACAGCCGTGCGATCAGTGCGGGCACGCTGAACACCATGTCCGAGGTGCGTGCCTGCTGGACGTGTTCACCATTGATGAGCGCGCCGAGTTCGAGATCGTCAGGGTCGGACAGCTCGTCAGGGGTCACGACGACCGGGCCGAGCGGGCCGAAACGCGGATAGGACTTGCCCATGCTGAACTGCGGCACGGAACCTGACAGCTGCAGTCGACGCTCCGAAAGGTCTTGCCCCACAGTCACACCCGCCACGTACGACCACGCGTCTTCTTCGGAGACGCGCTCGGCTCTGCGGCCTATCACCACGACGAGTTCGACCTCCCAGTCGACGTGTCCGCCCGGCGGCAACACGATGTCTCCGCGTGGACCGGTGAGGCAGGTCGGAAACTTCGTGAACACCGTGGGCGTTTCGGGCACAACGAAATTGGACTCCGCCGCATGGTCGGCGTAGTTCAATCCGATCGCGAAGACCTGCCGGGGCGCCGGTACCGGATTGGACAGATCCTCATCGCTTACCTGTCGTTCGAGTGGATGCCCCGGCGCGATGTCGGCCGCGAAAGCCACGAGCTCGGCCCAGCGGTCATAGGCGGACTGCACGTCTGCGGTGAATCGAGCGCCGCTCGCCTGCTCGACATCCACGGCGGTCCCCGCGCTGGTAATCAGATGCAACCGGCCACTCACGTTCGCCACCTTCACGGGGGCTCTCCTTTCGTCAACGGTGCATCCATGTGTACACCGTCACATTCGATTAGTCTACGAATTTTCGAAAGTTCGCGTGAGGTTCGTAACTTTTGCTAGTGTTCACGTATGGCACGCCACGTTGACGGCAAAACCCGTACAGACGGCATCTACCAGCGCCTGCGCGCGGACATCCTCGGTGGACGCCTGACCCCTGGGCAGCGGCTGAAGTTCTCGGAGTTGTCCGAGCGCTACCAGACCAGCGTCGGAGCGACACGAGAAGTGCTCACACGACTAACCGCGGAAGGTTTGGTGCAGACACAGCCCCACCTCGGGTACGTCGTGACGTCGCTGTCTCACGAGGACCTGGCCGAACTAACGCAAGCCCGAGTCGAGATCGAATCGCTCGCACTCCGCCTGTCTGTGCTGGAGGGCGACACACAGTGGGAGGCTCGGGCTGTCGCGGCGCATCACGTCCTGGAACGCACCCCGTTCTTTGCCGACGACGACCACGATCACCCCAGCGACGACTGGACGAAAGCGCACGCCGACTTTCATCTCGCACTGATCGACGGCTGCCGCAATCGACGGATTCTCAACGTCGCCCAGAGCCTGCGTGAAGAGGCGGAGCTCTACCGGCAATGGTCGGTGTCGATAGGAGACGAACCGGACCGGGATATTCCCCGCGAGCATCGTGAACTCCTCGAGGCCGTGTTGGCCCGGAACGCCGATCTCGCCGCCGAGCGCCTGCGAGACCACATTGCGCACACCGCACAACTGCTCATCACGTGTGCGGAAGACGAACCCAACCCGCGGCGATGACTGGAATCCGATTTCTCCATGCCCGTTCGGGGCGGGCGCTCTAAAACGAAAGGCATACTGATGGACCTGCAACTCGCCGGCAAAACGGCCTATATCACCGGTGGTGGGAACGGTATTGGTGCCGCCATCGCCGACCGGTTGACCGAGGAGGGCGTTCGCGTAGCGGTCGCCGACGCGGATGGCGCCGCTTTGAAGGACAGCCGAGAACGCTGGACCGTCGATGGACAGGCTCCCGTGCTCATCGAAACCGATCTCTCCACCGGCGACGGCGTCGCGGATGCGGTGAAGGCGGTGCGGGCGGGATTCAGACGTGAACCCGACATCCTGGTGAACAACGTGGCCGCGTGTGTACAGCGCGAATTCCTCGACATCGATGACGACGCATGGCAGCAGACCTTCCAGCTCAACTTCATGAGCTACGTGCGTACCTGCCGTGCGCTGGCGCCGGGGATGGCCGAAGCCGGTGGTGCCGCCATCGTCAATATCGCCTCGGATCTCGCGAAGCAACCGGTGCCGATGCCGATGGACTATGGGGCGATGAAATCGGCTGTGCTGTATCTGAGTAAGGCGCTTTCGCAGCAGTACGCTCCGGCAATCCGGGTCAACGCGGTCCTGCCCGGCCCGGTATGGACGGGGCTGTGGTCTCGGCCCGGCGGAATCGCCGATGGGTTGACCGAGATGTACAACACCGATCGCGATACCGCGATAGAGCGCTATCTGGAGGACCGGCAGCTTGCACTCGGATTGAGCGAGCCGTCCGATGTGGCGTCCATGGTCGCCTATCTCGCGTCACCGCTGGCGCGACGGATCAGCGGATCCGGATTCGATGTCGGCGGAACCATTCACGGGTTGATCTGACCGGTGACCACGAGATTGGGATCCAGGTGACAATCAAATCGAAAACGATGCGGGCAGTGGCCTATCGAAAGGCCCTGCCCATTACCGACCCCGATGCCCTCGAAGATGTCGTGCTGTCGGTGCCGACGCCGGGGCCGCGCGACCTGTTGGTGCGGGTAGAAGCGGTGTCGGTGAATCCGGTGGACACGGCGTTCCGGGCAAAGGCCGACCCAGGTGGTCAGCCGAGGGTGCTCGGTTTCGATGCGGCGGGGGTGGTCGTCGCGATCGGCGACGAGGTCACGCTGTTTCGACCGGGTGATGAGGTGTACTACGCCGGGACCCCGGATCGACAGGGCACCAATGCCGAGTATCACGTCGTCGATGAGCGGATCGCGGGCCCGAAGCCCCGTCGGCTGTCGTTCGCCGAGGCCGCGGCATTGCCGTTGACCACGATCACCGCTTACGAAACCTTGCGTGACTGCTTCCGTCTCACGGCGGACAGCAGCGGCACTCTGCTGATCCTGGGCGGTGCCGGTGGGGTCGGCTCGATCCTGATTCAGCTGGTAAGGGCGCTGACCCAGCTGCGAGTCGTGGCCACCGCATCGCGTCCCGAATCCAGCAGCTGGGCAAGGCAACTCGGCGCGCACGAGGTCGTCGATCACAATGATCTCGTACGCAATGTGCATGCCGTGGCAGACAGCGTGGACTACATCTTCTCGCCGCACACGACGGGACGAATCGACGACTTCGCCGCATTGTTGCGCCCCGGCGGCGAAGTCACCATGATCGACGGGCCCTCCAACCTGAACCTTTTACCCCTGCGGCCCAAGAGCATCAGCCTCCACTTGGAGTCGATGTTCACTCGCCCGCTGCATCGAACTCCGGACATGATCGCCCAGCACGAACTGCTCGCTCACGTCGCCGAGTTGATCGACGCGGGCGCGGTTCGCAGCACGATGACGACCGAGTTCTCCCCGATCAACGCCACCACGATCCGAAAAGCTCACGAGCTCACCGAATCCGGTCGGGCCATTGGGAAAACGGTGCTGGTCGGCTTCTGATCAACCACCATGAGTGTGCCCTGCCGGAAAGTGGGAGCTCCCCAGATGCGCAGCGCTGTTGTGTTTGCAGGAGAGGGCGTTCCGCTCGGCAGGACCTCGGGCGGGCGGCGTATTGGCCAACTAAATGCCGGACTTGCGCCTGGTGGTGGAAGAGACGTGACCATCGGCCAGTTCAGCGGGCTGGACATGCTGGTCAAACACGCGGCGTGTCAAGATCCCCAGCAACTATCACCGGACGGTGCGGGTGTCGCGGACCACAACCAGTGCCAGCGGGGCGGCCAGGCCTGTACCTTCGTGAGCTGTCAAGCATGGTGAGCGATCAACATGGGTGGCTACCCCCGAGAGAGCCCCGAACCGACGCAGACCGGTTCGGGGCTCAATCGGGTTCAACCATCGTGGGCGTGTCGTGTTTGACGAACTCGACTGCACTGGACGACGTAAAGTCGCGGCGATAGCTACCGCGGTCAGAAAATCACGACGACCTTGCCGTCGCGATCGGTCTGGGCGAAACGTTCGTGGGCTGCATGGATTTGGTGGATTCCGAATGTGGAATCCACGCGGACCCTGACGAGTCCGTCATCGACATATCTGGCCAACTCACGCAGGCCGGCGCCATCCTCACGGACCTGGTTCACGGTGGTCCGGACGTTGCGTGCGGACATGTCGGGGACCGGGCCGGCCTGGGTTGCGATGGAAGCGTAGCGGCCACCGTCGGCTACGGCATCGGTAACGAACGCTCCGAAGGTGTCGAACACAGCGTCATAGCTGTGGGCCGGCAACGTAGTCGGGTCAGTAGTGGCGAACTTGGCGCCGATGGCCTGGACGAGCTCGACATGAGTCTCTCGGGAGACTAGTGCGTCGACATGGACACCACGCGCGTGAGCCAGTTGCAGGGCAACTGCGCCGACCGCACCAGCGGCGCCGGCGACGAGCAGACGATCTCCGGCCGTAACTGCCAGCCAGTCCAATGTTTGTAATGCAGTCAGTCCGACCAACGGTAGTGTGGCCGTCTCTGCGGCGCTGATCGAGACCGGGGCGGGCGCAACCGAATCGGCTGGCAACGCAACCAGATCGGCCCATGTGCCCCGGCCAGTTTCGAGCTGATGCGACATCGCGAAGACTCGCTGGCCAGGCCGCAGATCGGTGACGTCGGCGTCGATCACGACTCCCGCGAGATCCCAGCCCAGTGTGGCCGGCAGTGGTGGAGATCCCTCACCGATCGCACCCTCACGGGTCTTGTTGTCGACCGGGTTGATGCTGGTTGCGATTGTGGCGATCAGGACCTCGCCTGGCCCGGCGGAGATCTCCGGGACGTCGTCGACCCGCAGTGCCTCTACGCCGCCGTACCGATCGATCCGAATGGCACGCATACGTAACCCTTTCAGTTTCTGTGGTCAACATACTTTGGTAGCTGTGTCCGCGCGGCACAGCACTGGCTTCGCTCACACCTACGGTGCCTTAAATTCTGTGCGACGAGGCAGGAGTCATCTCTGGGCCGTGGTGGGAGCGGATTGGGTTACCACAACATCGAATTGGTCAATGAACGGACTAAAAGCAGTACGGGAACTTGCATGTCGACGGGTCATCGGGACCGAAGATTGCAGTAATCAATCCATTGATGACGACGTCTGCTGCCGCCGAACCGGTGTTGATCGAAATTTCCTGGGCCGTAGACCGGTCGGCAACGAAATCGTCAATCCCTGGATCGGCCGAGGCCATCGCGGGGGTGCAGACCAGGGCGCCGACTGCCGCCGCAACAATTGTCTTTCGGATCATATTTACTCCCTTTGAATCTGGTTCATCGCTCGGCGGTACGGCCCGAATAGGTTAAGGCGATCCGGCAAGTGTTGAGCGTCGCAGCGATCGTTGAAATCAGTGGTACGCAACAACTCACGACAATCACCAGTCCAGGCCGCAAGGCACTTCAAGCGGCATCATCTTGTTTTTCGTAAGATGCACACCGTCAATACGATTCGACTATCAGGGTGAGTACCGCATCGGTATACGATCCCAGGTGGCACTTAGGTGGTACTTCTCGGCAGCTTCGTCCGATGGACGGTAACGGGCGGACCTTCCGTCTCGACGTCCTCGACGAGGTCATATCGGTGACCGAAATGCGTTGTGGAAGGTTGTGTTTGAGATGATCCGAGTCAATCGTCATATCATCGCTGGTGCCTTGCTGGGCGGTGCGGTCCTGATATCCGCCGCCCCGGCGGAGGCGCAGGTCATGCCGATGTCGACCGAGAACAGCGAGTTTGCGAGCAGTTCGGCTGATCAGGTACAGACCGCGGCCGCACCTACAGCGATGGGCGACGCGGGGATCGGCAGCAGTGGTTCGGCCGACCTGAATCGCTGGTTCTGCGGCTCGATTTGGCGCCCCTACTGCGTGTAGAGATTCACTCAGCTCACGACAATTGAGTGATTCAGCAAATGGGCTACTTTGGCTGAGGGCCATTTTCAGCATCTCGGAGGGCTTTGGCCGCAGTCAGGGCCCTCCGAGGGCCGTAGTGAGTCGGCAGGGCTGAGGGTCGCATTTGCCCCTCTCGTGCCGCTTACTGCGCAGCGGACCGCCAACTATCCAGGGCAGCTACGGCCGCGGGGTCGTCTTCTGCGAATTGCGTTTCTATCTGGTTCACAGCTCGACCGCGGTCGAAGACCTCGGCTTCGGACCCGACTTCCGACTTCTTCGAAGCAACGGAAGCCTCTGACCGCGGATTCCGGCCTCGAACCGGCCGTGACTCATCCCCACGGCTCGCGTCCTCGTAAACGTACGGACCGCACCGCCCGAGCCTTGCTCGTTCATCGCCAGTGCGGCATGGACAATCGGTCGAACCCGTCGCTTGCTAAGTCGATGGTGGGGCCCGCGCGTCCGAGCAACTGTTCGGCCTCGTTCAGGAGCCGGCGTTGCTGGGCCAGCGCGTCATCGAGGTCGTCGTCGGCGAGCAGCACATGCATCAGTGCCGCATAGCAGGTGAGTACCTCCATACGGCAACTTGTTGCTACCCAATGTCCGGCAGGTGGCGCGGACATAAGGGTGTCGAAGGGTCGAGGGCAGCCTGGCCAGCCAGGCGTGTTGTGCTCAACGGCCCACCGCTACGGCGAGAACCCCTGGACCTATTGGTGATAGTCAACGTAGATGTCCGCGTCGGTTCCGGTCAGCCCTACGCCAAGCTGCGCGACCCCAATCGGTGATGAGCAGTTGTCCGACAGTGCAATGTGCCCGTTCGAGTCGAGGCTTCTCGTATCAGCACAGAGAAGACGGTTTTGGCTGTCGAAAGCAGACCAATCTACTTTTGACCCTCTCTGTCCGTGATCAACCACGATATCTGCATACCAGGGACCATTGACAGCGATATCCAGGTAGCAGGATCGTCCGTGACAATGCTGAGCCGACGGAGCCGCGCTCGCGGGGGCTATCGGCATCGCAATTGCTGCAAGCAGCGCACCGGAAGTCATTACCGTTCTGGAAAGGTTTTTCATGTTTATCATATGACCCTTCTCATTAGTTATTGTTATTTTCCCGCAGGGAATGGTATGTAGGAGGATCTGCCAGTATTCCATTCGGAATGAGGCGATTCTAATGCTGTCTCGACCGCTATGTGCCGGTAGTTCGGGGAGTCCTTCCTTTCTGAAGGCATCGCATTGCTGCCGGGTATACAACGGGGGTTCTGGGCTACTTCGGACGCCGCCACCGGGTGTGGTCATCGATTATCGGATCGGCCGCGGGACGGCATCAACTATCGCGATCGGATGTATCGGCAGGGGCGTTGGCTGCGCTGTCGAAGGCTTGTCGAGAGCGGGGTTCGACAGCCTCGTCGCTGTGCTGATCACGCCAATGAACATCGCATATGCCATACGCATCAGATGACCAGAAAAATCGAGAGGTCGTAGTAGCATAGAAATCCATCCCGAGCCCGAGCTTTTCAATTCGGCACTTGCGCCGCAGCGCTCTTAGTATCGGGGCTTAGGTGCATGTCACACATCCGTGGCTTACAGATGCGCGGGTGCGTGCCGCCGCGACTGTCGTGGCCAGTGCGGATGCGAGAGCCACGACACACGCAATGGTCTCGCAATCATCTGACGACGTGAAATATGTTCCACCCCAACGCTTTCCGACTTCGTCGAAGCAGCGGAAGCCTCTGACCGCCGAACAGGAACGGTGCCGGTGACGAAGCGTGATCTGTTCCAATCTATCTTGGCGGTGGCGTCGACTGTCTCACCCGCGACTACGAAGCCGTGCGCGCAGGTATCGCGTGTGGGCGCGTTCGATTGCAGATGCAAGTGCACCTGGGCATCCGCCTGAATGCGCGAATCATGCTGTCGGTCAACATCGTTTGATGTTGCGGACGAACTGGGGTATATCTAGATGCGCACGGGTTGCACTGTCCAGGTTCGTATTTCGTCTATTCAGGGCGGGGGTGCCGATGACCCAAATGAGGAACCGACGTCTTGACATAGAGGGGCGCCATTATTGTGCGTTCACGACCACCTCATCATCATGTTCGCAGCGAACGGGTGGAACATAGCTGCCGAACGTGGAAGACCCTGTGCCGCATTGTGTTATGCGAAGGCCGTCGCACAGCGTTCCGGGAACTGTCCGCCGCCGTCGTACACCCGAAACGGACGCCCGAGACGAGTGGCCTTGCCCGCAGCACACAGAGCGTCTTTGGGTTTGGCGCCGGCGGCGATCTCGTGGGCGATGACCTCGTTCTCGATGGCGTCGGCGTTCGGGTGGCGTCCTTCGCCGAACAGGCTCCTCATCTGCGCTTCGGTGACCAGATCCCCGCTGTCGATACCCAGCGCAGACAGGCCGCTGCCATGCCATCGACCTGGCGATTCACCCCGTACGGAGTAGTAGTCGGCGAGCGTCCCCGGGGCCTCGGTCGATGGAATCATCAGCGGCGACCTGCCGTAGGTAGTACAGGTAGCCGTTGCCGGCCAACACTTTGTGCAGCGTCGCTGTCACACACTCATCGAAACCCCGAATGACTGTGCATTGCTACTGTCTGGACTGGTAAGGGAATTACCAATTCGCTGATTTTTCCTGGATGTTGCTGAATTATATCGGTGACGCGATAATATTGAGACCGGGGACTATTCGTATTTCTTGTGGTGATTTGTGGTGGCTTCGGGCGGGTTGTGGTGGGGGCTCGGGTTGGTGCATCGTGGTGATCGTGACCGACAGTGCCCAGGTTGATGCCGCCGCCGACGAGGGCGCGGTTGGCGGGGGTGGGATGGGCGCTCCTGCTCCGCGCCCGTGTGATTCATGCCCGTATCGGCGTGATGTTCCCAGTGGGGTTTGGCATGCCGAGGAGTATGAGAAGCTGCGCCTTTATGACCTCGACATGGCGCTGCAGCCGCAGAAGCTGTTTCAGTGTCATCAGACCGACGCTGGCAACGAAATGCGCCGGATGTGTGCCGGTTGGGTCGGTTGTCATGGCCCTGACCTGCTCGGTTTGAGGTTGGCGCTGCTCAGTGGTCGGATCAGCGAAGCCGTTTTCGAGGCTGCGGCCGAGTATCGTTCGCCGGTGCCGTTGTTCGGATCCGGTAGCGAGGCAGCTGATCATGGTCAGGCCGAAATCGATTGTCCGGGAACTGATGCCGCGCATGTGATCGACAAGATCAGCCGTCGGCGTTCTGACCTGGCTCGGACGGCTTCCGTGAATCGACCGAGTCGTGGGCGGATCTGCTGCGGGGCTGCCGCCGCCGCGGCATGACCGCCCCGGTTCTGGCGGTCGGTGACGGCGCGCTCGGGTTCTGGAAAGCACTGCGGGATGTGTTCCCGGAGACGCGGGAACAACGTTGCTGGTTTCACAAATCGGCGAATGTTCTTGCCTCGCTGCCGAAATCGGCGCATCCCGGCGCGATCACGGCGATGAAGGAGATTTATATGGCCGAGGATATCGACAAGGCCCAGCTTGCGGTGAAGGCTTTCGAGATCGACTACGGCGCAAAGTATCCGAAAGCGGTCGCGAAGATTACCGGTGATCTCGACGTGTTGCTCGAGTTCTTCAAATACCCAGCCGAGCACTGGATTCATTTGAGGACCACGAACCCGATCGAGTCGACTTTTGCTTCCGTGCGGCTGCGGACCAAGGTCACCAAGGGGCCGGGCTCGCGCGCGGCGGGAATTGCCATGGCCTACAAGCTGATCGAGGCTGCACAAACGCGCTGGCGCAAGGTCAACGCGCCTGACCTCGTCGCCCTCGTCCGCGCTGGGGCGCTGTTCCACAAGGGCAAGCGCCTCGAACGGCCCCGCGAAATCACCCCCACGCCACCAACCGGCGCCACCACAACGGACGTCGCCTGAAAACCGTCATCGAAGGATTTGACAGTAGCCGTCTTCAACCTGATTCTGGTGCAACGCTCAACGAAACAGTTTCGGCTGGATGTGAAGTGCACATCGAACGCGGGAGGACGCGATGGGGGCGAAGACCGCGATGGTCGTCCATGCCGACCACGACCCGATTGCAGTGCTGCGATCCGAGCCCGCACTCGACCGGGACACGGCCGGTGAAGCGGTTGCACAGCTGTTCCCGGGCCGGTCGGTCGAGGCGGCGGAGGATGGCCTGCTTGGTGAGCTAGGGTTTCCGGACGAAGGTCTGGTCTATGTCGGTTGTTTTCCCGGTTTGCGGATCGTCTATAGCGCCGAAGTGTCCACTCACCGGCCCTCGACCCTTCCGCTTCATCTGTTGGATCCGAAACCCGGACGACGGGTGTTTGCGCACTCGATGTTCAGCATGACCGACTCGCTGGCCTTCGCGGTGTGGGAGGACTACACGCTGATCAGATCGCTGAGTCTGTCCCCTGACGACGGCGTGCGGGAGGACATCGGAAAGCCACTGCCGTTCGAGCAACCCTATTGGGACGGCTACCATCCGGTCGAGGATTACAGACTGCCGTTCCATCCGCTGGAGCTGGGTGAAGAGGCGTTGCGCGCATTCTTCGGATACGTCCTGGAAGGCTCCGCTGAGCCCGATGAGACGAAAGCATGGAGTGTCCCGCTGTGCGGATTCTTGCTGGGGCCGCCGGGCTCAGCACCTGCTGCCGGGGCATCATGGCGCGCAACGAGCGAAAACGGCGTCTGCAAGGACGACCCCTCGAAACACACACTGGCCACCCTGCTGCTGGAGTTGACCGCACCGAACAACAATTTCCTCATCCTCGAGCGGCTCAACGCCGAACAGGAGTACATCCAGACCTACCGACACCCCGACGACACTTTCGACCTGGAATACCGCGACGGCGGCCCGCACGCCCATTTCCACACCACCACAGGTTCCCGCGACCAGGTCATAGCAGCCTTCACCGGCTGGATGGAAGACCGATCAGGCTGGCGGGCCTCATTCACCTGGACCAGGTTCAGCTGACAGCAGGCAGTCTCAATCGAGTTCCACATCCACAGGGTTTGACAACATCTCGGCTCGATCGTGCGACCGTGCTATCGATTACCTATGCCCTACCGAGCTGCGACGGATGTGCTGCTTCGGCCGGCCGTCAATGATGCATAGCGGTGGTCGGAGCCGCGCCCACCGTTCAGAGCGCTATGCGCACGACCAGTACTTACGCCGGAGACCTCGTACCAGCGCACGGGTGTGAACTCGCGACGCGCCACTCACTGGGAGAAGGCCAGTGTCGACATGCCCTGCGATTTGCCTAGTGCTCTGGCGGTTAGTTAAGGAGTTCGACTGCGGTGGCCGCAATCAATATCTGTCTTGTCGTATTGGCTGCTTTGCATGTCCTTGCTGCCGTAATTGTGAGCATAGAGGTGTTCACCGGGCGGACAGGTTTGCGCTGGAATGAATATTCGGCCGCAGGCATGGTCTTATGGGGCAGTCTGCTCGGCATCACAGGAACGGGTACCGTGCGGCTCTTTCTCCTGTTGATCCAGTTGTCGGTAGACCCAGTCACACTGGTGCTGCTGTGGGTCGTCGGCATCCTTGGGTTCGTCCGGACCGTACCCGGTCTCGTTCGGCAGTACGAGGGATGGGACTGTGTCATTCGCCGGCGCTGGCACCGCGGCGGGACTATTCTTACGCGCCCGTTACCACCGAACCCGCCATTCGTCACCATCGAGGTACCCGTCCATGCCGAACCGCCGGATATTGTGATCGCCACACTCGACCATCTCAGCCAGTTGGACTATCCGGCGTTCGACGTGCTTGTGATCGACAACAACACCGCGGACCCAGCACTGTGGCGGCCGATCGAAGACCACTGTGAACGGCTCGGTCCCCGCTTTCGATTCGTCCACGTCGAGGGCATCAGCGGCGCCAAAGCCGGCGCCTTGAATTGGGCACGCCCGCTCGTTAATCCGCGGACCGCGTTGATCGCGCTCGTCGATGCGGACTACCAGGTGGATCCGCGATGGCTGCGCGACACCGTCGGGCAGTTCGATGACCCGGATCTCGGTTTCGTCCAGTCTCCACACGCATACCGGGACTTCGAGCATTCCGGATTCCAGCGCATGGTGAACGCGGGATACCAGTGGGCGCAGGCGACCGAGATGGTGTCCCGGGACGAGAAGGGTGCCGGAATCACGGTAGGGACGGTGTCACTGATCCGGCTCACCGCCTTGGACGAAGTCGGTGGCTGGGCCGAGTGGTGTATGACCGAGGATTCGGAATTCGCCATTCGCGTCCACGCGGCCGGGTGGCAGTCACTATTCGTACCCCGTGTGTACGGGCGCGGACTCATCCCGCAAACGTTCTCGGAACTGAAGAAGCAGCGCTACCGCTGGACCTATGGACCCGGTCAGGAATTCAAAAGGCACTGGCGGCTGTTTGTTCCCGGGCCGTGGCGGCGACCGTCGCGTCTGACGCGGACCCAGCGCTGGCGACACGGAAACTACGACCTTGTCATTCTCACGGTAGGCGTGGGTGTTCTCTCGCTGCCTATCAGCGGAGCACTGCTGATTTCCATGGCCATGTCCGGCAACGTACCGCCGGTCATCCCGTCTGTCCTTATCGGAACTGTCGCCATTCTCGTCGCCCGACGACTCATCCGGTGGGCGATCTACCGGAAGGTCATCGGCACCGACAATCGCACCACCCTGGGCGGGATGATCGCGCTCATGGCCGTCACACCGACCATAACCGGCGCCGGGCTGGATGTGCTGCTCGGCCGCCGCACCTCGTTCCAGCGAACCGACAAATTCGACCAGCAACCCAGCCTGCGACGTGCACTAGCAAGTGCCCGCACCGAGACAGGCTTGGCAATCTGCTGTCTGACCGCGGCCATCCTCGTCCCCATCCTGCTTCCCCCCGAGGTCGGGACCTACCTCCTCACCTTGTCCTTCGTGTGGCTCACCGTGCTCCACAGCACCGCGCTGGCCCTTGCGATCCGCGCAGAATTCGACCTGGCAAACAACCCGATCGCAGTGCGGTGCGGTTGCAAGAGCGGTTCAGTATCCGGCAAACACGAAGGAGACCAACGCAAAATCCAGGGCTTGGGAGGTGAAGAATTGCCACAGGGGTCGTCACGATCGCGGTTGTTGCGTTCCACGTCTAATTATCCTGGGGCCGATGTGCGCGGTGATGCCGATACCGTAGAGCTGTGAACGTGTGCATTGACGCTGGAAAGCCGTGGTCTGGCCACCGGTCGGCCCTCGGCCCCCGATCGAGTCCGCCTGGGCGTACGTTCGGATTGCTGGATGCCGCCCCTACGGCCAGAGTTATATGATTTAGCGGCCAAGCGGAACTTTAGAACCGACTTTCAAGCACTGCCTTGTCGTCTTCATGGCAGAGGGATCATCCATAACATGGGTGGCGTAGTAGGAAAACCGCTGCACAGAATGAATACGTGCCCGCCGAGGGAAAAGACCCTGTGTTCCCCTCGGCGGGCACGTTCGCAGCTCGACAACCTGCGGCAAAGGTCGTGTCGACTGCTTCAGCAGCGAGTCCGCATGCCTACGCTGCATAGACAATGCTGGCTAGATAGGGATTGCTAGGTGCATCCGGGGCTTACCTACCGCAACGAGCCGTGATTACGGAGTGATGCTCAGTCGGTATCCGCGGCGTGCAGCTCAGCCTCGCGGGTATCCCTTCTATTCGGCCTTGTATTCGACTTGGCAGTCACCGTTGGTGTAGTTGGGGCCGGAGCCATGATTGGCGATTCCTAGGACCAGCGGTATGCGACCGGGTCCGGTGGCGAGGTTCGGAATAGTGAGTACGTTGTCCGAGCCCTGGACTTTGGCGGACGTTTCGTCTTGCCCGTTCTTGCCAGTGTCGAGGTTCGACCAGGTCACCTGAAAGCGCTGGTCATAGGGTGTCTGCGACTTCGCGTCAGTGTGTGCTGTCAGGGTGAACCTGCCGACGCCGGTCGGCCTGACGAATACCTCGGTCGAAGCGGTGATGGTGAAGTCATCCGGTGTCGGGTACGTGATCGTGCAGAGCTTCTCCGGCTTTGAGTCTGGGGAGGCCAAGGCGCCGGGGACACCGACAAGCGTCCCGGTCGAGCAGGAGATCGCCACGATGGTTGCAATCCGAGAATAGGTACGAGAATTCATAGTTCGATCTTGCCAGGGATGCCTCAAAGACCTGAAATCGGCGCGCTCGGGAGTGATTTGTTATAAGTATCTTGTAGGTATGCCACCTACGGTTAGTTGGTTTTCTCGAACGCTGCTTTAGGTATGAACATGGATGCGCCGTGAGTACCTAGGTTCCCAAACTCAAGCGTGTTGCTATCGTCGAATCGTAGTCGCTCGAGTTGAGGTACAGATTTCATGGTGCTGCGGAATCTCGGTGGCCTCGCGAAGCGGCCGTTGTTCACGGTGTGTGCCGTGATTGTTTGTGTGACCTCCGGTGTGATCTACAGCATCGGCATTGCTCTCGACAGACTTCGGCAAGTTTTTTATCCAATAAGTGGACTTTGATCCACCATCGGGTTCTCTTTGGGGACGAGGTCTCCTGTGATGTCATCTAGCACCTTCTGCTCACGAGCATGTCGCTTGGTAATGCCGCCGCACCCACAACGATCGCTGCGAAAGAGGGATCAATGCGCAGAAGTTTTCGGTTAGCCACGTTTATGGCCGTCGCAGTCGCTCCTGCTTGCTTGCTCGGCGCAGGCATCGCCACTGCCGATGATTGGCCACAGTCGGGGGTCGACGACGTCACTGTGTACGTCACGACTCCGTCCGAACTTGACTTCTGGAATCCTGGTGCAAGGAAGATTCGGGTTGTGTCGCCATACGGTAAGAACGCGCCGATCGGGTGCTGGAGCTTCCACGGACAGTCGGCGGCTTGTTGGCAGCTTGATCCCACCGGCAAAGCGCACCAATTGACCTGGCAGGACGTGCCCATCCTCGGGCAAGTCTTCTTCTATTGATCACTCGGGGAGTTGGCCACTCCCGAGCCGAGCACTATATCCAAGTTCCCTGGACCGAGGGCGTCGCTAGTCAGCCAAAGGGCTAGGTGGCGTTTGGAGGTAGGTCGCGTGGAGGGGTCGCGGAGACGATGGCCCCTCCACGCTCGAGCTGGAAGTCGCTGTCCGCTTTGGCAGATTCCTAGTCACCTCCGCCGCGACGGGAGCACCCATAACCTGATGGTGAACGGTCGAAACCGCCGACCAAAATGAACACGTGCCCGCCGAGCGAACAGAACCTGTGCGTTCCCCCCTCGGCGGGCACGTTCGCAGCCTAGCGACCCGCGGGTAGGTCATATGCCGACTGCACGCGCAGCGAGTCCGCATGCCTACGCTGCAAAAGCAATTCTTGCTAGTTAGGGAGGGTCAGGTGCATCCGGGGCTTACCTACCGGCAAACCGTTGTCGCCGAACATACTTTGTTCAGCTGGTCTCAATTGGTCAGTCGGCCGGCGGCTCGGTGGCTCACGGGAAGGTGAGGTACTCCAGGTGGTGCAGCGATGGCCCCCGTCGCGTCGGAGTGATGCTCAGTCGGTCTCGGAGGCAGAAACTCAGCCTCGCGGGCCGTGGGCGTGAGCTATGGATGCGTGATGGATACCTAGGCTCCCAGGCTCAAGCGTGATGTAGTCGTCGAATCGGAGCGCTCGAGTTGAGGTGCAGATTTCGTGATGCTGTGACATCTCGGTGGCTTTGTGAAGCGGCCGTTGTTCACGGTGTGTCGTGGTTGTTTGTGTGGGCAGTGCGAAGTCTATCGCCATGAATGAATTTGGCAGCTACCGCTTGAGAACCCCCGATTGGGGTCCATTCCCAAATGGGAAGGGAGCGAGTCGATCTAGCGATATCCGTTGGCGTAAACGGTGACTCGGATCACCGTCCGGGGCCCTAGGGTTCACGCGATCGGACTGGGCGCTCGCGAAAATGGTTGCAGCGCAGGGTATCTGCCAGGACTAGGTGTCTCGCGGCAAGCGTCGCTGGTGTCGGTATAGTGCTCCCACTATCTACGGAGTTTGTTTTTATGGCTGAAAACCTTGAGGCGCATTTGTTCGACGAGATTTATCTCGACAACCCTCGGCCACTGTATTCGAAAATGCGGGCTCGGGGTCGGATAGTTCGGAGTGCGGCATTTCCTCCCAATAAATATTGGTTGGTCACTGGTCACGACGAAGCTACTCGGATAGTCCGGAACCACAAGGCCTTCGGAAAGGCCGGCTACTGGGATCTGATGGAAGAACAGCTGGGGCCAGAAGGGCGTGCGCCGATCGCGATGTTGCGGAAGTGGATGTCGCAGCTCGACCCGCCGGACCATACTCCGATCAGGTCGGCGTTTGCGGCGACTTTCACGCCGCGAGCCATCCAGGACTTCGATCCCATCATCGAGGCTGTCGTCGCCGACGCGATGACAGCCATCCAGGGTGCCGATCAACCGGTTGACCTGATGCCGTCATTGGCCTACGAGGTCCCGATCCTTGTGATCTGCGAGATCCTCGGGGTGCCCGGCGGTGACCGCGCCGCCTTCAAGCGCTGGTCCTCAGATCTGGTGCGGCTGTTCGAACCCGGAGTGTCCGCCGAACCTCTGCTCGAGTGTGGGCGAGCCGTCGAAGAGTTCTCTGCGTATCTGTCCGATCTCATCGACGACAGGCAGTGCGCGCCACGCAATGACATCACCACGAAGCTGGTCCTCGACAACCTGAACTTCAGAAGCGAAAGCGGCCGTCAGGCCTTGATCGCCAACCTCATGCTGCTGGTGTGGGCCGGCCACGAGACCACCATGAACTTGATCGGCAATGGGCTACTGGCCTTCGCGCGTAACCCGCGCGCAGTAGAGGCGCTAGTGAACGAACCCGATCTGATGCCCAACGCTGTCGAGGAGGTCCTGCGCTACGAGGGCCCGATCCGGACCACCTCGCGTATCGCCCACGAGCCGGTTGTCGTCGGTGACATGCAGATCTCTCCAGGTGACATGGTGGTGGTCCTGCAGCAGGCCGCGAACGGTGATCCGCTGGTTTTCGCCGACGGTGACCGATTCGACGTGCGCCGTGAGAACGCGAGGTCGCATCTCGGCTTCGGTGGCGGCATCCACTTCTGCCTTGGCGCCTCGCTCGCTCGGGCCGAAGCATCGGTCGTATTCCGTGAATATTTCCGGCGATTCGGAGTCCCTCGAGTGGTCGACGAAACACCGGACTGGAACCGAAGCCTCTTCATTCGCGGCCTGAACTCACTAGGGGTCGTGCTGTGACGGTTATTCGCAAGGAGTGCCGATGGCACAGGTAAATCAAGAGGATCGAAGCGCTGCAGACGTTTTCGACCCGTTCGCCCAGGACTTTCTGCGCGATCCGTATCCGCACTATCACAAGCTGCGGGCGCACTCGCCCACATTCTTCCATCCCCAGCTGAACGCGTGGTTGATCTCGGGATATCGTGAGCTCGATGACTTGCTGCGCTCGAACAACCTCGGGCGTGGCGATGAGATGCGCTTCTTCGGCAACTTCGCCGAAGGCGGGGGAGTGGACCGTGTCTCGGTGGACTGGATCTTCTACAAGGACCCGCCGGACCACACACGCCTCCGCCGGATCTTTGCGCAGGCATTCACCCCGCGACGGGTCGAATCCCTGCGGACCTACACCCGTGACGTCGTCGACAGCCTGCTCGACAACCTCGAACATGACAACGACTTCATACGTGTGGTTGCCGACCAGCTGCCGGTGAAGATTATTTGCCGAATGTTGGGCGTGCCCGAGACGCTGCATGAGGAAGCGAAGGTCCGTTCCTCGGCGCTGGTTCCGCTGCTGGATCCCTTGATCTCGGACGCGCAGCTCGAGGCTGCCGAAGCTGCTTCCAGTTGGTTTCTCGAACTGTTCGGGCAAATTGTCGAGCAGAAGGCTCTACAGCCCGGGCATGACCTGATATCCGCGCTTTTGGAAGCAGAAGCCGATGGTGAGCGACTCACTCGCGCCGAGATCATCGGGAACGTGGTGTTCCTGTTTGCCGCCGGACACGAGACAACGACGAGCACCATCGGCAGCACTCTGGTCGCATTGCTACGCAATCCCGGCCAGCTGCAACTGTTACTGCAGGAGCCCGGGCTTGCTGTAGGAGCCATTGCCGAATCGGTGCGCTGGGATTCGCCGGTCCAGTACGTCGGGAGACTGGTCACCAAGGATTTCACCTACGAAGGTGTGGAATTCCTTGCTGGACAACGGATTATGGGCATGATCGGCGCAGCCAACCGTGACCCGCGCCAGTTCCCCGACCCGGACCGGTACGTGATCACTCGTGACGAAGGCAAGTCCATTGCTTTCGGTTCGGGGATCCACTTCTGCATGGGAGCGGCGCTCGCGCGCATGGAAGCCGAGATCACGCTCGACCGCGTCTTCACGCAATACCCCCGAATCAGCTTGCTGTCAGAGCCCGTACAAGGCGACCGCTTCGCCATGCGGTCGTACTCGACGCTGGAGGTCGAGATCAGATGACTGCACTCGAGGAAACCGCAACGCCTGTCGCGGCTACGCTCGCCGAAATTGACCGCATCATCGATGAATCAGGTTATGTGAAGCACTCTTTCACTCGCTCGCTGCTGGGCGGTGACATCAGCAGCGACGGCCTGCGCGACTGGGCGGTGCAAAAATACTTCCAGACGTACGAACAAAATCGCGGCTTCTCTGCCATCCACTCGATCAGTCCCTACGAGGATGTGCGCCAGTGGCAGATCGGCCAGCTCATCGCCGAGGAGACCACCCTGGAAGACGGCAGTGACGCCCATTACCGGCTCATGGCCCGCTTCGCCCGCGCCATCGGCGCTCAGGACGCGGATTTCGACCGCAACCGCATGGCCCCGCAGGTGGGCCGGTTTATCGACTACCTTATGAGCGTCTGCCGCGACAGGCACTTCGTATACGGTCTGCTGGCGTTCTATGTGAACGAACGCCAGACGCCGGCCGCCGCGCAGAAGATGTTCGACCACCTGACCAACACACTCGGGATCAGCGACCATGACGCCGAATGGTTCTCAGTGCACGGTGAGGTCGACGTACACCACTCCGAGGGTGCGCGCAGGCTCATCGCCAAATATGCAACGGAAGCCCCGGATTTCGAGACCGAAGCACTGGTCGTGGTGCGCGAAGGCATCGCGCAGTGGCAGGCTCTCCAGGACTTCTACTACGGAGTCGCGACCGGTGCCGCCACTATGCAGGCCGGCGACAGCGGGGCAGCGTGATGACGCTGACCGCATGGATCGACAACCCGGTCACCGATCGAGGGCTCAGCTTCTGGAAGGGTGAGCGCTGGGAGCGGTTCACCTACGCCGAGCTCGCCGCGGGTGTGCGCGCGAAGGCTACTGAATTCCGAAGTGCCGGAGTCGAATCCGGTGAAGTCGTGCCGGTGGTGCTGGGGCAGAGCCCGGAATTCATACTCAGCTTCTTCGGCCTCCTTTGGGCCGGGGCCATCCCGACCGTGCTGCCCGTGCCCAAGTCGCTCGGCGGTAGCAGTGGATATACACAGTTCATCGTCGGCCTTGCCGGCGTGGGCGGCGTCCGACACTTCGTCGCCGAGCCGCGCTACCGCGGAACCCTCAGCGCTGCCTTCGATTCCTCGGGCCGTGTGGTGGAGGCTTTGGAACCGGGCTGGTGTTCCTGCGCTGGTTCTGTGGCGACCCCGAACACGGGTACCGCTATCATGCAGTTCACCTCTGGGTCGCGGGGAAACCCCAAGGGACTGCGCATCACGCATGGCAACGTGGAGGCCAACCTCGCGATGATTCGCGAATGGTTGTCCCTCGGTGACCATGTCGGCGTCTCGTGGCTGCCGCTGTACCACGACATGGGGCTGATCGGAGGCTTGCTGTCACCCGTCACCGTTCAGGCCGAGCACAAGATGATGTCGCCCAGCGACTTCGTGCGTGAGCCGCTGCGCTGGCTACTCGAATACGGACGTCACCCTTTCGCCGTGATGTTCATGCCCAACTTCGGCTTCGAATGGGTGGTCAATCTAGTGCGGCCCGAGCAGTTGAAAGGCTGCGACTTCTCCTCGCTTCGTTCGGTGATCAGTGGCGCGGAACGTGTGCAACTGGATTCGATTTCGCAATTCGGCGCGCTCCTCGAGCCCCACGGCTTCAAGTTCACCGCACTCACCCCGGCCTACGGGTTGGCGGAAGGCACCCTGGCCGTTACTGGTGTGAGGCCTGGCCAGATCACCCGCGCCGTCGACCTTGGCCGCACTGCCGTGCCGTTCGGCAGTCGCGTGGAGATCGGTCAGGAGGTCGAGATCAGTGGTGCACAGCCGCTTCGAGCTGGATGGCTGGTCAGCTGTGGCACACCACTGGCAGGGGTGGAGTTGAGTATTCGCGACCTGAAGCAGCAACCCATGCCTGAGCGATCGGTGGGTGAAGTGTGGGTGCGCGCCGAATCGGTCGCGGAGTCCTACTCCACCGAGGACGGCCCGCTCGACACCGATCGAGTCGACGGCTGGCTGCGCACCGGGGATAGCGGATTCGTACACGACGACGAACTGTATGTGGTGGGTCGGATCGGTGATTCGATCAAGATCCGCGGTGAGTCCATCCACATGGAGGACCTCGAAGGCCAGTTGGTAGACATCCTGCGGCCCAGCTTGTTTCGGCGATCGTGTGTGGTTGGCTCCGCATCGGAGGGGCAGCCGGTGGTGACAGTGGTGACGGAGTTCGTCCTGGAACCCGCAGAGCGCGCCACCATCGGGGAGATCCTTACCGGCATCCTCGGTACTACCGTGGAATTGCGGTGGCTGCAGCTGGATCCGGGTGAGTTGCCGATGACCACCAGCGGAAAGCCTCGACGGCGCGAGGTGTGGTTGCGCCATCTCGCTGCCTCGATTGTTCCGCCGACGTTGAATGCCGGGTGAGTCATGTACAAGTCAGTGCAGGCTGTCTTGCTGCGGTGCGAATCCGCTTGGTGGATGACCCGAATCTATTTGTCGAACATCAACGTTTGGCCGGCTTTCATGGGCTGGGCGGCCGCCGAGGTGACCGGCGTGGGCGGCAACGCGCCGCGCGACATCGTGTTGTTGGCGGTTTTCTGCGCGTTGTCGGGCGGCAGTCTGTTCATCGTCAACGACATCCTCGACGAAGAGGGCGATCACGTCACTGCGCCGTATCTGCCGCTGCCCTCGGGGATCATCACACGCAGAGCGAGCTGGGCCTGGGCGGCGGTCTATCTGACCGTTGCCTTCTTGGTGCTGGGCTTCGCCGCACACACCGTGGCGAGGTTCATGCTCGCGGTGGGAATCATGCTGGGCGCGGTGGTCGCGTCGGTAGCGTACTCGAAGGTCAAAGACGACGGGATCGTGGCTTCGGTCATGGTCACCATTCCACAGACGGTTCCCGCAGTAATCGCATGGCTCTTCGCCGGCGGTGGCGCATGGTGGGCGCTGGCTTCGATCATCTGCTACTGCGTTTTTGCCTGTATTTCCAATAACATTCTGGCGGCCCTGCGTGATGTGGACTTGGACGCCTCGGTCGGGAACATGACCGTCGCCATCCGGCTGGGCGCACCGGCCGCATATCGGCTGGCCGCGATGCTGGGTTTCGCGAGCGCGATTCCGGTCGTTGTGAGCGGCATCATTCGTGGCACGTGGTGGTGGTTGCCGTTCGAGGTCTTCGGCCTGGGCGTCATGGCAGCGAACTACCGCTCGACATATCGCGCGATGTGTGAACCCGACCGGGGTCGGCTGGCCCGGATGGCCGATATGAAGCGGTTCAAGAGCGGTGAGTTCTGGCGGCACGCAGGGATGGTCGCCGTCTTCTCGCCCGTGACCGCGCTGATCGCTGGTGCAGTGATGTTCACCCTCCTGCGCGGCGGCGGCCGCGTCTACGCCAAACGCGTAGTGGGCGGCGGGATTCGGCGTCACCAGCAAACACTCGGCGAGGGGACCGCGACTACCGCGGGCCTCGTCGCCGTCGACAAGTTGAAGCGGTCATGAGATACGCCGGACAGGAGGGCGAGCAGGAGCGCGCCCGCCTGGATACGCTCATCGCCGCAGCCTGCGACCGTTACGGTGCCAATGCCGAGCGCGACGGGCTGTTCCCCCGCGAATTCGTCGAAGACCTCGCGACGGCGGGACTGTTCCGTCGACGCTGGCCGGACGAGACACCGACCGGTGATCCAATTCTCGGGTTGCTCATCGCTGAGCGCGTAGCCAACCAAGGCATGCTTGGGTTGTCGGTCGGGTTGAGCCTGCAATTGGAGACCTGTGCCTCCGCACTGCGGCGCTTTGGCGGCAATGACTACCACCGCAAGCTCTGGAACGGTGTGCTAGACGGCACTACGATCGGAGCGTTCGGTGCCTCCGAACCTGTCGGTGGGTCGGACCTGCTGGGCATCAGTACGAGGATCACGCCGCTCGGCGACGGCCGCGTGCGGGTGTGCGGGGAGAAGAAGTACCTCTCACTGGGCGAGGTCTGTGATTTCGCGATCGTCCTGGGCAAGTACGCGGTGGACGACGAGCAGCCGCCGCTGCTCACGACGGTGCTGGTGCCCGCGAGTGAAATCCGCACCGTGAAAAAGCATTCCAAGGTGGGCACGTCCTGCCTGGACACCTCGTGGGTGCGCATCGACGCCGTACTGGACTCTGAGGCGATCCTGGGGCGCATCGGCGGCGGGTTGGCAGTTGCCTCCTGGGCCCTCATGCACGAGCGGCTGTCGGTGGTGGCTCAGGCAGTCGGCGGCTGTCGGTATGCCCTTGGTTTGGCGACCGCGCACGCGCAAAGCCGCCAGCAGTTCGGCACTGCTCTGATCAACCATCAAGCGCTGCGGCTGCGGCTGGCCGAACTGGCGGCCAAGGTGACGGTGTTGGAATTCGCCGTTTATGGTGCGGGCGAACGATTGGCGGCGGGAAGCGGTTGCTCGGCACGAGATGTTGCCGGTCTGAAGGTGACCGCAGCACGGCTGTGCGAGCGCGTTATGAGCGAGTGCATGCACATCTTCGGTGGTTCCGGCTATCTCGAGGATGAGACGCCCATGAGTCGACTATGGCGCGATGCGCGACTTGCGCGCCTCGGCGGTGGCAGCGATGAGATGATGCTGGAAATGGTTGCGGGGGACCTGCGCGCCGACTCACGGTACGACACGCGAGTGTCGCTGTCATGACGGTTCTAGTGTCCGGTCTCAGCGGTCAGTTGGGTCACGCCATCGCTGGTGTGACGCCCGCGCGCCTGATCGGGTTGGTACGCCCATCAGTCGGAGCCACTCGGTTACGGCGGCGGATCGAATCACGCCAGGGTGCAATCGAATTGGTCACCGGTGATATCTCCGTCAAGCATTGGGGTGTCGAGGAGCAGGTGCTGGAGCGTCTCGCTCACGAGGTGACCTGCGTCGTGAACTGCGCCGGCAGCACCGATTGGATGGGAACCGCGGAGTCGCTGCAGACGAGCAACGTGGCCGGTGCGGTGCACGGGGTCGGATTCGCTCGACGATTGAGTGACATATCCGGTCGCTCGATTCCGTACCTGCATACTTCTACGACCTACGTAGCGGGCTCGGCGGTGGGCACCGTGCCAGAGACTCGACTGGCTGCCGGTGGTGATCGTACCCGCTACGAGCATTTCAAATGGGTTGGCGAGGAAGCGGTGCTGCGTGCCGCCCGCACCCTCGAGGTTCCGGTGTTGATCGCGAGATTTCCTGCGCTCCTCGGGGATTCGACTACCGGCGAGACCCTCTACAAGAATTCGCTCTACCTGTTGGCGGAGCGGTGGAATGACATTCCGCTAGGACTGCTGCCCGCTATGCACAACGCTCGGGTGGATTGCATGCCGCGTGACAAGGCCGCGGAAATATTGCTCGCCGTCGCGGAAGGTCTTGCGGCGCAAGCGGTGCCGTCGGGAATCGAGTTCGTCCACATTGCCAATGGTGCGCAAGCGCCTACGCTGCGAGCGCTGGTGGAGGCCGGCCGCATGGTCGATCCCTATGCCTTCGACCGGTGGATCCGGATCATGCCCGCCAGCAGGAACCAGGTGGTCAACGCCTCTGCGCTGGGCGAGCGGTTCGCTCGGTTGGACGGCCGCTGGCAGAACGCGCTGATCGGTTTGCGCTACATCGGACTCGATCGCATCTTCGACCGATCAGCACTGCGCACCGCGCTAGATGCCCACGGCAAGGTAGCGATACCGCCGGTGTCGCTGGAAACGGCGGCACGCTTGACGTTCGGGCTCGATGGAATCCGGGAATCGATCAGTGCGCCTAAACACCGTCCACTCGCGAGGTTTCGAGCATGAGAGTTGCTGTCATCGGCGGCAGTGGATACCTGGGCGCGCTGATCGCCGACAGGTGTCAGGAACGCGGGCACAGCGTCGTCGCATTGTCACGCCATCGAGGGGTCGGGACCTGGGAGCATCAGCAGTGCGATGTGACTGTGCCCGGATTTGGTGCCGACCGCGCTCGCGCCGTCATCGCCGAGGCCGACGTGTGTGTCCTCGCTGCGGGCAGTGTGTCGTGGCAGTCCAACAGCACTGAGAGTTTGCAGGTGCACGATCGAGGCGTCGCGGCGTTGCTGCAGTTGGTGGAGTCGGTGGCCAATCCGCCTCGCGTCGTGCATGTTTCCTCGATCCTGGCACTGGGAGAGCCGGACAAGGCTGTCGCCAGCGACCAGTTGTTCGTAGGCCAGCGGTTTCGCAACTGGTACGAATACGGGAAATACGTCGCTGAGCATCGGGTGCGGCAATCGGCCACTCAGCACAACATCGTCCGGTTCGGACCCCTGTTGGGCTTGGGTTACGACGCAACCATTCCTGATATCCGATACGGTCTGCCTGCCTTGTTCCCGATGGCCCTTGCGGGGTATCCGATTCCGATCACCGACGGTGGGCACTACCCCTGTTACGTGGGTGATGTGCTCGGCGCCGCGGAACTGGTCGCCGACATGGCGGAGTGGACCGAGTTTGGACGCACCATAACCTGGTTCGATCCGCAGAATCCGAGCCTGTCCGAGATCCTGACGCGGATCTGCCTGCCCTTCGGCAAATACCCGAGAATCATCAAGGCCGACACCGGCCGTGCCGAATGGCTCGTACGTACCCTAATGCGCCGTATCGGGACCGATGCGAACCTCACCGATTACGCCCACCGCTGGGTCGATGTCGACGCTCGCGCGGATACGGAGGTCACTCGGGGGGTGCGTTGCCGCGAGGGCTACATCCAGCAGATGAGCGCCGCCATGGCTGGACAATCCTGGTCTCGACCCGAACACATCGACGCGAGGTACACGCATGCGTGAATCTGAAAGGCTCAGCGTCGTAGGTCCTCTCGACACCGATCCGCACCCTGCTTTTCGAAGCTACTCGGCGGGCAACTTCGGTGAGGTTGCTCCGGAACGGCTTTCGCCCTTCTCGTGGTCGTTGGTGGGAACCCCGATGGAAGCCGCCACTCGGCGACTCACCGAGAAGATGTGGGGGGCGCGGTCGTGGACGACCGGCGAACGCTACACCTTCCTCGGGTACTTCAAATGCCGTCCCTATCACAACTATTCGGCATATGCGCAGATTGCTGCATCGGTGCCTGGGGTGACGGCTGATGACGTCGGCCTGGCGTACTTCGAGGGCGTTCCCGCACCTGCCTCGTACGGGGCGCTGGCCGAGAACAAGATCAATCAGGTGCGGGGTGTCGTGCGGATGGGCCGGGAGGTCGCGCTGGGCGTGGTGCGCATCAGGAATCTGGAAGAACGTCTCATCGACCTCGAGGCTCGGATCGTCCTCTCCGGCGCATACAGTGCGTCCTCGCTGGCGCGAGAAGCGACGACGTTGATCCGGTCCTGCTGGTACGAACATATTCTCTCCACGACCAGCCTGGTGCCGCTGGCGCGTTACCAGGACAAGATCCTCGAACGCGTCTGCGACGAACCGGACGAAGTGATCGCGCTGTTGACCCGACCCAGCGAGTTGGTGTGGAAACGATTGCACCGGCTCGCCGTCACAGGGGAGACCAACTCAGCGGAATTCCTGCACTACCCGTTCTACGAAGTCGCGCACCAGCATTCGATCTGGTCCAAGTACTCCTACCGCCATCAGGTCGAGACGGAGGGGACAGAGTGCTACGAATCGTTCCTTGCGCCGGCCGATGCGCTTGCGGGCATGTACCAGGGCGCGCGCTACCGGGTCATGGCAAGTGTGACCAAGACCGTCGCGGAGACCATGGCCTGTCGCGAGCACTCGAAATCGCTGGTGATGAGGGTGCTGCATGCTTTTCGCACGCTCGCGCCGCTAGTGGCGGCCGAGAGGGCAGTGCCAGAGGATCTGTGGCCGTTCCTTACTGTCGGAGAACTGCTCGATGACGTTGAGGGCGCGCTAGCCGACGTTGCGGCCGAGCGAGTCCAACTGTGCCAGGAAGCGCTCGCGGTAAGTCTGCCCGAGAATATCGAGATCGCCGGTGACGGAGAGATTTTCGAGCCGCTCTCGGCGGCCGTGCGGGTGCAGCCGCGCGGGGTGTCGGGCGGGTTTGCTAGCGGTATCGCGGTGCGTCCCAACGAGAACGTCCCCGACGAGGATTTCGTCGTCGTGTGTGAGGCCGCCGACGCCGATGTGGTTCCGCTGCTACGGTTCGCGGCCGGTGCGGTCAGCCGCCGAGGCAGCGCCATGTCTCATTTGGCGATTCTCTGCCGTGAGTACGGCATCCCTTGCGTTGTCGGCGCGGACATCGAAGCAATTCCCTCCGGCGTCGTCATAGCGATCGACGGTGGAACAGGAAAGGTGAAGATTCATGACTGAGAGCAGGGCCGACCTCCGCGATATCGCGAAGGCATACACCGAGGTGACTCGCATCGCCCGTGATCTGCGGCCCGACGATTCGTTTGTCAAAGACCTGGGCGTGGATTCTGTCGCGGCCATCGAGTTGATGGGTGTGCTCGAGGACCGGTTCGGCGTCAGCCTGATCGACAATCCTCGTATCTTCACGGCTGATACCGTGCAGCAGCTGCTCGATCTGATCAACGACCTACGATCGGCAGTCCAGCATGACGAATGAGGTCGATCGCGAAATCGGGCTTGCTGCAGCCATTCTCTCCGAGAAGGTCGCCCGGCGTGTGGTTCCCGGTGAGGTGGTGGAGTGTGATGTCGACATCGCCCTGACCCACGACGTCCTCGGTCCGCCGACATTCCGGGAGTTCGCCAAACTTGGAGTGCCCGTATGGAATCCGGACCGAGTCTTCTTGGCTATCGATCACTTTGTGCCCGCGGCGAATACTGCCCAGGCTGCCAACAATGCGTTCCTGACAGAGATCGCCGAGCGGCACGGCATCGTGAACCGCGCCTTCTACGACGGCCCCAGCCATCAGACGCTGCTGGAAAGCGGCCTGGTCCAGCCGGGTTCGGTGGTAGTGGGCACCGACTCCCATACCTGCACCGCGGGGGTGCTGGGCTCCTTTGCCACCGGTATCGGAACAACCGAAATGGTCTCGGTGCTCGCGCTCGGCCGACTGTGGCTCAAAGTGCCCGAGTCGGTCCGGGTTCGGCTCCAAGGGCGGTTGCCCGACGGCGTGTACGCCAAAGATGTCGTCCTGTCCCTGCTCGCCCGGTTCGGCACCTCCGAATTCACCTACCGCTCATTGGAATTCGTTGGAGAAGGCGTAGAAACCATGTCGCTGGATGAGCGCACGGTCTTCTCGAACATGGCCGTCGAGCTCGGAGCCAAGGTGGGACTATTCGGTGGCCCAGAGCTGGATGGTCTCGTCCGTCGCTGGGGGGCCGCGCCCACGGAGTCGGGCGTGGGTGTGATCGATCAGGTGGATATCGACCTGTCCGAACAGGTTCCGATGTGCGCCCTGCCGCACAATCCCGCCAACTCGAAGCCCATCGTACAAGTCGAGCCGGTTGCGGTACAGCAGGCGTTCATTGGCTCGTGCACCGGTGGCCGATACGACGACTTCGTGCAAGCCGCACGAATCCTCAACGGGCGCAGAGTCAATGACAAGACACGGTTCATCGTGGTCCCGGCCTCACGACGGGTCTACCGGCGCATGCTCCTAGACGGCCTGGTCAACGTCTTCGTTGATGCCGGCGCCATCGTGCAGAGCCCCAGCTGCGGTCCCTGCGCCGGGCTGCAGAACGGCGTACTCGGTGACGGTGAAGTCTCGATCGCCGCGTCGAACAGAAACTTCCAGGGGCGTATGGGAAATCCCGCGGCCTCGGTATACCTGGCCTCGCCCGCCGCGGTCGCCGCTGCCGCGGTCGCCGGACGGATCGTGGACCCCCGCGAGTTCTTGGAGACACGATGATCATCGAAATAGCCTCTACAGCGCGGCGCTGGCGTCTCGGTGACAATGTTGACACCGACATCCTCTATCCGGGCCGCTTCATGACACTCGCCTCGGAATCTCCTCGAGCCGCGCTCGAGGGTCTCAAGGCGTTGCACCCCGCCATTGCCGAACAGTTCACACCTGGCGACATCATCGTGGCCGGAAGGAATTTCGGGTGCGGCTCCAGTCGGGAATACGCCGCCACTGCCCTGCGTGACTTGCAGGTCCCGATAGTGGTTGCGACGTCATTCTCCAGGATCTTTTACCGCAACGCCTTCAATGTCGGCCTGCCGGTACTCGAGTGCCCAGACGTGAATTCGCTCCCGGACAGTGGTGGAATCACGATCGACCTGGCCACCGGGGTCATCGAGACGAGTGCTGGCGAACTGAGATGCCCGACCGTTCCGGGCTTCTTGATCGAACTGTTGGAAGGCGGCGGCCTACTCGAACGCCTCAAGACCCGTCTGGAAGTGGGGCCCCATGTTTGACACGCCTGCAGACGCGGCACTACACGTCATCAGATTGCGGGCCGGTTTGGGTGTCGAACCCCTAGCCGAGATCCTCGGCGTGACACCGCAGGAGGCGCAGGTCCTGGTCGACAGAATTCGCGAAGCTGGTCTGGTACGGGGGGTCCGCGGAAGCTGGATCGTAACGTCGGATGGAATCGCCGCCGATGACGCAGCCGTCGATCGGTGGCGGCACTGCGCCGAGCCGCGCGACCTCGAGCTCGTCGAACAGTTCGACGGCTCGTTCATCGGACCGAACGAGGCTGTCAAGGCGACGATCTCGCGCTGGCAGTCACACCGAGGAACCCTCTCCACGGCCGAGATCGCCGCCGAGTTGCACGAGGCCGTCAATCAACTCGCCTTTCCCCCCGATGCCGACAATGCGGTCTCCAGGGTGTTCGACGACTACCGCGGGCGACTTCTGAAGCTGCTCGATCGTGCTGCAGAAGGCGACGATTCGGCCATCTCCGGAATCCGGGCCGAATCCTTCCATCGGGTGTGGATGGAGCTGCATGCCGAGCTCCTGCAACTGAGCGGTCGGGCGAGAACTGCGGCCGACGGTTACTGATGATCGGCACACGTTCTGAGGAGGAACTCGCATGACTGAGATATGCGCGATTGCCGACATTGCCAATTCCGGTGCGGCACTGAGTGATATCGCAGCGCAGTTTGGCGGGAAGGCCGCCGGACTGGTCCGGCTTCGGCGTGCCGGCGTCCCGACGCCGCCGACATGGTTCGTGACATCGACGGTCCCCGCTGACACCCTCGACACCAACCTGCTCGACCCGATGGTGCAACGTTGGGCGGTCCGCTCGTCGGCGACCGTGGAGGACGGCGGACAGCGCTCGTATGCGGGTCTTTTCAGTTCTGAGCTGGCAGTCGACAGCAGAGCAGTGCCTGCCGCACTGTGTCGGGTGAGGGCATCGGGGGCTAATGCTCGCGTTGACGCTGTCCACGACAGCGCTGTGCATGGCCCGATTCCCGTTGTGCTGCAGCCCTATTTCGAGGCACAAGCTGCTGGGGTCTGGATAGGCGACGGCGCGGGCGGCGGGATTCTCGAATGGTCCTCCTCGGGCAATGACGCCGTGGTCGCAGGACGGGTCACGCCAACACGCGAGATCTGGCGACGAAGGAAGCTGGTCGACGGCGACCGCCTCATGGTCGAGGGACAGGCTGTGGCTGCGCGATGTCTGACGATCGAAGAGGCCGTCGTAGGCGCGAGCGACATCGAATTCTGCATCGCCGATGGCCGCGTCGTCTGGCTGCAATGTCGACCCTCAACCGCCCAGATTCCAAGCAACATTGCACCGAGTCCTCCGACTCGCGACGCTGGGATTGTGGCGGGAATACCTGCATCCGGGGGAATTCGCACGGGAAGACCTAGGGTCATGGATTCGCCCGAAGATGCAGATTGGGAGCCCGGCGACATTCTTGTCGTGCGCTTCACCTCGATCGACTGGGTGCCAATCATGGCAGAGGCATCGGCGGTGGTCACCGATATTGGCGGTGCGCTGAGCCATGCCGCGATAATTGCTCGCGAACTGGGAATTCCTTGTGTAACAGGGACATCGACCGGCACAACACTGCTTCGCTCGCTCGACGCTGTTACGGTCGACGGCGACGCTGGACAGGTCCGGCTGAACACCTGATGGACGGAGGCATCGAAATCATGCGCAAAGTTATTGTGAGTGGTGGCGGCTCGGGAATGGGCCGTGCGGTCACGGAAGATTTCGTAAAGCGCGGCGACTCCGTGCTTATCCTTGGGCGACGTGCTGATCGGTTGGAAAAGGTAGCCGAAGAACTCGGTCCAACTGTCGAATTCAAATCCTGTGATTTGACCAACCCTGACGATGTTGCGCGGTCGCTTGAAGGCTGTTCATCGTTTGATGTACTGGTCAACTGCGCCGGTGGGAAATCTCATACAACCGGCACCGACCTGAATTCGGTCCATAAGCGCTGGCTGGAGGACTTCTCGACGAATGTGCTGACAGCTGTGCTTCTCACAGAGGCCGTCCTGCCCTTGCTCACGAAGGGGAATCCCCGCCTCATCACCGTGAGTTCGATCGCGGCCCTGCGAGGTAATGACTCCTACGGGGCGGCGAAGGCGGCACTACACGGTTGGAACCATTCGATGGTTGCGCGTATGGCGGAACTTGGAGGCACCGCGAACATCGTGGTGCCCGGCTACACCTACGGCACTGAGTTCTTCGGTGGTGGGGAACCATCAAAGGCTGAACTGTCGCGACGGGCCGCGGAATCTCCCCTCGGGCGCTTCGGCGAAATCGATGATGTGGTCGGCGCCATCGCGTACCTTTCGTCCGCTCAGGCCGGATTCGTTACCGGCCAATTCCTGGGAGTCAATGGTGGGGCCGTACTCGGCCGGTGACCCGGCTGGCTACCAGCGATGTCTTCGGGTGCTGTTCAACGAGATATCCCTCTTCCGTCGAACCTTGGCCGAGCTTTCAGCCGATGAGCTGGATCGTGAAACCCGTTGTGCGGGCTGGACGATTCGCGACCAGATCGCGCACCTCGCCGACACCGATGAAGTTGCCGCCGACACCGTGCACGGCGGCGACCGCTCATTCGAGCGCGTTGTGCCGGCCTTCCGTAGTGCCGAGGCATTCACCGCGGCGGGGTGTGAACGCGCCTCGGACCTGCATTTGCTGCAGCTGCGCTGCTGGTCTCACGAGGCTTCGGACAGCTGCTGGACCGCCTTGTCCGCCTGCTCCGGGAGCGAGCGTATGCGATGGGGATTCGGAATGAGTGCCGAACACTTGGTCATGGGACGGACGATGGAGTACTGGGCCCACCACGGCGACATTCGCGCCGCTCTCGACCGTGAGGCTCGATACTCGGCCGAGGGAGCCGCATGCGTAACGGAGCTGTCACTGCAATCGGTGCGCTACGCGATGGCCAAGGCGCGAGTCGGATACGACAGCCGTGCACGAATCCGGTTGACGCTGGTTGACGACAAGACAGGGGACATCCGCAGTTTCGGCGACACCGCCGCCGAGGAGGAAATCCGCGGCTGCCTTCAGAGTTGGGCGTTGCTCGCTGTTGGTCGGCGAAACCCCGACCTCGAGAAATCGTTCGACGTCGAGGGCCCCAACGCCCGCCTGCTGCTCGAACACGCCCGCGCATACCTGTAGCCCGGGACCATCCGTCGAGGAAAGAGACTGGCAATGTCATCGGAAATTCGCGGCGCCTATGCCGCCAACGGTGCAACCGAGGTCCCGCCGCGGTTGGAACAGGCTCGGGCACAAGCGTTCCGGCGATTCGGGATCGACCTTCTGGAGCATCGGTTCGACACAGATTCGCCGCTGATCCCGTTCCGACTGAGCTCGACCGAAACGTTCCAGTGCCTGAACCTGTTTCGAGATAACGACGATCTCAGATCGTTCGCGACCGGGGAGCAGATTCGGCAAGCTTTGCACGCAGTGGCCGGCGAATCGCGCTGGCGATTGTGGCAGGACCGCATGATCCTGCAGGACAAGCACGTCGGCGGACGAACCTCCTGGCACCAGGACGGTGCCTACGCGCCGTACGAATTCGACCGGCATATCTGCTCACTATGGGTGAACCTCAACGACAGCGACGACGAACCGTTACTGTTCGTGGTCCCCGGATCGCACCGGTGGGGCAGACAGGACGCGGTACTGCGTGGCTTCGGTGAACGGTCATCAGGAGTTGACCTGCCGACGACGATCGGGGGTCATCGCGTGCAGGCTCAGGCGCGCACGGTGCCCTTCGGAGGTTTTCACGCCCACCATGGCGCAGTCTGGCATGCCCCGAACCTGTTTGACTGCAGCGCCGAGCGAGTCGCTTACGGAATGTATTTCATTGCTGTGGAAGATGTTTCGGAGGAATGGGACGACGACAAAAATCCGCTTGTCATCTGTTGACGATGCAGCACTTGATCGTCGACATCTCCGAAGGATGGGACGAGTCATGAGGATTCGAATCGACAGAACAAAGTGCGAGGGAATCGGGATCTGCGGATTCTTCGCTCCGACGGTGTTCGAGTTGGACGATCGGGGCACTTTGGCACTATTGGCCGAGGACGTACCCGGGGGACTGATCTCCGAAATCGAGCAGGCGGTCGAGGGCTGTCCGACACAAGCGATTTCGATCGGCGACGACGAGCGATGAATCTCGTTCTAGCGCTGAAAGGCCGCAGAAGCCAACCCCGTCTGTGTAGCCCTGCATTCGACGACGGCACGCTGCTCGAGCTCATCCATGCGGCTGCTCACGGTCCAGACCGCGGTCGATTGCGGCCATGGCGAATCGTGGGCCTTCGGGACGCAGCTCGCGAGTGGCTGGGCGACATGCTGGCTGACGGCAGTGCTGAACCCTTGGCCCTGTATTCCGAAGGCTGGGAATCCATCTGGCGGACCGGCGCGCGATTGTCCAACCCTGACATCGGTATGCCGTCGCAGGCTGCGCCGCCAGCTCGTCGCGTCGATCCGGATCTCTTGGGAAAGGTCTACTTCGAAGATGACGTCTCGATCTGACGAAAGAGCCTTGACACACACCGTGTTTCGCGCATACGGCACTGGGGTCGCCAAGCAATCACGCTTCTATGCCCAGCTGGCGGAAGCGGTCTGCAACCACGCGGACGTACTCGATGAGCTCGCTGTATCCGGGAGCCGTGCTACTCCGGCGGCGCTATTCAGTGCCCTTCACTACCTGACACTCACCGGTGTGCAGCACCCGCTTGCGGCGTGCTTTCGCTCAGCCTCCCAGACGAATCCCGACAGTACAGTCCTCGCAGCTTCGTTCAAATCGTTCATGAAGACACATGCCGCTCAGATCGCCGAAATTCTCCGCGTCAGGAGATTTCAGGCCAACGAGTTGAACCGGTGCTCAGTACTTGCGCCGGCCATGCGCGTCGCACAGGTTGTGAGCGGCTCGGCCCTTGGTCTGCTCGACATCGGAGCCGGTTCGGGCCTGAATCTTCTTTTCGACTCCTATGTCGTGCACTACTCCTCGGAGTGGTGCGGTGCGAGTCTGGGCGACATCGACTCATCGGTGCGGATCGACTGCGAGTTGAAAGACGAGACGATACTGCCCCGATTGCCAGCACCGACGGTCTCCGTACGCGTCGGCCTCGATCTGAACAGGACCTACCTCGATGACGCCGATGATCTTCGATGGCTGTATGCCTGCCTGCCGCCAGACCGTCCAGATCAGGCGCGACAATTCGCCGCCGCGATCGAGGTGGCCCGGGCACGCCATAGCGGCGTAGTGGAAGCTACCTCCGGTGCCTTGCCAGTGATGATTCGGAATCTCCCGACCGAGGTGACACCTGTCGTCGTTGGCACCCGTGCTCCAGAGCAGTCGTCGAACAGCCGAGACCTTGACCTCATAGGGCCTCTCGAGGAGGCTGGTCGCCATCGGCGGGTGTTGTGGCTCAGTGCCGAGAGGTTGCGATCAACGAGAGGCACTGGCCTGAGCTGGAACCTTGTCGAGTTTATCGGCCACTCGATGAATTCGACTACTTTGGCTGACTCGGATGATCTGGGTACTTGGCTCAAATGGATGTATCAGCCTGGGAGCTGGTGATTGGACCGCTTGTGCGTCGCTGGGGGCTATTGATGTGGTCCGGTGACCGGGGGTGAAGAACGTGCGGCCCGCTAGGCGCGAGATGTAGCGCGTTCTGCTTTCGCGATACCTGATCACCTCGCGATGTGAACCGTTGTTATATCCGTCACTTGCGCGTCTGTGTATTGCGCGGTCGACTGATAGGGCTGCCCTCCGCATCGGTATCTCGATCACTTGTCGTAATCACCCCTGGATGGTCCGTCACAATCGTTTCCTGCTGATGTCCATGTGCTATCTATGTCGGAACCATCGTGGGACCAGGGTAATTCGGATGAGGGTCGTTTCGGCGGCTCGATCAGTGCCTTTGAGGTAGCTATGGAAATGTGTCACATTCGTGTTACATTCACTGAGCCGCTGTTGGAGATGAATTATCGCGACGATCGTGAAACTGCAGAGCGGTTCGCACTGTCGGTTCGGGCGACCGGGGCTATTGTCTCGATCGAGCAGGACGACGGTGAGGATTTGCGGCCAATTCCTTGTCGGTCGCTGTGGTGTGAAGGTTCTCCTGGCCATGTAGAGAGGTCAGACAAACGTATCTCATGACTATGGTCGGTATCTAAATAGCATTGTTCGACGATGCGGGCAAGACCCCTAAGGGTAGTCACTCCTCGTAGGTAGATGCAAAGAGTTTCGTGGCTCCAGCCCTTAGGTGATTGTTGAACAGCTCGTTTTCTGTTGGACTGTTGGCGATTTTGCTTACCGGCTTATTCTTTCGTCATGGTTAAGACGAAGGGGCAGGGCTCGGCAGGTGCGGGTGGAGCGGTTTTCGTCGGCAGGGAGCGCGAACTTGCCCAGATAACCAGTGCTCTGGCGGGTCGGACTCGACTGATCACTCTGATCGGTGCTGGTGGCATCGGTAAAACTCGCCTGGCAGAGGAAGCGACACAACGCCTGCACCGAGCGCGGCGTACTTCGATCTTCTATGTGCAGTTGGCTCGGCTCCCGAAGGGAGCGGACGAGGCCGCAGTCGAGCAGAGCGTCGCGGCAGCCGTGCTGCGGCACGGGTTTATCGGGGAGTCGGCTTGGGCCTCCGTACTCGACGCCTTGAGCGCTGCGGATACCGGCGGTCGAGGCGCGCATACGGTCCTGGTACTGGACAATTGTGAGCATCTTCTTTCAGCTGCGGGAGCAATCGTTGCCGAGTTGCTCGAGGCGGTACCAGGACTGTCGATCCTGGCAACCAGCCGCGAGCCGATCGGATGGATCGATGAGCAGCTAGTGGTGGTGCCGCCGTTGAGCAGCACACAGTCTCAGAAGCTGTTCCAGCAATGTTCGGCCGCGATCGGGTATCCGATCATCGCACCCGAGCAGGTTATGGTCGTCACACAGATCTGCCAGCACCTCCACGGCCACCCGCTGTACATCCGGCTGGCCGCTGCGCGAATGTTCTACGAGCCCTTGTCGGCAATACTGCAGCAGCTCAGCGGTGGTACCGATGATATGCGGATGAGTTGGGAACACGGTTTGCGCGCTGGTGCCGAACCACGCCATCGCACCATCAGCGATGTGATTGGATGGTCATACGGGCTGTGTTCGGCAGAGGAGCAATTGCTGTTCGAGCGGCTGTCGGTCTTCGCGTCCGGATTCGACGTTAACGTCGATGACGAGGACAGCACCGGCAACGCCAGTGGGACCGACCTTGAAGCCATCGAGATGATTTGCGCTGATGACGTTGAATTCGACGGCTGCACGCCCGGCGACGGTGTGGAGGGGCGGCTCGCGCGTGAGCAGATCCACGCGCTGCTGGATCGACTCGTCGAGAAGTCGCTGGTATCAGTCGAATTCACCCACACGTCGGTACGGTACTCGCTGGTCGAGAGCCTACGGTTGTTCGCTCAGCAGCGACTTGCCGAACGCGCGGGCGCCGAGCCCGACCGCTTGGCGCGGCGTCATCGGCGCTACTACCGCGACAAGATCGTCTATGCCGAGGCACATTGGTTCAGCGCGGAGGAGAAGAGACTACTGGATTGGGCGGGCGGCGCCTGGCCGAACATGATGATCGCGATTCGGAGCAGTCTTTCCGTACCGCAGGAGGCGTTGATCGGTCTGCAGATCTGCATGGGCCTGGTGGCGGCGCGTGTGCCGTTCTTTCACGGTTCACTCACCGACGTTCGGCGACTGATCGAGCAGTCGCTCACCGTAATTGAGGAGATCACGCCACCGCCAATCAAGCTGCGCCTTGGCGCGATGGCGCAGGTGGCGTGGCTGTCGATGTGTGCGGGTCGGCACGAGCAGTCGGCGCAATACGTGCAGCGCTGTGGTGCAGAGTTCTTTAGGGACACCGCGCTGCTCTCACGATGGCTGGAGCAGCCCCAGATCGATGTTGGCCTGCCGGCGGGGATCGATTACATCTCGGGCGCCCATCTGATGTGCGTTTGTGCCGATCCGCGATCGCTACCGATACTGGCACGTGCCCGGCAGAAGTACCGTGATGCCAACGATCTTGGGGGAGAAGCGATGAGCGAAATGCTCGAGGCATTTGCGGCCGGGCTCTTCGGCACGGCCCAACAGGCATATGAGATAAGCCGACGCCACCTCGAACGGGCTGAAGCCTTCGCCGCTGGATGGGCGCTGTCCTGGGCCAGGATGATGGTTGCGATTGCGGCGACGAGAAATGGCCGCGTCGACGAGGCACTGCAGATGCTCCGGATGGCACTGGAGTATCAGCTCAGTGTGGGAGATCAGTGGGGGAGTGCATGGGGGGTTCACTTCCGCATATGGGCGCTGGCCCGTCGGATCAACGACCTTGCGGTCAAAGGCGACAACGCTCGGGACGAGCGCTTAGCTCTTGCCACCGAGATTGCCCGCCTCGATGGTGGTATCGATGTCCATTTCGCGCGGATCGGCGTCGATGCGGCGAAACTCGTGCCGATAGGAGCGGAAACCAAACGGGCAGTCGAGGTGGCGCGCGGCGTGCTCGGTCCAGGCCCCTATGCGATTGCCCATGAACAAGGATCGAGGTTGGAACCGCGCAATCAGGAGGTGCAACGGCTCGCGCTGGGCACGCTGTCGTTCAACAAGATGTCGATGGACCACCCAGCGCGACGAGACACCCCCTCGAATTGGCATGTGCTGACCGAGGCGGAACAGGAGGTTGCCCTGCTCGCCGCCGCCGGTTGGCCCAACAGCTCCATCGGTGCGCGCCGCGGGACATCAACCAAGACCGTCGATGCTCAAATGTCGTCAATCTTCCAAAAACTGACAATCTCCACCCGTGGTGACATCATCCGCTTCGTACCCGAGGATCGGCGGGCAGGCGTCTCCGCCGAGCGTGCGCGTCGACCAAAGCGCACTGGGAGCGCGCGGACGAAGTGATAAGAGGACGAGGATGCGAGCCAACGCAAACTAGATAACGGATACGGTGATCTTCGGACTCCGTCGAACGGGGTTGTCACCCAGTGCCGCAACGCCTTCAACCAAACCGATCGTCTGGGGCGACGGATGAGGTTGAGTCACCCAGCCGATGAGTTCGGGTCGTTGGTGACAAATTTCATCTGCGGTTGACGCTGACGGTGGTGCGGTCGCTACGCGAGCCGCCAGGCCAGTGACCGAGGACGAGCCGACCCACCTCTGACTATCTCGAAACAGAGTGCGCGCTCATAGCCGAGTTCAGTGACTTCGGTGGCCGTGGGGTGCCTACCAACTGGGTGTTACTGGTTCGGCGTTAGCACTGTGTAGTCCAGACCGTATAGTTCCGCCGCGGTGTCCGATCCTAAGGTCCAGTTGTCCGAGGGCGGCCAATACCGCCGCGCCGCCGAGGTGATCTCGAAACCGAAGACATCCTCGGCCAACGCAATAGCCCGCCCGATACAGGTCGGGCCAGGGATCAACGGAGCCAACAGGTCGTATCCCAACTCGCCGGTGAGTACCTGTCGGGTATAGAAGGGCACCCGGGCCGCCAGTACTTCCATCAGCACACCGCCCGGCAACACCGGCGGGTCGGCCACGTCGGTAACCCGTCGTTCAGGAAGACGTTTGCGATCTATGGTCGGTTGAACGTTCGAGAGGGGTTGCGAAAGTCAATAATGTGTGCAGGTTGGCAGTGGCTAGGGTCTGCTCCGCGCCGGGCGCCTCAAAGGTGCTGACGGGTTGAAATCCGAGGCGAGTGGCGAGTTTCAGCGAGCGTTGGTTCGCAGTCTGGGTTATGACAAGGACCGGCTGGTCAGGGAGTTCATCGGCGGCGGCGCGAAGCGCTGCTGCGGCGGCCTCGAAGGCGAAGCCTGCACCCCAGGCGGTGCGCCGGAGGAGGTAAGTCAGTTCCAGCTCTTCGCCGTCTTCGATGAGGTGTCCGGGTTGTTCGGCGGACCTGCGATTGAGCATCAGCGTTCCGATGAGAATGTTCGTTACCTTGTCCGCGATCACAAAGACGCCGGGTGCGGCCGTCACATTGACGATGCCGACTGCGTCGAGGTACTGCTCGACAGCGTAGCGAGGCCGCGGACCACCGAGGTATGTCCGCACTTGGGGATCGGTCTGCAACTCGATGAATCCATCGCGGTCGCTGTGGAGTGCCTTGCGCAGTAGAAGGCGTTCGGTGGCGATTTCAGGGACAGATAGTGTGGACAGCTGGCTCACGAGATCGTTCTGGCGGAGGTGGAATCGTTTGTCTGTATCGGTCGTGAATTCGTCTCAGAAATCGCCGTCGTTGGGCGCTGGAGTAGGTGGCGAGTCGTTCTCGGTATGTGAAGGGTGCTGAGTCGCGAAACCTCCGAGCCTGAAAACTACTGATATGAGCGATTGCTCATGGAGGATGTTCGGTTCTGTATTGGCATTCACGGACGGACCGTCGCATAGTGGCGACTATGAATCGATCTCTACTCGTTGCCATCATCGGCGACCGCGATCCAGAATATTCCCCGCACTCGGCCACTGACGCCGCGCTACGGCACACTGCTGCGCACCTAGGCATCGAGGTGGATGTTCGCTGGCTTGCTACCGAACCGCTTGAATCGGACTTGTCCGAGGTCGAGAACGCCGACGTGCTGTGGTGTGCACCCGGCAGCCCGTACCGCAGCTTGGCAGGCGCTGTGGCTGCGCTCCGGTACGGCCGTGAGCACAGGGTGCCAACTCTGGGTACATGCGGTGGCTGCCAGCACATGATCATCGAGTACGCCCGCAATGTGCTCGGCTACGAGGACGCCCAGCACGCTGAGTATGACCCGTATGCCTCGACCTTGTTCGTCTCGGAGCTGGCGTGTTCGTTGGCCGGCAAGACGATGCCCGTGACCCTGATTCCAGATTCTCGAGTGGCTGCGATGTACGGGCGAGGCGAGGTTGAAGAGGAGTACTACTGCAACTTCGGGCTCGACCCGCGGCGACAGGGGGCCCTGCACGACGGTGGCTTCGTGGTCACCGGCGTGGACGGCGACGGTGAGGCCCGGGTGCTGGAGATCCCCGGACATCCGTTTTACGTAGCTACGCTGTTCGTGCCGCAGGCCCGCTCGCGTCCTGAGGCCCCACACCCGCTGGTTGTCGGCCTCCTGCAGGCGGCCCTATGACGTTCACTCAGCTAAAAATTCTGCAGGCGGTCGCGCGAACCGGCAACATGACCCGGGCTGCCGAGGAACTGGCTACCACGCAATCTGCGGTCAGCCACGCTCTGCGTGCGTTGGAGAGCGAGATCGGGATCGCGCTGTTGATCCGAGGTAGCCACGGAGTAAGTCTGACAGCGGCCGGGCGTGCAGTGTGTCGGCGCGCCGCGCTCATTCTTACTCAGGTGGAGGCGTTGGAACAGGAAGTGGCCGCGGCCCGGGAGTACGAACGAGGAAGCCTGCGCGTAGGCGTTATCCCAAGTGCTAATGCCCGACTACTACCGCCGATCTTGCGGCGGTTCGCGGATGCGCATTCGGCGGTGCGGCTCACGGTGATAGAGGGCTCCGACGACGAGGTGCTGGAGTGGCTCGTGACCGGGGCAGCCGACATCGCCATCTTTTCAGCAGGGGGCGCCGACACTACAGGGTTCTCGAGACGGCGGGGTGCCGGGGACGAGGTCCCTGGCGGATTGGTGACGCGACCGCTCGCCACCGACCGTATGCTGGCTGTCCTGCCAGGCGGTCACCAGCTGAGCCGCTGCCATTCAGTGCCGATAATCGATCTCGCCGGATACCCCTTCATCATGTCCACTGGCGGGTGTGAGCCCCTGATCACGGCACTCGCGCGGGCAGCGGGTGTGAGCCTGAAGTGCCACTATCGGGTACGTGACATCAACAGCATTCTTGCCATGGTTGCCGAGGGGCTCGGCGTAAGTATCGTGCCCGAATTGTCGCTGCCCGCTCATCGTGTGGGCGTGCATGCGATCCCATTGGACCCAGTTGCCGAGCGGACCATCCAGTTGGCCTGGCCCGCCGATCCGCTCCCTACGGCCACTGCCTTCGCGGAACTAGCTGTCGCGCTGACACCGCTCGATCACACAAACTTTTGACAAAGTTGCAGCCCGTGCATGCCCCGACTGCGTTGTGAGTCGCGGTTGCCGAATTTTTGGTAGGTAGTTCAGCCGAGTGGTTGGGGTACTTACTGATGCCGTCAACATACCCATGGGCGGAAGGCTGATAAGTATTGGATTCATGGAGGTAGGGTATGCCGAGCGAAAAGATGCTCGCGGTGATCGATGGGTTGTTCAAGCGCAGGCTTGCGCGTCCAGCCATTGCTCCGCCGCTTGAGGTTCTCCGTGCTGGATTCGCACCTGCTGGGGTGATCCACGAGATTCCTGATGATGTTGCGGTGGTAGAGGTTTCGGCAGCGGGCGTGCCGGCGTTCTGGATCGAGGCACCGACCGCGCAGCGCGATCGTGTGTTGTTGTTTGTGCATGGGGGTGGGTTCTCGCTCGGATCGATCCGAAGCCATGGTGAGTTGGCAGCGCGGTTGGGTCGAGTAAGTAGGGCGCGCGTATTGTTTCCGGAATACCGTCTTGCTCCCGAACACCCTTTCCCGGCTGGGCTCGAGGATGTGCAGAGCGCCTGGCACTGGCTGGTCGAGGATCAGAGCGTGCCTCCGGAATCGATTGTGTTGGTCGGTGATTCGGCAGGAGGGAACTTGATCACTGCATTCACGCTCGCGGTTCGAGATAGCGGTGCGGCGCTCCCCGCAGCGACGGTGCTCTTGTCTCCGGTGTTGGATCTGACGGCCTCAGGACGTTCGTTCGTCGAGCGTGAGGGCCAGGATCCGAAGTTCACCGCAATTGCCCTGAGAAGTCTCTACTCAGACTATCTCGCCGGATCGGATCCACTTGATCCGTTGGCATCACCGCTCTTCGCGAACCTGGTCGGCCTACCGCCAGTTCTGATCCAGGTTGGTACGGCCGAACTGTTGCTGAGCGACTCAGAACGCTTCGCAGCCGCCGCGCGGGCAGCAGGCGTAGATGTCACACTTCAGATCGAAGAGGGCCTCCCGCATGTCTACCCGATAATGCGCGACACCCCTGAAGCCGCCGGATCGACCATCGAGATCGCCGAATTTATCAGGAAGCACCTTGCCTAAGACGCGATCTCATCTGGGTTGATTCGGCTTAAGGGGTGCCCGCCCCGGAACTACCAACTCGCTGCGTGATCGAATGCCCGCGACAGCCAGAGCTTCACCCTAGAGTTAGTTCTGCTTGTGTGGCCCGTCTTCGTGCTATCACGATTGCTTCGGTGATCATCTGCCGCGACCATTCGATGTGGATTGTCTTTGAATGAGGTGTGGCATATGCGTTTTATCGGCGGCCGTCGTTTTCTGATTGCTGGGGCGGTTATTGCCTGTGCCCTCGCGCTGGTGGTGATCGGTGGGCACCGTCCAACTGACGAGCGGCGGGTACTGCCGGAGTATGTACCGCTGTGGGCCCTTCCCCCCGATGTCGGTGGCACCGATACTGCCGATCTGGGCCCCGCGCCCGGCGATGCTCCGGTCAGCGGCCGTGTCTACCTGAACGGAAGGGACCCGCGGGGCCTGGCCGCGTACGCCGTGGCCGTATCGGACCCGGGCAATCCGCTGTTTCATCACTACTTGGCTCCTGACGAGGTGCGGGAACGATTCGGTTCGGTTCCCGATGAGGCTGCGGCAGTGGAGAATTGGCTGGCCACGACGGGATTGGCTGTTACCGCGGCGAATGCGCACTATCTGACTGTGCATGGCACTGCGGACCAGGCTGCACGCGCGTTCGGGGCCGCCTGGCACAGCTATCAGGTAGGCACTCGAACCGAGCAGGCGCCCCCTCCCGGCACTCGGCTCACTGTTCCGCAACCGATGGGTGCGGCAGTGCTGACAGTGGCACCAGTGGAGACCGGCAGACCCGGTGCCCGCGTTGAGACACCCGAGACACCCGAAACCCCTGCCCCCGCAAGTTCTCCGCGACCCCCGTGCTCCCAGTTCTTCGGACAACAGCAGGCGACGGACCTGCCGCAGGTCGCCGGCCGGACCGTCCCGTATGCCGTATGCGGTTACACCCCACAGCAATTGCGCAGCGCCTACGGTGTCCCGTCCGATCTGACCGGCAAGGGGGTGAAGGTTGCTGTGGTAGGTCCTGGGCGGAACACGACCACCGAACAAGACGTGACCACCTTCGCCGACCGGCACGGCCAGCCGCTGCGACTGGGCCAACTCACCCAGGTCATCCCGCCCGAGCTGGATTCCTCCTGTAGCGGTGAGGAATGGCCGTTCGCCGAGGACTACATGGCGATTGAGGCGGTCCACGCGATGGCGCCCGATGCAGACCTCGTATACGTGGGGGCAACCTGTGACGACGACGAGGAGGCGCTGCCGATGCTGGACGCCCTTACCACCGTCACCGATCAGCGCCTGGCCAGCATCGTGAGCGGCCGCACCGTCCGGCACTATGACCCCGACCCCTCACCAGGCCTGATCGCCGCCTACCAGCAGATCTTCCAGCAAGGCGCGGTCGAGGGCATCGGGTTCTACAACGGCACCGCGGATTTCGGTGATGGTTCGAACTGCCAGATGAACGGAGCCTGCAAGCCACGCCACACCAAGCCGGCGATCAGCTACCCCGGCGGCGACCCATGGGTGACGGCCGTCGGCGGCACCAGTTTGGCCATCGGAGAGAAAAATGAATACCAGTGGGAGACAGGGTGGGGCGACCAGTTGGCCGGCCTCACCAACGACCACATGAGCTGGCAACTCCCCGGCCAGTTTGCCTTCGGCGCGGGAGGCGGCACCAGTGATGTCATCGAACAACCGCCGTACCAGATCGGAGTGGTGCCCACTCAGCTCAGCCACGCACACGGCAGCACAGCCCCGATGCGAGTCGTCCCCGACGTCGCCGCCGATGCCGATGCCACCACCGGCGTGCTGGTCGGGTTGACCGTTCCCCCCGGAGAGCCACTATCGCCTGGCTACCACGAATTCGGCACCGGCGGAACCAGTGTCTCCACACCGGAATTCGCCGGTTTGCAGGCCGACGCCGAACAAGCTGCGGGTAACGACCCCATCGGATTCGCCAACCCGGCCCTCTATGCCCGCTCCGGCTCCCCGGACTTCCACGATGTCACCGACCACCCCCTCGGTCCCGCCGTCCCGCTCGGTACCGCAGGCCCAACGACCAATGATTATCCTGCTCTGCCCGACGAACCATTCCTGGCATCCTTCGGTTTCGACCAAAGTCTCCATGCCACACCCGGCTACGACAACGTAACCGGCGTCGGAACTCCCACCGCCGGTTACTTCGCGTCCTTCCGCAAACAGCCTGCGAGATAGCTGTGCTCGGCAGTTCGACTCCCGTTGCGGGCAATCGGACGACTCGTCAAACCCGTGGGTGAATGCAGGCTGGAGAGATTTGTGATCTTGACCCGATGCTGAGTTCTCTCACGAGGTGTAGAACACAGCCATGGATGTCACTTTGGAGAGGGTATCGGACGTTGTCACGGAGCGCTTCTTCACAGTCGGCGATGTCCGGGGTGTGGTCTGGTCTCCGACAGGAGCGAAAGGCCCAAGACCATTAATTCTGCTCGGTCATGGCGGTGGCCAGCACAAGAGTTCCGAAGCGGTGGTAGCCCGCGCCCATCACTACGTCACGAACGGCGGCTTTATGGTTGCGGCGATCGACGCTCCCGGCCACGGCGCCCGCTCGCAGACTGGCCGTGGTCAGCAACTACTCGCAGCGATCAGGGATAAGGTTTCTGTGGACAAGCCCACGGCCAGCGATTTGCGACGCTACAACGCCGAGCTGGCCGCACGGGCTATCCCCGATTGGCAGGCCACGTTGGACGCGTTGCTGGCTGCCGGGGAGACAACAGGACCGGTCGGCTACTGGGGTGTGTCGTTGGGAGCAGCCCTAGGTATCCGGCTGCTTGTTGCCGAGCCCCGTATCACCGCGGCCGTTCTCGGTTTGGCTCAGGGAAGTGCCCTACTCGCGCTCGCAGAATCGATCACGATTCCCATCGAATTCCTGCTCCAGTGGGACGATGAATTCGTCTCTCGCGAGAGGGGTTTGGCACTGTTCGACGCTTTTGCATCCGTGGAGAAGACCCTGCACGCAAATACCGGCCGCCACAACGAGATGCCATCCTTCGAGATGGAAGGTTCGCAGCGCTTCTTTTCCCGCCACCTTCTCGTTGGTTCGGAGTCCGCGCAGTAACCATCCGAGAGCAGCCAGCTAGCGACAAACCGACCGGGGGAGCCGTGTTATCACTCTGCCTGCCGTTGTTCCGGGATGGTTGTCAGAAGCTGGAGGGCGTTCTTGAGTTGCTGGGTGGCAGCGCTTCCCAGCGGTTGAAGGAATCGCCGCTCGGCATCGAGGGCCGTCGGCGCGGCCGCGGTCAGAACGTGGTGTCCGGCTTCGGTTATCGCCAGGACGTTCTTACGGCGATCATGCGGGTGGGTTCGGCGCTGGACGAGTTCTTTTCGTTCGAGACTGTCCAGCAGGGCCACCATCGTGGTGCGGTCAATGCCCAGTTGCGCGGCGGCGTCTTGCTGGGAGAGCCAGGTGTCCGCAGCGATGCGGCGTAGCACCGCCAGTTCGCGACGGTCGATGCCGTGGTGTGCCAGTGCGGCACTGACGAAGCCGTCGAAACTGCGATAGGCGTGTTTGAGCAGCGTGCCGAGCTGAGGCTCCTCGGTGTCCGTGGACGTTTCGGAGGGTTCGTCATGGTTTGCGCGCAGTCTTGACACCAGCTCAGCTTACGCCAACACTGATAATCAGCTAACTGACGATCAGTGTCATGATGATATGGATGGTGCGAGATGGAATACACGCGGTTGGGGCGGACCGGGTTGTCGGTGTCGCGATTGTGTCTGGGCACGATGAACTTCGGTCCGCGCACCGACGAGCCCGACAGTCACCGGATCATGGACCATGCGCTCGATCACGGGGTGAATCTGTTCGACACGGCCAACTCCTATGGCCGTGAACGCACCGGGCGGGGTCGTGACGAGCTGGCCGGCAAGGGGCGGACGGAGCAGATCATTGGCCGCTGGTTCGCTCGGGGCGGCGGGCGGCGCGAGAAGGTCGTGTTGGCGACCAAGGTGTGGTCGGCGACCAGCACTTGGCCCAACGACGGCGGCTTGTCGGCGCGGCATCTCATTACCGCGTGCGAGGATTCGCTGCGGCGGTTGAGCACCGACTGGATCGATCTTTACCAGATGCACCACGTCGACCGGAACACGCCGTGGGAGGAGATCTGGCAGGCGATGCAGATCCTGGTCTCGTCTGGGAAAGTGCGATACGTAGGGTCGGCGAACTTCGCCGGCTGGCATCTGGCCGCCGCCAACGAATCCGCGGCCCGGCGTAATTTCCTTGGGCTGGTCAGCGAGCAATGCTTGTACAACCTATTGACCCGCCACGTCGAACTCGAGGTGCTGCCCGCGGCCCGCCAGTACGGGATCGGTGTCCTGGTGTGGTCACCTCTGGCCGGCGGGGTGCTCGCCGGTGCCGGGCTGGACCGGCTCGCCGACCCGGTCACCGGCCACGCGACCCAGCTCCGCGCGGGAGTCACCGCACAAGTCCGCGCAAACGACTACTTACCGCAGTACCGCGCGGCCGTCGAACACTACGAGCGGTTGGCCGCCGAACTCGGCGCGACACCCGCACAGCTGGGGCTGGGCTGGCTGCTGGCTCAGCCTGCCGTCACTGCGCCGATTGTCGGTCCGCGTAGCACTGATCAACTCGATGACGCGCTAGGTGCACTAGATGTCGAGTTGACCGCAGAGACCCACACCCGACTCGATGAGTTGTTCCCTCCCGTCGGCAACGGCGGCCCCGCCCCCGAGGCCTGGGCGTGGTGACACCGAGTCCGTAATTGATTGTGTCACAGTAAAATAAGCGGCTCCTGTCGGATCAACGCCCCAGCATGGCGTCGACATCCCAGCATCGAACGGTGGCGGTGGCCCTGGACGATATGCGCGCGGATCGCGCTACGATTCGGGTGGGTCGATACTCGCCACACTGCCCGGAAGATGTTGTGCGGGCTTGCTTCCGAACTCCCCGTAAGAACTGCTGGACGCTGGCCGAGGCCGCGGGCGACCGAACACCCAACGCCACGCAACACGTCCTGACGCAGACGATATGGGACGAGGACGCTGTGCGACGACCTGCTCGACTACGCCGTCGAGCATCTTGGCAGCTCCGACGCGATCCTGGTGGTGGACGAGACCGGCGACATCAAGAAGGGCGCGACACCCGTTGGAGTGCAACTCCAATACACCGGTACCGCCGCCGGACGTATCGAGAACTCGCACGTTACGGTCTATCTCGATATCTACAGCGACTTCGTTCCATCACGACAAGGTGCACTTTCCCTCGTGGTATTGCCTGACATGGTCACTTTCCTGCTGTGACCTGCGAGACTCTTCGAGAAGAGGCGGTGGGGTCTGCCAAGGAGCGCCGAACTCTCTGCTCACGCCCACCGCCAAGATTCATCATGCCGCGGTCGGTAAGCATCATCCATCGGTGAGTATCCCGAGGAAGAGTGGCATGGTGCGGCGATCCACCGCATCCATCGTGCGCTGAGTACCAGCTGACCGAGCTCGGTTACGAGACTTGCAACCGCAGAACGTCATTCCGCGCCGGATGCCCGCCCACGACGTCACTGGCTCTATCCGGAACACGGGGAATTGGCTCTGGGTCAGAAGTCCAGCAAGGGCCGGGCATAGACGCCGGGATAGCCCGGCTCGGCACTACCTTTTGCCCACGAACAGAGTCCGACGATCTGACCGTCGACGAGAAGTGGTCCGCCGCTGTCGAACTCAGCGGTGTCGGCAACGGGTGAACCTGCGCAGAGGGCTTCAGCAGGGTTGTATTCGGCTCCGTAGGCGGCAGTGCAAGCCGAGTCGGGATTCAGTGGCACTGTGGCAGAACGCAATATCTTGTTGGAGTCGTCATTCTCGGAGGTCGCACCCCAACCGACGACCGTGGCTGAATCACCGTGTGGTGCGCCAATTGTCGCGGTTGGCAACGAGAGCGGATACGACAACGTCAGGAGCGCGACGTCGTCGTGGTTCGCCATATCGGCACCGAACTGTGTGAAATGGAAGCCGGGATGGATCCGAACGCTCTTGACACCCACCATGGTACCGGCCTCGCCATCGAGATCCGTGCGGCCAAACGTGACGGTCACCGTTGGCAGTATTGCCTGTACGACCGCGCCGCAGTGTCCGGCCGTAAGCAGTTGGTCCGGTGCGATGAGCTCGCCCGCACAGAACTGACCGCCTGGTCGGAGCGGGAAAATGGAGGTACTAATCGCACCCAGCCACGGATATTGTGTAGCACTGGTGGGGCTACCTCCGACAACGGCTTGCGCGGGAACCGCAGTGGGAACAACGAATCCGAATAGTGCAGTGGCAAATACTGTGGTGCGCCAGGAGTGAGCGATCATCATCTATCACCTGTCCGATCGAGTTAGTTGACCTTCGGCTGATCCATTGGTCTGACGAGCGGATTCGCCGTCTACAGCACCGACCCGTGACGCGGCCAAGATGCCCACAATCGTCGACATATTTTCACTGTCTCGTGGACGTGCCGCGTGCGCTGGCCCCTGGCGGTTGTGTCACATGCTCCTGGTTCAGCCGACATTGAGATGACGCAGGCGAGGCCACAGTTCTTGCCAGGACTGCTGGCGTCCGGTGCATAGAAACACTTGCTGTTCGTTGTCGCCGGCTTGAATCACCTTGCGACATTCGTTGAAGTAGGGGTTCAACTCGTCCGTGTCCGCGCCGACATAGAGCACATCGCGCGCAGAATCCGGTGGAGGAGCGAAATATCCGTAGCTGCGGTTGGTGGAGTAGACAGGCGGCAGGTCGGTGTATACGTCGATGTACGCGGCGACGATGTAAGACTGGCCCATGATTATAGTCGAAGAGCGGTCTGCCGCAGATAGCGTGTTGTAGGCGTTTACGGTGCGGTCCGTGATCGCATGTGCTGCGGCCGAATCAGTTGACCGTGCAGAGACGGCCAACAGCGCGGCGGCCGCGACGATGCTCACTACGTATGCAGGCCATATCAGCCAAGTACGGCGCAATTTGATGAGTCGACGCTGCTGGAATCCAACCGCGCCCGCGGCGAACAGCACTCCGTAGAGCCCCCCAAGATAGTAGGGTCGGCCCGCGGTAACAACGAAGAACACATACAGCGCTACCACCGTCACCCCGAGAAACCGATAACAGCGCAGATCAGGTGCACGCAGCAGAAGCCACAGTCCATAGAGCGCCAACACCGTGCCCGCGACCCCTGCCGCGACGATCAGCAGTACCGCCACGCCGACCCGGCCACCGTAGAGCGCGTCGGCTTCCGAGGCCACCACCGAACCCATGCGCAACTGTGGCCAATCGTGGGCAGCCTGCCAAAGTAATGTCGGCAGCCCGATCAACAGGGCCAGTCCTGTTCCGGCCCATAGCATCGGTCGGCGCAAGAGTTCCCGCGGTCCGCAGATCGCAACCGCCACGAACAGCACCGCGCCTAGCAGCAGCACCTGGAACTTGGTCTCAAGTGCGATCCCTGCCACCGCACCCAGTCCGAGCAGCAGCCGGTCATCTCGAATCCGAATCCACCGCACCAGCAACCAGATCAACACCACCCACTGCACCGGCTCGAGCGTGTACGGAGTCAGCCAATGACCACAGAAGGTCACCCACAGCGCGGTCGCTTGCGCTCCAGCGGCGATCACCTGCGCCCGCCGATCCCCGCCGAATTCCCGTGCGATCAGTGCCACCACAATCACCGCACCGGCAGTCGCGAGCACGGCCGGAATGCGCAGCAGCGACAACGATCCCGGCGCCATCCACTCGGCAGCGGCCGCCAGTGCGGGTGCCATCGGCGGCTGATCGGCCGACCCCCACGCGAGATGATCACGCCCAACGGCGACCATGTACGCCTCGTCGAACCAGTACCCGCCCCTGAGCCCAGCCATGGACTGCACGACGACGACCACTCCGGCCAGGCCCAACACTGCCGGCCAAGCAAACGCGGGCACGGTCGTGGATGCCGAGCGAGAATACATCGATATGTTCACGTTTCACCCTACGCCGCTGAATTTTTCACAACAATGCTGCCCAATAGCAGGCACCCACCACATCCACCGTGATGCTGATCAGGGTACGACTTCGGTAGCACTCGGCACCCTGACCTACCCTCGCGGCCAATTCCGCACCTATCGGAGAAACTAACCGCCGTACGCATGAGCACTTGACAGCAACGACCGCCACATGTCCTGGCATGCAACAGAACCGAGCTTCGAAACCTCCATGGCGCTACAGAAGCGATTCTGATTGCAGGCAATCTGCCGGAGTCTCGATTGTCCATATCCGCCCGCCCAGCCAATCGGCTTGCCATCAAGGCTCATTACGAACCGGCCTCGGGGGTGCTAGCAAGCAGACACTCCTGACTCGAATAGGCGACGAGATCCTGGATCGAGGTTAGGTCAGCACAGCGCTGCCGAAGACTGCAACGGTGGTGCCGGACGGAACTGCACTGACCAGATCCGCGACTGAATCGAGCAAGTCATCGGCCACCAATCGGGGCGGGTCGTGCCGAGCGAGCTCGACCGAGGCCTGAAGCTGCCGTTGCCGGTCATGCTGCTCCGTCAGACCAGACATTCAAGCCTCTGAACTTCACTGACCGACGTCGTAATAGCACGAGGCCCAATTCGCTTCGGCGAAGTCATTATTGGGGTCGATTGGGCGGCCGTCTCGCGTGAGTCTATAAAACTCTATATAGTTAGCGCCCACGTGATCAACGTGGTCTAGCGTAGCAGTAACATTACCGTTGGTTCGAGTCGGTAATCCGCACGCTCCCGGAGCGAAATAGAATGAACCAGCACTGGCTGAACCGGCCGTCATGAACACTCCCGTAATGCTCGCGGCTAGAACTATCGCCAATCGAGGCCATTGTGCCGAAGTAATTTTCTTGAATTTCATCTCATACCCCTCTTGCTTTGCCATACGCTCTGCGAGGTAGATTTCTCGAACTGTTTGACAGGCTATCAACAGCGCCATCAATCGAGCGCAACAGTTGCGGTCCGCGATTAATGTTGCATGGTGGGCGGCGTTGCGCATCGGTATTTGATAGGTAGTTCATAGGCAACGCACCAAAGGATGTGGTTCATCAACCCTGCACGCCGGATCCGATGACATAATCGACAGCATAGGAATCGGATAAATCCGCTACCGGGTACTTCCTGCAGAGGATCATCGTTGACCCCCCATTTCGATCACTACGAGCGCCGGACCCCAGCGCCGGGCAGTGTCGCAGCCTGGTTCGTACTCGGCATCGCCCTCTCCGAACGCGTCCCCTGGTGGGCCGCGCAATGGATCGCAGACGGCCATGATGGCCCAGCGCTACGGGAACTGGCGGGTCTGAACGGGCGCGAGCCCCATGCAGTGCGCGACTTGCTGCCCGCGGCCCTGGCCGAGGCCGGTGTCGAACTGTCCATGCCGCTCTCGGCCGCGGCGTGTGAAGCATTCGGGCTCCTTGCCGAACTGCACCTGACCGGGCAGGCCAGCGCACGATGGGTCGCTCAACAAGTCGAGCAGATCGCATTCCACACTGACTACGACACCGAGGTCCTCGCCCTTCCTCTCGGCCATCTCTACGGCCTCGTCGACGAATGGGAGGGCGGCTGGGGCCGTACCGAGGAGAAACTCGAGGCTGAAGTCCGTGAACACTGCATCGAGCAAACGCAGGCCGCATAGCACCCGTGGGTTCGGTAGACATTCGCTCGCCAGAGATCGCGCTGTCTGTAGATTTGCGCGCGTGTATGTTGATTCACCCTCGGAGAGACCGGATGGGGGCTGGTCCGTTGGTGTCCACGGCGCCGTCCCCTCCGAGTTGATCCGGGCGTTCGACCCCAGCCTGCCGTATGTCGTGATCGGAGGGCATTCTCCGATCGATGCTGGCTGGCATGCCCACCCGGTGGCGTTTGACCGGTGACCCGATGTCGATGCGAACCAGGACAGTCCGGGCCATCTTCGTCCCGAATTAGGTTCTCAGCGAGGGTCCGCAGAGCGTACGGCAGACGATGCAATCGCCCCGCTCCTGCCTGTTCGGCAGCGTGCAGGCTTATATAGCTGGTATTGATCGTCCCTTGTAGATGGCGCGTGGCACGGAAGGAGTCGAGTGTCATTTGTGGACTACCCGCGGGGACGGAACCTTTCGAGGCTCGGCGCCGCCGTAGGCCGGGAGCAGTGGCGGCGGAATCGGGCCCTTGATGCGCCTGCCGCTTCGGCTTTCTTCCCAGGAATGCGCAAGTATCCCGACTGATCGGGAAAGGATGAACAGACCCCGCCCGAGCTCCGGATCGAAGCCGAGTTCGCTGTAGATGACGGCGGTAACTCCATCGATATTCATCGGTACTGGTTTCGAACGCCCGGCTGCCAGCTGCCGTTCGAGTTCTTCGGCGATCGTCACGTATTGCCCTGCGATGGTGCCCCGCGTGATGTGGTCGTGGGCAGCGTCGAGCAGCGGATCGCGGCGCGGGTCGCGTGGATGGAACCGATGCCCGAACCCCGGAACGTAACGGCCCTGGTCGCGATAGCGGGACAACAGCCTGGCGATCACTACTGTGAGGTCTTCTGTCAGTGCGTCGGTATGGATCTGTTCGAGCACCCGCATGCATTGTTGTCCGGCACCACCGTGGACATCACCCAGCAATCCCACACCGGTGGATATCGCGCCGTGTAGCCCCACGCCGCAGGTGGCGGCCATGCGGGCGGCGGCGATCGACGGTGCTTGCGGTCCGTGATCGACTGCCGCGACCAGGGCACGTTCGAGCAGCTCGGCATGCTCTGGTCGCGGAAACTCCCCCCGGACCATCAGCCATATCGTCTCGGCGAAGCTCGCCTTCGCGATCAGCTGCTCGATGGGATAGCCGCGCAATCGGATGATGCCGGGTTCGATATCGGAGATCGCGGTAGACCACCATTCGGTGACGTCATCGGTAGAGATTCGGGCGATCGCGTCTGTGCGGGCGGCACTCATATTGCCTCCTCCTGACGCAGGCGAGCGATATCCAATTCGGAGTATCCGAGCTCGGCGAGGACTTGTTCGGTGTGCTCGCCGAGTAGGGGTGGTGGCGTGGTCGGGGAGACGGGGCTGCCGTCGACATGGGTCGGCGAGCCGAGGACGCGGATCGAGCCGCCTTGGGCTGCAGGAGAAGCAACGGTTGTGACGAGCTCGCGATGTACGACCTGTTCTGACGCAAGTGCGGTCGGCACGGAAACGACCGGGGCTGCCGGGACGCCGGTGTCGAGCAGGATCGCATCCCATTCGACGGCGGGCTTCGCCTTCAGCGACCTTTCGAGTTCGTGACGCAAGGCCTCGCGGTTGCGTTTGCGATCATCGCGAGTGACGAACCGCGGATCATCGATGAGCTCTGGGCGGTCAAGGACTCGGCATAGGATCTCGTACTGCTCTTGCTTGTTCGCGGCAATGTTGAGAGCGCCATCGGCTGTATCGAAGGTGCCCGAGGGGGCCGAGGTAATGTTTTCGTTGGCCATGGGAATCGGTTCGCGACCAGCGATCATGTGGTCGGAGACGACCCAACCCATTGAGGTCAATGCTGCGTCGAGCATCGAAGTGTCGAGGAACGCGCCACGTCCTGTCCGCTGCTGTCGTAGCAACGCGGCTGCGATTGCGAAGGCTGCGGTGAGCCCACCGAAGCTGTCACACACCGGGTATCCGACCCGGAGCGGTGCGGACTCGGCGCTGCCGGTGATGCTCATGATTCCCGACAGGCCCTGGATCACCTGGTCATAGGCAGGTCGGCCTCGCATCGGCCCCGTCGATCCGAATCCAGAGACCGCACAGTAAATCAAGCGAGGGTTGATCCGATGGAGCTGGTTCCACCCGAAGCCGAGGCGGTCAAGGACGCCCGGTCGAAAGTTCTCCAGAACGACGTCAGCGGTTCTGACCAGCTTCTCGAAGACGTCCTTCCCGCCGGATGACTTTAGATTTATTGTGACCGAGCGCTTTTCCGAGTTTTGCGCCAGAAACGATACTCCGAGGCCTTCGGTGGTGAGGTCCAGATCGGCGCCAAGTTGGCGGGCCAGATCCCCCGTGCGCGGAGTCTCGATCTTGATGACATCGGCACCCATCAGCGCCAGTTGGTAGCCAGCGAAGGGGCCTGCCAGAACATTGGTCAGGTCGAGCACACGCACGCCGCTCAGAAGATCTGCAGTCACAGGAAGACCTCCACGCTACCCAGCCCGATCGCGCTGATCTCGGTGGCTGCGGTGGTGACTTGATCCACGTACCAGCCCACGCGATCGGCGGTGAACCGTGATGTCGGACCACTTGCCGACAGCGCGGCAATCACCCGACCGTCGCTCGTGGTGATGGGCGCCGCGACCGCGGACGCGCCGAGTTCACGCTCGCCGTGGGTAATGGCGTACCCGGCCTCTCGAATTCCGGTGATCTCGCGTTGCAGCGAGTCGAGTTGCAGCTCGGCATGTGCCCCGAGCAGGTCGCGGATGACCTGATCGGATGCCCCGGTCAACAGAATCTTCGCGGCCGCGCCCGCGCCGAGATCGTACGGCTTACCGATCTGGACGACACTGCGCACTGTGGTCGTGCCCTCCACCTGCGCGATCGCGACTCGGTGGAGATCGCGGCGGATGTAGACGTTGACGGTCTCGCCGCAGGTATCGACGAGGCGGGACATGATCTGGTGAGCCTCTGGGCTGATCTCCCACATCGATTGAGCCAAGGTCACCCAGCGCAGGAAATTCGCTCCCAAGCCATAGTTCGATTCGCGTCGATCGGCAACCAGACCCAACGACTCCAAGGTCGCCAGCAGCCGCACGACCGTGGTCTTCGGCAGCTCGGTCAGCGAGACGAGCTCCCGCAGTGTGCGCGTGGGGTGTTGGGCGTCGAACAAGTTCAAGACATCGACGGCGCGCGTGATGCTGCGGACACCTCCGTCGGCTCGCGGGGTGGCGATATCAGTCTCGGTCATGGAACCACTGTAAGCCATCTAGCGGTTTGTGAAAACCGGAAAGTGGGTTGACCGTGGATATCCCCTGTGCTTACATGAGTTGCCTGGAACACAGTCCGCTTGATGGTGTATGTAAACCATGCAGCGGACGGCCACTTCGAAGATGAAGGCAGGAAGCTGTGAGCAGAGAACAGACAGATCTTGTCGTCGTGGGCTGTGGAGCCGGTGGCCTGTCCGCAGCCTTGCAGTTCCTGCAATTGTCGCCGGGCGGGCGGGTGATCGTTCTCGAACGCACCTCTCGGGCACATCGAGGCGGTAACACCGCATGGACCGGGGCCTATTTCCGGCTCGAGGCAGACGGCAGGCCAGCTTCGGATTTTTCTTCCCGGATGTTGGAACTCAGCAAGGGCGAGACACAGGCGGCGATCGTGCACCGCCTCGCAGCTGACGCTCAACCAACAATTCGGTGGCTCAACGACAACGGCGTGCGGACTACGTCCGACATTACCTACTTTCTGACCTCGAAGGGGCCCCGGTTGATGCCCGACGGCGGTGGCGCTGCCATCGTCGAGGCCCTTTCCGCGCGCATCGGAGAACTCGGCGGCACCATCGAATACGGCGTCACTGCGACCGAGCTTCTCCAGAATCCTGATGGCACCGTGGTCGGGGTCCAAGCCGTCGATGAGGACGGCAACGCACGCCGATTCGCTGCACACACGGTAGTGCTGGCGTCCGGAGGGTTCGAGGGAAACCCCACCATGCTCGACCGCTACTTGGGCGAGCATGGCCACGAGCTGCACCCGATCGCGCCTGGTGGACGTTCCAACCAAGGTGAGGGAATCGAGATGGCGATTCGCGTCGGCGCGCAGACTAGTGGGCAATTCGACCGCTTTCACGGTGAACCAGTGGATTCCCGGACCCGCTCCGCGGAAGCTCTGGTCATGGTCTACCCCTACGGCATTTTGGTTGACCACCGAGGTCGGCGATTCGTCGACGAAGGTTCCGACACTCCGGACAACACCTTCGAATCCGTCGCGTATCGGATCTGGCGCGACGCGGACCAGTTTGCTTTCGTCATTGCCGACCAGAAACTCATGCGGCAACAGATCGCTCGCGCTCTGCTCACCGATCGTGAACCTGAAATCGCTCCCACGCTGGACGAGCTTGCCCGACGGCTCGATATCGACGCCGTCGCCCTCAAGTCCACCGTCGAGCAGTACAACGCCGCCGCGACTCCGGGCCCCCTGAACATCACGACACTCGATGGCATCGCCACACAAGGCTCACTTGTACCGCCCAAGTCGAATTGGGCGCGACCGATCGATGAGCCACCCTACGTTGCCTGGCCGGTGACATGTGCGATCACCTTCACCTTCGGGGGCCTCGCGACCGACGAGCGTGCGCGTGTAATCGATCATTCAGGCGACCCGATCCCAGGGCTTTTCGCGGTCGGCGAAATCGCAGGAATCTATTACCACAAATACCCGGGTGGGACCTCCGTCCTGCGAGCTCTCGCGTTCGGTCGTATCGCCGGCATGGAAGCAGCCCATCGAACAGCCGCCGCTACCGGCGCCGCCCATATCTGAGAACGATCCGAGAGCTCCACCATGACAACATCAACACCCACAGGATTTGGGCGATCGGCTAAACGTTCTGCCATCGCGAGCCTGGTCGGCACGGCAATCGAGTGGTTCGATTTCTTCATATACGGACTCGCCGCAGCATTGGTCTTCGGGAAGCTCTTCTTCCCATCGATCGATGAACACAGCGCACGTCTCGCGTCCTTTGCGACGCTTGGGGTAGCGTTCGTTGCCCGCCCGATCGGCGCCGCTGTTTTTGGGCATCTCGGTGATCGATACGGACGAAAATCCACCCTGATCGCCACCCTTGCCATCATGGGTAGTTCGACCGGTTTGATCGGCTTGCTGCCGACCTATTCTTCGATCGGCACTTGGTCGCCCGTGTTGCTCGTCGTCCTGCGCCTTCTGCAAGGTCTCGCTGTCGGCGGGGAATGGGGCGGCGCTGTGCTGATGTCCGTCGAGCAGGCACCCACCGGCAAACTCCGGCTCTATGGGTCCGCGCCTCAGATGGGGAGTCCGCTAGGTCTGATCTTGGCGACGGCCGTTATGTCGGCAGTCTCGACCCTCCCGAACGCTCAGTTGCTTGCTTGGGGATGGCGTATCCCGTTCCTTACCGGTTTCGTGCTGGTGCTCATTGGCCTCGCGATTCGGATCGGAGTTGAAGAATCGGACCAATTTCAGCAGGTCAAGGACACTGGCCGAACCTCGCGTCTGCCACTGGGCCAGATCCTCGCTCGCGCCAAAGCGAGCCTTGCGATTGGGGTTGGCCTGCAGGGCTCCGTCAACGTTGTCTTTTACTTCATCTCCGTCTATTTCCTCACCTATGCCACCAAGTCGCTGGGCATCCCTCGCCACACCGCGCTGCTCATTATGATGGCGGCCGCCGTTGTCGACCTTGCTGCACTACCAAGCCTGGCTTCGTTGAGCGATCGGATCGGTGCACACCGTGTTTTCATCGCAGGAGTGCTCTTCACCCTCGTTGCCGCATTCCCATTCTTCTGGCTGCTGCGTGGTGACCAAATCGTCCTGACCGCCGTAGTGGTCGCAGTGATGATGATTGGTGCACACGCGACCACATACAGTGTGGTATCGAGCCTCATTGCCGACCAGTTCGACACTCGAGTTCGATACAGCGGCACGGCACTGAGTAATGCGCTCGGCGGCGTGATCTTCAGCGCACCGACCCCATTCATCGCAGAAGCCGTCATCGGTGACGATCGACCTCGCTGGTGGCCGCTGGCTCTCATCATCGTTGTGGCCGCAATCATCTCGCTACTGGCGATTACCAAGACACCCCGCCACGCCCTCCATGGCCTCACGAGTGGCCCGCCCGAGGAGCACACGCCAGCTCCCGACATCGTCAGACCCGGCATCTTGCGTTCGAATGAGCACGTTTCAGACGACCGACATTTCCCAAGACTGGAAAGTGAGTATTCTCAATGAGCGTGTCAGCTCAGAACACGGTTGCGGAACTTCCGGCAGGCATTGAGCAATATCAAATGTTGATCGGCGGGCAATGGCGCTCGGCGGCGGATGGTGCGAGGTTCGATTCCATCAATCCCTACAATGGCGCGCCGTGGGCCACTGCACCCACAGCGACCGAGAGTGACATCGATGATGCCGTTACCGCAGCTCGGCATGCGTTCCAGGCCGGTCCGTGGGCAGCGTCCACGCCGGTCCAACGAGCGACCTTGTTACGCAAATTCGGCGACCTGATCACTGAACATGCCGATGAACTCGCCCGGGTTCAAGTGCTCGAGAACGGCAAGCTCATCCGCGAAGTTGCCAGCCAGTCTCGTGCTCTTGCCAACCACTGCTATTTCTTCGCTGGTGTCGCGGAAAGCCCACAGGGAGAGACGCTGGCCATCAGCGTGCCGAATATGCAGGCATTCACCGTGCGTGAACCGATTGGTGTCGTCGCCGCCATCACGCCCTGGAATAGTCCACTTGCGCTACTCATGTGGAAACTGTGCCCGGCCCTCGCGGCGGGCAATACAGTCGTCATCAAACCATCCGAAGTCACCCCGATCTCCACACTCGTCCTCGCACGGCTCGCCCGGGATGCCGGATTTCCGGACGGCGTAATCAACGTTGTGACCGGCGCCGGATCCGTTGGCGCCTATCTCGCGGCGCATCCCGGTGTCGACAAAATCGCCTTCACCGGGTCGACTGCGGTCGGTAAGAAGATTGCGGCGACCGCAGCGCAACGCTTGGCCAGAGTCTCGCTCGAGCTAGGGGGCAAATCCCCTAACATCATCTTCCCCGATGCGGATCTGCCGAACGCTGTCAACGGCGTCATCGCAGGGATTTTCGCCGCCACCGGACAAACCTGCATGGCAGGATCCCGAGTCCTCGTTCACAGGGACATTCACGACAAATTTGCCGCCGCATTGGTCGAAAGGACCGAAAAGATCAAGCTGGGGAACCCTCTCGACCCGGCAACCGAAATGGGCACTGTCGCCTCGCAGGCGCAACTCGAGAAGGTTCTGCACTACATCGATGTGGCCAAGACGGAAGGGGCGTATCTCGCTACGGGCGGCTCCCGACCCACAGATCCCGAACTGAGCGACGGCCTTTTCGTCCAGCCCACCGTCTTCACCCGGGTCACCAACGACATGCGGATCGCCCGGGAGGAGGTATTCGGTCCCGTCGCTGTCATTATGGCCTTCGATGACGAGCAGGACGCCCTCAGCATCGCCAACGAAACGCCCTACGGGCTCGCAGCCGGGGTCTGGACACGGGATATCGCACGGGCTCACCGCATGGCTCGCGGACTACGCGCCGGTACCGTCTGGATCAACAACTACCGAAAAACCAGCCATGTCGCACCGTTCGGAGGGTTCAATGAAAGTGGCCTCGGTCGAGAAAATGGATTCCACGCGATCGACGAATACACTGAAACAAAGACTGTGTGGATAGACACTGGCAACGAGATCAGTGACCCCTTCAACCCGAGAGCCTAACCGCGTAATCAGTGTGGTCAACGAAGTTTCAATCCCTACCGAGCATAGGATGATGTCAACGATATGCAATTCATGGTAATTACCGAGCGGTACATGGATAAGTTCAGTGAAGATGATTTCGCTCAAGTGATTCCGGAAGAAACTCAGGCGGTACGAGAGCTCTATATCGAGGGCATTGTGCGCGCGATATGGTTGCGTGGAGACACCCGTGGCGCTTGTTTTTTCCTCGAAGCAGAGTCACTTGCTGCGGCAGAGTCGATTGTGGCGAAGTTTCCGTTAGCGCAAAAGAGAATGTCGGAATTCCGCATTATTCCACTGCAACCTTACGGTGGTTTTGGTCCAATCTAGCCTGCGTGGACCATCGACTCCAGGGCCATGCAGGCATCAACTGGCGACAGTTGCCTTGGTTTGTTCGCTCACGATCTTGTCACAGCGCCTGACCTAGGTGTCCGTTATTTCCCATGCGTAAGCGCGCTGGTTGGGCGAACATATCGGTCTTGACTTCCCTCGAAGTAGGCTGCCCGCGTCGGACCGTGACATATCAGCAAGGCTGGCCCGCGGCGCCCTTCGCGGGCGACGCGGCCGCCTGAAAATACTGAAGCGCCCGGTGCGGCTGCGGCCGCACCGGGCGCCTTCGAGCAAAACTCTGCCTACAGACAGCTGGGAACCTGTCCCGCCAGGCACTTCAGGATCTCGGAGGATCCGGTCAGACTACTACCGGTCCCCGCAACTGCGTCGCCGAGGCTCGGGGCCACTGGCAGGTCCGACTGTGCGTCCGCGGTGGAGCCGTTAGCCTCCAACGGAATAACAGCCAGCGCTGGCGTGGTGCCCGCAAGCATGATTGTTCCGGCGGCGACAAAACCGACCACGAGACCTTTAATGGCCAAGATACTTCCTCCTGCGCTAACTTTCCGACCCAGAATAATGCTTACAGTATTCGACGTTGGAATGTCAATCATGCTTCGTTGAATAGATATGTGCGTACTGTAGGTATAGTATAGGTGTCGGATTGAGATCGATTGGCCATCTTACATGCTCGGGCGTCTGGGGAGATCGAGGGGTTTGCCTCTGAATGCCCAGCCACCCTTTTCGAATTGGGCCTGGGAAGTCAGCCATCAGACGAATATTCCTATTGGCGCTCGACTAGTCATAAAGTATCCTTTGAGCTGGGTAAATTGCTATTGTCTGGGCTTGGCCTACTCGTGTCAGAAGGGGTCGTTCGGGTGGAAGGTTCGTACAAGTTCGCTCTGCAGCCTCCGGTGTTCGACGATGACAATCTCTCGCTGTTGGCCGGCTGGTGCCGGTGATACGGCTGGCCGAGCCAACCGGGCTGGTTGAGGCGCTGGCGGAGAAGGTGTCGATCGCGCCGCGGATCAGATCGGGTTCGGCGATCCGGCGCCGAAGCGGGTCACATTGATTCCGGGGATGGCGGCTGGGGCGGGCAGCATCGATGACGTCGACGTGTTGCGCAGCGGCGGCATGGCTTCCTCTTTCGACGGATACACGTGCTATCGACGATGGGAGTGGCTCTTTCGGAGGGACTGTTGATCTGACAGTCCTCGGAGGGTTGGCTTGCTGGAGGCGGTGATGCAGAGGTTGGGCCGTGTCGTAGCGTGTCACCGGGCTCTTCTTTCGGCAGTGTTCGATTGAGTGGCATCTTCGAAACTACGGGGAAGAGCCCGTCAATAACGCTATGCACCAACCTCATTCGATGATCGCGAACAGCCCAGGCGTCTGCTCGTCCAGCCAGCCCCGCGCCACCAAGCGCTTGAGTTTCGACCGCAACCCCTCGACTTTCGCCGGCGCGACCTCGAGTCCGAGTGCCGCGGCGATATGCCCCGCCCGCAACGGCCGTCCAGCATCAGCGAGGACTTCCAGAACATCCTGATAGTCCTCCGGCAGCACCGACACCTGCATCCCCGCCCCGTGCTGCGGAACCAACACCACCCCGATCGGCGACCCACTCCCGGACTTGGGCCCCGATGGATCCGCGTCCGCCTCGGCAGGATCCGCTGACACGGTGAGATCACTTGTCGTGCCGAGGATTTCGATCATCGTTTCTCGCGTGACCTGCAACCTCGATATCAGCCGCTCTTCGACGTCCAGCTGCTCGCTCAGGTCCGCGATCCGCTTACGCAGCTCCTCGGCCCGCTCCCGGGCACCGGTCTCCCGCCGCCCGAGTTCGTCCAACCACGAGCCCATCGCCGCCTCCGAACCCCCGCTCCGACGATAAGCCGCCCTCCACCAACGCAACAGCCCCAAACATGTTCCCGCAGCTCAAACGCTCCCTAAAAACGAGCCACTCCCATCGACGATCGGCACGCCGTTACGAGAGTTCACCTTTGGCCACGCCCGACAGCGCGAGGCGGCGTTGCGGGAGCATCGGCCCGGTTGTGTGAGCGGGTCGATCTGCTGCCCGGCTCGCATGAGCGGGGGGGGGGGGTATCGACTCGCTGCTGCGTCCAGTCTCTGGGTATGCCAAGCAGGGCGCCTCCTACGGGCACACCAAGATCTCGGGCAAACCACTTCTCCGGAAAGGACTTTCACTACTGGCCACGACTCTCAGCAGCGAAGGCGCTGCGTCGGTGGTCGCCGGGATACGGTGTGGGCCGGCAAGACCGGCCCGAGCAAGGATTCCGGCCGGATGGTCGCCCAGGACACTGCCTGCTCTCGCGCGGATGGAGTTACAGGTGAGATCCTTGCTCGTGGTGGTTCGGTCTACGGCACCCGCGCGGTGGTAGGTGCCTGCCGCAGTGTGCGTGTCCGGTTCTCGCTGGTATTGACGAGGAACCGTGCTGTGTAGCGGGCGATCGACGCGATCAGCGAAGATGCATGGACATCGGTGAAATATCCGGGTGGGTCCGCGATCCCAATACCGGCCAGCGGTCTCCGACGCAGAGGTTGCCGAAATCCCACATACCGCTTTCGCTTCCAAACCAGATCAGGTCACTGCCGGGCTGACCGTGCGCTGTGTCCGTCACGCTGCCCGCCAAGACGAATTGTTCCCCGGTTTGGCGGTATCTCCCCTTCTTCACAGACTTGACCGAGTCCATCGTCGTCGCCGCCGACATCACTCATCGCCGCCACGCGATCATCGAGGCGGTATTCGCCGACCTCATCGAGGGCCCGCTCGCGCACATGCGCTGAGGAGTGGGCTTGGGGTACCAGAAGGTCCATCCTCGTGCGTGTCGACGGACATGGACCGGATTGTTGATCTGATGCTGTAGTCTTCCGGCTTGGACTTGATCAAGTCAACCAACACGATGCGATCAGGGCCGATTACCCAGAAAAGCCCTGCCGGGGGACACTCAGTCACGATGTCCGCTATTCGCCCGGCGGGGCTTTTCGTAGATCGGCACTCGTTGTCCGGCAGGGTCATCCAGAGCGCTGTGGCGCACACAGCGGAGCGGCGTCGCGTAGGACTGCTCACTGACTGGGGCCACGCACGAGGCCGCTCGATCCGCCCGCTGCTGTACCTGGGTACAGAGTTGAGCGTGCGGCAGGCGATCTGATGAGTTGGTCCGTGGATGACGCGCTTTGGTAGGGCACGCAGCCACGGCTTTTCATGCGGGCCTACTAGGCTTGGTGGTGTCTCTCAATGATCTGAGCCATTCGACGATGAGGGCCAGGACGAATCCGGCACGGTAGGTGATGGCGAGCTCGTCGAAGCGTGTTGCCACCGTACGCCTGTGTTTGGCCTTGCAGAAGGCGCGTTCGATGAAGTTGCGCCGCTTGTAGGTCCAGACATCGAAGCTCGGTGCCCGGCCTCCGGCGTGACCCTTGGGTTTGCGGTTGGCGACCTGACCGCAGCGTTGGGGAATGACGGTCTGGACGCTTTGCGGCGCAACAGGGTTCGATTCGACGCCGCGGAACAGGCGCGGTCGGCGATCGCCACGTCCGGATTGCGACGCGGTGCTCCGCCGTCGAGGCGAGGCACCGTCGGTGAATCGTTGGTTTGCCCGGGTGTCAGCAGCACGGCCAGGCTGTGAGCGTGTCCGTCGGTCCATAGCCCGGTCACCGAGCCGCTGGCCGCGCCGGCGACGTGCTGATGGGCCCGCACGATCGATCGAGACCACCCAGTCGAGGTTGCCCATGGTGTCGGCGAGAGCCAGCACCGCGGTCAGCATCCAGTCCCAGGTGGCGTCGGCGGCGTAGCGGCGGTGTCGTTTCCACATTGTCTGCCAGGGCCCGGAGTGTCCGGGCAGGTCCCGCCACGGCAGACCGGCCCGCAGTCGGTACAGCATCGCCTCGACCACCAGGCGGCTATTGGTGAAGTTGCGGCCCACGTGCCCTTCGGATTTGGGCAGCAGCAACATGAGCAGCTTCCATTGTTTGTCGGTCAGGACCCGGTACCGATCACCTGCCAGTGTCGCCACGTCGACCATGATGCACGACCGTCCCCGCTGTGCAGGACGGTCGATCAAAGCCATTGGGAGACATGGCCTAGTACTCCAGCATCACTTCGTGATGTAGTGCCTGTCTTCGCTGGTAGTGGGCTTGTTTTGCCTGGTGTTGATGTCTTCGTCGCCATTTCGACCAGCGGAGCAGTCGGGTGGGGTCCGGGTGTGGGGTGATCAGGTGTGCCAAGAGACGCTTGATTTCGCCGAGTGTGAGTGGAATGAGGCCGCTGCCAACGCTTTTGGGGAGACAGCTGCCGTCACCGCGAGGTAGGTGTGGGCGAGCATGGCCAGGGTGATGTGGCGGTACCAGGCGTCGTAGCGGCGGACCTGGTACTGGTCGAGCCCGACCTCGGTTTTCGCGGTCTGGAAACAGTCCTCGACCGACCATCGGGCACCGGCGACCTGGATCAATTCCTCGTCGCTGGTGCCGATCGGGGCACCGCACAGGTAGTAGGCGATTTCGTGTTCTCCCTTGGCGTTGCGGGTCAGCGACCGCCGGGCCAGAAGCCAGCGCCGCCACCCGGCGCCGGCTTCGCTGAGCGATCCCAGCGTGGCCACGGCCCAGTCGAACAGCCGGGGCCCTTTCGCGCCTTCGCCGCAGCTCAGCCGCTTCCACGCCTCCGCTGGCGCATCTGCTACGACCTGGTCGGCGCGCCAGCTTCCCGACAGGGACACGATCGGCGCGCTGGTTGGCACGGCCACCACATATCCGATCCGCCGTCGCTCGAGCCAGCGGCGGAACTTCGAGTCACCGCCGTAAGCCTCGTCGGCGGTGACCCAGCGAGCAGGGACACCAGCATCCAGCGCACGCGCCAGCATCCGCTGTGCCAGAACCTGTTTCGTGGCGAACTCGACCTCATCGGGCACCCCGGCCTCGCGGCAGCGGTCCCGATCGGCGGTCCACGATTTCGGCAGATACAACTCCCGGTCGATCAGCGTGCGACCCTTCACGGTCGCATACGCACAGAACACACCAAGCTGACAATTCTCGACTCGGCCAGCCGTTCCCGAGTATTGCCGTTGCACCCCAGCCGATTTCAGGCCCTTCTTCAGGAATCCGGTCTCATCGACAACCAGCACACCGCCCGGATCGCCCAGGTGCTCGACGGCATAGGCGCGCGCCTCATCGCGAACTCCATCGACGTCCCACGCCGCCTTGTTCAGCAACCGCTGCATCCCATTCGGCGACAAATCACCCGCAGCTTCAGCCAAGGTCCAGCCGTTTTTCCCCGCCAGCGGAGCCAGCAGGCCCCGCACATACGCCCGCGCCCGCAACCGCGGCTCCGCCCGATGAAACCGCCCCGCCACCCGCGCGAACAACTCCTCAAGCCCAGCCGTCCACGCCGCCAGATCCTCATCAACCAGCACGAAACCCCATGCTACCCAACAACATCACGAAGTGATGCTGGAGTACTAGTCCCTGGAGGCTCAACTTCGTGGCAGGGGTAGTGATCGATCGGGGATTTGATGGCAGACTTGCGTGCCGTGACAGGCGGTGGGGAGGCTGTGGCGCTGAAGCTGGGCTCGAGTCTGGTTGGCCCGGTTGGAAAATGGTTGAAGTCCAAGGGATTGCCGCGGGTTTCACCTGGCGAGCTGATCAAAGCAGCCGACCTTCTCGCTTATCAGGTAAGGCTGAGCGAGGATCGACTCAGAGACCAGCTTCGGGCTGGCGTTGGGGTGACGATCCCGCTCGAACTTCGTGGTCTCGATGGTTCGGCGATCGGATTTGAGACGCTCGCTGCGAGATTCGAAGGTCTGGACCAGCCGCGGAGGTTGGTCATCTTGGGCGACGCCGGAGCAGGCAAGACATGCGCGGTGAATCAGCTTGTCCTTGATCTGCTCGAGCGGCGGGCGGAAACCCCTGAATCGGCGAGGGCCCTCACTCCAGTTCCAGTCCGTGTGAGTCCTTCAGGTTGGGATGGAAGGCAACACTTTTCGAAATGGTTGGCTGGTCAGCTGGCGCTCGAGTATCAGGTCCCTTGGAGGTTCGCATACGCCACGGTCAGAAATGGTCATGTCCTTCCTGTGCTTGATGGTATGGATGACATGGATCCGGTCGGCGAGGAGCCTGACCGTGCTCGCGAGGCTTTGCAACGACTGTGCACGAAAGCTCCGTGGAGCGCCCGCTCGGCCGTTGTCGCATGTCGGAAGAACGTGTACGACCACGTGGTGGAGAGCCACGGACCTGCATTGCCCGGCGCCGAAATCTTGGTTGTGCAGGGTTTGATCGCGGAAGACATCTGGTCATATCTCGACCGGTATCGAGATCGGTATCAGATTGCGCCAGAATCTTTTTCGCCGTTGGTGAATGAGGTGGTCGAGCACACCGACGGTCCGATTGTTGAGGTGCTGAGTACACCCTTGATGCTCGGTATGGCAGCCGCAATGCTTCATCGTGACGGGGAACATGCCGCAATCGCGCTTGCGAAGACCACCGAGACGAAGGAGGCGCAACGCCTACTTCTGGGCTCCCTCATACCGCTCGCCGTCGCAGGCGCCGACGAGAACGATCGGGCCGCACCGACTTCCGAAGCCACCGCAGGTCTTTGGCTGAGGACACTGGCTCGTTATCTCGAACAGCAACGTCATCGGGGACGCGAGGGGACCGGCTTCACTCTGGATCAGGTGTGGCGCTTGGCAGGAGTCCGGACGTGTCTTGCAGTCCACGCGGGACTGTCGGCTCTGGCAGCCGGTGCGATACTTGGACCTCTCGCATTGCTCCATCGGGTAAATGGCCTCACATTGCCAGTCACTGCTCTCGTGCTTGCTCCAGTTCTGCTCGTGGGCTATGGGCTGGAGGCCGGGTCGCAGTCGCCGCTGCCGGGGTTTCGCGGGATTTCCGAACGGTTCGCGTGGCGTGTTCCCGGCCGCTCTCGATGGCCACGTGCATTGCGGGGCGGCATCGTCGTCGGTGGTAGCGCCTTGGTAATTTTCGCTGCTTTCACGGCGTTCGCAGGCGTATTCGGACCATCGGAATCGTTGTCGGTCTACCTTTCCGTGTACGCGGTCTTGGCTGGCATCGCTGGCGCTGTTGCTGGGATCACGAGCGTCATCCTCGGATTTTCGACGACCTTCGAGGAGCGACTGATCCTTGGCCAGAGCGAGAGGCAGACGATCCGTGACGGCCGGCTGTCTGCTCTATGGTCGGGTCTCGCAGCCTTTCTTCTGTTCGGAGTATTCGGTTTGGCCACCGCGCTCCTTATTTTGGGCGGTCGGTATGACTCTGAGGACGCGACCAGGGGGGCACTCAGCTGTGGTATTTGGGCTGGGTTCGTTGTCTGGTACTTGGTCGGATTCGCGGGTCAACGACATCTTGCTGCGTCGCTCGTGCTCAAGGTCAGTGGGGAGTTCTCGAGCCGACCATCCGAGTTTCTCGACAGGGCGCGAAGAGCAGGGATACTGCGAGCGAATGGAATCGCGTACGAATTCCGCCATCTGATGTTTCAGCAATGGTTGGCTGAGGATTGGGCTGGGCCTGAGTCGTAGAAGGTTGGGCTGGCACTGGTGGCTGGGCTTGAGAAGGACGGTGGGTTCCATTGATGCTGAATCAATGGAACCCACCGTCGGCAGCGGATCGGGGCCGCCGCAGCCCTCGGGGCCTCGCTCGATCCTGACACCATTGACAGTGTAGGTCAGGCTTACCTAACTAGCAAGGGTGCGTGGGACCGGCGAGGCTGCTTGGGCAATCGGTCGACCTCGTATGCCTGTGGGGATTTCAGGGCGAACCTTGTCCAATCACCGCCCCGCGTCGCCAGGGGATGGGTACGCAGTGCATGAGCCGCAACACTCTCGCACAAGCTTTACTCCAAAGTAAAGTATGGAATCAGTCATCGCTCGGTGTTCGTCGCACCTCTGGTTGCTTCACGGGTGTGGTATTGGGATCGACTCACAGCCGTGTCCTTCACCTGCTCGGATACGGGTGGCATCGCCGATGATGCGGCTGATCGTGGACCGGCTGCGCCCGGTCTCGCGGGAAATCTCGGTAGCGGTCCGGCCCTGGTCGAAGTGCTTGGAGAGGACGATGGCTACATCGGCTGGGGCACGTCGGTGGGCAGGGTCGCGGTCGCAGAGCGCGTTCGCCAGGGATGACCATCGCTGTGGTGATGGATTGCTGTGAAGCGGCGTTCGACCGTTGGCGGTTTCGTGGTTGGTCGCCGAGTCATCGTGTGCACGTGGACTTTCCGCGCGGCTGTTCTGGGTGACGCCTTCTTCGAGCTGTTGCCCGGCTGTGGCGTGTGCACGTGTCGAGCCGGTGTGGGCGAGTGCGAGTAGCGCGACGGTGGCTTGTGTCATGGAGCCTTCGATGATGACCGGCCACAGCCACGCTTCAGGTTGGGGGATGGCGGCGAGGGCGGCGAGATCGCGCAGGGCGGTGAACGAGAGCCGGAACGCGGCGACCGCGATGAGGACCGTCATCACGGTGGCGAGCAGGTGCATCCACCGAGCGTGCGCGTGCGCACGGAGCAGGACCGTGACGCCATGGACTGCGGCAAGTAGGGCGATCGGCGGCACTATCGCGACTGCGGCGGCGATTGCGGGCAGCGCGTGCGCGTGAAGAACGGCGTGGGTGGCGTTCCCGGTGATGCTGACGGTGGCTGCGGTGAGCAGCACGCACCAGAAGAAGCTCGTGTGTGCACGCTGATTGGGCGGTGCGGTCTGATGCGTCGGCGGTGTGGGAGCGGTGCAGGTATCGGATGGTTCAGGGGAGTAGGTGGTCGTGGTGGGCATTGGGGGTCTCCTGTGCGCGCGTGGGTTCAGGCGTCGCTCGACTGCCGAACTGATTCGCTGTCGGGTTGCTATCTGCTCGAGATTGGTGGAGCGTGCGGCGTGTCGACACGCCGAGACATCAGCGGTGACTGGGTCGGCCTCCGGCCGGGCGCATGGGTGTGCCGCGCTGGCGCAGCGCATCGCGGATGGTGCTGGCGGGGAAGCCGGTGAGCTTGCTGCACGTCACCAGCGAGTGGCCGCTCAGGTATAGGCGCTCGGAGTGATCGATGTCGGCGGCGGTCATCGACTGGTAGCGACGCGGCACGTCGCGTTGGGTGAGCAGGGTGAGGACCGCGGTCTTGGAGATCCCGTAGCGGACCGCGAGCTGCGCGGTGGAGACCCCGTCGGTGTAGTCCCGGATCAGCTCGGCGGTCGTCGCCGGTGAGAGGCGCTGCCGGATTCTGCGTGGCTCACGTGGCCGGTTCTCCGACGTTTTCTTGGGCCGGCGGGATGTGTTGCGTGGTGCTGTGGAGCTGATTCTGGCGTGGGTGCTTTGGAGT
>NZ_JAYKYT010000006.1:0-15630 GCF_035818795.1 Nocardia sp. CDC160 | reverse complement strand
CTGGCGTGGGTGCTTTGGAGTTTATGCAGGTCAGCGCGTTTTGAATAACGCCCAGCTAGGTCCACAACACAGCGAAGCCGCGGGCCGGATGGCCCGCGGCTTCGCTGCTAAACCGCAAGGCTAGGGGTTGGTTATGGTCGCGATGGAGCCGTCCAGTTTCGTGAGAGAAATACTGAACTGCTCGTTGTAGGTGTGGGCGCGGTCTCGCAGATAGCTCAGTGCGACCGCCTCGCCGAGCTGAATCGATGTCAATGTATCGCTGCGCCAGTGGATTCCGGCGTGAATGCCGTGGCCGAAGCTGATGTTGTCGGCGAGTTTGTGCAACTCTCCGTTGACGGTCAGCGGAGGTTCGCCTGCGGGAGCGGTGTATGGGGCGGTGGATTGGCCGTCGGAGGACGACACGATCGGATTCTTCAGGACGAAGCTGCCGTCGAAGAAGAACTTCAGCGCCGTAATGCAGGCTCCGGCGACCGCGCCGTGCCCGGTCGGTTAGGCGGGATGCGTCGGCGATCCTTCCGGAAAGGCCTGCGAGAGCAGGAAACTGTTGTTCGCCGCGAAGCTGGCGGCGACCGCCTGCGAATCGACCACGGTGTCGCTGACATGGCCCTGAATCGACCCGCCCTGGCCGGTGCGGAGCAGGTGAACGATCGCGCCACCCGATTCGGGACGGTGCCGCAGATGCACCCACCACTTCTGATACCAGACGGCCTTCAGCGCCAGATCGGCCACGGTGGCGAGGGTGGCCGCGATATCCGGTTGGCCGAATGACGCGAAGCCGTTCTGGGTCTTGGAACCTCGGTAGGGGTTCCCGGGGTTCAGCGGCACCGGTCCACCGTTGTTGATGGTGTTCAACACCAGGTAGGCCACGAAGTACGCCTGGTAGAGCACATCGTCATGGGTGTATGCGGCCAGTCCGCGCCCGTCGTGCAGATACAACGGCTGCGCGAGCGGAGTGAGGCTTTGGCCGGTCGGCTGACCGTTCTGCACCTGCTGGTACTCGGCGGGCGACAGCGCGAAGTCCTTGCCCGCCTTGTTCGTTACGTATCTCTGAGTGATGGGCAATGATCCCAGCGCGGTCGGCTGCACGAGGAATTGCGACAGGTAGGGTCCCACCGTTTCCCCCGCGAAAGTACCCCGGAACAGCAATTCCGGGGTCACCGAGCCGCTCGAATCACGCGGTCCGGCATAGGCCCGCATGGACGACAACTCGGCCGCGGCCTTCACCGCCGTCGGATTCGACTTGTAATCGGTGACGGCGACATCACGCAGCAGCGATGCCCAATAGAGCTCGACGAGTTCGGTCGCGTACGCCTCGCTCGCCAGCGCTGGCGCCGGTGGCACCGCGAATTGGCTCACGTCCGCGCTGGACAGGGAAAAGCTCAACCCGCCCTGCGGACCATTCAGCGTGCGCGGCCCGCCCAGGACTATCTTTTCGAAGTCCGAGGGATTGCCGCTGCTCAAGGCCCGTATGAACGAGTCATAGGCGGCCAGGTCGACCAGCCCGATCCCTTCCTGCAGAACACCTTTGGTGTAGGTGCCGGACTTGTCGGCGTACCTGGCCTCGTCGCCATTGTCGATCTGTGGCGGAATGGCGATGAACGAGTCCGCGCCTGTCGTTTGCGTACGTACCGCGGACGATCGCAGAACGCGGTCCTCCGTTGCGGGCGTGAGCCGTTGATTGAGTGTGCTTGCCATGACGCTCCATTCGGGAGATGGTTCGCGGGCGCGAGTGCTACGCCCCGAGTCGAGGTGCGTCGGCTTCCCCCCGGTTCAATCCAGCCCCCGACGGACGAGCCTCTCGCCGCGCCTCAGCGCCTGTGATCCCACCCCAACCATCCCAAGTCTGTGCTTGCTGGCGACCTCCGTCATGAGTAGTGAACTACGCGAATCCGCGCCCGTTGAGCGCCACAGGCGATCGATGGTTCGGGTTGATCAGGCCGGTTCGGGCAGGAATTGGAAGACGCTGTTGAGGCCGACGCCACCGAACAGCAGTTTGATGATGATCACGCCCATGGCTTCCAACTGGCGGGCCTGCCGCAGGTCACCGACGTCGAGCGGAGTGGCGCCCATGCCGGTGATCAACGGGGCGATCGTTGCCTTCGCGGTGTCGTCGCCGCAGATTGGGATGGCCAGTGGGCGGCCGTCGTACTGGACGGGATTCTTCTGCCAGACGGTGTAGGCGGCGAGGTTGAACGCCTTGACGACTCGGCTGCCCACCGCGACGGCCTCGGCCTGTTCGGCGAGAGATTTGCCGTCCCAGGTGACCTGCGAGAAGTCGCTGAGGTCCACCGCATTGCCGCAGTCGATGATGATCTTGCCGGTGAATGCGCCATCCGCGGCACCGGCGGCTTCGAGCGCATCGACGATCGCGGCCTGTTTGACGCCGAACAGTATGACGTTGCCGAACTCGACGGCCTCGCGTATTCCGCCTCCCGCAACAGCCCCGATTCGAGTGGCGAGTTCGGCGGCCCGACCTGTGTCGCGGGCACCGATCCGCACCTCATGCCCGGCCGCTGCCCACCGCCCGGCCAGCGACTCCACCATCCGCCCGGCCCCGATCGTCCCGATCCGCATTCGCCGATCCTCCTCGTCCCTGGCCTTACTACGCCCGTATTCGTTGTGAATCAACAGATTTCGATGCATGAGCGTATTGCAGGGCGACGGTGCCGTCGACCGGTCGAGAGCAGCCGACCCCGGATTCGCGGTGATACGACACCGATAACTTTCGCGGTGAGCTCGCCTCTGTCCATGTAGGGGCCGTGAGCTACAGGAAGAGAAGGTTATGTTGCTGGAAAACAAGAACGTTGTCGTGTACGGCGCGAGCGGTGCGGTCGGCAGCGCGGTGGCTCGCGCATTCGCCGACGAAGGCGCGAAAGTGTTTCTGACCGGCCGCAATCGCGAGAGCATCGACGCGGTCGCGAAGGAAATAGCGGCCGCCGGTAGCACCGCCGAGACCGCTGTGGTGGATGCCGGTGACGAGAAGGCGGTAACCGAGCATTTGGCCGCGGTCGTCGCCGACGCCGGGAGTATCGACGTGTCGTTCAACGCGATCGGGATCTCTCCGCGAGGGTTGCAGGGCATCCCGCTCGCCGACCTGCCGGTTGAGAACTTCTTGCGGCCGATCACGACCTACACCCGGGCGCATTTCGTCACCGCGAAATCCGCAGCGCGACACATGATCCCCCAGCGTTCGGGGGTGATCATGATGAACACCCCCGAACCTGCCCGACTGCCGATGCCTCTGGTGGGCGGAATGAGTGTGGGCTGGGCGGCCATGGAAGGTCTCAACAGGGCGCTGTCGGCCGAATGGGCGCAGCACGGTGTTCGCGCGATCTGCTTGCGCACCACCGGCATGGCAGAGACGCCGACCATCCACACCGTGTTCGGGTTGCACGCGGACGCGATCGGCATGGCGAAGGATCAACTGCTCGAGATGGAGGGTGCGATGACGCACCGCAAGCGGTTGACCGCGCTGGACGAACTCGCGCAAGCGGCGGTCCTGCTCGCCTCCGATCGGGCCTCGGCGATGACCGGCACCGTCGCCAACCTGACCGGCGGACTCATCGTCGACTGATCGCCATCGCGTGATACTCGAGGAGAACAATGACGACGATCGCAGTATTCGGCGCCACCGGTTACTCCGTGGCAACATCGCTACCGAGGCGGCGACTCGTGGACATCGGGTTGTTGCCATCGCACGCGATATCGGGCCGCTGGCGAACCGGAGTGATCTGGTCCTCCGTCCGGGTTCGTTGTTCGACGAGGGATTCGTGCGTGATGTCGCAGCGGGCGCCGATGTGCTGGTGGTTGCCCTGCAGGCCCACGGCACCGGATTGGCCGAGTACATCCCGACATTGGGCCGGATCGCATCCGAGAATGGTGCGCGCCTCGGCCTCGTCGGTGGCGCGGGAAATCTGCGTGTCGCGCAGCACGGGCCGCGCGTGCATCAGCGGCGAGGATTATGCCATCGCCTTCGTCGACGAGATCGAGAAGCCGACCCGGCACAGGACCGTCTTCACAGTCGCCTATTGAACGGTAGGGCAAGGCAATCCAAGCCAGATCAGCCAACGTTTCTGGTGACCGAGGCGGCTGGGGCGACCGGGCGGCGGGCCACCCGGTCGCTGCTCGACCGTGGACACGCGGTGCGGGCGTTCGTGTGAGGTCAGGGTAGGAATCGGGCGATGTGTGCGGCGACCTCGTCGGTGTGGGTTAGGTAGAGGTCGTGGCCCGCGCCCGCGATGGTCGCCAGGGCGGTATTCGGTCTGCGGGACACCATCTCTCGCGCGTGGTCGGGCGGGACCACCGCGCTGTCACCGCCGAGCAGCAGCAGGGCCGGGCATGTGCTGCCCGTCCAGTCGTTCCACCAGGTGCCGATGACGCCGCGCTTCACTGACCGCATATCCTCGGCGCGCCACTGGAAGTGCCAGCCGTCCGAGTCTCGCACCGCGCTCTCCATGAAGTGGAAGGGCACTCCCATCGACACCAGTCGGTGCAGGGTCGCTCGCATTTGGGTGAGGCTGGGGAATCGTGCCGGGAGCGCGTCCAGCCACGGATCGGTGAACTCGCCCACCTCGACCGGAAAGTCGAGTGCCACAAAGGATTCGACCAACTCCGGACGTTGCGCGGCGAGCTGATAGGCGTTGATGGCACCCAGCGAATGCCCGATCACCGATACCGGCCCGAGCCCCAGCTTCTCGATGACGGCGGCCGCGTCGCTCACGAACGCCGCCCGGGAGTAGTCGCCCGGTTTATCGGATTCGCCGTGCCCGCGCTGGTCCAGCGCGATGATGCGGCGGCCGAGGCGTTCGGCCATCGGCATCCAGCACCTGCCGCAGCCGAACGCGCCGTGCAGCGCCAGCAAGGGGCGGCCCGGTCCGCCCGAATCCACGTAGGCGAGCCGGGTTCCCTCGGAAGTAGTCACGAAATCGGTCATACCGACACTCTAATAGAGTGTCTCGAATCGAGCTACCTCTTTTCGAGATAAGTCGATTAGAGGCTATGGTTGGCCCATGTTGGAGCTGAGCATCCTCGGGTTCCTTTTCGAGCGGTCCATGCACGCCTATGAGCTGCGCCAGCGCATCTCGGGGCTGTCCGGCCACATCCGGCCCGTCAGCGATGGCGCGCTCTACCCGGCGCTGAACCGGTTGCGCGCGGCCGGTCTGCTCACCAAGGACGACGATGGCGCGCGACAGGTCTACACCCTGACCGACGCCGGTCGCGCGGAACTGCTGCGGCGCCTGCGGAATCCGGCCCAGGTCGAGATCACCGACCGCAACAACTTCTTCATCCTGCTGGCGTTCCTGCGATTCCTGCCGGATCCCGCCGATCAGGCCGCGGTCCTGCGCCGCCGACTCGCGTTCTACGAAGAACCCGCGAGCTACTTCTACGAGCAGGGACGGCCACTGAAGGCCGCCGAGATGCCCGATCGATTCCGGCGCGGAATGCTCACCCTCGCTGCGGCGACCGCCAACGCGGACAAGGAATGGCTCCGCGCCGAGATCGCTGACCTCGAACAGCAGGTGTCGGACGCCCGCTAGGCAACGAACCACCGACGGTTAGCCGTGGGACGGTTCGCTCCGTTGGATCGAAGGGCTGCCGCATGGTCGTCTCCCGGGGTTATCCTGGTCCTCAGACAACTGAGGAGTGGGATGAGTCTCGAGCCTTTGCGTCGCACGCCATTGGTCCAAATGGCGCTGCGCCAGTTGTCCAGTCAGCTCGCCGACGGAGCCTGGCCCGTCGGGAGCCGGATCCCGGCCGAGACCGAACTGGCGGCCCAATTGGGAGTCGGCCGGTCGACGGTGCGCGAGGCGATCACCGCGCTGGTGCACCTCGGGATGCTCGAATCACGCCAGGGCCGTGGAACTTTCGTGGTGTCCACCACCGCGAACGGACTCGAGACCCTGGTCCGCCGCGCCACCGTGCTGGAGGTGTACGAGGTGCGCGAGGCGATCGAGCTGCAGGCCGCGCGGCTGGCCGCGGTGCGGCGCACTCCGGATGACCTGCGCCGCATGGATTCCGCGCTGGCCGAGCGGCAACAGGCGGAACAGCGCGGTAAGGACGAGGTCTTCATCGCCGCGGACCTCGCATTCCATCGTGCGGTGGTGGCGGCCGCGCACAATCCGCTGCTGGACCAGATCTTCGGCTCCCTCGCGAATACGAGGCTGCCCGAAGCGCTCCGCGATCTGATCGATGATGTCGACGCGGGCCCCGGCATCGCGGGGGTGAGCGATGCGCATGTCGCTTTGGCCGAGGCGATCCGCGCGGGCGATCCGCAGGCGGCCGCCGCCGCGACCGAGGCCAACGTCACCGTCACCCTGCGGGCACTGCGGAGCTTGACGACCTAGCACGGCAATCGGATCCCGGGAGGGACACGATGACGAAAGGTCCTCAGACATCTGAGGAAACGGCGACCGACCGCACACGCGTGTCCCGCCCCGCGGTGGCGTTGCTCGCGCTCAGTCACGTCGTGGACGATCTCTACCAGGGTGCGGTGCCCGCGATCATCCCGTTTCTCCTGCTGGCCTATCACTACAGCTACCTGGCGGTCACCGGCATCACGCTGGCCGCGACGCTGGTATCCAGCGTGGTACAGCCCGTTTTCGGCTGGCTGGCCGACCGGCGTCCGATGTCATGGCTGCTGGTCGGCGGATTGCTCACGGCGGGAAGCGGTATCGCGCTGTCCGGGCTCGGTTCGCACTACGCCCTCATCTGGCTGGCCGTCGCGCTCTCGGGAGCGGGTGTCGCCGCCTACCATCCCGAGGCGGCCCGCGCGGTCGGTGTGGTCGGAGGCGACTCCGCCCAGGCGATGAGCTGGTTCGCCCTGGGCGGCAATCTCGGTTTCGCGATCGGCCCGGTCGCGGTCACCGCGGTGCTCGGTGCCACCGGTCTGACGGGCACCCCGCTGCTCGTACTGCCCGCGGTCGCCATGGCCGCGGTGATATGGCCACTGCTGCCACGGCTTTCGGGCGCGCACCACAATGGCGTGGCGCGGCCCGGTGGGGTGGATCGGCTCGACGACTGGCGGTCGTTCGGCTGGTTGACCGGCGTCGTCATCTGCCGATCCATCCTGTTCTTCGGACTGTCGACCTTCCTGGAGCTCTATGCCATCAATCGATTCCATGCTTCGCACTCGGTAGCGTCGGCCGCGTTGACCACCATGACGGTGGCGGGCGCGTTCGCCACGATCGGCGGGGGCTGGCTGGCCGATCGGATCGGCCGGGTTCGCACCCTGCGCCTCGGATATCTGCTGGCCGTACCGGGATTCGCCGGTGTCGTGCTGGCACCGGCCCTCGGTCTGTTGTTCGTGGCCGTCGTGATCTGTGGCATCGGCATATACCTTCCGTTCGCGGTGCACACGACGCTGGGCCAGGAGTACTTGCCGAACCGGGTAGGCACCGCGAGCGGTGTCACGCTGGGTTTGGCGGTGTCGGCCGGAGGCGCGGCCACGCCGCTGCTCGGTCTGTTGGCCGACGCCCGCGGTCTCGCCACCACGCTGGCCGTCCTGATCGCGATTCCGTTCGTCGCGCTGCTGATGTGCACGCGGCTGGCGGAGACCCGTCGACCGGTACCTCGGGATATCGTCATCCGCCGGTAAGCGCCGAGTAATTCATGTCGCGGCGCATTGACGGCCTCTCGACGAGGCCGGAAATTGCCCTGCTCTAAAACATTCACATGCGAAATCGGATTTACCTGTCGGCCCCCGAATGTATGGCAAATATTAACCCGATTGAATTGTGTTAAGGCCGGTGCACTTTGACTCCTTGCGATCTATCTCGGGGTCTGCATACGATACCTGGCGGATCGACATTGGTAATGTATCCGTAACAAAAGAATCAGGGAGGAGGGTGAGTTATGCCGGTTTCGCAACCACTGGCATTTCTACCCGACAAACTGTCCGAACTAGCCGCGCAGGAAATCTACGTCTTGGATCAGGGCGAGGCGATCGGTGCGCCGGAGATCCCACGCTGGTTCGCATCAGCGCTGACCGTGTTCCAATGGGAGGTGGGGCACCGAGACTACCCCTGCCATTTCGGTCGGCGGGCGCTGGAAAGGCGAGAATTGTTCGTCACTCCGCTCGAACGGAACGACTATCGACCGCTCGCCGAGCGACTCGCGGTTTTCCTCGATTACGTCCGCCCGACCCCGAAGTTGCGCCAGGTGCTCGCCGCCTTCATCGAACCCGACGACTCGGCCTCGCACGAGGATCACGCCCAGACCTTCTGGGCCGCCCTGCGGTACCTGCACCGGCACGATGACCGGCCGTGGCCCGCCGACTTCGCCCGCGATCCGGCAGATCCATTGTGGGAGTTCTGCTTCCACGGCACCGCGATGTTCGTTTTCGCGGCCGCCCCGACGCACCGGCTCCGCCGATCCCGGCGGCTCGGCGAGAGCCTGGTGCTCATGTTCCAGCCCCGCAATGTCTTCCACGGGATCGAAGGCGGCACCCCGGCCGGAGCCGCCGCCCGGAAACAAATACGCGATCGACTGGCCGCCTGGGACGTTGCGACATTGCATCCGTCCATGGGGGATTACGGGGATCCGTCGAATTTCGAATGGCGTCAGTACTTCATTCCCGACGACGACACCGATGCGTATCAGTCCTGCCCCTTCCATGGAGAAGACAATGAATGAGCAGATCGACGCCCGGCAGCTGCCGGACCCAACCGATGCAAATGCAATTGTGCGTGCCTTTGCGGCGAATCCCGCCTTTCGGGCCGCCGAATGGGACGAGTTGACCACCGAGAACAATCCGTATCGCAGACCGGTCCGCCCGGCCGACCTGGAATGGCTGGACTATTCGAAACCGATCGCCGAGAGCGACTATCTCAAACTGAGCGGTTTGCTAGGGCATCGGATGCTGCGCAATGTCTACGATTGCGACCTGCTCTATCTGCCGCCGGTCGACGATAAGGCGGCCGCGATCGAACAGCCGCGGTTCTACAGCGACCGGAACCGAATACTGTCGGCAATGGCGGGACCGGTCCTGGAAAACCATTTGTTCGCACTGCTCGACAATGGCCGCGAGCCGGTCGAGTACGCCGGGCCGGAATGGCTGCGGCAACGGGTTCGCGACTACTACGAGCGGCGGCTCGCCGAGCCGGGACGAGTCTTCGAGGTCGCGGCCGCCACCCGCGACCGACGCGCGGCCGCCACCTTCACGCTGTTGCAGTTCAGCGCCTTCACACCGGCCCAGTACGTGGCCGTCTCGCACGGGGCCAATGGCGAGTATCAGGCCGTCCATCCCGCGCTGCGGGAGATGCTCGTGGACGAGTACAGAGGTTGGGTGCGACGCGGTGAGCAGTACCGCGGCCTGCTCGACGCGGCCGGATTGCGTCCGGGCGCGGGCGCTTATTGGCAGCTGTATCTGACCTCGTCACTCGCGCGTGGCAACCACCTGCACTATCTGAGCCGACGGCGCGAGCGGTGCTTCGATTTCCTCGGCGCGGTCGCGCACCGCAGGATCAACGAGGAGCTGACCCGCGACCGCTTCCGCTGGCTGTTCACCGACGGATTCGGCGGCGGGACAGACTATTTCGACACCGGTCGCGGCACCGAACCCACCGACCCGGACCGGCTCGTGGACGCGCTGATCCAGCCGCTGTACGAGGCGTTCGGCCCGCGCGCGATCGAGGGTTTCGCCGCCGGTTTCTCGGATGCGGCATGGTTCGCCGACCTGTGGGACGAGGATCTGTCCACCCAATTGGCCTGGGCGGACCGCATCGACGAGCATCAGCGGAAAGCCGAGCAGATCGACCGCTACCTCACCGACGAGCACATCGAAGTAGATCTCGACACCTTCGTCGAATCGCACGAGGAGACCTCGACAACCCATGTGCACGACGAACATCGCCTGGTCATGATCGAGGTCGGTGAGATGCACTTCTGGAACAACGTCACCCACAAAATTCAACTCACCGCAGGCGACAAGCTGCTCATCCCGATGTCACGGCTACATGGTTCCACTGTGCTGTCCGGCGAATGCACCTACCACCAACCGATCATTCCGCAGCAGTTGTTCGAGAAGTTCTGACCTGATCGCGGACCTTGGTCAGGTGGACGGGCAGACCGCCGTCGAGGGTGATGGAGAAGGTGGAGGCGTGCCGCGGTGTCCAGCCCGGTGGGGTGTGCAACCGGTAGCGCTGGAAGATCGGGGTGAGCAGGAATTGGGCGTTCAGGTACGCCAAGGCGGAGCCGAGGCAGTGGTGGGGTCCCGCGCCGAAGGGGATGAACGTTTGGCCGGGTCGTGGGGGATGGGTGGTGGTGTCGGTGAAGCGGGTGGGGTCGTAGCGGTCCGGGTCGCGCCACCAGCGTTGGTCGCGGTGCAGGGTGTAGACGGGGACCCCGACGACGGTGCCTGCGGGGATGTGGAATCCGGCGAGTTCGGTGGCGTGCCAGGCGAATCGAGGGTTCATCGGATGGCCCTGCAGGCGCTGCCCCTCGTCGAAACACGCTCGCGCCCAGGTGAGGCGGGCGAGATCGTCGTAAGTGGGTGCGGCGCCGTCGAGTTCGTCGATCTCGTCGTAGAGCCGTTGCGCGGGTTCGGGATTGAGCGCCAGATGGGCGAGGGTGTGAGACATGGAGGCCACCATGGTTTCGTAGCCGCCGCCCATCAGGGTGATCAGTTCCATGCGCAGGTCACGATGGGACAGGCCGGTGCCGTCCTCGTAGCGGCTGGCCAGCAGCAGGCCGAGGATGTCGTGGTGTTCGGCCGGGTCGGCGAGCCGTTGCTCGATGAGGCCGTCGACGAGGGCGTACAAGCGCCGGAACGACTTCGGCAGGTTCTCGGTGCCCGGTATCGGCAGCGGAATCGTTGGGGGAGAAAGGAATACGCCCGAGGCGAGGGTGCGCAGGATCAGGCGAATATCGATGTCGGCATGGGCGAGTTGGGTTTCGGTGAGTTCGGTGGCGTACATGGCCCGCAGGAACCCGGGCAGGGTGACGCGCATGAGCTCGGCCTGCAGGTCCACGACTTCTCCGGTGTCGGCGAAGCGATCCCAGCGTTCGATGCGGCGGGTGAACTCCGCGACAATGGATTCCGCGATCACCGCCAGGTGGCGGCGACCGAACATGGGCCTGAGCAGGCGGCGACGCTGACGCAGGGCGTCGCCTTCCATGATCGGCATGGTCGCCCCCGTCACCCGCGCGACCAATTCCCCGACGCGGCCGAACTGGCCCAGGTTGCCGTCGCGGTCGTTGAGCACGGTGGCCGCCAATTCGGGATGATTGACCATCACCACGTTCAGCATCGGCAGCGGCACGTGGAACACGTCACCGTACTCGCGAGCCCAACCGCGCACGGATTCGAAAGGGTCCCTGCGGAATTCGGGTAGTACTCCCAGCAATGGCCGCCCTTTCGGGCCCGGGATCATCGGGTCGATCGACCGGGCGAAGGTGCTCACGCGACGCCGGGAACGCGGCCGCGTCACGGAATTCGTGCTCATGCCGACGCTCCCGGTCCGGCGATGCTGAGCAACGGCAGGTCGAAGCGACGGTGGCCATCGAGGCCGCCGCTGTTCAGTCGCCGCAGCAGCGGCACGGCCACCTGTGCGGCCAGCGCGGCGGCCTTCAACACACCCAACCGCGGCGCGCGAATCCCCAACGGGGACAACTGAACACCCATGAACAGCATGTCCCAATCGGTATCGATGTGGGTTATCTTGAAGTCGTCGGTCAGGAGATAGCGGTCCACCCCAATGAAATTCAGGCACCGCCCCGTCGGTGGGAGCACGATGTCGGTGCCGGGCAGCCGCAGCGGTCCGGTCCAGCGGGCAATGCCCCGCCACGGGATCGCCATGCGCAGTTGGCCGTGGGAGTAGTCGCCGTAGGGCAGGGATCGCAGGCTGTCGTCCTGGGGGTAGAACGCGATGTCGGGGAACGCCTCGAAACAGGCCGCGCAGTTGGCGAGGGTTTCCGCTCGGCCGATGCGAATGTTCTGGAAGGTCGAGCTGTCGATGAAGTCGCAGTCCTCGGCCATGCAGTCGCGCAGCTTGTCCAGGCTCTGATCGGCCCACGCGCCGAACCATTTCTGCCCGAATTCGAAGGCGCCCTCGATCGGGTAGCCCCGCTCGAGGGCTTCGGCCTCCTGCCGTTTGACCTTGTCCCAGAACTCGGGCAGCAATGCCTGGTAGCGGGCGTGTTCGGGAGATGGGCCGAGGTGATGAAGCGTCCTCATGGGAGGCCTTTCGACGATGTGGGTGGCGGCCCCCTGCGCCACCACCCTGTAACATGTTTACAAAAGTATCTTTGTGTAACACAGACGGCAAGGGTGGGGTGATGAGCCGAATCCGCAGCGCGGCAGGCGATCCGGCAGGCGATAGCCTCACAGCCATGACCGACGCAGGCATGGATCTCGAGCACTTGCTCGCCGTGGCACCGCCGACCGGCGACGCCGAACACACACGTCTGCTCGACGTCGCACGCGCCGAGTTCATCGAGCACGGGTTCCGCCGGACCTCCGTCGGCGATATCGCCCGCCGCGCCAAGGTTTCCCGGCCCACCGTCTACCGGCGCATCGGCGAGAAGGACGAAATCGTTCGCCAGGTCGTGGTCCGTGAAGTCGTATCCTTCTTCGCCGAGATCAGCGGCCAAATCCTCGACCAGGGCAACCCCACCGACAAGGCGGTCGAAGCATTCGTTCTCGGCATCCGCGAATGCCGCCGCCACCCCCTCGTCGCAGCACTACGTCAATACGAACCCGAGACCCTGACCTCGTTCCTCACCGACCACAGCACCACCTTCGAACCAATCCGAGTAACCATCGCCGCCGCCCTCGCCGACGACACCCTCCCCTTCGAATCCGCCCTCCGCGCCGCCGAAATCCTCATCCGCCTCACCGCATCCCTACTCATGGTCCCCAGCGCCGTACTCCCCACCAACACCGACGACCACGCCCGCTGGTTCGCCCGCACCTACTTCCCCGCCATCATCCAAGCCTCAACCACCCCCAAGCCCGCCTGACCGAACCGGCCAGGCGGGGACGCCGCTTCGGGTGGGCGGTGATTCAGGCGAGGACGGGGTAGTTGGAGCGGATGATTGCGTAGGGGTCGCGACTGTGTTTGATTGTGCGCAAGCGGGTTAGCGCGGCGGGGGTGAAAGCGCGTGCTGCGGTGTCGCCCGGTGTGAGGAATGTGAAGGGTGCTCTGTCGGCCAGGACCGGGCGTAGGGCGTCGCGGTACTGCTGGCGGCGGGCCTCGATCGCCGTCTTCGATTCTGGTGTGGTGACCATGCCGATTTCGATGAGGCAGTAGGGGGCCGTCAGTGGCCCGGCCGCGCTGTCGGACGGCTGGGCGAACGCGCCGCCGAGGTGGCGGATCTCCATCGCGAGCAGTGGGGTTATTGGTTGCAGCAGAGCGTCGGCGGTGTGGTCGTCGATGTCGGTCAGCAGCTCTGAGGCGAATCTTTCTGGGCTGGGATCGGTTGGTTCGGAGGCGATTTCGCCGAGGTCGGCGATCGCCATCATGCGGCGGGTGTCTTGGAGTCTGCCCGGAATCGAGTCGAACCCGGACAGCAGGGCCCGGCCGGTGGTTTCGTCGCCCAGATAAGCGACGAGAACGCTGGTGAGTGTGGTCGTCGATCCTGGGGGCTGGAATTGCTGGAACCACACCGTCAATTCGTCGGGGGCGTGTGCGGTGACGTCCCGGAAGGCTGTCATGACCGCGGGTGCGGTGGTCCCTGGCCACACCATTTGCCCGCCGAAAACCGCTGGGGCCGGGTGTAGATCGAGCTCGATTGCGGTGACGAGCGCGAAGTCGCCACCGCCGCCGCGCAGTGCCCAGAACAGGTCCGGGTCGGAGGTGGCGGTTATCCGGCCGGGGTGACCGTCGGCGTCGACGATGTCGAACGCGGTAACACTGTCGGCGGCCCACCCGTGTTTGCGCCCGAACCAGCTCAATCCGCCGCCGAGGCAGAAGCCGGTCACGTTGACCGCTGCGGAACTGCCCGCCAGTCCGGTCAATCCATGCGGTCCCGCTTCGGCGAGCACTCGACCCCACGCAACGCCTGCGCCGACCCGGGCAGTTCGCGCGGCGGGGTCTACTTGAATTGTGTCGAGTTTGCTTGTGCGGACCAGGATTATGCCCTCGAGGTCGTCGCTGGCACCATGGCCGTTGGGCTGGACCGACAGCGACGCTCCGGCTCGGCGCGCGTACCGCACCAACGCGGCGGCATCGTCGGCGTCGGCGAGCTCCACCGCCGCCCGCACCTGCTGCGTGACAGCGTTACTCCACGGTCGGCTCGCCGCCTCGAAACCCGGGTCTCCCGGCAACGACACCCGGCCCCGCACGACCGCGCGCAGACCATCGCCGACCGCTGTCGACGCGCGTGTCGTGACACGATCACCAACCGCCCACGCCGTCGCACCGAGAACGCCCACACCTGCTGTGCCGATGAACGCTCGGCGACTGATTCGGTTGCTCAATTCCCCACCGCCCCAAAATGTCCCGTGACAGCTGTAGCCGACATGACCACCGCCATGAACTACACGCTATGTGTAGAAACTAAACTACACATGGTGTGCACATCCCGCACGTGCTCGCAGCAATTCGCACCAACATTCGGAGACGGACATGACCCAGCCGCAGAACGCCAGAGGCCACCGCACGGTCGGCGCCCTGTTGGCGGCGACCCGCGACATCATCGAGAACGACGGCTTGCCCGCGTTGACCATGGCGGCCGTCGCCGAGCGCGCGGGCGTCACCCGCCGAGCTGTCTACCTGCATTTCGCAACGCGGACCGATCTCGTCACCGCGCTCTACCGCAGTCTCGGCGAGACCGACAATCTCGCGGAATCGCTCCAGGCCGTGTGGGATGCCCCCGATGCCGTGTCGGGTCTGCGTGAATGGGTCGCCCACCTCGTGCGATCACATCTGCGAATCCTGGCGGTGCTGCGGGCTTTCGAGCAAGCCCAGCACACCGACCCGGACGCGGCGGCATTGTGGCGGACCACCCAGGGGAATTGGCTCAAAGGCAGCCGTCGCGTCGTCGAACGGCTGGCACGGGAAGGGGTGCTCGCCCCACACCTTTCTGTCGATACCGCGACCGACCTGCTGTGGTCACTCATGTCACTCGACCTACTCGACCGCCTCGCGCACCAACGACGGTGGTCGAACAAACGACTGACCGAACAGCTCACCGCGATGTACTTCGCCACCTTTGTCGCACCGTCGTGAAAGGCGGCCGCGCAGTCGTTTACGGGGTGGGGGCTGGGGGCGATCCATTCGTATGTGGTTGTCGAATCAGTCGGAGGCAGAGGCGGGGTGGTCTCCTCCGTATGCGACGGAGCCGGGGCGCACGGGGATTCGCCTCGAGGCCTCGTTTCCGGACGGGACGATCGTGCTGCCGGGGGTGAAGGTCACCATCGATGGTCAGGCTGTGCCGGGGGTGCGGTGGGGGAGCACCTATATTCCCGTGGTGCCGGGGGAGCATGTGGTCACCGCGGTGCAGGGCGGGCCCGGGAAAATCCCTGCGCGCGCGGTTGTTCCGGTGGTGGCCGGGCAGGTCACCCAGATCTATTTCCGGGCGCCGTTGTTCGGGCGGGGACCGCGGAAGCTGTGCATCGGCACGCTCGGGCCGGTGGCGCCGACCGTGGAGGATATCCGCCGGGAGCGGCGGTACCGGCTGTATCTCCTGTCG
>NZ_JAYKYT010000005.1:8579-768377 GCF_035818795.1 Nocardia sp. CDC160 | reverse complement strand
GCCCGGTAACGGGTGTAGGTGACTGGTACTAATAGGCCGAGGACTTACCAACAAAGAAGCTACGCGTCCACTGTGCAGTATCTGAAACAACACACAGACCCCGTCTGTTGGGAATGGGTGTTCGAGGGCAAGGCCCTCGCATCTCCCTTTCCCCGCGGAACGCGGGTGTGGATAGTTTCATAGAGTTACGGCGGCTATAGCGGTGGGGAAACGCCCGGTCCCATTCCGAACCCGGAAGCTAAGGCCACCTGCGCCGATGGTACTGCACTCGACAGGGTGTGGGAGAGTAGGACACCGCCGGAACATCCTTCGCGAAAGGGGACCCAACACTGGGTCCCCTTTCGGCGTTTAACGACCCGCTGCCGCGTGAGCGGCTGGGGCGGCGTGATTGAATTTGGGGTGGTGGATCCGATCCACCGGCCCTCCTCACGCGCTCCAGCGCCGTGGCCGGGTACCGCAGGCTACAAGAACAGAGAGGGATCACCGTGGCGGAGCAGAACGACGACCGCAAACCCTTCCGCCGCAACAGCGGTGGAACCGGACAGGGCGGCTACCAACGGCGCGATGAAGGCGAACGCCGCGACCAGGGCCGCACCTACGGCGGCGGCCCGCGTCGGGATCGCGACGGCGGCGGCCGTGAGGGCGGCTTCAACCGCGACGGCGGCAACAACCGTGGACGCGACAATGAGCGCGGCGGCTTCAACCGCGGTGGCGAGCGCCGTGAAGGCGGATTCGACCGTGGTGAACGCCGTGAGGGCGGGTACAACCGCGGCGGAAGCGATCGCCGCGAGGGCGGTTTCAACCGCGGCGGCGGTGACCGTCGCGAGGGTGGCTTCAGCCGCGGTGGCGAGCGTCGTGAAGGCGGATTCGACCGTGGTGAACGCCGTGAGGGCGGGTACAACCGCGGCGGAAGCGATCGCCGCGAAGGTGGCTTCAATCGTGGTGGTGGCGACCGTCGCGAAGGTGGCTTCAACCGTGGCGGTGGCGATCGTCGCGAGGGCGGTTTCAACCGCGGCGGCGGTGACCGTCGTGAGGGCGGTTTCAACCGCGGTGGCGAGCGCCGTGAAGGCGGGTTCGATCGCGGGGAGCGTCGCGAGGGCAGCTTCAATCGTGGCGGTGAGCGTCGTGAGGGTGGCTACAACCGTGACGGCGGCCGCGACGGTGGTTTCACTCGGGGTGGCGAAAACCGTGGTGGCGGACGGGGATTCGACCGCGACCGTGGTGGCGAGCGGAAGAGCTTCGGCCGCAATGGTTCCGGCGAGGACCGTCGTGGCAATCGCGAGAATCGGGACGATCGGGATTTCGAGCGTGCCGAGAAGCGTTCGGGCGAGCGGTCGTTCGAGGATCGCGGTGAGCGTCGCCGGGGTGGCGAGGGCGCGCGGGTCGGCGGCGGCAAACCGGGTGAGCGGCGTTCGGGTCGCCCCGATGAGCCGGTGCTCCCCGATGATGTGCAGGCCTCGGATCTCGAGCCCGCCGTGCGCCGCGACCTGCTGAGCCTGGACAAGGGCAATGCCGAGTCCGTGGCCCGGCACCTGGTGATGGTCGCGCAGCTGCTGGACGAGGATCCCGAGCTGGCGCTGGCGCACGCCCGCGCGGCCCGGCAGCGGGCCGGTCGCATCGCGGTGGTTCGCGAAACCGCCGGTGTCGCCGCCTATCACGCGGGTGAGTGGGCCGAGGCGCTGTCCGAGCTGCGGACCGCGCGCCGCATGTCCGGCGGCTCGGGCCTGCTGGCCGTCATGGCCGACTGCGAGCGCGGCCTGGGCCGTCCCGAGCGCGCCATCGAGCTGGGTCGCAGCGATGAGGCGCGTGCGCTCCAGGGCGACGAGGCCACCGAGCTGCGAATCGTGGTCGCGGGTGCGCGCATGGATCTGGGCCAGTTCGATCAGGCCGTGGTCACCCTGCAGACCGCCGAACTCGACCCGTCCCGTACGGGTTCCGCCGCGGCCCGCCTGTTCTACGCCTATGCCGAGGCCCTGTTGGCCGCCGGGCGCGCGGACGAGGCGCTCACCTGGTTCATGAACTCCGCCTCCGCGGACCTCGACGGCGAGACCGACGCCGAGGAGCGCGCGGCCGAACTGTCGGGCGAGGGTGACGGCGCGGATTGGACCGCGGCTTTCGACGAGGAGGACGCCGGGGACGCGGCGGACGCGGAAGAATCCGACGAGGCGACCACGAAGTCCGACGGCGACACCGAAAACTGAGTAAGGCGGCGGCATGCGATTGCGCGACCGGTTCGAGGCACTGCTATTGGATCTGGACGGAACCCTGTTCCGCGGCCACGAGCCGATTCCGGGCGCGTCGGAGGCACTGCACGCCGGTGCCCCCGACCAGCGACTGATGTACGTCACCAATAACGCCAGCCGCTCGGCCAACGGTGTGGCGATGCACCTGCGCGAGCTGGGCTTCGACGCCACCGAGGACGAGGTGGTCACCAGCGCGCAGGCGGCCGCCCGCCTGCTCGCCCACCGGGTCGCGCCCGGTTCCACCGTGCTGGTGGTGGGCACCGACGATCTGATGGCCGAGGTGGAAAACGTTGGCCTGCAAGCGGTCCGCCGCTACGACGGCGTGACTCCGGCGGCGGTGATCCAGGGCCACTCCCCGCAGACCGCCTGGGCCGACCTGGCCGAGGCGGCCTACGCACTGCGCTCCGGCGCGCTCTGGGTGGCCGCCAATACCGACGCCACCCTCCCCACCGAACGCGGCCTGGCTCCCGGCAACGGCTCCATGGTCGCGGCGCTGCGGCAGGCGTCGGGTCTCGAACCGGTCGTGGCGGGCAAGCCCTACTCCCCGCTCATGGAGGACGCCCTCGAACGGGCGGGCACCCGTGACGCCCTGGTGGTCGGTGACCGTCTCGACACCGATATCGACGGCGCGGCCGCCACGGGTCTCGAATCGCTGATGGTTCTGACCGGCGTGAGCACCCTCGAGGACCTGCGAACCCAAGCCACCGATCGTCTCCCGACCTACATCGCCGAGGACTTGTCGGCGCTGAATCATCCGGTGGCCGACGCCGATCCGATCCCGGCGGGCGCGGACCTCGCCGACGCGCTCACCGAGCGCTTGCGGGCCTTCCCGGGTCGCGCCATCCCAGTGGGCAAAGTGGGCTTCTGAAATTCCCGTCCATTGGCTATCGGGGAAGTCCACCCGAGTCAATATCGTCGGTCCCATGGGTGAGATCAGAGAGATCGGTGCGGGAGCAACCAAGCTCGGTGCGCGGGCCATGCTGGAGCTACGGCCGCGCTGGGAGACAACGGACGCGATCGTCGACATCATCGACACGCGCCTGCGCCCGCTGGGCTATCGGCTGATGGGGGTCTTCGACGGAAGCGCCGACGAGGCCCTGTCGGTCATGGGTTTCCGGGAGTCGTTCACCTCGGCCTGGGGTCGGCACATCTACGTCGACGATCTGAGCACGCTGCCGCGAGCGCGAGGCCGCGGCTACGGCGACGCGCTGATCGGGTGGGTGAAGGACGAGGCGAAACGACTGGGATGCGAAGCGGTGCATCTGGATTCGGGCGTGAACGCCAACCGGGCCCCCGCGCACCGGCTCTACATGCGCAATCGCTTCGCCATCACCTCCCATCACTTCGCGGTCGAGGTGTGAAGTCTCACAGCGGCTTTCGCGCCTCGACCAAGGTCCGCGCGGAATGGGCGACGAACGGGCCCGCATCGACGATCTGCCGGTGCAGGCCGTAGAGGCGGTCGCGGTAGGCCTCGACGGTGAAGCCGGGGACCATCCAGATGACCTTGCGCAGGAAGTACACGACCGCGCCGATGTCGTTGAACTCCATTCGAAGACGCTCGGGGCGGGATTGCACGATCTCCAGCCCGGCGGCCCGGGCCGCGGCGGCCTCGGTGGCCGGATCGCGTGCGGTGCGGGCCGCGGGCTGCGGGCCGAGAAAGTACTCCACCAGCTCGAAGACGCTGGCCGGTCCGACGTGCTGGGCGAAGTACGTGCCGCCCGGCTGGAGAACGCGGGCGATCTCGGTCCACCAGATGGTCGCCGGATGGCGGCTGGTCACCAGGTCGAAGGCCGCATCGCCGAACGGGAGTGGCGGTTCGTCCGGATCCGAGACGACGACCACGCCGCGCGGGTGCAGGAGTCGGGTCGCTTTGTCCAGATTCGGCGGCCAGGATTCGGTGGCGACCATGGTCGGCGGGAAGACGTCGGCCTCGGCCAGGACTTCACCGCCGCCGGTTTGGATATCGAGCCCGGCACGGGCGGTGGCGAGTCGGCGGGCCTGCAGTTTCTGGTATCCCCACGACGGTCGTTGCTCGGTGGCGCGTCCGTCGAGCCAGGAGAAGTCCCAGCCGTCGACCGACGCGGCGTCGGCCTCGTGGATCAGTTTCTCGAAGTCGCTGTCCATTCGCTCAATACTGTCAGCCGGGTGCGAAGGGTTTTCGTGTCACGCGGACAAGCCGGTGTGGGCGATGCGGGCGGGCGCATTCGGGCATGACGGGCGTGGCCGGTCGGGGACGGGATCGGGATGCGGCGGGGTACGTGTGTTCGAATGCGAGTTCGGGTAGCGTTGTCGCCACGATGACTATGCCCACCCCTCACCCGCAGATCCCCACACCGGGACATGCTTCGGCCATGCCGGGACACACCGCAGCAACGCCGGGCCCGCGTCCCGGTATGCCGCTGCCCGGGCAGCATCTGGCGGCCGCGAATCAGGAGTTCGCCGACCCGGAGCGGGTCAAGGCGGATGTCGATGCGCTGTTGGCCGAATTGTCGGCGGGCGCACCGAATCCCGGCTTCCCGGGCGCGCCGAGCGTGCACTCCGAGGGCACCGATATCGTGCGGCGGGCCAAGATTCTCGAGCAGGCGCACGAGGTGCTCGTGCAGGCCCTGGCCACGGTGGACAAGATCTGAGGTGGCCAGGCGCGCACGGGTGGACGCGGAACTGGTTCGTCGCGGATTGGCGCGGTCGCGGGAACACGCGACCGAGCTGATCGCCGCGGGCCGCGTCCTGATCAATGGATCGGTTGCCACCAAACCGGCGACCGGCGTCGAGGCGGGCACGCCCCTGCTGGTGCGGGAGGAACCCGACGAGGTGCAGTGGGCCTCGCGCGGCGCGCACAAGCTGCTCGGCGCACTGGAGGCGTTCGAGCCGCAGGGCGTGTCGGTGTCGGGCAAGCGCTGCCTCGATGCCGGGGCGTCGACCGGTGGCTTCACCGATGTGCTGCTCGCACGCGGCGCCAAGGAGGTGGTGGCCGCCGATGTCGGCTACGGCCAGCTCATCTGGCGACTCCAGAACGACGACCGCGTCCACGTGCACGACCGCACCAACGTCCGCCAGCTGACGCCCGAACTCATCGGCGGCACAGTCGAATTGGTGGTCACCGACCTGTCGTTCATCTCCCTGGCGCTGGTGCTGCCCGCGCTGGCCGCCTGTGCCGCGCCCGGGGCGGATCTGCTGCCCATGGTGAAGCCGCAGTTCGAGGTCGGCAAGGATCGGGTGGGAGCCGGTGGCGTGGTGCGGGATCCGGCCCTGCGTGCCGAGGCGGTGCGCGAAGTCGCCGCCGCGGCAGCGAAACTCGGACTTCGGACCCACGGTGTGACGGCCAGCCCACTGCCCGGGCCGTCGGGCAATGTCGAATACTTCCTCTGGCTGCGCAAGGAATCCGTACCGGAGAAAACCGGCGCGGAGGCCGGGGACTCGGCGGCTGTCGCGATCGGTGACGGCGCGGACGTCGGTGCGGGCGCATACGATGCAGAAGAGGCCGCACGCGTCGCGGCGCTGATCGATCGTGCGGTGCAGGAGGGTCCACAGTGAACGCGGCTAGCCCGGCCAGGGAAGTGCTGCTGGTCGCGCATCCGGGACGGCCGGAGATCACCGATACCGCGCACCGCGTGGCGAAGATCCTGTGCGGGGCCGGGATCGGCTTGCGGGTGCTCGAGGACGAGGCGTACAGCACCCGATTCGATGTGGACGACGACGGCGTGGCCGACGGCTACCCGGTGCGGGTCATGGCACACAATCCGGACGCCGCGGCCGGTACCGAGATGGTGCTCGCGCTCGGCGGCGACGGCACGTTCCTGCGGGCCGCGGAGCTCGCGCGCATCGCCCGGGTGCCGGTGCTGGGAATCAATATGGGCCGCATCGGTTTTCTCACCGAGGCCGAGGCCGATCACCTGGACGAGGCGCTCTCGCAGGTGGTGCGGCGTGACTATACCGTCGAAGAGCGGATGACGATCGATGTCACCGTGCGCGTCGACGACCAGATCGTGGAGCGCGGCTGGGCGCTCAATGAGGCCAGTATCGAGAATGCCGCGCGCATGGGCGTTCTCGAGGTGGTGCTCGAGGTGGACGGCCGCCCGGTGTCCTCCTTCGGCTGCGACGGTGTGCTGATCGCCACTCCCACCGGATCCACCGCCTACGCCTTCTCGGCGGGCGGGCCGGTGGTGTGGCCGGAACTCGAAGCGCTGCTGGTGATTCCGTCCAATGCCCACGCCCTGTTCGCGCGACCCCTGGTGACCAGCCCGGATTCGCGGATCGCGGTGGAAACCGTTGCGACGGGCCACGATGCGATAGTTTTCCTCGACGGCCGACGCACCCTCGCACTGCCGCGGGGCGGCCGGGTCGAAACGGTCCGCGGGACCGAACCGGTGCGGTGGGTTCGGCTCGATTCCGCGCCGTTCGCCGATCGGATGGTGCGCAAATTCCAGTTGCCCGTGACAGGCTGGAGAGGCCGACAGCGGATGGAGAGCACGAGTGCTGACAGAGATCAGGATTGACGGGCTTGGCGTTATTTCCACCGCCACCGCGCAATTCCATGAGGGTTTAACCGTTTTGACCGGTGAGACCGGTGCGGGCAAGACCATGGTGGTGACCAGCCTGCACCTGCTCAGCGGTGCGCGCGCCGACGCCGGACGGGTCCGCCTGGGTGCGTCGCGGGCGGTGGTCGAGGGCCGCTTCACCATGGACGAGGTGCACGACGGCGCGCTCGGCGAGGTCGAGGAGGTGCTGGAATCCTCGGGGGCCGAACGCGATGACGACGGCAGCATTATCGCGGTGCGCACCGTCGGCAGCGATGGCCGCTCGCGCGCGCACCTGGGCGGCCGGTCGGTGCCCGCCTCGGTGCTCTCGGATTTCACGACACCGCTGCTCACCGTGCACGGGCAGAACGATCAGCTGCGGTTGCAGCGGCCCGATCAGCAGCTGCACGCGCTGGACCAATTCGCCGCCGACACCGTGGCTCCGCTGCTGGCCAAGTATCAGAAGGCGCGGCGCACCTGGCTGGACAAGCGCAATCAGCTGCTCGAAAGGACCGCGCGCAGCCGCGAATTGGCGCTCGAGGCCGACCATTTGACCCAGTCGCTGGCCGAAATCGACGCCATCGCACCGGAACCCGGTGAGGACGAGCATCTCGTGCACGAGGTGCGTCGGCTCTCGGACCTGGATTCGCTGCGCGAGGCGGCGTCCACCGCGCACGACGCGCTGGCCGGGCCCGCCGACTCGCCGGGTGCGGATGCCGGTGCCCTGGACCTGCTGGGCACCGCGCGCGCCCGCATCGAGGCTTCCGACGATCCGAAGCTGTCCGAGCTGGGTCCCCGCCTGGGCGAGGCGATCTCGGTGATCGTGGATCTGACCACCGAACTCAGCTCGTATCTGTCGGACCTGCCGTCGGATCCGGGCGCGCTGGAGTCCATGCTGACCCGCCAGGCCGAGTTGAAGACGCTGACCCGCAAGTACGCGCCCGATATCGACGGCGTGATCAAGTGGGCCGATGAGGCTCGCACCCGGCTGGCCTCGCTGGACGTGTCGGAGGAGGCGCTGGCCGCGCTGGCCGCCGACGTGGAGGCCGCCGCCGCCAAGGTGCGCGAGGCGGCCACCAAGCTGACCGCGGCGCGCACCAAGGCCGCGGGCAAGCTCGCCGCCGCCGTGAGCGCGGAACTGGGCGGTCTGGCAATGGGTCGTGCGCGGCTCGAGGTCGGTGTCGGTCCCGTCCTTGCGGGCGTTCAGGATTCGGCCCCGCTGATGATCGACGGCAAGGAGCTGCACGCCGGTTCCACCGGTGTCGACGAGGTCGAATTCCGCCTCGCCGCCCACTCCGGGGCCCACCCGCTGCCGCTGAGCAAGAGCGCCTCCGGCGGTGAGCTCTCCCGCATCATGCTCGCCCTGGAAGTGGTGCTGGCCAGCTCGGAGCACGGTACCACCATGGTCTTCGACGAGGTCGACGCGGGCGTCGGCGGTCGCGCCGCCATCGAAATCGGCCGCCGCCTGGCCCGTTTGGCCCGCACCCACCAGGTCATCGTGGTGACCCACCTCCCGCAGGTGGCCGCCTTCGCCGACACCCACCTGGTGGTCGACAAGCTCGACGACGGTAAGGCCGTCAAATCCGGCGTCAAGGCCCTCACCCAGGACGAACGCGTGGTGGAACTCGCCCGCATGCTCGCGGGCATGGGCGATACCGAAACCGGCCGCGCCCACGCCTGGGAGCTGCTCACCACCGCCCACGCCGAAAAGGTCGGAGCCGCCGCCTCCGGCGAGTAGCAGCGGCTCAATCCGGCTGTGCGGCTTCGGCTTCGGCCAAGGCCTGGCGGATGAGGGCGCGGGCGGACCAGGACATGAGGTCGGTGGCATCCTCGGGGGAGAGGTTCAGGACGTCCTGGGTGCTGACCAGGGCTTCGATGCCATAGACCAGGACGATCGCGTTGACCAGACGCTCGAGTTGGTCCGGCGAGAGGCGGTCGGCCAACGGTTCGAGGGCGGCGCGGGCCATGCGCAGGCGGGTGGTCCCGCGGTTGGGAACGCGATCGGCCTCGGGGATATCGGCCTGCTCGATCCAGCGGTCGAGGATGGAGCGCAGCACTGTGCGCCACAGCAATTGGTCCGCGAACTGCATGTTCGCGGCGGAGCGGATCACGACGTCGATGCGCTCCTCGGCGTCGCCGGTGAGATTGTCGAGCACGCCGGTGAAGTCGCGGCGCAGATGCTCCTCGCGGCTGGCGACCTCCGACCACAGCGATTGCGGGTTGGGGAAGTAGCGATAGGCGGTGGCGGGAGAGACGCGGGCGGCCTCGGCCACCTCCGGGATCGACGGTGAGCGGCCGTCCTTGGCGAGCGCGATCGCGGCCTCCAGCAATGCTTCGCGGGTCCGCATCTTCTGGTTCTGCCTGCCACTCGTGAGAAATTTCTCTTGACGTGAGACGCTCATCTCACGAAGATAACAGAGTCTCATAAAAATGGGTCTCACCGGACAGGGAGGAACGTGATGACGCCTGAAGAGATGAACGCTATCTACACGCGGCACGCCGAGGCGGAAGCGAACAAGGACGTGGCGGGGATCCTGGCGACGCTCAGCGCGGACGTCGAACATGAGGTGGTGGGTGACCCGCGCGGGATTCTGCGCGACCACGCCGCCATCGGGGCCCGGTATCAAGAGCTGGTCGAATCCATCGACGAGGACAAGTTCGAGATTGTGCACCGGTACTACGGCGAGAACTTCATGGTCGACGAATCCCATTGGTATGGGCGGGTGCCCGGGAACTTGCTGGGGATTCCGGGCAAGAACCGGCCGGTGAACTTCCGGGTTCTGCACGTGTGCGAATTCCGCGACGGGAAGATGACGCGGGAGAACGTCTGGCTCGATGTCGCTGCCGTCATGCAGCAACTCGCGCCCACCCACTGAGCCCGACTACCCGCACCGATCCGACAACCGGTCGGGGCCTCTCCGACAAACGGCCGGGCCCCACGGGGCTCCGGCCGGAAGTCCGTGCCGCCGCGCCTGTTTCGAGGGGAGCGCGGCGGTGCGAATTCTGGTCGAGCGCCTCGACTACTTCAGTGTTTCGACTACTTCAGCGCCTTGCGGACCGCGCCGATGAGCTGATTGGTCAGCGCGCGCAGGCCGGGCTCGAGAATCTGGTCGGGCACGGGCAGGCTGGGCTCGGACTCCATGGTGTAGACCACCCGGGTGCCGCCCGGCGCGTCGGAGAAGCTGATGGTGCCGACGTGGCGCTTGACCGGCGCGCCCGCGATGACGCGGTAGACCATGCGCTCATTGGGGACCAGCTCGGTGGTCTCCTCGGTCGGGCCGACCGGGCCCAGCCCGAGATGGTACTGCGCGCCGACGCCATTGGGCGCGCCAATGCCCGGCTTCTTCAACGTAACCTTGATGGGCACAAAGGGATTGATGCTGTCACGCTCGGTGAAGAGCTTGTAGACGGTCTCGCGCGGGGCGGGCAGAACGGTGTCGACGGTGGTGCTGGCCATGGCGGCATGGTCTCCTTTCGTGCCGATGTCCGGAGCATATCCTTACCGGCCGGTAAGAAGATAGCCGCGATGAGGACATTCGGGTCGGACCGACAACATCACTGTGACAGATGCGGGCCCCGACCGGCGCGCCTCCACCAAAGGTTGAGACTTTCGGGCAATTATCGTTCGTTATGAAGATGTTGGCCCTGCTTTCGCGCAATACCGAAACGCTTCCTGGTCTGACCGGCATGGCCCGGGTGGACCGGAACACGAGGCGGCTGCTGCAGCGGGTGGGGCCGGGCGACGTGGTCGTCCTCGACGAGATGGACCTGGATCGACTCACCGCCGACCGCCTCGTGGAGGCGCAGGTGGCGGTGGTGATCAACGCCTCGCCCTCGATCTCCGGGCGCTACCCGAACCTGGGCCCGGAAGTGCTGGTGGCCAATGGCATTCAGCTGATGGACGCGGTCAGCTCCGACGTCTTCAAGAAGATCAAGGACGGCATCAAGGTGCGCGTCGAGGGCGGTGTCGTCTACGCCGACAAGCTCTCCAAGAAGGAACCCGAGGCGCTGGTCGAGGGCATCGAGCTCACCGAGGCGACCATCGCCGAGCGCATGATCGAGGCCCGTAACGGGCTGGCCGATCACCTGGAAGCGTTCTCCGGCAACACCATCGAGTTCATTCGCACCGAATCCTCCTTGCTCATCGATGGCATCGGGGTGCCCGATGTCGAAATCGACATGAAGAAGCGGCATGTCGTGGTCGTCGCCGACGGGCCCGACCACATCGAGGACCTCAAGCGCATCAAGCCGTTCATCAAGGAGTACGCGCCGATTCTCATCGGCGTCGGCCGCGGCGCGGATACCTTGACCCGCAATGGATATCGCCCGGACCTGATCGTCGGTGATCCCGAGGAGATCACCGCCACCACGCTCAAGTCCGGCGCCGAGGTGATCCTGCCCGCCGACACCGACGGGCACGCCAAGGGTTTGGAGCGCATTCAGGATCTGGGCATCGGCGCGACCACCTTCCCGTCCTCGGGCGCGCCCGCGGATCTGGCGCTGCTGCTGGCCGACCACCATGGCGCGTCACTGATCGTGACCGTCGGCGCGGCGGCCTCCCTCGACGACTTCTTCGACCGCGGTCGCCGGGATTCGAATCCGGCAACCTTCCTGACACGCCTGAAAATGGGCACCAAGCTCATGGATGCGAAAGCCGTTGCGTCGCTGTACCGTCACCGGGGCTCCGGCTGGGCGGTCGCGCTGGTGGTGCTGGCCGCACTGGTCGCCCTGATCGTCGCCGTGCTGGCCACCCACATGGGTGGCGAGGCGCTGACCTGGGTCACCGATACCTGGCATCGCGGATCGGGTTGGGTGGAGCGGCTATTGGACCAACATAGGTAGGGGACCCATGATTTCCTTTCGGCACCACGCGATTTCGATCGCCGCGGTTTTTCTGGCGCTGGCGGTGGGCGTGGTGCTGGGCACCCGCGCACACGGCGGCGGGCTGTTGCCGGGCTCGGGCGATAGAGCGCAGGTCGACGAGCTACGCGCGGACAACGGGCGCTTGAACGAACAGGTGAAGGCCGCGGACGCGTTCCTCGCTGGCGCTGCGGGCAAACTCCTGGCCAATAGTCTGACCAACCGGTCGGTCCTCGTCTTCACCACGCCCGACGCCGACAGCGGCGATGCCGACGCGGTCACCGCGGCGCTCACCACCGCCGGGGCCACGGTCACCGGCCGGATCGGACTCACCGGCGCGTTCACCGACTCCTCCGAGGGCGATCGCCTGCGCACCGCGCTGGTGAACGTCGTGCCCGCCGGGGCCCAGCTCAAGATCGACGCCGTCGATCAGGGCAGCCTCGCGGGCGATCTGCTCGGCCAGGTGCTGCTCACCGATCCCACCTCCGGCCAGTCCCGCGGCACCCCGCAGGAGCGCGGCCTGGCCCTGGAAACCCTGCGCGGCGGCGGCTTCCTGACCTTCGCCGACGTGCAGCCCGCCCAGCTGGCCGTGGTGGTCACCGGGGACGGCGCGCGGGCCGAGGAGAACAATCGCGGCACCATCATCGCCCGGTTCGCCGGAGGGCTGCGATCCCACAGCGCGGGTGTGGTGCTGGCGGGTCGCTACGGGGCCGCCGAGGGGCCGGGCGCGATCGCCGTGGCCCGCTCCGAGGGCGGACTGGCCACGGTCACCACCGTCGACAATGTGGACCGCGAGATCGGCCGCATCACCACCGTGCTCGGGCTGACCGAGCAGCTGAACGGCGGAACCGGGCGGTACGGCACGGGTGCGAAGGCGACGTCGCTCACAATCGCGGCCATGCCCCGCTGACCGGAGTCCGAGAAAAGCCGCCCGCGACACGGGAAAAAGCCCTCACGACACGCCGAATCGAGCCAATCGGTGGCAACCGGTGCGCGTGCCGTTCGATCGGCCCCACCGATCCGTGTTACCGTGAAGACCCGTGGGTAATTCACGGATTCCGGCGCGCGCGGCCACGAAACACATCTTCGTCAGCGGCGGTGTCGCCTCTTCACTCGGTAAGGGCCTGACCGCCTCCAGCCTCGGTCAGCTGCTTACGTCGCGCGGGCTGCGCGTCACGATGCAGAAGCTGGATCCGTACCTGAACGTCGATCCCGGCACCATGAACCCCTTCCAGCACGGTGAGGTGTTCGTGACCGAGGACGGCGCGGAGACGGACCTCGATGTCGGTCACTACGAACGCTTTCTGGACCGCGACCTGTCGGCGGACGCGAATGTGACCACCGGCCAGGTGTACTCGAAGGTGATCGCCAAGGAGCGCCGCGGCGAGTACCTCGGTGACACGGTGCAGGTGATCCCGCACATCACCGACGAGATCAAGAGCCGCATTCTCGCCATGGCGGGACCGGACCTGCACGGACAGGTGCCGGATGTGGTGATCACCGAAATCGGTGGCACCGTGGGCGATATCGAGTCGCAGCCGTTCCTCGAGGCGGCGCGCCAGATTCGCCACGAGGTGGGTCGCGACAACTGCTTCTTCCTGCACGTCACGCTGGTGCCGTACCTGGGCCCGTCGGGCGAGCTCAAGACCAAGCCGACCCAGCACTCGGTGGCGGCGCTGCGCAATATCGGTATCCAGCCCGACGCGCTGATCCTGCGCTGCGATCGCGAGGTGCCGCAGGCGCTCAAGAACAAGATCGCGCTCATGTGCGACGTGGATGTGGACGCCTGCATCTCGACGCCGGACGCGCCGTCGATCTACGACATTCCGAAGGTGCTGCACCGGGAAGGCTTGGACGCCTACGTCGTTCGCCGCCTCGGCCTGCCCTTCCGGGACGTGGACTGGACGGTCTGGGGCGATCTGCTGGACCGCGTGCACAACCCGCGCGAAGAGGTCACCGTCGCGCTGGTCGGCAAGTACGTCGATCTGCCGGACGCCTACCTGTCGGTCACCGAGGCGCTGCGCGCGGGCGGTTTCGCTTCGCGGGCCAAGGTGAACATCCGCTGGGTGCAGTCCGACGAGTGTGAGACCGAGGCGGGTGCGCGTTCGCATCTGGCCGATGTCGACGCCATTCTCATTCCGGGCGGCTTCGGCATTCGCGGCATCGAGGGCAAGGTGGGCGCGATCCGCTACGCCCGCGAGCACAAGATTCCGCTGCTGGGCCTGTGCCTGGGTCTGCAGTGCGTGGTCATCGAGGCGGCGCGCTCGGTGGGTCTGAAGGACGCCAACTCGGCGGAATTCGAGCCCGACACCAAGTACCCGGTCATCTCCACCATGGCCGACCAGGAGCAGATCGTCGCCGGTGAGGCCGATCTCGGCGGCACCATGCGCCTGGGCGCGTACCCGGCTGTGCTGGAAAAGGATTCGCTGGTCGCTCAGGCGTACGGCGCGACCGAGGTCTCCGAGCGGCACCGCCACCGCTACGAGGTCAACAACACCTACCGCGACAAGATCGCCAAGAGCGGGCTGAAGTTCAGCGGCACCTCCCCGAACGGCCACCTGGTCGAATTCGTCGAGTACCCCGCCGACAAGCACCCCTTCCTGGTGGCCACCCAGGCCCACCCGGAACTCAAGTCCCGCCCCACCCGCCCGCACCCCCTCTTCGCGGCCCTCATCTCGGCGGCCCTGAACTACAAGGCCGCCGAACGCCTCCCGGTGGAGATCCCCAACGAACTCCCCGCCGAGGCCGAGAAGGTCTCCAAGTAGCCCGTCGCGCGACGCCGGTACCCCCGAACCGCCCGAGCACTCCCCGGAGTACTCGGGCGGTTTCGCGTCCACGCCGTGTCGGTCCCCGGTTAGGCGTGTTGTGCGCCACGGGGAGTCCCGGGGCGCGTCGGGGGTTGTCGGGGTTCGCGCTACGGTGCTGGGGTGACCTCCTCCGATTCGGCACCCGGCACCCATGATTTCGATGTTCTGTCCAGTCGCACCGTGTATTCGGGGGCGATTCTGGCGTTGCGGCTGGACCAGGTGGTCATGCCCGGGGGGAAGGTGGCCGAGCGGGAGGTGATCGAGCACCACGCGGCCGTGGCGGTGGCGGCATTGGACGAGAACGACAACCTCGTGTTGATCAATCAGTATCGGCACCCGATCGGGCGGCGGCTGCTGGAGCTTCCGGCCGGATTGTTGGACAAGCAGGGCGAGGATCCCCTGGAGGCGGCCAAGCGGGAATTGGCCGAGGAGACCGGGCTTGGCGCGCGGGAGTGGTCGGTGCTGGTCGATGTGGCGCTCTCGCCCGGTTTCACCGATGAGGCCCTGCGCGTCTACCTGGCCACCGACCTCTACGAAACCGACCGGCCCGACCCGGAATTGGAAGAGGCCGACATCCAACTCCTCCGCATGCCCCTGGCCGAGGCCGTCCAGGCCGCGCTCTCGGGCGAAATCACCAATGCCACAGCGGTCGCCGGTGTGACGGCCCTGATGACGGCCCGCTCCACCGGAGCTCGGCTCCGCCCCGCCGACGCCCCCTGGCCCGGTATGCCGACCGCCTTCCTGGACCGCAAGGCGCGCGGGAGCGCGGCTCCGGAATAGGTTCCGATTGGGAAAGCGGAATAGGTCCCGATTGGGAAACTTGTTCTGTTTGCCGGGGTTTGGCTGGCGGAGTTCGTCGGTGGGTACTGCAATGATGTGAGCCGTGCTGAAGCGGCAGATCGACGCGTACCTCGACCACTTGGCGGTCGAGCGTGGTGCCGCGCGCAATACGCTCAGCGCGTATCGGCGGGATTTGGGGCGGTATCAGCAGTTTCTGGCCGGGCGCGGGGTGGAAACGCTTGCGCGCGTGACGGAAACGGACATCGCGGACTATATGGTGTCACTGAGGTCCGGGGATGCGGAGCATCCGGCGCTGGCGGCCTCGTCGGCCTCGCGGGCGTTGGTGGCGGTGCGTGGGCTGCATCGGTTCGCGACGGCCGAGGGGATCACCGATGCGGATGTGGCACATCCGGTGAAGCCGCCGACGCCTGCTCGGAGATTGCCGAAAGCGCTACCGTACGACCAGGTTTCGCGGCTACTGGACGCCTCCGGGGGCGATATCGCCGACGGCCCGCGCGGCCTGCGGGATCGCGCGCTGCTGGAGTTGTTGTACTCCACCGGCGCTCGCATTTCGGAGATGGTCGGTCTGGACGTGGACGATATCGACACCGCCGAGCGCGCGGTGATCCTGCGCGGCAAGGGCGGCAAGCAGCGCATGGTACCGATCGGCCGTCCCGCCCTCGCCGCCCTGGACAACTATCTGGTCCGCGGCCGCCCCGCCCTCGCGACCCGCGGCAAGGGCAACAGCGCCCTGTTCCTCAATCACCGCGGCGGCCGACTATCCCGCCAAACCGCCTGGCAGGTCCTGCAATCCGCAGCCGAGCGCGCCGGAATCGCGGCCCAGGTCTCGCCCCACACCCTGCGCCACTCCTTCGCCACCCACCTTCTCGACGGCGGCGCGGACGTCCGCGTCGTGCAGGAGCTGCTGGGGCATGCCTCGGTCACGACCACCCAGATCTACACGTTGGTGACGGTCGGCACCCTGCACGAGGTCTGGGCCACCGCGCATCCGCGCGCCCGCTGAGCTGTCGCGGAACGGGCGCGGGATGTCGGCGCTCAGGTCAGCGGACGGCCGGTGAGGAGGCGGGCGGCGACGCCCAGCAGCCGCCGATAGCCGGGCAGGGAATCCGGGGAAAGGGCAAGGGACCAGACGGTTCTGGGGCCCGCAGGGTCGAGGGGAGCGTCGGCGAAACGGTCGGACAGCCAGTCGACCACCAGTGGCGTGGCAATCAGGGCCAAGGAGACATGTCCGCTCAGGCGATCGCGGATGTACTGGACCGGAGTGCCGACCTGGCGGTAGCGCCAGACCTGTTCGTCCATGTCCTCCACCGCCACCACCGCATCGTTGGTGGCCTGGACGACCAGCATGGGGAAGGAGGGCGCGGTGGTGACGGGGCGGAGTTCGTCGAAGATGCCGCGGAATTGGGGCTCGCGCAGGAGTTCGGCCACGCTGGCTTCGCTGTGGTCGTCGACATTGCGGCCGATGCTGCGGAACAGGATGGGAAAGACCGTGCTGGATTCGGCGTGTGCCATGAGGTCCAGGAACCTGCGGTCGAACCGCGCGCGGACGGCCTTGTCGAGATCGGGGTAGGCGCGGCAGAGCGCGGCGAGCACGAGTGGGATCAGACCGGCGTAGACCGATCCGTTCAGCCGCGCGAAGACGCTCTGCGGATCGCCGACCGGCGAACCCGCCGACGCCCCGACGATATCGAGTTCGGGAGCGTACCCGGCGGCCATTTCACAGGCCCAGGTGGTGGCGAGGCCGCCGCCCGAGTAACCCCACAGGGCGACCGGTGTCTCCGCGCTCAGATGCAGCGGTTCGAAGGACTGGGCGGCCCGAATCCCGTCCAGGATGCGGTATCCGGGTTCGCGCGGGACGCCGAAATGGCCGTCGGTGCCGACATGGTCGGGAATCGAGAGCGTCCAGCCGCGCGCCAGGGCATTGGCGAAGATCACCATCTCGAACTGTGGGAACGAGCCGAAGGCGTTGGCGCCCCGACGCAAGCAGTACGAGGGCAGGCCGCGCGCGACGACCGCGTCGATGGCGCACTGATAGGACACGAGCCGTTTGGGGCCCGCGGGATCGGCGTCCGTGGGCTGGGCCACGGTCGTCACCACCGCCTCCGGTTCCCCGTGCACGTCGGTGGTGCGGTAGAGCAACTGCCAGGCGGAGATTCGCTGCGGAATCACCCCGAGCAGTCCGAGTTCGACCCGGCGGGCTCGGATGATGGTGCCGGGCGTGAGCGCGGCCAGGTCCGCCGGTGGGCGGTAGAACGGGTCGGCCTCGGGCAGCACCGGCGCTCCCCGCGACGATTCGATGCGAAGGTCCGGCCGCGGCGGTACCACCTCTGCGGAATCCTCGATGTCGATACTCACGAACACCCCTCCTGCCGTCGAGCCGGTCGAATGGCCTCACACGGTAACAACGGCGCGGGGTCCGGCCGCGCGCTCGAGTCGTCAACAGCGCCAAGGGCATTGGGCGCAGCTATCGGCTCGGTGGTGCGGTTGCGATCGGCGGACACGGCACGCGGCTGCCCTGGCGACTGTGGGGCAAAGACGATGAATAGGGGGTTCATAGGGGTGTCTGCAACACGGAAAATGTTGTGTACCACTGTATTTCATAACAACTGCAGCTGGACTCCGCTGTGCGGAACGCTTATGTTCCTAGAAACCGAGCGATTCAGCGAAGCCGGAGGTATGCGCTGCCATGGCCGATCCGATGCCGCCGTTGGAACCCCTGCCCCCCGATGCCCGCTTCGACATCGGACCCGAGCTCTACCGGCACTCACACCGGTTGTCCGACATCGCGATTCGCATGCGCGACGGAGTCGTGCTCTCGGCCGATCTGACCCGGCCGGGCGATCGGACCGGCCCCGAGCCCGCACCGCTGCCGGTGGTCGTCAACTTCACGCCCTACAACAAGATCTTCTTTCGAGGCAGCGGCGGCCCGCTGCCCCGGGCCATCGGTCGCTGGATCGGGCCGTCGGATCGGCGGCGCTTCACCGGGCGGGATCTGCTGCACACCCCCGCGGGCGGGCTGTTCGATGTGCTCGCGGCGAGCCCGACCCTGGTCAAGCGCGGCTACGCGTATCTGATGGTGGATGTCCGCGGCACCGGAAGCTCGACCGGCCGTTGGGATTTCTTCAGCGCGGACGAACAGCGGGATTACCTCGAAGTGCTGCGCTGGGTGCGCGAACAACCGTGGTGTGATGGGCGGCTCGCGCTGACCGGCATCTCCTACAACGCCATTGCCGCGCTGGTGGCGGCCGGTCTGCGGCCCGAGGGGCTGGCGGCGGTCTTCGCCGTCGAGGCCGGGGAGGATCCCATTCGCGAACTGGGTCTGACCGGCGGTGTGCCGTCACCGGGAATGGCCGCGTGGATAGCGGTGGTGAACGGGTTCAAATGGGTTCCGTCGATCGGTGGGCTGCTGGCCGCCGGAGCGCTGCGGCAGTACCTGCGGGATCGAATCGCCGATCCGATCAGCTGGATGTGCCGGGCGCTCGCCATCGCGTTCACCGAACACCCGGACGGCTATCTCAATCCCGGGTACGCGGCGAGACTGCCGCGCCTGGAACGGATTCAGGCACCGACCTGGCTGCACGGCGGCTGGCACGACGTCTACAACCGATCCAATTTCCGGATGTACGACCGTCTTTCGATGCCTCCGGGTCGCAAGCAGTTGGTCGTCGACGAGAGCTACCATGTCACGCCCGGCTGCGGCCACGGACTCGACGGCGCTCCGCCGCGGCTCGACGAACTGCAGTGCGCGTGGTTCGACCGCTGGGTCAAGGGCATCGACAATGGCATCGAGCGCTACGGGCCGGTCACCCTGCGTCAGCTCGGCGGCGCGTGGGTCGCTCGCGACCGGTACCCACATCCGTCCGCGAGACTGCATCGGCTGTATCCGACCAGCCGCACGAAATCCGGTGCCACACTGTCCGACTCGGCTCCTCGAAGCCGTCGGCGATTGCCCGTGCCGACGCGGCGGCCGAGCCTGGCCTCCAATAACACCGCGGTCATCTCGATGGGCATCTCCACCCTGTTGGGCACGCGCTACGGGTCCGACGACCGGGTGGCCGAAGCGACCGCGATCACCTTCACGACCGCGCCATTCGGCTCGGATGTCCTGGTGTCCGGTCCGATGTGCCTGCGCTTGCGGGTCGAGGCCGACGGCACCGACGCCTTCTGGTCGGTCACCCTGACCGACGTCGGACCGGACGGAGCGTCGGTGGCCATCACCCGGGGTGCGCTGCTGTCCTCGCTGCGTGCCGTCGACGCGGCCCGAAGCGGTTATGTCGATGGCGAATTGGTCGTTCCCGAGCATCCGTTCACGGCCGAGTCGGTGCTCCCGGTGACGCCCGGCGAACCCTTCGACATCGATATCGAGATCAATCCCACCGAGGCGGTATTGCGCGCGGGACATCGACTCCGCCTCGCGGTCAGCGCCTCCGGGTTTCCCCGGCACGCGTTGAGTCTGCCGCAGCGTCGAAAGGTCAAGGGCCAGGCCATCATCCTCGACCCACGGCATCCCGGCTATCTCGCCTTCACGGCCGTGGGACTGCGGGCCGCCGAGGCGGGGACCGTCGATGTCATTCGGGTCGACGAGCCTGGAAGCTGAGGTAGCTCGGGTGCTCCGGATCGATCAGCACCGCCTGGGAGGCGATGTGGCGTCTGCGCCATGGTGCGATGAGATGTCGCGGGAAGCTGGTGCGGCTCACCGCGATTCGCAGTCGGTGTCCGGCGCGCAGCAGTGCTTCGGTCGGGTTGATCTCGATGTCGATGTCGAAGGGCTCGCCCGGTCGCACGGGCCGGGCGGAGTCGGCGGTGAGCGGATGCATCGGGAACAGCAGCTCGCCGTCGACGTAGTAGCTGGCCTCGGAGTCGGTGTGTCGCAGCGAGGACAACAGCGCACCGCGGGTGATCGGCACCGACGTTCCGTCGGGATGCACATCGCAGACGGTGACCGACCAGAACGCGTCGGTGCCGTTCGCAACGGCACGCAGGTGCAGGTTCATCGGTCCGGTGAGGATCAGATCCGCCTCCAGCGGTGCCCCGGTGAAGGTGACGGCGGTGGCCTCGTTGCGGCGGTCGTCATTACCGTGCTCGGTGCCGAACAGCACGCTGATGCCCATGGTCATGACGGCGGTGTTGTTGGAGGCGGCGCTGACTCGGCCAGCGGGTAGGGGCAGCCGCGTCTCGGTGGCGCACGGTGTCGGGGACAGTGCGGCATCCGTAGTCGCGTGCTCGGCGGCACCGGAGCATTCACCACTGAGATACAGCCGTTGGACCCGGGCGTCGGCGGGCGGGTACTGGATGTGACTGAGCCAGTTGCCATCGCCTTGGCGGCGCAGCGTGATCGGGCCGTAGTGGTCGATGCCATTGTCGATGCCCTTGACCCAGCGGTCGAAGAATGCCGTCTGCAATTCGTCGAGCGCCTGCGGGTTGCCCGCATCCCCGAAGCCGGAACCGGGTGTCAGATGGTAGGAATCGTCGATCAGCAGCTGTTTTTCACCGGCCGGTACCGGAATACGTTCGTACATAATGAAATTGGATCGGTTGTAGACGTCGTGCCAGCCGCCGTGAATCCAGGTGGGCACCTCGATCTGTTCCAGGCGCGGCAGTTTGGTCGCCCACATGTCGTTGAGGTATCCGTCGGGGTGATCGGTGTCGAGGGCGATGCGCAGGGCGTGCCCGATCCAGCCCGAGCGGTGGGTCAGCCGGTCGCGCAGGAAGGTTCCGGCCAGGCCCTCACGCAGCAGACCGGGCCAGGCCGGAATCCACTTGGCGCCGTTGACCCCCAGGATCCAGACCAGCATGCCCGGGGTCAGCGCGCCGCCGGTCAGACCGAGCTCGCGCGGCGGGTTCTCCCCGGCTTCGATGGCGAAGACGGCCTTGAGGCCCTCCGGCCGCTGGGCCGCGGTGTGCAGCGCCGAGATCGCCCCGTAGGACAGGCCCATGACGGCGACATCGCCGTTGCACCAGGGCTGTTCGCGTGCCCAGCGCAGTACCTCGACGTAGTCGAGCTGCTCGCGCGGGCTGAAGAAATCCCAAGCGCCGGTGGAGGTTCCGGTGCCGCGCACATCGACCATGAGGCCGACGTAGCCGCGTGCCACCGCGGTGCGGTTGATCGCGAACGGTTCGAGTACCCCGCCCGCGGGAGTGCGCACCACATCCCGCGCGGTCATGCGGGTTCGGTCCGAGGCGTGGACCCGTCCGGCGAGTCGGCGCGCCACCGTGTTCAGCCGCATGGTGTGGCGGTTGAGCATTTTGTTGTAGGGCGTGAAGTTGATGATCGCCGGGAGCGGCTCGGTAGTCGGCCCCTTGGCGTCGCCCGGTCGCAGCACATCGGCGGTGAGGATCGCACCGTCCGACATCCTGATGGGGATCGTATTGTGCGCGAACAATTTCCGATAGCGAACCGGCCCAATATCGAAGCGGGTGTCCGGGGGAGCGGAGATCTCGGCGGGCAGGGCGGTGGTCAACGGTTCGGCCATCGTGTTCCTTCGGCGACGTCGATGTCGGTGCTGGATATACCTTACATTGTCTGGGACACTTGACGCACCATGTCGACGAGGCGGATTGATTGCCTGATGGGCGCGCGGTGAATACCGTCGATCGCGCGAACGTTCCTGCGACCCTCGGGAGAAATGCATGACTCGGTTGACCTCGCGGGTCGCGGACTGGCAGCGGGCGGGGACCCGCGAAACGATTGGCGGGCATCGGATTTTCGTGCGGGAACGCGACGGGGATCCGAATCTGCCGCCGCTGCTGTTCCTGCACGGGTATCCGTCGAGTTCCTACGACTGGCGCGAGGCATTCGACCGGATCGCGGGCCATCGGCTGGTCGTGTTCGATTTCCTCGGGTTCGGGCTGTCGGACAAGCCGCGAGACGAGTTGTACTCCTTGCGGATTCAGGCCGATATCGCCGAGGAGGTGGCGCGCCGGTTCGACGGTGCGCCCGTCGTGCTGATCGCCCACGACATGGGCAGTTCGGTCGCGACCGAGCTGCTGGCCCGGGATATCGACGGCAAGCTGTCGTTCACCCTCGCGTCGGCGCTGCTGTTCAACGCCAGCATGGTTCGCGAGCAGGCCAGTCTGCTGATCACCCAGAAGCTGCTGCTGAGCCGATTCGGACCGGTGCTCGCCCGGCTGACCAACAAGCCCACCTTCTTGCGTTCGTTTGCCAGCATCTTCTCGCCGTCTCATCCGCTCACGCCCGACGAGGCAGCGGACCAGTGGGCGTTGCTGACCCACAATGACGGCCACCGCCTACTCGACAAGCTGATCCACTACAACCGCGAACGCGTCACCCCGCCCACCTCCGACCGCTGGCACAACGCATTACGCGACTGGCCCGGCCGACTCGAACTGGGCTGGGCCGAGCTGGACCCGATCTGCACCGAAGCCGTGCTGCGGGCGGTGCTGGCACTGCGCCCGCACGCCGCCCTCACCCGCCTCCCCGGTCTGGGCCACTACCCGCAACTCGAGGACCCCCAACGCGTCTACGACCTGATCCAGCGACACGCCTCGCAATCCTGATGGCGCAGTTGCGCCGTGTCGTCTGCCCGACAATTCCGTCGATTCCGATTTATCCGCTGCTTCCGGCGTGGCAGACCGCCGACAGGCCGTAACCTGCTGTGCCACAGTAGGAAGATGGTCCGCGACCGGTCGACACGCCGGGCTCGGTCGGCTGTACCCGGTCTGAAGTGCAGGTTTAGGGTGCGTGTCCGAGCGATGGTCTTGCGCGAACAGGCGGTAGCGTCTAGAGGGGACCCGGACGCACACGCGGCCGGGCGCGTCGCGCACGACGGATCGGTGGGCGAGGCAAGGGCAGGAACGTCGAAGGAGCAGCGGACGTGACGACTACCGGTGGTGCGGGCCAGCGGATCGAAACCGCCGCGCAAACACTGTGGGAGGCACCCGATGTGGTGCACGACGCCAAGCAGGTCGGCCCCACCGGCCGCCCGCTGCGCGAGATCCCGCTGCCACCCGAGCCGGACCACACCGCTCCGGCGCTGATCGTCGCCATGTGCAATCAGAAGGGCGGGGTCGGCAAGACCACCTCGACCATCAATCTCGGTGCGGCGCTGGCCGAGTACGGGCGCAAGGTGCTGCTGGTGGACCTGGACCCGCAGGGCGCGCTGTCGGCGGGTCTCGGTGTGGCGCACCACGATCTGGACGTGACCGTGCACAACCTGCTGGTCGGGCCCGGCAAGGTCAATGTCGACGACGTGCTGATGAACACCAAGGTCGACGGGATGGATCTGCTGCCGTCCAATATCGACCTGTCGGCGGCGGAGATCCAGCTGGTCAACGAGGTCGGCCGCGAGCAGACGCTGGGCCGCGCGCTCGCGCCGCTGCGCAACCGCTACGACTACATCCTCATCGACTGCCAGCCGTCGCTGGGCCTGCTCACCGTCAACGCCCTGGCCTGCGCCGACGGCGTCATCATTCCCATGGAATGCGAGTACTTCTCGCTGCGCGGGCTCGCCCTGCTCAACGACACCGTGGAGAAGGTGCGGGACCGGCTGAATCCCGAGCTGGTGCTGTACGGCATCGTGGTCACCATGTTCGATGCCCGCCTATTGCATTCGCGTCAGGTCATGACGCGCGTGGTCGAGGTGTTCGGCGACCTCGTGTACGACACGGTCATCTCGCGCACCGTCCGCTTCCCCGACGCCAGCGTCGCGGGTGAGCCGATCACCACCTGGGCTCCGAAATCCGGTGGCGCGGAAGCCTATCGGGCCATGGCCCGGGAAGTCATCCAACGGTCGGGCCGTTGAGCGATCCTCTCGACCCAGCGTCCGAGCACCACCCGACGGACGCGGAATTCGACCTGCCCGGCGACGATTCGCCGTCCCCGGGCACTGCCATGCCTTCGGACGATTCGGACTTTTCACTCCTCGCGGATATCGCCGCCGGTGGAGACGAGGGCCTTGCCGCAGGTGCAGACTTCGAGCAGTCCCACGAGGCCGCCGGTGCAATAACGCCCGATGAGCCCCGCGCGTCCACGATCGTGGCGGACATCGCCGGATCGGCCGCGAAGGCGGGTGCCGCGGCGGCGACCCCGGACAAGGTGGCGGGCACTTCCGCCAGCGCGGCGGAGATTCCCGGCGGCGCTTCGGGCGAGGCTGCGGCAGGGGATGATTCGGGCAAAGGCGGCAAATTTCACCTGAAGTTGGCCAACTTTCAGGGGCCGTTCGATCTGTTGTTGCAGCTGATCAGTTCGCGGCGGTTGGATGTCACCGAGATTGCGCTGCACAAGGTGACGGATGAGTTCATCGCGTATACCAAGGCGTTGACCGCGAGTTTGTCCGAGGAGCAGGGGCTGCGGGCGGACAAGATTCTGGATCAGACGACCGAGTTTCTTGTCATCGCGGCTACTCTGCTCGATCTCAAGGCGGCTCGGTTGCTGCCCTCGGGTGAGGTGGCCGACGAGGAGGATCTGGAACTGCTGGAGGCGCGGGACCTGCTCTTCGCGCGGCTGCTGCAGTATCGCGCCTTCAAGCAGGTCGCCGAATTGCTCGGGGAGTTGGAGGCGGCGGCGCTGCAACGGTATCCGCGCGCGGTGTCGCTCGAGGAGCGGTATCTGGAGCTGTTGCCGGAGGTTACGCTGGGGGTGGACGCCGCGGAATTCGCGGAGGTCGCCGCCACGGTGTTCCGGCCGCGTCCGAAACCCCGGGTGGGGCTGGATCACATCCACGCCCACGCGATTTCGATTGCCGAACAGGCCGCCCTGGTCCTGGAAATGCTGAAGAACGCGGGCGCGGGCGGTTGGACGACCTTCCACGAACTCTGCGCCGACTGCGAGCTGCCGATCCAGATCGTGGCCCGCTTCCTCGCGCTGCTCGAGCTCTACCGAGGCAAGACCATCGAGTTCGACCAGCCCGACCCTCTGGGCCCGCTGTCCATCAGCTGGATCGGCGAGCTCGCAGACCAACCCGCCCAACCGGTAACGATCGAAGAGGATTACGGATGACCGAGGTGCAGGACCTGGGAGACGACGTGCACGATCCGACCGCCGACAACCAGCCCGCGCCCGAACTGACCCCGGCCCAACGGATCATCGCCGAAGCGGCCGCCGCGGCGAAGGCCCACGCGGCCCGGTCGGCCGCCGCAGCGCAGCCCCCCGCCGCCGGACACCTTGACGTCGTGGCGCAGGATTCCGCCCGATCCGACCATGCCGAGGTCGACGAGGAGGATCCGACCGACGCACCTGCGCCCGATTTGATCGTCTCGTCTGAAATGTCCGACCCCGCCAACGGTGTTGGGTCCTCGACGGGACAGGACGCAAGCCGGGCTGTGCCGGACCCGACAGACCAGCTGCGTGATGCGGCAGCGGGTCGCGAACGCGAAGCGGACTCGGCGAACGACTCGGCGCAGCTCGAAACCGACTCGGCGGGTTCGGGCCTCGCGTCCGGCGGGACCGCGGTGGAACTCCCGGCGGGCGCGGATGTGGCCGATGTCTCCGCTGCGGGAGAGGGTGACGCCGACCTCGACGAGGATGAAGAGGAGTTGGGGGAGGAGGAGTTCAGGGCGGCGTTGGAGGCGATGTTGCTTGTGGTGGATGCGCCTGCGCCGGTGGAGTTGTTGGCGTCGGCGTTGCGGGATCATCCGATTCGGGTGGAGACGGCGTTGCGGGAGATGGCGGGGGAGTTGACGGCGCGGCGGAGTGGGATGGATCTCAGGTTTGTGGGGGATGGGTGGCGTTACTACACGCGGACGGAATTCGCTCCCTATGTGGAACGTATGCTGTTGGACGGCGCACGGTCGAAGCTCACACGCGCCGCTTTGGAAACTCTGGCGGTGATCGCGTACCGTCAACCGGTTACCCGAGCACGCGTGAGCGCGGTGCGCGGTGTCAACGTGGATGGCGTGATCAGGACCCTGCTGGCGCGGGGGCTGATCGCGGAGGCCGGAGCGGACCCGGAGACCAACGGCACTCTGTACATCACCACCGAGCTGTTCCTGGAACGGATCGGACTCGCGTCACTGGCGGATCTGCCGCCGCTGGCTCCGCTGCTCCCGGGCGTCGATCTGATCGACGAGATCAATGAGAGCCTGGACACCGATCCCCGGTACACCAGGCTGAAGAAACCGGCCGAGGCCGATATCGACCTCGGTACCGATGAATGAAATAGGACAACGTGAATACACCCGCTCGCCGAGATGGCACACCGGATCGTAGAAAACGTGGCAGCGAACCGCCCGGCGGTTCCCGCGCCGCCCGCGGCCGGACCGGAGACGACCGGTCCGCGCGAGGCGGCGGCTCTTACGGCGGAGGCTCCGCCAATTCCCGCGGCGGCTCCGCGAATCGCGGCGGCTCGCGCGGTGACTCGCCCTCGTGGGGCGGAAATTCCCGCGGTGATTCCCGCGGCGGCTCGTACGACTCGCGCTCCGGCGGATCCCGCGGCGGCTCGTATGGCGATTCTCGCGGCGGCTCGGCCCGCGGCGGCTACGGCGACTCGCGCGGCGGTTCCTCGCGCGGCGGGTCGGGCTACGGCGATTCCCGCCCCGGCGCTTCGCGTGGCGGTTCGTATGGTTCGCGCGGCGCGTCGAGCTCGCGTGACGGCTACGGCTCGCGTGGTGAAAGCCAGTGGGGTGGTGGCGGTTCCCGTGGTGGCGCACCCTCGCGTGGTGGCTCGTCCTACGGAAACTCCGCGCGCGGCAACCAGTCTCGCGGTGATTGGGGTTCCGAGCGTGGCGGACGCGGCGACAGCCGTGGCGGCCAGCGCACCGGATTCGGTTCCGACCGTTCCGGTTTCGGCCAGGACCGCAATGCCGCGCGCGGCCGCATCGGCGGCGGCAGCCCGCTGGCCCCGCACACCTCCCCGAACACTCCCGCCAAGAAGAAGTCCCCCAAGCCGGAGCGCAAGATCGTCGCGCCCGTGCTGATCAGCAATGCCAAGCCCGCGCGTCACCAGCACGTGGATCTGGCCGAGCGCGGCCCGAAGAAGCTCCCGTGGGGCGAGGGCGAGCGGCTGCAGAAGGTGCTGGCCAAGGCCGGTGTGGCCTCGCGCCGCGCCGCCGAGGAGATGATCGAGGCCGGTCGCATCGAGGTCGACGGCAAGATCGTGCGCGAGCAGGGCCTGCGCATCGATCCGCAGACCGCGGTGGTCCGTGTCGATGGTGTGCGCGTGGTCGTTCGCGACGAGCAGGTGTATCTGGCCCTGAACAAGCCGAAGGGCTGGCAGTCCACCATGTCCGACGAGATGGGCCGCCCCTGCGTCGGCGATCTCGTCGCCGAGCGGATCGCGGCCGGGCAGCGCCTGTTCCACGTCGGCCGTCTCGACGCCGACACCGAGGGCCTGCTGCTACTCACCAATGACGGCGATCTGGCCCACCGCCTCATGCACCCGTCCTTCGAGGTGCAGAAGACCTACCTGGCCACGGTCAATGGCGAGGTCAAGAACCGCGAGGTCGGCAAGCTGCTCAAGGACGGCGTCGAGCTCGAGGACGGCCCCGCCAAGGTGGACCGCTTCCAGGTGCTCGAGGTCGGCCAGGGTAGGTCGCTGGTGAAGGTGGTGCTGCACGAGGGCCGCAAGCACATCGTGCGCCGCCTGCTGGCCGAGGTCGGCCACCCGGTGACCGCGCTGGTGCGCACCCACATTGGACCGGTCGCACTGGGCGATCAACGGCCGGGCACGCTGCGTGTACTGGGCCGGGACGAAATCGGGAAGCTCTACGAGGCGGTGTCGTTGTGAACGGTGTGGGAAGTCTGATCGAGACCGGCGCGCTGACCGGGTCGGCGCAGCTGGTCGTCGCCATGGACGGCCCGTCCGGTACCGGCAAGTCGAGCGTGTCGCGCCAGCTGGCGACCCGGCTCGAGGCCCGCTACCTCGATACCGGGGCGATGTACCGGGTGGCGACGCTGCGCGTGCTGCGCAGCGGCGTTGACCTCGACGATGCCGCGGCCATCGCGGTGGCGGTCAAGGAGCTGCCGCTGACCATCGGCACCGATCCGAGCCGGGAGGTCATCCTGCTCGACGGCGAGGATGTGTCCAACGAGATCCGCGGCAATGCGGTGACCAAGGCCGTGTCGGCGGTGTCGGCGGTGCCCGAGGTGCGTGAGCAGCTCGTGGCCCTGCAGCGTGAGATCACCGTGTCCGCCGGTCGAATCGTGGTGGAGGGCCGCGATATCGGCACCGTGGTGCTGCCCGAGGCGGATGTGAAGATCTACCTCACCGCCTCGGCCGAGGCGCGCGCGTTCCGCCGCAATGCCCAGAACATCGCCGAGGGTCGCGGCGACGACTACGAGGCCGTGCTGGCCGATGTCCAGCGCCGCGACACCCTGGATTCGACCCGCAAGGTGTCGCCGCTGCGTCCGGCCGAGGACGCCGTGCTGGTGGACACCAGCGATCTGAACAAGGACGAGGTCATCGACGAGCTGTATCGCGTGGTGGCCGAACGGATTTCGGCGGGAGGCGCGCAGTGACGCAGGACACCTTCGCCGGTGACGGCATCTGGTCGGACGAATCCGACTGGGATATCGCCGAATTCGAGGGCGAGCAGGACGCCGAGCACATTCCGCTGCCCACGGTCGCCATTGTGGGCCGCCCGAATGTCGGCAAATCCACGCTGGTGAACCGCATTCTGGGCCGCCGCGAGGCGGTGGTCGAGGATATTCCGGGCGTCACCCGCGACCGCATCTCCTACGAGGCCACCTGGGCCGGACGCCGATTCCTGGTGCAGGACACCGGCGGTTGGGAGCCCGACGCCAAGGGCCTGCAGCAGTCGGTGGCCCGGCAGGCCGAGGTCGCCATGCGCACCGCGGACGCGATTGTCGTGGTGGTGGATGCCACCGTCGGCGCGACCTCGGCCGACGAGGCGGTGGCGAAGACGCTGCGCCGCAGCAAGACTCCCGTCATCCTGGTCGCCAACAAGGTCGACAATCAGAAGCTCGAGGCCGACGCCGCCGAGCTGTGGTCCATGGGTTTGGGCGAGCCGCGCATGATCTCGGCCGCGCACGGCCGCGGTACCGGCGATCTGCTGGACGAGATTCTGGCGGTGCTGCCCGAAACTCCCCGCGAGGGAACGGGTCTCACCGGTGGCCCGCGTCGTGTGGCGCTGGTCGGTAAGCCGAATGTCGGTAAGTCCTCGCTGCTCAACCGCCTGGCGGGCGAGGAGCGCTCGGTGGTTCACAATATCGCGGGCACCACCGTCGACCCGGTCGACTCGCTGGTCGAATTGGGCGGCAAGCCTTGGCGTTTCGTGGACACCGCGGGTCTGCGCCGCAAGGTCGCCAATGCCTCGGGCCACGAGTTCTACGCCTCGCTGCGCACCAAGGGCGCCATCGAGGCCGCCGAGGTGGCGGTCATGCTCATCGACGCCTCGCAGCCGATCACCGAGCAGGACCTGCGCGTGATCTCCATGGTCGCCGAGACCGGTCGCGCCCTGGTGATCGCCTACAACAAGTGGGATCTGGTCGACGAGGACCGCCGCGAGATGCTCGAGCGCGAGATCGACCGCGAAATGGTCCAGGTCCGCTGGGCGCAGCGCGTCAACATCTCCGCCCAGACCGGCCGCGCCGTCCAGAAGCTGGTTCCGGCCATGGAAACCGCGCTGGAGTCCTGGGACAAGCGCATCCCGACCGGCCGCCTGAACAACTGGCTCAAGGAGGTCATCGCCGCCACCCCGCCCCCCATGCGCGGCGGCCGCCTCCCCCGCGTCCTGTTCGCCACCCAGGCGTCCACCCGGCCCCCGACGTTCGTGCTCTTCACCACCGGCTTCCTCGAGGCGGGCTACCGCCGCTTCATCGAGCGAAAACTGCGCGAGGAGTTCAACTTCGACGGCTCCCCGGTCCGCGTGAACGTCCGCGTCCGCGAAAAGCGCGAACGTAAGAAGTAGCGGCACCGACCACCTGTCAACGCCCGGGCAACGGATTCCCCTGTTGCCCGGGTGTTTTCGTTGTGCAAGGTTCGGAATTAGGGCATTCGTCGGATATTGCCCGGTAGGTGTCGTCCCTAGATTCGTTGGCGTGAACCTCACTATCACCCCAATGCGCGCGGTCTTCGCCACCGCCGCGATCAGTGCGTCCCTCTTCGCCACCGCCGCGACCGCCTCCGCGTCCCCGGAGACGAACTCGGCACCGCAGGCCGCCTCCCCGATCGGTACCGGGACCACCGGCTCGGCCGACTCCGGTTCCGCCGGACCGGGTTCCATCATCTGCTGGCTCCTCCACCCCGGCCCGACCTGCCAGATCTGAATCCCGGTTCGCCCGTCGGAAGTACCCGATCATCGGCCCGCCACGGTGAGCCGGTGATCGGCTTCCAGGAGTAGCCAGGCGCTGAGTTGGACCGAAAGGTCGGGGCTGAGGTTGTCGGCGAGGGTGGGGGTGGTGAGTTGGGTGAAGACCTGGGGGTGGTGGGGGAGTCCGATGGGGCGGGACCAGGACATGCCGAACAGCGGTAGGCCATTGGACTCGGCGCGGTTGGTCCAGGCGGCGCGGGCGGAGGTGTGGACGAGGCTGGCGGCCGTCGAATTGTCCAGGGACAGTGCGGCTTCGGCGAGGTAGCGGGCGAGGATGCCCATGAACAGGCCGGAGTCGTCGTCGGCGGAACCGGCGATCACCCCGGCGCGGGCGAGGTGGGTCTCGGTGGCGGCGATGAGGGCCGTCGCGCGGTCGCGGTGGGTGGAATCGCCGGTGCGGAGGGCCAATTCGGTTTCCAAGCCGATCGCGACGCCCTGACAGTAGGTGAGGACGGTGGTGTTCACCTCGCCGCCGGGTTCGTGGACGCCGTCGAGGGTCAGATCGGTGTCGGGGTCACGCAGGCGGGTGTGCAGGAAGTCGGCGAGTCGGCGGGCATGGTCGAGATCGCCCAGGCGCGCCAGAGCGATTCCGGTCGGGCCGATGGCAGGGGTGTTGTAGTAGTGGTCGCCGGTTCGCCAGGGCACCGCGCCGAACTCCGGACTCCAGCCGGACAGCAGCGCCGAACGCAGATCGTCGAGGGCCGTGCCGAAGCGGAGGCCGAGCAGGCGGTCGGCACGTTCGAGAGCGAGGGCGAGCCAGGCCATGTCGTCGTAGTAGCGATTGGTCCAGCCGGTGAGATTGCGGGCCCGAATCCCCCGGGCGAGGGCGACGACCCGATCGAGGCGTTCGGGTGTGCGGTCCCGATGAGCGGCATCCACCGCACAGTCCAGCAGGTGGGCCTGCCACCAGTAGCACCACTTCACCAGCGACTGATCGAACAGCGACGACGGCCACGCCAGCGCACCCAACTGTTTCCCGCGCTGTCCCCACAGCGTGCGCACATGCCGCCGCACAATGGCCTGTTCGGCCAGGTTCGCCCGCTCGACGCAACCCTCGAGCCCGGCCCGATAGGGGCTCACGTTCCGCGTGATGGTCTGGGCCTGGGTGGGCTGGGTGAGGGCGGTGACGGCGACGGTGGTACCGGCCGCCAGGAGTCGGCGGCGGCTGATGCCTGTATTGCGGCGATCCATGCGCTCGGGCTCCCCGGTGCTGACAAACGATCACCGAGCTGGAAACCGTTCAGTTACAGCCTATCCTGCGATGACCGCGGCGTCGCGGCGGCGGGAAAGTCATGCGTCGGCTAGTTGTTCGTTACTTCGAGGACATCCCCGGTTCGGGTATCTCGCCGTGTGGGGAGAGCGGGATGCGCGTCGGAAACGATAGGGTGCGAAGGGTTTTTGTGTGCGAGGGGCCGAATGGTGCGTGCGGGCGAGGAATTCGCGGGATTTCTGATCGAGCGACGGCTCGGCGGAGGCGGGATGGGGGAGGTCTTCCTGGCCCGGCACCCGCGTCTGCCGCGTTTGATCGCGATCAAGCTGCTGGCTCGGGAGTTGGCCTCGCAGCCGGAGACCCGCGCCCGCTTCGAGCGTGAGGCCGAGCTGATCGCGCGGCTGGATCACCCGAATATCGTGACCGTGCACGACCGCGGTGTGGCGGACGGGCGACTGTGGATCGCCATGCAGTACGTGGACGGCGGTGACGCCGCCAGCCTGGATCCGTTCACGCTGCCGCCCGCGGAGGCGGTGCACATCATTGCCGAGACGGCCAAGGCCCTGGACTACGCGCATGTGCGCGGGGTGATCCACCGGGATGTGAAGCCCGCGAACATCCTGCTGACCCGCCCGCTCCTGGGCCAGGAACGCCGAATCCTGTTGACCGACTTCGGTATCGGCCGCCTGCGCGACGATTCGGCGCAGATCACCCGATCCGGTGTGCTGGCCGCGACCATCACCTACGCCTCGCCGGAACAGCTCTCCGGTGCCGCGCCCGATTACCGCTCGGACCAGTATTCGCTGGCGTGCACGCTGTTTCGGCTCCTGACCGGCTCGACGCCGTTCCAGGCCGACACGGTCGCGGCGGTCGTCGCCGGACACCTCCAGCATCCGGTGCCGAAGGTGAGCGACCGTCGACCCGAGCTGCCCGCCGCACTCGACGCCGTGCTGGCGCGCGGCCTGGCCAAACGACCCGAGGACCGATTCGAATCCTGCCGAGCCTTCGCCGACGCTGCCGCGCAGGCACTGTTGGCGGTCTCCGAATCCACAGTGACGCCGATTCCGGAGGTGAGCGACGCGGCGCGTGCAGTGACTTCCGCTGGAGACGTGATCGGCGGGCGCGCCGGTGCCACGTCGGCCCTCGCGACCCTCCCGGCGTCGGAAGGTCCGACCGTCTCGGATACCACGTCGCTCCCGGCGAATTCGCCGTCGAAACCGAAACGCGCCCGCTGGGTGGCCGCGGGTGCGGCGGCACTGGCGGCGGTGGTGACGGCCGCGGTCGGAATCCTCTGGGCTACAAAGGATCACGGACCGGCCAACCCCTCCGGCCCGGCGGTCGTGGTCGAGGGTCCGCAGGCCGGTGTCTATCCCGGTTTCGGCCCCTTCCTCCAGATCGACGCGCAAGGCAGGCGCACCCCCGCACCCACCTCGGTGGAGGACCCCGCCAATGACGGCCGCCTGCCGTGCGCTCCCGTCTCGATAGCGGCGGCACTTCCCTTGTCGGGCAAGAACTCCGACCTGGGCGAGAGCCTGCTCGGCGCGGTGCGGCTGGCCGTCTCGCAATTCGTCCAGGGCGGCAACCAGGTCTGTCCCGTGACGATCAAGGAGTTCGACACCGGTGGCGATCAGGCCAAGGCCGCCCAAACCGCCCAGCGCATTGCCGCCGACAAGTCGATCGTGGCCGTCATCGGACCGGCCATGTCCCCGGAGGTGATGGGCGCGGGCCAAACCCTGGAGGACTCCGGCCTGCCGTTCCTGAGCCCCGTGGCGACGAACCCGGTACTGGCGCAGTCGGGTTGGTCGGGCTTCTTCCGCGGCCTGGCCAATGACAATGTGCAGGGCCCGGCCCTGGGCCGCTATCTGGCGACCACCGCGGCCTTCTCCCGCGTCTGCGCGCTGCGCGACACCGGCGGTGGTTACGAGGGACCGCTGTCGACCGCGGTCATCGACGGTCTGGGCGCGGCCGCGGTACCGGAATGCAAGCTCAGCATCGATATGGGCGGCGATCTCACCGACGCGATCGCGACCGTCGCCGCCGCGCGTCCGGACGCGGTGTTCTACGCGGGCTATCCCAGAGACGCGGCCGCCCTGCTCTCCAAGCTCCGAAGCGCCGGTGTCACAGCGACTTTCGTGCTCGGCGACGGCAGCTTCGACCCGCTGTTCCGCGACACCGCCGGAGCGCTGGCCGCAGGAACCGTGGTGACCTGCGGCTGCGGCCCCGCGACCGACCGCCTGCTCACCGATTACCGCGCCGCCACCGGCAAGTCGGCCACCGCCAATATCGTTGAGGCCTACGACCTGACCGCGATCGTCCTGCGCGGCATCGTCTCCGGCCACACCAAGCGCACCGACCTGCGCGAGTACCTGCACGCCTACCACGCCGACGGCATCGCCCACTCCTACGCCTGGACCGCCGCGGGCGAGCCCGCCGACCCCCGGATCTGGCTCTACCGGCTGTCCTAGGCCCCGTCCTCGTATCCGGGGTCCCCTTCCTCGTATCCGGGCCGCCATCGGCGCAGCGCGAGAATGCCGAGCAGACAGCCGAATCCGAGCCCGAGCGCGAACCACGCCGGTCGATCGCCGAGGACATTGTCGTGGTGATGCCACGGTGTCGGCCCGCAGCCGCGGAACTCCAGGGTGAGGACGGCGGAGGGAATCAGCAGCAGACCGAGGGGCAGCACGGTTCCGGCGGCGGTGCGGGTGGCCACCGCGCCGAAACCGTATCCGGCGATTCCGGATACCGCGCAGGAGCCGATGAGCGAGAGCAGCCAATCCGATTGCTCGGCGGTCGAGGTGAGCATGTCGAAGACCCCGAGCGCCAGGATCGCGGTGGCCGCCGCGAGCGGCGCGGGTCGGACCCGGCCGAGGACGAAGCACGCCGTCATGACGATCAGCATCGGCGCGACCTGCCAATGTTGGCGTGCCCCATAGGTAATCGCGCTGCCACCGGCCGCCAGCGCCACCATGAGCAGGGTGAGCGTCCCGTCGCGCCCGGGCAGCAGCAGCACGGCGACGAGCGCCGCCGCGAGCGTGACCAACACGCCGACCGCCATAGCCGCCGGGTTCGCCCCCGTGTCCGCGAACCGTTCGGCCGCGACGGTGATCGTCGTGATCAACACGGCCGCACCCAGCACCGGCCCGAACGGCAGATTCAACGTGGTGGGATAGGCCGCCGTACCCGGCCGCTGCCACACCAGGAAGCAAACGGCCAGCAAGACCGCCGTGGGTATGGTCAGCCAGCTCGGCGGCAGGTCCACGTAGGCGCGCTCGAGGAGGGAGCGGCTGCCGATCTCGGTCGCGTTCTCGAGGTGGTCGCCGACCAGGATGCCGGTCAGCGCGCCGAGCAGGTATCCGATTGCCGGTGGCCGGTTTTCGAGCGCCACCGCCCCGACCGCGCCCAGCAGCATGCCCGCCGCGAGCGAGTCGACGAAGTTGGCGGTGGCCAGGCTCGCGGACGCGCCCGTCACCAGTAAATGGTCGGTGGCCAGGATCAATGCCGCGACGGTCGCGGTGGCCCAGGCCGTCCGCGCGCCGAACATGGCGACCACCACCGCGACCAGCACCGCGACCACCGCCCCCGCCGCGGTGGCCCGGGGCACGGTGATGGTCAGCAGTGTCATCTGCAGCGCCGACGACGCCGTGTCGGCGCAACCGGTGTCGACCGGCACGATGAGCGCGAGGCAGGCGACCGCGGCGGCCAGGGCCGCGGCGGCCGTGCCGAGGACCGGACGACAGCGCTGCACCGGACGACTCCCTGGGTCGGCAATGGGTCGGTTACCTGTCAGTCACCGTAACAGCGTGTCGGATTTGTCCTCACCAGGCATGACGGCGGGCCGCCCATTCGATGGCGAAATCCCGAAACCGCCGAACGGCTTCGGGCGGCGTGGCCGTGGCCGACCAGATCAGACCGACATCGCGGGAGGCCTCCGCGTCCGAGAGCGGCACGACGGCAATGCCCGGCGGCATGGATTCCTCCAGCGGCACCACCCCGATGCCGAGCCCGGCCGCCACCAATCCGCAGACCGTCACCAGGTCGCTGGTTTCGAAGGCGATGCGCGGTTGCATCCCGGCGGCCGCGCACAGCTCGTCGAAGATCCGGCGCATGCCGAAACCCGGGTGCATGGCTATGAATTCGGCGTCGGCGAGCTCGGCCAGCCGAATCTGCCGCTGGCCCGCCAGCCGGTGATCGGCCGGAACCGCCAGCACCACAGGCTGATTCAACAGGGTGCGCCAACCGATACCCGGTTCACCCGGGCGCGGTGAGACCAAGGCCAGATCGGCCTCGCCGTCGAGCACCTGTCGGGTGATGACCTCGGCCGCGCCCTGGAACAACGTGAAATCGATGCGACCCGAACCCCTGCGGAACTCACCGATCAGCTGCGGCACCAGCCCGCCGCCGAAGGAGTGCAGGAACGATAGCCGCACCACACCCTTGGCCGGATTGACGCGATCGGCGACGGCCTGCTCACCCGCGTGCAGTTCGGCCCGCGCGCGGCGGGCGTGCTCGTAGTAGAGACGGCCGTAATCGTTGAGCCGAATCCGCTTGCCGTGCCGGTCGAACAGCGGCACCCCGAGTCGCTGCTCCAACCGGGCGAGCATGCGCGAGAGGGTGGGCTGGGCCAGATGCAGCCGGGCGGCGGCGACGCTGACATTCTCCGTTTCCGCGAGTGTCGTGAACCACTCCAGATCCGCGCCGAGCACCCCGCCTCCTGTCTTTATGTGGCTGACGCATGAGCAGATCGATCATCATGCATTTTCGTTCTAAAGGCCAGCGTCGCACTCTGGAATGCGCATACCGCGTTGTTCGAGAGAGGATCCGATGACCAGCGTTCAGGGACGTACCGCCCTCGACCGACCGGCCGCCACTCACGAAAAGCGCGTCACCCTGGCCCTTTTCGCGGCCGGACTCACCACCTTCGCGGCCATGTACAGCACTCAGTCGCTACTGCCGAGCCTGTCCGCCGCCTTCGACGTCCCGCCCGCGCACGCCGCCCTGGCCGTCTCGCTGACCACGGGTTTGCTCGCGCTGGCCATCATCCCGGCCGGTGTGCTGTCGGCCCGAATCGGTCGAACCAGGGTCATGATCGGCTCGGCCGTCCTGGCTTCGGTCCTGGGCCTGCTGCTGCCCTTGGCCCCGACCTTGAACATCCTGCTGGCGCTGCGGGCCGTGCAGGGCGTCGCGCTGGCCGGTGTCCCGGCGGTGGCCATGGCGTATCTGGCCGAGGAGATCGGGTCGGCGGGGCTGGGCGCGGCCATGGGCGTCTATATCGCCGGAACCACCATCGGCGGACTGGCGGGTCGGTTGATTCCCTCCCTCGCCCTGGGCGTGACCTCTTGGCGCTGGGCCGAATTGGCGGTGTCGGTGGCGGCCATGCTGTGCACGGTGTGGTTCGCGCGGGCCCTGCCGCCGTCGCGGGGATTCACCGCGCGCCCGGCCGGATTCGGCACGCTCCTCGGCGACCTGGGCCGTCAGCTGCGCCATCGCGGACTGCTCTCGCTGTTCGGCCTGGCTTTCCTGCTGATGGGCAGTTTCGTCTCGCTCTACAACTATCTGGGCTACCGACTCACCCACCGCCCCTTCGACTTGCCCGCCGCCGTGGCCGGATCGGTGTTCGTGCTCTACCTCGCGGGCACGGTGGCCTCCGCCTACGCGGGCCGCCTCGCCGACCGGCGGGGGCACCACCGCATCCTGATCGCCGCGCTCGCGCTCATGGCACTCGGCGTGCTCGTCACCATCCCGGATCATCTGAGCACGGTGCTGATCGGCGTGCTGCTGTTCACCACCGGGTTCTTCGGCGCGCACACGGTGGCCAGCGCCTGGGTCGGCACCCTGGCCGAAAACCGCGGCGCGGCATCGTCTCTCTACATGTTCGCGTACTACCTGGGCAGCGCGGTGATCGGCAGCGGCGCGGGGATCGCGTACGCGGCGGGCGGCTGGAGCGGGTTGGTGGCCTGCGTATCGCTGCTCTTCGGGCTGGCCGCGATACTGGTCGGGGCCTTGACGTTCGCCGGTCGGGACTCGGGTCCGGCGGTGCCGACACCGACCGGTACCGCGCCGTAGACGAACGCCACCGTCATCACACCCAGCAGCAACACCATGGCCCCGGCGGCGAGGCCGGAGCGAACGACGACGGCCATGGCCAAACTCCTCGATGAAAAAGCGGCCACCGCACCAGCTTTCGTACGCCACGGAGTTGCGAAAACCGACTTCGCCGTCTCTTCGGCGCCCGATCGGGTGGCCCTGAGCCCATGGTGGCGCGCCCCGACATCGCAGGTCAAGGCGAACGGCGTGGTGTTTCGCAGTGTTTACGCAGGGTTGATCCCGAGACCGATTCCGTTACCGGCCAGCGTGATTGCCGAGACGGGTTCAGCCGCCGGAGCGGGCGTCGATGAAGACCTGATAACCGTCCAGTAGCCGGGCCAGGGCGAAGGTGAAATCGGCTTCCTCCCAATGCATATCGTCGTCGTCGAAGGCGCGATTGGTCAGAGCGTGGGTCACCGCCGGGAAGCGCTCGGGATCCAGCACCGCGGTGAGGATGCCGGTGTAGTCCGCGTCCTGCTTGGCCTGCTTGAGGCTGTCGCGCAGGAAGCGAGTGCGGCCGATCACGTAGATGGAAAGATTCACCAGCAGTTGGAGTTTGAGAGCTTCCGGGATCGGCACCGTGGACAGCGCGGCCATGCCCGCCTCGAGCCACATCATGTTCTTGGGGCCCAGGGGCGGTCCGGTCATGGGGATGTCCAGCCACCAGTCGTGGGAGCGGATGGCGTGAAACTCGGCCCACGCCCAGGCCTCGAGCGCGGCGCGCCAGTCGCCGCGGGGTAGTTCCGGCGGCCCGTCGAAGATGCTGTCGTGCAGCAGTTCCACCAGGGTGTCCTTGCTGTCGACATACCGGTAGAGCGACATGGTGGTGAAGCCGAGCTCCTTGGCCACCCGCGCCATGGACAGCGCGGCATAGCCCTCGGCGTCGGCGATGGCCGTGGCGGCGGACAGGATCTGTTCCAGGCTCAGCCCGCGTTTGGGTCCGCGACTGCCCGCGCTGTCGAGATCCCACAGCAGTTTCACCGACTTCGGCAGGACTGGCTCGTCCTCCGGCTTCATCTGACCTCCCGTCGTGGTTTCGGGTTCCATCTTGCGCCATCCCGGAAACTGCGTAGCCTATAAACAGAGTGTATGGCATACACAGTTTCTGAATCGGGGTTCCCATGACCACATCCGGACCCGGCCTCGCCATCGAGGTCACCGGGCTCACCAAATCCTTCGGCGACCAGCCGGTGCTGCGCGGCATCGACGCCGCCGTGCCCGCGGGCACGGTCTTCTCCCTGCTCGGGCCGAACGGCGCGGGCAAGACCACCATGGTCCGCATCCTCACCACCCTGACTCGGCCCGATGGGGGAGCGGTGCGCGTCGGCGGCCACGATCCGGTGCGCGAGCCGGACGCGGTGCGCGCGCTCATCGGCGTCACCGGGCAGTTCGCCGCGGTCGACGAAATCCTCACCGGCGCGGAGAATCTGCGGCTCATGGGTCGCCTGCTGCACCTGGGGCGGACCGAAACAAGCAGGCGCGCAGCGCGATTGCTGGAACAGTTCGAACTCGCCGACGCCGCGGACAAGCGGGCGGGCGCGTACTCCGGTGGCATGCGTCGCCGCCTGGACATCGCCATGAGCCTGATGGGTCAGCCGCGGATCGTGTTCCTCGACGAGCCCACCACCGGCCTCGATCCGCGCAGCCGCCGCGAGCTCTGGCGGGTCATCCGGGATCTGGTCGCCGACGGCGTGACCATCTTCCTCACCACCCAGTACCTGGAGGAGGCCGACCAATTGGCCGATCGCATAGCCGTTCTCGACGGCGGACGGATTGTCGCCGAGGGCAGTGCGGACGAGCTCAAACGGCTGGTGCCGGGCGGCCACATCCGCATCGGTTTCGCCGACGAGGACGGTCTGGCGGCCGCCGCGCGGGCGGTCCCGGTGGCCGAGGTGGATACCGAGCAACTGGCCCTGCAGGTGCCCTCGGACGGCAGTGTCGGCGACCTGCGCAAGCTGCTCGACCATTTCGACGACCACGCCGTGACCATCGACCAATTGTCCATTCACACACCGGATCTCGACGATGTCTTCTTCGCCCTGACCGGCGCTACCGCGAAAGAGGCCGCGCGATGAGCACTCTCACCCATGCCGCTCAGGATTCGGTGTCCATGGTCGGCCGCAATCTGCGCCACACCCTGCGCAGCCCGGACACCATGATCATGACCTTCGCCGTCCCGGTGTCCATTCTGCTCATGTTCGTCTACGTCTTCGGGGGCGCGATGAACGTGGGCGGGTCCTTCATCGACTACGTGGTGCCCGGAATCCTGCTGCTGTGCGCGGGTTTCGGCTCCGGCGGCACCGCGGTCACGGTGGCCTCCGATATGCACACCGGCATTGTCGACCGCTTTCGCGCCATGGCGGTCTCGCGGACCGCGGTGCTCACCGGGCACGTGATCGAGAGCGTGCTGCGCAATCTGATCACCACCGGTCTGGTGATCGCGGTCGCGGTGGCCATCGGGTTCCGACCGACCGCCGATCCGCTGCGCTGGCTCGCGGCGGCGGGTGTGATCGCACTGTTCGTCCTCGCCCTGTCGTGGCTGGCCGCGGCGGCGGGCGCGCTGGTCGCGAATCCCGAAGCGGCCAACGGGTTCATGTTCTTCTTCATGTTCCTGCCCTACGTCAGCAGCGCCTTCGTCCCCGTGCACACGCTCCCGAGTTGGATGCGCGGTTTCGCCCAGCATCAACCGGTCACCTCGATCGCCGAGACGGTCCGCGGCCTGCTCATGGACACCCCGGTGGGTGACTCCGCGCCGACCGCGCTGGCCTGGTGTGTCGGCATCGCCCTGGCGGGATACCTGGCCGCGGGCATGCTGTTCAGCCGACGATCGAATGCTTGACATACCTTTACGCCGATATGCGCATTAAGACATGAAAGTTCGGTATGTCCAAGTGTGCAGAAGAAGGCCCCGAGAAGCCATGCCTCTCGGGGCCTTCGAGCATTCGGGTCAGCTCGCGGGGACCGTGGTCAGCCCCGGCGGCCGCCAGGTGCCGTCGAGGGCCTCCTGGGTCGGGGCGTAGAGCCGCAGGGTGAGCGAGAACCGACCGGCGTCCGGGATCGGCAGCCAATTGCCTTTGGGCACAGCCGGTCCCGGGTCGTCGTGCTGAATGGCGAGCTCGACCGAGCCGTCGGGCCCGGGCACCACCGGCACCGCGTGGCCGACCGAGTAGATGTCGGCGTCGTTCTCGACCAGGTAGCTGTCGGCGGTGTAGGCGGTCAGCGACCAGAACGCCTCGGCGGGCGGCAGTTGCCCGGCCGGAAACTTCAAGCGAAACCGACGCGGATTGCCGTTCTCGGTCGCGTCCTCGGCAATGGTGGGGTACAGGGCGTCCCGGGCCAGGGTCGCGCCCAGCGCGGTGGTCGCCACATTGGCCCGCAGCAGGTAGTCGATGCCGTAGCTGCCGAGATTGGTGGCGAACTTCCAGCCGTTGACGTCCTTGGCCTCGGGATCCTTGTAGGTGACGATCCGGTGCTGGGCGTCCTTGACCGCCGCGGCCAGTAGGTCGGCGGGCTGGGTGTCGACATTCCCGCCCGGGGTGATGCCGAGCGTGGCGATGCGGGTCAGCATCGGATTGTCCGCGGGCGCGGCCGGATTCACGGCCAGCACCGCGCACATCCGATCGAAGAAGGTCTTGGCGTCCATGGCCGCCACCTGCTCGGGCGGCGGATCGCCCTGCGGCCGCGGCAGGCTGTCCTGGTTGACGGGTGTGCCAGCGATCCAGGCGCTCAACGGCATCAGCTTCAGTTGCTGCTGCAGCAGATGCACCGCGGGTAGGTCGTCCTCGCCATTGACCTGGATGCGTCCGATGAGCCAGGCGGTCGGCGTCGGCATGGGCAGGTGGGTGAGGTCGTCGGGCAGCGTTCCGGTCCAGCCCGGGCCGGTGAGGACGTAGGTGAACGGCGGCCCCGACCGATGCTCGGCCAGTTGGGGATTGGTGCTGCTCGGGTCGTGCGCGGTATTCGACCAGGCATCCATGACCTGCATGAGCCAGTACCGACCGCCCGGCATGGCTGGCACCTGCAACACCATCGGCTCGGGCCCGAGGTCGAGCCACGCGCTGGAATAGAGCGTGTCCAGGTTCATTCGCACGACCGAGCGATCGCCGCTGGTGGGCAGGTTCTGGGCGTGTGTGAAGCGATTCGATCCGCCCGCCGCGACCCGGGTGACGTCCATCAGGACCAGCGGGTAGCCGAAGATGTAGGCGTCGGCGGCAATGGCCTTGGGATCGTCGGGATCTGCCGTCGTGGCGGAATTGCCGCCGGAGGACGAGGACTTCGAGCAACCCGGCACGGCGGCGGCCGCCAGGGCCGCCAGGCCCAGTCCGAGCACGGTCCTGCGATTGAAGATGTCGTCGAACCCGTTGTCGCGCACACGCATTCCCTTCGCCACTGTGACCATGGAGGAGCGGGAGGATCGTGATGCAAACTCACCGAGACAGCGCTGGCTGATTACGGGCAACAATTATGCCGCACGGTATGTCTCGGGCCCGGGATTGCGCGGCGCCCGTCGCCGCGACGTCCGCTGTCGACGGCACGGGCTAGCGCCGCCGCAGGATGAACACCAGCAGGGCCGCCAGGGCGATCAGCAGGATGGCCGTGCCCACCCAGATCGAGGTATGGCTGTAGTCCGGAACCGGATCCGCCAGCAGTATCGGCATCCCGCCATGGTCGATCCGATCTCGCCTGCGGGCAAGGGAATCGGCCATCCTAGGGCGCTGTCCGCGCGTCGCACCGGAGTAGTGGGACGAATGTTGGATTCCGCACACTCTCTACCAAGCAAGCGCTTGGGGTTGGTACCGTCGATGGTGCAGGAGGACGGTGACGGGCATCTGTCGCAACGCAGCGACGTCCGTACGCTGAACCGGACCGCGCATGCGCGGCCGTCGGAGCTATCAATGGGGATGTGACCCGGGGGCAATTCAATTCGGCCCGACGTTGATTCGTCGTGAGGTGTCGTTGCGTGCCGCCCGTCCCCGGCAAAGCAATCGACAGGAATGGCTCATGACCGATACCGAAAAGACGGCAATGCCCGACCCGAACCACCCGCTGCTGCCGCTGGCGCGCGCCTACACCGACTACTTCACCCCCACCGTCACCGGCGTGGAGAATCTGCCCGCGACCGGACCGGCCCTGGTGATCGGCAATCACTCCTCCATCTACTGGGCCCCGGAGGTGTGGATCACCTTCATGGCCATGATGGACCGCCGCCCCGGCGAACCGAGCTACGGCGTCGCGCACGACATCCTTTTGCGCGCACCGATTCTCGGCGAGAGCCTGCGCCAGTTCGGCGTCATTCCGGCCTCGCGCGAGGCCGCGGCCAAGGGGCTCAAGGACGGCGGCGCGGTCATGGTCTACCCCGGCGGCGACTGGGAGGCGTGCCGCCCGTGGACCGATCGCGGCAAGATCGACTTCGCCGACCGCAAGGGCTTCATCCGCCTGGCCCTGGAACTGGGGGTTCCGGTGATTCCGGCGGTGGCCAATGGCGGCCACGACTCGATCTTCGTGCTCAGCCGCGGTGAGCGCACCGCGCGCCTGCTGCAACTGGACAAGCTGGTGCGCGCCAAGGTGTTTCCGTACACCGTGGGTCTGCCCTTCGGCATCGCGCCGATCCTGCCGCAGATCCCGTTGCCCGCCTCGGTGACCGTCAGCTTCCTTCCGGCCCTGGACTGGTCGACCCAGCCGGGCGACCCGGAGGACGCCGACCTGGTGGACGGCTACTACACCAGCACCGTGGAGACCATGCAGGCCGAGCTGGACCGGCTGCGCGCCGAGACGCCGCACCCGGTCGCCGCGGGCATCAAGAAGCATGTGGCCGGGCTGCCCGGACCGCTGAAGGGGCTGGCCGAGCTGCTGTAGGTGCGTGCCGGATCTCTGTTGGGGGACAGCGGATTTCGGCAATCGGGCCACCGAGGCCGTCGGGTGCGAGGATCATGCTCGCGCGCGGCGGCCTTGGTCCCTTTTTCGACACCTGATGCGCAGAGATGCTGAGAGGTAACGCTTTACCGTCGGCGATCATCCGTATTACACTTTTCTCGGTTCAGGTTGCTTTTTACTCATTGGCTGAGGACTAACGGGATCCACTGCGCGCTGGGGATCTACGGCGTAGGCCGTCGCAGCAGTGTCGAAACGCGGTGGCGTACAACAGCAGTGGCGTAACGCTTCGATCGGCGAGATCTGTTGCAGCGAAAGGCGAAAGAGATGGCCGAGATCGCGTGCGCGGAATGGACCGTCCCTGGGGAGCTGGCCGGGGTGCGGGAGCGGGTGGACGCCGTGCTCGAGGGCTTCCTGGCCGACAAGGCGCGTCGCGGCGATCGGGAACGATTACCGGCCGATCTGGTCGATGCCCTGCACTCGTTCGTCTTCGGCGGCGGCAAACGCATCCGGCCCCTGCTGTGCGTGCTGGGCTGGTTTGCCGCGGGCGGCAGCGAACGGCTGCCGCTGGCCGTGATCCGCGTGGCCGCGGCCCTGGAACTGCAACACGCCGCGGTGCTCATTCACCGCGATGTCATCGAACGGCGGCTCACCCGACGCGGATTCCCGACCCTGGCGTGCGCCATGGCGGCGCGCTTCGCGCACCAGCCCGACCGGGACCGCCGCGGGCGCCACGCCGCCGTGCTCGTGGGTGATCTGGCCCTGGTCTGGTCGGACGAGCTGCTGTTCTCCGCGCACCTGAGCGCCCGCCAGCGCACGGCGGCCTGTGCGGCCCTGTCGGCCATGCGCGGCGAGGTCATCTACGGCCACTATCTGGACCTGCGCGCGGCCGGTGAACCGGCCGCCGACCTCGAGCGCGCGCTCGAGATCATCCGCTACAAGACCGTCGGCTACACCTGTGAACGGCCGCTGCAACTGGGCGCGCGGCTGGCCGGGACCGACGAGAATACCCTTGCCGCACTGTCGGTTTACGCCCGTGCGCTCGGCGAGGCCGTGCACCTGGCCGAGGATCTGCACCGGGTCTACGGCGATCGCGCCGGGGTCGGCAGCCGACTCGAGGATCTGCGCGCCGGTAAGCACACCGCCCTGGTGGCCTCCGCCCTCGACCGCGCGGTCGGCGCGACCGCCGTCGAATTGCGTGCGCTGCTGGGCAATCCGGGCCTGGACCTGAGCGGCGCGACCCTGTGCCGCGACATCATGACCGAAGTCGGTGCGCGCGCGGAGATCGAGCGCATGATCACCGAGCGCCGCGCGCACGCGCTGCGGGCCGTGGACGATATGCAAGTGGCCGCACCGGCGCGCGCGGTCCTGCGGGAGCTCGCCGAACAGCTCACGAACTCCGACGGCTGAACGGTACAATTCGACTACATCAGCGCACCCGCAGTGCTCGGTATCACGCGAGCCCGATCGGTGCCGCATAGAGTTGCCGCCCGTATTCACCTGTCGCGCAAGAACTCTCGATCCCTCTTGCGACCGGTCCTCCGGTCGTCGGGCGGCGTGGATCTTTTCGCTCTTTCTCGACCCTGTCGAAAATGCTTGCCCGTCAATGCGTTTGGGGTTCACTCATGACCACCACCCGGCTCGAGATCGAGCCACCCTCACGAATTCGCCACCGCAGCCGCCGCATTCGGATCGGCCGCGTACCCGTCGGCGGCGGCGCGCCGATCTCCGTACAGACCATGACCACCACGCCCACCCGCGATATCGACGCCACCCTGCGCCAGATCGCGGAAGTCACCGCGGCCGGATGCGATATCGTGCGCGTCGCGGTGCCCACACCCGAGGACGCCGCCGCCCTGCCCGCGCTGGTGCGCCGATCGCCGCTGCCCATCATCGCCGACATCCACTTCCAACCCCGCTACGTCTTCGCCGCCATCGACGCCGGATGCGCGGCCGTGCGCGTGAACCCCGGCAATATCAAACAATTCGACGACCGCGTCGGCGAGATCGCCAAGGCCGCCGCGGCCGCCGGGATTCCGATCCGGGTCGGGGTCAATGCGGGCTCGCTGGACCCGCGCATGCTCAGCAAACACGGGGCCGCCACCGCCGCGGCCCTGGTCGACTCGGCGTTGCACGAGGCGGCGCTGTTCGAGGAACACGGGTTCCGCGATCTGAAAATCGCGGTGAAACACCATGATCCGCGCACCATGATCGCCGCCAACCGGCTGCTGGCCCGGCGCTGCGACTATCCGATCCACCTCGGGGTCACCGAGGCCGGGCCGCTCGTGCAGGGCACGATCAAATCCGCGGTCGCCTTCGGCATCCTGCTCGACGAGGGCATCGGCGACACCATCCGCGTCTCCATCTCCGCGCCGCCGGTGGAACAGGTCAAGGCGGCCAACCACATTCTGCAATCGCTGGGCCTGCGACCCCGCCAGCTCGAGATCGTCTCCTGCCCGGGATGCGGGCGGGTGCAGGTCGACATCCACCGGCTGGCCCAGCGGGTCGAGGCCGCCTTCGAGGGCTTCCCGCATCCGCTGCGGGTCGCCGTCATGGGCTGCGTGGTGAACGGGCCCGGCGAGGCCCGCGAAGCCGATCTCGGCGTCTCCTCCGGAAAGGGCAAGGGGCAGATCTTCGTTCGGGGACAGGTGGTGCGCACCGTCGCCGAACACCAGATCGTCGAGGCGCTGCTGGAGGAGGCCGCCGCACTGGCGCGGGCGCAGACCACCGCAGAGAACACCGGATCGGAGGACACCCCATGAGTACCCCCACGATCGACGTGACACCGATGGACCGCACCGCCATACGGGTGCGAGTGGAAGCCGCCCTCTACGAATTCCTCGGCCACAAGGCCGAATCCGCCGCCGCGGCCGGACTGCCCGCCGACGTGGTCGACGCGGTGCGCTCGTTCCTGTTCGCGGGCGGCAAACGCATTCGCCCGCTGTTCTGCGTGCTCGGCTGGTACGCCGGTGGCGGCGCGGAGCTGCCCGACCCGGTGGTGCGGGTGGCCGCCGCGGTGGAGCTGTTCCACGCCGCGGTGCTCATCCACGACGACATCATCGACGACAGCGACACCCGCCGCGATCGGCCCACCGTGCACCGCGCGGTCGCCGACCGCAAACGCACCCTCCACGACCGCTGTGCCGCCGCCCGCTTCGGCACCCACGCGGCCCTGCTGATCGGTGACTTCGGGCTGGTCTGGTCCCAGGAACTGCTGCACACCGCGGGCCTGACCCCGACCCAGAACGCCGCCGCCGCACCGATTCTCGACGCCATGCGCACCGAGGTGAACTACGGCCAGTACCTGGACCTGCTCACCACCGGACGCCCCACCCGCGACCTCGACCAGGCCCTCGAGATCATCCGCTACAAGACCGCCGCCTACACCGTGCAGCGCCCGCTGCAACTCGGCGCGGCCCTGGCGGGCGCGGGCCCCGAGGTGCTCGCGGCCCTGTCCGGCTACGGCGTGCCCCTCGGCGAGGCCTTCCAACTCCAGGACGACCTGCTCGGCGTGTTCGGCGACCCCACCCGCACCGGCAAATCCACCCTCGACGACCTGCGCGAGGGCAAACACACGGTCCTGCTCGCCCTGGCCCTGCGCGACGCCGACCCCGAACACCGCGCCCAACTCGACACCCTCGTCGGCAACCCCCGCCTCGACGCCCGCGGCGCGGCGCGCTGCCGCGAAATCCTCTCCGCCACCGCCCGTCCCGAGGTCGAACGCATGATCCGCGACCGCTGGCTCCAGGTCCAGCGCACCCTGGCCCGCGCCCCCTTCCCACCCGACGCGGTCGCCGGACTGCGCAGCATCGCCGACGCCGTCATCGCCAGAACCTCGTAACCACCGGTCACACCCCGGCACCGCCACGGCGCTGCGGACCGCCTCCTCCCGGCCGGTGTGGTTAACTCGCGGCAAGCGTCAGGCGGGCGGTGCCCGGGCTCTGATTCGGGCGTCCGGAACGCCGCCGCGTCCCCGGACGTTGGGTCAGGGAGCCGAGAGGGTGGAAACCATGGTGCGCCTTGTGTATTCGGTAGGGCCCGCGATCGCGGCGGTGGGTGCGCTGAGCGTCGCCCTGATCGTGCCGCCGCTGCTGTCGGCCGCGGTGCCGACCAGGGAGACCGAGGTGGCGGCGGGCACCAGCATCACGCTGACCGCCACCGGGATCGGGGCCGTGCACGGCGGGCCGGACCCGGCCAATGCCGTGACCTTCCAGGTGCCCGAGCGAATGCGGCGGCTGGCCACCGGCGACGAATCCATCGCGGTATTGAAATCCGAGAACGGCGAGCAGCGGCTGTCGGTGTCGGTGGTGGACGGCATCACCGACTTCGCCACGGCCGCACCGCGAATGCTGCTCCCACTGCAGGCCGCCGGTGTCACCGTGCGATTCGACGGGCAAGAGGTGTACGCGGGGGACTGGCACGGCCTGACCTGCGTGCTGCCCGACACCGCGGGCGGGGTGTGCGCGGTGGCCAACAGCGGCGACGTCGCGGTCACCATCACGGTCACCGGACCCACCCGGGAAGCCGGGTTCCGCATGATCGCGGACGTGCTGAACTCGAGCAAGGCGGTGCAGGCATGAGTTGGTTCCAGCCGCGCTCGCTGCTGTTCTGGGTCTACTGCCTGGCCGTCATGATCGGGCCCCTGCTGTTCCTGCTGCAGGCCGCCGGGCAGGTGTGGTTCGCGGGCGTGCCCGCCCTGGCCGCCCTGCCCATCACCGCAGTGACGTTGCTGATCATCGGTCGAATCCTGTTCGCGCTGGACCCCTTCCGGGCCCGCCGTCACCTGGTCGCGCCGATGGTCATGGGCGCGATCTGGGGTGCCACGGTGTGGACCGGCCTGGCCATGTGGGCCAACGACCATCTCAGTCGCGCGATCACCAACGCCTTCGGCGACCGGTTCGCCATCAGCTGGAGCGCGGCCATCACCGCACCCATCGACGAGGAGTACATCAAGGCCATCGGTATCGCGGTGGTGGCGCTGCTGTTCCGGGCCCGGCTCACCCGGCCCATGCACGGGCTGCTGCTCGGCGCGTCGGTCGGCCTGGGCGCGCAGATCGCCGAGGACTGCCTCTACAGCACCCAGACCGCGCTCTCCTCCCCGCAGGATCCGGTGGTGGACGTGCTGCTGGTGGCGGTGCTGCGCCTGATCACCGCCCTCACCTCGCACTGGGCCATGTCGGCGCTCGCCGGGGTCGGCATCGTCGTGCTCTTGATCCGGACCGACCGGTCGTGGGGTTGGCGGCTCGGCGTTTTCGCGCTCTTCTACGCGCTGGCCTTCACCATGCACTTCCTCTTCGACGCACCGCGCCCGCCCGGCCCGGCCCTGCTGTCGACCTACCTGCCGATCCTCATCGATCTGCTCATCTTCGCCATCGCCTACGCCTGGGTGCTGACCACCGAGCGCCGCTGGTTCCGCGACCTCATCGCCCGCCCGCAGGCCCGCGCCGTCGGCACCGAGGCCGGGCTGGCCCCGTTGCTCACCTATCACCGCCGCCGCAAAGCCCGTGCCGCGCTGCGCCATTCGACCGGATGGACGCGCAAACAGGCGGCCCGCTACGAGCGCGGGCTGCTGGATCGAGTGGTGGATCTGGATCTGGCTCCGCCTCAGCAAACTTTCTTTCCGCAGGGATTCGGCCCCGGACCCGGTGGCGTTCCCGACGGTGCCGGTGCCCACTTCCGCTGGTAGCGCAATTTCTGCGCGCCGATGACCAGCACGGAGTTAACTGGACGCTAGCCTAGGTCGCTATGAGCGAGGATCAGACGCCACCGGATCAGCCGGTGCCCGATCGCGCCGGTGAGTTGCTACAGCGCCGCCAGCAAGCGCTGTGCAACTATCTCGACGCGAGCGCCGACATCGCCACCACCCGCATCCGCGCCAATCTGACCGGCTGGCAGCGCTGGAGCTGGATACAACGGCTGCCCCGCTCGCCGGTCACCCGCGCCACCGCCCGCCGCGACGCCCTGGTGCGCGATCTGGCCGTGCACGGTGTCGGGGCCGACGACCACCGTTGGGGTGTGCTCTCCGGCGCGTACCTGCGCAGTCTCGGCACCGCCCTGTGCTTGGAAGACACACTCGCCGAGCTCATTCCGCGCTACGCGGGCACCGACGCGTCCTGGACCCGCCGCCTGCACGCCCTCGCCCGAGCCGCCGAACAGGCCCGCCCGCTGGCCGCCGTGGGCGATCGCGCCGTGGTCGCCGACCTCACCGAGGAACTCCTCGACCTCACCCGCATCGCGCCCGACGAGGCGGCGCGCCAACGGCTTTCGGACCATCTGCCCGGCGTGCTGCGACCGGTCCCGTTCGACATCGAGGCCCTGCGCCGGTCGGACCCGCTGGTCGAGGTGGTCTTCGACATCTACGCCGACACCGTCAAACTCGACAACATCACCGTGCATCCGGAATTGCGCGGCACCGGCCTGGGCACGGCCGTGCTGCAACACCTCTGCCGCGCCGCGGACGCCCACCACCTCTACATCGTCGGCCAGCTCGTCCCGACCTTCCGCGACGATGCCTCCGCGGTGCCCATCCTGGCCCAGTGGTGTCGCCGCCACGGCTTCGCGGTCAATGAACGCCTCGGCGGCCGCATCGCCCGCAGCCCGTTCAGCATCCCGGACCGCGCCGCGCACTGAAAACGACAGCGCCGCAGCGAAAACGACAGCGCCGCACCGCCCGAAGGCAATGCGGCGCTGTCGCGTGTCAGCAGTCCGTCAGGCGGAGATCCCCATGCCCGAGGCCAGCATCGGCCACGAGTTGTGCAGGGCGGTCTCCCAGTACGGCCAGTAGTGGGTGCCGACCGGATCGAACTGGTAGGTCGCCGGGATATCGATCGAGTCCAGCTTGGCCTTGAGGTTGTGGGTGCACGAGTCCACACCACCCTCGATGATCATGCCCAGCGCCAGGTTGATGTCACCCTGCGGGCCGGGCGCGGACTTGGTGTAGTACTCCACGTCCTTCATCACCGGGATGCCGCTGCCGCTGGAGATGTAGAGCTGGGTGCCGCGCAGCTTCTCGGCATTGATGACCGGGTCATTGGCGGCCCACAGCGGGCTGTCGTCGGGGCCGTACATGTTCTGGGTGTTGCCGCCCGCCCAGGTCTCCACGGCGAACTTCAGGAACTGCTTGCCCATCGGGTCGGCGATCTGCGCGCAGCCGGAGTAGGCGGCCACCGACTTCCACAGGCCCGGCTTGGCCTCGGCCAGCTGCAGCACCGACGTGCCGGAGGTGGACAGGCCCGCCAGCGAGTTCAGACCGGTCGAGCCCAGCGCGGCGTCGAGCAGCGGCGGCAGTTCCTCGGTGAAGAACGTCGTCCACTTGTTGCGCCCGAGCTGCGGGTCGTCCTTGATCCAGTCGGTGTAGTAGGAGCCGCGGCCGCCGATCGGCTGGATCACATTGACCTGCTTGTCGGCCAGGAAGCCCAGGGCATTGGTCTGGGCGTTCCAGCTGGCCGTGCCCTCGCCGCCGTCGAGGCCATTGAGCATCCACAGGTTCGGGGCGGGCTGGGATTCGTCGACCGGACGCTGGACGTCGACCGGGATGTCCTTGCCCATGGCCGCCGAGTAGACCTTCAGATGCCAGGTGCGCCCGTCCTTCTGGATCGAGCTGATGGCCGAGGGCTTGTCCGCCGGGTCCGCCGAGCCGGAGCCCGCGGCCAGGGCCACGGACAGGGCGCCGGTGAGGGCGACGGCGGCGGTCCGCAGGGCGGTCCTGTTACGTAGTGCAGAGAGCTTCATCGATCAGTTGATTCCAGTCCTCGGGCCACGCTCGGCCACATCATCAGGTGTGTCTGTCGGTCTTCCGGACGAACCGGTCCCCCGTATGTCTTGTGTCAAGGCAAAACTGTTACCTGACAAAACGTTTGCAGGGTAGCCCGAAAACACCGGGCACGCCGTCACCGGGGTGTCGGTGCAGCGTGCGACCATCGTCGGGTGAGCAGCAAACCCGCCGAGGAACAGCGCCTCAGTGATCTGAAGCGGCTGCGGCGCGTACGCGATCGCATCGATCGGGAGTACGCTCAGCCGCTGGACGTGGAGGCGCTCGCGCGCGACGCGCACCTGTCGGCGGGGCATTTGAGCAGGCAGTTCAAGGCCGCGTACGGGGAATCGGTGTACGCCTATCTGATGACGCGGCGCATCGAGCGGGCCATGGCGCTGCTGCGAATCGGCGAGCTGAGCGTCACCGAGGTGTGTTTCGCGGTCGGCTGTTCCTCGCTGGGCACCTTCAGCACCCGATTCACCGAACTGGTCGGCATGCCGCCGAGCGCCTACAAGCAGGAGATGGCCGACGCGCCCGAGGGCATGCCGTCGTGCGTGGAGAAACAAGTCACCAGACCGATCAGGAATCGAGAAGCCCGGGCAAGCTCCGCGCAACTAGCCTGATCAGCATGGATATCACCATCAACGCGAGTTTCCTCCCGCACAATGACGCCGAGGCCGCCCTGGCCTTCTACCGCGACGCGCTCGGCTTCGAACTTCGCAAGGATGTCGGATACAACGGGCTGCGCTGGCTGACCGTCGGCCCGGCCGATCAGCCCGGGACCTCGATCGTGCTGACCCCGCCCGCCGTGGATCCCGGCATCACCGAGGACGAGCGCAAGCTCATTGTCGAAATGATGGCCAAGGGCACCTACGGCGCGATCCTGCTCGCCACCAAGGATGTCGACGCCACCTTCGAGAAGTTGCAGGGCAATGACATTGTCGAGGTCGTGCAGGAACCGACCGACCAGCCCTACGGCGTGCGCGACTTCGCGCTGCGCGACCCCGCGGGCAACCTCGTCCGCATCCAGCAGATCGCCTGATCCGGCCTCGAGCCGCCCCGACCGGACCGCCCGCACAAATCCGGACCGCCCGCACAGATGGAGACCCGCATGGCCAAGCCGAAGTCCACGCCGACCGCCCTGCCCGCCGCCGACAGCCACGACCTGATTCGCGTGGTCGGGGCGCGGGTCAACAACCTCAAGGACGTCTCGGTCGAGCTGCCCAAGCGGCGGCTCACGGTCTTCACGGGCGTGTCCGGGTCGGGCAAGAGCTCGCTGGTGTTCGACACCATCGCCGCGGAATCCCAGCGGCTGATCAACGAGACCTACAGCGCGTTCGTGCAGGGATTCATGCCGAATCTGGCGCGGCCCGAGGTCGATGTCCTCGAGGGCCTGACCACCGCGATCAGCGTGGATCAGCAGCGCATGGGCGGTGATCCACGCTCGACGGTCGGCACCGCCACCGACGCCAATGCCATGCTGCGGATTCTGTTCAGCCGCCTGGGCAAGCCGCACATCGGGTCGCCGCAGGCGTTCTCGTTCAATGTGGCCTCGATCAGCGGCGCGGGCGCGGTGACCGTGGAGAAGGGCGGCAAGCAGGTCAAGGAGCGGCGCAGCTTCAGCATTACCGGCGGTATGTGCGCGCGGTGTGAAGGGCGCGGCGCGGTCAACGACATCGATCTGGCCCAGCTCTACGACGACAGCAAGTCGCTCAACGAGGGGCCGTTCACGATTCCCGGCTACAGCATGGACGGCTGGTTCGGGCGGATCTTCATCGGCAGCGGCTTCTTCGATCCGGACAAGCCGATCAAGAAGTACAACAAGCGCGAGCTCAACGATCTGCTCTACAAGGAGCCGACCAAGATCAAGGTCGAGGGCATCAACCTGACCTACGAGGGGCTCATCCCCAAGATCCGCAAATCCATGCTGTCCAAGGACATCGACTCGATGCAGCCGCATGTGCGGGCGTTCGTCGAGCGCGCGGTGACCTTCCAGGTCTGCCCCGAATGCGGCGGGACGCGGCTCAGTGAGCTGGCGCGCTCCTCGAAGATCAAGAAGCTCAGCATCGCCGACGTGTGCGCCATGCAGATCAGCGATCTGGCCGAGTGGGTGCGCGCGCTGAAGGAGCCGTCGGTCGCGTCGCTGCTGGAATCGCTACAGGGCGTACTGGATTCGTTCGTGGAGATCGGGCTGGGGTATCTGAGCCTGGATCGGGCGTCCAGCACGCTGTCGGGCGGAGAGGCCCAGCGCGTCAAGATGATTCGGCATCTCGGCTCGGCGCTCACCGATGTGACCTACGTGTTCGACGAGCCGACCGTGGGGCTGCACCCGCACGATATCGCGCGCATGAACGATCTGCTGCTGCGGTTGCGGGACAAGGGCAATACGGTGCTGGTGGTCGAGCACAAGCCCGAGACCATCGCCATCGCCGACCACGTCGTCGATATCGGCCCCGGTGCCGGATCCGGCGGCGGCACGGTGTGTTTCGAGGGCAGCGTCGAAGGGCTGCGCAAGAGCGGCACCATCACCGGCCGCCACTTCGACGATCGCGCGGCGCTGAAAAAGTCGGTGCGGAAGTCCAACGGCGCGTTGAAGATTCGCGGTGCCTCGGCCAACAACCTGCAGAAGGTGGACGTCGATATCCCGCTCGGGGTGCTGACCGTCATCACCGGTGTCGCCGGGTCGGGCAAGAGTTCCCTTGTCCACGGGTCGATTCCGGCGGGGGAGGGCGTGATCTCCATCGACCAGGGCGCGATTCGCGGTTCGCGGCGCAGCAATCCGGCCACCTACACCGGACTGCTCGAGCCCGTGCGCAAGGCCTTCGCCAAGGCCAATGGCGTGAAACCCGCACTGTTCAGCGCGAATTCGGAGGGCGCGTGCCCGACCTGCAATGGCGCGGGCGTCATCTACACCGACCTGGCCATGATGGCCGGGGTCGCCACCGTCTGTGAGGAGTGCGAGGGCAAGCGTTTTCAGGCCGCGGTGCTCGAATACAAGCTGGGCGGACGCGATATCAGCGAGGTGCTGGCCATGCCGGTCAGCGAGGCCCTGGACTACTTCGACACCGGCGAATCGAAAATCCCTGCCGCGCACAAGATCGTGCAGCACCTCTCGGAGGTGGGACTGGGCTATCTGAGCCTCGGGCAGCCGCTGACCACCCTGTCCGGCGGTGAGCGGCAGCGGCTGAAGCTGGCCACCCACATGGGGGAGAAGGGCGGGATCTACGTCCTCGACGAGCCCACCACCGGTCTGCACCTGGCCGATGTGGAGAATCTGCTCGGATTGCTGGACCGCCTGGTGGATTCCGGCAAATCGGTCATTGTCATCGAGCATCACCAGGCCGTCATGGCGCACGCGGACTGGATCATCGATCTGGGCCCCGGGGCCGGTCACGATGGCGGCCGCATCGTCTTCGAGGGCACCCCCGCCGACCTGGTCGCGGCCCGCTCGACCCTCACCGGTGAGCACCTGGCCTCGTATGTCGGTGCCCGGTAACGGAATAGCTCGGACATATCGGGAGAAACGCCCGATAATCTGCCCGAATGGCCTATAGCTATAAGTTTGCCCGAGGCGTACTCTGAGCCGCTGAGTGTCATGACCGGTGCGGCTCAGAGAGGGGTTCGTCGATGCCTCCCACGCTCAAATTCGACTGGAACAGTTCGTTCTTCGGGCCCCTGTCCGGCCCGCCGCTGGGCACCGTGCTGGTCGGTGAGGACGGCACCATCCTGGTGACCGTGCGCCGCCAGAACTGGGCCGTGGCGTGGCTCGCCGCCGCCTTCGTCCTCATGCTCGCGGTGAGCCTCGCACTGCTGGTCGTGCACGCGAAATTCCACGAGCCCGCCCAAACCGCCCCCGCCCCGCCCTCGACCTGTCAGCCCTTCTGCTCCGCCGCGCCCTAGCTCCCCCCAAAAAGGCGTCGGCCCTTGGGGAATAGGCTCCAGCCCTCCGGAATGGCTTCGGCCTTCCGGAATGGTTGCGGCCCTCCGGGAATGGTGTTTGCCTTCCGCGAATGCTCCGACCCGACGGGAATATCGGGGGCCGTCCTCGGTTGATGTCGGTCAGCCGATGTGGACGGAGTGGTTGTGATGAGCGGTTTTTCAGCCGAGGGGTTGGCGAAGGTCAGTGAGGTCCTCGCGGGGTATGTCGAACGCGGGGAGGTAGCGGGCGCGGTGGCCCTGCTCTACCGTCACGGCGAGTTGGCCCATGCGGACGCGGTCGGCTGGCGGGACCGCGCGGCGCAACTGCCCATGCAGCGCGACACGCTGTTCCGGATCGCCTCCATGACCAAGCCCATTACCGCGGTGGCCGCCCTGACCCTGGTGGACGAGGGGCTGATCGGCCTGCACGACCCCATCGACAGGTGGTTGCCGGAGCTGGCCGATCGCAAGGTCCTGCGCGACATCGACGGGTCGCCCGACGACGTGGTGCCCGCGGAACGCCCGATCACCCTCGAGGATCTGCTCACCTACCGCCTCGGCCTGGGCTGGGGCCGCTCCAGCCTCGCACCCCAATTGTTCGCTCTCACCGCCGATCCCATCGCCAGCGCCATCGGCGTCGCGAACACCGAACAGCTCACCCCCGACGAGTGGCTGCGCAGGGTGGGCGAGCTGCCGCTCATCGCCCAGCCCGGCACCCTGTGGCGCTACCACACCGCCTCCGACATCCTCGGCATCCTGATCAGCCGTGTGACCGGCCAGCCGCTGGAAACCGCTCTCCGGGAACGGGTTCTGACCCCGCTGGGCATGACCGACACCGGATTCGTTGTCCCCGAATCGAAGCGGGACCGGCTCAGCGTCCTCTACGGCCCCGATTTCACCGAACTCGATCGGCCCGCCACCACCGGTTGGGGGCGGCAGCCGCTGTTCCCTTCCGGCGGTGCCGGATTGGTCTCCACCGCCGACGACTACGCCCGCTTCGCCCGCATGCTCCTGAACGGCGGTGAACTCGACGGCGTCCGCGTCCTGTCGGCCGAGCTGGTCGCGGCGCTCGGCACCGACTACCTCACCCCGGAGCAGCACGCCGCCCCGCCGTTCAATCCGCCCCTGGGTCAAACCATCTGGGCCGACCAGGGTTTCGGCTACGGCGTGAAGATCCAGACCGCGCCGGGCACCGGTGTGCCCAGTGTCGGCACCCTCTCCTGGCCCGGCGGCCTGGGCACGGACTGGTACGCCGATCCCGACAAGGACCTGGTGGCCCTGCTGCTCGTGCAATCGGCCAATATCATCATCGCCGCCGAATGGCGCAGCCCCCTCGGCGACGACTTCCTCACCACCGTCTACGCGGCCCTCGAGGACTAGTACACCGTGCCTATTTAGTACACCGTGCCCATCGCCGAGCGGACCTCGTCGAGAGTCCGTTCGGCGAACTCGTTGGCCCGCCGGTTGCCCTCTCGCACAATGGCACTCGCGTAGTCGGGGTCGGCGGCCAGTTCGGCGCGGCGGGCACGATGCGGTGCGAAGAAGTCGTTGACCGCGTCGGTGGCGAGTTTCTTCAAGGCCGCGCCGCCGCCGTCGCCCAGCTTGTCGGCCAGGGTGTGCTCGTCACTGCCGAGACACAGGGCGGCGGTGGTGAGCAGCGCGGAGACGCCCGGGCGGTTGTCCGGATCGAAGGTGATGTTCCGGTCGGAGTCGGTGGGGGTGCGCTTGATGAGCGCGGCGGTCTCGTCGGCGGTCATCGACAGTGAGATGGCATTGCCGTAGCTCTTGGACATCTTGCGACCGTCGAGGCCCGGGATCTCCGGGGTCGAGGTCAGCAGCGCCTGCGGTTCGGGGAAGACCCGGCCGTAGCGCTCGTTGAAGCGGCGCGCGATCACGCGGGTGAGTTCGAGGTGGGGCAGCTGGTCCTTGCCGACCGGGACCAGATTGCCCTTGCAGAACAGAATGTCGGCGGCCTGATGCACCGGATAGGTCAGCATCAGGCCGGACAGGGCGCGTTCGGAGGCGGCCAATTCGGCCTTGACTGTCGGGTTGCGGTGCAGCTCGGCCTCGGTGACCAGGCTCAGGAACGGCAGCATGAGCTGGTTGAGGGCGGGCACCGCGGAGTGGGTGAAGATGGTCGCTCTGCTCAGGTCGATGCCCGCGGCGGCGTAGTCCAGCACCGCGCTGTAGACGTTGTCGCGCACCTGCCCGAGGGTGTCGCGGTCGGTGATGACCTGGTAGTCGGCCAGGATCACCCACAGGTCCACGCCCAGGCCCTGCAGCCGCACCCGTTCGCGAATGGTGCCGAAGTAGTGGCCCAGATGCAGTCTGCCCGTGGGCCGTTCGCCGGTGAGGACCCGGAATCGCTCGGGATGCGCACTCACCTCCGCGGCCAGTTCGTCGCTGCGGTCACGGGTGGCGGAGAACGAATCCGAAGGGGAACTCACCGTACGCACGTTAACAAGCCGATGCGAGGGTGCGCAGGTCAGGGGTGCGCCGAGACCACCCGCGGCATGGGCGCGACCGACCCGGGACAGGGCGCGGGGCACAGGTGCCCGGCGAGCGCGGTGTGCGGGCTGCGATGGCGCAGCGAACCGACCATGGCGATGGCCTCCAGGACGATGACGGTGAAGCCATAGCCGTAGGTGGTCGCGGCCAGGCCGAACCGCAGCACGCACAGGCCCGCGATCACCGCGGGAACGCTGAGCGAGAGGTAGGACACGACATAGATCGCGGTCACCACCTCGGCCCGATTCTCCGCGGGCGACAGACCGGTCAGCATGCGCAGCGCACCCGAGAACGACGGCCCGAACCCGATCCCCGCGACAATGCTGGCCGCGAAGAACAGCCACACCGAATGCGTCGCCGCCCCGAGCAGCGCCACCGCGACACCGGTCATGAGCAGGATCGGACCGCGCAGCAGCGCTTGATCGATGGTCCAATCGCGGGCCAGTAGCGCGGTCACCGCCGAGGTGCCCTGCAGGGCGACCACCACCAGCCCACCCGCCAGCGGCGTGGACACGTGGAACTGCCCCTTCATCAGCGCACCGCCTAGCGCGAGATACAGCCCGCCCAGCGCCCAGGTCGCCGCGATCGACGGGACCAGCGTAAAGAACGCCGCCCGGACCGGTTGCGGCACCGACACTTTGGGTTTGAGCGACGCCAACCCCTGCCCGTCCGGCCGCACCGTCTCCGGAATCACCAGCACGCCAATCACAATGATCGTGAACGCCGCCGCCAGCAGCCAATACACCAGCCGCGTCGGCGCGGGCGCGTAGGCCACCAGCAGCCCGGAACTGATGGCACCCACCGCGAGCCCGCCACCGGCGGCCACATTCGTCATCAGCGCGCCCAGCCGCGATTCGGCGGGCTGCAGGTCGATGAGGGTCGCGGTGATCGCGCCGGTGGCCAGCCCGGTGGCAATGCCCTGCACGATGCGCGCGGTGAAAAGCCAAGCCACCGACCGGGCTTCGGCAAAGGCCAGCGTGCCCGCCAACTCGACCAGTACGGCGGCCACCAGCACCGGCCGCCGCCCGATGTGATCGGACAGCGAGCCCGCGAACAACAGCGTGACCAGCAGCGCAATCGCATTCGCCGCGTACACCGCGGTCGAGACCAGCGACGAATAGTGCCACATCTGCTGGTACACCGGATACATCGGCGAGGGGGCCGCGGACGCGAACAGCAGCAGCCCCAGCGCGACGGCCAGCAGCCAGAACGCCGAGGTGTTCGACATCCGGTAGCGCGCTGAGGATTCGACGCGCAGCGCGTCGTCGGGGAGGTTCTGCATGATTCCTCGGAGATTCATCGGACGTGTGCGGTACGAGTGTGACGCAAAGTGCCACCCCGCGCGCGGCGCTTCGCTGGCGGCGTACACCCGCCTCGACCGCGCGATTCCCGCCGACCGGGCCGTCCCGACGGCGCATACTGTCCACGAAACCTTCGGCGGCGCAGTGGGTGTCAGCGGCACCCCGCGCGGCGCGACCCGCGATGCTCGCCGCCACCGGCGAAGTCCTGGTGTGACACCGCTGTCCCAGGCGAATCCCTTGCGGAACAAGGAGACACCCATGCCCGCCCACTCGATCCGGATCCGTCCGACCACCGTCGCCGTCGGCGAGGAGAGCGACCCGAGCCGCTTCTACGTCCCCGCCGACCCCGCGAATCTGCTGCACGCCGACCCGACCCGGCGCGACACGGTGAAATTCGCCAGCGGCACGGCGACGCTGGCCGGTCACCTGTACCGCCCGCCGGGTGTGGCCGCCGAGGTTCGCACGCCCGGTGTGGTCATGTGCGGGCCCATCAGCAGCGTGAAGGAGCAGACCCTCCCGCATTACGCGGAGCGCCTGAGCGACGCGGGCTACACCGTGCTGACCTTCGATCCGCGCAATTTCGGTGAGAGCGAGGGCGAGCCGCGCTTCCGCTACGACCCCAACCAGGTGATCGCCGATTACGCCGCCGCCATCAGCCATCTGCTGACCCGCCCCGACATCGATCCCGAACGTGTTGCGGCCGTGGGCGTCTGCATGGGTGGCGGGTACGCGGTGTCGGTGGGCGCGCGCGACAAACGCCTGAAGGCCGTGGTCAGCATTGCCGGTGGCTACAACATCGGCGGCACCTTCCAGCAGTTCTTCGGCGTCGACGGGTTCGCCGCCTACTATCGCCAGGTCAACGATCTGGTCCAGCGCCAGTACGAGACCGGTGAGATCGCCTACATTCCCACCATCGCCGAGGCGCTGTCGGAGGAGCATCCGGTGGTGGCCATGCCGAATCCGGAGGCGTTCAGCTATTACGACCGCACCTCCAAGGCCGACGCGCCGACCTGGTCGCGCACCCTGACCGCCGACTCGCTCGAGCCGTACTTCCTCTACAACTCCGTGGTCCACGCCCCGCTGGTGGCCCCGACCCCGCTCCAAATCATCCACGGCACCACCGATTCCGCGCTGCTGCCGGAATTCGCGCAGCAGGTCTACGACGCCGCCTCCGGCGACAAGGAGTTGATCTGGCTCGAGACCCACAATCACATCGAGCTCTACGACCAGGACCCGTATGTGAGCGAGGCCGCCGCCCACGCCATTCGCTGGCTGGACCGGCACCTGCGCTAGGTCCGACCGTTGTCGCCGGTCCGGCCACCGGTGGCACCGATCGCGGTCGCGGCGCATCCTGGCAGGGATGCGCCGCGAGGTTCTTGACTTTCCCTCGCCATCCGCGCATCGTGGAATAGTTAGCAAAGCTAATCGATGGTGAAATCCGGTCGCCCGAAACCGTTTCGCGGTGCACGAGGGCGAGGATCCAGGGAGGCAGTCGATGGTCGAAGACACCGTGCGCGAGGAAGTGGCCCAGCGTTTCGAGGACCCGCTCGGTCAGGCGGAGATCGCGAAGCGCTTCGAGGAACTGATGGCCGACGAGCAGATCCGCGCGGCCATGCCGCTGCCGGAGGTGAGCGAGGCGGCCCGACAGCCGGGGCTGGGGCTGGCGCGCGCGGTGGCGGTCCTCATGGAGGGCTATGCCGGGCGTCCGGCCATCGGGGAGCGCGCGGCCGAGATCGTGGTCGGCCCCGACGGTCGGCGCACCCGCCGCCTGCTGCCCGAATACCGGACCGTGAGCTATGGCGAACTGTGGTCGCGCGCCGGGGCCATTGCCGCGAGCTGGCAGCACGACGAGCGGAATCCCCTGCGCGCCGGGGATTTTCTCTCCATCCTCGGCTTTGCCAGCGGTGATTTCACCGCCCTGGAACTCGCCGCGATCCGCCAGGGCCTGGTGACCGTGCCCCTGCAGTCGAGTGGGTCTGCGGCGCAGTGGCTTTCGATCATTACCGAGACCGGATCCCGGACCCTGGCGGTGAGTCTGGAACTGCTCGCACCCGCGGTCGAATGCGTGCTGAGCGGCACACCGGTCACCTCGATCGTGGTCTTCGATTATGAACCAGAGGACGACGGACAGGCCGAGACCTTCGCCGCCGCACAGCGCCGCCTCGAGGAATCCTGCCGCGGGATCACCCTGGAAACACTGGCGGCCGTCACCGAGCGGGGAGCCACGCTGCCCGAAGCGCCGCTGCACGTCCCCGCCGACGAGGATGAACTCGCCGTGCTCATCTACACCTCCGGCAGCACCGGCACGCCGAAGGGCGCGATGTACCCGCACCGTCTGGTCACCGTAATGTGGCTGGGCCCCACCGTGATTCCGGCCCCGGTCATCAACTTCTGCTACATGCCGCTGAGCCACGTGGCCGGACGCATGATCCTGACCGGCACCTTCGCCCGCGGCGGCACCGCTTATTTCGCCGCCTCCAGCGATATGAGCACCCTGTTCGAGGACATCGCCCTCACCCGCCCGACCGAGGCGTTCTTCGTGCCACGCGTGTGCGACATGGTGTTCCAGCGCTATCAGGCCGAGGTACAGCGCCGCGTCGCGGCCGGTGAATCCGCCGAGGCGGCCGATCGCGCGGTGAAAACCACGCTGCGGGAAGACTTCCTGGGCGGTCGCATCGTGCGCCTCATGGTCGGCAGCGCGCCCATCTCCGCGGAGATGCGGGAGTTCATGGGCTCGGTCATGGGGCAGCCCATTATCGACGGCTACGGCTCCACCGAGGCGGGCGGCGGCCTGCTCATCGACAATGAGGTCCGCCGCCCACCGGTGCTCGAGTACAAGCTGGTCGATGTGCCCGAACTCGGCTACTTCTCCACCGACAAGCCGTATCCGCGTGGCGAATTCGTGGTGAAGTCCACGCAGCAGATCCCCGGCTATTTCCAGCGGCCCGAGTTGAACGCCGAGATCTTCGACGAGGACGGCTTCTACCGCACCGGCGATATCGTCGCCGAGATCCGGCCCGACCACCTGGTGTACGTGGACCGGCGCAACAACGTGCTCAAGCTGTCGCAGGGCGAGTTCGTGACCGTGGCCAAGCTCGAGGCCGTGTACGCCACCAGTCCGCTCATCGCGCAGATCTTCGTGCACGGGTCCAGCGAGCGCTCGCATCTGCTGGCCGTGATCGTGCCCACCGCGGACGCGCTGGCACTGGATCCCGACGAGCGGACCGCGGCCATCACCGAATCCATGCAGCGCATCGCCAAGGAGGCCGAGCTGGAATCCTATGAGATTCCGCGCGCCTTCCTGCTCGAGACCGAGCCCTTCACCCAGGACAACGGTCTGCTCTCCGGAATCGGAAAACTCCTGCGGCCCAAGCTGAAAGAGCGTTACGGGCAACAGCTCGACCAGCTGTACGCCGAGCTGGCCCGACAGCAGGAGGACGAGCTCGCGGCCCTGCGGCGCGGGGCCGCCGACCGGCCGGTGCTCGAGACGGTGTGCGCGGCCGCCCGCGCCATCCTCGGCGGCGGCGACCCGCAGCCCGACGCCCACTTCACCGATCTGGGCGGGGATTCGCTGTCGGCGCTGTCGTATTCGACGCTGCTGCGGGAGATCTTCGATATCGAGGTCCCGGTCGGGGTCATTGTCGGCCCGGCCACCAACCTGGCCGGGCTCGCGGCCTACATCGACGGCGAGCGAAACTCGGGCGGCGGGCAACCCACCGCGGCAACCGTCCACGGCGGCACCGAGATTCGCGCGGACGAGCTCACCCTGGACAAGTTCATCGACGCCGAGACCCTGCGGCTCGCGCCCACCCTGCCGCACGCCCAGCACCCGCCGCGCACCGTGCTGCTGACCGGTGCAAACGGCTATCTCGGCCGCTTCCTGTGCCTGGAATGGCTGCGGCGCCTGGACGAAACCGACGGCACCCTGGTCTGCGTGATTCGCGGCCGCGACGCCCAGGAGGCGCGGCGGCGACTGGACGAGGTGTTCGACAGCGGCGATCCGGACCTGCCGCGCCACTACCGTGAGCTGGCCGACCGCCGGTTGCGGGTGGTGCCCGGGGATATCAGCCAGCCGAATTTCGGTCTGAGGCAAGAGGATTGGCGGGAGCTCGCCGACACCGTCGATCTCATCGTGCATCCGGCGGCGCTGGTCAACCATGTGCTGCCCTACAACCAGCTGTTCGGCCCCAATGTGGTCGGCACCGCCGAGGTGATCCGCCTGGCCCTCACCTCGACGCTCAAGCCGGTGACCTACCTGTCCACGGTGGCGGTGGCCGCCCAGATCGATCCGGCCGTCTTCACCGAGGACGGCGACATTCGCGAGATCAGCGCCGTGCGTGGGCTCGACGACGGGTACGCCAACGGTTACGGCAACAGCAAGTGGGCCGGTGAGGTGCTGCTGCGCGAGGCCCACGATCTGTGCGGGCTGCCCGTCGCGGTCTTCCGCTCCGACATGATCCTGGCGCACAGCGATTTCGCCGGTCAGCTCAATCTGCCCGACATGTTCACCCGGCTGCTGCTCAGCGTGCTCGCCACCGGTCTGGCGCCGAAGTCGTTCTACGCCTTGGATTCCCACGGCAACCGCCGCCGCGCCCACTACGACGGCCTGCCCGCGGACTTCACCGCCGCCGCCATCACCACCCTGGGCGCGCGGGTGCGCGAGGGCTACGAAACCTACGACGTCCTCAACCCCCACGACGACGGCATCTCCCTCGACGAATTCGTGGACTGGCTCATCGAATCCGGGCACGCCATCGACCGCATCGACGACTACGGCGACTGGTTCACCCGCTTCGAGACCGCCCTGCGCACGCTGCCCGAGCATCAGCGCGCCGTCTCGGTCCAGCCGCTCCTGCACGCCTACCGGCATCCGGGGCCGCCGATTGCCGGGTCGGTGCTGCCCGCCAAGCGGTTCCAGTCCGCGGTCCAGGCGGCCGGGCTCGGACCCAACGGCGACATTCCGCATCTGACAAAGGAACTCATCGACAAGTATGTCGCGGACCTGAAGGTGCGCGGTCTGCTCTAGCCCTCACGCAGCCGCAGATAGTGGCTCAGCCGACCGGCCGCGTCGAGCCTCGCCAGGCTCTGCGCGGTCAACCGGTCGCGCCAGTCCGCCAGCGCGGCGGCCAGCGACTCGGTGCCGCCCGCCGCCCGAATCTGGTGCACCACCAGGGCAATCCGATCGAGGGGATAGCCGCCGCGTCGGAGCAGGTGGGCGAGTTCGGCGTCGCGCCGGTCGTTCGCGTCGTAGCGACGGTAGCCGGTGCCGGATTCCCTGGGCGGGACCAGGATTCCGGCCCGCTCCCACTTGCGCAGGGTCGCGGCGGTGACTCGAAGGTGATGCGCGAGTTCGCCGATGGTCCAGGAATCGGTTCCCGAGATGGGCTCGGGAGCGTTTTCCTCGGTCAGATGTCGCACCGCTTTGCGGACCGCGTCGAGGGTGTCGCGGTCGCGCAGTGACTGTTCGTGGCCGTGGTCGATGATCAGCAGCGCGGTCTCGAGCTCACCCTCGTGAATCGCGGTCATGATCCGCCCGGCGGCCGCGTGTCCGTGGGCCCGCACCAGCGCGAGATAGGCATCGAGGGCGGCGGCATGGACCTCGGTGTAGATCCGGTAGCCCGCGGCCGTGCGCCGCGCGGGCGGCAGGAAGCCGTCCTGCTCGTAGTTCCGCACGGCCTGGGTCGAGATGCCGTGTTCGCGGGCCAGGTCGGCCGGGCGCAGGGTGTCCATTGGTTTGAGACTTTACAGCGGAATTGCGCCAGTTAGAGCAGGTCATTCGAGGGCAAGTATCAACTGTCGTTTCAACGATACGATTCACCTACATGACTCAGGAAATCCAAGACTTCATCCCTGCCTCCTGTGACCTGTTGGGGCTGGGGGAACCGACTCACCAGGAACCGGCCTTCGCGCTGATCCGCAACGAACTCTTCCCGCATTTGGTCGAGCGCGGCTTTCGATCGATCGCCCTCGAGATCGATCGCGTGGCCGCCCTCGACGTGAACGACTATGTCCAAGGCGGACCCGGAACCCTGGAAGAGGTAGTCCGCGAGGGCTTCTCACACGAGTGGGGCGAACGCGAACCCAACCGGCAGCTCGTCGCCTGGATCCGCGACCACAATCGCGCCCACCCGCGGGACCGGGTGACCTTCCACGGCTTCGACGCACCCACCGAGAACTACAGCGCCCCCAGCCCGCGCACCTACCTCGAATACGCCCGCGACTACCTGAAACTCGACCACGATATCGCGGCGCTCGCCGGTGACGACCACCGTTGGAGCCGTCAGGAAGCGGTCCTGGACCCCGCCATGTCCCCGGGCGCGACCCCCGAGGCCAAGCAGCTTCGCGACCTCGGCGAGGACATGCTCTTCACCCTCTACCGCCGCGCCGCCGACCTCATCGCCACCACCTCCCGCGCCGAATGGTTCAGCGCCGAAACACATCTCACCGCCGCACTGGGCCTGCTGCGCTACCACGCGCAATGCGCCGAACCCCTCCCGCCGCACGAGCGCCTGACCCCGCTCATCGCCACCCGCGACACCCTGATGGCCCACAACCTGCTCGCCATCCGCCGCCTCGAAGCCCGCCGCGGCCCCACCCTGGTCTGCGCCCACAACCTCCACCTCCAGCGCGGCACCACCACCATGCCCCTGCCCGACCAGACCTACACCTGGTCCAACGCCGCCTCGATCATCGACGCCCTGGATGTCCTCGACTACACCTTCATCACCGGAAGCCTCGGCCGCAGTGGGGCTTTCGACCTCGGCACCCCCGATCCAGACAGCTACGAGGGCCTGCTGGACACCCGCACCGACACCTGGAGCCTGACCCCTGCCGCGGAGATCACCGGCGCTCACCCGCGCACAGACCCCATCCCGCACGGCCATTTCCCCCTCACCGCCGACCTGCTGGACCGCGCCGACGCGATCCTGCATGTTCGAGAAGGCGCGGCTCCGATCCGATCCGCCGATCGCTGAGTTTCCGCACTCCGCAATGGATTCCGTCCAGCCGCATGCCGGAATGACGGGGGAGAGGATCCGAGGTCAGGGATTGGGGTCGCTTCCCGCCGCCGGAAGTTCGAGGCCGTGCTGGAGGGCGGCGACCGTCGTGTCGAGGATCTCGTACAGGCCGCGGACCGTCGGATCCGGTTGCGCTACCCAGTGATCCAACCCAACGCCGAACGCCGAGAAGCAGGTGGTGGCGGCGAGGACGGCGCGCAGGTCGTCCTCGGGGATACCGGCGCGGCGGGCGAAGTTGCGGGCCAGGGCATCGCGTCGGCCGAAGGTGCCGGTGAAATTCTCCCGGCGCAGTTGGGGATTGGTGATCAGGACCAAGCGGGCGCGGCGGGCGGTGTCGACCTGGCGGCGGCGCAGGTCCGTCTCCGCCTCGTCGAGGAGGAAGTCGCGCAGCGCGGCGCGGAGGGCGACGAAGACCGCCTCTCGGGGCGGACGGCGGTCCAGGGCGGCGAGCAGGTAGGCCATGACGTCCTCCTCGTGCGCGAACACCACGGCCGTCTTGGAGGGGAAATGGCGATGGAAGGTGCGCCGCGACACGTGGGCGGCGTCGGCGATCTCCTGCACGGTGGTCTGCTCGAAGCCGCGCCGGTCGAAGAGCATCAGGGCCGCGTCGATCAATTCGCGCCGCACCCTGGCCTTTTCCCGTTCCCGCAGCCCGGTCGGTGCCGTCATGCCGTCCTCTCGTCGCCCGTGTCGCCCACCCCTGGTGTCTCACTGTGACACTTCTCAGGATAGTCTGGGCGAAGTGTCTCACTGTGACACCAAAGCGAGACGAGTACGAGAGGACTCTCCCGATGACCCGACGCAGCGTGATCTCCCTGGTTTCCGCGGCCCTGCTGGCCACCGGCCCGCTGGCCGGTACCGCCCTGGCCGACCCGCCCGCAAACACCGAAAGCGCGGACCCGGGCACCGTCATCGGGAACGAGGCGCTGCCGCAGTCGATGTGGATCGACGGTGCCGGTTCGGCCCGCAAGCTCACCTACTGGACCCGGGATTCCTCCGATCGGCCCGCCCTGTCCACCGGTGTCGTCTTCACCCCGGCGGGCACCCCGCCGCCGGGCGGTTGGCCGGTGTTGTCGTGGGAGCACGGCACGGTCGGCGTCGGCGATGATTGCGCCCCCTCGGTCGCGGGCCGCTCGGACCGCGATATGGGCTTCCTCGCCACCTGGATGAAGCAGGGCTACGCCATCGTCGCGACCGACTACATCGGTCTCGGCACCCCGGGCATCCACGCCTACCTCGACGGTCGCGCCGAGGCGCACGCCGCCATCGACATGGTCCGCGCCGCGCACGCCGTGGACGACGCCTTGGCCTCGAAGTGGGTGGCCATCGGCCAGTCCCAGGGCGGCGGCGCGGCGGTGTTCACCGCCTCGCTCGCGACTCGCTATGCGCCCGAACTGGATTACCGCGGCGCGGTCGCCACCGGCCCGGCCTCCAATATCGTCGACGCCGCGACGCTGATCGGCCCGAACACCCCGGCGATCCCGTCCTCGCACATCACCGCCTACGCGACGTATGTGTTCAACGGTCTGAAGGCCGCCCGCCCGGATTTCGACCTGGACTCCTACCTGACCCCGCTGGGCAAGCAGGCCGTGGCCGACGCGCAGACCCTGTGCTTCCAGCCGCTCGCGGATCGGTTGAACGGAATCTCGTTGAACCAGTTGGTGTCTCGCCCGCTGTCCGAGGGCGATTTCGTGTCGGTCGCGCGCACGGTCATGGATGTCCCGCTGACCGGCTACGACCGCCCGCTGTTCCTCGGCCAGGGCACCAATGACACCGACGTCCCGGCCCCGCTGACCGCCAAGCTGGTGGCCGATATGACCGCTGCCGGAACGCATCCCGAGGTGCACGTGTATCCGGGCAAGGACCACAGCGGTGCCATGCTGGCGTCGCTGGCCGACAGCGTGCCCTTCGTGGCTCGACTATTCGCCTGATCCGAATCGAACGAAAGGCCGAGTGGCGCAGTGCCACTCGGCCTTTCCGTAGGTGTTTTAGTCAGCCAATGGTGACGGTGGTGTCGATGAGCCCGAACACCTCACCCTGCGGTCCGGCCACGATGCCCATCCGGCCGAAGGGGCTGTCGTCCGGACCCATCAGCACGGTCGCGCCGAGCTGCTTGGCCTTCTCCAGAGATGCGTCGGTGCCCGCGACCTGGAACCAGGTCAGCCAGTAGTTGGGCATGTCGCCCGGCTGCCCGGTGGTGTCGGCCATGCCGCCCATGGGCCGCCCGTGCGCGTCGGCGAAGGTGGAGTACGGCATCTGCTCGTTGCCGATCTCGTCGAACTTCCACCCGAACACCTGCCCGTAGAAATCCTGCGACGACGCGTAGGCGTTGGTGTGCAGGTCGTTCCAGCAGTAGGCCCCCGGCTCGTTGAAAATCCCGGCCCCGGTGTGCGCCTTGGCCTCCCACACCCCGAACACCGCCCCGGCCGGATCGGCCGCGATGAACATGCGGCCCACATCCATCACGTCGAACGGCGGCATGAACACCGCGCCGCCCGCCGCCTGCACCGAGCCCGCGACGGCATCGGCACTGTCGGCGGCGAAGTAGGTGGTCCACACCGAGGGCATGGCCGCCTCACCCATTTTGGGCCCGATGCCCGCGGCGGGTTTGCCGTCGAGCATGGCCATCAGATATCCGCCCGCCTCCGGCGGACTGTCGAGCACCTCCCAGCCCAGCAGCTGGGAGTAGAAGTCCCGCGCGGCGGCGGGATCGTCGACGGAGCAGTCGACCCAACACGGAGTTCCTTGCGGCCAAGCTTTGTCGGTTGTGGGCATGGGGATCCTCCCGTAAACGGTCGGTCGTGGGCCTGTCGGAGGGCAGGCACCCGGTCAGCTAACCACGCTTCCCGGCAATCCGGACTCGGAATACCGGCCCGCCGTGAATTGATGCTGAACGTTTCCCGAAGCCTGAATCAGGCGCGGTGGGGATACGCGCCGCCGTCGACGACGATGCGCTGGCCGGTGAGATAACCGGCGGCGGGGGAGACCAGGAAGGCCACCACCTCGGCGACCTCCTCGGGGCGGCAGACGTGGCCGAAGGGCGAGGTGTCGTCCAGGTCCGCGGCCTGTCGGAGGGTGCCGCCGCTGAGGGCGACGGTGAGACGGTCGCCCATGTCGGAGGCGACCAGTCCGGGCGCGACGATATTGACGTGGATGCCGTGGGGCGATTCCTCTTTCGCGAGGGTGTGGGCCAGGGCCTCTAGGGCGGCCTTGGCCATGTTGTAGGGCGCGCCGTTCGCGTTCAGCGCATGCGCGGCAACACTGCTGATCATGATGATGTCGCCGCGCGGGCAGGTGCGCATCTCCGGCAGGACCAGGCCGGTCAGGTAGTGCGGGCCGATGGCCTGAATGCGCAGCAGGCGTTCGACTTCCGCGGAGTCGGTGTCGGCGACCGCGCGCCCGCGACTGGCAATGCCGCCATTGTGGACGAGAATGCTGATCGGGCCGAGCTCGCCGTGCACGCGCTCGACCATGGCCGCCACGGCCGTCGAATCGTCGACCGGCGCGTGCACGGCCAGCGCGGTCGCTCCGGTCGAATGCAGTTCCGCCACAGTCTCTTTCGCCGGTTCCTCGTGTCGCGCCCAGTTCACCGCGACCGCGGCGCCGCGGGCGGCCAGCGCCCGACTGATGGCCCGCCCGATGCCGCGCCCGCCGCCCGTCACCAGTGCGACGCGTCCCGCCAGATCCCCTGCTGCTGCACTCATCCGGTCAACATATGACACCCGACACGATTGCGATCGACAGTGGCGGCCATTACAGTCCGACCGTTGGGTACGCAGAGGTTCCTTGCATCGCATCACGGGGTCGGGATGACATTCAGGAAATTCAGGGGACGCACGCTGGGCGCGTTCGCCCTGTTCGCCACCGCCGTCACCATCGGTGTGCTGGTCCGACCGCTGGCCACGGCCACACCGGAAGCCACGGCCACGCCGGATGGCGGGGCGCTCGGTGCGGCCTGGACGGCGACCGAGGACGAGTCGCCCAAATACCCTGGCGTGCACATCGATTGGGACGTCCCGATCACCATGAGCGACGGCACCGTGCTGAAGGCCAATGTGTATCGGCCCATGGACGCCGAGGGCCATATCGTGGACACCCCGCTGCCGACGATCGTGAACCTCACCCCGTACACGAAACTCGTGTCCATGATCGCGGATTCGGCGCTGTCGATTCCGGGGCTGTCGGATGTGCTGTCGAATTTCCTGCAGGGCTTCGACCTTTCGGGTGTCGGGCTCGGTGGGCTCTCCGACCTGGTGAAGGTGGTTCCGGGCGGTGCGGCCCGCGTGTTCACCGCCGATCGAAAGCTGGTGCAGTCCGGCTACACCCAGGTCGTCGCCGATGTGCGCGGCACCGGATTCTCCGAGGGCGTGTGGCAGGTCTTCCAGGAACGCGAGCAGCTCGACAGCGTCGAGGTCATCGACTGGGCGGCACGGCAGCCGTGGTCGAACGGCAAGGTCGGCATGTCCGGCATCTCGTACTCGGCCATCAATCAGGTGCAGGCCGCCGAACACCAACCGGCGGCGTTGAAGGCGATCTTCCCGGTCGAGCCCGGCAGTGATCTGGTGCGCGATGTCCTGGCCACCGGCGGTGCGCTCGGGTTCGGTTTCATCCCACCGTGGTTGCTCGGTGTCGACAGCCTCAAACTCATCCCGGACCTGAGCTCGATCTTCTTCGGCACCTTCGACTGGAAGTGGCTGGCCGACCGGCTCCAGAGCCCATTCACGTTCTTCGACTACATTATTCAGGCGCTCACGGTGCAGAGCATTCCGGAGATCCCGGACAATCTGAAGAGCATCCTGGAACCCGACAGCGGCCTGCGCAGCGCCTGGCTCGGCCACCCCGACCGGGTGCGCGTGCCGACCATGGTCTACGGCGGCTGGCACGATATCTTCACCTACTCCGAACCGCGCATCTACAACGCGATCGCTTTGCCGCCCGGGCAGAAACAGCTGATCATGGGCGATACCTACCACGCCGATCCGGGCAGCGGTTTCGGCGCTCCCGGTGCTCCGCCGCGCCTGGATGTGCTGCAGCGGGCCTGGTTCGACAAGTGGCTCAAGGGCATCGACAACGGCATCGACTCCTACGGCCCGGTGACGCTGTTCCAGCAGGGCGGTGCCTGGACCACGACGGGTGAATTCCCGCGCGGCGACGTCGATTACCGGCGGCTGTACCTGTCGGGCGCACCCAGCGGCACCACCGCCACCAGCGTGCACGACGGCAGCCTGACCGCGGATCCCGCTGGGCCGGAACGACTCACGGTCGCCCCCGGCATCATGAGCCTGTGCTCGCGGGACTCGGCGCAGATCACGGCGGGCGTCACCGCGATCCTCGACGCCTGCGCCAAGGACGCGCGGCCGATGGAACTCAATGGCCTGACCTTCACCAGCGGCCCCGTCGCCGACGCCACCCTCATCTCGGGTCCGATCAATGTGCACCTGAACACGGTCCTGGACGCCACCGACGGCTACTGGTCCGCGACGCTGAACGACGTCGCCCCCGACGGCCGCTCCACGGTCCTCACCTCGGGCCAGCTGACGGCGTCTCTGCGAAAAGTGGATGAGGACAAGGCAACCCGCTCGCCGAACGGCGATTACACCGACCCGTACCCGGTCCTGACCCTCGCCGATCGGGAGCCGATCGTCCCGGGCCAGCCCACCACCATCGACCTGGGCCTGACCGCCACCGACGCCGTCCTGCAGCCGGGCCACCGCCTGCGCGTGGACGTCTTCGCCTTCAACTTCCCCCGCGGCCTGCCCCTGCGCCCGCTGTTGAACGAAAGCGAGCTGCTCCCACAGCATCTCGATCTCGACCCGAACGCGCCGAGCTGGGTGAACATTCCACTCGGCGGCAATCCGGGCTGGTAGGGATCAGAAGCCCTGGGGGCCGGTGGGATACGGTCCGTGCGGATACGGCGCGTACACCGGGGCCGGGCGGAAATAGGCGCTGGAGGGACCGCGCCACAACAGGATCACGGCCGCCAGCCCGATGAGCCAAGTCAGTAAGTTGATGACGTCCGAGATCGGGTACTTGCCCGCCACCACCGAATACAGCGTGGTGAGTGTGTTCAAGCCGAAGAAGACGGTCGCGGTGACACGGGCCCAGTTCTTCCCGGCGCGATTGGCGAACGCCATCCATAGCCAGAGTCCGATGGCGATCACCGAGAACACGACGGAGACCGCGATGGTGACGGTGACGAGCGTGTCGATATCGCTGTCGGTCAGGTTTGGGTGATTCCGGTGTTTCATCGTCTCGCGCACGTTCGAGAACTGCGTGCTGCCGTAGCCCAGACTCACGAGCGAGGTCACGGCACCGGCGAGCATCAGGTAGAACGCGTAGGTGACAGTCTGCGGCCGGGGCGGTTTACCCGGCGTCGGCCCGCCGGGGTATCCCGAACCCGCCCCGAACGGATCGTAGGGGTACGGATTCGGCTGAGCCGGGAACTGTTCGCTGGTCACGTGGCATTCTCCCTCCGATACCCGGACGTGCCGACCGGGTAGGGCCCAATGTCTATCAGACGGCGGCCCCGACCACATCTTCAAAGGCGTCGCGGGCCAGGAGAGCCGCGTAGTAGCCGTTGCGCTCCACCAGTTCGCGGTGGGTGCCGCGTTCGACGACGTGGCCGTTGTCGAGCACCACTATCTGGTCGGCGTCGCGGATGGTCGAGAGCCGGTGGGCGATGGTGATGGTGGTGCGGTTCGCCGAGAGGGTGTCGATGGCGGCCTGGACTTCGCGTTCGGTCCGGGTGTCCAGCGCGCTGGTCGCCTCATCCAGGACCATGATCGGCGGATTGCGGAGGATGGCGCGGGCCACCGCGAGGCGCTGTTTCTCGCCGCCGGAGAAGCGGTAGCCGCGTTCGCCGACGAGGGTGTCGTAGCCGTCGGGCAGGGACATGATGTGGTCGTGGATCTGAGCGGCCTGGGCGGCGGCGTGCAATTCCTGTTCTGTCGCATCGGGTTTGGCGAAGCGCAGGTTGTCGGCAACCGAGGCGTGGAACAGGTAGGTCTCCTGGGAGACGACGCCGACGGCGGTGGATAGGTCCGCGAAGGACAGGTCGCGCACGTCGATGCCGTCGACGCTCACCCGTCCCGAGGTCACGTCGTAGAGGCGCGCCACCAGATATCCGAGAGTCGTTTTCCCGGAACCGGTTTCGCCCACAATGGCCAGGCTCGTCCCGGCGGGAACTTCGATGTCGATATCGCTCAAGACCTCTCGATCCGAGTCGTAGGCGAATCCCACGTTCTCGAAGCGCACCGCGCCCGAGACCTGCTTCGGCAGGGGAGTGGGCCGCGTCGGTTCCTCGATATCCGGTCGCAGATCCAGGTATTCGAAGATGCGCCCGAACAATGCCAGTGAGCTTTGGATGTCCACGCCGGTGGACAGCAGCATGACGGTCGGCCGCAGCAACCCGCTCTGCAGGGTCGTGAACGCGACCAAGGTGCCGATCGACACCATGGGATGCCCCGAGGCCACGGTCATTCCGGCGGCCCAGTAGATCACCGCGGGCATGGCGGCCATGACAATCGAGATCGTCGACTGCCGCCAGCGTCCGGCCATGCTGGAGCGAATCTCGAGATCCACCAGTCCGCGCGATTCCCGGGTGAAGTCGTCCACCAGCGCGGGGGATCGACCCATGGTGCGCGACAACAGGATTCCGCTCACCGACAGCGATTCCTCCACGATCGCCGACATGCCCGCCAGCTTGCGCTGCCGCTCCCCGGTAATGCGCCGCCGCTCGGAGCCGACCTTGCGGCTGATCCACACGAACAGCGGCAGCATGGCCAGCGACACCAGGGTGAGCCGCCAATCCAGTGCGGCCATGGCGATCACGGCCGCGACCACGGAAGTGAAGTTCGAGACCAGCGAGGTGATCGTCGAGGTGACCGTCGACTGCATGCCGCCGATGTCATTGGCGATGCGCGACTGCACCTCACCGGTGCGGGTGGTGGTGAAGAAGCTCAGCGGCATGGATTGCAGCCGGGCATAGACGGCCGACCGCAGATCGTGCATGACGTTCTGCCCGACCGCGGTGGAAATGTAGGTCTGCAACACGCCGAACACGCTGTTGAGCGCCGCCACGGCGATCATGCCCGCGGCCAGCAGCGTCAACAGCCCGGTACGACCGTGCGGCAACGCGTCATCGATGATGCCGCGCAGCAGGAACGGGGAAGCCAAACCTGCCAGCGAGGCCAACCCCACCAGTGCCCCGACCAGGGCCAATCGCCCTCGATAGGGCTTGAAGAGCCGGACGATCCGGCCAAGTTCTCGCTCTGAAGCCATAAGCGCCTCCTTTCGAACGGAGTCACGCGCTATAACTGAGTTTGACTCATAATTGTTCCGAGGACAATGAGCTATGCTCCAAATCATGCCGAGCAGCACCCACGACGACCCCCGCGCAACACCCGCCGCGGCCCCGGGCAATCGCGGCGACGACGACCTCGCGGATCTCTTCTTCCGTGCGACCAAACGCCTGCGCCGCACCCAGTCCGCCCGCCTCGCCCCGCTCGGCCTCACCCCGGCCCAGGCCCGCGCCCTCCGCATCATCGGCCGCGCCGACGAACACGCCGACGCCCCACTCCGCATGTCCGTTCTCGCCGAACACCTCGGCATCGTCCCGCGCTCGGCCACCACAGTCGTCGACGCCCTCGTAACCGCGGGATTGGTTGCCCGCGAACCAGACCCGACCAACCGCCGCGCCATGCTCGTCACCCCCACCGACGCGGGCCGCCACGTCTTGACCCAGATGTCCCAGGCCCGCCGCGAAGCCGCCCAGGAAATGTTCGCCGCCCTCACCCCCGCCCAACGCCGCACCCTCCGCGACGCTCTCGCGGCGCTGACCGCGGAGGACTGAGCGCGTTGGCTGGAGGGTGGCGGGGCGGGGTGGGTTGTCGGGGGCGTTGAGTAGCGTCGGGGGCGAATCTTCGATCCGATGTGCCGCCCTTCGAACTGATTGGGACCTGTCTATGCCACGGGAGTTGACCGACCTGCCGTTCGCGCGATTTCTCGAGACGCGCGAGGGGATCGAGAGTGAAGGGGCGTACGACTGCGCCCATTTCGAGGGGTTGTCGCTGGATGATCCGCAGGTGCGGGGTGTCGTCTTCACCGAGTGCGCGTTCACGGCCAGCACGGTCACCGGTGGGGCCTTCCGTTACTCGCGGTTCAACGATGTGTGGCTGCAGAGCACTCGGTGGATTCGCTCCGATCTGTCCGAAACCAATTGGATGGACGCGGAATTCGTGATGGCGGCGCTGTCCGGGGTCGAGGCGTTCGGTTCGACGCTGCGGCGGGTCAGCTTCCACAACTGCAAGTTCGACTCGGTGAATTTGCGCGGTGCGACGCTCATCGACGTGTCGTTCGTGGATTGCGTGCTGCGCGATGTCGACATCATGGACGCCAAGCTGACCGGGGTGAGCTTCCCGGGTTCGGAGGTCAGCGGGCTCATGCTGCGCAATGCCAAGTTGAAGAACGTGGATCTGCGCGAGGCGCGTTCGCTCGGGATTGCCAGCGGCGTCGAGTCGCTCTCGGGCGCCACCGTCACCAATATGCAGCTGCTCGAGCTGGCCCCCGTCTTCGCCGCCGCCTTCGGAATCACGGTCAAAGACCTCTAGTGGGTAGCGCTAGTGAACTAACAGGGTTACGCTCCTCACATGACGGAGTGGCAGCCCACGGCGTGCATCCTGTGTGAGTGCAATTGCGGCATCCAGGTGCTGCTCGGGCCGGACGGCCGGTCCTTCGAGAAGATCCGCGGCGACAAGCTGCATCCGGCGTCGGAGGGCTACACCTGCAACAAGGCGCTGCAGCTGGATCGGTACCAGAACGGCCACACCGGTCGGCTGACCGCGCCCCTGCGGCGGCGCGCGGACGGCAGTTTCGAGGAAATCGATTGGGACACCGCGATTTCCGAGGTCTCGGCGCGGCTGTTGGAGGTCAAGCACCACTTCGGCGGTGAATCGATCTTCTACTACGGCGGTGGCGGGCAGGGCAACCACCTGGGCGGCGCGTACGCCCCCGCCACCATGGCCGCCTACGGCATCAAGTATCGGTCGAGCGCGCTGGCGCAGGAGAAGACCGGCGACTTCTGGGTGGGTGCGCGCATGGCCGGATACCCGATGCGCGCGGATGTCGAGCACGCCGAGGTGGCGTTCTTCATCGGCAAGAATCCGTATCAGTCGCATGGCTTTCCGCGGGCGCGCACGGTGCTGAAGGAGATCGCCAAGGACCCGGGCCGCTCGATGATCGTGCTCGACCCGGTCCGCACCGAGACCGCCGAACTGGCCGATTTCCATCTCCAACTCCGCCCAGGCACCGACGTCTACCTCCTGTCGGCCATGGCCGCGATCCTGGTGCGCGACAACCTCATCGATGAGGAGTGGCTGGCCGAGCACACCACGGGACTCGACGCGGTGCTGCCGGTCCTGCGTGCCGTACCGATCGAAAAATACTGCGCCATAGCCGATGTCGACCTCGACCTGGTCACCGCCGCGACCCATCGTCTGGCACGGGCCAGCTCGGTGGCCGCCCTCGAGGACCTCGGCGTCCAGATGAACCGGTACTCGACCGTGGTCAGCTACGTCGAGAAGCTGGTCTGGCTTCTCACCGGCAATGTCGGAAAGCCGGGCACGCAATACGCTTTCACCGGTTTGAGCAATCTCGGCCACGACCGTGGTCATCCGGCGGGGGAGGGGCCGAAGAGCCCGGTGGTCGGCGCGCAGATCGTGAGCGGATTGGTGCCGTGCAATGTGATCAGCGAGGAGATCCTCGCCGACCACCCCGCGCGATACCGGGCCATGCTCATCGAGAGCGCGAATCCCGCTCACTCCCTGGCGGATTCGGAGCGTATGCGTGAGGCGCTGCAGGCCCTCGAACTGGTGGTCGTCATCGACGTGGCCATGACCGAGACCGCCCGCCTGGCCGACTACGTCCTGCCCGCGCCCACCCAGTTCGAGAAGTACGAAGCCACCTTCTTCAATTTCGACTTCCCCCGCAATATCTTCCACCTGCGGCATCCGGTACTGCCCGCGCCGGAGGGCGTGCTGCCCGAGCCCGAGATCCACGCCCGATTGGCCGAGGCCGCCGGTGTGGTGGGCGAAGCCGACTACGCGCCGCTACGGGCAGCACTCGCGCAGGGCCGGGAAGCCTTCGCCATGGCGTTCCTGGGCATTCTCGGCGACCCGGCCCGCTCGAAACTCGCTCCCGTGCTGCTGTATCGCACGCTGGGGGAGACGCTCCCCGACGGTGCCGCCGCGGCCGCGCTGCTGTGGGCGGCGGCCTACAACATGGTGCGCAAGTTTCCCGCGAGTGTCGAACGTGCCGGGTACGGAACGGGTTTGGAGGCCGGGGAGCGGCTGTTCGAGGCCATTCTGCATGGCAAGCACGGCGTGGTGATCTCGGAGGATGACTACGCCGAGACGTGGAATCGAGTGCGCGACAAGACGATCCGCCTGGAGATTCCGGAACTCCTCGACGTGATCGCCACCCTGCCCGACGCTCCCGAGGACGCCGACGACTGGCCGTTCATCCTCTCGGCCGGTGAGCGTCGCGCCTTCACCGCCAATACGATTTTCCGAGATCCCGCCTGGCGCAAGCGCGATGCGGCGGGCACCCTGCGCATAAGCATTTCCGACGCCGACCGACTCGGCCTCGCGGCGGGGGACCTGGTCCAGATCACTACTCGCCGCGGCAGTGCCCGGGTGCCGGTGGAACCCACCGACCGCATGCGCCCGGGCCACCTGTCCCTGCCCAATGGCTTCGGCCTGTCGGTGGTGGGCACGGACGGTACCGAGGTCACCACCGGTGCCGCCCCGAACGAGCTGACCTCCTTCGACTCCCGGGACGAATGGGTCGGCACCCCCTGGCACAAGTACGTCCCCGCCCGCCTGGATACCGTGACCGCATGAAACGAACGAGTTTCGCGAACTGGCCGTGCACCGTCGCCCGCACCGTAGACCTGCTGGGTGACTGGTGGACCCCCTTGATCCTGCGCGAAGCTTTCTACGGCGCAAAGCGTTTCGACGATTTCGAATCCACCCTGGGCCTCAGCCGCAACATCCTCTCCCAGCGCCTGAACCGCCTGGTAGAAACCGGCCTCCTGACCAAATCCCCCTACCAGGACCGCCCAGTCCGCCACGAATACCTACTCACCGCCCAAGGCCGCGATTTCTTCCCCGTAATCGCGGCCATGATGGCGTGGGGCGACCGCTACCTAGCCCCCGAATCCGGCGAACCAGTAATTCTCCACCACACCACCTGCGACCACGACACCCACGCAGAAGTCGTATGCGCCCATTGTCGGGAACCCCTTCGCCACGAGGATATTTCAGCCCGCCTCGGACCAGGATTCCCACCCCGACTCCGCGAATCCGCAATTGCGACCGGTCGTTTCGATAACTGAATTCTGAAAACCATTACATCACAACGTAATCCGTCTTCTATTATGATCGAATTCGCGATAGAATTAGAGCATGAATTCGAAGGGGGAAACACTCGACAGCACCGGCATCGGCGCGCTGATGACCGAGGTCACCAACGTCGCCGACACCGTCCTCAATGGCGGGCTCAACCGCCTCACCGATGGTGATGCCGTGGAATTCATGCGCCGCCTGGAAATCTGCAAGCGTCAACTGGCCGCGCTGGATTCGGCTCTGGTGATCGAGGCGTCGGAGCGAGACCTTCCGCGCAAGGCCGGAGTCAAGGACGCGGTCCCGTTCCTGCGCCAAACCCTGGGTTTGTCGCGCCATGACGCGGCGACGCGGGTGAAGATCGCCGGGGCGTGTGGGGAGTTCCTCGGAGCCGACGGCAAGCCGCGCCCGGTTGCTTTGGCGGCGACCGCCAACGCCTTCGAGACGGGCGTGATTTCCCGCGATCACGTGCGCGGCATTGTGGACATCATGACGCATCTGCCCGCCGACGTTCCTACTCCGGCGCGGGTCGAGACCGAGGCGTTGCTGGTCGAGCACTGCGTGACCGGCATGCCCGATGACCTGCCGAAGATCGGGCGTGAGATCCTGGCGCGTTTGGATCCCGACGGCACGGTGATCTCCGATGCCGACCGTCGTCGCCGTCGCGGCATCACCATCAGCCGCCCGGGGGTGGACGGAATGTCGAAGATCGAAGGCTGGCTCACCCCCGAGCTGCGGGCACTGCTGGATGCGATCTTCGCCAAGCTGGCGCGGCCGGGCATGTGCAACCTCGACGACGCCGACACCGAGATCCTCACCGCCACCGCGCGGGTCGAGTCGAAGGTGTTGGAGGCGGCCGCGCGTCGCGATCGTCGCGATGCCGCCCAGCGCACCCATGACGCGTTGTTCGCGCTCGTCACCGCGTTGCAGCCGGTCACCGACACCGCTGCCGATGCTGCTGCCACCACCGCTACGGGTATCGCTGCGGCGAAGGTGGGTAAGCCGGTGAAGTTGGGCAAGCACCGTGGCCTGCCCGTCGAGGTCGTGGTCACGATGAGCCTGGCCGACCTCGAACGCGGCGCGGGCATGGCGACCACCGCCTCGGGTGGGCACCTGAGCATCAGCGAAGCCCTGAAGCTGGCCAAGAACTCTCGCCCCGTGCTGGCCGTGCTCGACAAGGACGAGATCCCGCTCTACCTGGCTCACGGGGAGCGCCTGGCCACCTCGGGTCAGCGGTTGGCGTTGATCGCCCGCGATCGTGGCTGCACCCACCCCGGCTGCGATGTACCCGCCAGCATGTGCGCCGCCCACCACGTGATCGATTGGGCCAAGGGCGGACCCACCGACCTGACCAATCTGGCGTTGGTGTGCGATCACCACCACGCCATGGTCAACGACAGCGACAACGGTTGGCAGACGGTGATGTTGGGCAAGGACTCCGCCCACCCGGGCCGGGTCGGATGGATTGCCCCGGCGGCGTTGGACCCCTCCCACACCCCGCAAGTCAACGACACACATCACGTCGGCAAGCGGGTCGCCGGTCTCGTGGATTCGAGTTGCCGGAGGTGGGGTTCACGGGCAGCGTGACACCCGAGCTGCTCGTGTACGGCTGGCGTACGCAGGGACGGGGAAGTGTGGTCACCTCGCCTGCCCTACCGCACTTGGGCTGACGCCAGGTTGGGAGCCGCCACCTCACCTCCCAGCCCACGGACTGCACGCATCACCTTTAAAGACAAAACCCAAAAACCAAAAGACTCAAGAATCCCTCCGCCTGCCGACTGCTCCGCCTGCCGACCGTTCCGCCCGCCGACTGCTCCGCCCACCGATCGCCCCGCCCACCGATTGCCCCACCCACCAAGCGCCCCAGCCACTAAGGCCCAACCGACCGATACCCTGGCCGACCGACAGCCCCGCCGACCGAGACCCTGCCGAAAGGCTCCAAGCCCAAAAATCCCAAGGCTCAAAGCTTCCCGAGCCCGAGCACAGCTGGTCAGTTCTTTGACAATTCCACAGGGACGATGAACGGCCGAGCGGTGAGTGGGCTGGGACGTGAGTGAGGTGCTATAGGCGAGGCGGCTGGTAGGTGCGGTTTTTGCGGGAGGGGGCTGGTAGGTGAGGGGGCCTCGCAAGCTCGACCCGCCTCTCTCCCTCCTCCTGGCGTCTTTTGTCTTTTCTTTCTTTGTCTTTTGTTCTTTTGGCTCTTGGTTTTTCAGTTGGCGAGTTGATGCTCTTCGATTGGTGTGGAGAAGGATTGGCCGTTGAGTTCGAGGAAGAGGTGGCGGTCGGTGACCGATACGGTGAGAACGTTTCGGCGGTCGAGGGCTTCGGCGGCGGAGTCGATGAAAGTGCGGGGGAAGGAGTGGAGCGGGATCTGGTCGGATTGGTGGATTCGTTTGGCGGGGAGGGCGGCGAGGACTTTTGTGGGGTCTCGGTGGGTGTAGATGGCTACGTGGTCGGCTAGTTTGCTGGCTCGGTGGATTCGGTCGGCGTCGGGGGCGCCTATGTCGATCCAGTGGGTGAGGCGGCCGGTGAGGTCGCGGATGAGGACCGGGGGCTCGTCGGTGGAGGAGACGCCGCCGTCGCTGAAGGTGATGCCTTCTTGGTATTCGAGGCAGTAGGCGAGGAGGCGGGTCATCATGTATTCGGCGGTTTCGGAGGGGTGGCGTGCGACCCGGAGCTCGAGCTCCTCGTAGACGCCGCGGTCCACGTCCGCCAGGTGGACGGTGAAGGTATAGACGGTCGAGTTCAGGGCCATAAGAGAGGGAGCTTATCGCCGTGCGGCAGACTGGCAGCACCATGCCCATCACCCGCCGACGCCTGGTAGTCGCGCTGACGGTCGCGCTGGTCCTCGCCGCGGCCGGGTGCGCGCGCCAGCACAGCGAGCCGGAGGAGCAGCCGAGCTATTCCGGCCCGGCCGAACAGCTGATCACGGTGACCGCCGCTTCCCCCACAGCCACAACCGCCACACTGACCGCCTGGAATCGCACCGGCACCCACTGGTCCCGCGCAATCGGCCCACTGCAAGCCGATATCGGCGCGGAAGGCGTCGGCCAAGCCAGCGAGTCGGCGACCCGTTCCCCAGCCGGTATCTGGCCGCTCACCGAGGCCTTCGGCATCGCGCCCAACAATGGCACCCGCCTCCCGTATCGCCGAGTGACGGAGTCGGATTGGTGGGTATCGGACGCGAAGTCGCAGTACTACAACACTTTTCACACCTGCGCCCCCGGCACTTGCCTGTTCGACGAATCCGCCGGTGAGGACCTGGGTTTGGCGGGTCCGGCCTACGCTCACGCCGTCGTCATCGATTACAACCGCTCCCCGGTCGTCCCCGGCGCGGGTTCGGCGTATTTCCTGCATGTCGGCGACGGCCATCCCACCGCGGGCTGTGTGGCACTCCCGAGTTCGGATCTGGACGCGGTAATGCGTTGGCTCGATCCCTCCCGCGGCCCGGTTATCGATATCTCAGCGCGAAATACGTCCGCGACCAGCTGAATCCACGTCGAAACCTTTTGTGCCCGTTCTCACAATGTCGCACTTGCGCCCAAGGTAAGCGGGTAGCCAATGTTTCGCTGAACTAAGGTTCGGGTATTCGACTTTGTCGATACACGATCGCCGGTAGTAGTCCGGTGATTGTCCGCTGGACGCGTCGGGGTGTCCTCCGGGCGAAAGGATATGGATGAATGGGCGCGAGCCTGATGATCGTGGGGGACGACGACAGGGTCCGCGACACCTTGCGGATGGCGATGGAGCAGGAAGGGTACGAGGTCGCCGAGGCAGGTGCCGCCGAGACGGCGTTGGAGCGGCTGCGTAACCACGGAGCCCCCGACGTCATGATCGTGGATCTCCTGGTCGGCGAGATGGACGCCTTCACCTGTATTCGCGAGGTGCGACGCGCCCATGAGGTGCCGATCATGGTGGTCAGCGACAGCGCGGACACCCACGATGTGGTCGCCGCCCTGGAGGCCGGTGCCGACGATTTCGTGACCAAGCCGTTCGAGATCAAGGAGATCAGCGCGCGCATGCGGGCGCTGCGTCGCCGTCCGCGCCTGGGCGTGCTCCCGGACGAGCCGATCGCCGAACCGCCCGCGGAAATCGTGCTGGAGCCCGATGACGATGCGCCCCTGGTGCTTTCGCCCGACGGCGGCGTCGTCCGTCGTGGCGATGAACAGATTCCCTTGACCATCACCGAGTTTCGCCTGCTCTGCGAGCTGGCCGCCAACCCCGGCCGCGTCCTGAGCCGCACCCTGCTGCTCGAACGGGCTTGGGACGAAGGCTTCTTCGGCGACGAGCGTCTGGTCGACGTCCACGTCCGCCGCCTGCGCACCAAGATCGAAGCCGATCCCTCGGACCCCCGCATCGTGGTGACGGTCCGAGGACTGGGATATCGCCTCGACATGCCGCGATAGGCCCGTCTTGATGACGGCGGTCATAGGATCGTCATGAGATCGCAATGAGTTCGCATGGAAGACCTCAAAGATTGATCGTCAGGCTGAGATCGTCATGCAGATCCCAATCAGCAAATTTGACGCGATATCCCAGCAAACCATCGAGATCAGGGAGCCCCTGCTCTCCGACGGTGCGCACATGTGGCGCATTGCCGAGGACTCCCGGGTGCTCGACACCAACTCCAGCTACGCCTATCTCCTGTGGTGTCGGGACTTCCCGAACACCTCGATGGTCGCCGAAATCGACGGCGAGGTAGCCGGTTTCGTCATCGGCTACACCCGACCCGCCTGGCCGAACACGCTGTTCGTCTGGCAGGTCGCGGTCGACCATCCCCATCGCGGGCACGGCCTGGGCGTGGACATGCTCGACGCGCTGCTGGAAAGCTGTGCGTCCCAGGGCGTCACGCAACTCGAGACCACGATTTCCCCCGACAATCCGGCCTCGGTCGCCATGTTCGCCTCGCTCGCGCGCCGTCGCGGTGCGGCCATGACCCGCACCCCGCTGTTCACGGCAGACCAATTCCCGGGCGGACATCAGCCCGAAGACCTCTACCGCATCGCACCGATTGCTACTCAGCGCATCGCACCGAACACCCTTCAGGAGGACTGGCGATGACTACCCCCGACATGACGGTTTTCGCGGAACTGGAATCGAACGTGCGTGGCTACTGCCGCTCTTGGCCGACGGTCTTCGACACCGCATCCGGCGCGTGGCTGCGCGACGAGACCGGCCGCGAGTACCTGGACTTCTTCGCGGGCGCGGGCGCGCTCAACTACGGCCACAACAATCCTGTGCTGAAGCAGGCCCTGCTGGACTACATCGCCGGTGACGGCCTCACCCACGGCCTGGACATGTCCACCGTCGCCAAGCGCGAACTGCTGGAGTCCTTGCGCGAGCGCATCTTCCGCCCGCGCGGCCTCGACTACAAGGTCCAGTTCCCCGGACCCACCGGCGCGAATGCCGTGGAGGCCGCGCTCAAGCTGGCCCGCAAAGCCACCGGCCGCACCGAAATCCTCAACTTCACCAACGCTTTCCACGGCATGACCCTGGGCGCGCTCTCGGTCACCGGCAATGCCGCCAAGCGGGCGGGCGCGGGTGTGCCGTTGCAGCACGCAACCTCGATGCCCTACGACGGCTATCTCTCCGGCCCGGACGATGATTCGTTCGAATGGATGGAGCGCGTCCTCGACGACGCCTCCTCCGGCCTGGACCAGCCCGCCGCCGTGATCGTGGAAACCGTGCAGGGCGAGGGCGGTGTGAACATCGCCAGCGTGAACTGGCTGCGCAAGTTGGCCGGATTGTGCTCTGCCCGTGAGATTCTGCTCATTGTCGACGATGTGCAGATGGGTTGCGGTCGCACCGGCCCGTTCTTCTCCTTCGAATTGGCCGGTATCACACCGGATATCGTGACCCTGTCCAAGTCCATCGGCGGTTACGGCCTGCCCATGGCGCTGGTGCTGTTCAAGCCGGAGCTGGACCTGTGGAAGCCGGGTGAGCACAACGGCACCTTCCGCGGCAACAACCCCGCCTTCGTGACCGCCCATGCGGCACTGGAGAACTACTGGGCCGACGATGCCCTGGAGACCGCCACCTTCGCCAAGTCGGCCCGCATCGAGCGCGCCCTGACCGGCATGGTCTCGGCCTTCGACGGCGTCAGCTCGCGCGGTCGCGGCCTCGTGCACGGCATTGTCTTCGACGACGCCTCGCAGGCGGAGAAGGTGTGCGCCTCGGCATTCCAGCGCGGACTGCTGGTGGAGACCTCCGGCCCCGAGGACGAGGTGGTGAAACTGCTTCCGCCGCTGACTATTACGGACAGCGAACTGGACCACGGCTTGGAGCTGTTGGCAGCCTCGATCGACGTCGTGTGCGGAGGCCGCTGACATGATCGTGCGCACCACGGCCGAAATCACCGGCACCGACCGCGATGTCGCGGGCCCGGGCTGGCGCAGCAAGCGCATTGTGCTCGGCGGCGACGGCGTCGGGTTCTCCTTCCACGAGACCACCATCGACGCCGAGACCGTCCACGAATTCCACTACCAGAACCACATCGAGGCCGTCTGGCTGGTCGAGGGCGACGGCACCCTGGTCGATCTCGACCACGGCACCACCTACGAACTGGGCCCCGGCTCGATGTACCTGCTCAATGGCCACGAACGGCACCGCCTGTTCGCCCGCACCCGGATGCGCATGCTGTGCGTGTTCAATCCGCCGGTGACCGGGCGCGAGGTGCACGACGAGAACGGCGTGTATCCGCTTGTCGCCGTCGGTGAATAACACAGGAGGTAACGAATGACGGTGTCCAGCACCGAACGTATCGATCGCTACCGCACCCGCACCGTGGCGGGCACGCCGCCGATCGTGCGCGACGACCCGACCGTCTGGGGCGAGATCGGCACCCCCGCCCTCGCCGATTTCGACGAGAACGGTTACGCCATCCTCGAGGGTCTGCTCGACCCATACGAGGTCGCCGATGTGGCGGGCGAAATCCAGCGTATGACAAGCGATCCCGATCTCGTGCTCGACGATCGCGTGATCATCGAACGCGATTCGCACCGCGTGCGCTCCATTTTCGATGTCCACAAGCTCAGCCAGCCCATCGCGGATCTGGTGCGGGAGAGCCGAATCGCCGGACTGGCCCGACAGGTGCTCGGCTCCGAGGTCTATCTGCATCAGACCCGGGTCAACTACATGCCGGGATTCACCGGCACCGGTTTCTACTGGCACTCCGATTTCGAGACCTGGCACGCGGAGGACGGCATGCCCACCCCCCGCGCGGTGAGCCTGTCCATCGCCCTGACCGACAACTACCCGTTCAACGGCAGCCTGATGGTGATGCCCGGCTCCCACCGCACCTTCGTCCCCTGTCAGGGCGAGACGCCCGCCGACCACCACCGGGTCTCCCTGCGCGGTCAGGAAATTGGCATCCCGTCCCAGGCCGCCATTACCGATCTGGCCGAGAAGCACGGCATCGCCCAGTTCACCGGCCGGGCGGGCTCGGCACTGCTGTTCGACTCCAATCTGATGCACGGTTCGGCCGGAAACATCACCCCGTTCCCGCGCTCGAACCTCTTCCTGGTGTTCAACAGCGTGGAGAACACCCTGCTGGAGCCGTACGCGGCCCCGCATCCGCGTCCGGAGTACCTCGCCAGCCGGGACTTCACGCCGCTGGCGTGAGCGTCTAGTCCCACAGGGGTAGTCGAGATCGGGACCGTGGGGTGAGGTCTGCGAGCGGTCCCGGTTCCTAACGTCTCAGGCGTGAAGCGAACAGTTCGTCTCGGAGTGGTGCTGGGGCTCGCCGGGCTGGTGATGTCCACGGTGGCGGCGTGTCAGGGAGCGTCCGGCGCGACGCCATCGTGGACGGCCTGCCAGGGCAGCGGGCTGGATGCCCGGCAGGAGTGCGCGACCATCTCGGTACCGTTGGACTACGAGAACCCTGGGGGAGAGCAGGTTTCGCTGGCCATCTCCCGGATACGCAGCGCGCATCCGGATCATCGCCGCGGTGTCCTGGTCCTGGTGCCGGGCGGGCCGGGCGGCAGCGGGCTGAACCTGCCCTCCACCGAGGGCGCGGCACTGCCGGAGGCGGTGCGCGACGAGTACGACCTGATCGGCTTCGATCCGCGCGGCATCGGCGCCAGTGCGGAGGCGAATTGTCATCTGGCGCAGGCGGATTTGGCGCTGGAGCGATTGCGGCCGTGGCCGGATGCCGACGGGGGGATCACGCAGGCGGTCGAGGTACAGCGGCGAGTCGCTGCGGCCTGCGTGCGCGAGGGCGGCGCGCTGGTGCGGTCCATCGGGACCCGAACCGAGGCGCGGGATATCGACCGGATTCGAGAAGCACTGGGGGAGAGCACGATATCCGCGTGGGGCAGGTCCTACGGGACATACGTGCTGTCGGTGTACGCCACGCTGTTCGGTGAGCGGACCGACCGCGTGCTGCTCGACAGCAATGACGATCCGGACCCCGACCGGGTCGAGCGCGGCTGGCTGGCGAACTACGCCGTCGGCGTGGAGGACCGGTTCCCGGATTTCGCTCGCTGGGCCACGGCGGACGGCAATCCGGATCGGGTCGCGGCGACGCCGGAGGCGGTGCGCGATGAATTCCTCACGCTCGCGGCGCGTTTGGATCGCGACCCGCTGCCGTGGCCCGGTGCGGAACTGTCGATCCTGAGCGGCAATGGATTGCGGCAGATCCTGCTCGACGCAATGTACGACGGCAAGCGCTTTCCCTTCCTGGCGCAGGTGATGAACGCCGCCGCGAGATCGGAGACATTGCCCGCGGCCCGGCCCGCACCGCCCGAGTCCCAGGCGCAACGCACGGCCGCGGTCCTGGTCGCCACCATGTGCAATGACGTGGCCTGGCCGACCGCGGTCGAGGACTACGCGGCCGCCGTCACCGAGAACCGGGCCCGCTACCCACTGACCGCGGGCCTGCCCAGCGGCTACCCACCGTGCGCGACCTGGCCGTATCCGGCCCAGCCGCGCACCGTCGTGGACGCGACCGGCCCCTCGAATGTGCTACTGGTGCAGAATCTCCGGGACCCGGCCACGCCGTACAGCGGCGCGCTGAACCTACGCCGGGCCTTCGGCGATCGCGCCCGCATGGTCGCGGTGGACGCCGGTGGGCACGGCGCGTACCCCTCGCCGGTCGCCTGCGCGAACGAGGCCGTCGAACGGTTCCTGCGCGACGGCACGCGCCCCGAGTCGGATCTCACCTGCCGGTGAGGCCCGCCGGATCAGCTTGCGGCGGAAACGCTTCGATGACCTCGACTGCCGTACAGCTCGCGGGCCTTGGCCGGGGTCACCGTCTCGGGCAGCGTCGGTACCTCGGCCTTCAGGTGCTGTTCCAGGATCTGCCCGGCCATCGGCGCGATGAGCGGGGCGGCCATGATCAAGCCCGCCTTGTTGAAAAGAGTGAACAGCCACACCAGGATTCGCGCCACCGGACGGACCATCAGATCGACGATGCCGGGCCGGTCGAACTGCCCGAGCTTGCGCATCCACTTGGGCAGCGTCGCGATGGAGGCGAAGGACAGCAGCCGCGCCCCGAGGGCGTAGGTCCACCCCGCGCCGTTCTTCGGTGAGGTGAACAGCATCTGGTGCATGCCCTCCTGCGCGCGCTCCGACGTGCACAGGCGCGCACGGACATTCGCGTAGTACTCGCGGATGCCCTCGCGGGTCACCGGCACGTCCTCGGGCTTGCAGGTCTGCAGTTCGGCGGCGATCCGACACTCCTGCCAGTAGCGGGCCTCCTCCTCGGGAGTCAGGCCGGGGCCGAACATCTCGTAGGCCTTCAGAACCGACTGCCATCCGGTGATGTGGATCCACAGCTGGGTCTCGGGGGAGTTGGGGCTGTAGCGCCGACCGGTGATGGGCTCGATGCCGCTGCTCTTGGCGTGCACGTCCATCAGATGCTCGGAGGCCTGGATGGCGGTGCGGGAGTCGCCGATCGCCACGATCAGGAAGTAGGCGAAGGTGGCGTCCAGGCGGCCGCGCGGGTCGGCGTAGATCTTGCCGGTGTCGGCGACCGACGCGGTCAGGAACGGGTCGAAGAACTCGAGGGTGACCGCGCGCTGGAAGCCGATCACCGCGGTCGGCGAGGTCCAGACCTTCCAGCTCGGTGAATCCGGGCCGAAGAAGCCGTAGTCGACACGGCGCAGGGTGGTCGGATCGAAGGTCACGGGGGCTCCTCAGCAGGCTCGATCCCAAGCAATACAACGCCACCGTAGCAATTGCGCGCGGTGAATACAACGGGTGCGTAGCTTTATGGCAGAATGACCTGGTGACGGCGGAGCGACAGTGAGCGAACGTGCGAAGGCAGACCGGCCGCGTCGGCGCTACGCGCCCCGCCTGCCGCCCGAGGAGCGCAGAGCGCAGCTGCTCGATGCCGCGTTCGCGGTCCTGGAGAAGTCCGAACTTCACGAGCTGAGCATGGAGGCCGTGGCCGCCGAGGCCGGTGTCGGCAAACCGGTGCTGTACACGGTCTTCAAGACCCGCGCCGAGCTGGTCGCCGCACTACTCGAACGCGAGCGGGAACGCGCCCTGGAGCAGGTCGCCGACACCCTGCCCACCGATCTGCTCGGCGCTGATCCGGTGGTCGCCGCCTCCGCCACGGTCGAGGCGTTCGTGGATGTGGCACTGAGCAATCCGACCCGCTGGCGGCTGCTGCTCGCGGGCCCCGGCAATGCGCCCGACGAATACCGCGAGGCCATTCGCAGCTCCCGCGCGGGCATCTTCGACCAGGCCGAGGCGCTGGTGCGCATGGGTCTCATCGCCGATCCCCGGTGGGAGGGAATGGATTCCGGCCTGCTCACCAACTCGCTGCTGACCATTGCCGAGATGCTGGGCCGCCTGGCGGTCAGCGAGCCGGACACCTACCCGCGCGAGCGCATCGAGGCCTTCGTGCAGGCCATCGTCGCCCTGCTGGTCGGCGGCGCGAAGACCGCGTAAACCCTCAGCCCCTATACTCCGCGAGCCGCTGTGAAACGCCGGTTCGCGGGACTACCATGCCCGCATGACGGTTGGCACCGACCTGCCCAAACCTGAAGCTCTCTTCGATCTGGACGTCTGGCTGCATCGCTGGCCCGCGAGCGTGTACGCGACCGAATTGCATTACGGCGTACTCGTTTTCACCGGCTGCGACGCCTTCGACGAGCGGGACGCGGAGATCGCGGCGCGTACCTATCCGGGGCGGCGCATCCTGATCGACGAGACCGGTAAGCTCGAGGTTCATCCGGCGGGTGACGGCCCGCCGATCTCCATTTTCGACGCGCGGCATCCGCTGCGCGCGGCGCGGTAGCGGCCCATCGACCGGATTTCCGGCGAGTGATGTGGCACTCGCCGGATTCGGATAGTGACTCTTGCCACAGCCTGGTACACGCGCGTACCGTGCGAATGGTACGCAGAAGTACCAGGCTGGGAGATGGCGCATGACCACAGTGACACTGCCCGATGGACCGAAGACGCCCGCCTTCGTGCAGGCCGTCGAGATCCTGGCCGGACGCACCCGCGCGTGGCGGCGGCTGCACGCGCGCTACGGTTCGGCGTTCATGGTCAAGATGCCGCGCTTCGGGCCGACGCTGGTGCTCTCGGATCCGGCCGAGGTGAAGACGTTGTTCACCACCCACACCGATCTGGTCGACAATATCGACGCCAACCTCGGCCAATTCCTCGGTCCCGGCTCGCTTTTCGCGCTGCGCGGGGAGGAGCACCGCAAGGAGCGCAAGCTGCTCACCCCGCCGTTCCACGGGCGGCGGCTGGCGGTGTACGAATCGCTGATCGAGGAGGAGGCCGTCCGCGAGATGGCCGGATGGCCGTCGGGGCGCGAGTTCGCGACCATGGAATCGATGATGCGGATCACCCTGAACGTGATCCTGCGCGCGGTCTTCGGGGCCGAGGGCGCGGAATTCGATCAATTGCGGGCGCTGCTGCCGAAATTGGTGCTGGTCGGGTCCGCGCTCGCGTCGCTTCCGGTGCCGCGCAAGCTGTTCGGGCGCTTCGGGCCGTGGGCGCGCTTCGCCGCGTATCGCGCCGAATACGACCGAATCGTGCAGCGGCTGATCCAGCGCGCCGCCGACGACCCGAACCTGAGCGACCGCGACGATGTGCTGGCCATGCTGCTGCAGGCGCGCTATGACGACGGTTCGGCCATGACGCACAACGAGATCGCCGATGAGCTGCTCACCTTGCTCACCGCCGGACACGAGACCACCGCCACCTCGCTGGCCTGGACCATCGAGCGGCTGCGTCGGCATCCGCACATCCTGGAGCGGCTGGTCGCCGAGGCGGATGCGGGCGGCTCGGAGTTGCGGGAGGCGGTGCTGTTGGAGACGCAGCGGGTGCGCCCGGTCATCGACGCCACCGCTCGCAAGGTGCGCGCGGAATCGTTGCAGCTGGGCCGGTGGACACTGGCGCGCGGGCAGCACGTGATGGTGAGCATTCGGCTCATGCACGAGAATCCGGAATTGTTCACCAACCCAAAGGATTTCAACCCGGATCGCTTCGTCGGCAAGCGACCCGGGACCTTCAGCTGGATTCCCTTCGGCGGCGGTGCGCGCCGGTGCATCGGTGCCGCATTCGCGACCATGGAGATGAATGTGGTCCTGCGGGTCCTGCTGCGGGACTTCACCCTGGAGACCACCGACGCTCCGGATGAGCGCGCCCATTTCCGCGGCGTCGCACTGGTTCCCGCGAAGAAGGGGCGAGCCGTCGTCTACCGGCGACCCCCGCGACCCGCGGTCACCGAGAGCGACGAAAACCAGGATGCGCGCGGCGAACAGGTGACGGCATGACAGAGCAGTTCGCCGATGTCGGGCGGGGTATCACGCTGACTTATGAGCGGCAGGGGCAGGGTGTTCCGCTGCTGCTGATCGCTGGGCTCGGGCAGCAGAAGCACGAATGGCACGACGGTCTCGTCGCGCTCCTGGCCGACCGCGGCTACGACGTGGTGCGCTTCGACAATCGCGATGTCGGCACCTCCACCCATCTCGAATTCCGCCCGCCCGGCCCGCTGGACATGCTCCGAAAGCGCTGGCACCCACGGCAATACGATCTCGGCGACATGGCCCTGGACACCCTGGGCCTGCTCGACACGCTGGGCTGGCACCGGGCGCACCTGGTCGGCATGTCCATGGGCGGCATGATCGGGCAGACCGTCGCGGCCCGCTACCCGCATCGCGTCTGCTCGCTGACCTCGATCTTCTCCACCACCGGCGCGGCCCGGGTGGGTCGCCCCGCGCTGTCCACCTGGGCGCGCATGTTCGGCAAGCCCGCCCGCACCCGCGAGGAGCACACCGACGCCGCGGTCCTGATGTACCGGCACATCGGCTCGGCCGGATATCCCTTGGACGAGGCCAGGATTCGCGCCGTCGCCGGAACCACCTGGGACCGCGATCCGCGCCCGGCGGCCGGTGTCGGACGCCAGCTCGCGGGAATCATGAAGTCCGGCGACCGGACCCACGAGATCGCCACCATCACCGCCCCGACCCTGGTGCTGCACGGCGACCGCGACCGCATGGTGCATCCGACCGGCGGCCGGGTCACCGCCGCGGCCATCGCGGGCGCGCGCCTGCACACCCTCCCCGGCATGGGCCACGACCTGCCCGAGGCGCTCTGGCCCACCCTCGCAGACCTCATCGACACCCATATCAGCACCGTCGAATCCAGGAGTACCGATGCCCCGAACCACTAGGCCCCTGTCCGGCCACCCGGTCATGATCACCGGCGCGGCCTCCGGAATCGGGCGGGGACTGGCCCAATTGCTGTCTCGCCGTGGCTCACCCGTGGCCATCGCGGATATCGATGCCGAGGGGCTGAAGCAGACGGCCGCCTCGCTGAGCGGGCCGGTGCTGACCCGGGTGCTGGACGTGCGCGACGCGGCCGATCAACTCGCCTTCGCCGACGAGGTGCGGGCCTGGCTGACCGCGCCGCTGGCGGCGGTGTTCAACAATGCCGGTGTGGCGGTGTCCTCCTCGGTGCTCGACGCCGTGCCCGAGGACGATGAATGGTTGCGGCGGATCAACTTCGACGGCGTGGTGAACGGGACGCGCGCGTTCCTGCCCATCCTGGTGGAGCAGGACAGCGGCGCGATCGTCAACACCTCCAGCGTGTACGGGCTGGCGGGCATGCCGTACCAAAGTGCCTACTGTGCCGCGAAATTCGCGGTGCGCGGATTCACCGACGCACTGCGGCAGGAACTTCGAGGCACGGGTGTCTCCGCGGTCACCGTGCACCCGGGCGGCATCAAGACCAATATCGCCCGCAACGGTCGCGTCCGAAAGGATCCCGAGGGACGCGGTCGCACCCACGAGCAGATGGCCGCCGAATTCGAGGCCATCGCCATGACGACACCGGAGAAGGCGGCCGAAATCATTTGCCGTGGAGTCGAACACGGCAAGGCGCGCATTCTGGTCGGGCCGGACGCATACCTGTTCGACACGCTGGCCCGGGTGACCCCGACGCACTACTACGATGTGCTCTCGGTCGTCATCGGGGCACTGCGCGGGCGGGCGGCGAAGGGAGCGAGACGATGACCGAACACGTGGACGTGCTGATAGTCGGTGCCGGGCTATCCGGAATCGGGGCGGCGCATCACCTGCAGGACGCGTTCCCGAACCGCAGCTACGCCATCCTCGAGGCGCGGGAGACCATGGGTGGCACCTGGGATCTGTTCCGCTATCCCGGCGTCCGATCCGACTCGGACATGCACACGCTCGGCTACCGGTTCCGGCCGTGGGTGGCGGAGGAGGCCATTGCGGACGGACCCGCCATCCTCGGCTACATTCGCGAGACCGCGGCCGAGGCGGGCATCGATCGGCGAATTCGCTACGGGCACAAGGTAACCGGGGCATCCTGGTCGTCCGAGGACGCACGCTGGACCGTCGGCTACGAGCACAACGGCGCGGCCGCGACCATTACCTGCGATTTCCTCTACCTGTGCAGCGGCTACTACCGCTACGACGAGGGCTACACCCCCGAGTTCCCCGGCATCGAGGATTTCGCCGGGCAGGTCATCCACCCGCAGCACTGGCCCGACGAACTCGATTACGCCGGAAAGCGTGTCGTGGTCATCGGCAGCGGGGCGACCGCGGTCACCCTGGTTCCGGCCATGGCCGAGACGGCCGGGCACGTCACCATGTTGCAGCGGTCACCGACCTACATCCTGTCGGTGCCGACGGTGGACGGCATTGCCACCAAGCTGCGCGAAAAGCTCGGCACGCGGCGGGCCTACGCCATTACTCGCTGGAAGAACGTGCTGGTCAGCACGCTGATCTATCAGCTGAGTCAGCGGCGGCCGACCATGATGCGCAAGTTTTTCCGCAATCTGGCCATCAAGCAACTGCCCGAGGGCTACGACGTCGACACACACTTCAAACCCACCTACAACCCGTGGGATCAGCGGCTGTGCCTGGTGCCGGACGGGGACCTGTTCCGGGCCATCCGCGACGGGCGGGCCTCGGTCGTCACCGATCGCATCACACGATTCACCGCCGACGGCATCGAACTCGAATCCGGTGCCGAACTGCCCGCCGACATCGTGGTGACCGCGACCGGCCTGGACCTGCTCGCGCTCGGCGGCATCGCGCTGACCGTGGACGGCCGGGAGATCCACATACCCGACACCATGGCCTACAAGGGCATGATGCTCGGCGGGGTGCCCAATCTCGCGTTCACCATCGGCTACACCAACGCCTCCTGGACGCTCAAGGCCGACCTGGTGGCCGAATTCGTGTGTCGGCTCTTGCGGCACATGGACATCCACGGCTACCGCCAGGCCACGCCGTGGCCGGACCCGACCATGTCCACCGCGCCGCTGCTCGACTTCCAGGCCGGATACGTGCTGCGGTCCATCGACCGGTTCCCCAAGGCCGGATCGCGCGCGCCGTGGCGGCTGGGCATGAACTACGCGCAGGACGTGATCACCTTGCGGCACGGCAAGATCGAGGACGGGACCATACGCTTTGCCGGAGTCCCGCGACACGCCGCCGAACGCACGGAGACACGCCTCGGCGTCCGGTGAATTCGGAGAAACTACTCTGATGCTCGTGACCCGCGCCGATCCGGACACCAGCACCGAACCCGCCGTCGACTCCGTCTTCCGGCGGCGGCTGCTGGATGCCATGGCCGACGCGGTTCGCGAGCGCGGATACAAGGACGCCACGGTCGCCGACGTGGTGCGCATCGCCCGCACCTCGCGGCGCACCTTCTACGAGCACTTCGCCGACAAGCAGGACTGCTTCGTGGCCCTGCTGACCGAGCGCAACAATGACACGATCCGCCAGATCTACGAGGCGGTCGACGTGACCGCACCCTGGGACACCCAGATTCGACAGGCCATCGAGGCGTGGATCGAGGCCTCGCGGGTCGACACCTCGATCACGCTGGCCTGGATTCGCGACACTCCGGCACTGGGGGAGCGGGCGCGGCAATTGCACCGCGACGCGGCGGAAGCCTTCATCACGTTGATCCAGGAGCTGACCACGACGCCCGAATTCCAGTCCGCCGGAATGCATCCGCCGAATCGTCAGATGGCGACCATTCTCTTCGGCGGGTTCCGGGAGCTCATCGCCTCGACCGTGGAGGCGGGCGGGGACGTCACCGAAATCACCGGTGTCGCGGTGGAAACCGCGCTCGCGCTGGTCGGGCCGCGCTTCTCGGCGTAGCGGTCAGCCGTTGCGGGGGCGGGCGCGGAAGTGGGCGCGCTCACCCTGTTTGCCGAAGAGACTGAGGAATTCGACCGGCTCGTCCCCGATCGCGCCGAACCAGTGCGGTTCGCGGGTGTCGAATTCGGCGGCCTCGCCCGGCTCCAGGATCAGATCGTGCTGGCCGAGGATGAGCCGCAGCCTGCCATTGAGGACGTAGAGCCACTCGTAGCCCTCGTGGGTCTGCGGATTCGGTTCGGTGCGACCGGATTTCGGGGGCAAAACGATTTTGAAGGCCTGGATGCCGCCCACTCGGCGAGTGAGTGGGAGCATCTGCATGCCGTGGCGGTTGATCGGGCGCATGTGGACGCGGGGGTCGCCGGTGGGCGGGGCGTCGACCAGCTCGTCGAGCGTGACATTGTGCGCGCGGGCCAGGGGGAGCAGTTGCTCGAGTGTCGGCCGCCGCGCACCCGACTCCAGCCGGGACAGCGTGCTGACCGAGATGCCGGTCTCGGCCGACAGCTCGGCCAGCGTGGTTTCTCGCTGTTTCCGCAGTTCACGCAGCCGTAGGCCGACTCCGTCCAGGGCCCGGTCGATGTCCTCGGTCATGGGATCAGTTTGCCATATCGGCAAAGAAGGTTGCCAGGATCGCCGACGTGCCCGCATCGTGGTGATCGAGGAGGTGGTCATCCATGACCGATGGGCTGAACAGCAGCTATGACGTAGTGGTGGTGGGCGGCGGTGCCGCTGGTTTGAACGGAGGGTTGATGCTGGCCCGGGCGCGGCGCTCGGTGGTCGTGATTGACGCGGGCAGCCCGCGCAACGCACCCGCGGACGGGGTGCACGGGTTGTTCGCGCGGGAGGGCACGCCGCCGAGCGAACTGTTGGCGCGGGGGCGTGACGAGGTGCGGATGTACGGCGGCCAGGTCGTTTCCGGCGAGGTCAGCGGAATCACCAGGGACGGTGAGGAATTCACCGTCGCCCTCGCGGATGGGCGGTCGACGCGAGCCCGACGCATCCTGGTGACCACCGGGCTGGTCGATGAACTGCCCCCGATTCCCGGTCTCGAGGAGCGCTGGGGCCACGACGTCATCCACTGCCCGTACTGCCACGGCTGGGAGGTGCGCGACCGGCCGATCGGCGTGCTGGGGCTGGGGCCCATGGGAATTCACCTGGCCTCGCTGTTCCGTCGGTGGAGTGATGACGTCGTGTACTTCGCCCACACCGGCACCCCGCCCACCGAGGAGGAGTCGGAACAGCTGGTGGCCAGGGGAATTCGAGTCGTGACCGGTGAAATCGCCGCCGTCGAGGGGACCGAGGACCGCATCACGGGCGTCCGCCTCACCGACGGCACCGTGGTCGCCCGCGATATCCTCGCCGCCCCCAGCCGCATGGTCGCCCGCGCGGGCTTCCTCGCGGACCTGGGCCTGCACCCGACCGAACACCCGATGGGCGCAGGCGAACACATTCCCTCCGACCCCACCGGCCGCACTACGGTCCCCGGCGTGTGGGCCGCGGGTAATGTCACCGACCTGTCCGCCCAGGTGGGTGCCGCCGCGGCGGCCGGAGCCATGGCCGGTGCCCAGATCAATGCGGACCTGGTGGCCGAGGAAACGCGGCGCGCCGTCGAGGAGTACCGCGCCCTCACGCGCGTGTGATCTACCCCTGCGCGGTGAAGATCGCCGGGAGCGCACCGAATCGCAGGGAGGCCGCGAGATTGTCCGCGGCCTCCTTGGTGAAGCTCCCGACGATCTGACTCTGATTTCCCGTGAGCGCGCTCTGGATGATCGGTGCCGACACCGCCTGCGAATCCACCGCGAACACGAACTGCTTGCCGATGTTCGTCGCCGTGTACTGCCCGAACTGCCGGGCCCCGGTGTCACTGAACGTGATATTGACCCCGTATCGCGCCGTCCGAGTGTCCATCGCGCCCTTGGCATCCGAGATCTCGCGCCCGTCGACTACGGTCGGCCCCAGCAGATAGACGGTATCGCCGCTATCGGAGCAGGTCACCAACGGCAGCGTGGCGTCATCCCCGCCCTGCAGCGGATCGGGCTGCCGACAATTGATCGTGGCCATCGTCGCCGCCTGCACCGCCGGATCGGTGCTCTGCCGCGCGTCCTTGCCGGGCATGCTCTTCACTCCGGTGCCTTGAAAAGGCTTGCTGGACAACACCGGTCGCATCAGGACCCGCCCGGTCTTGGCCAGCAGTCGTGCCGTCGACCCGTCGTCCCCCGCCACGGTGATGGTCAACATCTCCCCATCGACCTTCACCGTGGTCTTCTTCAATCCGAGACTCTCGGCCCGCTTCTCCACGATCTGCCGGACCTGATCCATGGTCCCCGCCGATGGAATGCTGCCCTCCGCGGTCCGCCCGCTGAACGCGACCGGCGTCCCCGCCTTGTCACCCCCGCCGCACCCGCTCACCGTGGCCGCGACCACCAAACCCGCGACCACGGCCCGCAACCCGAGACCGACCGACAATCTCATCCGGACCCCTTCTGACGCATGACGCCGTGATGATAGTCATGACCCGGGCCGCAGGGGGTGCCCAGAGATCAACCACACAGGGTCAGCTGAATGAGTGCTTGGAGTGCCGCGTCGATAGGGTGCGGTTGCGGCATACCCGCAGCATCGAGTCGATTCCAGCGTTGCAGATTCACCGCGAGCGCCATCTGTCGGGTGCCGTCGGCACTGATCATGGCGACCGCCCCACTGCCCCAGGCCGAGCCTTCGTGACCCCAGTAGACGCGGCCCGGCACGGTCGTCTTCTGCAGGCCGAGGCCGTAATCGAGGGTCTTGCCGTCGAAGGCGATCACCGGAACCGTCCGCTGCATTTCCGCCAGCGACGCCGGGCTGACGATCTCGCCCGCCAGGAGTAGCCGGTAGAAGCGGTTGAGGTCCGAGACGGTCGAGATGAGCGAGGCCGCCGGGCCCACGAAAGACATGTCGTAGACGCTGAAGTCGCGCGGCGGATCGATCATGGTGAACCAAGCCTCGTAATGCAGCGAGTGCGGCCCAGCGATCTCGGGCGCGATGGCGAGCTCGGTATCTTTCAGGCCCGCGGGCTCGATGACGGTGCGGGTGATGCACTTCTCCGCCGGGTCACCGGTGATCGTCTCCAGAAGCTGGCCCAGGAGAAGGTAATTGGTGTTGGAGTAGACGCCAGGTGTGCCGCCCGGAGACCCGGTCGCGGGGGCCGAGACTCCCATTGCAATGAGATCGGTCGGATGAAAACGCGTGTAGCGGTTGGCTTCCATGCTCTCCGGGGTGGTCCTGGCCGGAAGCGGGAACCCGGCAAAGGACGGGTAAGCGTACTGCAAATATTCGGCGAGACCACTGCTGTGGCTGATCAACTGGCGCACCGTGATCGCCTTACCGCGCTCGCCGGGAATGAGTTTCGGCAGATAGTGGCCAATGGCCGTGTCCAGGCCGACTTCGCCGTTCTCGACCTGCAGCAGTACGGCCGCGGCGGTGAACGTCTTGGTGAGGCTGCCGACCCGGTGGCGCATATCGGTGGTGATCGGGCGGCCGGTGGCGGTATCGGCGAATCCCGCTGCCCCACGCCAGATCTGGTCGTGGTCACGAACTTCGGCGAACAGGCCGGGCATGCCCGCGTGATGCACGGCCTCCAGGGCGGACTGCAACTGATCGGGATCGAGGGTGCCGGTCATGGCGGATGTCCTCTCGGTGTCGATGGATGACCAAGGTGGACACCACTATCGAGCGACCGCACCCCCGCCGTATTGGAAGAATTTTCCCCACGCCCGATACCGATGCTGCGCGATGGTGGGCGAATAGTGCGTGGTCAACGCCCCCGGCGTGCGCCCCGTGAAGATCGACACATCCCGACACAGATGCGCCTGATCCGAATACCCACTGACAGCGGCAACCTCGGCCGCACTCCCACCCGCCAACAGCCCATCCACCGCATACCGAAACCGCACCAACATCGCCGCCCGCTTCGGCGTCAACCCGATCTGCGACTCGAACCGAGCCCACAGCCGCTTGTTACTCCACCCCATCGAACTGGCAAGCTCCCCAATCCGCACCCCGCCATGGGAATCGAGAACCCGCTGCCACGCCCCGATCACCTCCGGATCCGGCGTGTGTGCGGCCCGATCACACTGCGCCAGAAACGATCTCGTCAGCTTAAACCGCTCATCCCAACTGCTCGCATCGGCAAGCTGCTCCCGCAACCGCCGAACCGACGCTCCCCACAGATCGTCCAGATCGACTGCCCCCTGCCCCAATTCGCTCGGAGCGACACCCAAAACCGAATACGCCCGCAGCGGCGACAGCCGAACCTCTACACACTCGGCCCGCTCACACCGAAGCCGCATAGGCGCGATCGGCAGCCCAGCCACAAACCCGCCCATACTCCGCTGCCCAAACGCATCATCAACCACCACCTCCCGCTCCCCAAACCCAATCAACAAGGTGACCTCCGAAGTCCCCGCAACCCGAAGATCCAACCCACCCCCACCCACATCCCGATACCCGATCATCGCCCCACCTCGCGGAGCGGCTGAACCCGCCGCCGCGAAGTCCCACCCCGCCTCGCTCCCTCGCGCATCCGCCACCCATCCAGGTTACGAAACCAAAGCTGGAAGAGGAAAACCCAAAAGAAGAAAAGCCAAAGAGAGAAAAGATAAAAAGACAAAAGATAAAAGACGCCAGGAGGAGGGAGAGAGGGTGGCCGAGCTTGCGAGGCCCCCTCACCTACCAGCCCCCTCCCGCAAAAACCGCACCTCCCAGCCCCCTCACCTACCGAACCTCACTCACGTCCCAGCCCACTCACCGTGCGGCCGTTCATCGTCTCTGTGGAATTGTCAAAGAACTTGAAGCCGTGAAGCTGTCGAGCGATTCGGTTTCGAGTTGTTGGGTTGTCTCGAGAAGGTGATGCGTGCAGTCCGTGGGCTGGGAGGTGAGGTGGCGGCTCCCAACCTGGCGTCAGCCCAAGTGCGGTAGGGCAGGCGAGGTGACCACACTTCCCCGTCCCTGCGCACGCCAGCCGTACACGAGCAGCTCGGGTTTCACGCTGCCCGTGAACCCCACCTCCGGCAACTCGAATCGACCGCCGTGGCGACCCGCTTGCCGACGTGATGGGTGTCGTTGACTTGCGGGGTGTGGGAGGGGTCCAACGCCTTCGGGGCAATCCAGCCGACCCGGCCCGGGTGGGCGGAGTCTTTGCCCAACATCACTGTCTGCCACCCGTTTTCGCTGTCGTTGACCATGGCGTGGTGGTGATCGCACACCAAGGCCAGGTTGTTCAGATCGGTGGGTCCGCCCTTGGCCCAGTCGATCACATGATGGGCGGCGCACATGCTCGCGGGTACGTCGCAGCCCGGGTGGGTGCAGCCGCGATCGCGGGCGATCAACGCCAGCCGCTGACCCGAGGTGGCGAGGCGTTCACCGTGAGCGAGGTAGAGCGGGATCTCGTCCTTGTCGAGCACCGCCAGCACCGGGCGAGAACCCTTGGCCAGCTTGAGGGCTTGGCTGATCGACAGGTGCCCACCGGAGGCGGTGGTGGCCATGCCCGCACCCTTCTCGAGGTCGGCCAGGCTCATGGTGACCACGACTTCGACGGGCAGGCCACGGTGCTTGCCCAGCTTCACCGGCTTACCCATCTTCGCCGCTGCGGCAGCGATGCCAGCAGCATCGGAATCGGTGGCGGCATCGGTGGAGTCGGTGACCGGCTGCAACGCGGTAACGAGCGCGAACAACGCGTCGTGAGTGCGCTGGCTCGCGTCGCGACGATCGCGACGCGCGGCCGCCTCCAGCACCTTCGACTCGACCCGCGCGGTGGCGGCGAGGACTTCGGTGTCGGCGTCGTCGAGGTTGCACATGCCCGGCCGCGCCAGCTTGGCGAAGATCGCATCCAACAACGCCCGCAACTCCGGGGTCAGCCAGCCCTCGATCTTCGACATCCCATCCACCCCAGGGCGGCTGATGGTGATCCCGCGACGGCGACGACGGTCGGCGTCGGAGATCACCGTGCCCTCCGGGTCCAGGCGCGCGAGGATCTCGCGCCCGATCTTGGGCAGGTCATCGGGCTGGCCGGTCACGCAGTGCTCGACCAGCAGCGCCTCGGTCTCGACCCGCGCCGGGGCGGGAACCTCGGCGGGCAGATGCGTCATGATGTCCACGATGCCGCGCACATGATCACGCGAAATCACACCCGCCTCAAAGGCGTTCGCGGTGGCGGCCAGGGTGATCGGGCGCGGCTTGCCGTCGGCCCCCAGGAACTCCCCACACGCCCCGGCGATCTTCACCCGCACCGCCGCGTCATACCGCGACAGGCCCAGGGTCTGACGCAGGAACGGCACCGCATCCTTCACTCCGGCCTTGCGCGGCAGATCCCGCTCCGACACCTCGATCACCAGAACCGAATCCAGTGCGGCCAGTTGGCGTTTGCAGATTTCCAGGCGGCGCATGAATTCCACGACATCGGTATCGGTGAGGCGGTTGAGTCCGCCGTGCACGACGGTGTCGGTGACGTTGGTGACTGCGGTCATCAGGGCGCTGATGCCGGTGCTGTCGAGTGATTCCCCCTTCGAATTCATGCTCTAATTCTACCGCGAATTCGATCGCAATAGAAGGCGAATTGCATTGTGATGTAAGGTGTTTCAGAATTCGGGTTATTAATTATGTTTCCTTGCAAAGGAATCGGAAGTTCTCTTCATTGCGAGCAATCAGCAGTGGATGATGGTTATCCCGAGGCAGGGCTGTTCAAGAGGCGATCCAGGCCGCCGATGAGGAAGTTGACCTGGTCTTCGTAGAAGGCGGTCAGGTCTTCGGCTGGAGAGGGGGTAGAGGTCGGTTGCCATTCGTCGGCTCGGGCCAGGGCCTGGAGGAACCCCATGAGGGCGATGGCCCAGCGGGCTTCGAGGCGGGATGGGTCGGAATGGGGGAAGGCACGGCGTAATTGAGTGTGGAGGTGGTCGGGGAGGTCGGCTTCGGCGGCGGTGAGGGCGGGGTGGGAGTGGAGGGAGAGTTGGGTGACGATTTTGATCCAGCGCATTCCCCGGGTTCGGTTGCGTAGCAGCAGGTCTCGGTAGGGTTCCGTGACCGCGCGGACGAGAGATTCTGCGGTGGGCGGAGTTTCGGAGGCGGCCAGGGCGTCGGTATTGGCGCGGATGTGGTCGCGGACGGTCGCGCCGAGGTCGAGCAGGACGGCGGCGATGAGGTCGTCCTTGGTGCCGAAGTGATAGTTGACCGAGGCCGCCCCTAGCCCGGCGGCGGCATTGACCGCGCGGACCGAGACGGCATCGACGCCGTGGGCGGCGAACAGCCGCTCGGCGGTCTTCACCAGTCGGGCGCGGGTCGCGCTGCCCTGGCGATTCTGCATCGGAACACTCACCCGACGAGCTTGTCACACCAACTCCCGCTTACCCACGATCACCTGCCATTTCGTCGCTTCCCACTCACCGGGACAGCCACACTTCTGGATCAACTGATCCAGTTTTACTCGGAGTACCGCGCCGGGCGACGAAGCCGACGCACTGGGTAAGGAGATCCACGATGTGGACCGCTGAATCGATGAAGTTCGGGGCCTTCCTCGCCCCCTATCACCCCCTCGACGCCGACCCGGCCCTGCAGCTGCGCCGCGATCTCGACCTCATGGAACACCTCGACCATCTCGGCTTCGACGAGGCCTGGATGGGGGAGCATCACTCGACCGGGGCCGAAATCGTGCCCGCGCCCGACGTTTTCATCGCGGCCGCCGCCGAGCGCACCCGGCGGCTGCGGTTCGGCACCGGTGTGACCTCGCTGCCGTATCACCATCCGCTGGTCACCGTGGATCGGATCACCCAGCTGGACCTGCAGACTCGCGGTCGCCTGATCTTCGGCACCGGGCCGGGCAAGATTCCGCTCGACGCGCACATGATGGGCATCGACCCCTCGGATCAGCGTCGCCGCCAAGGGGAAGCCCTCGAGGCGATTCTGGCGCTGTTGCGCGGCGAGGTCGTGAATATGAAGACGGACTGGTTCACCTTGCGGGATGCCCGTGCCCAGCTGCCCACCTACGATCCGGCCGGAATCGAGGTCGCGACCGCGTCGACGATCTCACCCAACGGCTCGGTGCTGGCGGGTACGCACGGACTTTCGCTGCTGTCGCTGGCGGCCAGCTCGCCCATGGGATTCGAAGTGTTGGACCGCAATTGGGGTGTCTACGAGAAGGTGTGCGCCGAGCACGGGCACACCGCGGATCGGGCGCGGTGGCGGCTGGTCAATCCGATCTTCCTGGCCGAGACGCGCGAGGATGCCGAGCGGGCCGTGAGTCGGCGCATTGGATCCATGGCGGCGTATGTGAATCGCCAGACCGGGGACAATCCGGACTGGGCGCGGACGCCCGAGGGCATTATCGACCATTGGCGCAATGACAGTCTCGGCGAATTCGGGCAGGCCATTATCGGCACGCCGGACGAGGCGATCGCGCGGATCGAGCGGCTCATCGAGAAGACCGGCGGGTTCGGGACCATGCTGATCCTGCACGTGGACATGGCGAATTGGGAGGACACCAAGCGCAGCTACGAGCTGTTCGCCTCGGAGGTGATCCCGCATTTCAAGAACCGCAATCGCGGCCGGGAGGCGAGCCTGCAATACGCGCAGGACAATCGGGAACTGTTGATCGGACAGTTGGTCACCGCTATCACCAAGGCGCACACCGATTACTACGGACCGGCCGCGACGGGTGCGTGATCGAGCTGGAAAGTTAACTGGCTAACCGTCGGCCGGTCCTTTGTCCGACAGGTGTGTTCGGGCCGCTATGGGCGAAAAGCCCTGGTAATCCGGTGTGATCCCCGGCGTGAGAAACGACTCAGCCGGGGGTCCCCCTGATCATGGACATGACAGGCTACGCTGGCGAAATGTCGGCAAACATTCCTGCTGGGGAGGCCATCACTACTCCGAAGACCGGGGCGGCCACGCGCGAGGCCCAGGTGATTGCGCTGTGCAATCAGAAGGGCGGTGTCGGGAAGACCACGTCGACGGTCAATCTGGGTGCCGCGCTTGCCGAGTGCGGGCTGCGGGTGCTGCTGGTGGACCTCGATCCGCAGGGCGCGTTGTCGGCGGCGCTGGGCGTCGCGCACCACGATCTCGAATTGACGGTGTACAACCTCCTGACCCGCAACGCGCCGTCGATCGATGACGTCCTCATGAAGACCACCGTCGACAATCTGCATCTGCTGCCCAGCAATATCGATCTGTCGGCGGCGGAGATCCAGCTCGTCAACGAGGTCGGCCGCGAACACTCCCTGCGCCGGGTGCTGGATCCGATCCGGGATCGCTACGACTACATCCTCATCGACTGCCAGCCCTCGCTGAGTCTGCTCACCGTGAACGCGCTCGCCTGCGCGGACGGCGTCATCGTTCCCATGGAATGCGAATTCTTCTCGCTGCGGGGCCTGGCATTGCTCAACGACACCATGGACAAGGTTCGGGAGCGGCTGAATCCGGGACTCGAACTGTCCGGCATCGTGGTCACCATGTACGACCCGCGGCTGTTGCACTCGCGCCAGGTGCGCGATCGGGTGGCCGAATCGTTCGGTGATCTGCTCTACAAGACGGTGATCTCGCGGACCGTGCGTTTCCCGGATTCCACCATCGCCGGGGAACCGCTCACCAAATGGGATCCGAAATCGCGTGGAGCCGAGCAGTATCGGGAATTGGCGCAGGAATTCCTGAGCCGCTCGGGTCAGCCGGGCAGTCAGTTGATGATGTCCTCGATGCAATAACCCTGGGCGGCAGCGCGCAGGGTGAACGTGACCACCTGGGTGACGGTGGCGGAATTCGTCACCGGGACGGTCACTTCCGCGCCGTTGTCACCGGTGCGCCGCGCGGTCATCCGATCATTGGCGAACGACACTGTGCCGGTCAGTTTTCCGGGGTTGTTCGCGAGCACGGAATTCGTGCAGACCAGCGGATACCGGCCCTCGGTGTCATCGGGCTGCAGCGGCTGGCCGGTCCAGCGGGAGAGGTAGCGGCGGACCGTGTAGCGCGCGTCGTCCTCGGTGAAAGCGGGCTGTGCGCTGGATGATTGCGGCGCGACCGTGGTTTGCGACGGGGTCGCCGCGACGGTCGTGGGCACCTCGGACGTGGTTCCCAAAGTATCCAATGACCCGACCGGCGACTGCGGCCGAGTAGTCGCGGGCACGGTATGCGGACTCTCGGTGCAGCCGACCGCCATGGCGCACACCGCGACGGCCGACAGCACGTTCAGCACACGAATTCCGAGACGGGTCACGGCCTCACGATAGCCGTGTTTCCCATATCGCCCACGACACCGGGAGATCGAACGTAGGCTCGTTGAGCGGACCGGACGTCCGTCTATCTCGATGTCGCCGGGGTGATCGCCGATGCCTGCCGTGGTTTTGGAAGCCGAGGGGCTTCAGAAGCGCTACGGCGGCGTGGAGGCGTTGCGCGGGGCCAGCTTTCAGGTCGGGCCCGGCGAGGTGGTGGCGCTCATCGGCGATAATGGCGCGGGGAAATCCACGCTGGTCAAATGCCTTTCGGGGGCCGAGCAGCCCGATGGCGGGCGAATCCTGTTGGACGGTAAGCCGGTTCGCATGGCCTCACCGGTCGCGGCGCGACGGCTCGGGGTGGAGACGGTCTATCAGGATCTGGCGGTCGCGCCCGATCTCGATCCCGCCGCGAATCTCTTTCTCGGGCGCGAGGTGTTCCGCAAGGGATTGCCCGGTGCCCTGGGCATGCTCGACCGCAAGTCCATGAGAACCCAAGCCGCCGAGCATTTTCGACGACTCGGGGTCGTGCTCCCACGCGATGACGTGCCGATCGGCTCCCTCTCGGGCGGCCAGCGCCAAGCGGTGGCGGTCGCGCGCGCGGTCATGTGGGCGAGCAAGGTCGTCTTCATGGACGAGCCGACCGCGGCCCTCGGCGTGGTGCAGCGCGAGCGCGTGCTGGATGTCATTCGCCGCGTGCGGGATCAGGGCATCGCGGTGGTGTTGATCAGCCACAACATGCCGGAGGTGCTGGCGGTCGCCGACCGCATCGAGGTGCTGCGGCTGGGACGGCGGGTGGCCCGCTTCACCGCCGCCGACGCGACCCTGGAACAGCTGGTGGGCGCGATGACGGGGGCGCTGACCACGGAGGACGACTCATGAAGGGGCAGAAGGCGAACGGGCGCGACGCGGACGCGCCGAACGTGGACAAGCAGAGCGCAGACCCGAAGAACCTGGACGGGCACAGCGTGGACGGCCCCGACGCGGGCGCGGAGAGTGCAAGCCCGCGGAACGTAGGCGGGCAGGGCGTGGACGGCGGCGACGCGGGCACGGAGAGCACAAACCCGCAGAGTGTGGACGCGCGGAACGTGGAGGGGCAGAACGTGGGTGGTCGCGAGGCGGGTGCGGAGGGCGCGGACCCGCAGAGCGCAGACGGGCAGAGCGTGGAGGGGCAGTCCGCGAGGGTGGGTGGGGTGGCGGTGGGGCGGGTCTTTCGGCGGGTGGCGGGGACTGGGACGTTTTGGATCGGTGTGGTGTTGGTGGTGCTGTATCTGGCCTTCAGCATTGCGCGGCCGGATGCGTTTCCGACTCGGTTCACCTTTCAGACCCTGCTGATCGAAACCGCGGTGCTGCTGGTGCTCTCGATCGGCATGACCTTCGTGATCGTCACCGCCGGAATCGATTTGTCGGTTGGCATGGTGCTCATCTTCTCCGGTGTGCTCGCCTCCAAGACCATGGAATGGCTGAGCCCGGGGGAGGACGCCACGCATGCCGGGTGGGGGCTGATACTGCTCGGCCTGCTGGTATCGCTTGCGGGCGGCGCGGTCTGGGGTCTGGTGAACGGATTCCTGGTGGCCAAGGCCAAGATTCCGCCGCTGATCGTCACCCTCGGCTCGTTCGGCGCGGCCCTGGGGTCCGCGCAGCTGATCACCGGCGGCGTCGATACCCGCACGGTGCCCGAAAAGCTGCGCAACTCACTCGGTTTCGGCACCGTCCTCGGCGGCATACCCGACCTGGTGCTGGTCGCGGCGGTCGTCACCCTTTTCGGTGCCTGGCTGCTGCACACCACCCGCTTCGGCCGCTACACCTACGCGATCGGCTCGAATGCCGAGGCCGCCCGCCGCGCCGGTATCGGCGTCACCCGTCACCTGGTGCTGGTCTACCTCATGGCCGGAATGCTCTCGGGCCTGGCCGGTTTCATGAATCTCGCCTACTTCGGCACCACCACCATCGCCGGGCACGGCACCGACAATCTCGACGCCATCGCGGGCGTGGTGATCGGCGGGACCAGCCTGTTCGGCGGGGTCGGGTCGGTGCTGGGCACCGTGATCGGGGTGTTCATCCCGTCGGTATTGCGCAAGGGCTTCGTCATCGTGGGGGTGCCGGTGTTCTGGCAGCCCATCGCGGTGAGCGTCGTGCTCGTGGCGGCCGTGTGGTTCGACCAGATCCGCAGGCGGTCCCGAGACCGGAAATAACAGAACACAGTTCGAAGGCGAGGGCGAAGATGATGAGGAGCGGACGGGCGGCCGTACTGGCCGCCGTGACGGTGGCGGTGGCCGGGCTATTGGCGGGATGCGGTGGCTCGGTGAGTAATTCGGGCGGCACCGACGCCAAGAAACTGGTGCTCATCCCCGGTGTCGCGAACGAGCCGTTCTACATCTCGATGCAGTGCGGCGCCCAGGACGAGGCCAAGAAGCTCGGCTACACCCTCGACACCCAGGCCCCGTCGCAGTTCGACGCCTCGCTGCAGACCCCGATCGTGACCGGCGTGATCGCGAACAAGCCCGGCGCGATCCTCATCGCACCCACCCACGCCCAGGCCATGGCCAGCCCGATCAAGCAGGCCAAGGACGCGGGGATCAAGGTCATCGAGGTGGACACCGCCCTGCAGGACACCTCGATCGCGCTGTCCTCCATTGCCTCCGACAATGTCAAGGGCGGTCAGTTGGCGGCCCAGACCCTGGCGAAACTGGTGGGGGACAAGGGATCCGTGCTGGTGATCAACACCAAGGCCGGTACCTCCACCACCGATCAGCGCGCCCAGGGCTTCGAGGACGAGCTGAAGCAAAGCCACCCGGGCATGACTTCCCTTGGCGTGCAGTACAACAACAACGAGGCGGCGCAGGCCGCGTCCATCGTGACCGCCACCCTGGCCGCCCACCCCGACCTGGCGGGCATCTTCGCCACCAACCTCAGCTCCGCCGAGGGCGCGGCGACCGGCCTGCGCAATGCGGGCAAGCTCGGTCAGGTCAAGGTCGTCGGCTTCGACGCCAGCCCCAAGCAGGTACAGGACCTCAAGGACGGCACCGTGCAGGCGCTCATTGCCCAAAACCCCGGCGACATCGGCAAACAGGGTGTCGACCAGGCGGCGGCCGCGCTGGAGGGCAAGCCCGTCACCCGCAATATTCAGACCAACATGATTGCCATCACCCAGGACAACATGTCGACCAACGACCAGTACTTCTACAAGTCGAAGTGCTGACGATCTCCCGAGAAACACCCCTTCCCACGAGATTCAGGAGTTACCCATGTTTCGCAAAGTAGCCGCCACGGCCGTCATCGCCGCCGCCCTCACCGGCGCGGGAACCGGCTTGGCTTCCGCCGCAGCCACTCCCGATCCGGCACCGGCACCCGTGGTCGCCCCCGCCGCCCCGGTCGTCGCGGTCGTCCCGGTCGCCGCGGGCCAAACCCAAGCTCTCGCAGGCGAACAGGTCGGCTCGGTGCTCGGCGGTGTCGCCGGTGGCGCGGTCGGCGTCCTCATCGGCGGTGCCATCGGCTGCACGGTCGCCGCACCGGTCTGCCCGCTCTCGGTCGTCATCGGCGCGGGCCTCGGCGGCGCGGCCGGTGTCGCCATCGGCGCGTCGGTCGGCGCGGGCATCGGCAGCGCGATCGGCGCCCAGATCCCGGGCTGACCCACACGAGCGATCAAAATCAGGGAGCTCTCACCGCGGGAATTCATCCGATTCCCCGCGTCGAAAGCTCCCTGATCTTGTTGTGCCCGCGGCTCGATGACAGTTTGTGCCTGATTTGTCCGGTTATCTGGACGGGTGGATTGGGTTCGCTGTAGCGTCACCACGCGATTCGCGAGTGATTTGCTGGGGTCGGGCCGAGTGTGAGGAATGACGTTGTTCAAGGTGTCCGTCAGGGCGGTGGTGCTGGCGTTGAGTGTGGTGACGGCGGGGCTGGTGTGTGCCCCGGTGTCGGCTCAACCCCTTTATCCGACACAGGATTCCGATCCCTTCTACAGTCCGCCCGCCGACCTCGGGAGCCTGGCTCCGGGAGATGTGGTGCGGACCCGGCGGATCGATACCGGGCTGTACGTGGGCACCGAGGGCTGGCAGGTCGCGTTCCGCAGCACGAATTCCGCGGGACAGCCGATTCTCGGGATGACGACGGTGCTGCTCCCGGCGGGGGTGTCCAATCCGCCGCTGGTGTCCTATCAGGCGCTGATCAATTCGCTGGGCGCGCAATGCAATCCGTCGCGGTCGCTGTTCAATGGCGAGCTGCAGGACGGCGTGGGCGCGATGCTGCCCATCGGGCGGGGCTGGGCGATCTCGCTGCCCGACTACCTGGGCCCGAATGTCGCGTACGGGGCCGCGAAGCTGAGCGGGATGGTGACCCTCGACAGCGTGAAGGCCGTCCGAAAGGCCACCGAGCTGGGCTTGACGAAATCGCCTGTGGCACTGGCCGGTTACTCCGGCGGCGGCATGGCGACCGCGTGGGCGGCGGCATTGCAACCGAAGTACGCCCCGGATCTGAAGTTGGACGCGGTCGTGGCGGGCGGGATTCCGGCGGACCTGGAACAGATGGCTCTGGCATTGGGTTTCGATCCGCACCCGGGTTTCGGGCTGGCCTTCGCCGCGGCCATGGGCCTGGAACGGGAGTATCCGGATCGCCTGCCGATCTCGGACCAGCTCAATGAAAACGGCCTCTGGTTCCGCGAATTCACCCACGACGCCTGCCGTCGCTTCCTGCTCTTCCACGGTGCGTTCCGCAGCGCCGACCAGATGGCCGCCTCCAAGAGCCTGATGGACAGCCCCGAGGCCCGCGCCGTCCTGCACGAGAACAGCCTGCGCGACTTCGACGGCATCCCGACGGTGCCGACGTACTTCTGGCAGGGCCGCTACGACACCCTCACGGCCTTCGCGCCGGTCGCCGAGGTCGCCGACCGGTATTGCAAATCGGGTGTGCCCCTGGTCTTCCGGCCGTACGACATCGCGGAGCACATGACCGCCGCCGTCGCCGGATTTGCCGACGCGTGGAGCTATGTGGAATCTCGGTTCCGTGGAGATCCGGCACGGTCGAATTGCTGATCGAGTGCCAACGCTGATCGCCGCTCAGTTGCTTCGGCGCTCGTTCTCCGCGGTGAGCAATTCGATCAGGCCCGGAAAGCGCTGCGCCAGGTCGACGCGCCTTAGCTGCGCCATATTGCTGTTGCCGCGATTGACCTGACGGATCAGCCCGGCCTGGCGGAGCACGCGAAAGTGGTGTGTCCGCGTGGCTTTCGACACCGGTAGGCCGAAGGAGCTGCAGAGTCGTTCGGCCCCTTCGGCATCGGCCAGCAGGGCCAGCACCACCTCCAGGCGGTGCTGGTCGGCCAGGGCCGCCAGTACAGGCCCGAGCTCCAGTTGATCCACGTCCGGCTCGTCGTCGGCCACGTCCACACCTCCTAGGTACGACTTGCATCGTACCTCAGCGGTCGCTACCGTCCCGAGGTATGACAGATTTCGTACCTACCGATCGGACGCCCTTCGCCCTCATGGGCCTGGCCCACCCCAAACCCGAACGCGCCGAAGAACTGAAGGACCTGCTGCTGTCGTTCGTCGCTCCCACCCGGGACGAGCCCGGCGCCCTCGAATACCACTTCCACGAGGACGCCGACGACCCGTCGACCTTCGTGTTCTACGAGGTCTGGCGTTCCAAGGCCGACCTGGACCGCCATCTCGAACTTCCGCACATGCGGGAGTTCTGGGAACACCGCATGGACTACCTGGAGCGGGACCTCGAGATTCGCTTCCTGTCGATGCACAGCCCGTACCCGCGACCCATCGCCGGGTAGGGCGGTCAGGCCGTGGCCTCCCAGACGAAGCCGTCCGGGTCGACGAAAGTGCCGGTGGTGCCGCCCAACACAATGCGGTGCGAGCCCGAGCCCTCCGGAGAGATACCGGCCTCCTTGGCGGCGGCCTTGCGCGGGTACATGGCCAGGACGACGGGCGAGCCGGGCATGGCGAACTCGGCGTACTTGCCGCCGAAGCTCTTCGCCACGGTCAGGCCGCGCTCGGCGTAGAACCGCTTGCTGGCCTTAACATCCTCGACGCCGAGCAGCAGCACGACACTGTCGACCTCGCGGGTGAACGGTCCGACGTCCTTCTTCTTGGAGGTGCTGATCTTCCAGATCGTGCCCTCGGGGGCCGCGATGATCGCGCCGTAGCCCCACAGGCTCTTCTTCGCGGGGTCCAGGATCGTGAAACCCGCCGCGACCGCGGTCTCGACGAGGCTGTCGACGGTGCTGGGCTGGGATACGACCAGGGAGAGCAGGAATCCGCGGAATCCGGTGCTGGGACCCTGCGCCGGACGGAAGCTCAATCGATCGCCGAGTCCGAAGGCGGCGGCGTAGGTGGCGGCCGCGGCCTCGACGTCGGGGACCTCGAGGGAGACGGTGAGCGTGGTGTTGGTGGCAGTGGTGATTTCCATGCCCATAACGCTAGGGACGCGGCGACCTCGGAACATCCGTGTCGACCACGGATCTCACCACGGAGAACCACGGACGAGCACCCAACGGTTTCCACCTAGCGCAGCGGGTATGTCGATGGCATCAAGCTGTCGACAGGGAAGTACGAGCATGGTGGAAATACCAGGTACGCAGGGATCGGGCGGGTCACCGTTACCCGGACTCGGGGTCGAGCAGGTGGCCGGGGTGGTGCGGGAACAGGTGCGCCTCGCGCTGAGCGAGGCCATCGGTCGGCTGCCGCGGTTCGGGCGCGCGGCGAAGCTGAAGGTGACCGCGGGCATCGTCGGCCTCTACGGCGGCGGCGCGCTGGTCACGACCGTGATCCTGCTGCTGGCGCTGGCAATGCCCGCGTGGGTGGCGGCGCTCATCGTGGGTGTCGTCCTGGTGATCGTCGCGGCGGTGGTCCGGGCGATGGCCGATTCGCGCCAGCATCCGGATTCGTCGCCGACACCCGCGAAGTTCGTGTCGGGTGGGCCTGATGCGCCGAGACCGTGACCGAGAGCCGCGATAGGGCGCGGCCGGGGCTGGTGATCGGTGCCCTCGGAGTCGTCTTCGGGGACATCGGCACCAGCCCGATCTATACCCTGCGGGCGGTCTTCGATCCCGCGGATCCCCATCCGGTGCCGGTTCATCGCGAGAGCGTGTTCGGCGTGGTGTCGCTGGTGTTCTGGTCGGTGTTGATCATCGTGACGGTCACCTACGTGCTGGTGGCCATGCGCGCCGACAACGACGGCGAGGGCGGGATCATGGCCCTCATCACGCAGGTGCGGCGCTGGGCGGTGCCGGGTCGGCGGAGGTTGGCCTTGACCCTGGCGGGGCTCGGAATCTTCGGTGCGGCATTGTTTGTCGGTGACAGCATGATCACCCCGGCGATTTCGGTGCTGTCCGCGGTCGAGGGGTTGCAGATCGTCGCGCCGCCGCTGTCGAGGCTGGTGGTCCCGCTCACCGCGGTGATCATCGTGGCGCTGTTCCTGTTCCAGCGGCGCGGGACCGCGACGGTCGGGCACCTGTTCGGGCCGATCATGATCGCGTGGTTCCTGACCATCGGCACCTGCGGGGTGGCCGGGATCGCCCGCAATCCCGGGATTCTGCGGGCCCTGTCGCCGACGTACGCGCTAGGCTTTCTCGCCGGACATCTCGGGGTGGCGTTCTTCGCGTTGGCGGCGATCGTGCTGGCGGTGACGGGCGCGGAGGCGCTGTACGCGGATCTCGGACACTTCGGCCGCCGATCCATTACGCGCGCTTGGCTTTTCCTCGTCTTCCCGGCGTGCGTGCTGAGTTATTTCGGGCAGGGCGCGCTGCTGACCGCCCACCCGGAGCACGTGTCGAGCCCGTTCTTCCTGCTGGTGCCGAGCTGGGGGCGGCTGCCGATCGTGGTCTTGGCCACGGTCGCGACGGTGATCGCCTCGCAGGCCGTCATCACCGGCGCGTATTCGGTGGCGGAGCAGGCGGCGCGGATCGATTATCTGCCGCGGCTGCGCATCGTCCACACCTCGGAAGAGACGGCCGGGCAGATCTACGTGCCGTGGATCAACTGGCTGTTGATGGTCTCGGTGCTCACCCTCGTCCTCGCCTTCCGCTCCTCGACCGCGCTGGCCTTCGCCTTCGGCATGGCGGTCACCTGCACCATCAGCATCACCACGCTGCTGCTGGCGTATCTGGCGCACGCGAAGTGGCGAAAACCGCTGTGGCTCATCGCCTGTGCGGCGGTGCCGCTGCTCATTGTCGACCTGTCGTTCGTGGCCGCCAATCTCACCAAGCTGGCCCGCGGCGCGTGGCTGCCGCTGCTGGTCGGGATCATCGCGTTCACGATCATGACCACCTGGCAGCGCGGGCGCAAGGTGGTGCACGCCGAGCGGGTACGCCGGGAAGGCTCACTGCGTGAGTTCATCGACGAACTGCGAGAGAGCGATTCGACGCCGACCATCGTGGACGGCACCGCCATCTTCCTCAATCGCAGCAAGGAGACCGTGCCACTGGCGCTACGGTCCAATGTCGAGAACAATCACGTCCGGCATCGGCACATCGTGATCCTGTCGGTGGAAACCGAATCGGTGCCGCGGATTCCGGAATCCGACCGGGTCCGCATCGATCATCTGGGATACGGCGACGATGGGATCATTCACGTCGCCGTCCGGGTCGGATACCTGGACCGGCCCGATGTGCCCGCGGCGCTCGCCCTGCTCGATCCCGAGGAGACCGAGGGCAAGCTCGACCTGGATCGTGCCACTTACTTTTTGTCCGAGGTGGAGTTGCGTCCGGGGCCGGAGAATGCCCTGTCGCGGTGGCGCAGAAACCTTTTCATCGCGACCACCTACCTCTCGGCCGATGCCACCGACCATTTCCGGCTGCCTCGCGACCGCACGGTGATCATGGGCTCGCGCATCGAGATTTAGAGATCGCGGGGATCTAGAGATCGCGGGGGAGCAGGGTGCCGAGCGGGCCGAGATCGATGTTGAGGTCCTCCGGTGCCAGATCGAAATGTTCGCGCAGCTCGTCCATGGCCTCGGACAGGCGCATGAGGGTCGTTCCCACCTTGTCGATCTGGTCGTCGGTCAGCCCGCCCGCCTCCATGCGCCGCACGGCCTGCCGCTCCATGAGCTGACGCAGCAGCTCGACAATGGTCAGCACCAGGGTGGCCAGACCGCGTTCCACCCCTTCGGGATCCAGTTCGATGCGCGAGTCGGTCACTGTTCGATGAGGGCCGCGGCCGAGGCGATGAGGGTGCGCAGGGAGATGCGCACCAGTTCGACATCGGCGATGGACAGGGTGATATCGCCCGAGATGACCACGCCACCGGCCAGCACTCGATCGAGCAGGTCGATGAGCGCGACATCGCGGTTGTCGCGTAGATCGGGCTCGTGGACGGCGGTCACAATTCACCCGCCGCGCCGACGAAGGTGTACGGCGGCCACGGGCCGGAGCGCTCGATCACCAGCAGCTCGTGGTCGTCGAATTCTTTGGCCGCCGAAAGGAAATCGGCCACCTTGGACATGTCGACCAGATAGGCGGCGTTGAGCACCAGGTGGGCGCGTCGCCCGGTGAGGGTGGAGTCCGTGGACGGACGGCAGCGGGCCGCGACCGCGTGTCGGCACAGGGTGCGGAACATGGTCGACGCCGCGAGTTCGGCGTCCGCGAGGTCGGTTCGGTTGCGCTGCAGGGCATCTCGGCGCTGCCGCAGATAGTCGGCACCGGAGGTGGGGCGTGGCCGGTCATTGTTGTCGCCGGGCGAGCGCAGATAGGCGCGCACGCCCCACTCCGCGCGCCCTTCGACCAGTGCCAGGGCCGTGCGGAATTCCTTGTGGCGCTCGATCAGCAGTTGCCGGACGCTGCCCTCGTCACGGCACAGCACCGCGAGCCGGATGGGAATGACCGGACGGTCCTGCGCCGCGGCCCCGATGACCGCGTGGTGGGCGCGCGCGGCGTCGGCCAGCCAGTCGAAATCATTGAGATTGAGTTCGAGGGTCGCGGAATTGAACTCGCGCAATGGAACCGAGCCGACCACCGCGGCCAGCCCGCCCGCGTAGACGCAAGCCACCGGCTCCTTGTGCACGCCGGTGACCTCGGGTGCGGGCGCGGTGCCGTCGCGAATGGCATACAGCCACAGGGCGGTCCCGGTATCCACCGGGGTCTCGATATGCGCCGCGGTGTCGCTAGTCATGGTCTGCCTCCGGTTGCTTCGCATCTGGCTCCGGTTGCTTCGCCTCGAGTTCGGCCAGGCGGCGGCGCAATCGCTCGTTCTCCGAACGGAGTTCGGCATCGGCGCCCCCGTCGAGGCTCCGCTGTCCGTCCTTGCCCCCGACCGTGCGGTCGCCGCGCAGCCACGGATCCTGTTCCCACCAATCGATTCCCACCTCGCGCGCGGTCTCGAGCGACGCGATGACCAGCCGCAGTTTGATGGTGAGTAGCTCGATATCGAGCAGGTTCACCCTGATATCGCCCGCGATGACCAGGCCCTTGTCGAGCACCCTTTCGAGGATGTCGCCGAGATTGGCGGGTTCGGATCCGCTGCGCGCGGCCGGGCGCGCGGAGAACCGCTCCGACGGCAGCGTCATCGTCGATCATCCCCGATCGAGCAGCGCTGGCCGCGTCGAATCCGGCTGTAGGACAGCAGATCCCCCGTTTCCGACAGGTCCAGGCGGTAGAGTGCCAGGACGTCGGCGGAGGAGGGGATGTGGGTCTCCTCGAGCACCTCGACCTCGACGGTCCAGCCGTGCTCGGCGGGCCGCGAGGCGGTCGCGCCGAGCACGGACTGTCCGGTCAATTGGGCGATGAGGCGCACGCCCACGGTGGCGGCGTCGGCGGCCGAGAGTCTGCCGTCCTCGGTGGACGTGTCCGAGCTCTTCGAACCCGAACTGCTCTTCGAACCCGAACTCCTTGCCCGAGAACGTTGTTCATCCGCCATGCGACTCGCCTCCGCGATGTAGCGCCCGATCGAGCACCTGCTGTTCCCGCCGCTGATACTCCTCGGGGTCGATGCGGCCCTGTGCCCGCAGGCGTTGCAGATCGTCGAGCTCCCGCCGCAGCGACGGCATGCTGTACAGCTGCCGGTCCGCCTCGTCGGCGATCACCCGGGCCAGGGCCACAACGCCTTTGAGCGGTAGCAGCGGGAGGGACAGCAGGGTGCCGATCATTGGTTGTCCGTCGCTTCCACCGACATGAAGTCCCAGGCCGCGAGCGGTCCGACGACGCGCAGCACCACCCGGTTGTTCCACTGCTGGCTCAGCTGATCGGCGATATGCACCAGCTCTTTCTCCTTGTCCAGGGGGATCAGCACCGCGATGGCGGCGACCTCCTGTTCGTGGGTGGGCGGGCGCAGCACCAGCTCATTGGTCAACTCGCTCAGGGCGTTCACCATGACGGTGGTGTCCGTCTCGCGCTTCTGCTCGAGATCGGCATTGATGGTCTCGCCCAGCGCCAGGCTCACATCGCGGCCTGCTTCCGGCGGTGCGCTGCGCAGGGTTTCGCTCAAGGCGGCGGCCTGCTGGTCCTCCTGCAGGATCTCGCGCAGCACGGTCTCCTCGACGTACTGCCCGATCACCAGGTATTCGGCCAGACCCTTCAGATCCTCGAGGGCGGCACCGAACTTCTTCTCATTGGGTTCCAGCAGCCCGGATTCCACGGCCGCCTCGTCCTCGAGCGCCGCGCCGAAACGGATGGGAATGATCGCGGTCTCGCTGACCATCTCGTCCACCACCCGCGAGAAGCCCTGCAGATCCTCGGCCCGGTCCAGCGGCTCGTCCAGCGGCACCTCGCTCACCAGCGCGGCGATCCGGCCGTGCGGGATGGTGCGCACCGGTGCCGGGGCGCGCCCGACGCCGTGGCCCTTGGGCTTGGCATCCGCGGGCACGATGCCGTACAGCAGCAGCGCGGTATTCGAACTCGCCTGTGTGCGTGCGGTTTCCGACTGTGACTCGGTCATGACTGGCTCCTGCGGCGTGACGTGGACCGCGACTTCGGCTTCTCTTCTTCGGCCTCGGGCTCCTGCTCGCCCTGGCCCTGCCCGAGCGCGCCGAGAATCTGCTGCCCGGCCTGCTCGAGAATCTGCTGGGTGTCCTTGCCGCCCTCGGACAGCTGCTTGGTGACCGATTCGATGGCATCCTTGGCCGCCGAGGACTTGCCGCCGGAGGCGACATCCTTCACGACATCGGGCAATCCGGGCTTCTGGTCCTGCGCCGAGATGTCGAGGCGGTTGACGGCCTCGGCGAAACGCAGGTAGGTGTCGACGCTGGCCACGACCACGCGCGCGTCGATGGTCAGGATTTCGATGCCGACCAGCGACACACGCACGTACGCGTCGATCACGAGGCCCTTGTCGAGAATCGTGTCGAGCACCTCGGCCAGGCTGCTGGCATTGGGTCTGCCGACTCCGCCACCGCCGCCGCGGGGCTGTAGTGCGGTTGTCATAGGAAACTCTCTCCTTGTTCTTGCTCCTATCGCTCGCCTACCCGCTCGTTTCGCGAACATGCGCCAAACCCGGGTTTTGTCAGCCTGTTTCGGTGCCCGACACCCGGGTAGGCGATGACGGGGTCGAGGCGACGGCCCCTCGAGCCGCTCGATCGGAAGGAAACGACATGAGCGCAACCGACAAGGCCAAGAACAAGGCCGACGAACTCGCCGGTAAGGCGCAGGAGAAGCTCGGCAAGCTGACCGGCGACGAGGACCGGGAGCAGTCCGGCAAGGCCCGTCAGACCAAGAATCAGGTCAAGGACGCGGGCGAGAAGGTCAAGGACGCTTTCCGGGATTGATCCCGTGATCGCGTGCCCGGGCGCCGAAGGGTGCCCGGGCACCGCTCTGTTCGGGGGCGGATCGCCGCGTCGAGGCGGTTTGCCGCCGCACATCGCGGGTAGCTGCGAAACATGATCCCCTCCCTGATCAACAATGGTATGGCGCTCGCGAAAGCGACTCTGGCACTGCCGATTCGTGTGCTGGAGACCGGTGTTTCACTGGCGGGTACGGGAATCGAGACCGCCGGTGCGGGATTGGAGGCCGTCGCGCCCGAGGCGGTGCGGCGGCTGCGCGACGATCTCGTCACGCTGGCGGATCTACGGACCGAGCGCACGCAGCGGCGGGTCGCGGTCGGGACCGATCGCGCCGCGGTGGAGGTGCGCGGGCTGACCTCACCGGAGGCCGGGCGGGTGCTGGCCGCCCTGGAGGAGCGGCTGGAGCAGACCGACGCGGTGCAATGGTGGCGGGTCAATGCCGTGACCGGGCGCGTGGTGGCGGGACTGTCCGATATCGAGGCCGAGCTGCCGGATCTACTGGACGCGGTGGAGGCGGTGGAGGACGACGCCGAGGTCACCGAGCAGACATGGGACCGGTCGGTCGAACATCCGGCGGATCGGGAACCGGTGCTGGCGGCCGGAATTCAGCTGGCCGCCGATATCGCGGCCATCGGACTGGCGGCCACCGGCGCGCTGCTGCCCTTCGACGGCCCCGCGCGCTTGCTGCGCGGTGTCGCGCTGTTGGCCGACAATCAGCCGCGGCTGCGCGAACAGCTCGAGGCGCGGCTCGGCCGGGTGCGCACCGATGTGGTGCTGACCCTGGCCACCGCAATCGGGAGCGCGGCCGCGGAGAGCGTGGCCAAGCTGGCGGTCGATGCCGCGCAACGCGGATTCCTGTTCGTGGAGGCCAGCAGTTCCTACACCCGCTGGGGTGAGTGGGAGGCCGAGCTCGCCGGGCAGACGCAGTCCCCGGTCCGCGAACCGCTGCCGCGGCGCGAGCGGCCCGTCGACATTCCGGCGGGGCCCGTGGAACGCGTCGCCGACGAGACCGCGACCGGAAGTCTGCTCGGCACACTGGCTTTCGCGGGCGGCACCCGATTCTCCGACGCCATCGACGCCCTGGAACTGGGCGCGCCCAAGGCGGCGCGCGCCAGCCGCGAGGCCTTCGCCGCGACCGTCTCGACCGCGCTCTCGCGCGCCGGGGTACTCACCCTGCACCCGGGCGTGTGGCGGCGCCTGGACCGGCTCAGCGCCGTCGTGATCGACGGCGAGGCGCTGCTCACCGATCGACGCGTGGTGCTCGAAGCCGAACCCGAGGCGGAGGTATCGGCGGCGGAGCTGTGGATGATCGCGCAACGCGCGCTGAGAAGCACCGAGCGGCAATCGGATTCGGGTAGCGAGTCACGGCATGCGGATGCTGTCGGCAATGGGGCGCGTGGGGACTCGGCCGACGACGCGAGGCAGCCGCGCGCGGGTCGGCAGGCGGGGCCGGATGGCCCGGATCAGGAGCCGGGGCAGGCGGATTCGGATCAGGAAGCGCGGCGGGAGGGCTCCGAGCAGCAAGTGACGCAGGCGGGTTCGGGGGAGGAACCGCCTCGGCTGGTGCATCCGGGGAGTGGTACTCCGGATCGGGGGATGACGCGCAGGCCGGTGTGGCGGGAGGTGCGGCGCGGGGAGCGGGTGCTCGGGCGGGTGTTGATCGGGCGGGAGATGGATCGGCGGGCGCAGGCGTTGTTGGAGTCGGCGCGGGCCGCCGGGGTTCGGGTCATTTTGTCCGCGCATCAGGATTTGCGGGAATTGCGGTCGCTGGCCGATGAATTCGTGCCGGGGGAGGTCTCGACCAGCAAGCTGGTCGATGATCTGCAACGGGACGGGCAGGTGGTCGCGGTGCTCGGGGCGCGGTCGTTCAAGGCGTTGGATTGGGCCGATGTGTCGATCGGGCTGGCGCGCGGGGAGAACGGGGAACTGCGGGTGCCGTGGAGCGCGGACGCGGTGTGCCGGGATCTGGCTCAGGTGCAACGGATTCTGGCGGTCGTCCCGGCGGCACGGCAGGTCAGTGAGCGGGCCCGGGTATTGGCGCTGTCGGCGACGGCGTTGGGCGGGTTGATGTTGGCGGTGACGCCGCGCGGGGGACCGTCCGCGCCGCTGCTCGCGGCGAATGTCGCCGGACTGCTGAACGGTGCGGTCACCGGGTGGCGGGTGGCGCGGGGTGCCCCGGTCGGTCCGGTCGCACCGCTGCTGCCCTGGCATGCCCTCGGCGGTGACGAGGTATTGGACCGGTTGCCCGCTCCGCCCGCGATCGAGGAGCGATCCGAGGAGGAGAGCCCCTCTCACACAGGGCTTTTGAAGCCGTTCGCGTCCGTCGCGGACTTCGCCGGGCATATGCGTCGCGAACTCTCCGATCCCCTGACGCCGCTACTCGGTGTCGGTGCGCTGGCCACCGCGATTCTCGGGTCGCCCTCGGACGCCGTGCTGCTGTCCTCGGTGCTCACCGTGAACGCCATGGTCTCCGCGCGGCAACGGCAGCGGGCCGAACGCGCGCTGCACAGCCTGATGGAACGCGAGCAGACGATCGGACGGTTGATCGCACGCGAGGACCGCGACCGGCTCGACCCGGACGAAACCGTGGTACCGGCAAGCCTGCTGGAGGTCGGCGATCTCATCGCGCTGCACGCGGGCGATGTGATTCCCGCCGACGGCCGCCTGCTGCGCGCCAATGAACTCGAGGTCGACGAATCCGGGCTGACCGGCGAATCGGTGACGGTCGACAAGCAGACCGCCGCCACACCCGGTGCGGTACTGGGGGATCGGGCCTGCATGGTCTTCGAGGGCTCGACCGTGGTCAACGGTGACGGGCTGGCCGTCGTGGTGGCCACCGGCGCGGACACCCAGGCCGGACGGGCCACCGCCGGGGCGCGGCCACCCGAGAAGACTGGTGTGCAAGCGCAATTGCGCGAGCTGACCGATCGCGCGCTGCCGCTCACCCTCGCCGGGGGCTCAGTGGTCACCCTGCTCGGCGGGCTGCGCGGCCGCGTGCTGCGCCAGGCCATTGCCGACGGCGTCGCGGTCGCGGTGGCGGCGGTGCCCGAGGGGCTGCCGCTGGTGGCCACGGTGGCGCAGCTGGCGGCCGCGCGACGGCTCTCCCGCTACGGAGTTCTGGTGCGCGCCAGCCGAACCGTGGAGGCGCTGGGCCGCGTGGACACCGTGTGCTTCGACAAGACCGGCACCCTGACCCATGGCAAACTGCGGCTCGCCGCGCTCGCCGACATGGAGCGGCAGTTCGAGGCGGACGCCGATTCCGCGGACGCGCGCCGGTTGCTGCGCGCGGCGGCCCGGGCCTGTCCGGATCCGCACGACGGGCCGGTGCATCACGCGACCGATCGCGCGGTGCTCGATGCCGCGCACGAGATTCTCGGCACGGACTCCCATCCCTGGGATCCCATCGAGGAGGTGCCCTTCGAATCGAATCGCGGCTACGCGGCCGCCCTGGGCAAGACCCGTCATCGGGTGCGGTTGTTCGCCAAGGGCGCGCCCGAGATCGTACTTCCGCACTGCACGGGATTCCGCACCTCCGACGGGAAGACGAGCCCACTCGACGAGCAGGAGCGGGAGCGGGCCAAGCGGGCCGTGCTCGCGCTCGCCGAACAGGGGCTGCGGGTGCTGGTCGTGGCGCGTCGCGAATTCTCCACGGCACCCGAGGATGTCGAGACGGCCTTCGGGGATCTGACCCTGCTCGGGCTGCTCGGGCTCGCCGACACCCCGCGCCCGCACAGCGTCGCGCTGGTCAATGCCCTGCAGGACAACGATATTCGCGTCTGCATGATCACCGGGGATCATCCGGTCACCGCCGCCGCCGTGGCGCGTCAGCTGGGTATTCCCGCCGACGGTGTCACCACCGGCGCCGACCTCGATCGCCTCGATGAATCCGGTCAGACCGAACTCATCGAACGCAGTGCGGTGTTCGCGCGCGTGAACCCGGAACACAAGGTCCGCATCGTGTCCGCGCTGCGCCGTCGCGGGCACACCGTCGCCATGACCGGTGACGGCTCCAACGACGCCGCGGCCATTCGCACCGCCGATGTCGGAATCGGCATGGCCGCACAGGGTTCCGTCGCCGCCCGCAATGCCGCCGACCTCGTGCTCACCCGCACCGAGCCATTGGCATTGCTGGACGCACTGGTCGAGGGTCGGGGCATGTGGCGGCGGGTCACCGACGCCGTCGGGGTGCTCGTCGGCGGCAATGCGGGGGAGGTCGGATTCACCCTCTACGGCACCGCGGTGGGCGGGCAGGCACCCATCGGCACCCGGCAATTCCTACTGGTGAACATGCTCACGGACATGTTCCCGGCCTTGGCATTGGCGTTGTCGCGCAGCGGTTCCGGCCCGGCCGACGACCCGGACGTCGACGAGGAGACCCGGGCGCGGCATCGGGCCCAGGAGCTCGCCGAGATCCCGCGCGCCAATCTCGGCGCCGATCTTCCGCGCGCGCTGGCGGTGCGCGGAATTGCCACGGGCACAGCCGCTTCCGTGGCCTGGACCATCGGCCGCTATACCGGCACCCAACGCCGTGCCGCCACCATCGGCCTGGTCGCGCTCATTTCGACCCAGCTCGGTCAAACCTTGCTGGCGGCGCGCACCAGCCCGCTGATCTGGCTCACCACCGTGGCCAGCGGCACCGTGCTCGGCGCGGTGGTCATGACACCGGGGTTGTGCACCTACTTCGGTTGCAGGCCATTGGGACCCGTGGGATGGACGATCGCCTTGGGTTCGGCTGCCACCGCCAGTGCACTGACCCTGGTCAGGATTCCGTCGACCCGCGACGACCGGCCCGACCCGCGGTCAGCGGAGGCTGAACTCGCCGCGGATTGATGCGGTAGAGGGCGTAGGCGGCGCGAATCACCGGCTGGGCGACATTGCGGACGCGAATGCCGCCCGGTGTCGCGCCGTGCTCGGTGCCCGCGTGCGCGTGACCGTGGACGGCCAGATCGGCGTCGGCGCTGTCGATCGCCTCGGCCAGCAGATAGGAGCCCAGGAACGGGTAGATCTCGCGGGGCTCGCCGCGCAGGGTGTCGGGCGTGGGGGAGTAGTGGGTGAGGGCCACCTTGATATCGGTGTGCAGGCTGTCCAGACCGGCGCGCAGCGACTCCGCCAGCGTCATGGTGCGGCCGATGAAGTCGCGCATCATGCGTTCGCCGAAGGCGCTGCCGGAATGTCCGGCGAAACCGCCGCCGAAGCCGATGGTGCCCGCGATGCCCAGGGACACGCCCTTGACGGTGAGGGTGGTGGTCGTCCCCTCCAGGACGAGAATGCCGCTGTCGCACAGGGTTCGGGCCACGGCCTCGGGTGCGTCGCCGTGATGGTCGTGATTGCCGAGGACGGCCACCACCGGGAGGCCCAGATCGCCGAATTCGTCGGCGACGACACGCGCCTCCTCGACGGTGCCGCACCGGGTGAGGTCCCCGGCCAGCAACAGCACATCGGCGCGGCCGGGCAACTGTGCCAGGGCCGGGCGGAACAGGCCGCGGGAGTCGCTCCCGAGATGGACGTCCCCGACCGCGGCGATCCTCATTCGCCCAATGCCTCCCTCATTCGCCCAATGCCTCGACAATGTGCGGCGGTGTCGGCGGCGACACTTGGATCTCGTTGTGCACGGCGAAACCCGGCAGCGTCTCGCGCACCACCTCTTCGATGTGGTCGCGGCCCTCGTCACTGGTCACCCGCCCGGCCAGCGACACCACCAGGCCCTCGACCGTCACCTCGATACCGAGTTCGGCGGTGCGGGCGTCCTCGTGCAGGACGCGGCGCAGTCGGGCGACGAGGTATTCGGCGCTGTTGTTCATCGGGTGGGCTCCTCGATCACGCGCAGATCGGCCAGCAGGCCGAGAAAGGCTCGGGCATAAGGGGAATGACTGGTCTGCTCGCGGACCTGCGCCCAGTCGACCTGCTCGCGCAGATCCCGGGCGATGCGCAGCAGCGGACTCAGGTCGAGCCGGTGCGCGTCGAAGACGAGCAGTTTGTCGACGATCAGATCGGTGCCGCTGACCACCGGCGCGACCGTGGGGCCGATGCGCATGACCTCGGCGCGATCCAGCAGTTCGTCGGTGACCTCGCGGTAGTTGGGGCGAAAGATCAGATCGACCAGGGTGTCGCCCGCGTAGGCCTTGGTGAGCCAGTCCTCCGGCGGCTCGGAGAGCCGTAATCCGGCGCGCACCAGGGCCGTTCGCGCGCGACCGATGTCCTCGGGCTTGATGAACAGGTCGACGTCGTGGTCGGAGATGGGTCCGCCCCGGGCGTAGACCGCGCAGCCGCCCGCCACCGCGAAGCGAATGTCGGTGTCCGACAAGGTGTTCACCGCACGCGTGAGCGCGTGCAGCAGTTCGTCGATGGTGGCGGCCATGCGCGTCTACTCGGTGCCCGGATAGTTCTGCCCGGTCAGCAGCCGGGCCAGGTGCGCGGTATTGCGGGCCAGGGTGTCGATGGTCCGCGCCACCGATTCCGGTTGTTCGGGCAGATCGAGATAGTCGGTGGAGCCCATGGCCTGGTCGTTCCAGTAGGCGCAGCCCTGGGCGGGGATGGTGAAACCGATATCGTTGAGGCCCTGGAAGAGATCGGCCACGATCTTGTGCGCGCCGTCCTCGTTGCCGACCACGGCCGCGATGGCGACCTTGCCCGTCATGACCGGGCGGCCCGCGTTATCGGTATGCGCCAGTTCGGCATCCAGGCGTTCGAGGGCCCGCTGGGCGATGGAGGACATGTGGCCCAGCCAGGTGGGGGTGGCGACGAGCAGGATCTCCGAGGCGAGAATCTCGTCCCGGATGATCGGCCACTGGTCGCCGTCGCCCTCGTCGACGCTCACGCCCGGTCGGATGTCGTGGTCGACCAGCCGAATGCTTTCGCCGCCAACGCCATTGGCCGACAGCCGAGCCAGGATCTGGCTCGCGATGAGGTCGCTGCTGGACTCCTCGGGCGAGGGCTGCAAGGTGCACACGAGGGCGACGGCATTGAGCTCGGCCATGATCGAGCCTCAGTCCTTGCCGAGGGCGTGCGCGAGCTGAGCCTTGGTCATTGCCGAGCGGCCCTTGATGTTTCGCTGCCGTGCCTCGTTGTACAGCTGGTCGCGGGTGGGGCCCTTGGCCCCGCTGTGCGAGCGCTGTCCACCGCGCTGCTGCGGCGACTTGTCCTTGACCGAGGTGCGGCTGGCGGTCTTGGTCTGACCGGCCTGCGCGCGGTTCTTGTTCACCGTGCGCGCGGCGATCTCCTTGGCCCGCTTCCCGCTCTCACCGCGATCCTCCGCGGACTCCTTGATGTGCTCGTACTGCCGTTCCTGCTTATCGCTCCATTCCTTCGGCATGGCGAACCTCCTGGTCTGAGCAGCTCTCGGCTCCTCGAAAAGCCATTACACGCTCGCCGTACCCGACCCCGTTCGGAGCAAACACCGTCGCTTCGCGTGGATGGAGGGTCACCAACTGCCCGCGAAGAGGGCGGCGAAGCCGGGGTCGGGATGGGCGGCGGTGGTCGCATTGGCGATCACGACCACGATCAGCGCGACGGCCAGTAGGGCGGAGAAAATGCCGTAGGAGGCCAGGACGCGGCGGGTTCGCGGGGCCGAGGAGCGCTGTCACGAGGACTCCGCCCGCCGCGATCGATGTCCGCCGAACCGAACCGAGTCCCTCCGCACCGAGAAACGCTCGCCATAGCACCACTGCGAGCATCATGAGCACGACGAGCAGCACCGCCGCGATCGCCCCCTTGGCGACGTGGAACCGAAACCAATAGTCGACCACCCGCGCCAGACTCGGCGTGAGTTCGCGCTCCCCGGCATTCCAATACCCGGGGAACGCACCGCGAAAACCATTGCGCACACCGCTCTCATCGGAGAACTCACTCCCCGCCACCACCCACGGCGCGACCACATCCGCGACGCCCAGCACCACCCCGGCGACAGCCAGCACCCCGATCGCACGAACGGACTTGGCCACGACGATTCCCTCCCGACTCGACGGAGTGACCCGCATTCCACCGTACGTAAATCCTTTGCCGCCCCGCCGGGGGCGCTGCTACTCTTCCGGAGGCCGTGCGAGAGAACGAGGAGGTGGTACCCGTGAACACAGTTTCGACGTGGGTGCTCCCCTCCGGGGTCACGGTCGGGCGATAAGGGTCGTCCGGGAGCGCCATCTGACGCATCCCGAAAGGCACGACCATGCACTTCACTTCCGACCAGCGTTTCGACGGCACCTCCGAACAGCAGCTCGACGCCGTCCGCGAGCGCGGTTTCCTTCTCGCCGACATCCCCGGCTTCCTCTGGACCCCCGACTCGGCCTCCGAGTCGACCCCGGTCCCGCTCATCCTCCTCGGTCAACCCGGCGGCCTCGGTCTCGCCAAGATGTACCCGCGTCTGGTGGCCCGAGCACGCAGCGCTGCCGCCCAGGGCTTCGCCAGCGCCACCATCGAATTCCCCGGCAGTGGCACCCGTCCGGCCTCACCTGACGCCCAACAGGCCGGAGCCGACCTCCGCCGAGCAGTAGCCGCCGGTGAGCCCGTCCCCGACGACGTCATCGACCGCCTGATCCTCCCCCTCGTGGACAAGGCGGTCCCCGAGCTACAGGCCACCTTGGACGCCCTCCTGGCTCTACCGGAAATCGGTGGTCCGGTCGCCTATTCCGGCGGCGTGATCGCCGTCGGCATCCGCCTGGCCGTGGTCGAACCACGCATCGTTGCCGCCGGTCTCTTCGCCGGAAGCTATGTGCCACGCTCGATCATGGAGGAGGCCCGCCAAGTCACCATCCCCCTCCACGTCCTCCTCCAATGGGACGACGAAGGCAACGACCGCCAAATGGCCCTCAACCTCTTCGACGCCTTCGGCTCCAAGGAGAAGACGCTCCAGGCCAATATGGGCGGCCACACCGGTGTCCCGGCCTACGCGGGCGAAGACGCCAGCCGCTTCTTCGCCCGCCACCTGAAATAACCTGGGCCACAACCCTGTTCAGCGGTTGGCAGGGACGAGCTCGTCGTCGACCAACCGGAGTCGCCGCGCCAGATCCGAGACGAACACCCGTCCCGGATCGGCGGCGTCTCGTATCCGACGCCATTCCTCCAGGCGCGGATACATCGCCCGAATCATCTCCGGCGTGGTGCGCGACTCCTTGGCGAAGTACAGACGGCCACCGGCATCGAGTACTCGGCGGTCGAGGTCGGCGCAGAACTCGTTCAGCCCCGCCTTCAGCGGGAAGTCCAGGCTCAGCATGAAGCCGGGATGCGGCCACGACAGCGGCGCTCGACTGCTGGGCCCCATGCGCTTGAAGACGTTCAGGAAGGAGCGATGCCCCGAATACGCGATGGCGCGCACCGCCTCCGCCAGCTGGTCTTCCGCGCCGTAGGGCATCGAGAACTGATACTGCAGAAAGCCGCGTCGACCATACCCGCGGTTCCACTCACCGAGCAGGTCGAGCGGATGCAGGAACTGCGTGATGTTCTGGATCAGCCCTCGCCCCTGCTTCGCGAACGTGCGATGCGTGACCTCACCTCCGATCCGAGTGGTCAGATTGTTGACCATCCCGTTCGGGAAGACATCCGGCACCGTGAACAGCTGCGGCGCATTGAAATACAGCGGATCGCGACGCAGCTTGGCAGGCAACTGATCCAGGGTCGCCAGATTGCCCCGACTGAACCCCGCACGACCCAATTTCGCGCCGGTGCTGATCGTGTCCGGTACGGCCACCGAATACTCGTAGCCCTCATCGGAGCCACCGGTCAGCAGTTCCATTGTCTCGTCGAGATTCTCGGTGCGGTCGCTGTCGACGTAGAAATACGCGGTTTCCGTGCGCTTCATCCGGATTCGGGCGCGCACGACAATGCCCGTCAAACCCATCCCACCCACGGTGGCCCAGAACAGCTCCGCATCGACCCCGTCGGGTTCGAGGGTCCGCACCTCACCGTCGGCGGTCAGCAGATCCATCGACAACACGTGATTGCCGAAACTGCCCTGCGAGTGATGGTTCTTGCCGTGAATGTCGGACGCGATCGCGCCACCGACGGTGACCTGCCGGGTACCCGGCAGCACCGGAACCCACAGGCCCACCGGCAAAGCGGCGCGCATCAACGCGTCCAGGCTGACTCCCGCGTCCACGTCGACCACGCCGCTGTCCGGGTCGATCGTGTGGATGCGCCCGAACGCGGTCATGTCGACGACGAGACCGCCGCCGTTCTGCGCCGGATCCCCGTAGCTGCGCCCCAACCCGCGCGCGATGACACCGCGCGGTCCCGCCTCGCGCACCGCCTTGGCGACCGTATCGATGTCGGGAGTGGAAAGTACCTGCGCGACAGTCGGTGCCGTACGGCTCCAGCCCGACAGCGGACGTTGATCGATCACCGATCCCCCATTCGTGAAATGCACGTCCGCCACCGTAGCGGCTCGCTCAGCGGAGGGCTGGGAGGATGTCCTTCTCATAGGCGGTGAAGAAGCCGTCCAGGTCTGGGCCAATCTGTTGGATGTAGAGCTCGTCTACGCCCGCGTCGATGTACTGGCGGAGGTGGGCTAGGTGCATGTCGGGGTCTGCGCCGGTGGCGAAATTGTTGGCTACGGCGCGGGTGCTGATCAGGGGCATGGCGGCTTCGAAATCGGCTGGGCGGGGGAGGGTTTGGTTGAGTTGGCCGGGGAGGAGTTCGTTGGACCAGAGGCGTTGGGCGTATTCGAGGCCGGTGTCGTCTTGGGACCAGCTGACCTTGGTGCCCGCTTGGACGGGTTTGGTGCCGCCGCCCTCGGCGCGGAAGAGGTCCACCAGGTCGCGGTCGGGCATGGCGGTGCAGAAGCCGTCGCCGAGGCGGGCGGCCAGGCGGGTGGAGCGGGTGCCGAAACCGGAGACGTAGATGGGGACCGGGTCTTCGGGGAGGGTGTAGATGCGGGCGTCTTCGATGTGGTAGAACTCGCCGTCGTGGTTGACCACGCCGCCGCGGTGCAGGCGGCGGATCAGGCCGATGGCCTCCTCGAGCATGCGCAGGCGGATGGGCGCGTTGGGCCAGGGGTCGCCGAAGATGTGTTCGTTGAGGGCTTCTCCGCTACCGACGCCGAGGATGAAACGGCCCTCGCACTGCACCGCGGCCGTCGCGGCGGCCTGGGCGATGATCGCGGGGTGGATGCGGACCGTCGGGCAGGTGACCGCGGTGGTGATCGGCAGATCGACGGCCTGCGAGAGCGCGCCGATCGTGCCCCACACGAACGGACTGTTGCCCTGCGCGTCGTTCCACGGGTGGAAGTGATCGGAGATCCACAGGCGCTCGAAACCGGCCCGCTCGGCCCGAACGGCCTGGTCGACGAGCTCACGCGGCCCGAACGGTTCGCTGGCTAGGAAGTATCCGAGGGTGACCATGCCGGGCGGTTACCCGCGCGATCGCGTGGTATTCGACGATCGTGGTCGCGGATTCGGTGTTGCGCCAGCCGCACGTGCTGCGGGAGTACGCGTTCCTGGCGGACGGTGAGCGTGGGGCCCTGGTGGGCCCGCGCGGAGACATCTCGTGGCTGTGCGTCCCCGGGTGGGACAGCGACGCCCTCTTTCACGCCCTGGTGGGCGGGCCGGGCGTGTACGCGGTGACACCGGTCGATCGCTACGTGTGGGGCGGGCACTACGACGAGGGCAGCCTGATCTGGAATTCGCGATGGCTCACCAACTCCGCCGTCATCGAATGCCGTGAGGCCCTGGCGTTTCCGGGCGATCCGCACCGGGCCGTGCTGCTGCGGCGCATCCGCGCCCTGCGGGGCGACGCCGACGTCGAGGTGGAACTCGCGCCGTCGGCCCGGTTCGGGTCCGCACCGCTCACCGATATCCGCCATACCGGCGAGATCTGGGAGGCTCGCAGCGGCGCGATCCGGCTGCGCTGGGGCGGGGCGGCGCGAGCCGTCGTGTGCGAGGACGGCGCGTCCCCGGTCTGGCGGTTGCGTCTACGCGTGCCCGCGGGCTACCGCCACGACCTGGTGCTCGAGCTGTCCGACCGCGAGCTGCCGGAGGAACCGGCCGATGCCGAGCAATGCTGGACCGCAACGGAATTCACCTGGCAGCGGGAAATGCCCGCGCTCGCCCAGAGCGCGGCCCCGCGCGATACCGCCCACGCCTACGCGGTCCTGCGCGGCATGACCGGCCGCACCGGCGGCATGGTCGCGGCCGCCACCACCAGCCTGCCCGAACGCGCCGAACAGGGCGGCAACTACGACTACCGCTACGTGTGGATCCGCGACCAATGCATTGCCGGGCAGGCCGTCGCCGCGGCCGGACCGCACCCGCTGCTCGACGACGCCGTCCGATTCACGGCCGAACGGCTGCTCACCGACGGCCCCAAACTCGCGCCCGCGTACACCATGACCGGCGGCCAGGTGCCGCGCATGAGCGACGTTGCCCCGCAGGGCTATCCGGGCGGCGGCTCCGCCCTGGTCGGCAATCGCGTGCGCGATCAGTTCCAACTCGATGTCTTCGGCGAGGCCCTGCTGCTCTTCGCCGCCGCGGCCCGCCACGACCGTCTCACCGAAGACCACCGCCGCGCCGTCGGCATAGCGGTGGAAGCGATTGCCGCACAACATGATCAGCCCGACGCCGGGATATGGGAGCTGGACGATGAACACTGGATACATTCGAAGCTGGCGTGCGCGGCGGGGCTGCGCGCGGTGGCGGCGGCCAAGGCCAGCGGCGCTGATATCGCGTTCTGCACCGCATTGGCCGATCGTCTGGTCGCCGCGGCGGCCGAGGTAGGCATGCACCCCACCGGACGCTGGCAGCGCTCACCCGTGCATCCCGAGGTCGACGCCGCCCTGCTGCTGCCCCTGGTGCGCGGCGCACTGGCGATCGAGGACCCCCGCAATCGCGCCACCTTCGACGCCGTGCACCGTGAATTATCCACCGACTACTACGTTTATCGATACCGCCGCGACTCGCGACCTTTGGAACAGTCCGAGGGTGCGTTCCTGCTGTGCGGCTTCGCCATGGCCATGGCCGCCGACGAACTCGGGCTGCCCGTCACCGCGGCCCGCTACTTCGAACGCAATCGCGCCGCGTGCGGCACCCCCGGCCTGTTCGCCGAGGAATTCGATGTCACCCAGCGCCAATTGCGCGGCAACCTGCCGCAGGCCTTCGTCCACGCACTGCTGTTCGAGGCGTCGAATCGGGCGGCGCGGCCGGGCCAGTGGGCGGACCCGGACTTCGAATCACCCGTAGGAAAGGATCAATCGTGACCGACGAACCGAAAACCGTGGTGATCACCGGAGCGAGCGCGGGCATCGGCCGCGCCGCCGCCCGCCGTTTCGCCGCTCGCGGCGACCGCATCGCCCTGCTGGCGCGCGGCCGCACCGGCCTGGCCGCGGCCGCCGAGGACGTCCGCGCCGCCGGTGGCCGCGCCCTCGAAATACCCACGGACGTCGCCGATTACGAGGCGGTCGATGCCGCCGCCACCCGCGCCGAGAACGAGCTCGGACCCATCGACGTGTGGGTGAACTCCGCCTTCACCTCGGTGTTCGCGCCCTTCGATCAGATCCATCCCGAGGAGTTCCGCCGCGTCACCGATGTCACCTATCTGGGTTCGGTGCACGGCATTCGGGCCGCGCTGCTGCGCATGCGCGCCCGCGACCGCGGCGCGATCGTGCAGGTGGGTTCGGCGCTGGGGGATCGGTCGATTCCGCTGCAATCGGCCTACTGCGGTGCCAAGCACGCGGTCAACGGCGTGGTCGAGGCGGTCCGCGTGGAATTGCTGCACGACCACAGCAATGTCCACATCACCGTCGTGCAGGCGCCAGCGGTCAACACTCCACAGTTCTCGTGGGTGCTGTCCCGGCTGCCGCGCAAACCGCAGCCCGTCCCGCCCATCTACCAGCCCGAGGTGCTGGCCGACGCCATCGTGTTCGCCGCGGATCATCCACGGCACAAACAGTATTGGGTCGGCGCGAGCACGGTCGGCACGATCGTGGCGCAGCGCCTCGCCCCCCGCCTGCTGGACCGCTACCTGGCGCGCACCGGCTACGACTCCCAGCAGACCGACGGCGAAAGCAAGCGCGGCACCGGCAACCTCTGGTCCCCGCTCGACGGCCTCGAGGGCCCCGACTACGGCGCGCACGGCGAATTCGACGATCGCGCCCACGCGCACAGCCCGCAGGCCTGGCTCACCCGCGCGCTGACCTCAATCGGGCGGAAGCACTGAGATCCGGTAGTCCGCCGCGGTGGCGGCCAGGCGCATCCCGTGCCCGAACGGGTCGGCATCGCTATTGCCGCGCGGCGGAATTCGCCCGTCCTGCACCTGCGGCGCGCCCTCGACCAGCAGGGGCTCGAGGCGGGCGTGGTCGATGAACCATTCGACGTGCCGCAGCCGGGGCATGGACGCCGCGATGCTCGCCGTCAGCGCGGGCGCGCAGTGCGCGGAGATATCGCGATGGTGATAGGCCGCCAGCGAGGCCGCGTAGCGGAATCCGGTGTACCCGCCGCAGCGGGTGACATCGAGCTGCAGGCAGTCCACGGCGTCGATGAGATGCACGGCTTCGGCTGCCGTACAGATGTATTCGCCCGCCGTGACATCGCAGCGCAGCGCGTCGCGCACCATTCGCAGCCCGGCCGGATCGTCACTGGTGACCGGCTCCTCGAACCAGGTCACGCCGAGCCGGTCCAGCTCGTGTCCCATCCGCCGGGCCTCGCCCGGACTGTACGCGCCGTTCGCGTCGACCATGATCTGGGTGTCGTTGCCGGTCAGCTTGTCCACCAGCGCGATTCGCTCCAGATCCCGCCGCCGATCGATGCCGATCTTGATCTTCACCGCGGTGCAGCCCGCCGACTCCCAGGCCAGCACCTGTTCGGCCAGCTGGTCGTCGGACAGATTGACGAAGCCGCCGGACCCGTACACCGCCGTCGCCTCCCGGACCTTGCCGAACAGCGTGGGCAGCGGCAGTTCCAGCAGCCGCGCCTTGAGATCCCACAGCGCGATATCGACCGCGCTGATGGCGTGCGCGACCACCCCCGAGGTGCCGATATTGCGGCACGCCTTGTGCATTCGGTCCCAGGTATCGGGTATGTCGTCGGGTGAGGAGCCCAGCAGCAGCGGGGCCAGATGCCGCTCGATGACCGTCGCCGCGGCCGGTGAGCTGTAGGTCCAGCCCAGTCCGCGTTCGTATTCGGCCGCCACGGTCACCACGACCGCGGTGGTGGCATCCCAGGTCAGGGTGCCGTCGGCCTCGGGTTGGGGGGTCGGGAATCGGTAGACCTCGACGGTGATGCCGTCGATATCGGGGGTCTTCATGGGATACCGCCTTGCAGGGCTTGCGCCAGTAGTTCGGCCGTATGCCGCGGCCGGACCTCGGGAAGCAGGTGACGGATCTGGGTGCGGCAGCTGAACCCATCCGCGAGAATCGCCGTGTCGGGGGACGCCTCGCGCAGGGCCGGTATCAATTGGTCCTGCGCACATGCTATGGACACATCGTAGTGCCCGCGTTCGAAGCCGAAGTTGCCCGCCAGCCCGCAGCATCCGGCGTCGAGCAGGTCGACCTCGGCCCCGGTGGAGCACAGCAGGTCTCGGTCGGGCTCGGAACCCAGGATCGCGTGCTGATGGCAATGCGGCTGGACCACAACCGATCCCAGCACCTGCGGCGGACTCCACTGCGGCGCGCGCTCGGCCAACAGCTCGGCCAGCGTGCGGGTCTGACCGGCCAGCCGCCGCGCGTCCTCGTCGCCGTCGAGCAGCTCGGGCACATCCGACCGGAACACCGCCGCGCAGCTGGGCTCCAGCACGACGATCGGAATGCCTTCGCGCAGCGCCGGTTCCAGCGTCCGCAGGGTGCGCGCCAGCACCCGTTTGGCGGTCGGGAGCTGCCCGGTGGAGATCCAGGTCAGCCCGCAGCAGACCGCGCGCCGCGGGATGTCGACTGTGAATCCCGCGGCGGTCAATACCGTGACGGCGGCATCGGCGATCTGCGGGTCGAAGTTGTTGGTGAAGGTGTCCGGCCACAGCAGCACTCGCCCGAGCGGCCCGGGCTCGGTGTCGGCGGGCGGGACGAAGGTGCGGGTGAACCGGCGGGAGGCGAACTTCGGCAGTTCGCGACGCGGATCGATCCCGCCCAGCCGCGCGATCACCCGCCGCAGCCCCCGCGCCTGGGTGACGGCATTGGCCAGCGGCGCGGCACTCGTGGCCAGTCGCGCCCACAGCGGAATCCAGCCCATCGAGTAGTGCGCCATGGGCCGCAACCGCCAGTGATAGTGATGGGACAGGAACTCGGCCTTGTAGGTGGCCATATCCACATCGACGGGACAGTCGCTGCGACATCCCTTGCAGGACAGGCACAGATCCAGCGCGTCGCGCACCTCGGTGGAACGCCAGCCGTCGGTGATCACCTCACCCTGCAGCATCTCGAACAGCAGCCGGGCCCGCCCCCGCGTGGAATGCTCCTCCTCGCGGGTGGCCCGGTAGCTCGGGCACATGACCCCGCCGTGATCGCCCCGGCATTTGCCCACGCCGACACAGCGATTGGCGGCGTGACTGAAGTGGTGGCCGTCGTCGGGATAGGCGAAATGCGTCCGCGGCTCCCACGGCCGATACGAAACGCCCTGTCGCAGATCACGGTCCAGGGGATGGGGATCGACGATCTTGCCGGGATTCATCCGATTGTTCGGGTCGAACAGCCGCTTCACCTCGCCGAACGCCTCGACCACCCGATCGCCGAACATAATGGGCAGCAATTCCGCGCGGGACTGCCCGTCCCCGTGCTCACCGGACAGCGATCCGCCGTACGCGACGACGAGATGCGCACTGTCCTTGGCGAATTCGCGATAGTGCGCAATGCCCTCGGCGGTGCGCAGATCGAACGGAATCCGGGTGTGCACACAACCCTGGCCGAAATGCCCGTAGAGCGAACTGGATTCGTAGCCGTACAGGTCCAGCAGCCGTTCGAAGTCCCGCAGATAGTCACCCAGCCGATCGGGCGGCACACCCGCGTCCTCCCAGCCCTCATGGGTTTCCGGCCCGTCGGGCGGGTACGCGGTCGCGCCCAGCCCGGCCTCGCGCGCCGCCCACAGTTCGGCCTCGCGCTCGGGATTGTCGAGCAGCGTGGCGGTCACGTCCTGGCGCGCGGTGAGATCGGCGATCATGGCGTGGGCGCGCTCGTCGGCGTCCGAGGCGGACTCGCCGTCGAATTGCGCCATGAGCCAGGCCTTTCCCTCGGGCAGCTGTTTGATCGCCCTATCCGCCAGATGCCGCAGATGTTCGAGTTGAACCAGTCGGTGATCCAGACCCTCGAGTGCGGCCGGGCCGTGCGTGAGCACGGCGGGCACCGCGTCCGCCGCGGTGTAGATATCCGGAAATCCCAGCACCACCAGCGCTTTCGCCGCCGGGACCGGCACCAGCTCGAGTTCGGCCCGCAACACCGTCACCAGCGTGCTCTCGCTGCCGACCAGGAATTTCGCCGCATTGGGATCGCGTTCGGGCAGTAGCCAATCCAGGTTGTAGCCCGACACCCGGCGCGGAATATCGGGATAGCTCTTGCGGATGTCGGCGGCATACCGCGTCACGATGTCGGTCAGCCCGTCGTGCAGCGACGAGGTCAGCCCTGCCATCCCGGGCCCCACCCACATGCGCTCCCCGCCGTAGGTGTGAATCTCGAGGCGGCGCACCGAATCGGCCATCTTGCCGTATGCCTGCGCCGTCGAGCCGCACGAGTTGTTGCCGATCATGCCACCGATCGTGCAGCTCACGTGGGTCGAGGGTTTCGGCCCGACCATCAGCCCGTGCGGTTTCAGCACCGCGTTCAACCGATCCAGGCTGATCCCCGGCTCCACCACCGCCGTCCGCGCCTCCGGATCGATCGACACCACCCGATGGCAGTACTTGCTCCAATCCAGAACGACGGCCGCATTGCAGCATTGGCCAGCCAGGCTGGTGCCCCCGCCGCGCGAGAGCACCGGCATATCGTGCTCCCGGCACACGTCGATCGCCATCGCCGCATCCGCGGGCGTGCGCGGCACCACCACCCCCAGCGGCAGCGCCCCGATAGTTCGACGCGTCGGTCGAGTACGCCGCCCGCGTCCCGGGATCGAAGCGCACTTCCCCGGCCACCCGCTCGGCGAGTTCGGCGCGGACGGTGTCGAGCAGCAGCGATGTGCGCATCGAGGCCTCCATTCGGGTTGGTGCGTGCGGACATTCGCGCCCCCGCTGTCGCGCGGGTACCCCCTCGCGCACGATCTACGCGGCTGATTCGAGGCGAGGTGCGCGGGTAACCGACCGCTGTCGAGAACCGGACACGAACAGGAGAGACCATGACGCGACAAGTCGGTGATCATGTCGTGCAGAGACTGCGGGAATGGGGCGTCGACCAGGTGTTCGGCTATCCCGGTGACGGCATCAACGGCCTGTTGGCCGCCTTCGGCCGCGCCGATGACCAGCCCGCCTTCATTCAAGCCCGGCACGAGGAGATGGCGGCGTTCCAGGCCGTCGGATACGCGAAGTTCAGCGGCCGGGTGGGAGTGTGCACCGCCACCTCCGGTCCCGGCGCGATCCACCTGCTCAACGGCCTCTACGACGCCAAACTCGACCACGTCCCCGTGGTCGCCATTGTCGGGCAGACCGCGCGCAGCGCCATGGGCGGCAGCTACCAGCAGGAAGTGGATCTGCAGAGCCTCTACAAGGACGTGGCCTCGGACTATCTGGTCGAGGTGAACGTGTCCAGCCAGCTGCCCAATGCCCTGGACCGGGCCTTCCGCACCGCGCTCGCGCGGCGCGCCCCGACCGCGGTGATCATTCCCTCCGATCTGCAGGAGGAGCGCTACGAGAAGCCCGCACACGATTTCAAGCAGGTGCCCTCCAGCCCGCCGGGCCCGCCGAACGCGCCGACCGTGATACCCCCGCGCACCGAGATCGAACGGGCCGCCGGGGTGCTGAACGACGGCGCTCGGGTCGCCATCCTGGTCGGTCAGGGCGCGCGCGGGGCCGCCGAGGAGGTCACCCGGGTGGTCGACCTGACCGGCGCGGGCGTGGCGAAGGCGTTGCTGGGCAAGGACGTGCTCTCCGACGAGCTGCCGTACGTGACCGGCGCGGTCGGCCTGCTGGGCACCCGCCCCAGCTACGAGATGATGCGCGACTGCGACACCCTGCTCATTGTCGGCTCGAATTTCCCCTACGCGCAGTTCATGCCGTCCTTCGGGCAGGCCCGCGCGGTCCAGATCGATATCGACGGCACCATGATCGGCATGCGCTACCCGACCGAGGTGAATCTGGTCGGCGACGCCAAAGCCACACTGGCGGAACTCATTCCGCTGCTGCGACCCAAACAGGACCGCACCTGGGCCATGGACATCCAGAACAATGTGGCGCGCTGGTGGCAGGTCATAGAACGCCAGTCCATGCTCGAGGCCAAGCCGGTCAACCCCATGCGCGTGGTGTGGGAGCTGTCGCAGTGCGTCCCCGAGGACGCCATGATCACCGCCGACTCCGGTTCCTCCACCAACTGGTACGCGCGCTGCCTGCGTTTCCACGGGCAGATGCGCGGCTCGCTGTCGGGCACCCTGGCCACCATGGGCCCCGGTGTCCCCTATGCCATCGGCGCGAAGTTCGCCCATCCGGACCGCCCGGCCATCGCGCTGGTCGGCGACGGGGCCATGCAGATGAACGGCCTGGCCGAACTGTTGACCATCGCCCGCTACCGCGACCGCTGGTCGGACCCGCGCCTGATCATCTGCGTCTTCCACAACAACGATCTCAACCAGGTCACCTGGGAAATGCGCGCCATGGGCGGCGCCCCGAAATTCGAGGCCTCCCAGACGCTTCCGGAGATCTCCTACGCCGAGGTGGCGCGCGCCGCCGGGCTGGCGGCCACGGTCGTCGAGGATCCGGAGGCGATCGCACCGGCGTGGCGGGCCGCCCTGTCCGCGGATCGTCCGGTGCTGCTGGACATTCACACCGATCCGGAGGTGCCGCCGATTCCGCCGCACGCCACCTGGGAGCAGATGAAGGCGACCGCCGAGGCGATCCTGCACGGCGATCCCGGCGGTTGGCACCTCATGGCGCAGGGCACGAAAACCAAAGCGCAGGAATTCATTCCGACCCGCGAGGTATGAGCGGCCGCGAGGGGCCGCGGCACCCCGTTACCGGAGTGGCGGCCGGGTGAGGCAACGTCAACGGCGACGTCCTTCTCAATGATGAGCAGACGCTTGACCCAGCCGCCCCTCACTTCTTCGGGACGAGAATCCCGGTGAGGTCGGCGTCGCGAATCGGAGTGTCCGGATTCGCCTGGGCCTGGCACATCAGGGTGATGGCGGCGATGGACGCGTCGACCTGATCGGCGTTGGGCGTCGGGGTCACCTTGGTGTCCTGCTCCAGATATTTGCGCACGGTGATGTGCTGGGTGTTGTCGTCCTGCTTGGTGAATTCGCTGCAGGGCGTGTTGCCGCCCTTGTTGACGACTTCCTTGGCCTGGTCACAGGCCCCGAGCGCGACCGTGGTGCACACGGCCGCGAGCGCGATGAGCAGGCGGGATCGGCGCGTCATGGGTTCCTCCTCGGGGGACGGTTCCTTCCGCGTTGCAATGCCCGGTCCGGAGCTGAACAAACAGTGTGACGAAACCGTCTGCGGTGGTGGCTGTTTCGTCGGTGATGACTGTTTCGGGTGCGAACTCGCGGGTAGGTCCGGGATGTCCTGCAATTCGATACGGGAGGTAGTTCCCATGTCCGAACACGAGAAGAGCGGCGTCCGAGAAGGTGCGGAAGGCATCGTCGAGGGAGTCAAGGGCAAGGCCAAGGAAGCCGCGGGCGCGGTCCTCGGCAACGACGACCTGCGCGACGAGGGCCGCACCCAGCAGCAGAAGGCGGAGGCCCAGCGCGATGCGGCCAAGAAGGAAGCCCAGGCCGAGAAGGACCGCGCCGTGGCCGAGGCCGAGGAACAGCGGCAGCGCGCCCAGCAACGTCGGTAAGGGCACGGTCATGCCTGCCCAGAACAGCACCGACGTGGTCGACCTGCTGCTCGCACAGCACGGTCAGATCAAGAACACGCTGGAATTGGTGCGCACCTCCACCGGCTCGGAGAAGCAGCGCTTCTTCGACGAGCTGGTGCGACTGCTCGCGGTCCACGAGAGCGCCGAGGAGGAGGTCGTGCATCCCGCGGCCCGCCGTCACTCGGTCGCCGACGAGATCGTCGAGAGTCGACTGCACGAGGAGGAGGAAGCCAAGCACGTGCTGGCCCAGCTCGCCGAAATGGGCGTCGGCCATGCCGAATTCGACACCAAGTTCCGTGAGTTCGCCGAGAAGGTGGTCGAGCACGCGGAATTGGAGGAGAAGGAGGAATTCGGCCAGTTGATCACGCAGGCGTCACCGGAGGAACGGATGCGCCTGGCCGGTGTGGTCCGCTTCGCGGAAGCGCTCGCGCCGACCCGCCCCCATCCGGGGGTCGGGGAGTCCGCGACCGCGAATCTGCTGGCGGGTCCCCCGCTCGCGGCCTTCGACCGCATTCGCGACGCCATCCGCGACTGGCGTCGCCAGAGTGGCGACGCCTGACGGCTGAACGGGGCCGGTTGCCAATGACGTCACCGGCCCCTCCGTCAGTGCTTCGGCACTACATCGGCATGTTCGGGAACATCATGTTCCACCAATCCCGCAGCATGTCGATCAGCTGGGTCATCATGGGCGACATCATCTTTCCTCACCTCCTGACCTGGACTTCGCGGATCCTTACCCGCTTACCCACGAGGAGGGCACTCATGACTTCGGACCGCAAGAAACCGCGCACGCATGCCGGAGAGGGCATCGAGGACGGGGTCAACATGATCGGCGTCGTGCTGTGGCTGCTCGGCGTCGTGGCATTGGCACTGGGCTTGGTGGCAGGCGGCTACGGATTCGTCGGATGGGCGGTGGTGGCCGGAATCGCCTGTGTCGCCCTGTGTTCGGCCGGTGCGGCGGTCTTCGCGATCGAATGGCACCGCACCCACCGGCGCGGGCGATCGAACGATACTGTGAGACAAGGGCATTGATTACATATGAGAAATACCGTGCGACCCCGCGCCACGCGACGGCGCTCCCAGCATCACCCGGTCGAGGGCCGGGTGGTGGCGGTGTGGCCCGAACCGAGCCCGCTGCAGGACTGGTGGGACACCGTCATGTTCGGCCCGGGTCCGGTCCCGGACCACAGGCCCGCGGAAACGAATTCGTCGGCCGATGGCTGAATAGCCCGGGGGAGGTCGGGTAGGGCTGGGATGTGGGTGGCACGCAGATCGCCTCCCGCAGCCGAAATCCAAGACCTTGAAGGAGGTTTCGCCATGCCCGATCCCAAGAACCCGGGCCAGTTCGGCAATCGCCCGGATACCCAGGAACAGGCCAGCAAGGGCGGCAAGGCCAGCAGCGGCAGCTTCGGCTCCGAGCACGGCGCCGATCCGCGCGAGGCGGGCCGCAAGGGCGCCCAGGCACAACCGACCGAGGCCAAGGCCGAGGGCGGGCACCACAGCCACGGTGGGCGCCAGAGTTAGTGAGCGATACGAAATCGCCGGGCCGGGTGGGACTTCCACCCGGCCTGGTTCGTATCTGAAGCGGAAAACGAGACAAAGGAGACGCCATGACCGTCGCAGGACACCCCGAGGACACGGGTGGGACAGAGAGCATCAGCGATACGGGGATCACACGAGCAACCGGAATCACCGGCGGGACAACAGCGCGCGAGGTGATGACCCCGGACTGCCAATGCGTCAGATCCAGTGACACGGTACTGACGGCGGCGCGGAAGATGGCCGAACTCGATGTCGGCGCACTGCCGATCTGCGGGGAGGACAACAAGCTCAAAGGCATGCTGACCGACCGCGACATCGTGGTGAAAGTGGTCGCGCAGCGCAAGGATCCGATCGGGATCGACGCCGGCGATCTGGCCGACGGCGTCCCGGTGGTGGCCCAGGCCGACGACGATGTGGAGCGGGTGCTGCGGTTGATGGCCGACCATCAGGTCCGGCGGCTGCCGGTGATCGATCACAACGAGCTGGTGGGCATCATCGCGCAGGCCGACATCGCCCGCGCACTGGAACACCGGGCCTCCGGTGAAGTCGTGGAAGCGATTTCACAGGAGTGACCCGGTGTTTCGGGTAGCGGGCACCGCGCACGCGGGTGCGGCCGAGACTCAGTCCGGCCGCACCCGCGCGGCGATATCCCGCGTGGCGTCGGCAACCCGCTCTCCGCGCTTGCGTGCCGCCCTGGCCTTGCGCCGGGTCGCGTAGGCCTTCTCGCGGGTCAGGTCGGCCAGCGCCGCGCGGTTGTCCTGGGTCCGATCGGCCCAGTGCTCGCCCCGATCGCGGGCGAGATCGACCGCGTGCTCGCCCCGATGCCGTGCGGCCTCGGCCAATTCGGCCAGCTGGCCGCCTTTCTCGCGGGCGGTCTCGGCGAGCTGTCCGCCCTTGTCACGCGCGACGTCGGCGAGTTGCCCGCCCTTGTCACGTGCGACCTCGGCGAACTGTTCGCCTCGGTCACGGGCGACCTCGGCCACCTGCCCGCCCTTGTCGCGTGCCACCTCGGCCAGATGTCCGCCCTGTTCGCGTGCGGTCTCGGCCAGCTGTTCACCACGATCGCGGACGGTCTCCCACACCGCGGGCGCGTGTTCGGCGACGCCCTCCGCGAGCTGCGCGACCGGGCTCTTGCCGTGGTCGCTCACCCGGCGGGCGGCGCGCCGCGCGCGCCAGCCCAGCGAGGGCTTGCCGCGGGTGTCGGAGGCGGCGATGAGCAGCCCGCCGAGCAGGCTCGCGTCGCGCAGGAACGCGGTCCGCAACGCGCCGCGCCGTTCCCGGTCGGGCTCGTTCCAGAAATCGTGTTCGGTGAGCGCGACCGGAACCGTGGTGGCGGCCAACACGATCGACGCCAGCCGCGGCGCCTTGCCCAGCATGAGCAGCACGCCGCCGCCGATCCGGATGGCCGCGGTGGCGCGCACCACGACCTCGGGGTCGGTGGGCACCTTGGCGGCCACCTGATCCGGTAGCACGCGCTGGCCGCGCTGCACCAGGGTGGCCGTGGACTTGACGCGGGTTTCCGGATTGCTCAGGGTTTCCACGCCGTCGGCGATGAACGCGCTTGCCAGGAGTGGATATGCCACACGTCGAAACATGTGAATTCCTTTCTGGGAGAGGCGGATCAGTAATAGTGCGTGCGGCCTCCGATCGGACGTCCGGCGGCACCGAGGATCCACAGCACCGCGCCGACGATCAGCAGGATGATGCCGATGGTGGTCAGAATCGAGATGCCGAAGATGATGCCGCAAATGAGCAGAATCAAGCCCAGGATGATCATGAGAACTCCATGTGTGTGGGCGGTTGTGACAATCCCGCAGTTCCCGGCATACCGGTGCTGAAACCCGGGTATGCGAGCCGAACCCGCGAAAGGAGCGCGAACCATGCCCGCCGCCGAGCACACAACCACCCCGACCCTCGACGATGGCCGCGACGAGACCGATACCGAACGGTTGGACCGCAACTGGTACAGCCTGATTCAGGAGCTGCGCGTGGTGCAGACCGGCGTGCAGCTGCTGACCGGATTCCTGCTGACCCTGCCGTTCCAGAACCGCTTCACCACCCTGCCCACGCCCATGCGATGGCTGTATCTGGGCATCGTCGCCGCCTCGATCGGCGCGACCGTCTGCCTGATCGCACCCGTGGCCGCGCACCGGATGCTGTTTCGCCGCCACCGCATCGGCAAGGTGGTGATCGCGGCGCACCGCTACGCGCTGGCCGGACTGGGACTGCTGGGTCTGGCCCTCACCGGCGTGGCGATCCTGATTTTCGAAACCGTCGCCGGTGTTGTCGCATCTACTGTCGTAGGTGGCGTCGTGGCCTGCCTTTTCGTGTGGGTATGGCTGGTGCACCCGTGGCGTCAACGCGGCGGTCACCGCCCCTGATCCCGTCGGCGGGGTGGCCGTCGGGCCCGCGCGGTGACAGACTGGGAACAGGTTGAGACCGCAGCCGTCCTCGCTTTTGGGAGGTTAGGCATGCCAACCATTTCCGTCGTGCCCAGTCGGCTCGCCGATGAGATTCCGGTGGCCGGGGCACCTCCCGGGTCCGCTTCCGACGGGGATCACGCCCACCGGGTCGGGGTCGGGGACTGCATGGTCGTGCAGGTGGACGGCGAGCTGGACATCACCGGGCTCGACTCGTTTCAGCGGGCGCTGTCCTTCGCCATCGCCGGTGGCGCGCCCACCGTCGTGGTGGATCTGCGGCGCACGCGTTTTCTGAGCCTGCGCAATGCCTGCGCGCTGGCCGCGGCCATGGACGACGCGTTCGACGCGGACATCGAGACCCGGCTGCTCACCGGTCGTCGCCAGATCGAACGGGCGCTCGAGGTGACCGGGGCGCGGGCGCGGGCCCACCGCACCGTGACACGGCGGCGTCGAGAACGGGAAAAGGCAGCGGCGCAATAGATCCGGTCGATTCTCGCCGTTACGGTCGCGTCCATCTGGTTGAAAAGCGGATAATTCCGACGTGACTACAGGTGCGGGCGCATCGGCGGACGACTCTCGGGTATTCGAGCAGGTGTTCGCCGCGGGTACATCATTGCGGGTCGGCGGTTTTCGCTTCTGGTTCGCCGAGGAGCGGTGGGAATGGTCCGACGAGGTGGCGCGGATGCACGGGCACCGGCCCGGTGCGGTGCATCCCACCACGGAGCTGTTGCTCGCGCACAAGCACCCGGACGATCGCGAGCACGTGGCCTCGATCATCGAGCGCTCGCGCGAGCACGGCGAACCGTTCTCGAGTCGCCACCGCATCGTGGACACCGGCGGTGCGGTGCACGAGGTCATCGTGGTCGGCGACACCATGACCGACGAACAGGACCGGGTCGTCGGGACCGCCGGGTACTACATAGATGTCACCGACACCCTCGCCGAGAACCGCCAGGAGGTGCTCGACGAGACCCTGCCGGAGCTCTACGCCGCTCGCGCGGTGATCGAACAGGCCAAGGGCGCGCTCATGCTGATCTACGGCATCGGCGCCGACCAGGCGTTTCGCGTGCTGACCTGGCGTTCTCAGGAGACCAACACCAAGCTGCGGGCCCTGGCCGCGCAATTGCTGGCGGAATTGCCCGTCCTGGCCGAGGACGCCGCCACGCTGCGCACCAAATTCGACCATCTGCTGCTGACGGTTCACGAACGCGTACAACGCAATTGATTTGGCCGATGTTTCTTCCACACACCGGCGGGTATGCGGAGGTCGGAAGTGGATTCGGGATGTAGGCGGCATCAATGGTGGTGAGTGATGGCCGAACTGCCGAGGCGCGTGAGATCGCAGGGCAACGGGCAGCCCCGTATCGATGTGTTGCACGATAGGGAGGTGGACAGGTTCATCTACGAGTCCGAATCAGCGTGGAATGCCCGGTTCGGGGAGCTGGATGTGCGTGTCCCGGCCCGCCTGGAACAGCTGTCGATGCTGCGGGCCGTCACCGAAACCATCATGCTGACAGCGGATTTCACCATCGACGTCGTGGTGGACGTGCGCGTCGCGCTGGACGAGGTGGCGACTGCCATGATCCTGTCCGCGGTGCCCGGCGCGAGTGTGGACTGTCGTTTCCGTTACGACGGCCACCAGGTGGCGGTGGAGGTGTCATCTGTACTCGTATCCGACGGGGCGCTGGAGGGTAACAGTTTCGGCCGGAGTTTTCTGGAGACATTGACAGATTCCATCGAATCTGCCGCCGAGGCGTTCAATGACGCCCTGGGTGGGTACCCCGTAGTCGTGCACCTGAGCCGACTACGGAGTGAGGACGATGACAGGTGACAGCTATGACGACATTGAACCGCTGCTGAAGAAACTGGCGATTGCGGTAGAAACCAACGATCCGGCCCGGGACCGGCTGCGGGATGAAGCCATTGACCGCTGCCTACCCTTGGCCGAGCACATCGCACGTAAATTCTCCGGTCGCGGCGAGCCCTACGAGGACCTCCTTCAGGTGGCCCGGTTAGGACTGGTCGTCTCCATCGACCGCTTCGACGTGGAACGCGGGTCGCGCTTCCTGTCCTTCGCGGTACCCACCATCATGGGCGAGGTGCGTCGCTATTTCCGCGACGCCACCTGGGCCGTGCGGGTGCCGCGCCGGATCAAGGAGATCCAGTTGCGACTCGGCAGCACCATCGAGAAGCTGTCGCAGCGGTTTGGCCGCATGCCCACTGCCGGTGAGATCGCCGCGGAGATAGGCGTGGACCGCGCCGAGATCACCCAGGCCATGTTGGCCGCCAACGGATATCAGAGCTCCTCGCTGGAGGCGGCGATGCCCGACGGCGGCGACAATGCCCCGCTCTCGCTGCTGGACGCGCTCGGCACGGACGAACCGAAATACGAACTGGTCGAGCAATACATGGCCGTTCGTCCCCACGTGGAGAACCTGCCCGACCGGGAGCGCCAGGTGCTGATCCTGCGCTTCTTCGAGGGCAAGACGCAGGCGCAGATCGCCTCGCAACTCGGGGTCTCCCAAATGCACATTTCGCGCATCCTCACCAAAACCCTCACCGGATTGCGAGAAGAGGCGTTGAAGGACTGAGGTTTTCCTCTCCCGGCGTGTAGCCGTCCCGGTCCTGGGTATGGCGGTGCGGAGACCGCAGGAACGCCGGGAGAGGAGCCCACATGGCTGGCGCATCGAACGACAAACAGCGGCAACTGGACTCGTACCGGGTCGACCGCCGCGACGGCTACCTGACCACCCAGCAGGGCGTCCGGGTGGACAGCACCGACGACGCGCTGACCGTGGGTGAACGCGGCCCCACCCTGCTCGAGGATTTCCACGCGCGCGAGAAGATCACGCATTTCGACCACGAGCGGATTCCCGAGCGGGTCGTGCACGCGCGTGGCGCGGGGGCATACGGGCACTTTCGGCCCTACGGCAACTGGCTCGATCGGTACACCACCGCCCGCTTCCTGACCGATCCGAGCGTGGAAACCCCGGTGTTCGTGCGGTTTTCGACCGTCGCCGGATCGCGCGGCTCCGCCGACACCGTGCGCGACGTGCGCGGCTTCGCCACCAAGTTCTATACCGCCGAGGGCAACTACGACCTGGTCGGCAACAACTTCCCGGTGTTCTTCATCCAGGACGGCATCAAGTTCCCCGACTTCGTGCACGCGGTGAAACCCGAGCCGCACAACGAGATTCCGCAGGCCGCCTCCGCACACGACACGCTGTGGGATTTCGTGGGTGAGCAGCCCGAGACCTTGCACGCCATCATGTGGCTGATGTCGGATCGCGCGCTGCCGCGCAGCTTCCGGATGATGCAGGGGTTCGGGGTGCACACCTTCCGGCTCGTGGATCGTTCCGGGACGGCCACTTTCGTGAAATTCCACTGGACGCCGAAGCTGGGCGTGCACTCGCTGCTGTGGGACGAATGTCAGCAGATCGCGGGCCACGATCCGGATTTCCATCGGCGTGATCTGTGGGACAGCATCGAGGCGGGGCAGTTCCCCGAGTGGGAGCTGGGTGTGCAGCTGATTCCCGAGGACCACGAGTTCGCCTACGACTTCGATCTGCTGGATGCGACGAAACTCGTTCCCGAAGAGGAGGTTCCGGTGCGCGCCGTCGGGTCGATGGTGCTCGACCGGAATCCGGACAACTTCTTCGCCGAGACCGAGCAGGTGGCCTTCCACACCGCGAACCTGGTGCCCGGCATCGACTTCACCGACGATCCGCTGCTGCAGCTGCGCAACTTCTCCTATCTCGACACCCAGCTGATCCGTTTGGGCGGACCGAATTTCGCGCAGCTGCCGATCAACCGGCCCCTCGCCGAGGTGCGCAACCATCAGCAGGACGGCCACGGCCAGCACGCCATACCGCGCGGCGAGGCCGCATACACCAAGAACACCATTGGAGGAGGCTGCCCGATGATCGCGTCGGAGGGCGCCATGCGGCACGTTGCCGAACCGCTGTACGGCATGCCGATGCGCGGGCGGGCCGAATCGTTCCGCGAGTACTACAAACAGCCGCGCATGTTCTGGCGCAGCATGTCCGAGCCCGAGGCGGACCATATCGTCTCGGCCTTCGCCTTCGAACTGGGCAAGGTGACGCGCCCGGCCATTCGGACCCGGGTGGTCGAACGGCTGGCGAGTATCGATCCCGATCTGGCGGTGCGGGTGGCGGCCGAGCTCGGCATCCCGGCCATCGCCAATGGTTCCGACCCCTCCGACGCGGTGATCTCGCCCGCGCTGTCGCAGCTGACCAAGGCGGTCGGCACGGTCGCCACGCGCAAGGTGGCGATCCTGACCGCCGACGGGGCCGACGGCATCGGCGTGCGCACGGTCGCCGCCTGGCTGAGCGGGCGCGGCGCGGTGCCGGAAGTCATTGCCCCACACGGTGGTTCGGTGACCGAGCACGGGAACACCAATGAGCTGCTGACGGTGGACAAGTCCCTGTCGACGGTGTCGTCGGTGCTCTACGACGCGGTGATCGTGGCCGGTGGGCCCGATGCCGCCGACACCCTGATTCGGGCCGGGGCCGCGGTGCATTTCGTGCTCGAGGCGTTCAAGCACGCCAAACCGATCGGCGGCTTCGGGGCCGGGCTGACGGTGCTGCGCACGGCGGGCATTGCCGGGCATGTGCCCGGCGACACCGATCTGGCCGTGGAGAACGGGGTGGTCATCACCTCGGCCGCCGGGAATCAGGTGCCGGAGAAGTTCGTCGAGCTGTTCGCCGAAGTGCTCGCCCGCCACCGGGTCTGGCGTCGCCGGACCGCGGTCGTACCCGCCTAGCCGACATACCTCACGACGCCACGATCCGGCTTCCCCGCTCGCCTGCTCCGCCGGATCGTGGCCATCGGGGCCGCGCGGACCGGCCACCCGCGCGGCCAACCTCTTCCCAGGAGTTCACCATGGGCTTGCAGCTGTTCACCGGTCCTCGCGCCGCCCTCGCCGGGGCGCTGGCGGCGGGCGCGGTCCTCGCGCTGCCCGCGTGCGGCAACCAGGATGGAGTCCTGGCACCCTCGTCCACACCACCGTCGGTGTCGCACAGCGCCGTTCCCACCAGCCCGGGTGAGCTCGTGCCGCCGCAGAATTCGCGGTCGGTGTCCGCGCCGTCGGCGATCTCACCGGCGCAATTGCGACACAAGACCTGCGAGGACCTGCTGCCCCGAATGGACCGGCTGCGTTCGAGTTCCGGGCAGCAGGCGGTGGATCAGGCGGTCGCCGATGCCATCGCGAATTTCCCCAACACCGCGGACTGGTCCGTGCTGACGCCGGAACAGCAGCAGGCCGCCGTGGATGGAGCTCATGACTCGGGGACCGGAAAATGTTGACTCAACGATGGGAGCGCCTCATGGCGACGATCAATCCGATTCAGCTGCAGAAGTACCTGCGCGGCACCGACTATCCGTGCAAGCGCGACGAACTCGTGCGCATTGCCCGCGACAATGGTGCCGACGCCACCACTCTCGAACGGCTGCAACAGATTCCGGACCGCAACTATGAGGGACCGCAGGCGGTGAGCCGGGCGGTGGCCCACTGATCAGGTGTTCTGTCGGCTCAAAAGATGACGCCGTCGGCTCATCAGGGATGGCGGCGAAGAGATTTCGTCGCCGGTCCCTCGAGCAGGGTCCCGTCGGCGGCGAAGCGGGACCCGTGCAGCGGGCAGTCCCAGGTGCATTCGGCCGAATTCCAACGCACGATGCCGTAGAGGTGCGGGCAGACCGCCGAGACCGAGGTGGTGGTGCCGTCCACGGTGGAGGTCGCCGTGGGGGAGAAGGGGCGGCGGTCCACGACACCGGAGCCCTCCGGCGGGAACGGTTCACCGCCACCGAATGCGACACGGACCCAACCAGAGGAAAGCTGCAGGGCGACAGACCCATTGGCGGCGATGGTGGCGGGCAGCGAGGTGTAGTCGGCGAGCCGCCAGCTCGCCATCGCGCCCGCCCAGTACGGCGTCTTGCCGGTGATCCGACCCGCGAGGGCCAGACCGGCCGCGACGGCGTTGGTCAGTCCCCATTTCGCGTAACCGGTGCCGACGAGGATGCGCTCCTGACCCGGCAGCAGCGGGCCGACGTAGGGGAGCTCCCCGGCCGGGTGATAGTCCTGCGCGGACCAGGTCGCCAGGGGTTCGGCCGCATCGAAATGGCGCTCGGTCCAGGCGATCAGGTCGCGAACCCGATCCGCGGTGTCGCCGTCGCGGCCGACCACGTGGCCATTGCCGCCGACCAGCAGGATGTCGCCGTCGGGATCGGGGACGTGGCGCAGGGAGCGGGTGGGCTCACCGGCGCTGAGGAACATGCCGTGCGGAATCGGCGCGGACGGCCGGAACGCCGCCAGATACGACCGCTGCGGCACCAACCGGGCGAAGAAGCCGCCACGATCGAGAATCGGTGTGCCGGTGGCCAGGACGACCGTTCCGGCGCTGATCGGACCGTGCTCGGTATCGATGAGGTGATCGCCGTCCTTGCCGGAGCGCACGCCGGTCGCGCGGGTGGACTCGAAGATCTGCACCCCGTGCGACTCGATGTCGGCGGCCAGCGCCGCGAGCAGCGTCATCGGATTCAGCTGCGCCTGCACGGCCAGGCGCACCGCGGCGTGCACCGGGAACGGGAGGTCGAGCCGACCCACCAGCTCCGTCTGCAGACCGGCCTCGCGCAGCACATGATGCTCGGCGTGCACCGCCGCGACCTCCCGGTCGGACTGCGCGTAGGTGTAGGCGTCGGTGAATTGCAGCGGTACCCCGCTGGTCTCGCAATAGTTCAGAAGCCACTGCTGCCCAACGGTATTCGCGTCCACGTACAGCCGCAGCGCGTCATTGGAGTGGCGGCGGCGGATCTGTTGGCCGCGCACGCCCTGCAGCAGGCTCACCTTCGCGGTGCTGGCCCCGGTGGTCCCGTCGCCGATGCGGCGCGCCTCGAGGACGGCCACATCGATCCCGCTCTGGGCGAGCAGCAGCGCCGTCGTCAAACCGGTCAGCCCGCCGCCGAGCACGACGACGTCGAACCGGCCGCCCGGGGTGAGCCGCAGGCGGGCCGGTCGCGGTATATCGGTGTGCCACAGAGGTTTCATAGCCCGGGCATAACCGCACCCGAGCCGCTGAAACGCTACTCGCCGACGGCCATTCGGCGTTCGGATTCCTCCCGGGTGTCCTGCCAGGCGCGATAGCGGCGATGTTCGACGACGACCCAGGTGAAGCCGACCGCGAACGCGATCAATGCCAATCCGGTGCCGGTGAAGGGGTCCGGTCCGGTGTCGAGATCACCGAAGGTCGAGGCGAGGGTGAGGACACCCGCCAGCAGCAGGGTCAGGCCCGGCCAGCCGACCCCGTCGAGAACCGTGTCGGGAGCGGTGTCCGGGGCCTCCTGAATTGTGTTGCAGTGCTTCATCGGTGGGAACTCCTCCAGCTCTGACTGACCGTCGTTCTCCGGGTGTCCGCCTGTGCACCAGAGCTGGGGTACCCGTCTCGGGGCCGACTCATTCCCGACGGCGCGCGGTTTGGCGTGTCGGGGCGCGGGTAGGCGATCGATGTCTGGACAATCGATCGTGAGGAGAACACGATGCCAACCACCGAGGAGACCGGCCAGTTCACCGGGACTCAGGACAAGGACTACAACCTCATCTGGTTCACCGAATCCTGCTTGAGCAATGCGCTGCGCATGGAGATGTACTCGCGCGACGCCGAACGGGCCGGGGACAGCGAGCTGGCGGAGTTCTTCCGCCGCGCGCAGGGCGAGAGCCGCAAGGGCGCCGAGCAGGGGAAAGCCTTGCTACGAAGCCGTTTGACCGGGGAACTGGGTAACACCGGTCAGCACTGAGATGACAACCGCCGACGCGGGAGCCATCCGCCTGGGATTGCCCGCGGCCATCTCGGCCGCGCTGTTCGATCTCGACGGGGTGCTGACCAGCACCGCCGCAGTGCACGAGCGCGCCTGGAAACAGGTGTTCGATGAATTCCTCGAAGCGCGTTGCGGATCGGGATTTCGGCCGTTCACCGAGAGCGATTACGTCTCCCATGTCGATGGGCGGCCGCGGCTCGACGGTGTCCGGGAGTTCCTGAAGGCGCGCGACATCAGTGTGCCCGAAGGCCGGGACGACGATTCCGAGGAATGGACCGTGCACGGGATCGGGGCGCGCAAGGACCGATTGCTGAAGTCGATGATCGAACGCGATGGCGTGCACGTGTATCCCGGGTCGGTGGATTATCTGTCGGCGGTGCGCGCGGCCGGGCTGCGGATCGGCGTGGTGTCGTCCTCGGCCAATGCCGCCGCCGTGCTGCGCGCCGCCGACCTGTCGCAGTTCATCGAGGTGCGCATCGACGGGGAGACCTTCGCTCGGCGCGGGCTGCGCGGCAAACCCGCGCCGGACGGATTCCTGGTGGCGGCAACGGAATTGGGTGTCGCGCCACCGCACGCGGCGGTGTTCGAGGACGCGGTCGCCGGGGTGGAGGCCGGACGGGCGGGTGCGTTCGGATTCGTGGTCGGGGTCGAGCGGCACGACGATGCGGATCATGCCGAGGCCCTGCGGAAGGCGGGAGCGCACGTGGTGGTGCCGGATCTGGCGGAACTGATGGAGTCGTGATGGGCGGCACGGGATTCGAGGTATCGCCCTGGGAATTGCGGTGGTGCGGACTGGATCTCGACGCGCTGCCGCGAACCGAATCGATTTTCGCGCTGTCGAACGGGCATCTGGGTTTGCGGGGGACATTGGAGGAGGGGGAGCCGGTCGGATTGCCCGGAACCTATCTCAATGGGTTCTACGAGTCGCGGGTACTGCCGTACGCCGAAGTCGGATTCGGGTATCCCGAGCACGGGCAGACCATTGTGAACGTGGCCGACGGCAAGATCATTCGGCTGCTGGTGGAGGACGAGCCGATGGATCTGCGCTACGGGCGGACCGTGGCGCACGAGCGGGTACTGGACTTTCGGTCCGGGACGCTGCGGCGGGAGACGGTATGGAATTCGCCGACCGGTCGGTGCGTGAAGATTCGTTCGGAGCGCCTGGTGTCGTTCACCGAGCGGGCGGTCGCGGCCATCCGGTACACCGTCGAACCCCTGGACGGGGATCTCGAATTGGTCGTGCAATCGGATCTGCTGGTGAACGAACCCATTGCGGCGGTGGCGGGCGATCCGCGCCGGGCCGCCGCGCTGGATCGGCCATTGGCTTCCGAGCAGTACGCCACCGGTGATCTGTCGGCGGTGCTGGTGCACCGCACCCAGCGCTCCGGGCTGCGCATGGCGGCCGGAATGAATCACGAACTCGAGGTCCGCGACAGTCCGCGGTGCACCGTGCACGCGGAGGACGACCTCGGGCGGGTGACCATCGCCGTCGATGTGGCGCGCGGGGATCGGTTGTGTCTCACCAAGTTTCTGGCCTACGGCTGGTCCGGGCGGCGGTCCGCGCCCGCCCTGCGCGCACAGGTCGAGGCGGCGCTGGCGGTGGGGATGGAGATCGGGTGGGAGGGCTTGCTGGCGCGGCAGCGCGAGTACCTCGACGACTTCTGGGCGCAGGCCGATATCGAACTCGAGGGCGATCCGGAGCTGCAACAGGCGGTGCGGTTCGCCCTGTTCCATGTGTTGCAGGCAGGGGCGCGCGGGGAGGCGCGGGCGATACCCGCGAAGGGGTTGACCGGACCCGGCTACGACGGACATGCGTTCTGGGACACCGAAACCTACGTACTACCGGTACTCACCTACACCATGCCGATGGCCGCGCGCGATGCCCTGCGCTGGCGGCACGCCACCCTCGATCAGGCGCGCCGCCGCGCGGCCGAACTCGGGCAGTCGGGGGTGATGTTCCCGTGGCGGTCCATCAATGGCGACGAGGCCTCGGGGTATTGGCCCACGGCCACCGCGGCCGTCCACGTCAATGCGGATATCGCCGATGCCACCGCCCGGTATCTCACCGCCACCCGGGACGAAGAGTTCGAAACCGAGTGCGGTGTGGAGCTTCTCGTCGAAACCGCGCGGCTGTGGGCGAGCTTGGGGCACTTGGAATCGGATGGATTCCGCATCGACGGTGTGACCGGGCCCGATGAGTACTCGGCCCTGGCGGACAACAACTTCTACACCAACCTGCTGGCCCAACGGAATCTGCGCGAGGCGGCCGCCGCGTGTCTACGCCGCCTCGATGTCGCCCGGAGCTTGGACGTGTCGGCGGAGGAGATCACCCGGTGGCAGCGGTACGCGGACGCGATGGTGCTGCCGTTCAATCCCGAGCTCGGAGTCCACGAACAGTCCGAGGGGTTCACGCGGTACGCCTGTTGGGATTTCGACGCAACGCCGGACGACAAGTATCCGCTGCTGCTGCACTATCCCTACTTCGACCTCTACCGGCTGCAGGTGGTCAAGCAAGCCGACCTGGTGTTGGCAATGTACCTGTGCCCCAATGCCTTCGACCCGGACGAGAAGACACGCAACTTCACCTACTACGAGGCATTGACGGTCCGCGACTCGTCCCTGTCCTCCTGTGTGCAGTCCGTCCTCGCCGCGGAAATCGGCCATCTCGGACTGGCCTACGACTATTTCGCCGAGGCGGCGCTCACCGACCTGCACGACCTGCACAACAATGTCGACGCCGGACTGCACATCGCCGCCCTGGCCGGGACCTGGCTGTGCTGTGTCGGCGGCTTCGGCGGCTTCCGCGATCACGACGACCATCCGGCCTTCGCGCCGCGCATACCGCACGTCCTCGACCGCCTGTCGTTTCGGATTCGCTGGCGCGGCAGCCACATCGGCGTGGACATCACCGCCACGTCCACCACCTACCGACTGCTGTCGGGCGATCCCGTCGCATTCACGCACCACGGCACCACCCACAAACTCACCGAGTCCCCGCTGACCCTCGACAACCCACCCGCCCCGACCCCGCCCGCCGCCTCCCAACCGCGCGGCCGGGCCCCGCGCGCCCGCCACTGACCGGCCGTTCCCGGCGCATTCGCGACCCGATTTCAAGGTCACCGGTGCGTGTATAACGGAACCTATGCCGGGACAGGAGTTTGCGACTCTCCGCGATCAGGTGGCCGCACTGCGGGCCAAGACCATTTCCGCGACCGAACTGCTCGAGCTGAGCATCGAGCGGATCGAGAGGTTCGACGACAAGATCAATGCCGTTGTGGTGCGCGATTTCGACCGCGCCCGCGAGGCCGCCGCGCAGGCCGACGCGGCGCTCGCGCGCGGGGAATCGGCACCGCTGCTGGGGGTTCCGGTGGCGGTGAAGGAATCGTTCAATGTCGCCGGGCTGCCGACCACCTGGGGCTTTCCGGATGCCAAGGGCTGGCAGCCGGACGCGGACGCGGTGCTGGTGTCGCGCGTGAAGGCCGCGGGCGGGGTCGTCGTCGGCAAGACGAATGTGCCGGTGGGGCTGCAGGATTGGCAGTCCTACAACGACATCTACGGCACCACCAACAATCCGTGGGATCTGACCCGCTCGCCCGGCGGCTCCTCGGGTGGGTCGGCGGCCGCGCTCGCCGCGGGTTACGTCTCCTTCGCCCTGGGCTCCGATATTGGCGGATCTTTGCGTGTGCCAGCACATTTCTGCGGTGTGTACGCGCACAAGCCGTCCCGCACCCTGCTACCCGGTCGCGGCCACGTCCCACCCCGGGTTCCGGTCGTACCCGGCCCGATCGATCTTCCGGTGGTCGGCCCCATGGCTCGCAGCGCCGCCGATCTCACCCTGGCCACTCTGCTTCTCGCGGGTCCCGACGAGGTCGAGGCGACGGCCTACCAATTGACCCTGCCGCCCCCGCGTAGCGCCGATCTCGCCGGGTTCCGGGTCCTGGTCATCGACGAGCACCCGTTGCTGCCGACCTCGGCCGTCGTCCGGGAAGGCATCGATTCGCTGGCCCGGAATCTCGAGGGGGCCGGTGCCACCGTCGCCCGCCACAGCGACCTGCTGCCCGATCTCACGCTGACCGCGAGAACCTATCTCACCCTGCTGATGTCGCAGTTCGGCGCGGACATCCCGCCCGAGGGCTTCCAGGCCCTGCAGGCCGCCGCGGCCGAAATCCCTGCCGAGGACGATAGTCTCGACGCGCTCATCCGCCGCTCCTTCGTCCTCACCCACGGGGACTGGGTCAAGGCCGACCGCACCCGGCTGTCCCTGGCCGACCGCTTCCGCCACCTGTTCACCGCCTTCGACGTCCTCGTCTGCCCCATCACCCCCACCCCCGCCTTCCCGCACAACCACACCAATTCTGTCCTCGACAACCGCACCCTCGACATCGACGGCACCGAGTACCCGTACAACCTGCACCTGGTCTGGGCCAGCATCGCCACCGCCCTGGGCCTGCCCGCCACCGCCGCCCCGATCGGCCGTTCTCCCGAGGGCCTGCCCTTCGGCGTCCAAATCATCGGCCCCTACCTCGAAGACCGCACGCCCCTGCGCTTCGCCGAACTCCTCGAACAACACTTCGGCGGCTTCACCCCACCACCCGCCTTCGCCTGAGGACCTCCTGTTTACCGACGTAGCGCCCGGGTATCGCGATCAATGGCCCACCCGGGCCCACACGTCGACACTGAACGGAGGCCACACGATGGGCATCTACGACGACCGAAGTTACCGCTACAGCGGCGTCCGCTACGGCGGCGGAGGCCTCACCCTCCTGCTCCTCATCTGGCTCATAGTCGGAGCCGTAGCCGCGGGCCAACGCCACTACTTCGACAACGCCCCCACCAACTGCGCCAGCACCGGCACCATCGCCGTCACCATCCTCGCCGGCCCGCTCAACTACATGGGCGTCAACCCAAAGATCCACGACTGCAACGTAAACGTCCCGCAACCCAGCCAGTAGTCACCTGGCCGGTCGCCCCGATCTCACCCGTACCGCCGCGAAAAGACGGGTGGGACAGGTACTCTCGATGCGATGGGGCAACGTGCGCTGTTCTTGGTGGCATGTATCGTTCTGGCGGCGTGGTGTGCGGTCACCACGCCGGGGAGTGCCGCCGCAGATCCTGGGTTACCGCCGGTTGGTGGGGGATTCCTTTGGGGCGTTTCCAGCTCCGGGTATCAGAGCGAAGGGTTTGCGCCGGACAGCAATTGGAGCCGATACGTGGGGTCGGGGCGGGCCGACGACTATCTGAACTCGGTGGACTTTCTTCATCGGTATGACGAGGACATTCGGCATGCGGCCGATCTCGGTGTGGATGTCTATCGGGTGAGTGTGGAGTGGGCGCGGGTGCAGCCGAGTCCGGGGGAGTGGGATTTCTCGTTCTATGACGCGATGATCGGGCGGATTCGGGCGGCCGGGATGCGGCCGATGATCACCTTGGATCACTGGGTGTTTCCGGGGTGGGAGGTCGATCGAGGTGGGTGGCGGAACCCGGGCATGGTGGAGGACTGGCTGACCAATGCCCGGGCCGTGGTCGATCGGTACGCGCAGTTCGATCCGCTGTGGGTGACGTTTAACGAGCCGCTCAACTACGCCGGGAAAGAGCAGGAGATAGGGGATTTGGGTGCGCTCGACGTCGCGCCCATGATCGATCGGATGGTGGCGGCGCACCGGGCGATCTACGACCACATTCACGCTCGGCAACCCGGGGCGATGGTCACCAGCAATATCGCCTTCACGGCCCTGGGTGCGGCACAGGCGGATTCGTCGTTCGTCGACCGGATCGCCGACAAACTCGACTACGTCGGCATCGACTACTACTACGGCGGCTCGCTGAGCAATCCGCCGAATCTGATTGCGGCCCTCACCAACACGGCCTCACCGCTGATCATGGAGCCCGAGGGCATCTACTACGCGCTGCGCCGATACGCCGGGAAGTTCCCGGGACGACCGCTCTACATCGTGGAGAACGGCATGCCCACGTTCAACGGCTCACTCACCACCGACGGCATGACCCGCGCCGACGACCTGCGCGACACCGTCTACTGGGTCCAGCGCGCCAAGGCCGACGGCATGAACGTCATGGGCTACAACTACTGGAGCATTACCGACAACTACGAATGGGGCAGCTACGCACCACGTTTCGGCCTGTACACCGTCGATGTCACCACCGACCCCTCGCTGACTCGGCATCCGACCGACGCGGTCGGCGCCTACCGCGACATCACCGCCAACGGCGGTGTCCCCGCGGGCTACGTGCCGACCCGCGCGCCCGCGCTGTGCTCGCTGCAGGATCTGCCGTCCAGCTGCATCAACCCGGTGCGCTGAGCCCTCTCACCACAACGCCGGGCATTCACCACAGCACCGGTCGATAGTGCTGCGGCACAGCGTCATTGGCGGCGGCGAGGTAGTCGATGACGTGCAGCAGATCGGGATAGACGCGATGGGCGAGCGCGCTCGTCTCCGCGGTCGCGGGCACCAGGTCCGGAATCAGCATGCAGCGCAGGCCCGCCGCATGCGCGGCCCGCAGACCATTGGGCGAATCCTCGCAGGCCAGGGTGAATTCCGGAGCCGCGTCCAGCGCCGCCGCGGCGGTCAGATACGGCTCCGGATGCGGTTTGCCCTGCCGCACATCCTGACGGGTGACGATCGCGTCGAACCGCTCCAACAGACCGACCGCCCGCAGATGATGCCGGGTGCGGTCCCGATTCGAGGAGGTGGCGATGGCGCGCGGGAGCCCGCGCTTGTCCAACTCGTCGAGCAGTTCGGCGACACCGGGTTTGGTGGTGAGACGGCCGTCATCGACCAGCCGGGCAATGACTGTCTCGTGCCTGGCGAAGAACTCGTCCAGCGGAAACTCGGCCCCGAAGGCCGCGGCGGCCAGTTCCCGGCAGCGGTCGGCGGGCATGCCGATCAGGCTGTGGCAGAACTCGCGCGAGAGCTCGAACCCCAATTCACTCCCCGACACCGCCAGTGATTCCACCGCCAGCCGCTCGGAGTCCAGCAACAGCCCGTCCATATCGAAAACGACCGCCCGAACCGGCTTCTCGTACTCGTCCACGCTCATGCCACCCGCCCCAGGAATTCCGGCCGCAGCCGCCGCTCGATCACCTCGGAGACATTGTCACGGATCAGCTCGGTCAAGGCGTCGCCCACCTCCTGCTGCACATGACCCAGATGCGGGAGCACACCGAAGATATCGGTGCGCGCCAGGAACGCGCGGGCCCGCCGATGCGGATCGGGAATCGCCGCCAGGCGCGCCAGCTCCGCCGCCCGCGGATCGATGATCTCCCCGGGGGCCCGGGGCGTTCCGCACAGGTCGAACCAGTGAATCCAGGCCGCGATCAACAGAATCGCGGCGGGCGTCGGGCGTCCGGCGGCGAGATTCTCGCGCATGGCCGCCGTGACGCGCGGCAGCATTTTGTCCGAGCCATTGCGGCCCACCCGCGTCATCTCGTGTCGAATATCGGGATTGCGGAAGCGCCGCAGCAGATCCCGAACCGTGCGCTGCAATTCGGCGTCCACCAGGGTCAGGGTCGGCCCCTGCTCGTACAGCATGAACTGCTTCGCCAGCGCGCTCAGCGCCGGATCCGCGCTGGCCTCGGCAATGGTCGAATATCCGGCCAGTGCGCCCAGATACGCCAACAGCAGATGAGTTCCATTGAGCAGCCGCAGTTTCGCCAATTCGTGCCCGGTCACATCACCGACATATTCCGCCCCGACCAGATCCCAGCGCGGCCGCTCACCCTCGAAATTCTCGATGGTCCAGGTCATGAACGGTTCGGCCGACACCTGCGCGCGATCGTCGACCCCGCCGAGCCGAGTCCGCGCCGCCGCGTCGTCGGTGTCCTCACCGGAGGCCACAATGCGATCCACCACGCTGCACGGGAATTGCACATTGCGCCCGATCCAATTCGCCAGTCGATCATCGCGCAAAGCGGCGAAATCCAGGACCGCGCTGCGCAATTGCCGCCCATTGGCGGTCAGGTTGTCACAGCTGATCACCACCGGCGGCGTCCCGCCCCGCCGCCGCACCGCCGCCAGCCCGCCCACCAGCATTCCGATGGCCGTGCACGGCTTGGCGCTGCACCGCAGATCGTGACGCACCGGATCGCTGCCCGAGTCCAGCCGCCCGCTCGGCGCGAGGCAGTACCCGCCCGTGGTGACGGTGAGCGTCACGATCCGCACCCGCGGATCGGCGACCCTGCGCACCACCCCGATCCGATCCGACGGCGCGTGTACCGCCGCGGTGATCGCGCCGACCACCTCCGCCCGCACTACGCCCTCATCGCGTAGCAGGGTGGTGTAGAGGTTGTCCTGCGCCCGCAGCGCCCCGACCACATCCGGCCGCGACATGGCGACCGTGGAAATCCCCCAGCGCCGATCCCCGGTCGCGCTCATGGCGTGCTGGGTGATCAGCGCCTGATGCGCGCGATGAAACGCACCGCACCCCAGGTGCACGATGCCGGTGCCCAAACTGCCGGGGGTGAACGGCGGCCGGGTGACATCCTCCGGCAACCCGCGCAACGCCCCGACGCCCAACCGCGGGGAAAGACCCGCGGACATAACCGAATTCGAATTGCTGTACATACCGAGTCCTCCGGGAGCATTCGGAATGGTTGGGGGTGAATGCGACCGATCGACATTGAACCCGGTGCAGATCCCGAATCTAGGACAGGTTTTCGGAAAGATCGACACTACTTTCGGTTTTCAATTGTGTACGGTCCGTCACACGATTTCCGGCAGTGGCCGTAGGGATTTCGTAAATGCGCACCTGAAACGCGGAGAAAGGGTATGGCGCGTATTCGGATTTTTCGGACGGCGGTTCTTTTCCTTAAAGAACCCACAGAGATTGCACCGTCAACCGAATCCGATCGGCCACCCGGGCGTCACGCGGAGTTACCGTGCCGTCGCCTCGGGTTATTGCGGAGTTCCCTCGATGCTCGAGCTCGCGGCCGTGAGCGATTCGGCGGCCCGGCGCGCAATCGTCTGGGCCTGCCGCACCTGCGCCTCCGGATGGGCGGTGCGCTGCGCCAGCGCGATCTGGATCCGGTCGAAGGCGACACCCGCGTCCGCGGCGGCGCGCCGCAATGCCGACTGCTGGAAGTCGATTTCGTGGTACTCGAGCTCGAGATCGGAATACCGCTGCCGCAGATCGGTGATGTGATCGATGACCGCGGCCGCCTCCTGGGTGGTCAGCACCAGCCGCGGATGCTCCTCACCTGCGAGAAGCGCCTCGGCGGCGGCCTCGGCCCAGCGCGCGTGCAGGACGTCGAGAACGTCGGCCAATCGGATCGCCTCCCACGCTGTCGGTGGCCTCGGACAATAGTTTTTCAAGATATACGTGCCAGTAACCCCCTACTGCGGTGTACCTGCGCGTAGCGGACGTGCAGACTACCTGGCACCGGCAGTCGTAACCGCAAGCGACTGGCGCAGGGCTAGGAAGAGGAAGGAACCGGCAAGTGTTCAGTCGCATCGCCATCGTGAACCGGGGAGAGGCCGCCATGCGGCTCATCCACGCGGTCCGGGATCTGGCCGCAGAAACTGGCCGCCCGATCGAAACCGTAGCTCTCTACACCGATGTCGACAGAAACGCGACCTTCGTGCGCGAGGCCGATATCGCGTACGACCTGGGTCCCGCGTCGGCACGACCGTATCTGGACCTGAAGGTCCTCGAAAAGGCACTCAAGGCGACCAAGGCCGATTCCGCCTGGGTCGGTTGGGGTTTCGTCGCCGAGGATCCGGCCTTCGCGGAACTGTGCGAGCAGATCGGTGTCACGTTCATCGGCCCCGACCCCGACGCCATGCGCAAGCTCGGCGACAAGATCGGCGCGAAGCTGATCGCCGAGGAGGTCGGCGTGCCGGTCGCGCCGTGGAGCCGCGGCGGGGTCGACACCGTCGAGGCCGCCGTCGCCGCCGCCGCGGAGATCGGCTACCCGCTCATGCTCAAGGCCACCGCCGGTGGCGGCGGACGCGGCATCCGCATGATCACCAATGAGGCCGAACTCGTCGAGGCCTATGAACGCACCCGCCAGGAGGCCGCGCGCGCCTTCGGCAGCGGCGTCGTCTTCCTCGAGCGTCTGGTCACCGGCGCCCGCCACGTCGAGGTCCAGGTGATCGCCGACGGTCAGGGCACCGCGTGGGCGCTGGGTGTGCGCGACTGCTCGGTGCAGCGCCGCAATCAGAAGGTCATCGAGGAGTCGGCCTCGCCGGTGCTGCGTCCCGAGCAGGTCGCCGAGCTCAAGGCGTCGGCCGAGCGGCTCGCGGTCAAGGTCGGCTACCGCGGCGCGGCCACCGTCGAATTCCTCTACCACCCCGGCGAGGAGCTGTTCGCCTTCCTCGAGGTGAACACCCGCCTGCAGGTCGAGCACCCGATCACCGAGTCCACCACCGGATTCGACCTGGTGCGCGCCCAGCTGCTGGTGGCGTCGGGGGAGAAGCTGGTGGGCGAGCCGCCCGCCGAACGCGGCCACGCCATCGAGGCCCGCCTCAATGCCGAGGATCCCGACCGCGACTTCGCGCCCGCCCCGGGCCGCATCGCGCGACTGGACCTGCCCGCCGGGCCCGGCATCCGCGTGGACACCGGTGTCAGCGAGGGCGACACCATCCCCGCCGACTTCGACTCCATGATCGCCAAGATCATCGCCTACGGCCGCGACCGCGACGAGGCGCTGGGCCGACTGCGCCGCGCCATGGCCCAGACCCGCGTGGTCATCGAGGGCGGCGCCACCAACAAGAGCTTCGTGCTCGACCTGCTCGACCAGCCCGAGGTCATCGACGGCAGCGCCGACACCGGCTGGATCGACCGCGTGCGCGCGCAGGGCCGACTGGTCTCGCACCGCCACTCCGCCATCGCGCTCATCGTCGCCGCCATCGACGCCTACGAAGAGGAAGAGCAGAGCGAGCGGCTGCGGCTGCTGTCCACCGCCGCCGGTGGCCGCCCGCAGGTGCAGCACGAGAGCGGACGCCCGCTCGACCTCAAGCTGCGCGGCGTCGGCTACCGGGTGCGGGTGGCCCGCATCGGCGCCGATCGCTTCCGCGTCGGTCTCGAGGCGGGCGGCGTGGTCCGCTCGCCCGCGCCCGCGCTGGTCGTCGCCACCCCGCTCGAGGTCGGCGCGGAGGTCGAGGCGGGCGCACCGGTGCTGGTGCTCGAGTCCATGAAGATGGAAACCGTGCTGCGCGCACCGTTCCGGGCCCGCCTCAAGGAAATCGCGGTATCGGTCGGTTCCCAGGTGGAGACCGGTGCGCCGCTGCTGCGGCTGGAGCCGCTCTCCGATGACGAGGACGACGCCGCCGCCGAGACCACCGAATCGGTCGAACTGGATCTGCCCGGCGCACCGGCCCCGGTCCGCCCGCACGAGGGTCTGGCCCGCTGCCTCGAGGATCTGCGCGGCCTGCTGCTCGGCTTCGACGTCGACCCGCACGACGAGCGCCGCGTGCTCGACGACTACCTGGCCGTGCGCCGGGTCGCCATCGAGGACAACCGCCGCCCGCTGGCCGAAGAGGTCGAACTGATCCAGGTCTTCGCCGATCTGGCCGAGCTCAGCCACAATCGCCCCTCCGGCGACGACGGCAAGGCCGGTGTGCACAGTGCCCGCGAGTACTTCCACACCTACCTGCAGAGCCTGGATGTCGAGCGGGCCGGGCTGCCGGAATCGTTCAAGACCAAGCTCGCCGCGGCGCTGGGCCACTACGGCATCACCGAGCTGGATCGCTCGCCCGAGCTCGAGGCCGCGGTCTTCCGGATCTTCCTGGCCCAGCAGCGTCCGTCCGGCACCGTCACCGTCATTACCGCGCTGCTGCGCGAGTGGCTGACCGAGCCGGTCCCGGACCGCGTGCTGCGCGAGCCCGTCGGCCTGGCGCTCGAGCGTCTGGTCGCCGCGACCCAGGTGCGCATCCCGGTGATCGCCGACCTCGCGCGCGGGGTCGTGTACGCCTGGTTCGGCCACCCGCTGCTGCGTCGCAATCGCGCCCGCGTCTACACCAATGTCCGCAAGCACCTGAGTTTCCTCGACGCGCAACCGGATACGCCCGATCGCGCCGAGCGCATCGCGGATATGGTGCGCAGCACCGAACCGCTGGTGCGGCTGCTGGGGCAGCGGCTGGTGCGCGGCAGCCGCGACAACGCCGTCATGCTCGAGGTGCTGACCCGCCGCTACTACGGCAACAAGGATCTCGCCTCGGTGCGGGTCCAGGAGGCCGGTGGCTGCTCGTTCGTGGTCGCCGAGCGCCGGGGCGTGAGCCTGGCGTCGGCCGCGGTGAGCTTCGACTCGCTGGGCACCGTCGTGCGCGGGCTGGGCGAATTGGCCAGTGGCGCTTCCTCGGTCGAGGCCGACATCTACCTGAGCTGGGAACGCCAGCCCGAGGACTTCGACGCCATGGCCTCGGCCCTGCAGGAAGTCCTTGCCACGCAGTCGCTTCCGAACCAGGTGCACCGCATCACCTGCACGGTGGCGGGCAGCGGCGGCGCGGTCATGCACCACCACTTCACCTTCCGCCCGACCACGACCGGCATGGTCGAGGAACGACTCATCCGCGGCCTGCACCCCTACATCGCGCAGCGCATGCAGATGAAGCGGCTGCGCAAGTTCGACCTCACCCGCCTGCCGTCCTCGGACGACGAAGAGGTGTACCTGTTCCGCGCGGTCGCCAAGGAGAACCCGGCCGACGACCGGCTCATCGCCTTCGCGCAGGTGCGTGACCTGGAGGCGTTGCGCGATCACGAGGGTCGCCTGCTGGCGCTGCCCACCGCGGAGAGCGCCATCGCCACCTGCCTGGATTCCATCCGGCGCGCGCACGCGCAGCGGCCCTCGGCCAAGCGCTTCAACACCAACCGCGTGGTCATGTACATCTGGCCGCCGGTCGAGGTCACCCTCGAGGAGTTGGAGACGGTGATCGGCGGGCACGTGCTGCCGATGACCGCGGGCGCGGGCCTCGAGGAGATCCTGCTCATCGCGCGCCAGCGCGACAAGGACACCGGCGAGCTGAACAAGATCGCGGTCCGGATCTCGTTCGACGCCACCGGCGGTGTCGAGGTGAGCATCGGCCAGCGCACCGACGAACCGGTCGAGCCGCTGGACGCCTACCGCCAGAAGGTGTTGCGCGCCAGCAGCCGCAACACCGTCTACCCGTACGAGCTGACCGGATTGCTCGGCCAGTTCAGCGAATACGACCTCGACGACGAGCACAAGCTGGTGCCGGTCGATCGGCCCAAGGGACGCAACAGCGCGGCGCTGGTCGCCGGTGTGGTCACCACGCCGACCGGCAAGTACCCGGAGGGTGTCAGCCGGGTCGTGCTGCTCGGTGATCCGACGAAATCCCTTGGCGCGCTGTCGGAGCCGGAATGCCGCCGGGTGATCGCCGCCCTGGATCTGGCCGAGCAGATGCGGGTGCCGCTGGAGTGGTACGCGCTGTCCTCGGGTGCGCGCATCTCCATGGAGTCGGGTACCGAGAACATGGACTGGGTGGCCGCGGCGCTCAAGCGGATCGTCGAATTCACCCAGGACGGCGGCGAGATCAATATCGTCGTCGCGGGCATCAATGTCGGTGCGCAGCCGTACTGGAACGCCGAGGCCACCATGCTCATGCACACCAAGGGCGTGCTGATCATGACCCCGGATTCGGCCATGGTGCTCACCGGCAAGCAGGCCCTCGATTTCTCCGGCGGTGTGTCGGCCGAGGACAACTTCGGCATCGGCGGCTACGACCGCGTCATGGGCCCCAACGGCCAGGCGCAGTACTGGGCCCCGAACCTGACCGCGGCCCGCGACATCCTGATGGCGCACTACGACCACACCTACATCGCCCCCGGCGAGCAGGCCCCGCGCGAGTCGGCGACCAGCGACCCGATCGACCGCGACATCTCCGACTACCCGCACACCCTGGCGGGCAGCGACTTCACCACCGTCGGCGAGATCTTCTCCGCCGCGGCCAATCCCGACCGCAAGAAGCCGTTCGACATTCGCACGGTCATGCGGGCGGTCGCCGACCAGGATCACCCCGTCCTGGAGCGCTGGGAGGCCATGGCCGACGCCGACACCGCGGTCGTCCAGGACGCGCACCTGGGCGGCATCCCGGTCTGCCTGCTGGGCATCGAATCCCGTGGCGTGGTGCGCCACGGCTTCCCGCCCACCGACGGACCCGACACCTACACCGCGGGCACCCTGTTCCCGCGGTCGTCGAAGAAGGCCGCGCGGGCCATCAACGCGGCCAGCGGCAACCGCCCGCTGGTGGTGCTGGCAAACCTGTCGGGCTTCGACGGTTCGCCGGAGTCGATGCGCAAGCTGCAGCTCGAGTACGGCGCCGAAATCGGCCGGGCGATCGTCAATTTCGATGGTCCGATCGTCTTCTGCGTCATCTCCCGCTACCACGGTGGCGCGTTCGTGGTGTTCTCGAAGGCGTTGAACGAGAACATGACCGTGCTGGCCCTGGACGGCTCGTTCGCGTCGGTCCTCGGTGGCGCTCCGGCCGCCGCGGTGGTCTTCTCCGGTGATGTCGACGCGCGCACCGCGGCCGATCCGCGCGTGCGTGACTTCGAGACCCGTGCGGCCAATGCGTCCGGCACCGACCGGGCCACGATTACCGCGGAGCGCAACGAGATTCGTTCCTCGGTGCGCGCGGAGAAGCTCAGCGAGGTTGCGGCCGAATTCGACCGCGTCCACAACATCCACCGCGCCGTGGAGGTGGGTTCGGTCGACGCCGTGATTCAGGCCAGCGAGATGCGTCCGCGCATTATCGAGGCCATCCGCGCTCACCAGCGCGGCTGATCTCGGGCAGTTCCTCGGCAATCGGGCCGTGTCTTCGGACACGGCCCGATTGCTGTTCGGTCGTGCGATTCCACGCGGAGTCTGTAAGGTTGCTGTTGCTAGTGAAAGGTGTTCCAGGGCAAGTCGACACAGACATGTGAGGGATCATTCGTGGCCGCGTCGCCGGAGTCGATGTACACCCGCGAGTTTGCCGAGGATCCGCACGCGGCCTACGAGCGGTGGCGGCGAGAACACGGTCCGCTGGTGCCGGTCGAGCTGACGCCGGGGGTGCGGGCCACACTGGTGCTGGGATACGCGACCGCGCTGCGAATCCTGAACGATCCGGGCAACTTTCCGGCCGATCCGCGCACCTGGCAGGCCTCGGTACCGTCGGGGTGCCCGGTCCTGCCCTTGATGCAGTGGCGGCCGAATGCGTTGCACAGCAGTGGATCCGAGCATCAGCGGTATCGGTCGGCCACGGTCGCCGCGCTGGAAACCGTTGACCTGCACGGCATGCACACCGTGGTCGAGCGGATCGCGCTGCCGCTGATCGAGGAATTCGGCACCCGCGGCGGGGCGCATCACACGCTGGGCGGCGCGGATCTCTTGGAGCAGTACATCTATCCGCTGGTGTACCGCGTGCTGGACTTCCTGCTGGGTTTCGACGCCGACACCGGTGAGCGGATCGGCGCGGGCATGGCGATGATCTTCGACTCCGCCGCGGACGCCGCGACCGGCAATGCCATGATGACCGCCGCCATGAGCGAGCACATCGAACGCAAACGCGCCCGCCCCGGCGCCGACATCACCTCGCACCTGATCACCCGCAGCGATCTGAGCACCGAGGAGCTCATCCACCAGCTCTCCACGCTCTACGGCGGCGGCAGCGAGCCGCAGGCGCACCTGATCTCGAACACGCTGCTGCTCATGATGACCGACAACCGCTTCGCCGGAGACCTGATCAGCGGCAGCCTCTCCACCCGCGACGCCCTCGACGAGGTCCTGTTCAGCAACCCGCCGCTGGCCAACTTCTGCATGACCTACCCCCGCCAACCCATCCTGATCGACGGCGTCTGGCTCCCCGCCCACCAACCGGTGCTGATCAGCATGGCGGCGGGCAACACCGACCCGGCCATCCACTCCGAGAACCAACCCCGCTTCGGCAACCGCGCCCACCTGTCCTGGGGCGCGGGCCCCCATCAATGCCCGGCCCGTCAACTCGGCTACCAAATCGCCATGGACGCCATCGATCAACTCCTCGACTTCGTCCCCGACATGAAACTCGCTGTCCCCGAATCAGACCTGACCTGGCGCCCCGGCCCCTTCCACCGCGCCCTCGAATCCCTCCCGGTGGTTTTCCCGTCCGGATAGAGCGGGTTACAACGTGGCGTATCGGTGGTGGGTGCACGGGCGTAACCGGGCCAAATAGGCTGTGGTGGGGCCGATGCGGGTTTCGATGTGGAGGTGTTCGGCCTCGGCGTAATCGCGAAGGCGGCCGAACGGGATCCAGTGGGGGTCGAAGAATTCGCCGATGACCAGGCGGCCGCCGGGTTTGAGGACGCGGGTCATTTCCCGGAGGACGGCGGCCGGGTCGCCGATTTCGCCGAGCACGGTGACCATGTAGGCGGCATCGAAAGTCGCTGGTGGGAATGGTAATTCACGGGCGTCGGAGAGGGTGGGCACGACGGTTCCGAGGTGGCGGGCGCGGCGTTCGACATGATCGAGCATTTCCTGCTGGATATCGACGATGTCGACGCGTCCGGCGGGCCCGAGTTGGTCGGCGACCGCGAGGGTCTGCAACCCGGTGCCGGGGCCGATCTCGAGCATTCGCTCGCCGGGTGTCGGGCGCAATACCCGGGTGAGTCTGTTGGTGGTCAAGCCCGGTAGCGGCACATCCAGCATCCACCGTTGGGAATAGGGAAACGGCGCGGAGTCCCCAAACCACAGGTAGGCCGATCCGGCCACCAGCCCGGCGGCGACGGCGGAAACGACTGTCTTCCTTCGCATGATGATTCCCTTCGATCAATTCCGTTGGCGCAGGGCCAGATAGCCGCATCCGGCGGCGAGCAACAATTCCCCGACGCCGCACAGCGCGGCCTGCGCGAAGGCCGCGCCCGTGGCGGCGGTGGTCAGGTCGAACCAGCCGTCGAGCGCGGCGATCGACCCCGTCGCGGCCGCGGCGACCCGGGTCTGCTCCGCGCGTCGCCGGGCCAGCAGCGCGGTGGCCGCGCACCCGAGCGCCAGCAGCAGATCGAGGCCGATCCACGCCAGGGACCAGTTCCGCACCCGGGTCTCATCGGGCAGGGTCCGCGCGAGCAGGACCATCCACGGGATCAACCCGACGGCGACCGCGCCGAGCCCCCACGAAACCCATTCGGCCGGTGTCCGTTTCGTTCGCATGCCGCCACGGTACAACTGCAAAGAAATCTCTGCAAAGAAAAATTTGCAGAGAACGCTCTGCTATCGTGTGGACATGCAGAAACGCGCCGTCGAGCCCGCAACGAGTGCCGAACGCACCGCTCTCTACCGGACCCTCGCCCACCCCCTCCGCGGCCGCATCCTGCAGCACCTGGGCACCACCGCCGAAGCCAACTCGACGACCCTCGCGGAAATCCTCGGCGAAAGCACCGGGACCACCAGCTATCACCTGCGCAAACTCGCCGAATCCGGCCTGATCGCGGAGATCCCGGAAAAGTCGAAGGGTCGCGAAAGATGGTGGCGCGCGCTCCCGTTCAGCCACACCATGCCGGACCCGGCCACCATGGCCCCCGAGGAACGCGCCGCCGCCGAACAGTTGGCGACCCTGAAAATCAACGCCGACATCGACCGTTACGTCCGCGCCAACAAGGAGTGGACCGGCCCCGACGGTTGGGCTCAGGTGCAACGCCACAGCGCCTACATGACCCACGCGGAGTTGCAGGCCTTCATGGACGACTACATGGAGCTACTGCGCAAGCACGGGCATCCGCTGCCCGCCGACGCGCCCGCCGACGCGCAGTTGATGTCCATTCGGTTCTTCGCGGTCCCGGAACAGGGCTGACCGCTAACGCGCGATATCCGCCAGCCAGTTGTGCAGCCATGCGGTCGCGGTGGTGCCATTGGCGTCGACGACATAGTGCGGATACGACTGGTGCACGCCGGAAGCCAGGAACTCCTGAACCTGTCGACTCCACTGCTCACTGGACGGATCGTCCTGCGGCGCCGACATAATCGACAGCCAGCCCGGAATCAGGGCTTCGCTCAAAATAGAATTCAACGTCGCGGCGTAATTGGGAATCTGCAGCGGGTCGGGCGCGGACAACTGGGTCGCGAACCCCGCGAACCGCCCCGCGAGATCATCGTTCGGCACCGAGCAGTACAAGTCCCCCACCGCGCAGATGGTCCGAACCACCGGACTCACCCACCCGAACCCACCCGGCCGGGCCCCCGCCGCACCGGCCCCCTCCACCGGCGGCCCGATCAACAGATCGGTGGGTGACCGCCGAGGATCCGACAGCAACCCCACCGCGACCAGCCGGTCCGGCGGAATCACCCCGATCCCGCTCCCGATCTCCGCCGCCACATCCCCCGCAACATTCGCCCCCTGGCTGTACCCCACCAAAGCGAAACGCGTTGCCCCACACCGCCCCGCCAAATCAGCGATCATCCCCCGAGTGTTATTGACCCCCTCCCGCTCCGACCGCCCATAAACCTCCCCCTCCCAGGGCAGCGCCGTCGCGGGGTAACTCACATAGTCCACCCGCACCGACCCGGGCAACCCCCGCGTAACCAGCGACAACATCCCCTCCCGCGGATCGCTGTCGGACGTCTCCCAGGTCCCGGGCACCGCAATCACACTGAGCGCCGGACAATCGGCGGGCGCCGCCACGGCCTGCGGCGCACCCATGCCCCACACTCCCACCGCCGCGACCTCAGCCACCAACGCCGCCACCACGCCCGCCGCCCGTGACCACCGCATACGCCGAAGCCCCAAGGCCCCACTCCTAGCTCTCGGATCAAACATTCGAAACCGGCTCACCACACCGCCCGAAGATCAGCCCCAAAACTACCAAAGAAACCATTCGGTTCGAACCGTGCCTCGGGGCCTCATGGGCCAATCCCTGCACAACCCGCAACCGGCCGACAGTTTCCTGCCGACTTCACTCGCATAGTGCAGGTATCGGCCCATGTACAGTCCGACTCTGCGCCGCCAGCGCAAAACCCTCTGAAGGAGAGGAGAGTTCGAGCCTTGGGTAGCGGTTCAGGAAGATAGGTGACGGCCGACGGATCCTCTCCGACGCGGATACAAGAAGAGCCGGTCCGAAGACCGGCTCTTTTGTCGGGCTGACAGGATTTGAACCTGCGACCACTTGACCCCCAGTCAAGTGCGCTACCAAGCTGCGCCACAGCCCGTTGCATTCGCTCTCGCTCGTGCTCGACGAGATTACCCCACTACCCCCCTGAACATCCAAATCGGCTGGTTGGCGGCGTGTGGCGGTGGAATCGACGCGATTTTGGGGGAGGGCTCAGGGTTGTTCTGGCGCAGGGGAATCCGGGGAGCGGGCGGCGGGGAGGGAGGTTGGGGGTGAGGTGGTGGGTGGGGATGCTCGCGGCGCGTCGTGGGGTGGCTGCGGGGGTGGTGGGGAGATGCGCGGCATGATTCGGGTTATGGCGATGGCGGATGGTGATGGTCGGCCTGGGGTGGTCAAGCAGCTGCGGTTGAATTTTGGGGGGATTTGTTGGGCGTTGGTGTTCTTTGTCAGTGCGCTTTCGCCTTCGTTGTTGCCTCGGGGGTGGAAGTTCGATGGGGTGGTTTGTGGGGTTTCGTTGATTGTGGGGTATGCGTTCGGGGTGGGGGTCAGTTGGGCGGTGCGGAAGATTGTTCGTCGGGAGTTGCCGGAGCGGGTGAAGCGGGTGGCGTGGTGGGGGCTTGGGATTGGCGGGACGGTGGTGGCCGTTGCGGCTTTGGCGGCGGGGTCGGCATTTCAGAACCGTGTTCGGGAGCTTGTTGGGGAACCGGGGCAGAACCGGTTGTGGTATGTCGCGGTGTTTGTGATTTCGTTGGTTGTGTTCGGGGTATTGCTGGGTGTTGGGCGGGGGATTCGGTGGTGTTTTCAGCGGATCGCTCGGGTGCTCGAGCGGTGGGTTCCGGCGCGGTTGGCGGGGGTGATCGCGCTGGTCGTGCTGGTGGTGGCGGGGTTCGTCATTCAGTTGGTGGCGCGGGACGGGCTGGTTGGGTTCGCGGACAAGACGTATCACGCGCTCAATAGCGGGACTAAGCCCAATACCGTGCAGCCGGTGAGTTCCTTTGTCTCCGGCGGGCCCGGATCATCGCAGAGTTGGGCCTCGCTGGGGCGGGAAGGTCGGCAATTCGTCGCCAGCGGGCCGAGTGCGGAGAGGATCGGGAAGATTTCCGGCCAGCCTGCCGCCGATCCCATTCGGGTGTACGTGGGAATCGAATCCGGAAAGACAACCGAGGAACAGGCGGATATCGCGGTCGCGGAATTGGAGCGGACGGGCGCGTTCCATCGCGCGGCGCTGTGTGTAATGACGACGACCGGCAGCGGCTGGATCAATGAGCGGGCGGCGGATTCGCTCGAATATCTCTACGGCGGAAATACCGCCGAGGTCGCCATTCAGTATTCCTATTTTCCGAGCTGGATTTCCTTCGTGACCGACCGCAGCCGCGCCACCCGGGCCGGGCGGGTGCTGTTCGACCGCGTCTACGACCGCTGGTCCGCGCTGCCCGCGGATTCGCGGCCGAAGCTGCTGGTGTTCGGGGAAAGCCTGGGGTCGATGGGCGGTGAGGCCGCCTTCGCGGATCTGGACCACCTTCGGAAGCGAACCGACGGGGTCATGTGGGTCGGTCCGACGCACAGCAACCGGCTGGCCCGCGAGTTCATCGAGCACCGAGATCCGGGCACACCGGAGGTCGCTCCGGTCTACGAGGGCGGTCGCACGGTTCGATTCGCTTCCAGCCCACAGGATCTGGCGAATCCGCCGGTCGAATGGAGCTCACCCCGGGTGCTGTATTTAATGCACGCCAATGATCCGATCGCCTGGTGGAGTCCACGTCTGCTGTTCGAGCAACCCGACTGGCTCGAGGAGCCGCGCGGACGCGGCGTCGCCCCGGAGATGTTCTGGGCGCCGTTCGTCACCTTCTGGCAGGTCACCTTCGACACCTTCGTCGGCATCAGCGTGCCCGAGGGGCAGGGGCATCGCTACGAGGACGCGATGCTGCCCGGCTGGGTCGACATCGCCGCACCACCCGGTTGGAGCGCCGACCGCACGGCGGCCCTGACCAGAGTGCTCGAAGCGCACTGAGCCGCCGTGGCCGGAGCTGCCGCATTGCGTGCGAACTCTCGACCTCGAGATGACCTCCCGCCGTATAGTTTTCACGGTTCGGAGGATTCGCACAGTGGAAGAGGTGTGCGAATTCGGCACACATGTCGAGTTCCCGGTCAGCGATCTGACCGTGACCGTGTGGCACGATGCGGTTGGCCGCCCCGTCTTCGGCACGGAGACAGGGGCTTTGGTGTTGCGCGCCACCAACACGTCCACCGGCACGACGATCGAACGAGATATCTCCGGTTCGGGCACCCTGCTGTACCCGACGCTGGACCCGGCCGATTTCGTGCTCAGCGGCAACGATTGGTCGGCAGGCATACACGGCGGCGATCAACCCGATGCGGCGCAACATCATTGGTATCTCGCACACGGTTTCATGTCGGTGCGCGTCACCTCCACCAATGGGCACACGACTCGACAGCTACTGGCACTGGTCGGACCGTACGAGGATCTGTGCGTGACATTGAGCGGATGATGACGCCTAGGCCGGGCTGCCGACCGGGTAGATATCGCCGCACACACGGCTCACAGCGGACACATAGGTTCGATACAGCCAGCACCCAGTGAGGTCCCCGAATCTAGACGAATGTCTGTGGTGACCTCGGGAAATGCGCCCATCGAGCGGGTGGCGATGCGGCGGGCGGACGGGGGGCCGCCTGCGGTGCTGGTCGTGGACGACGAGCCCGCGCTGGCCGAGTTGGTGGCGTTGGCGTTGCGATATGAGGGCTGGACGGTGGAGACGGCGGGGGACGGGCGGGCCGCGCTGGCCAAGGCTCGGGAGGTGCGGCCCGATGTCGTGGTACTCGACCTGATGCTGCCGGATATGACCGGGCTCGAGGTGCTCGAGCGGATGCGACGGGTGTGGCCGGAACTGCCGGTGCTGCTGTTGACGGCCAAGGACGCGGTGGAGGATCGGATCGCGGGGCTGACGGCGGGTGGGGACGACTATGTCACCAAGCCGTTCAGCATCGAGGAAGTGGTGTTGCGGCTGCGGGCATTGCTCCGACGGTCGGGGGTGGCCGCCGAGGAGACCGGCTCGCGGTTCGTGGTCGGGGACCTCACGCTCGACGAGGACAGCCACGAGGTGACTCGCGGTGGCGTCGAAATCGTCTTGACCTCAACGGAATTCGAGCTGCTGCGGCTGTTCGTGCACAATCCGCGACGGGTGTTGAGCAAGGGGCTGATTCTGGATCGGGTGTGGGGCTACGACTTCGGGGGGCGGTCGAACATTGTCGAACTGTATGTGTCGTATCTGCGTAAGAAGATCGACAGCGGCCGCAAGCCGATGATTCACACACTGCGAGGTGCGGGCTATGCACTCAAACCCGCTGACTGAGATGGAGTCGACGCCGGTGGCCGATCCGGCTGTCGCATCGGACGCGCCCGAGAGGGAGTCCGTCGAGTCGACGTCCGCCCGCCGCCGCTGGTCGCTGCGGGCTCGGTTGCTGGTCGGTCAGGTCGTGCTGTTGGTGGTCGTGGTGGTCGGCATCGGGATCACGACCGAGCTTGCGCTGCAACAGTTTCTGGTGCATCAGGTGGATGTCAGCCTGGCCGAGACGGCCAAGCGCGCCCTCGTCGATTCGGGCGGCGGGCCGAGTCTGGGTCCGCGGCCGCTGGATCAGCACAGTCAGCCCGGCCCGCCGCCACCGTCCGAACCGGACTACGGCCCCGGACCGGATTTCCTGAATCGCCGCAATATTCAACCGGATACGGTCGGCGCGCTGGTCGGCACCGACAAGTCGGTGAGCGCGGCGCGGGTGCGCGGCGACGGCACGCAATCGGTGCTCTCGGCGGCCGCCCGCGAGCAGCTTGCCTCTGTCGCCACGGGACATCCTGTGTCCCTGGATATTCCGGGAGAGGGCCACTATCGAGTGGAAGCCGCGACCACCTGGTCGGGGCAGACCGTCATCACCGGATTGCCGCTCGCGTCGGTCGACGCCATTCTGATGCGGGTCTTCCTGATCCTGCTCATCGTCACCGCGAGCGTGCTGGCCATTGCGATCACCGTCGGCATCTGGCTGATCCGCAGCGCACTCGCACCCCTGGACCGGGTGGCGGCCACCGCTGCCCGGGTCGCCGATCTGCGCCTGGATCGCGGCGAAGTGACTCTGCCCGTACGGGTTCCGGCCGCCGACGCCGACCAGCGCACGGAGGTCGGTCAACTCGGCGCGGCCATCAACCGCATGCTCGATCACATCGCGGGCGCGCTCTCCGCCCGGCACGAGAGCGAGACTCGGGTCCGGCGTTTTCTGGCCGACGCGAGTCATGAACTGCGCACTCCCTTGTCGGCCATTCGCGGCTATGCGGAACTCGCTCAGCGCGAACGCGATACGTCCCCCGAGGTGGTCGCGCACGCCCTGAGCCGCGTCGATTCGGAGTCCCGGCGCATGACCACGCTGGTCGAGGACATGCTGCTGCTGGCCCGCCTGGACGCCGGGCGCGGACTCGAACAGTCCCCGGTGGATCTGACCCAGCTCACCGTGGACGCCGTCGCCGACGCCCACGTCGCGGGCCCCGGCCTGAGCTGGAAGCTGGAATTGCCGCCCGAACCGATCGTGATCACCGGCGATTCGGCCCGCCTGCACCAGGTCCTGGCCAACCTGCTCGCCAATGCCCGCACCCACACCGGCCCCGGCACCACCGTCACCACCGCCCTGACCGACGACGGCCGCGGCGGCGCGTGCTGGCACGTCACCGACAATGGCCCCGGAATCCCCGCCGACCTCCAACCGGAGGTCTTCGAGCGCTTCGCCCGCGGCGACTCCTCGCGCTCCCGCCGCGCGGGCAGCACCGGCTTGGGGCTGGCCATCGTCGCCGCCGTGGTCAAGGCCCACGGCGGCGACATCAGCGTCGAAAGCAGCCCAGGCCGAACCGAATTCACCGTCCATCTACCCGCCACCCACTGAGCTGGGTGCGGAGCGGGCCGCCGACCGAACGGGGAATCGATCGGTGGCCCGCAGACGCGAACGACCGTGGCTCGAACTATGCGGAGCCGGTCGGGGGAAGCGGCAGGGGCTGCGGCAGCTGAGGCAGCTGCGGCTGGTCCGGACCGTGGTCGCGGTCACCGTCGTGGTCGCGGTGGTCGCGGTGGTCACGGTCGCCGTCGTGGTCGTGGTTCCAGTCCGGGTCGGCGATTTGGCTGACCACCGGGACGGCATTGTCGGCCGTCGCGGCGGTCGCGGCGGAGGCGGGGATTGCCAGCGCCGCGAGGGGGACGGCGGCCAGGGCACCGGCCACGGCGATTCGGGCGGTCAGACGGCGCAGGCGGGAAGGGGTCGTAGACGAGGAATTCAACGCTCAAACCTTTCTCGGAAGGAAGAGCGACCACTCGGCCGCCCGGCCACCCATCAAAGAGGCGCGGCCTCAGCGGGGCATGGGTCCCACCTATGTCCCAGCTGGGAATCGGAAAGCCCCGCGCGGCAGGATCAAACCCACCGATCACAGTGGTCCACGACTGAGCCAGGCCCCGACTCAGCCAGGCCCCGAATTAGCCAAGCCGCGACTGCGCCAAGGCCCACTTGTCTGCGCCAGGTTTCGTTCGACCGCGCCAGGTTCCACTCGACTGCGCCAGTCCCCGCTCGGCCGAACCGAGTATCCGGTTGACCCCATTAATGTGGGCCGAGTGGGAGAACAGGCCGACTATCCAAAAGTTTTCGCCGCTCAGAGTGATGAGCCCATGCAGTTCGTCGCCGACCTGCGCGACGTTGCCACGCCCGACCCGGGTGCTCGCAGGCAGACCGATCCCGTTCGCCTTGCCCCTTTGATCATCGAGGAGACCCGGGACCGGTTGCGGGCGGTGTTCGAGGCGATGCCGGGAGATCCGTTGCTGATGCTTTCCGGTGGGGTGGATTCGATCTTCGTGGCCGCGGTTGCCGTCGAGATGGGGTATCGCCCGTGTGCGATTACCGTGGTGACCGCGGATGGCACCGATCGTGTGAACGCGGCGGCCGCGGCGACCGCGCTCGGTCTCACACACGAGATCATCGAGCTCGACGGGCCCGCCGTTGTCGAGTTGGCCGAGGAATCGGTGCGTCGCCTGGAAGTCGCTGAGCTGTGGGAGGTTTCGTACGCCATCCCCATGCTCGCGATGCTGCCCCTGCTCGAGCGTCTCGGCACGATGGACCCGATCCTGACCGGACGCGGGGCGGATGCGCTCTTCGCGGGCGGCAAAACCCTTGCGAGCCCGATCGATTCACCCGCGGCCGCAGTAGAACTCGATTACGCCGTGCGCAAGGAATCCGCACTCGAATTGACCCGAACCCGCCTCGTGCCGGATTTCTACCCCCGCATTCTCGGCGATCACGCCGACCGAATCATCCACGTCTTCCAAACCGTCCGCTTCTGGGAACTGTCCGAAACCTTCGCGCCCCCGGCACTTTTCGGCACCCACGACGGTCATCCCGTAGACAAGCTCTGCCTCCGCATCGCCTGCGAACAACTACTACCCGCGCCAGCCCGATCCCTGGCCTGGGCCAAGAAATCCGCGATCCAACACTCAGCAGGCATCATGGGCGCACTCTCCGCCGCCGCCCGCAGAACCGCCGCCAGCCTCCCCGGCGCGCAAACCTACACCGACCCTTTGACCGAACCTTTCGAAGCGGTCGCCACCCGCCTCTTCCTCGCCCGCCTCGCCGACACCACGAAAGCCCACACCCACTGAGCCGTGCCGCACCCGGCGTCGTCCCCACGCCACAGCCATCAAGCCGTCGTCAGGGCTGGATGAGTTCGATTGTGGCGGGCGGCGTTCCCGCGCCGGGCGAGCCCATGAGCATGTCGCGGTGGGTGTCGACCTGGGTACGGAGGGCCTCGACGATGGCGGCCACCTCGGGGCGGCGGAGGGTTTCCGCGCGGGCGACGAGCCAATAGGTCAGGCGGACGGAGATTTCCGGGAGAACGCGGACCAGGTCGGCGTGTTGGTCGGCCATGAAGCAGGGGAGCAGGCCCAGGCCCGCGGCGGCCCGGGTGGCCTCCACATGGACGAAAACATTGGTGGAGGAGATGGATTCGCGCATCATCGGCGCGAAAGTGGGAGCCAGGTCCAAGTCGTCGACCTGGAGCATGGAGTCGATGAAGTAGACCAGCGGGTGGCGGGCCAGGTCGTCGACCGAGGTCGGGGCGGGGTGGTCGGCGAGGTAGCCGTGGGAGGCGTACAGGGCGAGGGTGTAGTCGCCCAGCGGGATGGCGCGGGCGCGGCGCAGCTGCGGTTTGCCCACCACCACTTCGATATCGAAGCCGGAGCGTTGCAGGGAGGCCAGGCGCGTGGCGGTGACGATCTCGACGGCGAGTTTGGGGTGGCGGCGCTGGACGTCGGCGATGGCCGGTGCCGCGACATAGGCGCTGAAGCCGTCGGTGGCCGACATGCGTACCACGCCTTCGAGTGTCGGGGTGTCCGAGGTCAGCGAGCGCACCGCGGATTCGATGGCCTCGGCGGCGGTCAACGCCTCCCGGCCCAGATCGGTGAGCTCCCATCCGCCCGCGCCGCGAATCAGCACCCGCCCGCCGAGCGCCTGCTCCAATGCCGCGATCCGCCGCGAGATCGTCGTGTGGTTGATCCCCAACTCCTCCGCCGCCGACACGTAGCGCCCGGTCCGCCCCACGGACAGCAGCACCAGCAGGTCGTCGGGGCTCGGACGGCTTGTGGCAGAGGTCACGCTCATTTCTGCATTCTTGCAGATTGTGGCTGCGGAACTGGTCATTGCTTGACCCCTCAATGTGCACGAATACTCCTTGGCATCGAAGTTTGTGGGCCGCATCACAGATGAGGGTGAGGCGGCCCGAGCGTGAAGGAGTTGCGCGATGAGCGTCCGGGAAAACGCACCGGAAGCGGGCGGCGGTCTGGCCGGATTACGGCGCGTGGTCGCCGCGTCCATGGCCGGGACCGTGGTCGAGTGGTACGAATTCTTCCTCTACGGCACCGCCGCCACGCTGGTGTTCAGCAAGGTGTTCTTCGCCCAGGGCGGCAATGACCTGGACGCCATCCTGGCGGCGTTCGTCACCTACGCGGTCGGCTTCGCGGCACGACCGTTGGGCGGCATCGTCTTCGGCCACTACGGCGATAAGCACGGCCGCAAGAAGCTGCTGCAGCTGAGCCTGGTCCTGGTCGGCGCGGCCACCTTCCTGATGGGCTGCCTGCCCACCTATCACCAGGTCGGCTATCTGGCCCCGGTGCTGCTGGTGGTGCTGCGCTTCATCCAGGGCTTCGCCATCGGCGGTGAGTGGGGTGGCGCGGTTCTCCTGGTGGCGGAACACAGTCCGAGCCGCAGCCGCGCCTTCTGGGCGTCCTGGCCGCAGGCGGCGGTCCCGATCGGCAATATGCTCGCGACGGTCGTGCTGCTCGCGCTGACCTCCTGGCTCTCGAATTCGGCGTTCCTGTCGTGGGGTTGGCGAGTCGCCTTCTGGCTCTCGGCCGTCGTCGTGCTCATCGGCTACTACGTGCGCACCAAGATCGCCGATGCCCCGATTTTCGTTGCCGCGCAACAGCTCGCGGAACAGGAGAAGGCGGCCTCGATCAGCGCCCTCGAGGTGCTCAAGCGGTACCCGCGCGGCGTCTTCACCGCCATGGGCCTGCGTTTCGGCGAGAACATCATGTATTACCTGGTGGTCACCTTCTCGATCACCTATCTCAAGGTGCACGTCGGCGCGAACACCAAGGTGATCCTGTGGTGGCTGCTGGTCGCGCACGCGGTGCACTTCCTGGTGATCCCGCAGGTCGGTCGGCTCTCGGATCGCTTCGGCCGCAAGCCCGTCTACCTGGTGGGCGCGGTGCTGGCGGGCACCTGGGGTTTCTTCGCCTTCCCGATGATGGACAGCAAGAACAATATGGTGATCCTGTCGGCCATCGTGATCGGCCTGATCTTCCACGGCCTCATGTACTCCGCGCAGCCCGCGATCATGGCGGAGATGTTCCCCACCCGCATGCGGTATTCCGGTGTGTCCCTGGGCTATCAGGTGACCTCGCTGGTGGCGGGCTCGCTCGCGCCGATCATCGCGGTGCGACTGTTGGAGGACTACAAGTCCTCGGTGCCGATCGCCTGGTATCTGGCGGGCGCGGCGGCCATCACCGCGATCGCGGTCCTGTTCGCCCGCGAGACCAAGGGCGTCGACCTGGAGGCGATCGACGCCGCCGACGCGAAAAGCACGGCAACACAGCATGATTCGAAGAACCACTCCACGCAGGACGATTCGAAGGTGACGGTGGCATGACGGGGACGACCGGACCCCTGCTCGGCGAGCTGGCCGGGCGGACGGCGCTGGTGACGGGCGGCGCGAGCGGTATCGGGGCGGCGTGCGCCCGCGAGCTCGCCGCCCGCGGGGCGGAGGTGACCGTCGCCGATATCGACGGTGAGGGCGCGGAGAAGGTGGCCGCCGAATTCGGCGGCCGGACCTGGCAGGTGGATCTGTCGGAGGTGACGGCGTTGGAGGACCTCCGGCTCGAGACCGACATTCTGGTGAACAACGCCGGGGTGCAGACGGTCAGCCCGATCACCGAGTTCGCGCCCGAACGGTTCCGCTTCATGCTGGCGCTCATGGTGGAGGCGCCCTTCCTGCTCACCCGCGCCGCCCTGCCGCACATGTACAAGCAGGGGTTCGGCCGGATCATCAATCTCTCGTCGGTGCACGGACTTCGGGCCTCGGCGTTCAAGGCGGCCTACGTCACCGCCAAGCACGCGCTGGAGGGGCTGTCCAAGGTGACGGCCCTCGAGGGCGGGCCGTTCGGGGTGACCAGCAACTGCGTGAATCCCGGCTATGTGCGAACTCCGCTGGTGGACAAGCAGATCGCCGATCAGGCCTTCGCGCACGGCATTCCGGAGCAAGAGGTGGTGGAGCGAATCATGCTGACCGACAACGCGATCAAACGACTCGTCGAACCCGACGAGGTGGCCTCCCTGGTGGGCTGGCTGGCCACCGACGCGGCGCGCATGGTGACCGGTGCCTCGTACACCATGGACGGCGGATGGAGTGCCCGATGATCGAGCTGGCCGAGGTGGCGGGCGCGCCGCAGTGGGTGCCCGGCGAGGCCGATATCGAGGCGGCCCGAATCACCGACTTCGCCCGATTCGTGCAGCGGCGCTTCGGGATTCGCACCGATGACTACATGCGTATGTGGCAGTGGTCGATCGACGATATCGACCGCTTCTGGTGGGCGGTGTGGGAGTACTTCGACCTGGGGGACACACCCGCCGAGGTACTCGCCTCCAGCGAGATGCCGGGCGCGCGCTGGTTCCCGGGCACCCGCGTCAACTACGTCGACCAGGTGTTCCGGCACACCCGCACCGACCGTCCCGCCATTATCGGACTGAGCGAAGACACGCCGCGGCGGGACATCTCCTGGCTTGAACTGCACTCCCGCACAGCGGTTCTGGCCCGATCGCTGCGTGAGCTCGGTGTCGGCCCCGGCGATCGAGTGGTCGGCTATCTGCCGAACATTCCCGAGGCCGTGATCGCCTTCCTCGCCACCGCGAGCATCGGCGCGCTCTGGAGCGCGTGCGGCCAGGACTACACCGCCTCCGCCGCGCTCGACCGCCTCGGCCAGCTCGAACCGACGGTGCTGGTGACCGCCGACGGCTACCGCTACGGCGGCAAGGCCCACGACAAGCTCGACGAAATCGCCGCCCTACGAGCAGGTTTGCCGTCCCTGCGAGCCACCGTGCTGGTCTCGCGGCTGGGCCGCACCCTGCCCGATGTCCTCGACTGGAACGACGCCACCGAGGACCTCTTTGCCGAGGAGCCACCCCTCCTCGCCCCGGTGCCGGTCGAGTTCGAACACCCGCTGTGGGTGCTCTACTCGTCCGGCACCACGGGTAAGCCGAAGGGCATCGTCCACGGCCACGGCGGCGTCCTGCTCGAACATCTGAAAGCGATTGCCCTGCAATCCGATATCGGACCCGAGGACACCTTCTTCTGGTACACCAGCCCCAGCTGGATGATGTGGAACTATCAGGTCTCCGGCCTGCTCGCGGGCGCGACCATCGTCTGCTACGACGGCAGTCCGGCCCACGCGACCCCGGATGCGCTGTGGGCCTTGGCCGCCCGCACCGGCACCACGGTCCTCGGCACCAGTCCCGGCTACGTGCTGGCCTGCGAGAAGGCGGGCGCGCGTCCGGCGCTCGCCCACGATCTGTCCCGCCTGCGTCAGGTCGGCATCACCGGCTCGGCCTTCCCGGCGAGCTCGTCGATCTGGTTGCGCGACAATGTCGGTGACATTCCCGTCTCCTCCATCAGCGGCGGCACCGACGTCGTCTCGGCCTTCATGGGCGGCGTCCGCACCGTCGCCGTCCGGCCCGGTGAGCTCTCCGCGCCGTATCTCGGTGTGGCACTGGAGGCATGGGATTCCTCCGGCCACCCCGTGTACGGCACCGTCGGCGAACTGGTGATCACCAAGCCGATGCCCTCCATGCCGGTGGCCTTCTGGAACGATCCGGACGGCTCCCGCTACCGCGACGCCTACTTCGACATGTACCCCGGCGTCTGGCGCCACGGCGACTGGATCACCCGCACCCCCCACGGCGGCATCACCATCCACGGTCGCTCCGATTCCACCCTGAACCGCAATGGAATCCGCATGGGCAGCGCCGACATCTACCAAACCGTGGAAGCGCTCCCGGAAATCGCCGAAGCCCTCGTCCTCGGCATCGAACAACCCAACGCCGAATACTGGATGCCCCTCTTCGTAGTCCTCACCCCCGGCCTAACCCTCACCGACGACCTGCGCCACCGCATCCGCACCGCAATCCGCACCGAACTCTCCCCCCGCCACGTCCCCGACATCATCCTCGAGGCTCCCGGCATCCCCCACACCCGCACCGGCAAGAAGCTCGAGGTCCCCCTCAAGCGCCTACTCCAAGGCGCGCCCCCCGCCCAGGTAGTCGACCCCACCGCCATAGACGACCCCTCCCTCCTGGACTGGTACCTCACCCAGCGTCCCCGCTGAAATCCACGAGCATGCAATCGCGCAGCCAAACGTCGAGAAGGCGCCTGCTCGATTGCATGCTCGTGGGGCTCAGCTGGTGGGGGTGGTGGAGGTGAGTTGGCCGATGGTGACGGTGACGATCGAATCCAGGGCGGAGGTGGTGCCCGCGGGCGGGGTTTGTTCGACGACCTTGCCGACTTTGGCCGGGTCGGTCACCTTCGCGTAGAGCTGCTGCAGGGTTCCGTGCCAGCCGAGTCCCTGCAGGGTTGTGCTGGCCGTTCCGGAGGAGAGGCCGACGAGATTCGGGACGGTGATGGTGGTGGGGGCCGGGCCGTTGGAGACGTAGACCGTGATGGTCGAACCGACCGCGTGTTGGGTTCCGGCGGCCGGATCGGTTTCTATCACTGTGCCTTTCGTGCGTTTGTCGTCACGCTGGACCTGCTTGACGGTGAAGCCGTCCTTTTCGAGCTGGGCCTTCGCGGTGGCGATCGGACTGCCGACCACATCGGGCACCGCAACCGTTTTCGGCGGCTGCTCGGTGGTCTTGGTCGTCGTGTAGGGCGTCGTGGTGGTCGGTGGTTCGGATGTGGTCGGTGGCGGTGTCGTCGGGGTGGTCACCGGCACTGTCGTCGTGGTGATCGGAACGACACTCGTGGTCGGCGGGGAGGTATTGGGGTGACCGTCGTCGGCTCGGGCCAGGAGGTACGCGACCAACGCCAGGGACACGACCAAAGCCAGACCGATGACGAACCGGATTGTCCTGCCGCCCTTGACGGAAACGGCCGAGGCAGCGCCGAGGTCGGTGCTGCTGTCGCGACGCCCGGTGTCGCTGTCGCGATGGCCGATGCCGATGTCGCGATGCCCGGTTGCCTCGGGCCGCACGGTCGGCGCGAGCATGGTGGGTGCTTGTCTCGGTTCCGGAGTCGGCGGCGCGGTGACGGTCGGGGGCTGCGGCTGCGGCTGGGTGGTCCGCCGCGCGGTGGTCGTCGTATTCCGCCGGGCGGTGGTCGCCGTGCGCTGCAGCGCTTCCGCCGCGGTCCACGCCAGCTGCGCGCAGTTGTCGAACCGCCGTTCGGGCTCCTTGGCCATGGCGCGCGCGATGACATTGTCGAAACCCCGTGGCAGCGTGGGATTTCGGTGCGACGGCACGGGCACCGGTTCATAGGCGTGCCCATGGATGATTCGGCTGACATTCTGACCCGGATACGGAGGCTCGCCGGTCAGCATGTGAAACAGCGTGCAGCCCAGTGAGTACACGTCGGCGCGCCGATCCACCTCGCCCGGCCGCGTCACTCGCTCGGGTGCCGCGTACTGGAAGCTGGCCAGAATCTCCCCGCACCGCGTCAACTGCTGACTCTCGTCCATCGCCTTGGCGATCCCGAAGTCGGTGAGCAGCGCGCGTTCCGGCCGACCCTCGGCGAGCAGGATATTCGCCGGTTTCACATCCCGATGCAGGATCCCCGTCTCGTGCGCGTGATCCAGTGCCGCCGCCGTTTCGGAGATGATCCGCACCGCCCGCACCGGATGCATCGCTCCCTGGCGCAGCGCCCGCGCAACGTCGCTGCCGTCGACGAAGGTCATCGCGATCCACAGTCGATCGTCGTCCTCGCCCCGCGCGTACACGGTCACGATATTCGGATGCTGCAGCCGCGCAACGGTATCGGCCTCCCGCCGAAACCGCACCCGATGATCGAACTCCCCGCCATCGGGTATGCTCAACAGCTTCAAGGCCACGAATCGCGGCAGATCCCGGTCCCGCGCCTGATACACGGCACCCATCCCCCCGGCCCCCAGTTTCCGCAGAATCTGGTATCCGGCGAAGTATTCCCCCGGCCTGAGCATCGCGGCCACCGCCACCTCCCCTCGATGCGTTCGGAGTGAATATCGCTGTTCAGCCCAACTCCGAAACGACCCGGTGATCGGTCGGCCGTTGGGACTGGGCCACCTGCGTGTTCCGTCGCGCCAGTCCCCAGATCGTCAGCGCGCACAGTGAGTACAGGGCGCCGATGACGCAGGACGCCCACCATCCGTGAGTGCTGTAGGCCCAGGCGGTGGTGAGTGCGCCCAGTGCCGAACCCAGTGAGTAGAAGGACATGTACGCGCCGATGACGGTGCTGGCGTGGGATGGGTGTGCGGTGGTCAGGAGGTGCTGGCTGCTGACGTGGACGGCCTGCACCGCGAAGTCGAGCAGGACGATCCCCGCGATGAGGAACCAGAGGGTCGGCTCGGATTGGGCGATGAGCAACCAGGACACGGTCAGCAGCGCCAGGGACCAACCCGAGATTGCCTGGGCGCGACCGGAATCGGCCCAGCGTCCGGCGCGGGACGCACCCAGGGCTCCGGCGAGTCCCGCGAAGCCGAACAGTCCGATGGCCGTGCTGCCGAAATGCCAGGGGGCCGCACCGAGCGGGAGGGCCAGGCCGCTCCACAGGGTTCCGAAGGCGGCGAAGAGGAAGAACGTGATCAGGCCCCGGCTCAGGAACAGGCGATCGGTGCGAACCAGGTGGACCATCGATCCGAGCACTCGAAAGTACTGCGCGCCAGCGGTTCTCGGGTCCGGTACCAAGGTGGCGCGGGCGGTCACGGCGAGTAGCAGGCACAGCAGGGCGAGCAGTGCGTAGACCGCGCGCCAGCCGATGGTGTCGCCGAGCGCGCCCGCGAGAATGCGGACGCCGAGAATGCCGAGCACCACTCCCGAGGTGACGGCCCCGATGGTGCGCCCACGCTCCTCGGGTGCTGAGACGGCGGCCGCGTAGGCGACGGTCACCTGCACCACCACCGCGAACACGCCCGCGGTCGCGAGTCCGATCACCGCGACCACGGCGTTGGGCGCGACCGCCACCACCGCCGCGCCGAGTCCGGTGAGCGTGAGTTGCGCACCGATGAGCCGACGCCGGTTCACCACATCACCGAGCGGGACCAGCAACACCAGCCCGGTGAAGTACCCGATCTGCCCCGCCGCGACCAGCCATCCCAGTGACCCCGCGGCCAATCCCAGGTCCCCGCCCGCCTTTTCGAGTACCGGCTGAATCGCGTAGATGGTCGAGACGGCCACCGCGCACACCAGTGCCAGGGTGATTCGCTGCGCTCTCGAGATTCCTGTCGTCACCACGCCTCCCAATTGGTAGCAAAACGAAACCATTGCGAGCTTAGGTATGATCGGTTTCGAATTGCAACCGATGGCGAGGAGGGGTGATGACCGCGACGCTCGGCGCGGGCCGTGCCTGGACCGATCCGACCTGCCCGGTCGCCCGCGCGGTCGACCTGGTCGGTGATCGCTGGAGTCTGCTGATCGTGCGCGACGCCATGGACGGCGCGGCCACCTTCACCGAGTTTCAGCAGCGCCTCGGGATCGCGCGCAATATCCTGGCCGACCGCCTGCGCAAGCTGGTCGAGCACGGCATTCTCACCACCAGCACCGCACCCGGCGGCAAGCGGCACAGCTACGAATTGACCTCGGCCGGTGCGGATCTCTTCACCGCCATCGTGGCGCTGCGGCAGTGGGGGGAGCGACATGCCTTCGCCGCCAATGAATCCCGATCCGCGCTGCTGGATCTCGACGGTCGTCCGGTGGCGGAACTGCGGCCCGAGAGCCCAAAGGGTGAGCGGCTCACCGCTGCCACGACGAAGGTGCGAAAGGTCGACTGACGCAGCGGAATACCGCTACGAGATGTAGGCAATCAGTTCGTCGATGTAGGCCCGGAACAGCGTCGCCATATCCACGTGCTCGGGGTCGACGAGCCATTGCAGTTGCAGTCCATCCATCATCGCCCACACCTGCCGGGCGACGATCGCGGGATCGATATCCGCGCGAATACTGCCGTCGGCCATGCCTGCCCGCAGCGCCGCCGTCAGATAGATCTCGAGATTGCGATAGCGCTTCAGCGCCCACTCGTGCGCGGGATGATCGGCGGTCACGGCCTCGCTGGTCAGCACGGTGAAAAGCCGGACCAGTCCGGGCACATGCATATTGTGATCGACCAGCTGCGCCAACCGCAGCAGCGCGTCCTTGCCGCGCAACTCCTGCTCGAAGCCCAATCGGTCGTAGTCGAGCCGGTCGCGATAGTCGAGCACCGCCGACAGCAGCGCGGCCTTGTTGGGGAAGTAGTGCAGCAGTCCGGGTTGCGACAGCCCGCAGCGTTCGGCGATCTCGGCGATGGAGGTGCTGCGATAGCCATTGTCGGCGAAGGCCTTCAGCGCCTCGTCGATGATCTGCTCGCGGCGGTCGTCACCCCGCTGGCGGCGTCGAGGGTGAGGCGTCATGTGATGGGACCATAGTCAAGGCGGTTGATCAGGCAAAATCCAGCAATGATAACGAATAGATAACAGTACCTAACGACCACTCGGTAAACTGGGGTTCCGCTGGCACACTCGTGCCAGCCGTACAGGGCAGTACGAGGGAAGGATTGCCGATGAGTCAGGCCCCGATAGCGCCGATCACGCTGCGCGGAGCCGCCGGTCAGCTGGCCGGATGGCAGATCGAACCACCCGCTGACGCACCGCCGCGCGGCACCGTGCTGCTGGTGCCGGGCTTCACCGGCTCCAAGGAGGACTTCGAGGGCGTGCTGCCGCCGCTGGCCGCCGCCGGGTATCGCGCGCTCGCCTACGACCAGCGCGGGCAGTGGCAGTCCGAGGGGCCGGACGACGTGTCGGGCTACACCATGGCCGATTTCGTCGGCGATCTGCAGGGCGTGGTGGATCAGATCTCCCCGGACGAGCCGATTCACCTGGTCGGGCATTCCTTCGGCGGCTACGTCTCGCGCGTCGCGGTCACCGAGCGCCCCAAGCGTTTCCGCTCCTTCACCCTGCTCGCGTCCGGCCCGTCCTCGGTCGAGGACATCAACTTCCCGCCACCGCAGCTGGTCGCGCAGATGGTGGAAGCCGGTGGGCAGGAACTTATCTGGCAGCAGATGAGCGCGGCGATGTTCGATGCGGGCCAGACGCTGCCGCCCGAGCGCATGGAATTCCTGCACAAACGCATTCTCCAGACCAAGAAGGCCAATATCCTCGGCATTCTGAACTGCATGACCGAGCCGCCGCTCAAAGATCCGGCGGCGCTGCGGGATTCGGGCGTGCCACTGCTGGTCGCGTACGGCGACACCAATGATCTCTGGGCGCCCGAGGTGCACGAGCGGTTCGCCAAACAGCTCAATGCCAAGACCGTCGTCTTCCCCGGTTCCGGTCATGTCCCGAACGAGGATGTCCCCGAACAGCTCTCCGCCGCGCTCGTGAACTTCTGGAAGGAACTGCCGTGACCGACATCGACGATCTGCTCGCCAAGCTCGACCTCCCGGCCAAGATCCGCCTCATCTCCGGCGCGAACTTCTTCCGCTTCGCGGGCGAGGACGGCATCGCCCTGGCCGAAATGCCGGTCTCCGACGGCCCTTCCGGCGTGCGCGGCGAGCAGTGGGACGAGCGCGACCCGTCGGTCAGCCTGCCCTCGGGCACCGCCCTGGCCGCCACCTGGGACCGCGACCTGCTCACCGAGATCGGCGCGCTCATCGCGGCCGAGGCCCGCCGCAAGGACGTGTACGCGGTGCTCGGCCCTACCATCAACCTGCATCGATCCCCTTTGGGCGGACGGCATTTCGAATGCTTCTCCGAGGACCCGCTGCTCACCGCCGAGATCGCCGACGCCTATGTGCGCTCGGTGCAGGCCCACGGCGTGAGCGCGTGCCCGAAGCACTACGTGGCCAATGATCAAGAGACCGAGCGCTTCACCGCCGATGTCATCGCCGACGAGCGCACCCTGCGCGAGCTGTACCTGTACCCGTTCGAGCGGTCCGTCGAGGCGGGCGCGTGGATGATCATGGCGGCCTACAACTCCGTCAATGGCGTCACCATGACCGAGAACGACCTGCTCGACGAGCCATTGAAGGGCGAGTGGGGCTTCGACGGCGTCGTCGTCTCCGACTGGACCGCCGTGCGCTCCACCCTGGGCGCGGCCAAGGGCAATGACCTGGCCATGCCCGGCCCGTGGGAGCTGTGGGGCGCGCCCCTGGAGGCGGCCGTCCGCTCGGGCGAGGTGCCCGAGTCGGCCATCGACGACAAGGTCCGGCGCATCCTGCGATTCGCGATCCGCGTCGGCGCGTTGAACGGCACGCCCCGACCGGTCCCGGCCTTCACCGACGAGGCCGCGCAGCGCGTGGTCCGCGCGGCCGCCGCCAAAGCCATGGTGCTCGCCGCCAATGACGGCGTGCTGCCCCTGGACAAGCCCCAGCGGGTCGCCCTGCTCGGATCCGCCGCGGCCGAACCGCGTTTCATGGGTGGCGGCAGCGCGACGGTGATCCCGGCGCACACGACCTCGCCGTTGCAGGGCCTGTCCGAGGTGTTGCCGGTGGTCTACACCCCGGGCGTGCACCTGAGCGACGCCATGATCCCGGTCCCGCTCGAGTTGGTCACCGATCCGGAGACCGGCACGGCGGGCCTGTCGCTGCGCTACCTCGACGGCGACACCGTCCTGGACACCGAGCACCGCACCGCGGGCAGCCTCATGCTGTTCGGCAATCCGAATGCCCTGCGGGCCAAGGCCATCGAACTGCGGGGCCGCCTGCGCGCCGATGTGGCGGGGGAGTGGCGCATCGGCTTCGCCGGTGTCGGCACCCTGACCCTGTCCCTCGACGGTGCGCAGGTCCTCGAAGAGACAGTGCTGCCCGAGGGCACCGACCCCGTCGAGATGCTGCTGAATCCCCCGCAGCGCTTCGTGACCCGCACCCTCGCGGCAGGTGACGAGGTCGATGTCCTCGTGCGCATGGTGCCCGGCGGCGGATTCCCCGCCATGGGCATCACCTACGCCATCGGCCGTCCCCGCCGCCCCGCCGACGAAGAGTTCGCGGCCGCCGTCGAATTGGCGCGCGAGTCCGAGGTGGCGATCGTGGTGGTCGGCACCACCGAGCAGATCGAATCCGAGGGCTTCGACCGCACCACCCTCGCCCTGCCGGGCCGCCAGGACGAACTGGTGGCCGCGGTCGCCGCGGTGAACCCGCGCACCATCGTGGTGGTGAATTCCGGTGCGCCCGTGGAGATGCCGTGGCGCGACGATGTCGCCGCGGTACTGCTCACCTGGTTCCCCGGTCAAGAGTTCGGCGCGGCGCTGGCCGACGTCCTCACCGGCGCGACCGAACCCGGCGGCCGACTGCCCACCACCTGGCCCAAGACCATGGCCGACGTCCCGGTCCTGAACACCAAGCCCGGCCCCGACAATGCCCTGCCCTACCCCGAGGGCATCCACATCGGCTACCGAGCCTGGCTGAAATCCGGTGTGGCCCCGGCCTACCCCTTCGGCCACGGCCTCGGCTACACCACCTGGGAGCTTTCGGACCTGAAGGTCTCCGGCCGCACCGCCACCGTCACCGTCCGCAATACCGGCGACCGGCCCGGCCGCCAGGTGGTCCAGGCCTACCTCTCGCGCGAGAACAGCACGGTCGACCGCCCGGTGCGCTGGCTGTCCGGCTTCGCCGTGGTCGAGGCGGGCGCGGGTGAATCCGTCACCGCCACCATCGAATTGCCGAAGCGCTCCTTCGAACACTGGACCGACAAGGGCTGGGCCATCGAACCCGGCTCCTTCACCCTGCACGTCGGCGCCTCGGTGACCGACCTTCCCCTCACCGCCGACATCGGCTGATTCACCTCGACAGCAACGGATTCCGGTCGACCACGGCCGGAATCCGTTGCTATCCACACGCTCTGGATTCCCGTGGCTCATTTCGAAGCCGACGCCGTCGGCCAGCTGTCCTCGCCCGTCGCACCCTCCTCCCGCCGTCTGCTGCCGCTGCTGTTCGCCGGGAACGCCGCCATGTACGCGCTGTACGTCGGTGTCGGCAGCGTCCTGCTGCCCCTGCAGATCGAGCACATCGACGCGGCGTCCAAAGTCGCCAATCTCGGTGTGGTGGGCGGTGTCGCCGCCCTCTTCGCGACCGTGTTCAATCCGGTGGCCGGTGCGCTGTCCGACCGGTCGGGGCGGCGCAATCCATGGATTCTCGGCGGCGGACTGGCCGCGGTCGCCGCCATGGCCTTGCTCGGCGGTGTGCGCACCGTGCTGCTGGTGGCCATCGGGTGGTGCGTGGGGCAGGCCGTCATGAACATCTATCAGGCGGCGCTGACCTCCGTTGTGCCCGACCGGATTCCACTGCGGCAGCGCGGCGTCGCCTCGGCCGCGGTGGGTCTCGGGCTGCCCGTGGGCTCGACCATCGGGGTATTGCTCGCCTCGGCGTTCTCACATCATTACCAGCTCGGCTATCTGGCACTCGGACTCTTGGTCGCCGCCGCGGCCGTCCTTTTCACCTCGGCGGCCCGCGAACAGCGCATGCCCCCGAAACAGCCGATGCCCTTGCGCGCCCAGCTCGCGACATTCCTGAATGTGCTGCGCGAGCACGACTTCCGCTGGGCGTTCATCGGCCGCGCGCTCCTGGTTCTCGGCTACTTCGCCGTCACGAGCTATCAGCTGTATATCCTGCAGGATCACATCGGCCTGCCGTCCGGGTTGGAGCCGTCGAAAGCGGTGGCGATCCTGACACCCATTTCGGCTGTGGCCATGACGGTTTCGACGGTCGTCGGCGGTGTGCTTTCCGATCGTCTCGATCGCCGCAAACTGTTCGTCGGCCTGTCCGCCGCGCTCGCCGCCGTCGCGCAGCTGATTCCGCTGCTTTCCCCGACCTGGCCCGGCATGCTGGCTTTCGCCGCCGTGAGCGGCCTGGCCTTCGGCTGTTTCATGGCCGTGGACACCGCGTTGGTCACCATGGTGCTGCCCAAGGCCGAAGACGCGGCCCGGGATATGGGTGTCCTCAATATCGCCAATGCGGGTCCACAAATCATCGGGCCGTTCGTGGCGTCGGCGGTGGTGAGCCTCGGTGGGTATCCGCCGCTTTTCCTGGTGGGCGGACTGCTTTCCGTCTTGGGCGCGGCCGCGGTGCTGCCGATTCGCGCCGTCCGCTGACATTCAGTGCCGCAGTTTGTTCTCCGGCTGGGGATATCGGTACACGCATGCCAAGATCATGTAATATCTGGCGGCACTGAAAGGGGCTGGCCAGCAACCTTTTTGCACTCTTGATCGACGGTTCGGCGGTAGGGGGTATTCGGGGGGCTTTGCTCGAGGACTTCACCGATCGTGCACGCGATGGATGACGCCGCCGTTGCCGTCCTCCGCGACGTGGTGACCACAGGATTCCGCAGCCTCGGCTGCCGTTCGCACAAAAGGAATCTAGAGTGTCCGAAAATTTCCCGGATCATCCCGCCGCTCTTTCCTCCACGCCCACGGACCTTTCCCTGCTCTTGCGTCCGTCTCCGCCCGGCGCGCCCACCGATATGGTGCGCATGCATCCGCGCAATGGGTTCCTGCTGTGGGCCGACCTGCCGCCGGTGCTGGTGCTCGGCAGCTCCGGCGGCTCGGGTGCGACCACCACCGCCCTCGGCATCGCCGGTGCGGCCGCCTACGACTACGGCGAACATTCACCGATCGTCGTGGACGCCACCACCACCGGCGGTGACCTCGCCGCCCGCGGCTGCGACACCATCGATGCCGCGGGCACGGTGCAATCGTGGCTGAATATGACCCACCGCAGCCTGCCGTCCAGCGTCATCGACAGCTGCGGCGAAAACAGTTCCGGCGTGGGCGTTCTCCCGCGTGGGCCCGAGGCCCTACCCCGCCGAGAAACCTACTCCTCCGTCCATCGAGACCTGGTCGAAGCCGGGTGCCTACCCGTCTACGACGGCGGCGCGCCGGTCACCAACCGCATGGTCGCCCCGCTGCTGTGCGACTCCCGCATCTCGCTGGTCATCACCCTCGCCGCCCGCCCCGACGCGGTCAATCGTCTCAAGCCCGCCCTGATCTGGCTCGACGACAACTACAGCCAGTACCACCTGGCGGAAGCGGTCATCGTCGTCACCCGCCAGCACCCGAAGGACGGCCCCCTCGTCACCGACCACGTCCGCAAATACCTCGGCGATGTGGTCCGCGCGGTAGCCGAGATCCCCTACGACGCCCATCTCGGCGCGGGCGGCCCGATCAGCTGGCGTCGCCTCGCCCCACCCACCCGATCCGCCTACCGCCAACTGGTCAACCTCATGCGCTGACTCTCCTCAGCGAGGTGGGCGCAGGAGTTTCATCGCGGCGTTCTTGACCGGGGCGGGGACGCGGTCCTTCATCGCGAGGGCGGTGGCGGCGGCGCGGGTGCGGACCGGAGTGCCGCGGCCGAACATTCGGTTCAGGGGGCCGCCGGAGGGGGTGAGTTCGACGTGCAGGGGTGGTTTGGTGGTGGCCGCGCCGAGCGCGCCCGCGATGACCATGCGCTGGATTTCGCTGGTGCCCTCGAAGATGGTGTACAGCTTGGCGTCTCGATACCACTTCTCGACCGGATGGTCGGTGAGGTAGCCCCAGCCGCCCAGGGTTTGGATGGCGCGTTCGGTGGCCTGCACCGCGACCTCGCTGGCGGCCAGCTTCGCCATGGAGCCCTCACCGCGCTCGAGGCGCACGCCATTGGCGGCCATCCAGGAGGCGCGCCAGGTCAGCAGGCGCGCGGCGTCGAGGCGGGTGGCGAGATCGGCGAGAGGGAACGCGATGCCCTGGTGGTCGATGATCGGCGCACCGAAGGCTTCCCGGCGGGTGGCGTAGTCGGTCATGTATTCCAGTGCGGCCCTGGCGATTCCGAGCGCCTGCGCGGCGACGAACGGGCGGGTCTGCTCGAAGGTGCCGAGCGTGGCCGACGCGGCGCGGCCATCGCCGCGGGCCCGCGCGTGCGCCTCGGCCAGGTCGTGCTCGAGCTTGTCGGTACCGCCGAGCAGATGATCGCCCGGCACGCGCACCCGATCGAACTTCAGCTCGGCGGTGTGCGAGGCCCGGCAGCCGAGTTTGTCCAGCTTGCGCACCATCTCCAGGCCCGGCGTTCCACCGGGAACGGTGAACAGCGCCTGGCCCCGGTGCCCGAGCTCCTCGTCCACCACCGCGTTCACCACATGCACATTCGCGATGCCGCCATTGCCGATCCACATCTTGTGACCGTCGATGATCCAATCCCCGCCATCGCGAATCGCGCGGGTGCGCAGATTCCGCACATCGCTGCCGCCCTCGGGTTCGGAAATGGCGAGCGCCGCGAGCTTCAAATCACCGGGCGTGCCGAAACATTCGGGCGCCCACTGCAACATCTGCTCGGGAGTCGCGGCCTGCCCGATCGCCGAGAGCGCCAAGGCGGGCATGACGATCGCCAATCCGATTCCCGCGCAGCCCCAGAACATCTCCTCGAGAAACATCGGCAGCGACAACCCGGTCCGATCACCGATGAGATCGCGATAGAACAGCGGACTGTAGAAGCCGCGCTCGGCGGCCTCCTCCAGCACCGGCCACGGAAACTCCTGGGTCCGGTCGTACTGCGCGGCGACGGGCCGGATGCGGTCTTGCGCGAATTCGTGCACCCGCTCGACCAGGTCGTGCTGCGCCGCCGTGGGCGTCAAGTCGAAGGTCACGACTTTCCGATACCCGCCCGGAGCCGATCGACACCTAGAGCGACATCTTGCCGTTGTCGACGGTGTAGATCGCGCCGTGCACGGCGGCGGCCTCCTCCGAGCAGAGGAAGGTGATGACATTGGCGACCTGGGCCGGATCCATGAGCCCGCGGGCGGCCGCGATCTTCATGATGAGCGAGTAGTCGGGGTCCTCGGGGAAGGTGAAGTTCTGGACCATCGGGGTGGTCATGCCGCCCGGGCAGACGGCATTGATACGGATTCCGGTGCTGTCGAATTCGAGGGCCATGGCTCGGGTCAAGCCAATGAGACCGTGCTTGGCGGCGCAGTAGGCGGCCGAGTAGGCCTGGCCCTCGACACCCGCGATGGACGAGACGTTCACGATGGCTCCGCGGCGATCGAGGAGGTGGGGGAGGGCGGCCCGAGACAGAAAGAAGGGCGCGCTGAGATTGACGGCCAGATCGTGCTGCCAGTCGGCGTCGGTGACCCTGGCGGTGTGCTGCATCGTATGCGCGCCCGCGGCATTGACCAGGATGTCGAGTCCGCCGAAGCGCTCGACGCAGGTCGCCACCACCTCGGCGCAGGCGGCGGGATCGGTGAGATCGACCGCCAGCCAGGCATTGTCGGTGCCGGCGAGCGCCGCGGCGAGCCGCTCCTTGTCCCGGCCCACCCCGAAAACCCGGGCCCCGCCCGCGCTCAGCGACCGCGCCACCGCCTGCCCCAGACCTGAGGACGCGCCGGTCACCACCGCGACCTTGCCCTCGAACCGCCCGCTGCCAGCCATCTCCGACTCCCATCGATCTGTGGGTGGCCACAATACCGCCCACAATTAGAACGGGTTTCAGTTTGGCCGGATGGGTTCAGAGCTTCTTGAAATAGCGGGCGACGGGCAACTGGGTGAAACCGGCACGCTCATAGGTTCTTCGGGCCGGGGCATGACCCGGATCGCCACCCGTCTCGACCATGGCCACCGGCACCTCCTCATCTTCGAACCACTCGATCGCCGCCTCGGTCAACGCGCCGCCGAGGCCGCGGCGTTGCTGATCGGGGTCGACCGCGATCATGTAGACCTCGCCGAGCCCGGGATGCAGGCGCGCCGCGACGAATCCCGCGACGGCCGAGTCGATCTCGGCCACCCACACCCGCATCCCCTCGGTCTGGCAGGTCGCGCGCACGGCTCGCTCCTGATCCGCGCGCCAGTCGGCGTGCAGGAGCGAGAAGACGCCGGATTCGCCCAGTACGTTCTCCAGCGAGGCGAACACCGGTGCCCACGCCCGAAGCGACAGCGCTACAACGGCATCCAGATCGGATTTCTCGAATTCCCGAATGACAGGTCGCATCCCCGCATCGTGACACCCGACGCGGCTCAGCCGCCGTTCTTTTCGAGCAGCAGGCTCAACACGTTCGGATATTGATCCGGAAAGTCCATGGGGACGATGCCGTAGTGATTCGCCTGCCCGCGATGCGCGGTGAGATAGGACTCGACCTTGGGCATGATCGCGCCCGCGTTGTCCTTGGGCCAGGCGCTGTCGGCGAAGCTGGTGAAGTTGATGTATTGCAAGGTATTCGCCGGATCGGCGGCGGCCTTGTCGAAGCAGTCCTTGACGTAGCCGAACTTGTCGCCGCCCGAGGAGCCGAAATTCGAGGAGCCGGAATCGAGTCCGGCCAGGCCGTGATCCTTGTAGCGGTCCTGGAGATAGAAATGATCATTGGTGAAGACGCCATTGTCGCCGCTCGGCCATTGCAGACAGCCCAGGGAGTTGGCGAATTGGGCGATGAGGATCACGCGGCCGCGCACCTCGCCGAGCGCGGGGATGCGATTCTCCATCCAGAACAGAGACCGGTATCCCTTGGTGTCGAGGTACCCGTTGAAGATTCGCTCGAAATTCGCGCCCACGTCGTTATTGGTGCCGTCCTCCATCTTGACCCGCATGATGAGCACCTCGGCGGGGTTGTGGGACAGGAAGATTCGGCACTGGTCGAGCACGGCGTCGAAGGTGATGCCCTGATAGAACCCGCTGTGGTAGATGCCGAACGAATCCGCGGTGTGATCCTGCAGGCCATTGCAGCGGATATCCAGAAATCGGATGCCGTGCGCGAATTGATCGGGCAGCGACCAGTTCTGGGTGTGCGCCCACTCGGTGCCATTGGCCGGATCGGTGCAGCAGGAGTCGTGGGTCCCGGGGATGGTCATGCGCAGCAGCGAGGTGGCGTCGGGCAGCGCCGACATCCAGGCCTGGGGCGGCGCGGCGACGGTCCGCGCGTGCGGAACGGCCTGGGCCGTCACGCCGGTCAGGGCGGTGGCCGCGGCGGCGGCCAGGGTGGTGCGGGCGAAGTCTCTCCGGGACAAGCTCATAGAGCGGGGAGCCTAACCTGGACGAGAGACCAAGATCGCCGATTCGCCCGAATAGCCGATCACTCGGATTCGATGGTCACCGTGATCGTGGTCCACCCGCCCACATGAATCCGATCGCCGGGCCGCAGCCGCACCGGCGTCTTGGGCGCGATCGGCTCCGGGCTGTCATTGAGGCAGGTGCCATTGGTCGAACCCAGGTCCGTGACGGTCACCCCCCCGGCATCCAGATGCAGGATGGCGTGCGACCGCGACACCGCGATATCCGCGGGCGCCACCGACAGATCGATATCCGGATGCACCCCCTGCGACACACTCCGCTTCCCGATCAAAACATTGGGCCCCACCAACGCAATTCGCCGATCCGGGTAATAGTCCGGAAAATCCACCCGCTCCAAATCCGGCCCCTTCTGCGCCCGCATCCGCGCATAGTGCGCCGGATCCGCCGAAATGGTCGCGACCCAAACCCCCGCACCTGACCCACCCGCCCCGCCTGGACCACCCGCGCCATCAGCTCCGCTGGGCAGGTTGATCTCTGTCACGTCCGGCGGTCGGTTGTGCTCGGAGTGGTTCGGTTCGGGTGGGGTGGGGAGGGCGGAGTCGTGGCCGCAGTTTTCGCAGAAGCGGCCTTCCGATGGGGTGCCGCAGTTGGGGCACAGGGTGGGTAGTGGGGTGGCGGTGGGGGATTGGCCGTTGACCGGTGCGCCGCAGATGTCGCAGTAGTCCGTGGAGGTGGATTCGTGGCCCTCGGTGCAGTACGCCATTACGGCTCCTTGCGGACCCGCGCGGTCTTGGTGGACCGCACGTCGAGGGCCATCTCGTCGACGGGGTCGACCTTGTTGCGCAGGCGGATCGTGCCGGTGCGCTCGTCGACCACGTCGACGACGCTGCGTAGGAGTTTGGCGGTGTTCTCATTGCCGGATTCGGTGGCGAGGTGGTAGGCGCGCTGCAATTTGGCCGTGGCCGTGGCGAAGTCGCCCTGTTTGCGGGCGGTCAGGCCCTCTTGGACGGTCTGGGCCAGTTCGGCCTGCCCGGTGTAGTGGGCGACGCGGCGACTGATGCGCGCCGACTTGTCGGTGTCGGTGGTCCAGGTGGCCTTGACGAGGCCCTGCCCGAGAATCTCCCCGTCGGCGAGCACGCTCACCCGGGCCGCCAGCTTCTCCCGGTCCGGTGCGGCGGGCTCCAATTCCAGCTGCACGTGGTAGTCGCGATCCTCGGCACCCCAGGCGCCCAAGGGATATTCACCGACCTGCGGGTTCACCTCGGTGCGCCGCGCGGTCAGATCCTCGATGAACGGCGCGACCTGCTTGACGAACACGATCTTCGCACCCACCGGCGTCCACATCCGCAGGGTGAGTTCCGGAATCGCCTTCGCCAGGGAGGTTTCCATCATGGCCGCGAAGTCCTGGGCCAGCAGGTCGGGGGTTTTCACGATATCGACGGTGCCGTGCAGCGCGGAGGCGATGGCGCGCAACTCGTTCGGCTCCCAGTCCGCCCCGACGCCCCGGCAGTCACAGGTGAAAATGCCCTTGGACAGCCGGATCTCCTCGGCGAGCCGTTCCGGCGTCTCGTGCTCGTTCTTGCCGTCGGTGAGCAGAATGGCGTGCACCATCGCCCCCGGATGCTGCTGTGCGATCAGCCGCGACAGCCCCAGCCAGGTGCCGATGGCGGTGCCGCCGTGCGGCGACAACTTGTCCAGTGCACGACGGGCATTCGCGCGCTCGGTCCGGCTCGCCACGGCCGAGGCGCCCAGCCGCGGATACACCACCTGCGCCTTGTCGGTGCCCTCCACGATGGCGAACCGCGTCCCGTCGGGCATCACATCCAGGGCCGCGAGGGTGGCCCGCCGCGCACCCCCGAACTTGTCGGCACTCCCCATCGACCCGGAGGTGTCGATAATGAGAATTTCCACCCGGTCCTGCGGCGGCGCGGCCACCACCAGTTCATCGGTGGCCTCCACGGTGACGATGGCGTCGACCGTGCGCGCCCCCTCGGCGAGGTATTCGTTCTGATCGACGGCGACCGAAAGGCCTTGGTGCTCAGCGGAAGTCACGGTGTGTCTCCTGATGTTCGGGACGGTACGGGTACGAGGGCGACGGTGATGTTGTCCTTCCCGCCCGCCCCCAGGGCGTGCTCCACCAGGGCGCGCGCCGCCGGGAGGGCGGGCAGGCTGCCGGTGAAGCGGGACAGGGCCGCCGCCTCGGGGAGGTAGTTCCACAGCCCGTCGCTGCACAGCAGCAGCACGCCGGGCTCGGTGGTGTGCAGGCTGCGCACACAGCTGGGCGACCACTGGTGTTCGCTGTCCGCGCCCAGCCAGCGGGTCAGCACGTGGGCGTGCGGGCCGTCCATGGCGGTTTCCGCGTCCAGCAGGCCGTTGTCGACCATGGCCTGGGCCAGCGAGTCGTCGACCGTCAGGCGCTGGGAGGTGTCGCCGTCGCGCAGCCAATAGGCCCGGCTGTCACCGACATTCGCGACGGTGACCTGCGCGCCGCCCGCGCCGTCGAATTGCACGATGGCCGAGACATAGGTGCAGGACGGGGATTTGCCGTCCGGCGAGCCGACGGCCTTGACCGCGGCCGCCGCGGCGTTCAATCCGGCCATGACGCAGTCCTCGGCCGACCGGTCCTCCGACAAGGCGGACAGGCAGGCGTCCAGCCCCGCCCGCACCGCCGCGCCCGAGGCGGCCTGCGGGTCCTCGGAGGTGGACACGCCATCGCACACCGCGATCACGGCCGCGGCCGGACGCTCCGGATTCCCGCCCTCGACGACCGCCGCGGCGACGGAATCCTCATTGCGGGCGTGCAGTAGTCCGCGATCGGTGATCACGCACACCGGGCCCAGATCGGCCTCGAAGCGATCGCGCTCCGGCCCGAGCTCACCGCAGCTGCTGCAGTAGCCGTCGGGGTCGAATTCGCTGGCGCCGCAGCCGGTGCAGTCCGGCGCGGGGCTGGTTTCGAAGGTGGCGGTGGTGCCCGTGATCGGGTCCAGCCGGGCATTGCGGGCGGCCTCGGCGACCGGAACCGTGGACCCGTTGCCGGGCCGGAATTCCTTGGGCGGCAGGGCGATCAGCCGCACGCCGAGCTTGCGGCCGCAGGCCTCGCAGAAGCGGTCGGTGTCGGCGGCGAAGGTGCCGCAGCTCGGGCAGCGTATTTGTCGGCCCTGGTTAGGCGTGGTCACAGCACCGTCCTCGGGCGCACGGCATTGGCCTGCTCCACCAGGGCGATGCGCTCCCACATGTCGTCGGTCTCGTGCGCCAGGTCGCGATAACAGCGTTCCAAACCGGTGCGTACCCCTTGTTGATCGAGCGACACCCCCAGCAGCGGGGAGTGGTCGGCGGGCACCCTGCCCAGGCGCAGCCAGCGCAGCGCCGCGTCCAGGACCCCCATCCGTGCCCGGGCGGCACGGCGTTTCGAGTCCACCGTGAGGTTATCGATGCGCTTGCCCGCATCGCGAACCAATTGTTCGGTGAGCTGAGCCGGATCCTCCACGGCCAGCAGGGTTTCCACGGCGGTCACCCCGGCCTCGGTGTGCACCGCCGACGCGGCGTCCACCTGATCGAGCACCTCGACCGCCCCGGCCCGATCGTCGACCGCCCGCCGCACCCGCGCCGCCCCGAAGGCCGCGCTGGTGAAGGTGCGGTCGGTACGCCACACCATGTCGTAGAACCGGGCGGCGCGTTCGCGTGCGGGAGCGGGATCGGCGCTCGTCCCCCGGGCCGCTCCGGACACCGCGCCATTCCCATTGGCGGTCACCGGTTCCGACCGACTAGCGGTGGACGTTCCACCGGGCTGGCCCGTGGCGCTGCCGCTCAGCACGGGCACCGAGCCGATGCCGGTGGGTGACATCGGGGTTCCGTCGGGAGCCAGGGCACCGGCCGCGACGGCGGCCATGAGTTCGGCGGTGACGGCCAGCGCGAGTTTGGGGGCCGCCTCGCCGGGGAGGGCGCTGTAGAGGGCGTCGAATTCGGCTGCGGCGGCGGGATAGTCGCGTTGCAGGAGGCGGGCCTGGCCCGCGAACCAGGTCAGTCGCCAGTCGCCGGAGAGGGCGTCGGTGACCTCGTCGAGGCGGCGCAGGGCCTCCTCGGCATCGCCGAATTCCAGTGCGGCGCGGATCAATCGGAGCGGGATCTCCACCGATTCCTCGCGGCCGGTGACCACCGAGGCCAGACCCGCGGTGATCTCGCGCTCCAAATCCTCGGGGGTGACCGCGCTGGTGGAGGCGAGCAGCGCCGCGCCGCTGTCGGCGGGATCGACCAGGGGGACCGGGAGCGCGGTGATGATCGCGCGCGGATCCTCGGGAACCCGGTCGCCGACGCCGAAAACCGCACGGGGCGGGCCGAATCGGGTGGACAGGCCCGGCCGGGGCCGACCGTCGTCGATGGCCAGGATCTCACGCAGAATGCCGGTGAGCTGGTCGCTCATCTCCGTCATGGAGGTGAAGCGGGCGTCGGGATCGATATCGGTGGCGCGCACCAGGAATCGGTACAGCGACTCGTAGCGGGCCATGAGCGGCTCGGTGTCGGGGCCGGGCAGCGGGCCGAGTTCGCCGTTGAGTGGCGGGATGCGCATGATGAGCGCGGCCAGGGTGCGGCCGACGGTGTAGACCTCCGAGGCGACGGTCGGGCCGGTGTCGGCGATCTCCTTGGCCTGATAACCCGGTGTGCCGTAGATGGTTTCGGTCTGATCGTGCAGGCCGATGACCGCGCCCAGGTCGATGAGCTTGAGCTGCTCCTCGGTCTGCATGACATTGTCGGGCTTGAAATCGCAGTAGGCGAGCCCACGTTCGTGCAGGTACTCCAGCGCGGGCAGCATCTCCAGGATGTAGGCGATGGCGCGCGCGGGCGGCAGGTACTGCTGATCGGCCGTGCGCTGTTCGCGCAGCAGCTGTTTCAGCGATTTGCCGCCGACGTACTCCATGACGATGTACCCGACGGGCTTGCCGTCCGGCCCGGTGTCCTCGGCGAAGTTGTAGATCCGCACGATATTCGGGTGATCGACCTGGGCCAGGAAGCGCTTCTCCGCCACCGCCGCCCGCATGGCGTCGGCGTCACCGGTATTGAGCAGGCCCTTGAGCACCACGGGTCGGTCGTCGACCTTGTGGTCGACGGCCAGATAGATCCATCCCAGCCCGCCGTGCGCGAGCGGGCCCAGCACCTCGTACTGTCCGCCGACGATATCGCCGCGAGACAGCTTGGGAGTAAAGGAGAAATGCGTGCCGCAGTGCGGGCAGAACCCCTCCGTGCGCCCGGGCTGCCCATTGCGGCTGCGCCCCACCGGCCGCCCGCACTTTCCGCAATCCCGGTGATTCTCCGGCACTTCCGCGGTGGCCAGTACGGCCTCGCTGGGATCCTTGCGCGGCACGGACGGCACCTTCACCATCCCCGCGCCCAGCCGTCCGCGGCTACCTCCGGTGGACCCCGACCGCCCGGTGCGCACCGACCGCCCACTGCGCGACGCCCCACTCCGAGTTGTCGACCCTGCACTCATGGTCGACCCCGTACTTGCGCTCGACCGCCCGGTATCCCGCGCGGTCGTGGCCATCGCCGACACCGGCGCGGGCGCACTGCCGCACACATCGCAGTACCCGTCGACAATCGTTCCGGTACAGCCAGGTTCGGCGCACTTGCCCGGATCCGCCACCGATGCGGCAGGTCCGCCAGCCGCTGAACGCCCGGTGACGCTGCCACCGCGACTCAGCGTGGCGCTGCCACCGGGTCTCGAGGTCGCGCCACCACCCAGCGCGGTGCCGCCAGCGCCGCTCGGGGTCGCGTCGCTGCCGGAGGCGGTCGCGGTATTCGAGCCGGGCGCGGTTCCGCAGACCGTGCAGTACCCGTCCTCGATGGTCCCGGTGCAGCCGGGTTCGGTGCAGTTCATGATCGCCTCCCCGATTTCTGCGCGATGAGCTGGCGGTAGTCCGTGATGGCGCGGGTGACCGCGGCGAGGTCGCAGGGGCGGCGGGACAGCAGACCCGCGGCAATGCGGCTGGCGGCCAAGACATCGTGGTCCTCGCTGACGCCGAGGCGGGCGGCCTTGGCGCGGTAGCCGTTGAAGCGGCCCTCGAGCTCGAGGCGGCGGTCGAGCAGGCCCTGGGCGAGGCGCTCGTGGTGGGTCGCGGTGTCGAGGGCGCGGGCGAGGCGTTGCCGCAGCTCCCAGAGGGCGGCGGGCTCGGGCGAATTGGCTTCCAGGGCGGTCAATTCCGCGCCGTAGACGGCACTGTCGTCCGGATGCCGGGGCAGCGGCGCGGCCAGAATCGTGCGCTCGACCTCGACGCGGGCGTGGTCGGCCCGCTCGTAGGTCTTGTGCAGCGCCTCCACCCGCGAGCGCACCCGATCGACCGCGCCGTCCCAGTCCGTCGACATGGCCCGCAATTCGGTGAGCACGGTGGCCGCCTCACGCATGCGCCGCGCCAGCTCACCGAGCCGATGGTCCAGCGCATCCGGCCCGAGCGCGAGCGGATCGGTGGCGACCTGCACGGCGAGGGTGTCCATATCCTCGGCGAGCGCCCGCAATTCCGGAATCGAGGTGCCGAGCCGGTCCAATTCCGCCTGCAGCGGCGCGATATCCGACATCACCCGGTGATTGACCGCCTCGACCGCGTCGAGCACCTGCACCACCGTCGGGAACGCGGCGCGCATCCGATCCAGCATCTCGACAATGCCGATCAACTCCACCTGTTCGCGCGGCCCGCTCAGCGAGCGCTGCGACATGGGAATCGTATGCCGCGCCACCTCGACCGGCTGCCCGCGCAGCAGGCGCGTGATCTCTTCCCGATCCAGCGCGTCCAGCCGTCGCCGCGCCCGCGCCGCCTTGGCGCGATCCAAGACGGTCCCCAACCGACCGAAGTCCTCCCACATCAATTCCAACGCCGCCCGCGCCGGGGCCCACCGCTTTTCGGTGACCCCGGTCGGCGGGAACCGGCGCAACAGCACCAGCCCGGGATGCTTGTCCAATTCGACCAAGGTCGCGGCAATGGTCTCGATTTCGCGTGCCCGGTCGGCGATTTCGCGATCTATTTCGGCGACGGTGAGAATGTGCCCAGGATTCCCGTGCATGGCCGACTCAATCGCTGTACCGGGCGGCCGGGGGACCAGTGGACGGGCCGGAGCCGCTCAGCCACTTGTCGTAGAGCCGCTGCCAGGTGCCGTCGGAGCGGATCCGCTCGAGCACGCCGTTGACGAAGCGCACGAAATCGGTGGCCTGCTTCTGGATTCCAATCGCGAAGGCATCGGAATCCATGGCCGGACCGACCAATTCCAGATTGGGGTCCTGCACCCGCAGTCCGTCGAGGATCGGCGCGTCGGTACTGGCGGCGTCCACCTCACCCTGCTGCAACGCGGTCAGGCAGTCGAGCCAGTTGACCATTCCAATCACGGTGGGTTTCTGGGGCAGTGCGAAAATCGCGTCCAAGGTGGTGGACCGATAAACTCCGCACACCTTCTTGCCGACCAGATCGGTGGCCGAGTGGATCCCCGAGGTCTTGGTGACCAGAAGCCGTTGATCGGCAAGCAGATACGTGGTCGAGAACTGGACGTCGTTGCGTCGGGCGCAGGTGGCAGAGAAGGTCTGCACCACCATGTCGACCTTGTTCTGGACCAGCACCGGTGCGCGATTGGCCGATTCCGTGGGATTGAGCTCGATCCGGTCGGGATCGCCGAACAAATCGCGGGCGACCTCCCGGGCGATGTCGATGTCGAAGCCCTCGATCTGCCCGGTCGCGGGATTCCGGTAGCCGAAGTGGGTCTGGTTCTGGTCGACGCCCACTCGCAATTTGCCGGTGGCCACGATCGCCGCCATTGTCGACCCGGCGGGCATGGCCCCGGGTTGCGGCTGCGGCCCCGGCCGCAAGCTCGCGGTCGGATTACAGGATTGGTCGCCGCGTTCACTGGGCCCGGGTTGCAGCACGGTCGCGCCGGGCGGCAGCCGATTCTCGCTCGGCAGCTGGAAGGGCGCGGCGTCCGGCGTCGATCCGCAGGCCGCGGCCAGCAGCGCCACCGCCCCCAGCAGCAGCATCCGCATGCGCGTCTTCACAGGAACTCCTTCAACCGCGGCCACACCCCGACGACAATGGCGGCCGCCGCGGCCAACAGCAGCGCCAGCGTGCCAATGGGGCTCAGGGTGAGGGCATTTCCGGCCGTGTTCACATCGTCGCGCACTTCCTGGCGCGTGCGCTCGAGTTCGGTCTTCAGGGCGGTGTCCAGGGCGGTGAACTGTGCCGCCGACCCCGCGCCGTCGGTCTTGATCGACTGGTCGACCGCGCCTCGATAGTTGTTGGACAGGTAGGCCGCCACTTCCTTCTGATGCCCGTCCTGCCAGCCGGAGAAGGCCTTGGTGGCGGGCGAGTCGGTGCTCAGCAGTCCGCTCAGGTCCGAGCGCAGCTGCGCGCTGCTGGCGGCGAAGCGCTTCTCGCTGTCGTCGAGGTTGCCGCGGGTGATGAGTTGCAGCGTCTCCTCGGTGCGGGCCTGCTGGGCGAGAATCCGTGCCTGCGCGAGCTTTTCGAAGCGGGCGGTGGCCCCGGTGTCGATGGCGGCCGATGCGGCGATCGTGGTGGCGGCGATCCACAGCAGCGCGAGCACGGTCAATCCCGCCGCCGCGGCGACGCCCGCGTTGACCCAGCGGTTGGTGCGGCGCAGCAGGATCCAGGAGCCCGCGCCGCAGGCGAGCAGCAGCACCAGCAGCAGACCCGTGGTCCACAGCGGCAGGCCCTTGATGGCGTTCTGGTCATCGTGCAACTGGTTCAGGCGGATCTTCTCGAGCTCGGCCGCGTTCTTCAGGATCGAGCTCTGCATGAGCGCCGAGGCCTGCCGCAGATAGGCCGAACCGACCGGCAGGCCTTGGCGGTTATTGGCCCGCGCCGCCTCCACATCGCCGGTGTAGCTGGGCAATTCGGCCGAGATCCGGCCGAGGATCTCGCGTGTCTCGGTGTCCGACGCGCCGGTGGTGGCCTCGGCCAGCGCGGCCGCGGCGTCGGTGAGCGCGTTCTCGTAGCGGGTGCGCACCTCGGCCGATTCGATGCCGCCGGACAGATAGGCGGTCGAGGCCGCGGCGTCGGCGGTGGAGAGTGCGACATAGAGTCGTTGCGCGGCGTTGGCGAGTGGCTCGGTGTGCGCCAGCACGGTGTCGTGGCGAGAGATCCTGGCGCCCTGGGCATTCGCCGACACCAGTCCGGCGATCAGAGCGAGCAGTGCGAGGGCGGCGCCCGTCGCACCGATGACGCCGGGCGCGGTGCGCGCGAAGCGTCGCGTCCACTGCGCGGCATTGCGCATGGTCGCCGGAAGACGACTCCTCAACTCCATTCCCCCGTTTCGAACCGGCCGGTGCTCCCCGTAGCCAGATCGTACGGGAGCGATGGCGGGCTGTCGATCGAGTTCCAACCGGTCGGAATTTATTGGTGAGCCGTTCATTTCGAATGCACGCGCATTCGCGAGGCGGAGTGCGAAATCCAGATTTAACCGCGCGTAATCGTCGGGAAACCTTACGGCACAACACTTGGTTCACCCAATGTGACGCTAGACACCTTATGCCACAACAGAATTTAGTGCTGAAGCGGGTCTGGTGCCTGCTCGCTTCGCGGTGAGGTAGCGCTGAACCATGTCACCGTATCCCGATTGGCTGAACCCGGGCGATAATGCCTGGCAGTTGGTGGCCGCGACTCTCGTCGGACTCATGAGCATACCCGGAATCGCGATCTTGTATGGCGGTCTGGTGCAACGCAAATGGGCCGTCAATACCATGCTCATGGCATTCACCGGATTCTCGCTGGTCCTGGTGGTGTGGGTGCTGTGGGGCTTCAAGATGGGGTTCGGCGAGCCCATCAAAATAGGGCCAGGAATCCTGCGGGCCGCAATCGGCAAACCGCACACAATTCTGAGCTCGAACAATCAAGAGCAGGCCGTGATTCCGTTGCTCGACGGACTCATGCCGAAGTTCCGCTTCTCCGAGACCACGCTGGCCTACTTCCAGTTCGTGTTCGCGGCGATCACGCCATTGTTGTTCCTGGGCAGCGTGATCGGACGCATCAATTTCAAGGTGTGGCTGATCTTCGTGCCGCTGTGGTCGACGCTGGCCTACTCGGTCAACGCCTTCCTCATCTGGGGCGGCGGCTGGTGGTCGCAGATGGGCGCGCTGGACTACTCCGGCGGCTACGTCATCCACTTGGCCGCGGGCACCACGGGTTTCGTGGCGGCGGCGGTGATCGGACCGCGACTCGCGCGCGACCGGGAACGCGCGGTGCCCAACAATCTGCCCATGGCCGCGGCCGGGGCGGGCATCCTGTGGCTGGGCTGGAACGGCTTCAATGGCGGCGACCCGTACTTCTCGGGCTCGGATGCCTCACTCGCGGTGATCAATACGAATCTGGCGACCGCGGTCGCGGTGCTGACCTGGGTGATCTGGGACATGCTGGCCGGTCCGGCACGGCGGCCCAACTTCCTGGGCGCGGTCAACGGCATGATCGCCGGTCTGGTCGCCATCACCCCGGCGGCGGGCTTCGTGAACAGCTTCGGCGCCATGGTGATCGGCCTGATCGCCTCGACGCTGGTGTGGCTGTCGTGGAACAAGCTCGGGCGCACGCGGTTGTTCCGCAAGGTCGACGACACCCTCGGCGTGGTGCACACGCACGGCGTGGCCGGTCTGGCGGGCGGCATGCTGGTCGGTGTGCTCGCCGACCCGAACATCAAGGTGTATTTGGGCACCGGTGGCGCGGCCGACGCCACCTACGGCGGCTGGCTCTACGGGCACAATCCGAAACTGCTGCTGTGGCAGGCGGGCGCGGCCGGGACGGTCATCGTCTGGGATGCGTTCATCACCTTCGCGATCCTGAAGATATTGAGCCTGTTCATGAGTCTGCGCATGCCGGACGAGGTGCTCGAGACCGGCGATGTCGGGGCGCACGAGGAGGAGGCGTACCCGGACGACACGCTCGTGCACGCGCAGTCACCCGTGCTGCGGAAACCGCCGGTGCGCGCGCAGGCACCGGTGGAACAGGACGGAGCGGAGATTCCGGCCAAGGAATCCTGATGTCGTCGCCGCTGCAGTTGGGCGGCATGGTCGGTGACCACGAGACGGACCCGGGCGGCGGCGCCGATGCGAAGTTGTTGACGCTGGTGGTGCCGCCCGGCCTGTTCGATCAGATCAAACAGGCCCTGGCCGCCTTCGGGGTCCGCCGCATGGTGGTCACCCAGGTCTATCGGGTGGACGACCGGGACAATCGCGTCGAGAACTATCGCGGACAGCGTTTCGAGACCGATGTCTCCGCCGGGCTGCGGGTCGAGCTGCTGGCCCGCACCGAGGATGTCACCGATCTGGTCCGCATGATCGCGAGCATCGGCTCCAACCACCGGGCGTCCAATATTCAGATCTGGATGATCGACGCCCGGCGGTTGTGAACCGAACCCACGAAGACTCCGAATCCTCGAAAACCTCGAACCTTCGAAAACTCGTTGCCGAGCTCCCGCCTCGATCGTAAGGTCGGGGCGGGAGTCGTGTCGCCTGGCGATCGGGCGGCGAATCGGGCGAATCAATCGGTGGGAGTTCGAGTTTGGCAGTGCTGTTGGCCTTCGGTGTGGTCGCCGATCGGAATCGGCGGGCCTGGCTGGTCGAGACCGGCGAGGAAATCGACCACGACGGGCCCGAGGGCGCTGCCGTCGTGCTGGGGGACCGCGACAGCGATCCGGCCCGCGTGGCGATCGCCTGCGCGGACCTGGCCGGACTCATCGAGCACGGCGGCACGGTAATCGCCGGTGCCGGAATCGATCTGGGGGAGGGTTTCGTCTCCGCCCGCCTGGCCGGGGCGAGCGGCGACCGGCGCGACGCGGTGCTGGCCGCGCTGCGGGTGCTCAAGCTCGGGGGCGCGTGGCGGCTGGGGGAGCGCACGGCCACCCTGGTCGCGCTGTTCGGGGTGACCGCGACCAAGCCGGTCGGGGCCGCCGCGGAACAGGCCATCGGCGAAGGCCGCTGGGCCGCCGTGGTTCTGGCGTCGGCCGCCGCGGAGCTGCTGGGTCCCGAGCAACTGGTGCGGGTGCTGGAGTTGCGGGCCCCCGAGTGCGTCGACCCGGTGCCCGAGGTCGTGCCGTCGGTGCTCGCCGCGAACCTACGGCAGGTGCTCGAGCGGTATTCGCGGCCGCGGCGCCTGGAGCTGGTGCTGGATCTGTGGCGGCGGGTGTGCGCGTGGCAGGTCGCCGAGCTGCGGCGGGATCGTCTGATCGCGAGCCACGATCTGACGGTGCTGGACGCGCTGCGCGAACGGTATCGGGAGTACGACGAGGCGGAAATCGTCAAGCTCGTCCAGGATGCGAACGCCGGGCCGCTCACGATGGTGTCGGCGATCCGCTTCCGGCCGACGTGGCGCGGCCTCTGGAGGCACTCCGTCGAGCGCCTGATCCAGGACGCGGTGTCGGCGACGGTGCTGTTGCGCGCGGCGGTCGCGGTGCACGAGCTCGGCGTGGTCGCGGGCCTGGATCGGGTGCGCGAGGAGATCGCGGCGGTCTCGGCGCTGTACACCAAGGGCGAGATCAAGCGGGCACAGCGGAGCGTCTCGCAGTCCGATCCCTCGGGGCTCCTGCCCGCGCGGCCCGGCGTCCACGTGCGTGAGATCGACGCCCGGCTGCGGCAGCAGGCGCAGGGTGCCGCCTTCGAGCGATTCGTGCGCACCCGGTTGCGCACCGCACTCGCCTACGCGCTGATCATCGCGGACCGTTGCCAGACGCTGCTGGGGCAGGAGATCCCGCGCGAAGTGCTGCCCGAGGCGTGGGATTCGGACGCGCTGCGGGAGTGGCGGGCGGTGGCCGGTCACACCGCGCGGATCGCGCCGACCGACTGGCGGTACGAGCCGCTGGTGCGGCGCGGTCGGCCGAGCCTGGCCGACCGGCTGGCCGCGGGTGCCGACGCCGTCGAGCGGGCGTGCGATCTGGTCTGGATCGCGGAACTGGCCGATGCCATGGCCCAGGCGCGCGGGCACGCGGCCGCGGCGGCCGAGGGCTACTACCGGGTACCCGAGTTCGACACCGATCCGGCACGGCCGCGACCGCATCCGCTGACCCCGCGCTCGGAGTCGATTCCGCTCGCGGTGGCCGGGGCGGCGCAGTTGCTCGCGCTCGGTGCGATCGCGCCGCCGCGGTGCCGGGACTGGGACGAGCTGTGCGGTGCGCTGATGGGCAGCGGTGCCGTCGCCGCCGCGCTGTCGAGCGAATTCGAGGTGGCCGAGAGCGTGCTCGCCCACGACGGCGAGGTGCTGCCCGGGACGAGCCTGCGCGTCCAGATCGCCCGGAACGCGGCGCATCTCGCGGAGTGGTCGGATTACATGGGCAATTGCATTGCCGGACCGTGGTATCAGGACCAGGCGGTGCGCGGGCTCAGCATTCTGGTGGCGGTGCGCGACGAATCGGGCGTGATCGCGGCCAATGCCGAACTGCGCCGGGCGGCAGGCGGTTACGCCATGAGCGAGATCGCCGGACGGTTCAACAATCAGCCGGATGCCGCACTGCGACAGGCGTTTCGGGTGTGGGTCGAGACGCTGCGCGCCGAGGAGCCGGAGGCCGAACCGGCCGAGCTGGACACCGTCGCACCGCCCGCGCGGGCTCGGCGGGGGACCCACAATCCGGTTCGTGACCTCGAACCGGTGCTGCGCGAAGCCGCGCGCAAGGCGATGGTCGACTCCGAGCCCGCGCTGCGCACGCTGGTGGCCCTGGCCGGTGACACCGACGGTGACCCGAAAACCCTGACCGCCCTGCGCCGTTCGACCGCCGATCGGCTGACCCGGTTGTGCGCGGACCACCTCGAGGCCTATCCCGCCGCACTGCCGAGCCTCTGGTCGGCCACCGGTACCCGGCCGCTCGCCGCCGCCCTCGATACTCTCGCACCCACCCTCCTGGACCGCTACCCGCGCCTGCGCACCCTGCCGACCGACGCGCCACTCCCGTCGAAGGTGCTGCGCGTGTTGGTGAAAGATCCGGATATCGCCACGGCCCGTTCCATGGATCTGGTGGCCCAGCGCGTCCGCGCCGCCCTGGGCCGTCTCGCCCGCCACGGCGACCGGTCCTTCACCCACGCCCTCACCCACCACCCCACCGCCGACCTGTTGTGCCCGTTGATCCTGATGACGACGTGCGCCCCCACGCACGCCGTCCCCGTCGCCTCGATCAGCGACCCCCACGCGGTCACCGTCCCCGGCTTCCCCATTACCGACCTCTCCGACCACCACGGCCCCTGGCAATCCGCCTGGCCCGCCGCCCACGACCTCGGCCTGCTCGACACAGACCGAGAGGTCTTCTGGTCTCACATAGCCACCCACGGCCTCCTCATCCCCGCCGCCTGGCTGGGCTCGGGCGGCTGGCCCACCCTCTGGTCCCGAGCCCATACGAAATAGCTGTGCGGCGGACCGCGGTGAGCGCCATGGGCGCAAGCGGATCCGCGATGTACTGCCCACGCCCGCGCACTCATTCGATTGACGAACTCGAGGCCGCGTCGGCGCGAGGCCGCGAGCAGGTGCTCCCTGAGCTTTGGGGCCGAAACCCACTGCCGCCCGGCGGGGATGGGCGACATGGGCATTCGGCCGAGGAGCTTGGGGGTGGTCGGACGGAGGCGGGCGATGCATCTCGCCGGGGGAGATGCATTCGGCGGCGTCGGGCGGTCAGCCTTGGGTGTCGAGAGTGTCGAGGGCGGTGAGGATCTCGTCGGTGGTGGCGGTGACACCCAGGCGGGGGAAGATCTTTTCGACCGAGTGGGTGTGAGAGGCGGCCTCGCGGTCGGCGCTGGCATCGGTGGCAATGACCACGTGGTAGCCGTGCTCGTAGGCGGCGCGGGCGGTGGATTCGACGCCGATGCTGGTGGCTATGCCGCCCAGCACGATCGTGGTGATGCCCCGGCGGCGCAGTTGCACGTCGAGGTCGGTGCCGTGGAACGCGCCCCACTGGCGCTTGGTGATTCGAATATCGGAGGGCTGCACGTCGAGTTCGCTCACGAGTTCGTCCCACCCCTGCGGCGGAGTGAACTGTCCGCCCGGCTGCATGGTCCGACCCGGCGGCATATCGCCGCCGTCCGCGGCGAAGGAGACCCGCACCAGCACAACGGGCAGCCCCCGCTCGCGAAATGCCTTGGCCAACTGTGCACCCCGCCCCACCACCTCGTCGGCGGTGTGCGGAACGGTAGGCGCGGCCGTGATTCCCCGCTGCAGATCGATGAGCACCAGCGCTGTCGTGGGATCCAGCAAATTCGACGTCAAGTGGCAATCCTTTTCTGAGAGTAGTGATTCCATCAGTCCTCAACCAGCCGAGCCAACAGCGGAATCGCCGCGATCAACGAATCCTGCTCGGCGGCCGTCAATTTGGTCCGAATGGCCGAAACCAGCCAATCCTCTTTAGCGTCGTGCGCAACCCGCAATAGTCGCCGCCCCTCCGCCGTCAGCGACATGAGCACCTGCCGCTGATCGCTCGGATGCGCCGCCCGCGAAACCAGCCCCCGCTCCTCGAGCGCCGCCAACGTAGTCCGCATCGACTGCGGCCGAACCCGCTCCGCCCGAGCGAGATCCGCCACCGACATCGCCCCCTCGCTCCCCAGCCGACTGATAACCACTGCCTGCGAAGGCGTCATGTCGATCTCACCCCGAGCCGCCCGCAAGTGCCGCAACAGCCGACTGGTAACAACCCGCAGCTCACCCGCCGCAATCGCCACCTCGGCCGCCGACCGACCCCTCCCATTCGAACTCACCCACCCAGCATGCCATCAACACAGGCAAACTTGCAAGTTTGCCTGTCGAATTAGGTTGGATGGGCGACACTTGTTCTACAACTGCACGAACGATCGTGCGTATAGTGTCGAGTTGTGGATATCTTCGAGCTCGACCGCCGTGCCCTTACTGATCTCGTCACGCTGGTCGATGGGGTGACCGATGCCGATCTCGATTGGCCTACACCGTGTGCGGGATGGGCGGTTCGGGATTTGTTGCGGCACATGAATTCCGAACATGAGGCGATCAGTGAGGTCATTCTGAAGGCTGAGGTCGTGCTCGAGGCGGATCCCAGGAAGGCGTGCGCCCAAGCCGCTTCTCGATGGATCGAAGCCTTCGGCGGCCTCGCCGCCGACCAGCTGGTTCGCCTTCCGAAGTTCGACACCGAACTCCCCGCGCAGTCCCTCCTCCAGGTCCATTTCATCGACATGCTGACCCACCGCTGGGACCTCGCAAAAGCACTCGCCGCAGACCCCGCCCTGCCAGAAGACCTTCTCGCCGTAGCCCTCCCAATCGCCACCGCCATCCCGAACGAGGGCCCCCTACGCGGCCCACACGGCTACGCCGCCCCCCTCCCCACCTCCCCAACCGCCACCCCCACCGACCGCCTGGTCTCCGCCCTAGGTCGCTCCCCCTCCTGGCGCATCTCCTAGCTCACGAGCATGCATTCCAGCAGGTGTCTCTCGGTGTGTCGCTGCTGGATTGCATGCTCGTCGGCGCGGGTGGCTGAATGCCGCTAATGCCATGGCCGATTTCCGCCGGGCATTGGGTCGGTGGGCGAGCAGAGTGGGTGGGGAACGAAGACGGAACGATCAAGGAGGAAGTGATGACCGTCTACACGACCATGGCCAGCCCGGTCGGGGAACTGCTGTTGGTGGGGGAGATTCGCGACGGCGAGACGGTGTTGACCGCCGTGTCGATGGCCGGTGGGAAAGCCGTGCTGGTGGAACCGGACTGGGTTGCCGATGCGGAGGCGTTCGCGGCGGTGGTGCCGCAGTTAGCGGCGTACTTCGCCGGTGAGCGCACCGGGTTCGATCTTCGATTCGGTGACGGCGGAACGGAATTCCAGCGGCGCGTGTGGCGGGCGATCGATGAGATCCCGTATGGCGGCACCACTACCTACGGGGAGATCGCGCGCAGGATTGGCGCGTCGCGGGCGGCCGTGCGGGCGGTGGGGTCGGCGATCGGGGCGAATCCGTTGCTGATCGTGCGGCCCTGCCATCGGGTGATCGGGGCCGATGGCTCGCTCACCGGGTACGCCGGGGGCGTGGAACGCAAGCAGCGGTTGCTGGAACTGGAACGGATCGCGTGATGAGCGCCCCCACCCTGTCGGTGTGGGCCGGGCGGGTCGCCCAGCAGGACTGGGCGGCCCTGGCTCGCGAGCTCGACGAGCACGGGCACGCACTCATGGGGCCGTTGCTCACCGCCGACGAATGCCGCGCGCTCGCAGGGCTTTACGACGAGGAAGACAGGTTTCGGTCGACGATCGACATGGCCCGGCATCGGTTCGGCTCGGGGGAGTATCGGTACTTCACGCATGAGCTCCCCGACCTCGTGGCCGAACTGCGGGCCGCGTTGTATCCGAAACTGCTGCCCATTGCCCGGGATTGGGCCGAACGGCTCGGACGCCCGGGCACCTGGCCGGAGAGTCTCGACGAGTGGATCGCCCGATGCCACCGGGCGGGACAGGTGAAGAGTTCACAGATCCTGCTGCGCTACGGCCCGGGAGACTGGAACGCCCTGCACCGAGACCTGTTCGGCGACATGGTTTTCCCGCTCCAGGTCGTCATCGGCCTGGACGCCCCCGGAGTCGACTACACCGGCGGTGAATTCCTCATGGTCGAGCAGCGCCCGCGCGCCCAATCCCGCGGCGCGGCAATGCCATTGCCGCAGGGCCACGGCCTGATCTTCACCACCCGCGACCGCCCGGTGCGCGGTGCCCGCGGCTGGTCGGCCGCACCCATGCGGCACGGGGTGAGCGTCGTCCGGTCGGGCCAGCGCCACACCCTGGGCCTCGTCTTCCACGACGCCTGACGCCATGTACACCCTGCTCGGCCCGGATGGCCCGTACCGCAGCCGGACTCCGGGCACCCTCGGCGGTCACCGCCGCCTGCGCATCTACGGCCGCCTGGACTGCCCGGCCGCCCTGCGCGCCCTCGCCCGCGGCGGCTATACACCGCATCGGGTGTTCTTCGCCGACGAGGCCACCGCCATAGCGACCGGGTATCGCCCGTGCGCGGTGTGCTCGCGCAGCGCCTATCGTGCGTGGCGTGCCCACCACACCAACTAATACGGACCAGTTGGTCGCTATACCCTGGACCCCATGCTGACCACGTTGGCCGTGGAGAACTACCGGTCCCTGCGCAATCTGCGGGTACGCCTCGGCCGCACGAACGTGATCACCGGCGCGAACGGCAGCGGCAAATCCAGTCTGTATCGCGTGCTGCGGCTGCTGGCCGACTTCTCCCGCAACGGCGCGGTCGCGGGGCTGGCAAGGGAAGGCGGACTCGGATCGACACTGTTCGCCGGTCCCGGCCGCTCGGGCCCGAACGTGCCCTTGCTGCTGCGTGTCGGCTTCGCGGGCGAGGACTTCGGGTACGCCGCCGAGCTCGGCCCGCTGCCCCCGGACCAGACCATGTTCGGCCGCGATCCGGAGATCAAGACCGAGGCCGTCTGGGCCGGACCGGTGCTGCGGCCCTCCACGGTCCTCGCCGAACGCAGCGGCCCGGTGGTGCGACTGCGGGACGAGGGTGGCGGCTGGGGCCTGGTGCCGCACACCGTGAAGGCCTTCGACTCCATGCTCTCCGAACTCGCCGACCCGCAGCGCGCCCCGGACCTGCTGGTGCTGCGGGAACGCATGCGCTCCTGGCGTTTCTACGACCATTTGCGCACCGATGTCGCCGCCCCGGCCCGCGCGCCCCAGATCGGCACGCGCACCATGGCTCTCGCGCACGACGGCGCGGACGTGGCCTCGGCCCTGCGCACCATTGTCGAAATCGGTGATGCCAAGGCCCTGGCCGAGGCGGTCGACCACGCCTTCCCGGGCAGTCGCATCGAGATCGCCGACCACGACGGCCGCTTCGAGCTGCTGCTGCGCCAGCCCAAACTCTTCCGCCCGCTGGCCGCCCCCGAACTCTCCGACGGCACCCTGCGCTACCTGCTGCTCACCGCCGCCCTGCTGTCCCCGCGCCCGCCGCAGCTGCTGGTCCTCAACGAGCCCGAAACCAGCCTGCACCCCGAACTCCTGGACCCGCTGGGCCGCCTGATCGCCCGCGCCGCCGAGGACACCCAGGTCGTCGTGGTCACTCATTCCGATGAATTGATCGGCGTCATCGAGGAGTACGCCGATTCCCCGACCATGATCGAATTGGTGAAACAGGAGGGCGCCACGACGGTGGCGGGACAGGGTTTATTGGATGAACCGCCATGGTATTGGCCGGACCGTTAGTCGCTCGGTGACGTGGAAACCTATTCTGGGGGCGTGAGTGTGGAAACTGTCGGTGAGCAGGGCCCGTTGCCGCGTGGGCGGCACGGGCTGACTCGCGAGCAGGTGGAGGCTTCGCAGTATCGGCGGCTGTGTACCGCCGTGCTGGAGGCGGTGGGGGAGCTGGGCTTCGCGGCCACCACGGTCGCCGATATCGTGAGCCGCGCCCAGGTGGCGCGGCGGACCTTCTACGCCGTTTTCGGCGGCAAGGATGAATGTTTTGCCGCCGCATACGATCTCGCGGTCGGCGCGGCCCTCGATCAACTCCGGGAAACCGTCACCGGTTTGGAGGGTGTGAATTTCGCGGAGCGGGTGCGGATTTCCTTCGAGATCTATCTCAATGTGCTCGCCCTGCAACCGGCGGCGGCACGGGCGCTGTATGTCGAAACGCTCGCGGCCGGACCGGGATTGGTGGAACACCGGCTGCGCGTGCACGAGCGGTTCGCCGACTACATCATGGCGGTGGCCCGGGTCGGCGTGCGCGACGGCGATCTGCCCGCCGAGCCCGACCGGCAACTCATCGACATGTTGCTCGGCGGCATCGACGACCGGGTGCGCGCCTGCCTGCACCAGAAGGGCGCGCAGGCGCTGCCGGAACTGGTGCCGCTGTTCACCCGCACCGCCATCGCCATCGCGAGCACGCCCGCCACCTGACCGCTGTTGGTCGCCACAACTACTCGGCGCACACGGCTTTGACCACTGTCACCTGACACAGCACCGGTGACACAGGCCACAACCGGCTCCTACGGTCGCAATCGGATTCGACGCATTCGGTCGGACCGCGTGAGGCAGTAGGAGATTTCATGAGCTCGACCAACCGCAGGCTCGGCAGCGCCGTCTTCGCCGGTGCGACCGCCCTGGCCGTGGCCTGTTCGACCGGCGTGGCCGCGTCCGAACCGGCCGATTCCGGAAGCAGTTCGGGCTCGGCGATCGTGAGCACCGCCTCGGACACGGTCGGCGTCGGCCCCGAAATGTCGGCCTTCCTGGCCGCTTTCGGCTTCGGACTCGCGCACCCGGATGCCGCGCCGCCGGGCTCCAATGACTGGAACTGCAAGCCGAGCGCCGAGCATCCGCGCCCGGTGGTGCTGGTGCACGGGACCTGGCTGAACACCTACGACAGCTTCTCGTTCCTGTCCCCGCAGGTCGCCCGCGCCGGATTCTGTGTGTTCGCCTTCAATTTCGGCCGCGAGACCCCGCTGGGCGGCGGCGGCATCGGCCCGATCCTGCCGGGACGCTACGGCGTCGGATCGCTCGAGGATTCCGCGAAGCAGTTGGCGCAGTTCGTGGATCGGGTGCTGGCGGCCACCGGCGCGCCCGCGGTCGATGTGCTCGCGCACTCCCAGGGCGGCCCGGTCACCAGCCAGTACCTGAAATTCGAAGGCGGACAGGGGAAGGTGCGCAAGGTGATCAGCTTCGGCGCGACCACCCACGGCACCTCGCTGCTCGGCCTCGCGAGCCTGGGCCGGTTCATCACCAATCTGGGCCTGGATATTCTCGGCTTCTATGAGCCGCTGATCGGCCAGGCCAATACCGAGCAGGTCGTCGGCTCGGAGTTCTACGCCAAGCTCAATGCCGGTGGCGATACCGTGCCGGGCGTCGAGTACACCGCGATCGGCACTACGCACGACGAGATCTCCAACCCTTACGACTGGACCTTTCTCACGCCGGGACCCGATGCGACGGTGGAAAACATTACGCTGCAACAGGATTGCCCGGAGGATCTCTCCGACCATCTGACCATCATGTACTCGCCGCGCGCGGCCTCCATCGCCCTGCGCGCGCTGGACCCGGCCGCCCACCCCACCCTGGTCTGCACCTTCAACCCCTGGGTCATTGGCGGCAGCGGCCACATCTAGCGATGCCTCGAATTTCGGTTTCCCATCATTGAAGGCCCTGGAAGGAACACGATGACGATCAGCGAAGCGGTCGAGACCGGCGGTTACGCAGAGGATTTCGCCACGCGGGGCACGATTCCGCTGCTGCCCGGAATGGACCCGTTCTATCGATCGCCGATCGACCCGGGATCGGTCGCGCCGGGCACGATCCTGCGTTCCCGGCCGGTGACGGTGTCCCTGCTCGGACGCATTCCGCAGCGCGTGCGGGCCTGGCAGCTGCTGTACCGCAGCACCGATCTGGAGGGCAGGCCCGAGGCGACCGTCACCACGGTTCTGCTGCCCTGGGACGCCGATCCGGCGCGGGAGCGCCCGCTCGTCTCGTTCCAGTGCGCCATCGACGCCGTCGCGCCGAAATGCTTCCCCTCCTACGCTTTACAGCACCGCTCGCGCGCACTGGGCGCGATCCCGCAGATCGAATTCCCGCTCATCGTCGCGGCGCTGGCGCGCGGCTGGGCGGTCTCGGTGCCCGACCACGGAGGCATCAACGGACACTTCGGCGCGGCCCGGGAGCCGGGTCACCGCGCCCTCGACGGCCTGCGCGCGGCCCTGCGGTTCGCACCCCTGGGCCTGCACCCGCGCACCCGAATCGGCCTGTGGGGCTACTCGGGTGGCGGCCTGGCCACCGCGTGGTCGGCCGAACTCGCGGCCGAGTACGCCCCCGAACTCGATATCGTCGGCGCGGTCGCGGGCTCACCGGTCGGCGATCCGGCCGCCGCCTTCGTCCGCCTGAACGGTTCGCCCTTCGCGGGTTTCGCCATGGTCTTCACCGCCGGACTCCGCCGCGCCTACCCGCGCCTGGACGAGGCCCTCCGCGCCGTCGTCTCCGCCGAATACCTGGAGCTGCTCGACCGCGCCGAGCACATTGCCACCTTCCCGCTGCTGGCCCGCTTCGCCGGTCGAAATGCCAACCGGCACATCCACGGTGGGCTCGGGGCGCTGCTGACCCGACCCGAAATGCGGACCGTCCTCGCCGACATCGAGCCCGGCGCGACGGCTCCCGCCATGCCGATGTTCGTCGTGCAGGGCGTCAATGACGAGGTGATCGCGGTCGCCGACGTCGACGCCCACGTCCAGCGCTACCGCGACCGCGGCGCGCACGTCCGCTACCTGCGCGACCGCCTCAGCACGCATCTGCCGTTGCAGTTCTTGGCGATTCCGGTCATGGTCGACTGGCTCGCCGATCGCCTCGCGGGCCGCCCGCTGCCCCCGTCGGAGGTGCGCACGGTGTGGTCGGTCGCCGTCTCACCGCGCGCGCTCGTCGAACACGCTCACTCGATCGCGCTGCTGGTGACCATGCTGTCGGGCCGCCCGATCCGCACCCGGTCGGCCTTCCGATAACTGCGCGCCACCAGCGCCGAGCGCAGATACCACAGCCCGGACGGCTGCGCCGGATCGAATCCGGTCAGCTGTCCGATGCGTTTGAGCCGATTGTCGACGGTATTGGTGTGCACGCCCAACAGGCGCGCGGTATGCCGTCGGCTCAGGTCGTTGCCGATATGGCGGCGCAGCGTCTCCAGCAGTTCCGGATATTCGTCCAGCGGATCCAGCAGTGTCCCAAGGTATTCGCGGCCCGGGCCCGGGCGGGTCAGCTGGTATTCCATGGCCAGCTCGTCGAAGCGGTGCAGCCCGGGCGCGCACTCCAGCCGCTGCACCATGTCCAGCAGCTCGTGCGCCTGCTCGGCGGACTCCGGAATGCGTTGCGTCTCCGCGTGGATCACCGTCGCGGTGATGGAAACCTGTGCGGCCATGGACAATCCGGCCACCAGCTGGTCGAGGTCCTCGGCGCGCACGTCGCGAGCGGGCAGCAGCACCGTCCCGCCGTCGGCGCTGAGCAGGGACAGCGCCCGGCCCTCCGCGCGGCGCGCCAGTTCCGACTGCGTGCGCCGCAGCTTGCGCCGCGCCACCACCTCGCCGTCCACCCGGGGATCGCTCTCGCCCGGATGCGGCGGAATGCTCAGCGCCAGAATGTAATACGACTCGTCGATCTCGATGCCCCCGGCGCGCGCCATGGTCGAGGTGGGGTGCCCGGCCAGCAGCGCCGAGGCCACCGTGTGCACGGCGGTGTGATGCTCGGCCACCACCGCGCGATGTTCGCGCACATAGGCGACCGCGAACGCGGAGTCGACCATGGCCAGAATTTCGAGCAAGCGGCGGGCGGTCACCGCGAGCCGGGCGTAGTCCTCCGGACCCGTGGCGTCCACGATGAGGTCGAAGCCCAGGGCGAACCCGTCGTGCACGGCCCGGTGAATGGTCCCGATGGGAATGCCCTCGCGCGCCCAATCCGCGCCCGCCCGTTGCAGCCGTTCGATCTTGCCCGACACGTCCCGGCCCTCGAGGACCCCGGCGGCCAGCTCGAGACAGGTACGGGTGACGGTGGTGACCTCGCCGCGCAGCGCGTCCCCGGGCAGCGTGCCGCAGCGTGCCACGTGCTCGGCGAAATGCGCGACCAGGGCGGTCGACAGCCCGCGCACATCGCGCAGCGGACCGGAAATCGGTGCGGCCGTGAGGGGTTGCGTTGCCTTGATCATGCGCGAATCCTCCACAGCCGTCTGGGAACGCCAGAGTTCCTACTGGCCCGTAACTGTAGCCTGGGTCACCCTGCGCGGCAATATGCTCCATACATTCGCGCCGGTCGCGGGCGGCCACGAGTACGATCGGTCGTATGGAGAGTGCGGAATCCGAGATCACCGACAAGCGACTGCTGCGCGGTTCGCGCACCCGTCGGCTGGTGCTCGGCCGGGCGGTCGACATCGCCTCGCTGGACAGCCTGGAGGGCTTGAGCTTCGGCCGCTTGGCCACCGACACCGGCCTGAGCAAGGCCGGAATCCAGACGCTGTTCCGCAATAAGGAAGCGCTGCAACTGGCCACCATCGACTATTTCCGCGAGGTGTTCATCGACACCGTCACCCGCCCGGCCCTGGCGAAACCCCGTGGGGTGCGGCGGCTGCGCGCCCTGATCGAGCATTGGATCGACTACGCCGCGCAACCCATGTTCGAGGGCGGTTGTTTCCAGTCCGCCAATCTCGCCGAATTCGACTCTCGCCCCGGGCCGGTGCGCGACGCGCTGGCGGAGAATCAGCGCGCCTGGCTCGAGTTGGTCGCGGGGGAATTGGCGTATGCCGTCGAAAACGGCGAAATCGCCGACCTGGATACTGATTTGGCGGCATTCCAGATCGACGCGGTGCTCCGGGCGGCGAATACCGCACTGCGACTGGGGGATAGCGAGGCGGTATCGAAGGTGCGCCGAGTAGTGGAGGGTTTCCTGGCCGCCCCTTGAACAAGGAGCGGCCAGGCCTACTAGGCGATAGGGGCCAGCTCAGCGATTCAGTGCGGCGAAGAATTCCCGAATATCCCCGACCAGCAACTCCGGAACCTCCAAGGCCGGAAAATGCCCGCCGGAGTAGAACTCCGACCAGTGCACGACATTGTGCGCCTTTTCCGCGAAGCGCCGGATGGCGAAGTCCGCGGTGGTGAAAACCGCGACGCCGGTCGGCACCGTGCCCCGCGGCTGGGGTGCGAACATCGTGTAGTCGTGGAATCGCTCGTAGTAGTAGTTCGCCACGCTGCGCGCGGTATCGGTGAGCCAATAGATGGCCACGGTGGTCAAAACCCTGTCCCGATCGATGGCCTGCTCCAGCTCACGGCTCAGGTCGGTCCATTCGTGGTACTTCTCCACGATCCAACCCAGCTGACCCGCGGGCGAATCCGCCAGCAACTGCGCGAGTGTATTCGGGCGCGACCCGGCCAGTTTCATATAGGCCGACCCGTTGTCCTGGAACTCCTTCATGGCCGCCAGCCGCTGCCGCTCGGCCTCGGTCAACGCGGCCATATCGGCCGGATCACCGGTCGGGAAGGTGACCAGGGCGTTGACGTGCACGCCGATCACATGCTCGCTGTCGGCGCGCCCCAGCCGCGGGGCCACGAACGCGCCGTGATCCCCGCCCTGCACGCCGTAGCGCTCATACCCCAGCCGCGCCATGAGCTTCCCCAGCGCCGCCGCGACTGTGCCGTCGTTCCAGCCGGTTTCGGTGATCGGCCCGGAGAAACCGTGCCCGGGCAGGGTCGGAATCACCAGGTGAAAGGCCGGAGCCTCGGGCTCGCCGTGGGCGGCCGGGTCGGTCAGCGGGCCGATCAGGTCCAGGAAATCGGCGGGGGTCCCGGGCCAGCCGTGAATCAGCACGAGCGGCACGGCGTCCGCGCGCTCGGACCGGATGTGCAGGAAGTGCAGATTCTGGCCGTCGATGGTGGTCGTGAACTGGGGGTACTCGTTCAGCTTGGCCTCGACGGCACGCCAATCGAACTTCTCGGCCCAATAGGTGGCCAGCTCACGCAGGTACGCCGTGGGCACCCCGCGCTCCCACCCGACGCCGGGGACCTCATCGATCCAGCGGGTGCGGATCAGGCGCTGACGCAGATCGTCCAGGTCGGCCTGCGGAATGTCGATGCGGAAGGGGCGGATCTCATTGCTGCTCATGACCTCGAGTTTTCCGATAAAGACCCCGCCCCCACATCACGAGAATTCATTATTCGACGGCTTGGCTGGGCGCTTGACCGGGATCACGGCATGATCGTGGAGTGGTGAGTTTTCCCGGCAGCAGTGCCCTGGTCGGTCGGGCCGCTGAGGTGTCCGCGCTCGTGACGGCGGTGGGTGATGCGGGCACGCACGCGGTGCTGATCGCCGGTGAGGCGGGGATCGGGAAATCGCGGCTGATGGGGGAGTTCACCGGACGGCTCGACCCGGGATCGCTCGTGGTGGTCGGGCGGTGCCCCGAGCTCGGGACCGGTGGCGTGGCGTTCGCGCCGTTTCTGGCGGTGCTGCGCGGACTGGTGCGCCAGCTCGGGGTGGCCGCGGTGGCCGAGCTGCTGCCGCCGCGACCGGCGCTGGCGAACTGGTTGCCGCAGTTGGCCGTGCACACCGGCGGAGCGGCGGTCGAGGCCGATCGGATTCGGCTGTTCGGTGAAATCCTCACGGTGCTGGAGCAATTGGCACTGGCCCGGCCGGTGGTGGTGATCCTCGAGGATCTGCACTGGGCCGATGACGCCAGCCGGGATCTGCTCACCTTCCTGGTGGCCAACCTGACCGACGCCGACGCGCTGATGGTCGGCACCTACCGGCCCGGTGAGGCCGGGCCGCTGCGCGGGCTGGTCGCCGAACTGCGCCGCAACCCGGGCGTCCGGGTGCTGGACCTGGCTCCCCTGACCCGGCACGAGGTCGGTCGCCAGCTCGCCGCGCTGCTCGGGCGCGAGCCCGAACCACGGCTGATCACAAAGGCTTTCGAACGCAGCGGCGGCAATCCACTCTTCGTCGAGGCACTCGGCCAATCGCCCGAGGAACTGCCCGCCGAACTGTCGGATCTGCTGCTCGGCTTCCAGTCCGGCCTCGCCCCGGACGCCTACGCCACCGTCCGGCTGGCCGCCGTGATCGGCTCCCCGGTCCGCCACGAACTGCTCGCCGCCACGGCCGACCTCCCGCCCGGCGAATTACACCGTGCCCTAAGGGAATTGATCGACCGCCACCTGCTGCTCCCCACCGACACCGGCTACGAATTCCGCCACGTCCTCATCCGCCAAGCCATCCACGACGACCTGCTCCCCGTCGAGCGCACCCGCCTCCACGCCCGCGTGGTAGCGGCCCTCCGCGCCGAAACCGTCCTTCCCACCGCCGACACCCTCGCCGAACTGGCCTACCACTCCCATGCCGCAGGCGATCTCGTCACGGCCCTGACCGCCACCTGGTCCGCCGCATCCATGGCCCCGCCCACTCACCCCGAACGCCTACGCCTACTCGAACAACTCCTCACCCTCTGGGACCGCGTCCCCACCCCCGAATCCCTCGTGCCCACAACGAAACTCGCCATCCTCGACCAGATCGTCGAAGTGGCCCTGGCCACCGGCGCGACCGAACGCGGCCTCGCCGCCGCCGACACCGCCCTCACCCTCCTCGACCCGAGCGGTGAAGGAGCGGTCGACGCCGGGGAATTCGAACCCGAGCGGGTGGCGCGACTGTATCGGCGGCGGGCGTATTTGCGGGCGACCACCGGGGCCGGGCCGGGGAAGGATTTGGTGCGGGCGCTGGAATTGCTGCCGGTGGAGCCGCCGAGCGCGGAGCGGGCGGAAGCGTTGGTGCAGTCGGCGGCGGCGCGGATCTTCCGAGGGGACGCGGTGGGGTCGGCGGCGGATGCGCGTGCAGCGCTGGCTATCGCGCAGCGACTGGGTGTCGACGCGTTGGTCGCACGCGCGCACGCACACTTGGGGTTGGCGGGCGCGGCGGCGGCCGAGGTGGCGGCGGCGAGTGCGGCGGCCGAGACGGCTGCGGTAGGTCGGGTGTCGGCCACCGGGGCCGCCACGGCGGCTACGTCGGCGGCGAGCCGGGCGGTGGTGACGAGACCGAGCGAAATCGACTGGGCACTGGCACATTTCGCTCAGGCGCATCGGGCCGCGGCGGGGGCGGGGGATGCGCGGGTCGTGGTGGATGTGGCCACGTGGGAATCGGCCCTGCTGGTGGCGGCGGGGCGGTACGAGGCCGCCATTGCGGCGGTGCGCCAGGGGTTGCGGGCGGCACACGAGTCGTTTCGGTTCGGGGAATCCGCGCCGATTCTGTATGTGAAGTGGGCGCAGGCCTTGGCCGCGTTGGGGCGGTGGGGTGAGGCGCGGGCGGTTGTGGATGAGGCGCAGTTCGGGGAGTTGCCGCCGTTGAGTCGGGCGGCGATGATGCTGTGCTTCGCGCGAATTTCCTTGGCGGAGGGTGATTCCGGGGCGGCTCGGGATGCGGCCGAAGAGGTTGCCCGGCTTTTGGGGGACAGTCGATGGGCCGCGCAGTATCGTCTGGAGCTCGTCGCCTTGCGTTGCGCGTTGGCACTCGAGGCGGGTGCGGAGGAAGTGGCGGCAGCCGATCTCGCGGGCCTGTTCGCGGATCCGAACGGCGCGGCGACCCTGTTCGCGCATCCGCACGAGGCGTGGCCGCTGGTGGTATTGGCGGCCCGAACCGCCGGAGCGCCAGCGGAATTGCTCGCACTGGGTGATGCGCTGCCCACGGCCTCGCCGGTGGATTCCGCGCATCGGGCGGTGTTCACCGCGCGTTTGACGGGTTCGGCAGCCCGGTGGCTCGCGGCGGCGACCGCGTGGCGTGCGATCGAGCGGCCCTACGACACGGCCATCGCCCTGCTCGGTGTGGCGGAATCCGCTGCGGCCGAGGGGAATCGACCCCAGTCCGCCTCGGCTCTGTGGGAGCTGATCGAGATCGCCACGCGACTCGGAGCCGTCCCGCTGCGCCGGGCCGCCGAGGCGGTGTCGGAGCGGGCGCGCATTCCGCTCGCCGATCCCGCGGGACAGCCGTCGAAAGCCCAGGGCGGCAATGCTTCCGGCAGCTTCGGTCTCACCCCGCGTGAACTCGATGTGCTGCGGCTGGTGGCCAAGGGTCTGAGCAATCGGGGCTTGGCGGCGGAGCTGTTCATCAGCGCGAATACCGCCGGTGTCCACGTCTCGCGCATCCTCACCAAGCTGGGCGTGGCCAGCCGCACCGAGGCGGCCGCCTTCGCTCACCAGCACGGGCTGCTCGGTGAGTCCGCCGAAAGGGACTGAACGTCAAGGCAATCGGGGTTCCAGTCCGAAGATCCGAAACAGCTCCTCGAATTGGAAGTACGTGATCATGTGGGTGATCAGACCGTCTCTAACGGTGAAGACCTGCAGGCTGTGCAGCCGGTACCCGCCCTCGCCGTCGCGGACGTAGGCCGCCAGCGCGGGCTGCCCGTTCGCCCCCACCGGCAGCATCCGCCAATCGCTGCCCGACGTGTCGAACACCCGCCCGATGAATCCGGCGTAATTCTCCCGCCCCACGTACCAATTGAGCATGGGCGGCATCTCGAGAATCACGTCGTCGGACAGCAGCTTCTCCAACGCCGCGAGGTCCGCGTTGCGGAAAGCGGTGACATAGCTGTCCACCACGGTGCGTTGCTCGGCGCTCTCCGAGACATCGTCCTCCCGGATCCCGCTCTGGTTCAATGTTTTCCGCGCCCGCTGCAGCGCGCTGTTGACCCCGGCCGGAGTCATGTCCAGCGCCTGCGCCACCTGTGCGGCGGGCCAGTCGAGCACCTCGCGCAACACCAGCACCGCCCGCTGCCGCGCAGGCAGCTGCTGCATGGCCGCCACGAACGCCAACCGCAGACTGCCCTGCGACAGTGCGGCTTCCGACGGATCGGCGATCAGCGAATCCGGAATCGGTTGCAGCCAAGGGATTTCCCCGCCGTGCAGCAAGCCCTCGCGCGGATCGTCTCCCGGCGCGTGCCCGAGTCCGGACGGCATCGGTCGCCGCCCCCGCTGCTCCAACGCGGTCAAACACGCGTTGGTGGCGATCCGATACAGCCACGTCCGCATTCCCGCCCGGCTCTCGTCGTAGCTGTCGCGCGCCCGCCAGGCCCGTAGGAACGTCTCCTGCACCAGATCCTCGGCATCCTGCACCGACCCGAGCATGCGGTAGCAGTGCGCGAGCAACTCCCGCCGATACCGGTCGGTGCTTGCCGCGAAGTCCACGTCCGCCATGCGCTCAGCTCCTCGAAACGACCCTGCCGAACTTTCTACACCGACGCCGATGAATCCGGCACGCCCCGCCGGTAGGTACTCACGAGCCGCACCCCGCGGCCGTCACCCGAGGAGGAAACCATGTCCGACACCGCCGTACAGACCGCCGACCGCGAAGCCGTCCTCGGCATCCTCACCGGCGTCTACGACGCGTGGGCCGCCAATGACGCCGACGCCTTCATCGCCGACTACGACCCGGACTCCACCTCCGTGTTGCCCGGCGAGTTCCGTTCCGGCCGCGACGAGGTCCGTGCCCACATGGCCGCCGGTTTCGAAGGCCCGCTCGAGGGCTCGAAGGTGCTGAGCAATCCGCAACAGGTCCGCTTCCCGATCCCCGACACCGCCATTGTCGTCAGCCGCGACGCGATCCTCATGGCGGGCGAATCCGAGCCCCCGCAGGATCGCTGGGTCCGCTCCACCTGGACCATGATTCGTCGCGACGGCCGCTGGCTGCTCACCGCCTTCCATACCTGCCCCGCCTAGCCCGGCAACCGTCGAGCACCGCAGCGCCAGCCGCCGCGGTGTTCGACGGCTCGATGGCTGAGCCGATCTTGCTCGATGGCAGAGTGGAGCCCATGGAGAAGCAGACGAGTCGGGGTGTACTGGTGACGGGGGCGTCGCGGGGGATCGGTCGCGCGATCGCGAAGGCGTTCGCCGACAACGGGGATCGGGTAGCGGTGCATTATTCGTCGCGGCGGGCGGAGGCGGAGCGAACGCTGAGCGAGTTGGTCGGTGCGGGCCATGTGCTGATCGGCGGCGACGTGTCCGACGCCGACGAGGCCGCGCGGATCGTCGACGAGGCGATCGCCGCCCTGGGGCAGGTGCACGTGCTGGTGAACAATGCGGCCGTTAATCTGCCACATCCGCTGCCGTCGACCGATTACAAGGAGTGGCAACGGGTTTGGCGACAGACCGTCGACGTGAACCTGCTCGGCACCGCCAACGTCTCCTACTGCGCGGCCCGCCACATGATCGACAACGCACTGCCCGGCCGCATCGTGAACATCGGCTCGCGCGGCGCGTTCCGAGGCGAGCCCGACCATCCCGCCTACGGCGCGACCAAGGCCGCAGCCCAAGCACTCTCGCAATCCCTCGCGGTCTCGCTGGCCCCCTATGGAATCGGAGTAGCCTCCGTCGCACCGGGATTCGTCGCCACCGAACGGGTAGCCGACCGCGTCACCGACGCCGTCCGCGCCCAAAGCCCCTTCGGCCGAGTAGCCGACCCCGCCGAAATCGCCGCCGCCGTCCGCTATCTCGCCTCCCCCGAAGCCATCTGGAGCTCAGGCACAGTCCTGGACGCGAACGGCGCCTCCTACCTCCGCTGACACTGCCTGCCCCGGAGCCCGCCGCGGGTCCGACTTCGGAGGGATAGTAATAGGGCTGCGCGGCTGACGATGAACGTGAGAGGTCCGGGTGAGCGGATCGACGTTCGCAGCAGCTGAGGTTGGGCCGTGATGACCGAACAACCGTCCAGGGTTGCAGTGCTGATTATGGGGGTGCTCCTCATCATCGATGTCATCACCTACCAGTTGGCGATGGGAACCCCCGCCGCACCGGACCCTGAGATTCCTACCGGGTTGGCCAGCGGCAGTTCTGCACCGGTGGGCCCCTGGCGGCTGACTATGTCCGACTACACACTCGCCGGGGACCACTACGAGGTAACGGTGAACGCGCGCAATGAAAGTTATGACCCCGCGGATCTGGCCGGGCTGAGGTTCTTCGGCGGCTCCACCAACCGCAACGGCTTCACGGATGTGAACAAGCAAACCAGCCTGGACTGCGCGGCCCGCGATGTCCCCGCGTTACCCCGGACCGGACTGATCGCGCCCGGCGCCGAAACGACCGGGCGAGTGTGCTTGCCGATCAACACATCCCGATACGGATCGGATCGGATGTGGAGCCAGGTCAGTGCGTACATCGGCGACGGCACGTCGATCGATTCACCCATCGTCACCAATCTCGCCAGCGGAGAGGTCAGTTCGTACGGCGGCAGCGGCCATGTCCCGGATGGCGACCATGTCTCGACGAAGGTTCACACCGAAATAGGCGACATTCGCACCGACGGCCCTGCCACGCACGTCACGTTGGCCGTTGCGCACCGCCGCCTCTACCGCGATTGGTTGCTCTACATCGCCGCCGCGGGCGGTCGGGAATGCGAACCCGGATCGGATCACCGCGTGCTCCTCGAGGCCGCGGGCCCGCGATCGGACCTCACCGGTGATACCGTCGAACTCTGTGTTGTCGGCCAACTGAAAACCTACACAGTCGGTCTCACCCCGCGCGCGTTCTGGGAGTTCCCACGCGCGAACTGAACGAGGTTGAAGTTTGGGCGTGGCCGGTGCGGTCATAACCCCCAGTGACCGCGAAGGGAGTGAGCGCATGGCCAAGTTCCTGATCGTCTTCCGCAGCCACAAGGACACCTTCGACACCATGTCGCCCGAACAGATTCGGATGTTCAATCAGAAGTGGCAGGAATGGTGGGCGCAAGGCGCACGGGAAGGCTGGATGCTCGACGCGAGCAAGGCCCTGAAGACCGAAGGGCGCGTCATCAACGCCGACAACACCGTCACCGACGGCCCGCTGGTGGAAGGTACAGACGTCGTCCGCGGTTACCTGAACGTGCAGGCCGACACGCTGGATGCCGCAGCCGAGTTGGCCAAGGCCTGTCCGGTCCTGCAACACGGCGGCCGAGTCGAAGTGCGACCGTTCTTCGAAACCCATCCGGGCGTATGACCTGATGTCTGTGCGGCCCAACGAGACCGAAAACGACGCGATCGCCGCAACCTCTCGAATCGAGAGTGTTGCGACGATCGCGTGAAATCGCCCTCGCGGGGCTCGTACCGCGGTTGCCTCGCCTACGGCACGACCTCGACGGTGTCGCCGGGGTTCAGGTAGTTGAAGAATTCGCGCGCCCCGTCCGGTGTCATCCGGATGCAGCCGTGCGACTTCTTGTCCACCGGCCCGATGTGGAAGGCGATGTCCCCGTTGAAGAACACCGCGTATTCCATGGGAGCGTTGTGCATGGTGCTCCAGTGGAACGGCTTCTTGAACGACACGTGGAACACTCCCGGCGGGGTCTCGAAGCCGGGCATGCCGTGCGAGATCGGGGTGGGGCCGAAGACGACCTTGCCGTTGTCCATCAGCCACGCCTCATTGGTGCCGAGCTTCAGGCAGGCGCGTGCGCCCGCGGTGGTGCACGGCGCGTTGACATCGCTGGGGGCGATGCCGGGGACGATCGCCGGGACACCGGGAACATCCGGGCCACCGGGCCACAATGGTTCGGCTTGCGCGGGCACCGCCGCGAGTCCTGCGACCGCGACACCGGCGAAGACCGCCGATTTCGCCGCCAAGCCGAGGGAACTTCTGCTCATCATCGACTCTCGACCCTCTCCTAGCCTTGGCCCGCCACCCTGTTCGATGCGCCTATCAGGGCGAAGGGACAGTTCTCTGTTGGAACGAGCATGGGACCACTGGGTACCGGAGATCATTCTGACTGGTGTGAATGGAGATTCGCGGGATAAACAGCCTCGGACGCGCCGACACGCCCACCGAATCCGATGGGCACGCCGGTATCACCGCGCGCCCGGGCGTGGCGAGGCGGCATCTCATCGAACCGGCGGCAGGGTGCGCTCGTTCGGGTCGACGCCGGTCGGCATGTGCGCGCCATTGTTGGGCACATCCGGGCGCGGCGCGTTGGCCGAACCGCGAATCTGCTGGTCGGCCTGCGGATCATCGCAGTAATTCCAGCGGAAGAAGGTCGGGATCGTCACGATGTACGCCGCGAGCGCCCGGGTCCGGTACTGGCACCACGGCCGGGGCCAGGCATCGACAATCGTGTAGAACTCGCCGTCGTGCGCGGGCACACCCATGGCGGAGGTGCCGATCACCAGCGCCGGGAACAGCGCCCGCAGCGCGGGCAGTCGCAGCAGCGCGGCCCGAACGATCGCGCTCATGGTGGTGACCAGGCTCTGAATCGGATCCATGTTCCGGTCGAGCGTGGCATTGGCGACGGCCAACTGCTCGGGCGCGTTGTCGAGTAAGCGCCGCAGTTCGCCGTCGGCATTGCGGGCCTGGGTGACCAGCAACTGCGAATTGCGGGTCAGCGTCCCGAGATCCGGTTGCGCGTGGGAACTGGTGCTCGCGATGACCTGCAGACTCTCGATGAGGCTGATGGTCTGTGGGAGCCGATTGTCCAAACCGGTGGTGGCCAGGCTCAACCCGTCGATGAGGCCGCGCAGTTGATCGGGCCCGCCGCTCAGCGCGGTGTTCAGATTGTCGAGAATGACCCCGATTTTGTCCGGATCGATCTGCGCGAGCATCTCGTTGCTATTGGACAGCGCCTCCCAGACGGGGACCGGCGTGGTGATGCGGTCGGGATTGAACGCGATGACCTGACCGTCGTGCAGGAACGGCGGGTTGTCGGTGCGCGGCCGGAAATCGAGGTACTGCTCACCCGCGGCCGACAGCGCGCCGACATGGATATCGGTGTCGGCGGGGATCTTCCAGCGGTCGTCGATCTTGGCGGTCGCCGACACCGCGGCCCCGCCGTCGATGAGGTCGATCGAGGTGATCGACCCCACCCGATACCCGCGCCAGGTGACGTCGTTACCGGCCTGCAAACCACCCGACTGATTCAGTTGGACGGTCACCGCGTAGCTGCTGCCGGGCCGCTGCACCCGTGCGATGTCGATGGCCAGATAGGCCGCGCCCATTAGGAGCAGCACCACGAGAGCCAGATTCGCCACCAGGATTTTGCGCTCGCGCAGGAATGTCACTTCGGGCCCGCCTCCACCGCTGATCACAGCCACATAGGTTCGATGCACAGCAAACATCAGGCGAAACTGCGCGCAATCTAACCACACCGGGGGCGGAGGACCCGGCAACGGCCGCCGTCGACCTAGAAACCGGACATGCCGTGCGTGCCCGAGCTGTCGTCGAGCATGCCGAGTTGGGCTGCGCGGACGCCGATTTGGAATCGGCTCCGGACCTCGAGGCGGGCCATGAGGTCGGCGATGTGACGGCGATAGGTGCGCAGCGAGACACCCAGGCGGCGCGCGGCCGCCTCGTCGATGAGACCGAGGTTCAGGGTGTTCAGTACCGCGCGGGCGGTGTCGTCGAGCACGATTCGGCCCCCCGCGGGTTCACTCAGCCCGTGCCCGGATTGCCAGCTCAACAGCGCGAATTGGTGCAATGCGCGCAGCAGCGCCGGTTCCCGCACCAGATACGCATACGGCTGATCGGCCCCCGCGCCACTCCACAGCACCGCGACCCGCCGATCGATGATCAGCGCATTGTGGAAGTCGTTGTCCGTGACCCGAATCTGCGCCCCGCGCGAGGAGTGCCGCAGCAGCGGCCGCCGATCCCGCAGTTCGAGATAGTCGGGGGAGTACAGCAGCCGCACCTGCTTCCCGGCACTGAGCAGATCGTCGACCACCACCTGCCCGAGCCGCAAATGATCCACCGAATTGGCCGGATTGGACACCGCCACCACCGCTTCCCGCCGCGCAAACCGCAGCAGTTGTTGCACATCCTGATCCCAATGCCCGTCCTGACTGAACCGGACAATCCCGGTGGCAAGCCTCCCGAACCGCTTGTGCTCCATCACTTCTCCGATCGTGACACCCGAACCGCCACCCTCCGGCGAATCTGGCAGCTTCCTGCCACCCGCCCGCCCACAGCCCCGCCGCTCCGTACGTTCGGCCCATGCACCTCAGTTTTAGCGAAGACCAGGACCGCCTGCGCAAGCGACTGCGCGAGTACTTCGCCGACCTCGTCACACCGGAGGTCCGCGCGAGCCTGCGGCCGGGACCCGGCGGCGAACACGGCGAGGGAACCGTCTACAAGGACATCGTCCGGCAACTGGGCCGCGACGGCTGGCTGGTGCTGGGCTGGCCGGAAGAACATGGCGGACAGGGCCGATCGATGCTGGACCAGCTGATCTTCCTGGACGAGGCCGCCGCCGCGGGCGTGCCCCTGCCGTATCTGACGGTGAACACGGTCGGGCCGACCATCATGCGCTACGGCACCGCGGAGCAGCGGGCGCACTTCCTGCCCAGGATCGCCTGCGGCGACCTGCACTTCTCCATCGGCTATTCCGAGCCGAGCGCCGGGACCGATCTCGCCTCGCTGCGCACCCGCGCGGTCCGCGACGGCGACGACTACGTGATCACCGGCGAGAAGATGTGGACCAGCCTCATCGAATACGCCGACTACATCTGGCTGGCCGCCCGCACCGATCCGGGCGCGGGCAAGCACGCCGGACTGTCCATCTTCATCGTTCCGACTGCGGCACCGGGGTTTTCGTGGACCAAGGTGCACACCATGGCCGGAGTCGGCACCAGCGCCACCTACTACTCCGAGGTCCGGGTGCCCGCCGCGAATCTGGTCGGCGGCGAGAATCGGGGCTGGGTGCTGATCACCAATCAGCTCAATCACGAACGCGTGGCGCTGGCCTCGGCCGCACCGCTGCGGGAGTCGCTGCGCCAAGTGACCGCATGGGCACGGAATACGGTGCTGCCCAATGGCTCCCGCGTCATGGACGCCGAATGGGTGCGCATGCATCTGGCCCGCGTGCACGCGCACGCCGAATACCTGAAGCTGCGCAACTGGCGCACCGCGTGGGCGGCCGATCGCGGTGACCTCGGACCCGCGGAAGCCTCCGCCACCAAGGTCTTCGGCACCGAGTTCGCCCTCGAGGGATACCGGCTGCTCATGGAGGTGCTCGGCGCGGAATCGGTGATCCGCGCGGATTCGCCGGGCGCACTGCTGCTGGGGCGGATCGAACGCTTCCACCGCTCCGCGCTCATTCTCACCTTCGGTGGCGGGGTCAACGAGGTGCAGCGCGACATCATCGCCAAGACCGCGCTCGGACTGCCCGTCACCCGCTGAAGCAAGGAGTAGCACAATGGATTTCGATTACACCGAGGCACAGCGGGAACTGTCCGGGCTGGCCCGCGAACTGCTCACCGACTGGTCCGCCCGCCATCCCCGACCCGACGACAGCGGCTTCGACTCGGGGCTGTGGAAGGCCCTGGCGGGCAGCGGGTTACTGGAGGCGGCGCTGCCGGAACGGGCGGGCGGAGGCGGCTACGGGCTGCTCGAACAGTGCGCCATCCTGACCGAGATCGGCCGAACCCTCGCTCCCGCACCGTATTCCACGAGCATCGCCGTCGCCGCGGCCACCATCGCCGAATTCGGCGACGACCATCAGGTCGAACGCCGGGTGCAACCGCTGCTGCGCGGTGAGACCACCGTGGCTCCGGTGCTGTCGCGGGTGACCCCGGTGCTGACGGGTGGTAGTGCCGCCTTCGACGCCCGTCGCGACGGGCGGGGCTGGCGGGTCGACGGTGCGCAGTCGGCCGTCGCGGCGGCGGCCTTCGCCGACGGATTCCTGATCGAGGCCCGCGCGGGCGCGAATTCACTACTGCTGCTGGTGGATCGCGACACCGAGGGCCTCGCGGTCACCGCACAGCGGGTGGTGAACGGTACCGACGCGGCGCTGGTCGAACTGCGCGCCGCGGCCGTCCCCGACGACGATGTGATCGCGGTAGCCGGGGCGGCGGCGTGGGCTGGCCGCCGCGCAACCCTGGCCACCTGTGCCCTGCAGCTGGGCATTCTGGAGCGCGCGCTGCAGATGACCTGCGAATATGCCTGCGAGAGAAAGCAATTCGACAAGCCGATCGGCACCTTCCAGGCTGTACGGCAGCGCCTGGCCGACGCCTACATCGACGTCGAGGCCGTGCGTCTGACCCTGTGGCAGGCCGCCTGGCGCGAAGCCCACGCCCTGCCCGCCGAATCGGAGATCGCCGTCGCGAAGTTCTGGGCCGCACAGGCCGGGCACCGGGTCGCCCACACGGCCGTGCACGTGCACGCGAGCACCGGCATCTATCTGGACTATCCGATGCAGCGCTACTTCACCGCCGCCAAGCGGGCCGAATTCGAATCGGGCAGCGCGACCGACCAGCTCCGCCGCCTCGGTGACCGGCTGGATGTGGTCGCACCGTGAATTGTGGTCGCGCACCGTGACTCATGGTCGCGCGCGCCGTGAATTGTGGTCGCGCACAGTGAATCCGCGGGCAAATGTCGTGAATGGGGGTGAGTGCCGGATACCGTCGCCTTCGGCGGCGACGGTCATCCGGACCTGCACGAGCCGTGTGCACACCCCTCGTATGCACGCGGGTCTTGCCTCCTCACGCGAATGCCCCGGGTGTTGCAGCCCCGGGGCACCCACGTGGACGCACAGTGCCACGGGGCGATAAAAAGCGAATAAACGTTCGCTATTGGGCGGCGGGTCCGGGCGCGAAGAGGGTCGCGAGGGTCGGTGGGGGCAGTCCGGCGCGGCGGAAGATTTCGGCGGCGTCGGCGTGCTCGCGGGCCGCGGTCTCGGTGTCGCCGAGGGCGGCGTGAGCGGTGGCGCGCACCGCCAGCGCCCGCGCCCGGTCGAGTGGATCGGCCGCCTTGCTGAGCAGGCGCAGCGCCTGGGTCGCTTCGCATTCCGCGGCCGTGTCGTGCCCGGCGCGCAAATGGATCTGCGCCAGCCGCGTCCGGGCCCAGCCCTCCCACAGCCGCACCCCATTGCGATGGGCCATGCGCACGGATTCCTCGGCCAATTCCAGCGCGCGCTCGTGCTCGCCGAGCATGGATCGGGTGGCGGCCAGTTCATGGGTGGCCCAGCCCAGGGCGACCGCGTTCGCGCACTCCTTGGCCAGTTCGATGGCGCGTTCGGCCACCGCGATCGCCTCGGCGTACTGGCCCGACTCGCACAGCGTCCGGGTGGCCAGCGCGAGGATCCACGCCTCGAGCGACCGATCGTCGAGCGCGCGGGTCCAGGCGATGGCATTGGCGTAATGCCGGTGCGAATCCTTCGTATTGCCCACCCGGCGATCCGCCACCCCGAGCAGCACCTCCGCCAGCACCTGCAATCGGCGTTCGGCGTCGTCGGCGGGCTGCGAAATCGGCTGCAGGAACTCCAGACTCGCCTCCACCTCGCCGAGCCCGATCTGCATCATCGCGCCCAGCGCCACCCGAATCCGCCGCGCACTGGCGTGATCGCCGCCGCGAATCGCGGTGTCCAGCAGGCCCTTCAGGGCGTCGGCGAGCTCGCGGGCGCGGCTGCCGGTGTCCATGAGCTCGGCCATCACCCAGGCCAGGTCGGCGGCCAGCGCGACGGCCCGCCCGCCCAGCCGCGCCGCCTGCCGGTGCAGGGCGATGATCACCGGCCGCTCGATATCGTTCCAGCACTGCCCCTCCGCGCCGTCGGCGAAGGTGTGCCCGGGCACGGTGGTCGGCACCAGCAGCAGGGTGGTATTGCTGTAATCCAGTGTGCCGAGCAGGTTCTTGGTGCTGGCCAGGTAGTAGTCGAGCAGGCGGATGACGACCTCGGCCTCCCGCTCGGCGACATTGCGCGTGGACGCCGTCCCGGCCAGCCGCGCGCCGAACAGGCGCAGCAGATCGTGGAAGCGGTACCGGCCCGGCGCGGGCGTCTCGAGCAGGCTCAGATCCACCAGCGACTCGCACACCAGCTCGGCCTGCGGCACCGGCACACCCAGCAGCGCCGCCGCCCCGTCCACCGGAAAGTCCGGGACATCGGCGCGCGCGAGGGTGCGAAATGCCCTGGCCTGCTCGGTGTTCAGCTGTCCGTAGCCGAGGCGGAAGGCGGCGTCCAGGGTGAGATCGCCGGTCTGCAGCACCTCCAGTCGGCGGCCTTCGTCGGCGAGCCGTTCCACCAGTGAGGCGATCGTCCACTGCGGCCGCACCGCCAGTCGCGCCCCGACAATGCGCACGGCCAGCGGCAGGCAGGCGCACTGATCGATCACCGCGTAGGCCGCATCCCGTTCGGCCGCAACGCGTTCGGCACCGAGAATACGGGTCAGCAGCGCCATGGCCTCCTCACGCTCGAGCACATCGAGCCGAGTGCGCCGCACGGCGGGCAGCTCGGTCAGCGCGGAGCGACTGGTGATCAACACGGCCGTCCCGGGCGTGCCCGGCAGCAGCTGCGACACCTGGGCGCTGTCGCGAGCGTTGTCGAGCACCACGAGAATCCGCTTGTCGCTCAACAGCGTTCGCAGTTGCGCGGCCCGATCGTCGACGGTCGAGGGAATATCGCCCTCGGGCACCCCGAGCCCGCGCAGGAATCCGCCCAGGGCGTCCCCGGTGGTCACCGGCTCCGGGTCCACCCCGCGCAGGTTCACATACAGCTGCCCGTCGGGAAACCGGTCGCGCACCCGATGGGCGACATGCAGGGCGAGAGTGGTCTTGCCGACCCCGCCCATGCCGCCGACCGCCGAGATGGCCACCGCGGGCCCGCCGCCGGTGAGCTGGGCGGCGAGTTCCTCGGCGACCTGGGACCGACCGGTGAAATCGGCGATATCGGGCGGCAATTGGGCCGGGGTGGCCACGGTGCGGGCCGGTCGCAGCACCGGCGGCAGTTCGGCGCGCAGGATGCGCGCGTGCACCTCGCTCAATTCCGGGCCGGGCTCGACACCGACCCCGTCGACCAGGGCGCGGCGGGCGCGGCCGTATTCCTCGAGCGCCTCGGCCTGGCGGCCGCAGTGATACAGCGCGGTCATGAGCAGGGCGCGGAAGCGTTCCCGCAGCGGGTGCTCCTCGATGAGGGGCCCGAGTTCGGCGACCGCCTCGGCGCTGCGGCCGGTTTCGATATCGAGGGCGAGCCGGTCCTCGAGAATGGACAACCGCCACTCCTCGAGTCGGGCGCGCTGGCGTTCGGCGTACGGGCCGGGCAGTCCGCCCAGGGCCGCGCCCTCCCAGCGGCCCAGCGCCGATTCCAGGGTCTCGCGGGCGGTGGCCGGGTCCTCGTGGCGCAGCCGTTCGGCGGCGGCGACCTGCTCGTGGACCTCGTCGATATCGGTGTGGCCCTGGGGCAGCCGCAGCGCGTAACCGTCGCCGATGGAGATCAGCAGGGTGGAGGGCCCGCGATTGACGCGTTCGGGTTCGAGTTCGCGGCGCAGCTTGGCGACGTGGGTGCGCAGGGCCGGGACCGCGCGCAGGACCGGGTCCTCACCCCAGATGCCCTCCACGAGTTCGGCGGCGGTGACCGCCTTGCCCTCGCGCAGCAACAGCGCCGCGAGCACGGCACGCCGCTGGGGCGGACCCAAATCCAAGGGCGTGTCCCCGCGCCACGCACGGACCTCGCCCAGTACTGCAAACCTCAACAAACCGACCTCCCCGTTCGGCAGTGTAGAGGGACGGAGCCCGCACCGACTCGTCGACTATCTCGCATTGACTCGTCGACTATCCTGCACCGATCCCCACCCCTCACACTGGAGGATCGTCCCGGATGTCCGGCAGCATCAATCGATTGCGCTGAAGGATCCTCCGACCCTCGCACCCGCGCGGCCGCCGATTGGCCGGTCATTGGTGAATTCCAAGGGGCCCGACCGACTCTGATCGCGGGCATCCGGCCGAATTGGATGCCCCCGATCCTCCGGAGGCAGCCATGCGGGTCAAGTCCACCGCCGTCCTGGCGCTCTGCGCCGTCTCTTTCGGCCTGGCCGCCTGCAATGCGCCGAAAACACCGGCCGGTCCGACCATTACGCCCACGGCTCCGACCATTACGCCCACGGCTCCGGCCTTTTCGCCCACGGCTCCGGCGACCACCACCACGACCGCCGCGGCGACTCCGGTCACCGCGGGGTCGACGGTGCTGACCACCCCGTATCCGCCCAATCCCGGATTCGTTGCCATCACCCAGGAAGAGCTGAAGGGCACCCGGGGAACCCTGACCTACGATCTCCCGGTCCCGGGCCTCGGCGTCGCGAGCAAGGCCGTGAACTACGAGGCGGCACGGGGATTCAACGACTGCATGGCGATGGTGGCCGACAAGTACCTGACCACTTACAAGGACGCGCAGTGGGTGCGCGACGAGGGCAAGAACTCACGGGTCGAGCGCATCGGCCAGCACGTGCTGAGCGGTCTGCTGTCGGTGCAGATCTACAGCGGTGGCGCGCACCCGTTCGACAAGGAAGCCACCTGTGTGATCAATGCCGACACCTCGAGTCTGCTCACCCTGAAGGATGTCTTCGCCGACGAGACCAAGGGTCTGCAACTGCTGTCGGAGCAGTCGGCGAAGCTGCTCCCGGACACGCGCGCCGGTGCGGCGTTCATCAAGGCCGGAATCACGCCCACCCCCGAGAATTTCCAGGCCTGGACCGCCATACCCGAGGGGATGCACGTGTATTTCCCGCAGGGGCAGGTGGCTGCGCAGGCCGCCGGATCGGTCGACATCGTCATTCCGTGGACCGTGCTGCAGGCGCAGTTGAAGCCCGGCATGCTCGCGGTGCTGTCGAGTTGAGCGCGACACGGCCGCACCACGCCGGGAAACCGGAAGGCCGGTTCAACTCGGGACGTAACCTGAGGTCGTGGCGGTGATCGGCGGTGCGGCGCTGGCCGGGGGCGCGGGCGGAAAGGGCACGGCGCGACCGGGAATCGCCCTGGCCACCGTCACCGCGGTCCTGTTCGTCACCTTCCTCGACACCACCGTCGTCAGCGTCGCGCTGGCCGATATTCGCTCGGAGCTGAGCACCGATGTGGTGCTGCTGCAATGGGTCGTCAATGCCTACACGCTGGTGTTCGCCAGCCTCATGCTGGCCGCCGGATCACTGGGCGACCGGTGGGGCCGCAAGCGCGTGATGGTCGCCGGATTGGCGATCTTCTGTGTGGGATCGGTGCTTTCGGCGCTGGCGACCAGCGTGCCCCTGCTGATTGCCGGGCGCGCGGTCATGGGTCTGGGCGCGGCGGCCTCGGAGCCGGGGACATTGTCGATACTGCGGCAGGTCTTTCCGGACGCTCGGCGGCGGGCCAAGGCGCTGGGCGTGTGGTCGGCGGTGTCGGGTCTGGCCCTGGCCGCCGGTCCGGTGCTGGGCGGGGTGCTGGTCGATGCCTACGGGTGGCGTTCGATCTTCTGGTTCAACCTGATCATCGGCGTGGTGGTGGGCGCGGCCGCGCTGTGGTTCGTGCCGGAGAGCTCCGATCCACAACCGGGGCCGATGGATTGGGCCGGATCCCTGCTCGGTGCGGTCAGTCTCGCCGCGATCATCTACGCGGCCATCAGCGGCGAGCATCGCGGCTACGGCGCGGCCTCGGTGGTGGCGCTGTTCGTGGTCGGCGGGCTCGCGTTCCTGGGATTCGTGGCCGTCGAGACGCGAGTGCGCAATCCGGTCTTCGATTTCCGCTATCTGCGGCTGCCGCCGGTGCGCAGTGCGCTGGGGGTGGCGTTCGCCGTCTACTTCGGGGTGTTCTCGATCTTCTTCTTCACCGCGCTGTATCTGCAGGTGATGATTCACTATTCGGCCGCGCGCACGGCCGGGGTGTTCGCGCCGATGGCCGTGGCCATCATGCTGGGCTCGCTGGCGGCCGGATTCTGGGTGGCGCGCACCGACGCGCGGACCCCGATGATCATCGGGTGCGTGCTGAGCGCGGCCGGGATCCTGCTGACCCGCCACGCGCTGACCGGTTCGATCGGATTCGCCGAACTGTCGGCCACGCTCGCGCTGGCCGGACTCGGCTTCGGGATCGCCGTGGTGCCCTTGACCTCCGCGGTGCTGACCGGTGTGCCCGCCGAGCATTCGGGCATGGCGGCCGCGGCGACGAACACCATGCGACAGGTCGGTGCCGCGGTCGGCGTGGCGGTGCTCGGCTCGCTGGTGAACGGCTTCCTCACCGCCGATTTGGACCAGAAGCTGACCGAGCTGGGTTTGCCGAAGGAGTTGCAGCCCATCGCCGTCGACGCGGTGGAGCGGGGCCGCATTCCCTCCGGGGTGGATCTGGGGACCATGCTGAAATACGCGTCGAAGGTGCCCGAGGTCTTGGCGACCGGGACGGTGGCCTTCCACCACGGACTCGATGTGGCCCTGGTGGTTTCGGCGCTCATGATCCTCGCGGCGGCGGTACTGTCCGTGCTCACCCTCAGCGATTCGGGTGATTCGGGACGGTGGTGGCGCGAATTGCCGCCCGCCATGGGCGCTTTCGTCATGGCGACCGGAATCATCTCGGTGGGACTGCATCTCACCGGATTCGAGCTGCTGTCGCGGGCCGGGCTCGCGCTGGCCGCCATGGTGTGGCTGGCCCTGGCCACCGACTTCGTGTCCCGGCTGCTGTGGACGCACACCCGGTGGGAGACCGAGGCGGATACGCCGCCCGCGCTCATGGCGGTGTCCGCCACCTGTGTCCTCGGGGCCCGAATAGCCTTGCTCGGTTGGGATTTCGTGGCGACCGCGTTGTTGGTGATCGCGGTTATCCTCTGGCCGGTCCTGCTCACGCTGGTGATCGCCCACTGGAATCGGCGTATGCCCGGCGCGGTGTTCCTGGTCTGTGTGGCTACCGAGGGACTGGCCGTGCTCGGTGTCACCCTCGCCCAAGCAGGTGTGGGCGACTGGCTCGCCACGGCGGCCCTGGTCTGCTTCGTGCTCGGATTGCTGTTGTATCTGGCGGCCTTCGCGCATTTCGACCTCACCCAGATCTGGCGCGGGGCCGGAGACCAGTGGGTCATGACCGGCTCGATCGCCATTTCCGCGCTGGCCGCCTCGAAACTCGTCGGCTGGCACGGGTGGACGGGCACGGCGCATTCGACCCTGCGTGTACTGACCGTGGTGCTCGTCGGCATCAACCTCACCTTCTACGTGATCCTCCTGATCGCCGAGGTGGTGCGATTCCGGCCCGGCTACAACGTCCGCCGCTGGGCCACGGTGTTCCCGCTCGGCATGACGGCCGTCGCCGCGCTGTCCACCGGTGCCGCACTGGATTTGGGCGGGATCGCGACCCTGGGCAAGGCGCTGCTCGTGGTGGCCGCGGTGGTGTGGCTGCTGTTCGCGGCCGAGCTGATCCACACCTGGGCGACCGGCGGCCGACGCGATACCGAGGCCGTCCCCGCCGAAAAATAAGTGGCGCGAGCCGGGTTCGTCCCGGCAGCATGTCGGACATGTTCGCGCAGCCCATCGTCGCTTCGCCCGCAGTCGCGGGCGCGATGGCGGCTGCCCTGGGTGTCGCGGCCGCCGCTGTGGTCGCCGCGTTCGACGGCGCACGACGCTGACCTTCTCCGGGACGTCCCGGACCTCAGACGGGGAAGGTCGGCTCACCGCTGAGGTCCCTCGAAACCCCGACTCCCAGACGGAGATTCCTCATGGCCAAGCAGGCCTATGTCCGCACCAAGCCGCACGTCAATATCGGCACCATGGGTCATGTCGACCACGGCAAGACCACCCTCACCGCCGCCATCACCAAGGTCCTGGCCGAGCGCGGCGGCACCGCCTTCGTCCCGTTCGACCGCATCGACCGGGCCCCGGAGGAGATCGAGCGCAGCATTACCATCAATATCGCGCACGTCGAATACGAAACGGCCACAAGGCATTACGCGCACGTGGACATGCCGGGCCACGCCGACTTCGTGAAGAACATGATCACCGGCGCGGCCCAGCTGGACGGCGCGATCCTGGTGGTGTCGGCCGACGACGGCGTCATGCCGCAGACCAGCGAGCACGTGCTGCTGGCCAAGCAGGTGGGTGTCGAGCACATCGTGGTCGCGCTCAACAAGGCCGACGTCGCCGACGGCGAGCTGCTCGAGCTCATCGAACTCGAGGTGCGAGAGCTGCTGTCCGCCAATGGCTTCGACGGCGAGGGCGCACCCGTGATCCCGGTCTCCGGGCTGCGGGCGCTGCACGGCGACGAGCACTGGGCCGGACAGCTGCTGCGGCTGCTCGACGCGGTCGACGAGTACGTCCCGATGCCGGTCCGCTACACGGACGCCCCGTTCCTCATGCCGGTGGAGAACGTACTCACCATCACCGGCCGCGGCACCGTCGTGACCGGTGCGGTGGAGCGCGGGCGCGTCCGCGCCGGTGACCGCGTCTCGGTACTGGGCTTCGGCGGCGAACTGGAGTCGGTGGTCACCAGCGTCGAGACCTTCGGCCGCACAATGGAATCGGCCGAGGCGGGCGACAATGTCGCCCTGCTGCTCCGCGGCGTACAACGCGGTCAGGTGGCCCGCGGCCAGGTGGTCGCGGCGGTCGGCAGCATCGCCGTGCACGCCGGGTTCACCGCCCGCGTACACCTGCTGACGGCCTCGCAGGGCGGCCGCCGCACCCCCATCGCCACCGGTTACCGCCCGCAGTTCTTCCTGCGCACCGGTGACGTCTCCGGCCACGTGGTCCTCCCGGAGGGCCGCGCGAACCCGGGCGACACCGTCGAGCTGTCGGTCACCCTCGACCGCGCGGTCCCACTGGAGCCGGGCCTCGGCTTCGCGGTCCGCGAGGGCAACCTCACGGTCGCCGCGGGCACCGTGCTCACCGTCGGCTAGCCCGCCGCCGGTACCGCCGAATCGATCCCGGTCCGAGCCGTGCGCTCGGGCCGGGATACCGGGTTTTGGGCGGAATGTCGCTATTGTTTCGCCATGACCACCCGTTGCCAGAAGATCGCTGTCGCTGTGGGAGTGGCCGCCCTGGCCCTCGCCGGTTGCTCCTCGAATTCGAAGAGCGATTCGGACAAGATCGATGTTGGAGTCCTGGTCATCACCATGTTCGACCCGGAGAACGAGGTGTGGTTGCAGCGTGAGCAGTTGCCCACGACCGTGGATGTGCCGGGGGCGTTCAAGCCGGTGCGGTGCAATGCCGACAAGCTGTGTGTGGCCGAGACCGGGCAGGGGAAGGCCAATGCGGCCACCACCATGATGGCCATTCTGGGCAGTGACAAGTTCGACTTCTCCAAGGCCTATTTCGTCACCGCCGGAATCGCCGGAACGCCGCCCGAGCAGGGCACTCTCGGCGGTGCGGCGTGGGCGCGGTGGGTGGTGGACTTCGATCTGGGCAACCACCTCGAACCGGCCGCGGCACCGGATGTTCCGTTCGGCTTCCGCCCGGTGGAGGACTACAACACCGCCGCCTATGAACTCGACGGGGCGCTGGTGGACAAGGCGTACGAATGGACCAAGGACGCGAAGCTCGCCGATAGCCCGGACGCGGCCGCCGAGCGCGCCCAGTACCCGGGGCAGGAGGGCCGCACGCCTTCGGTCATGAAGTGCGACACCATGACCGGCGACGACTTCTTCTCCGGCAAGTTCCTCTCCGACACCGCGGGCTACATCATGAAGGACCGCACCAAGGGCGCGGGCACCTACTGCACCACGCAGATGGAGGACAACGCCACCGCCACGGCCCTGAAGGCGCACGGCTACCTGAACCGCTATCTGTCGCTGCGCACCATGAGCAATTTCGACCAGCCCTACCCGGGCCAGTCCGTGGTCCAGCATCTGGACCAGATCAGCGGCGGCTTCAAGATCGCCTTGGAGAACCAGTACACCCTGGGCAAGACCGTCGCCGAGCAGCTGTTGAAGAACCCGCCGACCAGCTGAGCATGGCCCCGCCCGCCAGCTGAGCATGGCCGGGATTCTCTGGTCCGGGACGCCGACGATCCCGGACCATGGGGTCCATGGAACGCGGGCACTACGGTGACGATCATCGGGCATTCGCCGAATTGGCGCGGGGATTCGTGCGCAAGGAGGTCGCGCCGCACTATCTGGAATTCGAGGCGGCCGGGATCGTGCCGCGCTCGGTCTTCGCGCGGGCGGGGGAGTTGGGGCTGCTCGGCTTCGCGGTGCCGCGGGACTACGGCGGGCTCGGGGTCGACGACTTCCGGTTCAATCAGATCCTCATCGAGGAATTCATGGCGGGCGACTGCGCCGGGGTCGGGCTGAATTTCGCGCTGCACAACGACATTTGCACGCCCTACCTGGTGAACCTGACCACCGAGGAACAGCGCGAGCGGTGGCTGCCCGGCTTCGTCGCCGGGACCTCGATCGCCGCCATCGGCATGACCGAGCCGGGCGCGGGTTCGGATGTGGCCGGAATCCGCACTGCCGCGGTCGATATGGGTGATCACTTCCTGGTCAACGGCGCGAAGACGTTCATTACCAATGGCATCAACGCCGATCTGGTCATCACCGCCGTCCGCACCTCGCCCGAACGGCATCGCGGACTGAGCCTGCTGGTGCTCGAGCGCGGCATGGCGGGCTTCGAACGCGGCCGCAATCTCGAGAAGCTGGGTCTGAAGTCGCAGGACACCGCCGAGCTGACCTTCACCGACGTCCGTGTCCCCAAGGCGAATGTGCTGGGCGAGGTGGGCCGGGGGTTCGAATACCTGATGGGCAATCTGCCGCAGGAGCGCATGCAGATCGCGGTCGCCTGCCTGGCGCGGGCGCGCGTCGCCCTGGAGCTCACGATCGAATACGTCGGTGCGCGTCGGGCTTTCGGCCAGCCCGTCGGGGCGTTTCAGAACACGAAGTTCACCCTCGCGGACGTATCGACGGAGATCGCCGTGACGGAGGCCTTCATCGACAAGTGTGTGCTCGAGCTCAATGCCGGTCGGTTGACTCCCGCCGATGCGGCCAAGGCCAAACTGTGGGCCTCGGAAATGGAATTCCGCTGTATCGACCGCTGCCAACAGCTCTTCGGCGGCTACGGCTACATGCGCGAATACCCGATCGCCCGCGCCGCCGCCGACGCCCGGATCACCCGCGTCTACGGCGGCACCTCCGAGATCATGCGCGAAATCATCGGACGCGATCTGAAACTCGACGGGCCGCGATAATTGCCCTGTGGCCGCCGGGAATTCAGCCCGGTCGCGGCAGTCCGCCTCGGGCGTGCGGAGATTTGCTCTGGGCGTGCGGAATTCGCCTCGGGCGTGCGGAGATTCGCCCTGGCCGCGCGGAATTCGCCCCGGCCACTCGGTGATTCGCCGCTACGGCGTGAACCGGGAGCCCTTCGCGACCCACGCCCCGCGCCCGCGCACCGTGATCGACCACCGACCCCGGCGACCCGCGTCCACGATCAACCCGCGCCGCTCCAGCCGGGCCACCGCCGCGCGCGCCGCCCACGTGGTGATCCCGGCATTGGACGCCAGCTGGTCGACGGTGAGCAGCCCGCCCGGGGCGAGCACGCCGAGCACCGCGTATTCCGCGGCGAGACCGGACCTCATGCCTGCCTCGCCCGCGTCCGGGTGATCGACCGGCGCGGTCGCACCGACTCGATGTCCACCAGCTCGGCGAGCAGCGACACGATGTGCGGGCTCACATGCTCGGGAGTCGGCACCAGCACCGCGTCCACGTGCGTCTGGCGAACCAGGGCGAGCAGCCCTAGCGCCGGTAGTTCCGAGGGGGTCAGCAGGGTGTATCCGAGCGTGCGCGCCAGTCTGCGGCATTGCGCCATATCCCAGGCCAGCGCGCGTCCCGAGACGTCGGGGTCGATGTAGGTCAAGGCAATCGCTTGTGCCCTCATGACCAACCTCTCGTCACGAGAACGCGATTCGCTACGTCCACCACGCGAAGGGGCAGCAAAAGTACAGTGTCGCCAGCCGGAAGGACAGTGCTGCCAGCGAAAGGACAGTACGGTTCAGCGTTTCAGGCCATGCGCGGACGCGATGAGACGCTCCATGACCGTGCGCGGCAGGAGGCGGCGAATCGCGAACATGACCGGTGCGTTGCTGCCCACCGCGTACAGCGGCCTGGGTCGCTGCGAGTTCGCCGCCGCGACAATCGTTTCGGCCACTTGCTCCGGTGCGATGCCCTTGCTCATCCGTTCGTCGAGCACGGCCATGAACTTGGTGAATTCGGCGGTGTGCGGCGAACCCTCGTCGAGGTATTTGCTGCGGCGTTCGCTCAGACCGGTATTGATCTGTCCCGGCTCCACGGTGGTGATCCACACCCCGAACGGGGATTCCTCGAACCGTGCGGCGGTGGCGAATCCGCGCAGGGCGGCCTTGGTCGCCACATAGGACGAGCGGTAGGCCATGGGGAAGCTGCCGAGCATGGACCCGACCATGACGACCCGTCCGTACCCGCGCTCGCGCATGCCGGGCAGCACGGCCTGGGTGAGGGTGATCGCCCCGAACACATTGAGCCGGAACAGTCTTTCGATGGCCTCGCCGGGCAGCTCCGCCAGCGGCCCGGCCTGGCTCTCACCCGCATTGTTGACCAGCACATCGACCGGGCCGAGGTCGGCGACGAACCGTTGAATGGACTCCGCGTCCGTCAGATCGAGGGCGCGATAGTCGACGCCGGGCACGCGGTCGGCCGCGGCCAGCGAGTCGGGATTGCGGCTGGTGCCGATCACCTTGTGGCCTGCGGCGGCGAAGGCGGCGGCGGTGGCCTTGCCGATGCCGGAGGACGCGCCGGTGACCAGAACGGTGCGAGTCGTTGTACTGCTCATGGCAGCACGTTATCGGGTGCGGCGTGCGGGTGCCGCGGGGGTGCAGCGTGCCTGTCGGCGTTCGGCCGCGGATTCGCTGGTTACCGAGCGGACGCCGAGCCAGATGCCGAGGCCGAACGCGGGCACCGCCAATGCGGGAATGAGCAGGAAGGCGGTGGAACTCATGGTGGCGTGACCTCGATTGCTGGTCGTCCGGGCCGACCTACATGAATCGCGCTGACCGCGCGGCCGTTACGTGACGAATCTGTCCGATGCGCCACACCGGGTGGTCTGCCGTTGATATGTTTCGCCAACCCGATGGGGAACAGATGAGGGTCGGGAGAAGTCGAAGAGGACCGCGTACATGTTCGACTGGGATCTAGCCAGGAATACCTCCAGCGTGCACATCATGACGCAGCTCGCGGAGGAACGGGGAATGCGGACGGGGGATTGTCTGGCGGGGGCCGGACTCTCGCCGTCGGCCGTGGCCGACGCGAATACCGAAGTCACCGCCCGGCAGGAACTCGCCGTGGTGCGGAATCTGCTCGCGCGCTTCGGGGATGAGCCGGGGCTCGGGGTGGAGGCGGGCAGTCGGTATCACATTTCGGTGTACGGGCCGTGGGGATTGGCGCTGCTGGCCAGCCGGACGCTGCGCGACGCGGTGGAGGTGGCACTGCGGTACGTGGAGCTGGCCTTCGCGTTCGGGCAGTTGAGTTTCGTGGAGGTCGGCGGCGAAGGGGTGCTGCGCTTCGATGATCACGAAGTGCCCGAGGACGTGCGGGCCTTCCTGGCCGAGCGGGTCATGACCGGCATCCAGATGATCGGGCGGGAGCTGTTCTCGGTGGGAGTTCCCGTGCGGCGCTTGAGTTTCCGGCACGCGTCGCCGACCGATACCGCGCGCTACCGGTCGGTGTTCGGGCTCGAACCGTGCTTCGGCGCGGTCGAGCACGAACTGGTCTTCGACGCCGCGTATCTGGATGTGCCGCTGCCGCAGGCCAATGAGTGGGCGCGGCGCAATTGCGAGCAGATGTGCCGGGATCTGTTGGCGCGGCGGCACGCCCGCTCGGGGGTGGCGGGTGCGGTGCGGGATCTGCTGGTGCGCAATCCGGGGGAGATTCCCGATCAATCCGAGGTCGCGGCCGAGCTTTTCGTGAGCCCGCGCACCCTGTCGCGGCGGTTGCACGAGGAGGGCACCTCGTTCCGGGCGCTGCTGGACGAGGTGCGCCAGGCCCTGTCGGAGGAATTGCTCGACCACACCGATATGACCACCGAGCAGGTGGCGGCCCGGCTCGGGTACGCCGAGGCCGCCTCCTTCATTCGCGCGTTCCGGCGGTGGAAGGGTTGTCCGCCACAGGAATACCGGGCCCGCGGGCTGCGGGCCCGGGTGCCGGAACCGGTGTGATCAACTGGTGGCGGTCAGGAACGTGCCTGCGTGCAGTGTGGTGCCGAATCCCGGTGTGAATTCACCGTATTCGTAGACCGGGTGGCCGCCCACAACGGTGGCGGCCACCGCGCGATCATTGCGATTGACCATCCGATTCAGGCCCGGGACACCCGGGAACGGGGCTTCGGCGTATTCGCTGCTGGATCCGTCGAAACCCGCGGGGTCGACCACGGCGATATCGGCGCGCGCCCCGACCGCGAGTCGGCCCGCGTCCAGGCCGTACCAGTCGGCGAGTTCGCCGGTGACACGGTGAATGGCGGCCTCGATCGGCAGGAACCCGCGCCGGTGCGCGCGTTCGAGCAGCCGCAGGCCGAAGTTGTAGAAGGCCATATTGCGCAGGTGCGCACCGGAATCGGCGAAACCGACCTGCATGACCGGTGAGCGCTGGAGCCGGTCCAGGACCTCCTCGCGGTCATTGGCGATGACCGTGCGCCAGCGCAGCCGCGCACCGTGCGCGACGGCCAGATCCAGCAGGGCGTCGGCCGGATCGATGCCGCGCTCGTCGGCGACCGCCCCGAACGACTTGCCCTCGACCTCCTTTTCCGGGCAGGACACGATGACCGCGTCGTAGAGGTCCCGATTCCATACGCGCGGACCGTATTTCTTGGCCAGGTCCTTGCGGAACTGTCGGCGGTAGCCCTCGTCGGCCAGCAGTTCGCCGCGCTTCATGACATCGCGAATATTGAGCGCGGCGACACCGGAGCCGAATTCCTCGAACACCACCAGATCGACGCCGTCGGCGTACACCTCGAACGGCACCGGCAGATGCTGCCACCGGAACTGGGCTCCGCCAACGGTATTCGCGATCCAGGCGGCCGCGGTCGCGGCCCGCGCGGTGGTGCGATCGGCCTTGACGTCCATGCCCGCGATGAGAGTTGTCTTGAGCGGCTTGCGGATTCGCCCGGCGCTCTCGGCGAAGTAGCGGCCGATCTCGGCGCGGGAGGTCAGGTTCGGGGTGCTCTGATGCACCCGGCCGCGGCGGCGCAGAATCGCGTTGAGGGCCCGGTATTCGCGCCAGGTCGCGTACGTGGACGGCAGCTGGCGGGTCGGGAAACGCACGCCCTCCAGCTTGGAGAACGAGCTGCGGATGGTGGACAGGCCGAGGAATCCGGCGTCGAGGGCCTCCTCGAGCATGGCGCACATGCGTTTCAGCTCGGCGTCGGTCGGCGCGGCGTGGGCGTCGACGGCGCGGGCCAGGCCCATGACCGTGACGCGCATGTCCGAATGGCCCAGGAACGCGGCCACATTCGCGCCGAGCGGGCGATCGGCGATGGCCTTCGCGTAGGTGTGCGGGCCGTCCCAATCCTTGTGCTCCTTGACCGCCCCGTGCACCGCGTCCCACGGCAGGGCCTCCACGCGCGCGAACAGGTCGGCGCAGTCCTCGGCCTCGGAGTACACCGTGGACAGCGAGCAGTTGCCCAGCACCACCGAGGTCACACCGTGCCGGACGGATTCGCCCAGGCCGGGATTGCCGAGCACTTCGGCGTCGTAGTGGGTGTGCACATCGAGCATGCCGGGCAGCACCCACTTGTCGACGGCGTCGATCGTGCGCACCCCCTCGGGCAGGTCCGCGCCGATGGCGGCGACCTTGCCGTCGCTGACCCCGACATCGGCCCGCACGCCCGGTCTCCCGGTCCCGTCGAATACCGTGCCGCCGCGAATGACCAAGTCGCACTGAGCCATCTCGCACCACCCTGTTCTTCATACCGCCGTTTTCACTACCTACGGGAGTATGCGCCGGGGTCAGCGTCGCGGGAAGGCGACGGTCGCGGTCGGGGCGCGGTGATCCGGGCCGGGGACGCGCTGAACCGAGGCCGTCACGGGGTGCAGACCGCGCACGAGCAGGTGATCCAGGCGGGCGAGGGGAAAGGTGCTGGGCCAGGTGAATCCGGGTCCCGAACCCGGGATGAGCTGGGCGTCGGTGTAGCCGGGGGCGAACGATGCCCAGTGGCGGTCGGTGGTCGCGGTATTGAAGTCGCCCGCCACGAGCACGTGCGGTGCCCGCTCGGTGCTCAGTTGGCGCGATAGGACTTTCAGGCCCTCGTTGCGGGTGGCGGTGTCGGCCGGGCGGATCGAGGGCAGGTGCACCACGTAGACCACCAGATCGCCGTACGGGGTATCGACGTGGGTGCGCAGCCCGCGCTGCCAGCCGATGCCGACATCGGCGGTGGTGGTGTCGGAGGTCGGATAGCGGCTCCACAGGGCCACCGTGCCGCGCTCCTCGTGATAGGGGTAGGCGGCATCGAGGATGCGCTGAATCGGCGGGCGGTCGGCACCGGCGAACTCCTGGACGGCAATCAGGTCCGCGTTGGTGGCCACGAGGGCACGGGCGGTGGACACGGGGGAAGGGTTGTCGGCGAAGAGGTTCTGCGAGACGACCTTCACTGTGCCCGACGACGACGGTGCGGTGGCCGCGGCCGTCGGCGCCCACCAGGAACCGAAGGTGTAGGCCCACACCAGCAGCGGTGCGATGAACGCCGCGGCACCCGCCGGGCGGCGACACAGCACCGCCACCACCGCGAGGACCGGGACCGGGGCGATGAGCCACGGCGCGGCGGTATCGAGGGCGACACCCAGGCCGAAGGCATCGGGTATCCGGTCGTGCGCGGCCAGCAGCACCGTGAGAAGTGCTGCGGCGGCGACGAATACGAGAGTGCCGGATTTCATTGGGCGGGGCAGAGGCGTCGGGGGCTGGCGTCGCCCTTCAACTGGGCGTCGACGCAGCCGCCGGGCAGGCCGTGGTAGTCGGCGGTGCCGAAGTTGGCCGTGACCGTGAGCTCACCGTCGCCGAAGACGCTGCGCTGCACCAGGTGATCGTCGCTGAGCCAGCGGAAATCGCTCATGGGCAGGGTGGCCGCCCGCTCGTGCAGGGGTGCGAAGAACTGTTGCAGCCGGGCCATTTCGGGGCCGTGCTCTTGCAGCGTCTTGCCGTCCAACACGAAGTTGAGCGGGGTGTTGTTGAGCATGGCGGTCAGCGCCCGCATCGTCTCCTGCTGCGGCAGTTTGTAATACGACAGCTCCCAGCGATCGACATTGACCAGCGAGTCGTGCAGGACGGTCTCGTAGAGCGGCACCCGGTACACCGGATCGAACATGGCGGTGATCAGATCGGCGGGCAGATCCACCGGCTGGAAGAACACCTTGGGCGCGGTATCGGGATACCAGGCACCCCAGGCCTGACGGTCGCGCTGCAGCGTCCACAGGCGATCCGAAATCGGGTTCTGGGCACCGTGATCGAAGGCCAGGACCGGGGCCGCCCAGGAGCCCGCGGCCTCCGAACCCAGGACCGTCTTGCGGTCCTCGGACAGCCAGCGCATGCGGGCCAGGCGATTGTCGCGGTCTTGCCGCTGCGTCATGGGATGGGCGGGGGTGGCGTCGTCGAAGAACTCGCCCGCGGCGTCGACGTCGAGGAAGTAGCTGTTCGCGCCATTGGCGGTCATGGCGGCGTAGCGGTCCCGGTAGAGCGCCGGATCCTGGTTCAGCGCTTGAGAACTCAGGTAGCAGCCGCGATTGCCGAAGCCGGTCTCCGGGGTGCCCTTCGCGTCGTGGACGCAGCCGTCGGGCCACACGGTGCCCAGCCAGCGGGAGGACGGATTGTCCGCGGTGGCGGGATCCTGGGCATTGGCCCACGAATCGTAGGGGCCCGCAAGGTATCCCGCGTTCTTCGCCGCGGTGACGGCCGCCTCGGACATCGGGTCGTTGCCGGAGTCGTAGCCGAGCCACATCTTCGACAGGCCGAGAGTCTTCATCTGCGCGATGGCCTCGGGAGTGCGAGCCTCGCCCCACAGGTACGCGTGGAAAGCGCCGAGGAGCCGGGCGATCTCGGGGTTCTGGTCGATCTTGTCGTGCAGGGAACGGAATTCGCCGTGCCGGATGAGCCAGGCGCGGTAATCCTTGGCGGCCGCGACGGGGGAGGCGTCGGTGAGGGCGAAGTCGACGGTGTAGTCGCTGGTGCCCGCGCGAGCGGCGAAATCGTGGGTGGCGTCGGCGATCAGCCTGCCGCCCTCCGAATTCACCGTGACGCTGCTGCCGATATCGGTGGGCACGATGTAGCCGACGCCGCGATCGCCCACGCGGTAACCCCAGAACGGCATGGTCAAAGCGGAGGAGAGCGGAAGGGATTCGCCGATCAGACCGGTGTCGGGGCCATTCCAGAACGGGTCGCGGACCGGGAGGGACAGGCCCTCGCCGCGCGGGAGTTGCAGGGCCGAGCTCGCCGCGTCGGTGCCGGTGACGGGCCATCGCAGGGAGCCGTCGCGGTCGCTGTGGACGGTGACGCGCAGACGACCGTCCTCCGCGGTGGCGGAGACGGTCAGCGCCCGATCCGGATACGACCAGGTCGCCGTCGCGCCGGTGACGCGCACCGGGCCGGTCGCGCCGAGAGCGTCGCCCGCCGGTGCGGAGAGCTCATAGGACTTGCCGTCGGCGTTCGCGGTGACACCCAGGGTTTTGGTGTCGACCCGAGCCGTGCCGCCGCCCATCGGGATAGCCACGTAATTGCCGTCAATGGTCGGCGTCGGTGCGGTCGCGTCCTTCCCGCAGGCCGTGAGTCCGGCGGCGGCCACCCCGAGAATGGCCAGGACGGCCGGGGTGCGATGCGGTATCCGAAGTCTCATGGCCGCCACGCTCGCGGACCGATATGAGAGTTGGATGAGAAATCCCAGGTGGTGTCGTCCGTATGATCCGTGTGGTGCGTGTACTGGTAGTCGACGACGAAGCCGCGGTGCGGGACGCAGTGGTGCGCGCCCTCGCCACCGAGGGCTATGAGACCCGGGGCGTCGGCGATGGCGCGACCGCGCTCACCGAGGTTGCCCGCTGGCAGCCGGAGGTCGTGGTGCTCGATGTGCTCATGCCGTTCATGGACGGGCTGGCCACCTGCCGCACCCTGCGCGGGCGCGGCGACCGCACGCCGATCCTCATGCTCACCGCGCGCGACGCGGTGGCCGATCGGATCGAGGGGCTCGACGCCGGGGCCGACGACTATCTGGTCAAGCCATTCGATCTCGACGAGTTGCTGGCCCGCGTGCGCGCGCTGGTGCGGCGCACCTACCCCGAGGACGGGGCGGTGCTCTCGGCCGGAGATCTGGTGCTGGACACCACCGCGCACACCGTGCGGCGCGGGAACCGCGAGATCGACCTCAGCCGAACCGAATTCGCGCTGCTGGAGGTGCTGTTGCGCAATGCCGGGCAGGCCTTGCCGCGCGAGACGCTGATCGAGCGGGTGTGGGGTCAGCAGACGTCGAATTCGCTGGAGGTGTACATCCGGTATTTGCGGCGCAAGCTCGAAGTGGAGGGGGAGACGGCGCTGATTCACACCGTGCGCGGGGTGGGATATCGGTTGGGGCCGTCGTGAGGCGGGTGTGGGATCGTCTCGGATTGCGCGGGCGGATCGCCGTATTCTTTGTGCTGGCAATGGGTTTGGCATTGGCCGGGATGGCGACGGCCGCCTACGTGGTGGTCGGGCACGAACTGAACAGCAGCCTCGATCTGGGTTTGCGTCGCCAGGCCACGCGGATCGCCCGGCAGTTTCCGGCGGAGCCGTCGGTCGCGGCGATCTCGGGGCCGTGTCAATATCTGGCCGCGCCCAGCTGTGTGCAGGTGGTGGCGGCGGACGGCCGCATCGAATCCGAGCATCTGCCCGACTACTCCCTGCCCGTCGATGCCGAAACCCGCGCTGTGGCAGCGGGATCCACCGACGCCTTCTTCACCGACTTCACCCTCGACGGGTATCGCATGCGGATGTACACGACGCAGTTGCGGCCGGGCAGCGCGGTGCAGGTGGCCCAGCGCTCCGACACCGTCGACACCGGACAGCGCCGGGTCGGCATCGCGCTGCTCGCGGCGGCGGGCGCGGGGCTGGTGCTCGCCGCGCTCCTCAGCACCGTGCTGGCTCGGCGTGCCCTCGCGCCCGTGGCGACGCTCACCGAGGCGGCCGAAAGGGTCGCCCGCACAAGGGATCCCAAACAACACATCACCGTCACCGGATCCGATGAAGTGGCGCGGCTCGCGGTCAGCGTCAACACCATGCTCGATGAACTCGACGCGGCGCTCACCGCCGAACGGGATTCCCGCGCCGCCCAGCAGCGTCTGGTCGCCGACGCCTCGCACGAATTGCGTACGCCGCTCACGGCATTGCGCACCAATATCGATCTGCTGCGCCGCGCCGATCGGATGTCGGCCGCAGACCTCGATGAGACGGTGTCGGCGTTGCGCGTGCAGTCCGAGGAGTTGTCGGGTTTGGTGACCGATCTCATCGACCTCGCGCGCGCCGACGAGCCGGACGCGGCGCGGGAATCCCTCGAGGATCTGCGCCTGGATCTGCTCGCCGCCGAATGCCTGGCCGTCGCCCGAAGGCATTGGCCCGCAATCACCTTCGACGCCGATCTGCACCCCGTCACCGTGGCGGGCGCACCGGCCCGATTGTCGCGGGCGATCACCAATCTGCTCGACAATGCCGCGAAATTCAGCCCGGCCGAGGGCACGGTCCACGTCACCGTCGCCGACCACGAGCTCGCCGTGCGCGATGCGGGCCCGGGCATCTCGGCCGAGGATCTCCCGCACATCTTCGACCGCTTCTACCGTTCCCCCTCGGCGCGCTCGACTCCCGGGCACGGCCTGGGACTCGCGATCGTGTCCCAGGTCGCCGCGCTCCACGACGCCACCCCCACGGTCGAATCGACCGCGGGCGGCACCACTTTCACCCTCACGTTCCCGAGTCGCGGCTAGGTCGGCGTCGGGCAGAACGGGTCACACGCCGCCGGTGGGGTCGGTGTCGGCGTCTGCGGCGCATCGAAATGCGCCGAGCTCACCAACACCATGAGTCCGATGGCCAGACCGAGGATCAGGGCGAAGGCGGTCGCCACCACGCCCCAGTTGAGTCTGGGAAAGGTAATGACCTCATCGCCGTCGTCGAGGGCCAGAAAGACGACCGCCGCGCTTCCGGGCGATCGAAACAGTTGTTGCAATACGGTATTACGCCACCAGCGTCCAGACATGGCAGCACACGAGCCTTTATCTATTGTTCTCCGGGTTCGCCACGACCGTGGCAACACCAACGCTACGCCCGAAATGTCGCGATAGCTATCAGCTATATGGCCTGGTTCGCCGCCTTGTCCAGCGCCTCACGAAATCCTCATCCGGCGCGGGCACAATGGGAACAAAGGGGGGAGCACCGTGATGCGCCGACGAACTCTCTGGATCACGAGCCTCATTCGTGAGAGTAAGAGCGATCTGGAAACCATGACGTACACCGTCCAAATCATCCGGAGTCTGGGCGCGGTCACACCCGGCACTCGAGCGAGTCTGGCCGGGGCGCTGCGAATCTTGGCGCGCTGTCAGCTCGAAGCGGGACAGCAAACGGAAGCCCTGGCCGCCGTCGACGAGTCGGTGCGGATCTGTCGCCGCCGAATCTCGGCCCGGCGCGGCCGCTACCGCGCCGAGTTGGTGATCGCCCTCTGCGTGCGCGCCGACATCCTGCAAAGCCTGGGCAGCGAACCCGAGGCCCTGGCCAGCGCACGCGAGGCACTCGCACTGTGCCGCGACCATCTCACGGACAACCCGCGGCGATTCGGGCCCGCCCTGCTGGTCGCACTCGACACCCTCGCCCGAGCCCTCAACGCCCACGGCAACCCGCACGAGGCCCTATCGCTCGGCATGGAACTCGTACGAATCCTGCGGCGTCTCACCGCCCGTCGGCCCGACTACAACCGCTCCTTGGCCGCGGCGATGCACCAGCTGGGCGTCTACGCCGACGACGCGGACCGCCTCACGGACGCCTTGCGCGCCACCGACGAAGCCCTGCAGCTCTACCAGCGCCTCGAGGACGAACGGCCAGGCTCGTTCGTCGAGCACGTGCGCGCGGCGACCAACAACCGAGACTTGTTCCTGGACCGATTGGAGCAGGCCGGAAAGGTGGTCCTGGGTCCCTATCCCCTCTGCGCCCATTGCGAACTCGTCAACGGCGGCCTGGTAGCCGTGCGCCACCACCAACAGCACATCCGCGTAGCCGACAAACAAGCCTGCGTCGACACCGCCCTCGCCGACATCGTCACCGCGCTATGGGAGCACGGCTGCGACACCGTCTGCTCCTGCGAAGACATCGACGGCCGGGCGGGCGTGGTGCCAACGGAAGCACACGTCGATCGCGCCGCAAAAATCTTGGCGGACATGGGTATCCATACCGAGAATTCGGATGGCGCGATCTTGTTTTCCTTACCGGAGCGTCAATCGGGACCTGGACTCCTCGGTCGTTCTCGACCTGCTCGCTGACCAGGGCCGCACACGTCGGGTGCGGATGGCCGCGCGACAACGAGCCGGGCGACGGAACCGTTAGCCCGTGGTGGCGTCGGCGGTCGCATTCTCGATCAGGTGTGACGGAAGGATGACGGCGGGGCGGGGTGGCGAACCGGGGGTGGATTGGGTCTCGTGATCCGGGCGCATCTCGCTCGGAGATGTCCACGGTCCCAGGAAGGCGGACATCATGATTCGCAAATTCGCCATCGGACTGGCGGTCGTCCTCGCCGCCACATTCAGTGGTGCGGCGCCCGCGCTCGCGGGCTTCGGTCAGGACGGCTACACCCCAACCGGCGGCTGCCAAACCAATGGAGGTGGCGGTGTCGGGGCCGGGAAGGGGGTCGGCGGCTCGTCGGGCGGCACCGGTGCCAACCCCGACGGCACCCTCGGCCCGCACGGTCAAGGCGGCGTTGACCAGAACGGCTTGCCCAACAGCTCCACCGATCCCGCCCCACTCTGCGAGTAGCCGCCCCGCCCCCGGGTCCCCGCGCCGACCCCGACGCGGGGACCCACGGCGTTGTCTCGGTTAGGGTTCGCTGGTGGATGTGCAAGTGATTCCGGGCAAGCTGATCGAGGTTCCGACGGCGGACGTGACCGGGATGGACAGGCGGGCTTTCGGTGAGTTCATCGGGCCGAATGGGGAACTCGCGTCGTACGCGTTCGGCTGGACGACGGGCGGGGATCCGCATGTTGGGCGGTTCAGTGTGGGTATCGGGGTGGGGAATCCGGGTGGTGCGACCTTCCACGCCGTGGTGTTCGAGCATGACGACGCGCATGCATTCTCGCTGGTAGACGATCCGTTCGAGCAGGTGCCGCAGGGCGGACCCGACCTGACCCGTGACGAAGCCCGCGCGCACCAGGATCTCCCATTCATCTGGTGGGTGGTCGACAATGTGATGCAGAACGATCCGCGCGCGTGGTGGATGCGCCACTGGCTGCTGGGAACCCGGTGTATTCAGACGCCCGAGGTCTTCGAGCAGCAGGAGCCGATCCTGTTGGTCAGCAATGACGATGACGACGACCTGTGGCAGCTGATCGGGCCTACCGACGCCGGTAGTGAAGGCCACATCGGCCACCTGTATCACGCCATTGACGAGGACCCCACCCTCATGGATGTCGCGAATCTGCAACCCGGCGAGCACGCGACCCGTGAGTCCCGGGGCGGCCCGTGGACCCGAACCGCCCCCGAACCCGAAGCGGACTAACCGCTCTCGGGCACCACGCTCTCGAACCTTCGTAGGCTCGAGTAGTTTTGCGCTGCCGGATCGGCGGACGCGCGACGAAGATGAATCCCGTTGCCGCACCGCCGAATGGAGCATGATGACCGAATCCACCCGCCGCCCAAGGGGTCTGGGCAAGCGAGCTTGGTTGACAACCCACCTGGTCCGCCGCCTGCTGCGCACGCTGGCCTGGTCCAATTTTGTGGATGTCACCGTCATCGGGCGTGATCGCGTTCCCGCGACCGGCCCGGTCATTGTGGCGAGCAACCACATCTCCATGCTCGACGCCGTTTTCCTCTGGGGTGCGCTGCGCCGCCGCGCGATCGCCATCGCCATGGCCGAACTGTGGACCTGGCCGGTCGTCGGCTGGCTGGTCCGTCGCCTGGGCCAAATCCCGGTAATCCGCCGCGACCCCGAATCCGGCCGCACCGCACTGACACAGGCCGAACAGGTCCTCCGGCACGGCGGCGTCCTGATCATCTACCCCGAGGGCCGCCTGGTCGCCCCGGGCGAATCCGAGCCGTACAAACCCGGCGTGGCCACACTCGCCTTGGCGACCGGCGTTCCCATCGTTCCCGTCGCCACCACCGGCACCGACGGAGTCCTCCCGCCGCGCCGCGCCCGGGGCGACGGACCCGCCTTCAACCGCCGCCATCCGGTCATCGTGCACTTCGGCACGCCCATCGATCCCGCCGATTTCGACGATCCCGAAAAGCTCCTCGACCACCTCCGCTATCGCATCGAATCGCTACGCGCGCAGGCCCACTGATTAATCGATTTCGGGCACGACCGCATCGGCTTCGATCTCGACCAGCAGGGCCGGATCGATCAATTGACTGACGCCGATCATCGACGCGGCGGGACGGATGTCGGCGAACACCTCACCGTGCGCCTTCCCGACCTCTTCCCATCGGCTGATGTCGGTGACGAAAATCCGTGTCCGCACCACGTTCTCGACACCGGCTCCCACCTCGGCGAGCGCCGCCGCGATCCGCCGCAGCGCCTCCCGTGTCTGTTCGGCGATATCGTCCCCGCCCACGGCCCCGCCGTCCGGTGCCGCGGCGGTGGTCCCGGCGACCGACACCCATTGCCCGACCCGGACCGCCCGCGAATAGCCCACAATGGGCTCCCATACCGCACCCGAGGAAACATTCTGTCGATTCGTCACCGGGCTAATTCTGCACAGCCCGGGCGGGGGAGCAATTCTATTAGCGATCGGGTTGCGGGAGGGCCAGACAGAGTGCTTCGAGTGCCGGGCCGAAGGCGTGGTCGGCCGGGGTGCCGTAGCCGATGACCAGACCGTCGCGTGCGGGCACGGTGGCGTCCGGATGGCGGTAGCGGTGCAGGCCGTCGAGGGCCAGGCCGAGTCGGCGGGCCGCGCGTAGGGTGGATTCCTCTGTGCCCGTGGGGAGTTCGAGGACCGCGTGCAATCCGGCGGCAATGCCGGTGATCCGGATGTGCGGCGCTCGGCGGGCGAGGGTCTCGACCAGCAGGGCGCGGCGACGGCGGTAGGTGGTTCGGGTGCGGCGCAGGTGGCGATCGTAGGCCCCGCGGCAGAGGAAGTCGGCGAGGGTCAGCTCGGCAATCACGCTGACCCACATCTCCCGGTCCTCCTTGACGGCGAGCACCCGGTCGATCAGCGTGTCGGGCAACACCATCCAGCCCACGCGCAGGGCGGGGGAGAGGCTCTTGCTGACGGAGCCGAGATAGACGATGCGATCGGGATCCAAGCCCTGCAAGGCTCCCACCGGCTCACGGTCGTAACGGAATTCGCCGTCGTAGTCGTCCTCGAGCAGGAACGCCCCGGTGGAGCGAATCCAATCGACCACGGCCACACGGCGTTCCGGATGCAGGGGGCCACCGGTAGGGTACTGATGGGCGGGAGTCAGGAGGACCGCTCGGGCGGGGCTGTCCCGCAGCTCCTCGACCACCGCCCCGTGCGTATCCACGCCGATCGAAACCGTTCGAACACCCTTGTCGCGCAGCAGCTCTCGGTGATAGGGAAGGCTATACGCCTCCATGGCGATCGGCCCGTCGAGGGCGTCGGCAAGGAGGTGCAGCCCGTGAGCGAACCCGGTCGTAATCACAATCCGCCCGGGATCGGCGCGGACGCCGCGCGCTCGGCTCAGATATTCGGCCACCGCGCCCCGCAACTCCGGCCGCCCACGCGGATCACCCACCCCGAAGGCCTCATTGGGAGCCGCCGCCATCGCCCGGCGGGTCGAAGCAACCCAGTCGGCACGCGGAAAGGCCGCGGCATTAGGAGAACTGGGTTGCAGATCGTGCAGGACCCGGCCCGAACCGCGCCGCGCCGAAAAGGGGCCGCGCTCGACCGGTTTCGGGGTACTGCGATCGGCATGCATGGCGGCCGTGCGCTCGACCGGCATCGGGGTACTGCGCTCGACCGACATAGCGGCCGTGCGCTCGACCTGCATCGGGGCACCGCGCTCGACCGGCATGGCAGCCGCACGCTGAGCCACCCGCGTGCCCGACCCCTGCCGTGCCGTCAGCCAACCCTCTTCCACCAATTCGGCATACGCGGCCGCCACGGTATTCCGCGCAATCCCGAGATCCGCGGCCAAACTCCGATACGGCGGCAACCGCGTCCCAGGCGCAAGCCGCCCAGAACGAATGGCCTCGCGCAACGCCGACATCACCTGCGCACGCCGCCCACCGCTGCTCGCGACCGCCAAATACAAATCGACCCCCGCCGCCCCACCCTCCGCACCCACCGGTCCCTCGGGGGCGGCGTCCTTCATCGCGTCGAATTCGGAATTGGCCCATGTTTCTGCCATGGAAATGCACCATAACAGTGGGTCTTTTGGCTCGTACGGTCATGGCATGTCTACTTCAGTCGCGATCGCTCCCGCACGGTCGCCGGTCAAGGGTTGGCTGGGCGTCCTGGCGGTGACGCTCGGCATCTTCTCGTTGATGACCTCCGAATTGTTGCCCGTCGGTCTGCTCACTCCCGTCGGCTCGGCGCTGCACGTGTCCGAAGGCGTTGCGGGGCTGATGGTTACCGTTCCCGGGCTGGTGGCCGCGTTTTCCGCGCCGATCGTTACCGTGGTGACCGGACGCATCGATCGCCGGATCGTGCTGGCCGTCCTCATCGGGCTGATGGGCGCGGCCAATCTGGCCTCCGGTTTCGCCACGAGTTTCGCGGTGGTTCTCGTCGCTCGTTTTCTGATCGGTCTCAGCGTCGGTGGCTTCTGGTCCATTGCCGGTGGCATCGCGGTTCGCCTGGTGCCCGAGCGGCAGGTCGGCCGGGCCACCGCGGTCATCTTCGGCGGCGTCGAAACCGCCTCGGTGCTGGGCATTCCCGCCGGAACCCTGCTCGGCGACCTGAGCGGCTGGCGTGTCGCGTTCGCGGCGGTCGGTGCGCTGGGCCTGCTGTCGGTGGTCTGCATGGTGTTCCTGCTCCCACCTCTGCCCGCCGAGCAATCAATCGAACTCCGTGAGCTCCCAACGGTTTTCCGCTCGAATGCCGCCCTGCGCCTGGCCCTCGCGCTGACGTTCCTGATGATCACCGGCCATTTCCTGGCCTACACCTTCGTGCGCCCGATCCTGCACGCCCACGGCATCGACGAGCATGCCACCGGCGCGCTCCTGCTGATCTTCGGTGTGGCGGGCATCTGCGGCAATTTCCTGGCGGGCAGCCTGGTCGCGAAATCCTTGCGCGGCACCACGATCGCGATCGGCGTCGCCCTGATCACCGCCACGACATCCTTGGTTCTTCTCGACACCTCGACGGTCACCGCCGCCGCCCTCCTCGTCCTGTGGGGCCTCGGCTACGGCGCGGTCCCCGTCACCTTCCAAACCCGCATCCTCCGCGCCGCCCCCGCTACTCCGGAACCCGCCTCCTCCCTGTTCGTCTCCACCTTCAATCTCTCCATAGCGCTCGGCGCGCTCGTCGGCGGTGCGGTGGTCAACCGGTACGGCCCCCTCACCGTCCTCTGGCCCGCCACCGCCATGGTCCTCGCAGCCCTGCTGATCCTCGCTCTACCCCGCCGGACCGCCGGTCAACCGATCGGCGACGAGAGATATTCCAGCGCATAACCATTGCCGGACGGCGTCACGCGGGCAATGCCCGGGGAGTCGAGGTGCGCACCGGCGACGAAGTGGTCCGGTTGGACCAGTTGTTCGAGGAGAACGGCTCGCGCGGCACGGGCCTGGGACTGGTCGCTGTCGAATTCCCAAGCCACATCCGGCTTTTCGAATTGGAGCGTGGGAACGTGAACGGTATCGCCCCAGACCAGGAGACGGCCGGTGCCGCTGGCGATCTCGTAGACGGTGTGACCGGGTGTGTGGCCCGGCGTCGGGACAGCGGTGGTCCAGTCGTAGATCGCGGTCCGCTCCGAGATGGGTACGACGCGGTCGCGGATCGGTTCGAGCCGCCCGGTGAACACCGAGGTGTCGCCCGCGCCGATCCACACGCGCTCGAGTTTCGGGAAGGCCTGCGCACCGTCCGGCGCGATCAGTCCGCTCACATGGTCTTCGTGGTTGTGGGTAATGGCCACATCGGTGATGTGCGCGCGGTCGACGCCCGCTTCGTCGAGCGCGTCGTAGATCAATCCCATGGTGGGCTCGTGCCAGTTGTCGGAACAACCGGTGTCGATGAGCACCGACCGCGTGCCATCGGTGACGTAGAAGGCGTTGACCGACAGCCGCAGGTTGTCGTCGACCAGCGGCACGACCGCGGGCAGTTGGTACAGCACGCGCCCCGCCTCGTCGCGCAGTCGCGTCGGCGGCATGTCGATGTACCCGTCGCGCAACGAGATCACCTGCAGCTCACCGAATTCGAACCGGGCGTGGTGCTGGCCGCTCGAGATCAAACGCATGAAACCTCCATCGGGTGCGGACACGCCTCGCGCGTCTCCGATAGAAGACTACATCTTCTTTAGTAGAATTCCAGGCATGGATGAACCAGAGCACGGCGACGACACGATCGGTGCGTTCGGCAGCAATGTGCGGCGACGCCGCGAGGAGGCCGGTTTGACGCTCGAACAGCTGTCGACCCAGTCGTCGGTCAGCCGGGCGATGCTGTCCAAAGTCGAACGCGGCGAGAAGAGTCCGACCATCGGCGTCGCCTCCAGAATCGCCCACGCCCTCGAGACATCCCTCTCGGATCTGATCGGTGGACCGGCCGCCGCCTCCGGCACGGCCGTCGTCATGCGCAAGGCCGAACGCCCCGTCTTCCGTGACCCGGAAACGGGTTTCGAGCGGCACATGGTCTCACCCGCTCCGGGCGCGGGATCGGGCGAAATGGTCTTCCACTACCTCCCGGCGCAGATCTCCACCGGCCTGCTGCCCGCGTATCCCCCCGGCACCGAGAAACAACTCATAGCCCTGAAAGGCACCCTCACGGTCTTGATCGGCGGCGTCACCGAGACCCTGCACCCCGGCGACTCCCTCTACTTCCGAGCCGACACCCCCCACGGCTTCGCCAACCGAACGAACTCCCCCTGCGAATACCTCATGATCATCTCCCGCCGAACCTGAACGGACTTGCGGCGCAGCGGGATTGGCGGCTCGGCGAGCCGCCGGGTGAGTCAGCTGCCGGTGTTGATACCGAAGTAGCGCTTCAGAACGCCCGCGGTGGAGTTGTAGTCGATGATGTTGACGTCCAGGGTGGCGGTCTGTTTGCCCTGGGTGGCGTAGAGGGTGTAGCGGCCCGCTTGCTGTGGGGTCCAGATCAATTCGGTACTGGAACAGCAGGTGCCGAGCGGGGTGACGGTGCCGAGGATGGTGCCGTTGGCCTGGATGCTGATCGGTGTGGTGAGGTCGGTCAGCTTGACGACGTCGATGCGGCAGGACTCGGTGGTCAGTTCGCAGCCGTAGATGTCGGCGCTGGCGCTCATGGCGGTGATGGCGAATCCGGCGGCTTCGGCGTCGGCGGATCCGCTCGACAGCGGGATCGCGGCGGCCAGCACCGCGGTGCCGATCGCGGCGCGGCGAGTGATCGTGCTCAATGGATGCCTCCGCTCATGCAGCCCCCGGACCCGAGCAGGGTTCCGCTGCCGGAACCACCCTGCTGACAGGCGAGTTCGCGCAGGTAGTCCTGGACCCGCTTGATCCACATTTCCGGCGAGTTGGTGTCGAGGATTCGGACGCTGACCGTCTGGTTCAGGCTGCCCTGCTGCGCGCTCACCGTGTGCGCACCGGCGACCTGCGGCGTCCACGTCGTCGTGAACTGTCCGCGGGAGGTCGGGCCCGTGATGGGCGAGCCGGTGGCCAGCGCTTTGCCGTCGACGCTGATGGTGACCGGGGTCGACATGTCATCGACATAGGCGGTCAGGCTGCACGCCACCGTGGTGACCTCGCAGCCGTACGCGCCGCCGCCCGGACCCACCCAGATCTCGATACTGCCCGCGGCCGCGGCCGTTCCGGACGACAAGGGGATGGCGGCCGCCGCGAGTGCCGCCCCGAACGCCGCGTAGCGAACGGTCTTTTTGGTGTTCATGGCCGAGAAGTATTTTTGAATCGTCCATGTTTCACAAGGAGTTTCGGGGACCCTGGTTTTCGGGGGTCGAGGTGGGGTGTGGTCGTAGCGCGATCGCAGGACGGGATGGTTCGATCGGTGGTATGAGCCAAAGTGAGGAATCGGATCGGGTGGCGACGGCGGGGCGGGAGATTGCCGCGGGGGCGGACCGGATATTCGAGTTGATCGCCGATCCGGCGCAGCAGCCGAGCTGGGACGGCAATGACAATCTCGCCAGCGCGGAGGCGGGTCAGCGGGTGCGCGGGGTCGGGGACGTGTTTCGGATGACGCTCACCAAGGGCACGGTGCGCGAGAATCACGTGGTGGAGTTCGAGGAGGGTCGGCGAATCGCCTGGCTGCCTTCGGAACCCGGCGGGCAGCCGCCGGGGCATCTGTGGCGCTGGGAGCTGGAACCCTTGGGGGAGAACCTGACTCGGGTCACCCACACCTACGACTGGACCAACCTGCGCGACGAGAAGCGCATGCAGCGGGCACGCGCCACCACCGCGGACAAACTGATGGCTTCCGTCGATCGGCTTGCGGCACTGGCCGAAAAGGACTGATCTTCCGCGCGCTCCTGATCGGGATCTCGGTGTGATCGACCTCGCCCACAAACCCGCCTAGACTGTCTGGGACGGGGTCGAGCGCAGTCGGGGCGCGGCAGGAAGGAACGGCGACGTGGCCGGACTCAGGAGAAAAGGCATCGCCCGCATGGCGAAGGTGGCCAGCATTCCGGCGAACCTCATGGCGCAACGGGTGGCCGCCACCGGTAAGAGCCTGCTGTCCGGAGCCGACCGCGGATCCATTACCGACGAGATGCTCGACAATGCCGCCGACCAGGTCTTCGCGGTCTTGGGCGAACTCAAGGGCGGGGCCATGAAACTCGGGCAGGCGCTCAGCGTCGCCGAGGCCGGGGTCCCGCCGCGCTACGCCGACCCCTTCCGCGACGCCCTGACCCGGCTGCAGCAGGAAGCCCCGCCGATGCCGGTGGCCGAGACCCACCGCATGCTGGACCTGCAATTGGGCACCGGCTGGCGCAAGCGTTTCGCGCGCTTCGAGGACGAGCCGATCGCCGCCGCCAGCATCGGCCAGGTGCACAAGGCGATCTGGCACGACGGCCGCGAGGTCGCGGTGAAGGTTCAGTATCCCGAGGCCGAGGAATCGCTGCGCGCGGATCTGAAGATGCTGCACATGGTTTCGGGCGCGTTCAATACGCTGCTCGCGGGCAGCAACGCCCGTCAGCTCATCGAGGAATTCCTGGCCCGCACCGAGGACGAGCTGGACTATCGCATCGAGGCCGCCTATCAGCGCCGCTTCGCCAAGGAATTCAGCGGCGATCCGCAATTCTTCGTGCCCCGCGTGGTGGCCGCCGCCCCGAAGGTCATGGTCACCGAGTGGATGGACGGCATCCCGCTGTCCCGCATCATCGCCCACGGTGCCCGCGCCGACCGCGATCGTGCCGGGCTGCTGCTGGCCGAATTCGCCCTGTGCTCACCCAGTCGCGTCGGCTGCCTGCACAGCGACCCGCATCCGGGCAATTTCCAGCTGCGGCCCGACAATCGGTTGGGCGTCATCGATTTCGGCGCGTGCATCGAGACCCCGCACGGTATTCCGCGCGCGGTCGGCCGCCTGGCCCGTTGCGCGCTCGCGCGGGATTACGACGGCCTGGAAACGGTCCTGCGGGAGGAAGGATTCGTCAAGCCGGGCGCGCCCATCGACCTGGGACCCATTGTGCGCCGCATCGATCCCGTGCTCGCCCGCATCGACGGCAATAGTTTCCACTTCACCCGCGAATTCCTGCAGCGGGAAGTGGCCCGATCACTGGAGCCGGAGAACATCTCCCTCGTCAATGCCCGCGCCCTGCGGGCCCCGGCCGACCAACCCGAATACGCCATGCTCACCCGGGTTTTCGGCGGCATTGTCGGCATTTGCGCGCAACTCGACGCCGAGGGCCCATTCCTCGAACTGGTCGAGAAATGGGTCCCCGAATTCGGCGGCTCTCAGGAGGTCGCCTCCTGAAGCTCGCGGACTGAGGCGGTGGTGAACCGGTAGTCGTCCAAGGGGAAATGCCGGTTCTCCCAGTACATTTCGAGTTGCGTCGAGGGGCGGAACGCCGCGCCGTCGCCCTGGTAGTTGATGTAATAGGTGTTCGAGGTGATGCAGCCCTGGGTGAACAGGTGGGTCTTCTTGGCCCGCTCGTCCATGCGCGCGAAATACCGATCGTGCGGCTCCTGCCGCACCTCGACACGGGTCGCGCCCCGGCGACGCGCCTCCTTGATCACCCGCGCGGCATGCGCCGAGGTCGATTCGATCAGCGGAATATAGGAGCCGGGCGCGAAGGCGTAGGGCCCGACAATGAGGAAGGCGTTCGGGAACTTCGGCACCGAGACGCCCTGATACGCCTGGAATCGATGGGCGTCCCAGAACTCGCCGAGCTCGAGCCCGTCGCGGCCGTAGATCGGGTACGGCGGCGTATAGCCCTTCTCCATGACCTTGAATCCGGTGGCGCACACCACCATATCGAATTCTCGCTCCCGTCCGTCGGCACTGACGATGCCGGTCGGCGTGAAATGCTCGATGGCATCGGTCACCAGCTCCACGTGTGGCCTGGTGAAGGTCTTGAAATAGGTGTTCGAGATGGAGGGCCGTTTGCATCCGAATCGATAGTCGGGGGTGAGTTTGCTGCGCAGCTCGGGATCGCGCACCTGGGTGAAAAGCCAAGCCTTCATGGCATTCTCGGCCACCGACATTCCCAGCGACGTCACCCGCGGATAGTCGGAAATCGCCAGCCCGGCCCCTAATCCCGCGTTCACGCCGACATTCCCGAGGAACCGCACCGTCCGCTGCAAGGGCGCAAAATTCAGCATCGCGTTGGCGACCGGACCCATGGGAAAGTCCACCTTGGGTCCGATCCAGATGGCCCGTCGTTGATACACCGTCAGATGTGAAACGTCCTTGGCCAGTTCGGGAATGAGCTGCAGCGCCGTGGCCCCGGTCCCGATCACCGCCACCCGCTTGCCGCCATAGTCGTAGTCGTGATCCCACCGCGAACTGTGCATCACCTTGCCGGTGTAGTCGTCGAATCCCGGAATCTCCGGATTGTGCGGCTGCTCCAGCCCGCCCACCGCGCCGATCACATAGCGCGCCGTGATCTCCGAGCCGTCCTCGAGCCGGATCCGCCACAGGTCGTGCTCCTCGTCGAAATCGCCCCGCACCGCCCCGGACCCGAGACGCAGCTTGCCCCGCAATCCCTGCCGATCCACGACCTCCTCGGCGTACCGCTGCAATTCCGCCCCGGGCGCGAAGAACCGCGACCACCGCGACCGCGGCTGGAACGAGAAGTTGTACACCGGCGACGGAACATCCACGGCCACACCGGGATACGTGTTCGCCAGCCACGTCCCGCCGACCCGGGGCCATTTGTCGATGATGACGAAATCCTCGACCCCGATGCGCCGCAACGCGACACCGGCCCCGATCCCGCCGAGACCCGCGCCGACAATCACCACCTCATGGGCCGGTACGGGTCGAGAACCATTGGTGGAAGGCATGATTGGCCTCATTTCCGGGATTGATCACTGTCGAGGGCGGCGGTCGTCGCAGTGTCGAAGGCGGTGGTCGCCGCGACGGCCTGCGCGATGACCTCGGGAAGTTGCTGCCGCCGCAGCTTGCCCGCGGTGGTGCGCGGCAACTCGGGCACGAACGCGATATCGCGCGGCACCTTGTAGTTGGCGAGGGTGGATTTGATATGCCGTTGCAGCGCGGCAGCACTCGTGCGCGACCCGGCCTTGAGCACCACGGCCGCGGCCAGCCGCTGCCCGAAGTCCGGGTCGGGCACCCCGATGGCCCCCGCGTCGGCCACCGCCGGATGCGCCAGCAAGGCCTCCTCGACCTCCTGCGGGAAGACGTTCTCGCCACCGGAGACGATCATGTCGTCGGAGCGGCCGTCGACGAACAGCCGTCCCTCGGCGTCGAAATGCCCGAGATCGCCGGAGTCCATGTACTTTCCGACCATGTCCTTGGTGCGGCCGTCGCTGTAGCCGTGGAACATGCTGGGGTTTCTGTTGATGATGCGGCCGGTGACGCCGGGCGGGAGCTGACGGCCGTCGGCGTCGACAATGCGGATGTCCACGATCCCGGTGAGCGGTCGCCCGACGGTTCCGGGCGCGGCGCGCAGATCCGCGGGCGTGGCCATGGTTCCGGCCCCGGTTTCGGTGGAGGCGTAGCCGTTGAACAGCACATCGCCGAACTCGTCCATGAACGCGGTGGCCAGCCACGGCGGCAGGGGAGCGGCACCGCACACCACCATCTGCAGGCTTTCCAGGTGATATCCGCGCCGATCCCGGGGTGGCAGATCCATGATCCGCTTGAGCATGGTCGGCACCAGGCAGGCGATGTGCACGCTGTGCCGTTCGATGTCGGCGAGAACGGTTTCGGCGTCGAACCTGTCGTGCACCAGCGCGGTCGACCCGAGCAGGAAGGCTCCGGCCAGTGCGAAGAAGCCGTAGGTGTGATGCAGCGGCGGGGCGATGACCATGGGATGCCCGAGCCGGGGAATGGGCTCGACCTTGGCCAGCTCCTCGAGGGCCAACAGCATGCGCGGATGCAGTCCGGACAGCGCGAGTCCCGCCGCGCCCAACTGTCGCGGCGCGCCCTTCGGGACGCCGGTGGTGCCACCGGTCAACAGAATGAGCGAACCGCCCGAGGCGGGCTCGCGCACCGGCGGGCCGCCCGCCGCGACCAATTCGGCCACGGTGGGCAGGCCGCCCGCCGCGCCCCGCACCACGACGCGGTGACCGGTGTAGCCGGACTTCTCTATCTGCGTGTGGAATTCACCGTCGTAGAGCAGTACCTCCACTCGCTCGCGGGTGAGGACCTCGCCGATCTGCGGGCCCGCGAAACCGTAGTTCAAGGGGACCAGATCCGCCGACAGCCGCGCGGCGGCATAGGCGGCGATCACGAAGCCGCGATGGTTGCGGCACAGCACCCCGACCCGCCGACCGCGCCGCACATCCCAGCGGGCGCGCAGCGCCGCGGCCAGACGAAGGACCTGCCGATCCAGTTCGGCCGCGGTGATGGAGCCGTCGTCGTCGATCATGGCGGGGCGATCCGGAAACCGTGCCGCGAAGCTCGACAGCGCGGTCGACAGCCCGATCCCGCTCCGGAGCGCCCAGGCCCGGTGCGGAATCCTGCTGGGCGGCAAGAGGTTCAGTGCCCCACTGGCGGGAATCCACCCCGCGACCGTCACCGCGTCGTCGAGCAGATTGGCCGTGCGCTCCACCCGCCCGATCGGTCCGGCCCAGTCGACGGGCCGGTTGTTCCAATTCCCGGCCTGGGCGTACAGCGTCAGCATGCGTTGCGCCGCAGGGAAATTGTCGAGTGCGTACGAGAGTGGCGCGGCCGCCCGCTCCCACCACGGCCGAATCGCCAAGGGGCGGTCCACGATCGCGCGGCACACCATGCTCGCGGCTTCCTCGGTGGACATGCTCGGCATATAGCGGTAGATCCGGTACGGGCCCAGCATGTCCGAGCGCACGAGTTGCAGGTGGATTGTCGTTGCCGTGATGCCGTCGGCGCGCAATTCCGGTGCGGCACCGCGCATCCAGGAGTTGAACGCAGACTTGGAGGCGATGTAGGCCGTCCAGCCGACGGGCGGGCCATGTACACCGGCGGTGCTGATATTGACGATGTGGCCTTGCCGTCGCGCCCGCATGGACGGCAGCAGGCTCAGCACCAGGCGCACCGGGCCGAGATAGTTGATGCGCGCGGTGTCCTCGAAGTTGTCCCAGCGGTCCAGCGAGTCGGAGAGCCAGCGGCGTATGGATTTGCCCGCGTTGTTGACGAACACATCGACGTGGCCGTGGTCGGCCAGCACTCGCCGGATCAGCGCGGCGCAGGCGTCGGGATCGGAGAGATCCGTGGGATAGGGGTGGACGGAACCCGGGAAATCGGCTGTCTCGGAACGCAATTCCTCGAGCAGAGCCGCGCGCCGGGCCACCGCGATGACGGTCGCGCCATTGGCGGCCAATCGCCACGCCGTGGCCCGGCCGACGCCCGAGGACGCCCCGGTCACGAGAATGATCTTGCCCGTCACGGCCGGTGCCAGGCGTCGGTCGCCAATGCCGTATCCGGCCGCGCCCAGTGCGACGCGGACCGATTTCGGTAATTCGAACATGGGCTCAACTCCTTTGTCGAGCGGAAGGGGTCAAGCAGTGACGCGGTCGAATTCGTAGTCCGAGAACGGGAATCGGTGATGCGCGCGGCGGGCCGAGAAGAATCCGGTGGGCCGGATATACGTGCTGTCGCCCTGCGAATTGCGGTAGTACGTCGGCACGTGCGCGTTCAATTCGCTCAGGTAATAGCGCATGGCCGCGCCATTGCGGTAGATGCGGCGGTGGTAGGCGTCGTGCACCTCCTGCCGGACCGCCACGAAGGTGGCCCCGCGCCGCCGCGCCTCCGAAATCGCGCGCACCGCATGGTCGGCCGTCATCTCCACGAAGGCGTGCCAGCCGCTGCCGGTCCACGAATACGGGCCGACCAGGGTCCATCGATTCGGCAGTCCGGGCAGCGCGACGCTCTCATAGGCCTGTAAACCTTGTTCGGCGAAGTATTTGCCGAGATCCATGCCCTCGCGTCCGACCACCATGCCCGGGGTGTAGGTCTCCGGGTCGGAGAAGACGTGATAGCCGGTGGCCAGCACGATCATGTCGAAGTCGCGTTCGGTGCCGTCGGTGGTGCGGATGCCGGTGGCGGTGAATCGCTCGATGGGGGTGGTGACCAGGTCCACGTTCTCGCGGTTGAAGGCCAGCAGGTAGCCGGTATTGAGGGTCGGGCGCTTGGCGATGGGGCCGTAATTGGGCGTGAGGCCCTCCCGAATCTCCGGGTCCCGCACCATGAGTCGCAGCAGGGTGCGGTAGCCGCGGATGGCCGCGGCGTCCAGGGCGCGCAGGGTCGGTCGGACCACCGGCATCGGCGCGGCCGACATGGTCCGCAGCGCGGCGTCGACGGCCACGAGGGCCGCGCCGTGCACGGTGGCGGTCAGACCGGGGACGTGCAGGGCAAGGCGCACCGCGCGGGGAATTCGCGGATTCGGCTTGGGCAGGCACCACACCGGGGTGCGTTGGAAGACCGTCAGATGGCCGACCTTTCCGGCGATGGACGGGGTGATCTGCACCGAACTCGCGCCGGTCCCGATGATCGCGACCCGTCGACCGGTCAGGTCATAGCCGTCGTCCCAGTCCGAAGGACGCTGAATTGTGCCTTGATACTCGGCGAGTCCGGGAATTCCGGGATCCTGCTTCGGGCTGATGAACGCACCCACCGCGCTGATCACGAACCGTGCGCTCGTGACCGTGCCGTCGGCCAGATGCAGTCGCCAGCAATGCTGATCCTCGTCCCATTCCTCGCTGACCACCTCGGTCCCGAATCGAATGTGCGGATACAGACCGAAGCGCCGGGCCACCGCCACGTGATAGCGCTGAACTTCGGCTCCGGCCGCGAAGAGCCTGCTCCAGTTGGGATTTCGCGCGAACGAGTACTGGTAGGCCAGCGAGGGAATATCGACTTCCAGCCCCGGATAATGGTTTTCCTGCCAGCTGCCGCCGACCTCGTCGGCCCGCTCCAGTATGACGAAATCGGCGACCCCGGCTCGTTTCAATTTGACCCCGGCGGCGATTCCGCCGGGTCCCGCGCCAATGACGGCGACCTCGTGGTCCGGAGCCGAAAGCTTCGCTGCCGATGTGTTTCTGGATGCACTGGTCACGACGGGGGACCCTCCCGGGCGGATTCCGGCGCTGCGCTGCGCCCGCTCCACCAGAGTAGTTCTGTCTGGGACAGTGATCAAGACCCGTGGGGCAACGGTGATCTCAGTGCGGGTCAGCCCGCCGCGAAACCCTTGGCCGGGGTGCTCGCTCGGCGCAGGCGGACGGCATTGAGATCCGTGGGCTGGCCGGTGCGGACGCGATGGCGCTCCATGACCTCGCGGAATTCCGGTGACCAGCGCAGGATCTCGTCACGCATGGGTCCGGTCGTGCCGAGTTGGGCGATCAGGCCGAGCAGGGTGACCAGCGCGCGCTGGAACGGCATGAGATACGGGGGCACGTCCAGCTGTCGATAGGCATTGCTCAGCTTGGGGCTCACGGCATCCAGCGTGCGGCCGCGCAGCCACGCGCTGTCCACGCGGAAGGTGTCCGCGCGCAGGATCTCGGTGAACGGCATGAGCTTGGCGGCCAGCCCGGCGCTGTCCAATCCGCGCTTCCCGTCGATGAATCCGTGCCTGCGCGCGACCGCGTCCAGCTCTGCCGGGCCGCCATTGATCAGGGCGTCGGCGATATCGTGCACCAGGAGCGGGAACTGGGCCGGGGGCCACGCGGGACAGGCGCCGAAATCGACCACGCCCAGCCGACCGTCGGGGAGCACGCGGAAGTTGCCCGGGTGCGGGTCGCCGTAGAGCAGTCCGGTGCGGGGTGCGCAGGACCAGAAGAATCGGATCACCTGCATGCCGACTCGGTCCCGTTCCTGCTGTGCGCCCGTGGCGATCACGCGCGAGAGCGGGATGCCGTCGAGCCATTCGCTGACGATCACGTCGCCGTGCTGCGCCACGACCCGCGGCACTCGGAAATCGGGATCGTCGGCATAGGCCTCGGCGATTCGGCGCTGGTTCTGCGCCTCGGCCTCGAAATCGAGTTCCGCGCGCAGGCATTCGGCCAGTTCGTCCACCACCGCGGGGCCGTCGGCGTGAGGCAGGAAGACCGGTGCCAGCCAGGCCAATCCGCGCAGTTGGCGCAGATCGCTGTCGACCGCGGCCCGCGCGCCCGGGTACATGACCTTGACCGCCACCGGGCGGCCGTCGTGCCAGATCGCCCGGTGCACCTGACCGATGGTGGCCGCGGCGGCGCGCCGGTCGTCGAACTCGCGGAAGTGGGCACGCCAGTCCGGGCCGAGCGACTCCGCGAGCACGCCGTGCACGGTGCACGGCAGCATGGGCGGGGCGGCATCCTGGAGGCGGCTCAAGGCGATTCGATACGGTTCGGCCAGGTCGGGCGGCAGACCCAGCTCGTAGATGCCGAGGATCTGGCCCAGTTTGGCGGCGCAGCCCTTCAATTCGCCCAGCACCTCGGCCATGTGCTCGGCGGTGCGCAGCTGGATCTCGCGGTCGACCTCGTCCGCCGGTCGTCCCAGTGCCCGCTTGCTCGCCCCGGCGACCTGCCGTCCGGCGAAGGCCAGCGGCACCGACGCCAGTTTCGCGGAACGAACTGCCTTGCGGGCGGGCGGATTTCCGCCCGCGTCCCCATCCCCCCGTCGGGCACCGCCGCGCCGAAGACTCATCGATCAACCAACCCCTTGTGCGCGCGCACCGGTCGACATGCGCATCAGGGAGTCTGCCACGAAGTGAAACTCTGCGGTACGAAAAACTGTACGTCTCGGTACGCGGTCTCGAATAATGGGATACGCGAGGTGAAGCCGGTGGTCAGGGCTGAGTGGCGGCGACCAGGGCCAGGTCGGTGAGGCGATGGGCGCGGGCGATCTCGGCGGGGGTGAAGGGCTCACCGGTGCGGAGGAAGGTCATGGGTCCGTCGGGCAGGGTGATCTCGAGCAGGGTGCCGCCCGGGACCCGGTCGGGATCGGGGTCCGGAACATATTGCGCGCCCAGCAGTTCGGCGATCACCAGCGGCAACTCCTCGGGATCGGCGGCCACCCGTGCCGCCAATCCCAGCGCCCGGGTCTGGCCGTCGACCAGTGTCATCGCGGAGGCGGGCCAGATGCCGACCGCGATGCCACCGGCCCGGGAGATGGCATGGGTCAGCCGCGGCGGGGTGACCTGGGCGGGCGTGGACACCACCAGCTCGTCGAGCACGCCATTCTCCAGATGATGCACATGCACGGCGAGAATATTGGCCCGCCGATCCGCCAAATGCTTCGCGAGCAATTCCAACCGCCCCGGCTTGTTGTCCAGCCGCACCCGAATCCGCCACAACTGCTCCGCACTGTCGAGCCGATGCCGACGCCGCAACTCCGGACCGTGCAACCACCGCGCCAGATACCGCATGGCCCCGGGCTCGACCACCCAGATAACGAGAATCGTGGACGTAATGGCAAGAATCGAAACCGTTGCCCAAAAAGACAATTCAAGATGAATGACGAGCGCGTGCAACCCCAACTCGACCGGCAGCACCGCCCCGAGCTTCGCCAACGCCATCCGCGTCCGCTTCGGGTGGGGCAGACGACCACACACCTCACACGCCAGCGCATGCACCTCGGTTTGCCTCATATTCACCACCCTGCCCGCCCCACATTTCCCCCCCTGTGCTGCCACGTAAAGAAGCCATGACAGATCCCGACAAACCCCCTGCGCCCCTTGGTTATTCAGTGAACCCAACCACACCCCGCCCACCCTGTGTCCCACCCCACACCCATTTGCCGCATCTCTACCGCCCCACCTGCGCCTACTTCGGCCACGGACCGTAAAGACCATCGCGAGAGCGACGCTGATCTATGAGGGCACCGCGCCGACCACCGAGTATCGCGGCACGACTGCACCGGAGCGGTGCTCAAACCGGCGGCCGGAATCATGAACAAGTGTCCGCCACGACTTCGCCTCCGGCGGAGATGGCGTCGTGGGCGGTGATGGGATCGTGTTCGTGTGGCGACGAATTGGCTACTTGGGTGGTAGGGACTTGGCGTAGTCGACGCCGCGTTGGACCCACTCGTCGAGGGCGTCGTCGTCGGCGACGGTTTCGCTGGTGACTCGCAGCCAGCCCGGCATTTTTCTGCCGCGCATCTCCATGGGTTCGACCGCTCCTGCCCGTAGGAGCGGTGCGGAGGTGTTCGGGTCCGTCCGCACCATTAACCCGCCCTGCCCGCTGGCTGCCACCGCCATGTTTCCGCCCACCAGGAACGCCAAGCCCCCGAACATCTTCTTCTCGACCACGTGCGGCAAGTCGGGGCCCAGCGCATCCCGAATCCGGTCGGCCAGCTTCTCGTCATATGCCATACCCGGCATTGTGACCCAGCCCACCGACAATCTGGCCGGGAGGCGGGGTCAGTGCGTTGCTGAGGTTGGGGTTGGGCTGTGGGTCGGTTGGCGGGTCAGTTCGGTCAGGTCGGCGCGGATGGATCGGCCGGTGACCTTCTGCAGCAGGGCCGAATAGATCAGGGGCGTCGCTAGTTCGACGGCGATCATGGCGATGTAGAACCAGTGCGGCCAGCCGACGTAGGCGACGGTCAGCAGGCGCACCACGCCGCCGAGGAAGAAGATCAGCATCAATAGGTGGATCAGTCCGGCGTGGCGGTCCAGATCCCGTGCGGCCCACAGGCATGCGATGCCGTAGGCCAGGAACAGGACCATCGAGAAGCGGACGTCACCGTCCAGCGTCGCGTTCGGGGTGTTCGCTCCGATGATCGTGCTCGGGCCGATGAGGATATGCGCCAGGGCGATGAGGATGTCGGCTATGCCGAAAATGATGAGGTACCAACGCAATACGGCTTTCACAACCGGCCCCTCACTGTGCTCGACGGAGCCTAGTGTACGTGTGTCAACTAGGCACCTGCGAGCGTAAGCCCGCTAGTGCACACGCGTCAACTATCGTGGAGCGATGCCACCGCGCCGCCGCCTCACCCCCGAACTGCGCCGCGCCGAACTCCTCGACATCGGCGCGAAGCTCTTCGCCGAACTGCCCTACGAACAGGTGCAGATGGACCAGGTCGCCGACCGCGCCGGAGTCTCCCGAACCCTCCTCTACCGCCATTTCCCCAAGAAGAGCGCCCTCTTCGCCGCCATCTACCAGCGCGCCGCCGAACAGCTACAGGCCCAGATCCAACTCGACCCCGAACTCCCCCTGGCCGAACTCGTCGCGACCGGTCTCGACGCCCACCTCGAATACTTCGCCGCGAATCGCAATACCGTCCTCGCGGCCAACCGAGCCCTCGCCGGTGACCCGGTCGTCCAGGCGATCGTCTTAGGCGATCACGCCGCCATGCGCGACCTCATGCTGGCCGCCACCAACCTCACCGGCCCCGACCGCAAAGCCCTGTCCGCGATCCTGACCGCCTGGCTCATGTTCGTCCACACCCTCTGCCTGGAATGGCTCGAACACAACACCCTCACCCGAGACCAAGTCCGCACCACCTGCCTCTCCACCCTCACCGCCGCCCTAAACCCCTGACCCACGAGCTGATGCCGGTTGATTCGTCAGGGTGTCTTGACGATCCGGTGCGTCAGGATAGACTGACGATATGGCTTCGTCGATGGATCTCGCAACGGGTGCCGGGAGCTCCGACCCGGCTGTCGGGCTGCGCGCGGTGGCGTCGTTGCGCCGCCTCGCCGAACAGCTGGAGGCGCTACAGGTGGCTCGAGCCCGCGAGCTGGGCTGGTCATGGTCTCGCATCGCAGCGGAGCTGGGCGTAACCAAACAATCCGTTCACCAGAAGCACGGTGGGCGCGACACCGCAGCGAAAAGAGGCTGAGGACATGTACGAACTCTTCACCGAGCCCTCACGAGCGATCCTCGTCGAGGCCCAAGATCTCGCACAGGAACTGGGCACCAACGAAATCGGCGTAGGCCACCTCCTCTTCGGATGTGCCGAGGTCCGAACCGAAACCGCCGCGGCCCTGCGCAAGCTCGGCATCACCTCCGCGCTCATCCGCACCCTGCTACCCCATCCGCCCCGACAGACACCTGCAGGCATCGACCCCGAAGCACTACGCGCAGTGGGCATCGACTACGACCAGGTCCGCGCAGCCGCCGAAGAAACCTTCGGCGTAGGCGCCCTGGACTCGGCCCCCGACCGACGCGCCTCCTCGACCGCCAATCAGCGACCCCCCTTCACCGATGCCGCCAAGCTCGCCCTCGAACTCTCCCTACGCGTTTCGACCGAACTACACCACCGCCGCGTCCACCCCGCACACCTGGTCCTCGCCCTACTGCGCCTCGACGACGAACTGGTATCCCAAATCCTGAACAAGGCGGGAACCACCCCCACCGCCCTCTCCGCAGCCACCCTCACCGTCCTATCCGAGGCCGCATAACCCAAGCCCACGAACATGCGTTCCAGCAGGCCCCTTCTCGACGTTTGCCTGCTGAATTGCATGCTCGTGGGGTGGAGGCCTGCCCAGGTGCCGGATAGATCGCGGTCTGTGTCGGTGGCGGTGTGTTGGATGGCGCTGTGAACGAACTGCACCGTCTCCCTGACATTTCGACCCTTCGCAACCGGTGCCGGGCAATGGCAATGCTCGATGCCGTGCTCAGCCCGGACTGGGAGGCCCGCTACTACTCGTTCAACTGCCGCTGGGGTGAGGGCGAAGAGATGGCTTCGATGCGAAACGGCTCTGGCGACGACTGGTTCATCGTCTTCTCCACCGCCGGTGTCTACGGCCGTGGTTTCAACCACGAAACCCCCAATGCTCCACAGCTACTCGATGCCGTACCCGCCGTCTTCGACACCTATGTCACCGAGCCCGCCTTCGCAGCCCACGACGGTTCCCCCCTTGCCACAGTGTGCTTCTGGCGTGAATCCCGCGACCCCAACTGGTCCGTATCCACCGTCGACCTCGGCGCACATAGCTTGTTCGACCTGCTGATCGACGGCACGCCCGAGGCCTACCGGGAATGGGCCCAGGAGTACTACGAGATCGAGACGACCCTGGCGGCCGTCCACCACGTGTACGCCCTGCTCCCCCTGACCCCCACGGTCGTCGCTGAACTAAACCCTGACGTCGATCTCATCGCGCTGGACCCGGACATAGCCGAAATCGGCTACCCGCATTAAGTATTCGCCGACGACCAGCCTCGTCCCCGTCCTGGTGTCGGTCCTATCGGATGGGCGGTTGGAGGAGGCGTTCGGCGATCGATTGGATGCGGGGGAGGGTGATTCCGTGGCGTTGCTCGATTGCCAATGGGTGGTCGGTCGGCTCCAGTTCGACGAGTGGCCTGATGCCGACGGGTTGGGTGTGCAGGTTGGTTTTCAGGTTCAACGTCGTTGGTTCGTAGGGCGCTAGCTCGGTGGCCAGCCATCCGAAATACGGTGGCTCCTCGACTCGTTCCGGCCTGTCCCACAGCTGCGACATTCGACCGAAGCTCTGCTCGCTGACCGATACCCAGACGCCCCACTCGAACTCGCCACCGGTCTCCACGATCGGCAGGACCAGGCGTGCGCGGACGAAGAAATGCGTTCCGGCAATCACACACCGCTCGCCTTCGAGCATGTTGTCCGGCTGATGTGCGAGATCGGCGTGCCAATACGCGGGCGCGGGAGCCGCATAGCCGAGCGGTGGTCCGTCGTGGGGTTGCGCGCAGCAGGAGCACCGGAAGGTGGAACCGGAAGTCACGACCGGAGCCTATTGGACAGGCGATCGTCTGAGGTAGGCGGAGAGACCATTCCGGGAGGTGTTGGACGGGGGCGTTTGAGGTACACAGGATGGGTGGAAGCCCCGCCGACCGTGGGTGTCGAAGAGGAGTTTCTCCTCGTGGATCCGCGCACCGGTGCGCCTGTCGGGAGAAACGCCGATGTGGTGCGGACGGCCGCGGATTTCGGCATGGATCTGCAGTTGGAGATCATGCGGTGTCAGGTCGAGACCAATACTCGGGTGCACACGAATACCGGTGATCTGCTTCGGGAATTGCGGGAGTTGCGGCGCGGTGCGGCGGCCTCGGCGGAGAAGAACGACGCGCTGCTGTTGGCCGCGGCGGTGCCGCCGAACGTTCCCGAGGAGCTCTCGATCACGCGTACGCCGCGCTATCAGCGGATCGCCGAGAACTTCGGGCGGCTGGCGCGGGAGCAAGGGCTGTGCGGGTGCCATGTGCACGTCTCGGTGCCGAATCGGGCGGCCGCGCTGCGGGTGAGCAACTTCCTGCGGCCGTGGTTGCCGCTGCTGCTGGCCTTGACCGCGAATTCGGCCATCTATCGCGGCGGCGAAACCGGTTATGCCAGTTGGCGAAACATTCTCTGGCGACGCTGGCCCAGCGCGGGGCCGCCGCCGCATTTCGAGTCGGTGCACGAGTTCGAGTCGGCCGTGGAGTCCATGCTGTCGCTGGGCGTCATCCTGGATCGCAAGATGGTCTACTGGGATGTGCGGCCCTCCAACACTTTTCCGACCGTGGAGGTGCGCGTCAGCGACGTGCCCGCCACGGTGGAGGAATCCGCACTGCTGGCCACTCTGGTGCGTGCCTGCGCAATGACCGCTCGCACAACCGATTCCGTGCCGGTCATCGCGGACGGCACACTGCGCGCGGCCTATTGGAAGGCCGCGCAGCAGGGCATAGACGGGGACGCCATCGACCCGGTGGACGGCAGCACCGTCCCGGTCGAGGATCTGCTGACCCGGCTCATCGACCGAATCCGGCCCGCCCTGAAGCAATTGGACGATCTCGACTTCGTCATCGACGGCGTGGCCGCGCTGCTGAGCCGGGGCAATGGGGCACGACGCCAGCTCAATGCCTTCAGGGCCCGCGGCGAGCTCGGCGATGTGGTCGGCGAGCTCGCCGAGGCGACGGTGTCCTCCTGCCGGTAATCACTCGAGCTGTCGGCAGCGCTACTTGAGTTGCAGGCAGAGCGCGAAATCCTCGATCTCCGGACCGCCGTTGAAGCTGGTCTTGTGCGTGATGATCACATCGGTGGCCGGGTACTTGTTGTCGCACTCGGTATCGCCGGTCGGGCCGGTGGGCTTGGCCAGCACGGTCGCCTGCGCACGCTGATCGCCGCACGCCACCACCTCGACCTTCGGGTGGTCGTCCTTGGCGATATCACCGTTCTTGTCCCACACGCAGTCACCGACCTTGGCCGACTTGGCGTCGTGCGCGGGCTGGGTGGTCGGCACGGACGGAATCGACGGAATCACCGGCACATTCGGCACGGTGTAGGTGGTCGAGGGCAGACCCGAGTAGTGGTAGTTGTTCGCCGAACTGCTGCCACTGCCGTGCGTGCCGCTGTAGATGATCAGACCGAGCACGAGGAAGGGCAGGAACAGTCCGATGATCGCGGGCCGCTGCCACAGGGGACGCCCCGGATTCATCGGCAGCGAGGGTGCACCCGGAATCGGCGGCCCCACCTGCTGCAGGCGCGCGCGATTGATCAGGTTGATCAGCAGGGTGACCGGATTGGCGATGAACCCGGAGATGGGACCCCACCAACCCTGGACCAGGCTGTCGCCGGTCATCTTCCGGAACGAGGCCAGACCGCAGTCGCGGCAGTAGGGCCCCGGCAGTTTCCGGAACTGCATGATGAAGACCATGCCGCGGTGTGCGCGAAAATCGAGATCGACCGCGGGCGTGGAACCGCAATAGCGGCAATAGATGCCATTAGCCTGCATGGACAAGGCCGAAAATCCCCCTGGGGTGAAGCTGGAAACCGCCGTATTGAAACACATCACCGTGACAACCGCAGATTCCAGCCGGGACGCCCGTCCAGCATCTGGGATTACGGCATCGGCTGATCGTCGACGATCATGTCGTAATTGACCTTCGTGCCCTCGACATTGGTGGTCTTGGCGGTGACACCCCAACGGGTGCCGTCGGTTTCGGTGATCACACAGCGAATGCTTGCACCGGTGGCCCCGCGCAGCAGGCCGTTGCAGGTGGAGGACTTCGGGGCCGAACCCACCTTCTGCTGATAGAAGTTCGAGACGTTGGAGGCCACGTCATCGGGTGCGACGAAGTCGTCGGTGAAGTTCAGGTCGTAGTAGACGTCCTTGCCGTCCACCTTGGTGACCTTCGCGGTGATCGGCCACGTCTGCCCGTCGGCGGCGGTGGCGCTGCAGGTCTGGGTGGCGTCCACCTTGGCGGGCAGATCCCCGTCGCAGGACACGCTCTTGGCGTCCTCGTGTGATTTGTCCTTGTAGAAGCTTCCGACCTTGGTCTGCACGTCGCTCTTGCTCACCGACCCGGTACTGGACGAGGAGCAACCCGCGGCGAGCAGGGGGACACACAACAAAGCCAGAGCGGCTGTCAGCTTTTTCATGAACAACTCTAGGCGCGGGTGCGCTGGGAAAATCCCCGGAATGAGCGTGCAAACCCGGCGAACCCGGCGTGTCCGACACTGGCACGCCGTATTTGGGGGTTGATTGGGGAATTTGACAGTGGTCCGGTCCGGGGCGAATCCCCGGACCGGACCACGCTCAGGGCCTCAACTGGCGCGGCTGCGCCACTCGTCCAACTGCGGCGACTCATCGCCGATGGTGGTGGATTCGCCGTGGCCGGTGTGCACCAGCGTCTCCGGTGGGAGGGTGAGCAGCCGGTCGGCAATCGACTCGACAATGGTGCCGTAATTGGAATAGGACCGACCGGTCGCCCCCGGCCCGCCCTGGAACAGCGTGTCGCCGGTGAAGACCGCACCCATATCGGGCGAATAGAAGCAGACCGCTCCCGGCGCGTGCCCGGGGGTGTGCAGCACGTGCAATTCGGTCCCGCCGACCGCGATCACCTGCTTGTCCGCCAACTCACCGTCCGGGTCGACCTCCGGATGCGTATGCCGCCACAGCACCATGTCGTCCGGGTGCATGAGTACGGGAGCGCCTGTGGCCCTGGACAATTCGGGGGCGACCCGAATGTGATCGTCGTGCGCGTGCGTCACCAGGATGGCCTTGACGGTGCGATTGCCGACGACATCGAGAATGGCCTCGACATTGTGCGGGGCGTCGATGACGACGCACTCCAGATCGTCGCCCACGACCCAGACATTGTTGTCGACGTCGAAGGTCTCGTTGTCGAGGCTGAAGGTGCCGACGGTGACGGCATGATCGATGTGCGCCATCAGAACACCACCACCGAACGCAGCACATCACCGTGATGCATCTTGGTGAAGGACTGTTCGACCTCGCCCAATTCGATGGTCTCGGAAACGAATCCGTCGAGATCCAGGCGGCCCTGCTTGTACAGCTCGACGAGGTACGGGAAATCGCGCGAGGGGAGGCAGTCGCCGTACCACGAGGACTTCAAAGCGCCACCGCGCGAGAAGAAGTCGATGAGCGGCATATCGAGCTTCATGTCCGGCGTCGGCACGCCGACCAGCACCACGGTGCCTGCCAGGTCCCGCGCGTAGAAGGCCTGCTTCCAGGTCTCCGGGCAGCCCACGGCATCGATCACCACATCCGCGCCGAAGCCGTCGGTGAGTTCCTGAACCCGTTCCACCGCATCCTCTTTCGCGGCGTTCACGGTGTGGGTGGCCCCGAATCCGGTGGCCCACTCCAGCTTTCGCTCATCGATATCGACGGCGATGATGGTGGTCGCGCCCGCCAACTTCGCGCCCGCGATGGCCGCATTGCCGACGCCGCCGCAGCCGATCACCGCGACGCTGTCACCGCGGCTCACGCCACCGGTATTGATGGCCGCACCCAGACCGGCCATCACACCGCAGCCCAGCAGACCCGCCGCGGCGGGCGAGACGCTCGGATCCACCTTGGTGCACTGCCCGGCGTGCACGAGGGTCTTCTCGGCGAACGCGCCGATGCCCAGGGCCGGGGTCAGCGGCGTGCCGTCGGTCAGCGTCATCGGCTGTGCCGCATTGAAAGTGGAGAAGCAGTACCAGGGCTTGCCCTTGCGACAGGCGCGACACGAGCCGCACACCGCCCGCCAATTGAGAATGACGAAATCCCCGGGCTCCACATCGGTGACGCCCTCGCCCACCGATTCCACGATGCCCGCGGCCTCGTGCCCGAGCAGGAACGGGAATTCGTCGTTGATGCCGCCCTCGCGGTAATGCAGATCGGTGTGGCAGACCCCGCAGGCCTGCACCTGCACCACGGCTTCCCCCGGGCCCGGGTCCGGGATCACGATATCGGTGACTTCCACGGGAGCGTTCTTGGAGCGTGCGATGACGCCGCGCACGATTTGGGACAACGAATTTCCTTCCTGGCCGACCGCAATGCCTCGACTATGGCATCCGACTCCGCCCACGTCATCTATTACCTTCGGTCACAGGGAACGAATCCGCTTGTGGGCTATCACAAGAGGGCTTGCGCGGCGGCCTCGGCAATGGTCGTGGCGACCAGGCTCAGCGCGGGCGAATCCAGCTTCCACTGCTGCCAGTAGAGGGGGACGTCGACGAATACCTTCTCGTCCAAGGGAACCAGGTTGTCCTCGGGGCGAATCATGGCGTCCGGGATCATGCCCCAGCCCATGCCGACGCGGACCGCGTCATTGAATCCCGCCGAGGAGGGAATGTAATGGCGCGGCGGATCGACCGGCTTGCGGGTGTAGTGGCGCATCAGCCGAAACTGCAGGTCATCCTTGCGGTCGAAGAGGACGACCGGCGCGTGCGCGAAGGATTTCGCGTTCGCGCCGTCGGGAAACCAGGTGCGCGCGAATTCCGGTGCGGCCATGGGTCGATAGCGCATCGCACCCAAACGGCGCACCGTGCAGCCCTGGACCGGGGCCGCGGTGGAGGTGATGGCGGCCATGACGGTGCCGTCGCGCAGCAGGCGGGTGGTGTGCTCCTCGTCCTCGCGATGGACCTCGAAGCAGACGCCACCGGCCGCGCGACCGAGGGCGTCGATGACCCAGGTCTGTAGTGAATCCGCATTGACGGCAATGGGAATCACGACCGGGCGATCGGTGGGCTGATGCACGTCGCCGAGTTCGCGGGCGGTGTCGCTGGTGAGCAGCTGAATCTGGCGGGCCAGGCGCAGCACGGTGAGGCCCGATTCGGTGGGCTGCACCGGCTTGGTGCGCTGCACCAGAATCCGGCCCGCGGCATCCTCGAGCGCCTTGATGCGCTGGCTGATTGCCGAGGGGGTCACGCTGAGCTTGCGGGCGGCCGCGTCGAACGTGCCCTCGCTGATGACGGCGTCGAGGGCGCGGAGTTGGTCGAGCTGCAGGTCCATATTAAGAAATCGTAATGGTGCCTCAGAATCTTTAGCTGGCCTGGTCCTGGACGGTTGTCCTAACTTCTGACGGGTGAACGCATCATCGGCGGCCCTGGCGGCCATCTCAGGACTCGGCTTCGGACTCTCCCTCATCGTGGCGATCGGCGCGCAGAACGCCTTCGTGCTGCGCCAAGGGATACGAGGTGAGCACGTCCTGCCGGTGGTCGCGGTCTGCATCGCCTCCGACGTGATCCTGATGACGCTGGGTGTCGCGGGCTTCGGCGCGATCGTCGGCTCCGCCCCGATGATCATGACCATCGCCAAATACGCGGGCGCGGCCTTCCTCCTCGGCTACGCCTTCCTCGCCGCCAAACGCGCCTTCTCCGCCTCCGGCCTTTCCGCGGGCGGCGGCACCCCCATCGCCCTCGGCGCGGCCATCGCCACCTGCCTGGCCGTCACCTGGCTCAACCCCCACGCCTACCTCGACACCGTCGTCCTCCTAGGCTCCTTCGCCAACACCTACGCCACCCCCGACCGCTGGTTCCTCACCGCCGGAGCCATTGCAGGCAGCCTCATCTGGTTCCTCTCCCTAGGCTTCGGCGCCCGCCTCCTAGCCCCCATCTTCGCCAACCCAAAGGCCTGGAAAATCCTCGACTCCACCATCGCCCTGGTAATGACAGCCCTAGCAATCGGCCTACTGCTCAGCTGATCCCGCGATTCCAATGCCCGGCTCGAGTGGGTCGTACGATGGGCGCAATGAAGCGCGGTGGGGGCGAGCAGCCCGGTTGGTTTGTGCGGGGGTTTGCGAGGTTGGCGACTACTCGGGGGTCGCGGCTTGTTTCTCGGCACCTCGCGTGGAAGCTCGATCCGGTGCTGTTGCGGGTCACACGTGGGCGTCTGGCGACGACGGTGGTCTTTCCGACCGCGGTATTGGAGACCGAGGGGGCCAAGACGAAGGCTCGGCGGCGGAACGCCGTCATTTATTTCAAGGATGGCGATCGGGTTGTCATCGTGGCATCCCATGCGGGGAGTCCGACCAATCCTGGCTGGTACTACAACCTTCGGGCCAATCCCGACGTCGTTTTCGGCGGGACACCCATGCGGGCGACCGTGGTAGAGGACGAGGCCGAGCGGCGGCGGCTCTGGGCGGTCGCCGAACGGGTGTTTCCGGCCTACAGCTCCTATCGGCGACAGGCGGCGCTGGCGGGGCGCAGCATCCCGATCATTCGACTTGCTCGGCGCGACACTCCCTGAGCGGCTGGAAGCTGTTGGGGCGGTGGGGGTTCAACTTGGGTTAGGAGCCGTATTGCCAGGCTCCGAGGTAGTTGCTGGCGTTGGTGCCCGAGGTGGGGAGGCAGTAGACGGCTCGGCCGGTGGAGGACTTGGCGATCACGTCTTTTTTGAGGTTGCAGAGGGAGCCGGGGTCGTGGGTGCCGGTCGTCAGGGTGGCGGGGGTGTCCCAGATGTAGGTGGGGGTGGTGGATCCGGCTTTGCGGGTGCAGACGAGTTGGGTGCCGGTGGGGGAGTAGGCGAAGGTTCCGGCTTCGGCGGTATTGCAGGGGAGGCCGACCGAGGGGCGGCTGACGGGGAGCCAGCGGGTGTGGGAGTCTCCGGCCACGTCGCAGGTGAGGACGGTGCCGTCGGGGGTGACGGAGGTTTGGCCGGGTTGGTCGCAGGCGGCTTGGGCGGCTATTGACGTGGTGGTGGTTGTCGTGGTCGAGCTGGGGGAGGCCGAGGTGGTGGGGTCGGAGGTGGAGCCGGAGTCGGAGGATTTCGGCGTGGTGGTGACGTGCGCCGAGCTCGGCGGCGGGGTCAGGACGACGCGGGGCGTGGTGGGGCCGGTGGCGTTGGGGGCGGCGTTCCAGCCACCGTGGCCGGAGACGAGCAGGAAACCGATGGCCAGCACCGCCACGACAATGGTCGCGCTCAGTCCGATGATGGCGTATTTGCTGGCCTGCGAGCCTTTTCGGCGACCGCCGTCGATTTCCGGCTCGTCGTCGCGAATCGCCTCGAACACCTCGGTGTCCTGCGTCCACAGCCGATCGTTCGGTCGATAGCCCGGAGGTATCGAATTCCCGTTCATCCCAATAGCTCTCGTTCGGCGGTCCCGCTGTGATCACCGGGCCATCGGAGAATAAACGCGGAGGCCGCCCCGCGGTAGCCGAAGTTTCAGCGGCGGATGTCGGAGAGCCGAACCGGTGTGCCCCGATGCCGCGACAGTTCGCAGGCTTCGGCGATGTAGAAGGCCTCGAGGGCGTCGGCGGGCGGGCACGGATTGGCCATCTCACCGGTGATGACACCCAGGAAGGTGACGAGTTCTTCGGTGTAGGCCCCGTGGAAGCGATCCATGAACCCCGGGTAGGCGGGCAGCGCCGAGGGCGGATAGCCGGGCTCGACCGAATGCAGCGGGGCCCGCTCGTCCAGACCGACGATCGCATTACCGGTGGAGCCCAACACTTCCAGCCGCACGTCATAACCCGCGCCGTTGTAGCGGGTCAGCGAGACCGTGGCCAGGCAGCCGTCGTCCATCCGCAGAATGACCGCGGCGGTATCGACATCCCCCGCGTCGGCGAAGAACTGCTCCCCGCGATTGGCCCCGGTCGCGTACACCTCGACCACCTCCCGCCCGGTGACCCACCGAATGATGTCGAAATCGTGCACACCGCAATCCCGGAACAGCCCGCCCGACCGCGGAATGTATTCGGGGGGCGGCGGCGCGGGATCGAGCGTGGTCGCACGCAGGGTGTGAATCCACCCCAGATCACCGGCGGCGACGGCGGCCCGCGCCGCGCGATACCCGGCATCGAACCGGCGCTGGAAACCGATCTGCACCGGCACATTCGACCGCTCGACATGCTGCACCACCCGCAGCGTCCCGAGAATGTCCGCGGCGATCGGCTTCTCGCAGAACACCGGAATACCGCGATCCACGGCCGCGGTGATGAGCGCCGGATGCGAGTCGGTGGCGGTGGTGATGACCAGCCCGTCGATGTCGGCCGCGAACACCGCTTCGATATCCGGCGCGAACTCCACCTCCAGCTTGTCGGCGGTGGCGCGGGCGCGTTCGGCGTCGGCGTCGGTGACGATGACCCGGCCCACGCCGGGCAGGGCTTTCAACGTTTCGGCGTGGGAGGTACCGATGCGGCCGGTACCGGCCAAACCGAGGGTGTGACCGGGGCGGCCGAGGTCGAGGACATGGTGTGGCTCCTGTCAGTCGCGGGGTGGGGCGGTGGTCGAGCGGACGACCAGGGACGGCTCCAGGCGTTTGCGCAGCGGATCGGTGCGCTCTGCGCGTAGCCGTTCGTTCAGCGCCTCGACGGCCAAGGCGCCGATGCGTTTCCGCGGTTGATCGATGGTGGTGAGGGCGACGTGCCGCAGCGCCGCCAGCGAGGTGTTGTCGTAGCCGACGACCGAGACATCGTCCGGCACCCGCAAACCCGCCTCTTCGAGCGCGGCCATCGCGCCCACGGCATTGAAATCGTTGCCGCACACGAGTGCGGTGGGAAAGTTGCTGGGGGAGAAGATGTTCAGCAGTTTGCGCACCGCCGCCGCACCCGCCTCGTCGGTGTGCTCGCTCGGAATCACCATGGGCTCGAGGCCGTATCGGGTCATGGCGGCGGTGTAGCCCTTGCGCCGCGGCGGTGCCGCGAAGGCCGCGCCGCCGTCGAGGTGCACGATGCGCCGATGTCCCAGGGCCACAAGGTGATCCACGGCCAGCGCGGCGCCGAGCTCGCCATCGTCATTGACGGTGTCGACCGCCGGGCTGGTGGAGGTCCGCGAGACCAGCACGATCGGGCACCGGCTGGCGGCGTCGCGAATCGCGGCGGCGGGCAGCACCGGGGAGAGCAGGATGATCCCACCGGGCCGGAACGCCAGCAGACTTTCCAAGGCGGTGCGTTCCCTTGTGGCACTGCGGCGTCCGGTATTGAGGATGAGTTCCAGCCCCGCCTCCTGCGCCGCCTCGTCCATGCCTTCGACGACATCGGCGAAGAAGGGATTGCGCAGGTCCGAAACCATCACCCCGACAATGTTGGAGGTGCGGCTGGCCAACGAGCGGGCCATGGCGTGCGGCTGATAACCGAGTTCGGCGGCCGCGGCCAGCACCGCGCGCCGCCGATGCTCGCTCACCTTGGGCGAATTGCGCATGACCAGCGAGACCAGGGCCCGGGAGACGCCCGCCCGAGCGGCGACATCCTCCATGGTCGGTCGGGTCATGCTCGCCTCCGCGCGGCTGTCGGGGTGATCGGATCGGTGTGTGTCGCACGCTACAGCGTTGCCATGCGGCGAAGCAATAGAGCGCTCTAATCGGATATTCAGGACGCCACTTCGGGCTGTCATTTGCGCTGGAAGGCAGTGTTTTCCGTGAATACGCAGCACTTTTCAACGCATGTTGGACTCTTGACACCGGAGTGAGCCAGGTTACATTGTTGGAGCGCTCCAATGACGGGCGCCTCGCAAGAGGGCAAACGACGGGTCTGGGAAGTGCCGATGACCGAACAGCTCCATTCACTGCGTATCGCTGCCGCGCCGATCTCCTGGGGAGTCTGCGAAGTCCCCGGGTGGGGACACGTGCTCGAGCCGAATACGGTCCTGGCCGAGATGGCGGGCCTCGGCATCACGGCCACCGAATTCGGGCCCCCGGGGTATCTACCCGAGGACCGGGTCGAGCTACGAAAAGCGCTGAGCGCCTTCGCGATTGCACCGATCGGCGGTTTCCTCGCCCTCGCGCTGCATCGTGCGCCGAGCGCCGCGCTGGCCGCGGCCCGCACCGCCGCCGCGCTGTTCGCCGCCGCCGGTGCCGAGATCGTGGTGCTGGCCGCCGCGACCGGACACGACGGCTACGACACCCGCACCCCGCTCACCGATCACGAATGGCGAACCCTCGTGGACACCGCCGCCTCGGTCGGCGATATCGCCGCCGAACACGGTCTGCGCGTTGCCCTGCACCCGCACGTGGGCACCCATGTCGAGACGGCCGCGGAGGTGGACCGCTTCCTCGCCGACTCCGATCTGGACCTCTGCCTCGATACCGGGCATCTGCTGATCGGCGGCACCGACCCCGTCGAGCTGGCCCGCCGCCACGCCGATCGCATCGGCCACATTCACCTCAAGGATGTCCGCGCGGCCCTGGCCGCCGAAGTGCGCAGCGGCGGTATCGAATACAGCGAGGCCGTGCGCCGCGGCATCTACGTCCCGCTCGGCGCGGGCGATGTCGATATCGCCGCCCTGGTCCGCGAGGTGCACGCGGGCGGCTATCGCGGCTGGTACGTCATCGAGCAGGACACCGCGCTGGCCCCCGGCGATTCCGCCGAGGTTCCCACCGCGAATGCTCGAGAAAGTCTGCGACACCTGGCCGAGATCGACGCCGGTCTCGCCTCGGCTCGGATTTAGTGGGGAGGTGAAGACGACGATGTCCGCGAATCCCCACGCGCGCCGCCCCCGGTGGTTGCGCTTCGCGCCCTGGCTGGCCGCGGCGGCGGTGCTGTCCGCCTGTAGCGGCCCGGGCGCCGATGTCACCGGACCCGGCCAGGCTGCCCCGGCCGCGGTCGGCACCCTGAAATCCGTGGCCGTGGTGACCCACGGATCGCCCGGTGATGCCTTCTGGAATGTGGTCAAGAACGGTGCGGAGGCCGCCGGGAAGGATCTCGGCGTCCGGGTCGAGTACAACTCCTCGGGCGATCCGACCCAGCAGGCCAAGCTCATCGACAATGCCGTGGCCCAGGGCGTCGACGGCCTGGTGGTGTCCATGGCCAATCCGGATGCGCTGAAGCCGTCGGTCGAAAAGGCCGTCGCCGCGGGCATTCCCGTGGTGACCATCAACTCCGGCGAGGCCGAATCCGTGCAGTTCGGCGCCATCGGCCATGTCGGTCAGAGTGAGCGCATGGCCGGTGAATCCGCCGGTAAGCGCCTCGCCGACGCCGGAAAACACAAGATGCTGTGCGTGATTCACGAGGCCGGGAATGTCGGCGCGAACGAGCGCTGCGCCGGTGCCACCCAGGGCTTCGGCACCGCGACCACCCTGCAGGTCGATATCAACAACCCCACCGATGTGCAGTCCCGCATCAAGGGCGCGCTCGAGGCGGATCGCTCCATCGACGCCGTGCTCACCCTCAATTCGCAGATCGCCGCCCGCGCGGTGGACGCGGTGAAGGAGTCCACCTCGCAGGCCACCGTGGCCACCTTCGACCTGAATTCCGATGTGGTGAACGCGATTCGGGCCGGATCGCTGTTGTTCGCGGTGGATCAGCAGCAGTACGAGCAGGGGTATCTGCCGGTGGTCATGTTGAAGCTCTACAAGTCGAACCTGAACATCGTGGGCGGCGGCCATCCGGTGCAGACGGGTCCGGCGTTCGTGGACAAGTCCAATGTGGAAGCCATTGCCGCGCTGGTCGGCCAGGGCACACGGTGAGCGGCCGGGAGTGAATGACATGACTGCTACGACAACGACATCCGAGACGACACCGACGCCGACGCCGCCGGACCGGCTGGCCATTCTCAATCGGCTGGTGGCCCGCCCCGAGGTGGGCGCGCTGCTGGGCGCGGTGGTGGTGTTCGTCTTCTTCACCATCATCACCTCGAAATTCGTGAAGCCGCTGGGCATTTCGACCTGGTTGGACGACGCCTCGACGCTGGGCATCATGGCGGTGGCCGTGGCGCTGCTCATGATCGGCGGCGAGTTCGACCTGTCCACCGGTGTCATGACCGCCTCGACGGCGCTGATCACCGGACTACTGGCGGTGCACGCGGGCTGGAATGTGTGGCTGGGACTGGCGGTTTCGCTGGTCTTCGCCCTCACGGTCGGCGCGCTCAACGGCTGGGTGGTGATGCGGACCGGGCTGCCGAGCTTCATCGTCACCCTGGGCACCTTCCTGGCTTTGCAGGGTTTGAACCTGGGCGTGACCCGCTGGGCCACCGGCACCGTGCAGGTGTCGGGTGTGCGCAGCGCTTCGGGATATCAGTCCGCCGGTTGGGTTTTCGCCTCCACCACCAAGATCGGCGGCGCGAGCATCCAGGCATCGGTGGTGTGGTGGATCGTGGTGACCGCCATAGCCGCGATCGTGTTGGTGCGCACCAGGTTCGGCAACTGGATCTTCGCGGTCGGCGGTTCGCTGCCCACGGCCCGGGCGGTGGGCGTGCCCGCCAACCGCACCAAGATCCTGCTGTTCATGACGACGGCCTTCGCGGGCTGGATCGTGGGCGCCTGCAATCTGCTGCGCTTCGCCAGCGTGCAGGCCAATCAGGGTGTGGGACTGGAATTCCAGTACATCATCGCCGCGGTGATCGGCGGCTGTCTGCTCACCGGCGGGTTCGGCTCGGTGGTGGGTGCGGCCATCGGCGCGCTCATCTTCGGCATGGCGCGGCAGGGAATCGTGTTGGCGGGCTGGAACAGTGACTGGTTCATGCTGTTCCTGGGCGTGCTGCTGTTCTCGGCCGTGCTGGTCAACAACGCATTCAAGAAGCGGGCGGAAAGGGTACGCCGATGACCGAGCAGACCGGGCAGAAGGCACAGCCGCTGATCGAAACGATCGGCATCGGAAAGAGTTACGGCGGCGTGGTGGCGCTGCGGGACGTGTCGACGGTCGTGAATCCGGGCGAGGTCACCTGCGTCCTCGGCGATAACGGCGCGGGCAAATCCACCCTGATCAAGATCCTGGCGGGTGTGCATCAGCACGACAGCGGAGAACTGCGCATCGAGGGCGAAACACGGCGATTGTCCTCGCCGCGTGAGGCTTTGGACCTGGGCATCGCCACGGTGTACCAGGACCTCGCCGTGGTGCCGCTGATGAGCGTCTGGCGCAATTTCGTGCTCGGCTCGGAACCCACCAAGAACTACGGCCCGATCAAGCTGCTGGACCGCAGGCAGGCCCAGGACATCACCCGAAAAGGGCTGGTGGACATGGGTATCGACATCGCCGACCTGGAGCAGCCGGTGGGCACGCTCTCCGGCGGCCAACGCCAGTGCGTGGCGATCGCCCGGGCGGTGCACTACGGGGCCAAGGTGCTCATCCTCGACGAACCGACCGCGGCCCTGGGCGTGAAGCAAGCCGGTGTGGTCCTGCGCTACGTAGTCCAGGCACGCGATCGCGGCCTGGGCGTCGTCCTGATCACCCACAACCCGCATCACGCCTACCCGGTCGGCGACCGCTTCCTCCTGCTCAAACGGGGAGCCATGCTCGGCAGCTACGAGAAATCCCAGATCGACCTCACCGAACTGACCCGCCAAATGTCCGGCGGCGCGGAACTCGAGGCGCTGCAACACGAACTGGAACGGGTTGTGTCGTAAATGAATTCGTTGGAGGTGTTGACGATCGGCCGGGTCGGTGTCGATCTCTATCCCGAGCAGAGCGGGGTGTCGCTCGCCGAGGTGCGGACGTTCGCGAAATCCCTTGGCGGGACGGCCACCAATGTGGCGGTGGCGGCGGCGCGGTTGGGTCGGCGCGCCGCGGTGCTCACCAAGGTGGGGCCGGACGGGTTCGGGGACTTCGTGCGGGAGGCATTGGAAGGGTTCGGGGTTTCGGCGCGGTACGTGGGCACGGCGGCGCAGCTGCAGACGCCGGTGGTCTTCTGCGAATTGAAGCCACCGGCGGATCCGCCGCTGCTGTTCTATCGGCTGCCCATCGCACCGGACCTCACGCTGACCGAGGACGAAACACCCTGGGATGTGGTGGATTCCGTGCCGCTGCTGTGGGTGACCGGGACCGGCGTCAGCGCCGAGCCCGGCCGCTCCACCCAGCGGGCGATCCTGGAACGCCGCGCCCGGCGCGGGCACACCGTGCTGGATCTGGACTATCGGCCCATGTTCTGGCCGGATGTGGAGACCGCGCGCGCCGAGATCGGCTGGATGGTCGATCACGTGAATGTGGTGGTGGGCAATCGCACCGAGGTGCAGGTGGCCGTGGGCACCGCCGATCCGGACGAGGCCGCGGATCGGCTGCTGGCGCGCGGTGTGCGGCTGGCGGTGGTCAAGCGCGGTGCGGAGGGCGTGCTCATCGCCACCGAATCCGAGCGCTGGACCGTGCCGCCCTGCCCCGTCGAAGTGGTGTGCGGGCTCGGTGCGGGCGATGGTTTCGGCGGCGCGCTCATTCACGGGCTGCTGTCGGGCTGGGACCCGCACCGGCTGGCCAGTTACGCCAATGCCGCCGGGGCGCTGGTGGCCTCGCGGCTGGCCTGCGCCGACGCCATGCCGACCGATGCCGAGATCGAGGAGATGCTGTGCAGCTGACCGACGCGCGCTGGTACGACCTGCTCCACACCCGCGCCACCGACCCCGAGGCCGTGCGGCGGGCTTACGCCGACCGGCGTCGGCGGCCGAACCTGCTGTCGGACAGGGGAACACTGTTCCTCGTCGCCGCCGACCACCCGGCGCGCGGGGCGCTCGGGGTCGGCGCGGACCGCACCGCCATGGCCGACCGGCGCACCCTGCTGGAACGCCTGCTCATTGCCCTGGCCAATCCGGCCGTGGACGGGGTCCTCGGTTCCCCGGACATTGTCGAGGAACTGCTGCTGCTCGACGCCGTCCACGACAAGATCGTCATCGGCTCCATGAACCGCGGTGGCCTGGCCGGGGCCGACTGGGAGATCGACGACCGCTTCACCGGCTACGACGCCGAATCCCTGGTCAAATACCGCCTCGACGGCGGCAAAATGCTGCTCCGCCTGGTGGATTCGGATCCCGGCACCATCGCCACGCTGGAAGCCTGCGCCCGCGCCGTCTCCGAACTCGCCGAGCACGGCCTCATGGCCATGGTCGAACCCCTGCCCTACGCCCGCGACACCTCCGGCCAACTGATCATGCACAAGGACGCCGCCTCCCTCCAACGCGCCATTACCGTGGCCTCCGGTCTGGGCGTCACCTCGGCCTACACCTGGCTGAAAATCCCCGCGCCGGAGGAGGTCTCGGTCCTCGACGCCACCACCCTCCCGGTCCTCATCCTCGGCGGCGCACCCTCCGGCGACCCCGACGCCGACCTCGCCTCCTGGGGCGGCGCGCTCCGCCACGACGTCGCCCGCGGCCTGGTGGTCGGCCGCAGCCTCCTCTACCCACCCGACGGCGACGTCGCGGGCGCGGTACAGGCGGCGGCGCAAGTATTGGAGGCGGCGCGATGAAGGATCTGCATCGGCCCGCCGGGACGCTGGCGGATTCGCGTGATCCGGTGCTGCTGACGCCGGAGGATGCGGGCTGGGCGTATACCGGGCTGCGGGTGTTGCGGCTCGAAGCGGGGGAGCGGCGGATCGTAGAGACTGGGGAGTTCGAGGCGTTCGTCTTGCCGCTGGCCGGGGCCTGCACAGTTCGGGTCGATGGAGCAGTGTTCGAACTTGCCGGTAGGGACTCAGTTTTCACGCGGGTGACCGATTTCGCGTATGTGCCGCGCGATGCCGAGGTGGAGTTGTCCAGCGCGGGTGGGATCGAGGTGGCGTTGCCGATGGCGCGCTGCGGGAGACGGCTGGAGGCGAAATATGGCCCGGCCGAGGAGGTTCCGGTCGAGGTTCGGGGTGCGGGCCGGGCGACGCGGCAGGTGACGAACTTCGGAACGCCGGGGGTATGGGACCACGCCGACAAGCTCAATGCATGCGAACTCATTACACCGGACGGGAATTGGTCCTCGTATCCGCCACACAAGCATGACGAGGCGTCCGAGTGCGAGGTCGTGAACGAGGAGATCTACTACTTCCGGATCGCGGGGCGGGACGGAATCACGCCGGACCGTGAGGGATTCGGCATGCATCGCACCTACACCGCCGATGGCGCACTGGATGAGAATGTCGCGGTGAGGGACGGCGACGTCTTCCTTGTCCCGCACGGATACCACGGGCCCTGTATCGCGGCCCCCGGTTACCCCATGTACTACCTGAACGTCTTGGCCGGTCCCGCGCCGCAGCGATCCATGGCCTTCTGCGACGACCCCGCACACGCCTGGGTACGGGCGGGCTGGGCGGAGGAGCCATTGGACCCGCGGTGCCCGGTCACCTCCCATGAAGGACGGCTCGTATGAAGCTCACGACCGCGCAAGCGCTGGTGTCCTGGCTGATCGCGCAGCGGGCGGAAACCCTCGACAGCCGCGAAGTCCCGTTGTTCCCAGCGGTTTTCGGCATCTTCGGGCACGGCAATGTGCTCGGCCTCGGCACCGCCCTGTCCGAGCGCCGCGCCGAGATCCCGGTGTGGCGTGGGCACACCGAGGAGGGCATGGCCCTCGCGGCGGTCGGCCTGGCCAAGGCCACCCAGCGGCGACAGGTCGGCATCGCGACCTCCTCCATCGGTCCGGGCGCGTTGAACATGGTGACGGCCGCCGGTGTGGCACACGCGAATCGGCTGCCGCTGCTGCTGTTGCCCGGCGACACGTTCGTCAGCCGCGCACCCGATCCGGTGCTGCAACAGGTCGAGCACTTCGACGATCCGACGCGCACCGTGAACGACGCATTCCGCGCGGTGAGCCGGTATTTCGACCGCATCACCCGGCCCGAGCAACTCATCGCGACCCTGCCGCAGGTCGCCCGGGTGCTGACCGATCCCGCCGACGCGGGGCCCGTGGTGCTCGCGCTGCCACAGGATGTGCAGGCCGAGACCTACGACTTCCCCGACGCCCTGTTCGAACCGGTGGTGCATCGAGTCCCACGCCCGCGACCCGATCGGCGCACCCTCGCCGAGGCCGCACAGATACTGCGCGAGGCCGAACGCCCACTGCTCGTACTCGGCGGCGGAGTCCGCTACTCCGGCGCGGGTGACAGCGCGCTGGAATTCGCCGTGCGTCATGGCATCCCGGTGACCGAAACGACCGCGGGCCGCACGCTCATCCCGCACGACCACGCGCTGTACGCGGGCCCGCTCGGCATTACCGGCGCGGCCTCGGCCAACACCCTGGCCGCCGAGGCCGACGTGGTCCTCGCCATCGGCACTCGCCTGCAGGACTTCACCACAGCGTCCTGGACGGTCTTCTCCCCGGAAGTCCGCATCGTCCATATCAATACGGCCCGCTTCGACGCGGTCAAACACGGTGCGCTCGCACTCGTCGGCGATGCCGAAGCAACCCTGCACGACCTCGAAGCGACCCTGCACGACCTCGCACCCGAACTAGGGGACTGGCTGGCCGATTCCGACTGGACGGCCCGCGCCACCGCGGTCCGCGCCGAGTGGGACGCCCACATCGACAAACTGCGCGCCCCCACCCCCGGCCCGCCCAGCTATGCCCAGATCGTCGGCGTCGTCAACGACATCAGCGGCCCCACCGACTACGTCATGACCGCCTCCGGCGGCCTGCCCGGCGAACTCGTCGGCGGCTGGCGCGCCCACGGCGGCGCGCCCACCATGGACGTCGAATACGGCTTCTCCTGTATGGGTTACGAACTGGCCGGAGCCTGGGGTGCCGCCATGGCCCACCCCCGCGGCCTGGTCACCACCCTGCTCGGCGACGGCTCGTACCTCATGCTCAATTCCGAACTGTTCTCCGCCGCCTTCGCCGGGCACCCCTTCGTCGCCGTGGTGTGCGACAACGACGGTTACGCGGTCATCGCCCGCCTGCAGGAGGGCCAGGGCGCGGACCCGTTCAACAACTTCTACGCCGACTGCCGCACCAATCACGCCGACCCGCCCCGCGTCGACTTCGCCGCCCACGCCCGGGCACTGGGCTGCTCGGTGTTCACCGCGGGCGAACTCGCCGAGTTCCGCGACGCCTACGCCCGCGCCCGCACCGCGGCCACCGCCGAACAGCGGCCCGCCGTGGTCGTCGTGCGCACCCGCCCGTCGACCTGGACCGAGGCCGGAGCCTGGTGGGAAGTGGGTGTGCCGCAATACCTCTCGGGACGCGCCGACTACGACCGCAGCAAACCCCGGCAGTTGCGCTACACCCAATCGAGTTGATCGCTCCCCAGTTGCGGCGGTGATCGTAAATCCGGGCATACCGCCGTCCGGGTGACCCGCGCTCCCAATTTGTGGCAGACTCGGCGCAAACACAAAGCTGGCCGATCCATGGCGGAGTCCATCGATCGGTGCGGTGAGTGAGCAGCGTCGGGCACGGTCCGGTTGGACAGCGTCCGTTCGGATATCGGGCACGGGAGTTTGAAGGTCGCAATGGATCTCAGCGCCATCGAGCGTCGGGTGGCCGCGGAGCGCGGGGCCGCGCGGGACCGTACGCCCGAAGCGGAGCTCGCCCTGGCGACCTCGCTGTGCGAACTGGCCCGCGCCCTCATGGCCACCAAATCCGATCCGGCACAGCGTGATCGATCGGCCTCGGCGCTCGAACCCGCGCAGGAGGCCGTGCTCATCCGACTGCGCTGGCTCACCGCCGGACACGTCACCGCGCCGTTCGCGGCCGAGGTGACCGAGGCGCTGCGGCTGTTCGAGCAGGCGGCCCGCACCATCGGTCATCGCGAGCTGGCGACCTCCACGATCCGCAATGCCTGCCAGGCGTATCGGCATGTGGCGCAGAACTATCCGTTGGCGGCGGGCGCGTCGGCCGACGCACTGTCCAAGTGCAGCGTGTGGCTGTGCCGCCTGGATCCCAAGGCCGCCGTCGCCGCCGGTGAGGACGCCGTGCGCATTCGCGCCGGACTCTTCGCCGCCGACCCGGACCAGGCCAACCGCTACCTCGCCTCGCTGAACACGCTGCTGCGGACCCTGATGGTGGGCCGTCAGCGCAAGCAGGCGCTGGCCATGTACCGCGAGTGCTATGCGAGCGTCACCTCCCCGGGCATGACGCAGCGGCTGCGCGAAATCCGCGTCGAGGACATCGGATTCACCAGCAAGACCGTCACCGCGCTGCGGAAACTGGAATGCGCCACCCTCGAGCGCGCGGGCTACCTGACCCAGCAGCAGATCCTCTATCAGACGGCCGGTGACCTGGCCACCATCGAGGAGATCAACTGGCAGCTCGCGCTGGTCGGCCTCAAGCCGATCGCCGCGGGCGCGCTACCCGATCAGCCGTCGAAGCCGGTGGAGATCAACAACTCCTTCGGAGCGTTGGCCGTCCGCTGCTCCTCGCGCAATGCCGTCACCCTGGTGCGCGCCGCCATTCTGGCCGCCTACACCGCCGACGGCGCCGAGCCGGTCCCGAGTTCGGCCTACCTCGGTGTCTCCGAAAAGCATTGGAGCACACCCGAACCCGAGGTCAATACCGCCGAACGGCTCGGCGAGGACGTGGTCCTCATCGAGAAGGTCTGCGAACACTGGGTCTCGGTCAAGAGCCTGAACTGGGAGGTGGCCCCGGTCGGCCGCCACCCCCTGGCCCTGCGCCTGTCCCAGGAATGGCCGGTGGTCAGCGTGACCACCACCGAGAACATGGCCTACGAACTGTGCTGGTACGAGAGCGGCGCGGCCACCCAATACGCCGCCCTGGGTCTCCCCGCCGCCCAAATCCCCCTCGAAAAGCCCTTGGCCCCCCTGGATTTCAAGGCCCTCTCCGACTACGGCGCGGACTACGCCTCCGAAACCCAGGTCCGCTCCGCCTTCGGCAACACCACCATGTTCACCAAACTCACCTGCCTCCCCGGCAGCGGCATCCGCCAGGCCGCCGAAGCGGGCCCGCTGGCCGCCCACGGCTCGAACATTCTCTATTTCCGCAATCCGGAGTAGTAGCGGACATCTAGTCCTGATTTCGGTAACAGTGATTCGGATCACTCATGCCCGCTACCCTATTTTCACCCGGTTGCTCGTGCGATTGACGCGAAGGGTAGTCGAGGGCGCACGAAATGCCGTGGAGAGAAAGGCGTCTCGACATGAGTAGCACTCCGACAGCGGCCAGACCGGCCGCGGAATTTCCCCCGCCGACGCTGGTCACCGGGCTGTGGCAGCGCAAGCTGCCGCACTATCCGGAGACTCCGGCACGCTCCTGGTATCTGTTCCTCGTTGTCGTCGTGTCGATCGCGTTGTACTACCAGCTGTTCGTTTCGGGCGCGGTGGGCAATCAGCTGATCGCCTACTTCCACCTGACCTTCCGCTGGTTCGTCATGATCTTCATCATCGGCGCGGCCTTCGGGGCGGTGGCCTCGGTGATCACCGGGGCGCTGGACCGGTGGGGGCGGGCGAACATCGTCGCGTACGGGACGGTCATCACCTCGCTGCTCACGCTGTTCGCGCAACCGCAGTGCACGTCCAAGGAGGCGTTCCTGGCGGTGTACTGCGCGATCAGCATTGTCGAGGGCGCGGTGCTGGTGGCCACGCCCGCGCTGGTGCGCGACTTCTCGCCGCAGCTGGATCGCGCCTCCGCCATGGGTTTCTGGACCCTCGGGCCGGTGCTCGGCGCACTGGTCACCACCGAGATCTCCACGCACACCCTCGACGCGCACCCCGACTGGCAGTACCACTACCGGCTCTCCGGTGTGATCTGCACGGTGATCTCGATCGTCGGCCTGATCGGGCTGCGCGAGCTGAGTCCCAAGCTGCGCGATCAGATCATGGTCTCGCTGCGGGACAAGGCGCTGGTGGAGGCGCGGGCGCGCGGGCTGGATGTGGATGCGCTGGAACGCAATCAGTGGCGGCAGATGATGCACCTCGACATCCTCGGGTCGGCGCTGGCCATCTCCATCTTCCTGGCGTTCTTCTACACCATCGTGTCGTTCCTGCCGGTCTACATGGCGACGAACTTCGGCTTCACCGCCGCGCAGGCCAACGCGCTGGGCAACTGGTATTGGATCGCGAGCGCGATCTCGTTGGTGCTGACCGGGATCGTGTCCGACGCGCTGAAGGTGCGCAAACCGTTCATGGTGTTCGGCGCGGTCATCAGCATCATCGGCGGCTACGTCTTCCTCAGCTACACCGATCACCCCGGCACCGACTACTACACCTTCGCGGTGGTCATGAGCTTCACCGCCGTCGGCAGCGGCATCGCCTACTCCACCTGGATGGCCAGCTTCACCGAGACGGTGGAGAAGCGGAATCCGGCCGCGACGGCCGTCGGGCTCGCGGTGTGGGGTGGCACGTTGCGGACCGTGGTGACGTTCGTGTTGCTGGGACTGCTGTTCGTGGTGACGGCCGCGGGCACGCTGGTGAACTACGGGCCTCGGTTGCAGACCATCAATGCCAAGTACCACAACGAGATTCAGACGATTCAAACCGTGGGCGCGGATACCTTGACGGCGTTGGGGAAGAATCCGAACGACGAGGCGGCGCAGGTCGACGCGCTGGTCAAGCTGACCGGTGAGTCGGCGGCGAATGTGAAGACCACGGTCGAGCTGAATGCCAAGTACCCCGACGAGTTGGCCACCTTGCAGTCCATCGATCAGTCGACGCTGGTGAAGCTGCTGACCAATCCGAACGATCAGGCCGCCGCGGCCAGCGCGGTCGGGCAGGTCGCGCAAAAGTTCAAGATTCCGCCCGATCAGGCCGTTGCCCGCATCACCGCCGCGGAGAAGGTGCCCGTCGATCAGCTGGCGATCGCCTCGCAGACCGGCCCGGCGCTGACCACCGCGAGCGCGAAGCTCAAGGCCGTCAGCGCCATTCCCACCGACGATCTGGCCTACCTGTCCGCGCACGGTCAGGAAGTGCAGCAGGCGCAGGCGGATTCGCCCAAGCAGTGGAAGCGCTGGTGGTGGATCTGCCTGATCGCGCAGATCGTGTTCATTCCGTTCGTGTTCATCATGGCCGGACACTGGAGCCCGAAGAAGGCGGCGCAGGAGGCGGCCGAGCACGACGCGGCGGTGCAGCGTGAGCTGGCGGCCATGGCGGGGGAGCCGGACCACCCGGATGAAGTACAGTTATTGAAGTGACGAATCCGGTGGCCGCGACCTTCGATCTGCTCGGTGATCGACTGACGCTGACGATCCTGCGGCACGCCTTCGTCGACCACGCGCGCCGGTTCACCCAGTGGGCCGACCGCACCGGAGCGCCGCCCGCCGTGCTCACCGCGCGGCTGGCGGCGCTCGTCGATGCGGGGGTACTCGAGCGGGTGCCGCGGCCGGGGACGGGGGAGCGGTACGAATATCGGCTCACCGACCTGGGATTGGCCAGCTGGGAGATTCTGGTCTGCGTCTGGTCGTGGCAGCGCGAGTGGACCGGTGAGTGGGCGCTGCTCCCGGAGTTCACCCACACCGACTGCGGGCATCGCGGTCCGCCGACGGTCATGTGCCGGGCCTGCGGGCGCGATGTCACCACCCACGACACCGAGGTGGAGCTGGATCGGGATGCGTTGTGGCACCTCACCTCCGGGCGGCGGCGTTCCGGCCGCACGGCCGGACCCGCCCGGGGTGACGCCCGCTTCGACGAGATCATGGAGGCCATCGGCGACCGGTGGAGTGCGGCGGTCACCGGGTTGGCGCTGGCCGGGGTGCGGCGGTTCTCGGATTTCCGTGCGGCGCTGAACATGTCGCCGACCACCCTCACCGAGCGGCTGTCGCGGCTGGTCGAGGCGGGCATTCTGCGGCGGCCGGACGCGGGCGGGCGCGACTACCGATTGACCCCGCGCGGGCGAGCGCTGTTCGGGGTCTTCGCCTTTCTGCTGGCGTGGTCGCGGCGCGCGCATCCGGAGACGCCGGAGTCGGGATTGCTCATCCGGCACAAGGAATGTGGTGCGGTGCTGGTCCCGGCGCTGCGCTGTCGCGGATGCGACTCGACGCTGGCCCGGCGTGACGTCCGCTTCGAGCCGCCAGTGACCGGCCGGGCTCTTGACAGCTTCGACTGAGACGCGTATCACTTCATTAACTGTAGTGATTTGATGCCGGGTGCGGCCTGCCCGGTCGCTGGAGGCTTGTCATGCCGCTCAATGAAGAACTCATCGCGCCCGCCGCACAGGCGCTCACCAACCCCTATCTCGAAGGTCCGTACTCGCCGGTGGCGGAGGAGACAACCGCCGCGAATCTGACTGTGCTGCAGGGGGAATTGCCTGTCGATCTCGACGGCGTGTACGTGCGCAACGGACCGAATCCGCAGTTCGTGCCGCTCGGCCGCTACCACTGGTTCGACGGCGACGGCATGCTGCACGCGGTCCACTTCGAGGACGGACGGGCGACCTACCGGAATCGATTCATCCGCACCGCCGAATTCGAGGCCGAACACGCGGCGGGAACGGCCTTGTGGCGCGGGGTGATCGAACCGTGGGACGACAATCCGCCCGGCGACCGCCGCGAACGCAACTCCGCCAATACCGATCTCGTCTACCACCACGGCAATCTGCTGGCCCTGTGGTACCGCGCGGGAAAGCCGTACGCGCTGGATCCGATCAGCCTGGAGACCCGGGGCGTCGATACCTTCAATGGCACTCTGCGCGGGGAAGTTTCGGCGCACGCGAAGGTCGACGAGCACACCGAGGAGCTGCTGTTCTTCGACTACGGCATTCACTCGCCGTACCTGCGCTACGGTGTCGCGGACCCGGACGGCACGGTCACGCACTTCACCGGCGTCGAACTGCCCGGCCCGCGCCTGCCGCACGATATGGCGATCACCGAGAACCATTCGATTCTCATGGATCTACCGCTGTACAACGATCCGCGCGCCGCGGCCGCCGGACGGTTCAAGATCCACTTCGATCGGAGCCTGCCCAGTCGATTTGCGGTGCTGCCGCGTTATGGCGAAGGGGCGCAGGCGAAGTGGTTCGAGGCGGAGTCGGGCTACATCTATCACACCGTCAACTCCTGGGAGGAGGGCGAGGAGATCGTCCTGGTGGTCTGCCGGGTCTCCGAGCCCAGCCCCGTCTCCGACCGTGCCCACCCGCTCGCCCAGCTGCTGGCCTATCTGCGGCCCGAGGCGAAGCTGCACAAGTACCGCTTCAACCTGCGCACCGGTGCGACCGTCGAGGAGGTCATGGATGACGTGAACACCGAATTCCCGGCCATCGACCAGGGCGGCACCGGTCGACGCGGGCGGTATTCGTATCAAATGCGGCTGTCCGTGGATCGCACCATGATCTTCGACGCCGTCATCAAGTACGACATCCTCACCGGCGCAAAGGAAACCGCGCCCTTCGGCGACGGCATCTTCGGCAGTGAACTCACCGTGGTGCCGCGCCCCGGCGGCACCGCCGAGGACGACGCCTGGCTCACCATGTTCGCCCACAACAATCACACCGGCCTGGGTGAAGTCTGGATCTACGACGCCGCCGACCTCACCGCCGGTCCGGTCTGCCGCCTCGGTCTGCCGGTTCGGGTTCCCCTCGGTTTCCATGCCACCTGGGTCAGTGGCGATCGAATGAGGGCTGCCGCCCGCCCCGTCTCGTGAAATAGGTTGTCCGAGTGACCTTTCCCACAGTGAGTGTCAGTCTTCCCTATTGGCAGAGCCGCGAACCCCTCGACGCCCTTCAGGTGGCCGAGGCCGCCGACAAACTCGGCTATCACCGGCTCTGGATCGGCGAGATGGCCACCTTCGACGCCTTCGCCCTCGCCACCGCCATCGGGCAATCGCCGGGCCGAATCCCGTTGTGTATAGGCCCGGTTCCGATCGGCGTGCGCAGCCCGGCGACCATCGCCATGGGGGCGGCCAGCGTCGCCGCTCTCACCGGGCGGCCGGTCGATATCGCGATCGGCACCTCGAGCACCGTTGTCGTGCGTGACTGGCACGGCCGCCGACGACACCGCACCGCAAGACATTTGGACGAGACGACCCGCATCGTCCGAGCCCTGCTGGCCGGGGAGAAGGTCGAATACGACGGCCTGATCGAGCGGGTGCGCGGCTTCCGCCTCCGACTACCCGCCCTGCGCGCGACCCTGTCCACCGCGGTGCTCGGAACGACGGTGGGAAGCGCCGGAATCGAAAGCGTCGGAGCGATTCACGGCCGAGGCGATGCCGCAGGTAATGCACCCGACCATGCGACCGCACCCGTCAGCGGTGGCGAGATCATCGTGGCGGCCTTCGGCGACAAGGCACTCGAGGTGGCCGCACGATGCGCCGACCGCGTTGTCCTCAACTTGGTGACACCGGCTCAGGTAGCCCGATGTGTAAGCGCCATACGAGAATTCGCCGCTGAGGCGGGGTGCGATGCCCCACCCGTCTCGGTATGGGTGATCGCGGCCGTCGACCCCGATGACGACGCGTTCACCACGGTTCGCCAAGGGATCGTGGGCTACCTGCGTGCCCCGGGCTACGACACCATGTTCACCGAGGCCGGATTCGGCGACGTAGTACAACTGGCACACAGCGGCGCACACCCCCGCGACGTGCTCGCCGCGATCCCGAACGAATTGCCCTCGGCAGTAGGCATGTTCGGCGACCTCCCGACGGTGACGGCCCGACTGGCCGAATACGCCGAGGCCGGTGCCGACGAGGTCGTCATCGTCCCCGTGACCACTGCCGAGGACCCGGCGGGACATCGAACGCTGGACGCCCTGGCCGGACTACGCGCCGAGCGGCGGGATGACGCCGGTGAGTGAGGCATTCGTCTACGACGCGGTGCGGTCGCCGCGTGGACGGGTACGCAAGGGCGGGGGGACATTGGCGGAGGTGCCGCCGTACGAATTGCTCGGGCAGTTGTTGGGGGCGCTCCAGGCACGGGGATGCCCGCCCGCGGCGGTCGACGACGTAATCGTGGGAGTCTCCACCGCTGTCGGTGAGCAAGGCGGTGATATCGCGCGGGCCTCGCTGCTCTGGGCGGGGTGGCCGGATTCGGTGCCCGGCGCGGTGGTTTCGCGATTGTGTTGCTCGGGGCTGGACGCGGTGGAGAGCGGGGCTGCGCGAGTGGCGGCCGGGTTCGCGGATCTGGTTGTCGCGGGTGGGGTGGAGTCGATGTCGCGGGTGCCGATGCTGGCGGATCGGCCCGCCATCGCGCTGGACGCGGATCTGGGGGAGCGGACGGGGTTCGTGACCATCGGGGTGTCGGCGGATGTGACGGCGGCCGAATACGGCATCACGCGGGCCGAATTGGATGCCTACGCGGTGCGCTCGCATCGGCGGGCCGGGAGCGCGACCATGTCGGATTCGGTGATACCCGTGCGCAAGGGCGACACCACGGTGCTCGCCGCCGATGAAGGTGCGCGCCTGGATGCCTGCGTGTCGGCCTTCGCGGCCCTGCCCACGCTGTTCGGCGCAGACCCTTCGTGGGAACGGGTCGCCCGTCGGCTGCCGAGTGCTCGTCGCCCGGCCGTCGGGCTGCACACGATCGCCACCGCGCCGCAACTCGCCGACGGTGCTTCCGCACTGCTGCTCGGCAATTGGCGGGCAGCGGACATCCTCGGACGGTTACCGGTCGCGCAGATCGTGGGCACGGCACAGACCTCCGTGCGGTCGCCGCTGCTGACCGCCACGATCAGCGCGGCCCGGGTGGCCTTGCAGCGGGCCGGAATATCGGCCACGCAGCTGGACGTGATCGAAGTGAACGAATCCTTCGCCGTCACACCGCTGGTGCTTATGCGGGAACTCGGACTCGACGCGGCGCGGGTGAATCCGTCCGGCGGTGCGGTCGCCGTCGGCCATCCGCTCGGCGCGACCGGCGGAATCCTCCTCACCCAAGCCCTCGATGAATTGCGCCGCCGCGACGGCGAATACGCGCTGGTCGCCATTCCGGCCGCGCTGGGGTTGGGCTCGGCAATGGTGTTGCGCCGCATGACCTGAACCCGACTCGCCACGCGCGCCCACTCCCGGACCTACTCACCACCAGGGGACTCGATGGCCGAAACATCCTCCTCCGCAACCACTTCCCGCGCGCCGAGCGAGGCCGCTCGCTGCCATCCGGAGGACACCGTGCGGACCTACCTCGAGCGCGGGTGGTGGCAGCCCGAGACGATCCCCGAGATCTTCCACCAACGGCTGGCCGGGGCTCCGAATTCCCCGGCACTCACCGATCCGGCCAACCTCGCCGACCTGACCGGAGCGAAGCCGCGCACCCTGACCTGGCGCGAACTCGACGACTACATCACCGATATCGCCGCGGTCCTGCTGGCCAACGGCATTCGCCAAGGCTCGACGGTCGCCATCCAACTCCCGAACTCCGTCGCCCTCACCGCCACCTATCTGGCCCTCTGGCGGCTCGGCGCGGTGGCAACGCCCATGCCGGTGTCGTATCGGCGGCATGAGCTGTCCGGGATCGTGGCGGCAACCGATGCCGAGGCGATCATTACCGTTGGGAGACTGGGTGATCGCGCGCTGGCGGCCGAGGCACTCGAGGTGGCCCGAGGCGAGCGCACCGTATTCGTCTTCGATTCGTCCGATGCGGGGGGTGCCCTCGAAGATCGGACGCGCGTGGTACCGATCGGTGACGCGGTCGGCGAGGAGGCGCGTAACCAGTTGCGCGATTACGAGTCTCGGCTGCGGGTCAGTGTGAATGATCGGGTGACGATCTGTTGGACCAGTGGGACCGAGGCGGCGCCCAAGGGGGTGCCGCGGTGTCATGGGGATTGGCTGGCGGTGGCAGGTGGGGTGCAGGACGGCCTTGGGGTGACTCCGGAGTCGGTGGTGCTCAATCCGTTTCCCATGGTGAATATGGCCGGATTCGCGGGGTCGTTCCTGCCGTGGTTGTTGGGTGGCGGGCATTTGGTCCAGCATCAGCCGTTGGATTTGGGGGTGTTCTTTCGGCAGATCGCCGAGCATCGGGTGACGCATACGGCCATGCCGCCCGCATTGCTGACCATGCTGTTGCAGAACGATGCGCTGCGGGCGCAGGCGGATCTGTCCTCGCTGCGGACCGTGGGTTCGGGTGGTGCGCCCTTGCCGCCGTCGGTGGTGCGGGGATGGCAGGAGGAGTTGGGGATTCAGGTCATCAACTTCTTCGGATCCAACGAGGGCGTCAGCCTCTTGGGGGCTCCGGCCGATATTCCGGATCCGACGGTGCGGGCCCAGCATCTGCCGTACTACGGTGCGGCCGGGGTGCGGTGGTCCACTCGTTTGGCCGCGCGAACCAGCGTGAAACTGGTCGACGTCACCACGGGGGAGACCGTTACCGAGACCGGGGGACGCGGGGAACTGCGGTTGCGCGGTCCGGCCGTGTTCGGCGGCTACCTGCCGGGGACCGCGAGCGCCGAACCGTTCGACGAGGAGGGATACCTCTGTAGCGGAGACGTTTTCGAGCTCGCCGAGGGTGGGAAGTATCTCCGGTTCGTGGATCGGGTGAAGGAGATCATTATTCGGGGTGGGATGAATATCGCGCCTGCGGAGATCGAGGGTCTGCTCATGGATCATCCGGCGGTCGCGGACGTGGCGGTGGTCGGGTATCCCGATGAGGTGCTCGGCGAAAAGTGTTGCGCCATTGTCGTTCCCGCGGAGGGCGCGACCGTGACGCTCGAGGATCTCGTCGCCCACCTGAAGGCTCGTGACGTCGCGTCGTTCAAACTGCCCGAGTGCCTGGAGATCGCCGAGACGCTCCCGCGCAACCCGGTCGGCAAATTGCTGCGCCGGGAATTGCGCGCCCAACTCTGAACCTTCGAGGAGGAACCCGTGTCCGTGTACATACTCGGCGGCGCGCAAACCGATTTTGCCTTCAACTTTCATCGCGCCGGACTGGAATTCGACGCACTCATCTACGGTGTGCTGTACGACGCACTCGAACCCCTGGGGCTGGCCGCGAGTGCAATCGACGTCATCCACGTGGGCAATGCCTTCGGCCAATTGTTCACCGGCCAAGGCCATCTCGGCGGCATGCCCGCAACGGTTCGTCCCGGGTTCTGGGGTGTTCCGGCCACCCGGCACGAGGCTGCCTGCGCCTCCGGGAGCATGGCCGCTCTGGCCGCCATGGCCGACCTGGAATCGGGGCGCTACGACTGTGCGCTCGTCCTGGGTGCGGAATTGGAGAAGACCGTTCCGGGTGCGCAGGCGGCAGCCTATATGGGTGCTGCCGCCTGGGCGGGTCACGAAGCCGTGGGCACCGATTTGGTGTGGCCCACCCAATTCGCCGCCATCGCCGACGAATACGACCGTCGCTACGGACTCGATCCGGCCTATCTGCGGGCCATCAGTGAGCTGAATATCGCCAATGCCCGGTTGAATCCGCTTGCCCAAACCCGTGACTGGTCCTACACGGACAGCAGCTTCACCGACGACGATGCCGCCAACCCGCCCGTCGTCGGGAAACTCCGGCGTCAGGACTGTAGCCAGATGACCGACGGTGCAGCCGCCGTCGTCCTGGTCTCCGACCGATTCCTGAAGCAGCACAGCGACTTCCGAGCCGCCGACGTCGCCGTGATCTCCGGGTGGGGACATCGCACCGTCGGCCTACCCCTGGACGCGAAATTCCACGCCTCCGCCAACGACCCCTATGTCTTCCCCCACGTCCGCACCGCGGTCCTCGACGCCCTCTCCCGCGCGGGCCTGACCGACATCCATCAACTCGACGGCGTCGAAGTCCACGACTGCTTCTCCATGTCGGAGTACCTGGCCATCGACCACCTGGGCCTCACCGCCCCCGGCGAAAGCTGGAAAGCCATCGAATCCGGCACGATCGCCCGCGACGGCAGTCTCCCCATCAATCCCGGCGGCGGCCTGATCGGCATCGGCCACCCGGTCGGAGCCACCGGCGTCCGCATGCTGCTAGACGCCTACAAACAGGTCACCGGCCGCGCGGGCGACTACCAACTCCCGGATGTCACCCGCTACGGCACCGTCAATATCGGCGGCAGCACAACGACCGTCGCCAGCTTCGTCGTGGAGGCCGTCAGCGACTGACGGTGCTCGCTCTCACCCCTCGAGCTTGGCCGGGTCGCGCACCGCACCGCGGTCCGACGAGGTGGCCAGCAGCGCATAGGTTTTCAGCGCCAGTGACACCTGCCGGTCGCGGTTGCGTGGGCGGTAGCCGCCGTTCGCTTCCAGGGTCGCGCGCCGGGATTCGAGCTCGGCGTCGTCGACGTGCAGGGTCAGGGTGCGCGACGGGATGTCGATGGTGATCGAATCTCCGTCCTCGACCAGAGCCAGGGTGCCACCCGCCGCGGCCTCGGGGGAGATGTGGCCGATGGAGCAGCCGGACGAGCCGCCCGAGAAGCGGCCGTCGGTGATCAGCGCGCACTCCCTGGCCAGGCCGAGGCCCTTCAGATATGAAGTGGGATACAGCATTTCCTGCATGCCCGGGCCGCCGCGCGGGCCCTCGTAGCGGATCACCAGGACGTCGCCGGACTTGATGCGCTTGGACAGGATCGCCTCGACCGCGTCCTCCTGGGATTCCACCACCACGGCCGGGCCGGTGAAGGTGTGCATGTGTGCCGCCACGCCCGCCGACTTCACCACCGCGCCGTCGGGAGACAGATTGCCGCGCAGCACCGCCAGCCCGCCGTCGCGCGAATGCGCGTGCGCGACATCGCGAATGCAACCCTCGGCGGCATCGAGGTCCAGATCGTGCCAGCGTTCGGACTGGGAGAAGGCGGAGGCCGAACGCTTCCCACCCGGTGCGGCATGGAACAGTTCCAGGGCGGCGGGGGAGGGCTCGGCGGCGCGCACGTCCCATTCGCCGAGCCAGCCGTCGAGCGAATCGGCGTGCACCGCATGGACATCGCGGTGCAGCAGACCCGCCCGGTTCAGTTCACCCAGCAGCGCCGGAATGCCACCCGCCCGGTGCACATCCTCGATCAGATAGTCGCCGTTCGGGGCCACCTTGCACAGGCACGGCACCTGCAGCGACATCTTCTCGATATCGGTCAGGTTGTAATCCAACCCGGCCTCCTGCGCGGCGGCCAGCAGGTGCAGCACCGTGTTGGTGGAGCCGCCCATGGCCAGATCCAGGGCCATCGCATTGTCGAAGGCCTTGCGGGAGGCGATGTTTCGGGGCAGCACCGAGGCGTCGTCCGCGTCGTAGTAGCGGCGCGTGATATCCATGACGGTCCGTCCCGCCGCCCGGTACAGCTCGGCGCGGGCGGTGTGGGTGGCCAGGGTGGTGCCATTGCCGGGCAGGGCCAGGCCCAGCGCCTCGGTCAGGCAGTTCATGGAGTTGGCGGTGAACATGCCCGCGCAGGAACCGCAGGTGGGGCAGGCGTTCTCCTCGATGCGGGCCAGGTCCTCGTCGGAAACCTCCGGGGACACGGCCTCGGCCATGGTGACGATCAGGTCGAGGCGGCTGCGCACGGTGCCATCCACCAGCACCGCGGTGCCGCCCTCCATCGGGCCGCCGGAGACGAACACCGTCGGGATGTTCAGGCGCAGGGCGGCCATGAGCATGCCGGGAGTGATCTTGTCGCAGTTGGAGATGCACACCAGGGCGTCGGCGCGGTGCGCGTTCACCATGTACTCGATCGAATCGGCGATGAGATCGCGGGAGGGGAGCGAATACAGCATTCCGCTGTGCCCCATGGCGATTCCGTCGTCCACGGCGATCGTATTGAACTCGCGCGGAATGCCGCCCGCCGCGCGCACGGCCTCGGAGACCATGCGCCCGACTGGCTGGAGGTGGGTGTGGCCGGGCACGAACTCGGTGAAGCTATTGGCGATGGCGACGACCGGCTTGCGGCCGATATCCGCCGACGGGACGCCGCTGGCACGCATGAGCGCGCGGGCCCCGGCCATATTCCGTCCGTGCGTGACCGTGCGGGAGCGCAACTCGGGCACGATGCCACCTCCTGCTCTCTGCCATCCACAACCAAGTGGGCCATCCGCAACCAAATGGTTGCAACCGTGTGGTTGGAGTTTGCCACAGTCGCGGGTCCAACCGCAACCGTGTGGTTGGAGATGGTTGGATAGGGCCCATGGCGTGGGATACCGAGAGGACCAAACGGCTGCTACTCGAGGCGGCGGTGCACGAGTTCGCCGAACGCGGACCCGACGGTGCCCGGGTGAATGCCATCGCCGCCCGCGCGGGCATCAACAAGGAACGCATCTACCAGTACTTCGGCGACAAACGCGGCCTCTTCGAAGCCGTCCTCACCGACCAACTCGAACAACTCGCGGCAGCCAGCCCCCTCTCCGCCGACAAGGCCGGAGACCTGGCCGAATACGCGGGCCACGTCTTCGACTTCCACCGCACCCACCCCCAATTCCTCCGCCTCATGTACTGGGAAGGCCTGCAACCCCAAGAAGGCGAACTCCCCGCCGAATCCGCCCGCGCCTCCCACTACGCGGAAAAAGTCGCAGCCCTCGCCGCCGCCCAACGCGCCGGAACCCTCACCACCGACGTCGCCCCCGGCTACCTCCTCTACGCCGTAGCCGCCCTCGCAGCCTGGTGGTTCGCCGCCCCTCAAGTGGTCCGAATGATCCTCGGCGCAGACACCGACAACCCCGACGCGCTGCGCGCAGCTCTGGTCGCATTGGTACGGCGACTCGAAGTACGCGACTAGGTGCTGTCTCCCAACCAGTGACTCGAACCCCCGGACGCGACACCGCGAGGCGGCGAGCGAGCAATCACCGGGAACCTGGCATACGTGCGGCAAACTTGGGCGGAGCCGACGCGAACAGCGGGAGATCCGGATGGCAACTGCTCGGAGTTTGGTCACTTCAGCGATACTCGGCATAGCGTCGCTGGTCACGGCGACCGCCGTGGTATCCCCGGCGTCGGCCGACGTGGCACCGCCCGACAAGGTCGCCGTCGACATTGTCAGTGTCACTGGAAGCGGATGTCCATCGGGCACAGCTTCCGTGGCGGTCTCGTCCGACCGAAATGCATTCACGATCTTTTACTCTGGGTTCATCGCACAGGCGGGCAGCGGCGTCCCTGCCAGGGATTCGAGACGGAACTGTCAGATGATCTTGAAAGTTTCAAAGCCGCAGGGATACACCTTCGGCGTGGCGCGGATTGACCACGGAGGATATGCATCGTTGCAGCAAGGCGTGTCTGCCCAGATGCAAGCGGGGTACTACTTCGCGGGTGAGGCCTCCACGCGGCAGCTTCGCCACAACTTCTACGGTCCACTCGATGAAAGCTGGCAGACCACCGACCCCGTTGGCGTCGTCTCCTTCGAGTCATGCGGCCAACAGCGAAACCTCATCATCAACACGGAATTACGCGTCAGTGGCGGCGGTTCCGCATCCGACGTCAATTACTTCTCCGTGGGCTCGCACGATGGCACGACCGGCACGACCTACAGCCTCGCCTGGAAACAGTGCTAGATCAGATCGAACACCCCGGCCCGCGCGGCGGCGGTGAAGCTGTCCCACGCCGCGGGCTCGAAAACCAGCACCGGGCTGGCGTCGCGCAACGTCGAATCCCGCACTGCGACTTGGCCGCCGCCGAGATGCGCCGCCTCCACGCAGTCCCCACCCGAACTGGTGCTGTAGCTGCTCTTGAACCAGCGTGCCCCGGATAGATCGCTGTTCACGCTTCGTACTCCTTTGCCGCAGACAGCAGTAGCTGTCGGGATGTGTCCGGATTCAACGCTACCCGGCTGATCTCGGCGAAGGCATCGGCGTAGCGCTGTACCTCGCCCTCGCGTTCCAGATAGAGGTCTCCGGCGTAGCCTTCGACGAAGACCACCGGTGGTTCGGTCAGGCCGATGCTCGGGAGCTTCGGAAACTCCAGGACCGCAAACGATCCGATGAGGGAGCCGAGGTGGCCGCTCGTAGTGAATGGCACGACTCGGATGGTGATGTTCGAGCGTTCGGCGAGGTCGGTGAGGCGTTGCAGCTGTGTGGCCATGACGGCGGGACCGCCGAGTTGATCCCGGAGAACCGCCTCCGACAGGATCGCATCGACGGTGAAAGACGGGTCATCCAAACGGGTTTGGCGTCGGACGAACATCTCGACGCGTTTGGCCACCTGCTCGGGCGGCATCTGCGGGGATTCGATCCATGTGATGGCCCGCCGGTATTCGGGGGTCTGCAGCAGTCCGGGAACCACATTCAACCGCCACGTGGCCAGCTTCCGGGCGGCTTGTTCCAGTCCGATGTAGTGGTCGAAGCCCGGATTCAACTCGTCGGCGTAAGCCCGCCACCAGTTCTTCTGTGATGCCGCGAGTTCCTGTGCCAGGCCGAGCATCACCTTCCGCTCCTCGTCGCTGGCCTGATAGGCGTCGGCCCAGACATTGATCCAGAGCTGTGACACCTTGGCCTTCATGCCGTACTCGATCCGGGCCACGGTCTGCTGAGACGTATCGACCAGTTGTCCCGCAGAGTATTTCGTCATCTCGGCACGCTCGCGAAGTTGCGCCAGCATCCTTCCGAGTGCTCTGGCGGGAAGCGTAGAACCAGACATTTTCTTAGCCTCGCTATTTGAGGAGAGTCGAAATCTGGAAGTACCCAATATGAAAGTCTGGCAGTTTTCGGTTGGCTCGCCAAGCTGAAACTTCCAAAGTCCTGGCTGGTTGGCGTGTACTCGTATCACCGCGCGCGGCGAGTCCAAATATCAACTCCCACAACTGGAGCCAGCCATGACGTTCGTCTGCCACGACATTCCGGACTATCCGGTCATGAATCTCGAGATGGCCAAATCCGCTCTCGCCAAACACCACGACTGCGGTCCCGAGTGCGAGGCCAAGAGGTACTTCGCGGCCCGTGTCCCCCTCCTCGAGTGCCGAGCCGAGCATCCTCCGCTGCGGTCGCACCACGTCGGCCGACCGCCTTGGAACATCTTCTGCACCGGGGATTAGTTGATCATGGGCCTAAACGTGCACAAAGCCATGGAAATTGGCAGCAACCTGTCCTCCGGCAGCGATTTGTGCACGAATAGGCCCATCCTCAACTTTCAATCGCCTCAACAGCGTGATGCAGCGCTTCAATAAACGCCGCAGTCGCCGGTGGAATCGGGGGGTCGCCGTACGTCGCCAGGTAGATGCGTCGCCGGAAGTCGGGCAGTGGGGTGGCCTGGATCAGGGGTGCGCGGTGGCTGCGCAGGGTCAGGGCGGGGATGGTGGTCACGGCCATGCCCGCGGCGACCAGCGCCTGCTCGACGATCACGTCGTCGCTGGTGTAGGTGATGCGCGGGGTGAAACCGGCGCGCTGGCAGGCCTCGAGGAACTCTCGGCGGCAGTTTGGGCAACCGGCGATCCAGTCCGAGTCGCGGTGGTCGGCCAGGGTCTGGCCGGGTTCGAGGCTGAGCAGGCACATGGGGTCGTCGAACAGGTGGGTGGTGTGGATGTCGTCCGGCGTCGTGTCGTCGTAGCGGAAGATGACGGCGGCATCCACCTCCCCGGCCCGCAGGAGATCGCAGGCCACATTCGGGTGGGCGTCGGCCAAATGCAGTTCGATGCCGGGATATTCGCGGCGCAGGGTGATCGCGGCATGCGGGATCAATGTGGCCAATGCCGATTGGAATCCGGCCACCCGGACCCGACCGGTGCGCAGGCCGACCAGGGCGGACAATTCCGCGGCGGCGGTGTCGACCCGGGCGACGATCTCGGCCGCGCGGCGGGCCAGGTGTTCGCCCTCCGGCGTGAGTCGGATACCGCGGCCGACCCGCTGCACGAGCCGAGCGCCGGTCTCGGCTTCCAGGCGGGCCAGGTGATGGCTGACGGCGGGCTGCGAATAGTTCAGCTGCTTGGCGGCTTTGGTGACCGAGCCCTGCGCGGCGATCGCCGCGAGCACGCGTAATCGCACGATATCCAGCATCCATCAAGGATATTGATCGGTAGGCGCGAATATTGTCATTGGACGAATACGACCTCCCGGCGAGACGCTGAGCGACACAACCGCTCTCGCGAGGAGGACACCATGACAACCGCCTCGACCACGCGCCCGACCACCCCGGCACTCGACGATCTCGTCGCGGCGGTGCGCCGGGTGATCGATAGGCGCGTCGACTGGGCACGCACCGCGGAACTGGTCGCCGAACAGCTCCGCGCCCATCTGCCCGGCCCCGACGTTCTGACGCCCGAACAACGTCGCGGTAATCCCGACGAGCTCGCGGGCCACGTCCTGCACGTCGAGCCCGACGGCGCGTTCTCCATCGTCGGCCTGGTCTGCCTGCCCGGCCAGACCACCCGCATCCACGACCACATCACCTGGTGCGTCGTCGGCGTGCTGGCGGGCACCGAGCACGAGGAACTGTTCGACGCATCGCTCGAACGAATCGGCGTGCGCGACAACGGTGTAGGCGAGGTCGACGGCTTCGCCCCACCCGGCGATATCCACCGCATTCGGAACGAGACCCGCGAAACCGCCATCAGCCTGCACATCTACGGCACCGACCTCACGCGGGTCGGGTCCAGCGTCCGGCGCAATTACAACTGAGGGAGACGGTCGTGGACACCGACGCGCGGGTGGAACTGCGGCAGCTGCGCGTGTCGTGCGCGACGATGCCACCGTCGACGAGGTGGTGACTCTGGTCGCCGGTGCTTTGGCCACGAGCCCGAGCTCAGGCGGCGACGGTGTCCGCCGCGAAGAGTGGGAGGCGGCGGGCCATGAAGCGGGCGAGGCCGGGGAGCGCGGTTTCGCCGCGGGGGATGACTCGGGGATTGACGAGGCGGTACCGGCGGAAGGCGTAGGTGGTTTCGGCTTCGCCCGCGGCAAGGATGTTCTTGATCCAGTCGGTTCGGCCGTGGCCCATGGCCACATAGAGGGTGCCGTCGACACGGAAGGCGTTGACCGGGGTGGAGAACGCGCGGCCGGATTTGCGGCCTCGGTGTTGGATCACGGCGAAGCCCGGCAGGTAGGGCCCGAGTTTGCGGACGACCGGGTTCATGTACTTGACCTGCAGGCGGTCGAACCAGGCCGGGAACATGTTCCGCTCAACGGTATCCATGGTGGCATCTCCAATCACGCATTGTCTGCGGCAGATTACCCACGTTTCGGATCAGTTGGGGGCGAGGGCGTTTGCGACAGCGGTGAGGATCGGGGCGCAGGCGGTGTCGAGGGTGAGGGTGGCGAGGTCGTCGGCGCGGGTGCGGCCGCGGTTCAGGATGATTACGGGGCGGCCGGATTTGGCGGTGTGGCGGGCGAAACGGAGGCCGGACATGACCGTGAGGGAGGAGCCGATGACCAGGAGGGCATCGGCGGAGTCGACCACCTCGAAGGCGGCGGCAACTCGGGGTTTGGGGACGGATTCGCCGAAATAGACGATGTCGGGCTTGAGGAGGCCGCGGCACTCGAGGCAGTCGACCATGCGGAAGGAGGCGGTGTCGGTGACCACCGCGTCGGCGTCGGGGGCCACCTCCAGGCCGTCGAGGGGGTGGGATTCGGCGAAGCCGGGGTTGGCGGCTTCCAGGCGGTCGGCCAGGGACATGCGGGAGGTGAGGGACCCGCAGCTGAGGCAGCGGACTCGGGCATAAATGCCGTGCAGGTCGATGACGTTGCGGTGCAGCGCTTTCGTGTGGAGCAGATCCACGTTCTGGGTGATCACGCCGGTGACCACGCCCGCGCGTTCCAAACGCGACAGCGCGTGGTGGGAGGGGTTGGGGCGGGCGGCGTCCATGCGACGCCAGCCAATGTGGTTGCGGGCCCAATAGCGTTGCCGGAACACCGGATCGCCGACGAACTGCTGGTAGGTCATGGGGGTGCGGGGCGGGGAATCGGGGCTGCGGTAGTCGGGGATGCCGCTGTCGGTGGAGATGCCCGCGCCGGTGAGGACGGCCAGGCGGCGGCCGGAGATCAACTCCAAGAGGCGATCCAGCTGGTCGGGAGCGGGCATGAGGCCAGCGTACGACGGGCCGGTGCTGTGCGACCGGTCACACCGTGTCACAGGCGGCGGGGCCGTCTCGTCTACCAGTCGAGACGCCATCGAGGGCATGGCGCAACCGACAGAAGGAGATGATCACAATGGTTGAGACGGTGCTGGTTACCGGTGGCACGGGCACCCTGGGCAAGCTGGTAACGCCGCTGCTGCTGCAGGCCGGAGTCACCGTTCGGGTACTGAGCCGCACCGCGCGGGAGAGCGTGGACGGCATCGAATACGTGGCCGGAGACCTGCAGACCGGCGAGGGCGTCGAGGCCGCGGTCAAGGGTGTGGACACGGTGCTGCACCTCGCGGGCGAACTGAAGGGCGACGGTGAGAAGGCGCAAATCCTGGTCGATGCGATCAAGGCGGCCGGGGCCTTCCCGCACCTGATCTATATCTCGGTGGTCGGCGCGGACCGGGTGCCGGTGCACAGCTTCATCGACCGCCAGACCATGAGCTACATGGCCAGCAAGCGGGAAGCCGAAGTGGTGGTGGAGAATTCGGGCCTGCCGTGGACCACCCTGCGCGCCACCCAGTTCCACGATCTGCTGTTCGGCATGGTGACCGCCATGGGCAAGCTGCCCATCGTCCCGGCGTTCGATTTCCGGTTCCAGCCCATCGAAACCGCCGAGGTGGCAGCGCGATTGGTGGAACTGACGCTGGGTGAGCCCGCCGGACTGGTCGACGAGATCGGCGGCCCGAAGGTGTACACCATGAAGGAACTCGAGCGCAGCTACCTGGACGCCACCGGACGGCGTCGCCCGATCCTCACCGTGAAGGCACCGGGTAAGGCGTCGCGCATCTACGCGGCGGGTGCCAACCTGACGCCGGATCACGCTGTGGGACAGCGCACCTGGGAAGAATTCCTGACCGCCAAGCTCGCCGAAGCGTGATCGATGGTGCGGGACGGGTTCGGCCTCAGCGCGGTCCGTTGGTGTTGAGATACACCACCGGACCGTCGCCGAATCGCCCGTGCGCGTTCATATCCAGAAGCGCGGCCATGGCCTTGGCGGTATAGACCGGCTCCAGCTGCATATGCTCCCGATCGGCCGAGAGTGCCTGTGCGGTAGCTGCTTCCGGCATGGGGTGGCCGTATCCGGGTCCGAGATACTCGGTCACGATATCGAGATTGTCGGTGGGGGAGAGGTCCTCGGGAAGCTGAGCCCCGCGCTTACGCAGCAGCCGCTCGCTGCGAGCGGCAAGCTTCGACAGCGTCGATTCGTCAAGGCGCAGTGTGTCATTCACGACCACACCCACCACCCGGGTCGACAGCCCCGCGAGCCGCAAGCCCAGTGAAAGCCCGGCGGCGGTACCGCCCGAACCCACCGGAATCACGATATGACTCGGCTCCGGCAGCTCTCCCGCTCGCACCTGCTCCGCCAATTCCAGTGCCGCCTCGACATATCCGAGCGCACCCACCGCCGACGACCCGCCCGCGGGCAGGAAATACGGCGGTCGGAAACCGGAGAAATTCCGCCCCAGCAGAAACGGCGCACTGGCTATCGTCCGCGCCTTGGTATGGGTGAAGTGCAGCTCCGCGCCCGAGTCGCGCAGTCTCTTCAACTGCGCGCGCACATGCTCGTCCTCGGGCTGATCGACCAGTGCCAGAACGGTTTTCAACCCGTGCTCGCGCCCGTACAGCGCGGTCGCCAACCCCCAGTTGGTGCCCAAACCGCCCACGGTCACGATGGTCTTGCGGCCCTGCCGCAGCGCATCGGGCAGCAGCCATTCCAGTTTGCGGACCTTGTTGCCGCCCCAGCCACCGTCACCGAACGTGCTGTCGTCCTTGAGCCAGATATCCGCGCCGACCGTGTCCAGTGACGCCAGCCGCCGCACCGGTGTCGGGCTCGTTCCCAACCGCACATGCGGGAGAGTCCGCGCGAGTTCGGGATAACGCTGGTGCAGATGCGGGGTCATCACACCAACCCTATCCACTGCCCAGGTCCGCGACGAGTGTGGCGGCCAGCACACGAGGCCCCCTGCCCGACTGCTACTTTTCGAAAGGACCTTAGATTCGGCAAGGAGAACTTCATGCCTGGTGTAACCGATCGCGTCGTCATTGTCACCGGAGCCGGTGGCGGCCTGGGCCGCGAATACGCGCTGCTGCTGGCCCGCGAGGGTGCGCTGGTCGTGGTCAACGACCTCGGCGGCGCGCGCGACGGCTCCGGCTCCGGCCACAGCATGGCCGACTCGGTGGTGGAGGAGATCCGCGCCGCCGGTGGCACCGCGGTCGCCAACTACGACAGCGTCGCCACCGTCGAGGGCGCGCAGGCGCTCGTCCAGACCGCGCTCGACACCTTCGGCGCGGTGCACGGCGTGGTCAACAACGCGGGCATCCTGCGCGACACCAGCTTCGGCAAGATGACCCCCGAGGCCTTCGAAGCCGTGCAGCGCGTGCATCTGTTCGGCTCGTTCAATGTCACCCACGCCGCCTGGGGCCACTTCCGCGAGCAGGGCTTCGGCCGCATCGTCATGATCACCTCCACCTCCGGCCTGTACGGCAACTTCGGCCAAGCCAATTACGGCGCGGCCAAACTCGGCCTGGTCGGCATGATGAACACCCTCGCCATCGAGGGCCGCAAATACGACATCAAGGTCAATGCGGTGGCCCCCATCGCTGCCACCCGCATGACCGCGGACATCGCCTCTCCCGAAATGCTCGAGAAGTTGCCGCCCGCCCAGGTCGCGCCGATCGTGGGATACCTGGTCAGCGAGGAGAACCAGGACTCCGGCATGACCTTCGTGGTCGGCGGCGGCGCGGTGCACCGCGTCCAGTTGTTCGCCAACAAGCCCGTCTTGTTCAGTGCGGTCCCGACGCTGGATGAGGTGCGAGAGAATTGGAGTCGTATTACCGATATGTCCGACGCTCAGCCCGGGGTGAATCCAGCGGGGTGAACCCCACGCGGGTTGAGCCTGCGCGAGGAGCTCGCCATGAGCGAGAACATGTGGGACGCACTGGTTGTCGGAGCCGGAGTGGGCGGGCTGTGCGCGGCCGCCCGGCTCGCCCACGACGGCTACCGCACCCTGGTGGTCGAACGGCTGGATCGGGTGGGGGGACGCGCCTCCACCGAGGAGATCGACGGATTCACCATCAATACCGGCGCGGTGGTCGTCGAAATCGGCGGCATCACCGAACAGACCTTTCAGGAGGTCGGGGCGAAATTCGAAGTGCGACCGGCGGATCCGCCGATTCTCTACCGCATCAACGGGCGTGACGTGGACGTCACCAGCGGCGGTTGGGGACTGCTCATCTCGCAACTGACCCGGCACGGGGCCAGGCTGCTCACCGGAATCGGCGCGGCCCGCGAGGACAGCGGGCTGCCCGATCGGGAGCTGTCCACCGCCGAATGGGTGCGGCGGTACACCAAAAACGATGCGGTGCAAGGGATCTTCCGCAATATGTGCGGATCGATCTTCGCGGTCGGGTCGGAGGAGCTGCCCGCGCGCGTGTTCCTCACCTACTTCACGCGCAAGTCGGCGTTCAAGAAGTTCGGGTTCTGCCCGGAGGGGACGATCGGGCTGTGGAAGGCGCTCGCCGAGGTGGTGGAACACAATGGGGGACAGGTCTGGCTGAACAGTGAGGTCGAGAAGCTCCTGGTCGAGGACGATCGCATCACCGGGGCCCGCATCCGACGTGACGGTGAAACCACCACCGTGACTTGCGCTTTCGCGATCAGCGATATCGGACCCTCGGCCACCCTGGATCTCGTTGGGCCCGAACACTTCCCGTCCGCCTACGTCGGCACTGTGCTCCAGCGCGATCTGCCCTGCGCCATGATCTCGGTCAACTTCGCCAGCCGCGAACCCTTGATCAAGGCCCCCGGCCTGCTCAGCTTCGCCCGCACCCGCCGCCTGTGCTACGTCGCCAACTTCACCGCGACCTGCCCCGAGATGGCACCGGAGGGTTGGCATCTCTACGTCGGCACCGGTGTCCCCAAACCCTCGGTCGGCGACTTCGACCCCGAGGCCGAAACCGCCCTGGTACTCCAGGATCTCCGCGAAGAACTCCCCGGCTTCGAACAGGCCCGAATCCTCTCCATCGCCGTAACCCGAGACGACTGGCCACCCCAACGCGCCGTCGCCGGATACGACCTCCCCCACGACACCCCCTTCGCCAACCTCTGGAACGTCGGCGACGCCGTCAAGGAATACGCCAACGGCGGCATCACCGCCTGCGCGGAGACTGCCAAGATCGTCGTAGACGAAATCCTCGCCTCCGGCCTCGCCCGCCCCAGCCCCTGATCGGCATCTCCTCTCGGCGGATCCACGTCCTCGTCGTCCTGGCCGCCTGTGCGGCGCGGTATCAGCCGCGCTTGCGCTCGTGGCTGCGCCAGCGCTCGTCATGGCGGATCGCATGCCCGGCACGCTCTGGATTGGGAATCATTGGTAGCAGGGCGCATTCCGGCTACAAGCGCCCCGGAATGGCGGGGGAGCGGTGCGCCGGAATGGTGGTGGTCGCCGGGTATGGGTGACTCAGGCCAGTTTTTCGGTCATGCCGGGGAGGCGGTCGACCATGGCGACGACGTAGTCGGCTACGAGGTCTATGAGGACTGGGCGGTCTACCTTTAGGCCGCCGTCGAGCCAGACGAGGATGAGTTCGGCTGCGCCGCCGGTGATCAGCTGGGCCAGGGCTGTCAGGGCGGTGTCGTCGCCTTCGGGGCGGTCGAGGAGGACTCGGGTTTGTTCGATGAGGAGGGCGGCTACCTGGCGCATGCCTTCGAAGCGGCGGCGCATGAGTAGCTCGCTGCCGTAGGCCTGGGCGAAGGCGATATTGGCGCGGCGGGGGTCATCGGTGACGGCGATGATGAGGGCGGCCACGCCCGCGCGGAGTTTTTGGTCGGAGCCGCCGGGGGTTTCGGTCATGGCCGTGCGGGCCCGGGTGAGGGCCTCGCCCTGGACCTCATCGAGCAGGGTCGCGGCCAAAGCGTCGAGGTCGGTGAAGGATTCGTAGAAGAAGCGCGGGCCGACCTTCGCCTGCTCGCACACGCCGCGCACCGTGAGAGCGGCCAGCCCCTGCGTTCCGACGATCTCCAGCGCGGCGTCGAGCAGTCGCCGCCTGCGCTGTTCCCTGCGCTCATCGAGCGTGGTGCCGCGATAGGTTCCGTTGAAAGCCCGCGTCACTCTGACAGCTTGGCACAGAAATCGGGAAACGAACGTTTACGGATATCTCCGTTTCCGCTACCGTTGGTACATGGCTGTTCGAAAAGCCGTGGTGAATCACCGAATTCAGCGTCGCGCCGCCGGGGTGCTGGAGCGTTATCCCACCGTGCCGCGGGCGCTGGCGACACCGCCGCCCGGCAGCGGGCTCAAACCGGTGATGGGTGATTACGGTCCGCCCGGCATCGGACACGTGGTCGCCACCCTCGCCGATCCCCTCGGATTCAGCCGCGAACGCATGAAGCTGTTCGGCCCGGTGCAGTGGACCGGGGTGTTCGGCCGTCAGGTCGTCGGCCTCGGCAGCCCGGCCGCCATCGAGGATTTCCTGCTGGACCGCAAGCATGTGCTCTCCGCGCAGAAGGGCTGGGAGTTCCTCATCGGGCCGTTCTTCCGGGGCGGAATCCTCTTGCGGGACTTCGACGATCACGCCTACCACCGGCGCATCCTGCAACAGGCGTTCACGCGGACGCGCCTGGTCGGGTATCTCAATCTCACCACCCCGCGCATCGTGCGCGGCGTCGACTCCTGGCTGCCCGCACCGGATTTCCCGCTCTACGATCACGTCAAGCGACTGCTGCTGGAACAGGCCACCGTGGTCTTCGCGGGCGCGGAACTCGGCCCCGAGGCCACGCGGCTGTCCCGCGCCTTCGAGGACGCCGTGCACGGCGGCAAGGCCATCATTCGCACGAATATGCCCGGGGGAGTGTGGAATCGGGGCCTGCGCGGGCGCAAACTCCTCGAGGACTACTTCCGCCGCGAACTGCCCGCCAAACGCGCGGGGGAGGGCGAGGACCTGTTCAGCGTGCTCTGCCACGCCGAGACCGAGGACGGCGAATCCTTCACCGACGCCGACATCGTCGACCACATGATCTTCGTCATGATGGCCGCGCACGACACCAGCACCATCGCCATCTCCATGCTCGCCTACGAACTGGCCCGCCACCCCGAATGGCAGGAGCGGCTGCGCAAGGAATCCGAGGCCCTGGGCAAACCGACCCTCGACTACGCCGACCTCGACCGCCTCCCCGGCCTGGAAATGGCGTTCAAGGAAACGCTGCGCATGTACGCCCCGGTCGGGCAAATGGTGCGAGAAGCCCTGGCGGACACCGACATCGCGGGCTACTACATCCCCAAGGGCGCACTCGTCATGGTCGGCGCGTACTCCATGATGCGCAACGAGGAATACTGGCACGACCCGGACACCTTCGACCCCGAACGCTTCGACCCCACCCGCGCCGAAGACAAATCCCACCGCTTCGCCTGGCCCCCCTTCGGCGGCGGCGCCCACAAATGCATAGGCCGCTACTTCGGCGGCATGACAGTCAAAGCAACCATGCACCGCATGCTCCTGAACTACCGCTGGACCGTCCCACCCAACTACCAGGTCCCCCTAGTCGCCGGAACCGGCCCCACCCCCGCCGACGGCCTCCCCATCCACCTCCGCCCCCTCTGATCGATCCTGTGCTCCGGGTCGCGGCCCGTCAGCCCGGAGTCTCGGTCCCGTCCTCTCGGGGTCGAGGCTCCGTCCTCCCGGCGCGCTGTGGCCGGGATCCAGCTTGCCGCAGTGGATTCCGGCCAAGCGCACGCCGGAATGACGACGCGGGTCACCGGACGTCGCGGGGGATTCCGAGTTCGATGTCGAGGTAGCGGAGTTCGGGGTCGCGGCGGCGGCCGTTGCGGAAGGCGCGGAAGACGAGGTCTTGGGGGTGGCCGACGGCGTAGACCTCGGTGAAGGTGGCCACGGTGCGGCGGGGTGCGCCGCGCAGGCTCGGGTTGAAGCCCGCCTTGGCGAGGGGGCCTTCCCAGATCAGGGCCGCGCCGCCGGGGACGCTGTGCGGGGCGAAGCTCCAGCCGAGATCGCGCATGCGGCGGTCGAATTCGCCGGTGCCCAGGCCCGCCACGTCCCAGCCGCTGGCCTCGTTGAAAAGCTGTCTGCCGTGCAGGAATTGGACGAAGCAGGGGTCCGGCCCCGGGTGCGGGGTGCTCAGGTTGATGACGCCGTCCCACGGCAGGGTGGTCAGCGCCCAGGCCAGGCGCGCCTCGAAATCGGCCCAGTCCGAACATCCCACGGGTGCGTCGCGTTCGCTGGGCCGGTCGGCGGGCAGCCCGTAGCTGCCGGTGCCGGGCGCGTCCATGCTCCAGGTGGCGAATCGTAATCGGTCGCCGTCCATATCGAGCCCCTCGCGCAGCACCGTCACCACCGATTCGGCGACCGCGCGCCGCAGGTCGAGGGACTCGCCGCGCTGCCAGCCGGTGCTCCACTCCCGGGCCAGCCGCGGCTGCTGATGCACCCGCTGCATGGCCCGCCACTGCGGATCCGGTGCGGTGGCATCGGATTCCGAGGGCAGCGGCACCGGGTCCCAGGTGCCGTCGGGCTGCTCGCGCAGCACGCTCAACAGCCGTTCGGCGTCGGCGGCGTCGTCGGGCACCGCCACGATCACCTCGATCTCGGTGCCCTGCTGCGCGAAATGCACTCGGCGGCCGGTGAGTTCGTCACGGATCTGGATGAAGCGCGGGTTCCACCCGAGTCCGGATTCGTCCGCGTCCTCGTCCTCCTCGAGAAAAAACGGCATCGACTTGACCAGCACATCCCAACCCTGCGAACCCACCTTGCCTCCCTCCGGGTTCCCGCCAACCTACCCGCCGGTCTTCCACCGCGGCTACCGATGGGTACCGGTCGGCACGCCCGCTGTGGTAGAACCTGTTCTAGTTTTTCCACCTGAAGGACCACGAATGAACTGGTACACCGGCAATACCGTCTACGACACCGTGCTCACGATCGCCTTCGCGTTCGCCGCCTTCGTTCTCATCGGCGGCCTCTTCGGACAGAGCCCGTACGGTCGCTTCGCCACCACCAAGCTCGGACTCAATCTCAATCCGAAGCTCGGCTGGTGGTTGATGGAGATTCCGGCCACCGTGGTCTTCGCGGTCGCGTACCTGACGGGTCCACGCCGCTTCGAGCCGACTTCGCTGGTGCTGGCGGCCATCTGGATTCTGCACTACGGCAATCGGGGCTGGTTCTTCCCCCTCAATATTCGCCAAGTGCCCGGCAAGACCAGCAGTTTCAATGTTTCGGTGCTCGGCATGGGCATGCTCGTGACCACCCTGCACGGCTACCTCAATGGCGCGCTGTTCAGCCACGACTACCTGGGCCGGTACGGCACCGACTGGCTCACCGACCCCCGCTTCATTATCGGATTGCTCATCTACCTCAGCGGTTTCGCGCTGCTGGTCAGCTCCGAGCACATCGTGCGCAATCTGCGCGACAAGAACAACCCCGGCGCAACCGAATACAAGATTCCGTACGGTCTGGGATTCCGATTCGTCACCAGCCCCACCTATCTCGGCGAGCTGGTCGCTTGGGCAGGATTCGCGATGCTGACGTGGGCGCTGCCCGGCGTGGTCATCTTCCTGATCACCTTCGGCAATCTGGTGCCGCGCGCCCTCGCCACCCACGGCTGGTACCGCGAGAAGTTCAGCGACTACCCGCCGGAGCGAAAGGCCCTGGTGCCGTTCGTGATCTAGCGGGCGGCATCGGTGATCTAGCGGGCGGCCCGGCGCGGCGGATCACCGCGGTGGCGCAGCGCCTTGTCGCGGTACATGGCCGTGTCCACGGCGTGCATGAGCTCGTCGATGGCAGTGGCGTCGGTGTCCACCAGCGCGGTGCCGATGCTCGCGCCCACCCGCACCGACAGCCCGGCCACATCGAACGGATCCTCCAGCGCGCCCAGCAGACTGTCGGCCACGCCGTCCAATTCGGCCTGCCCCGAGCAGTTTTCGACCAGCACGATGAACTCGTCGCCGCCGAGGCGCGCCACCACGGCATTCGACGCCACGGCCATGCGCAGCCGGTGCGCCACATCGCAGAGCACCCGGTCACCGGCGGTGTGACCGCGGCGGTCGTTGATCTCCTTGAAGCCGTCCAGATCCAGATAGCAGACCCCGACCTGACCGGAGGCCGCGGTGAGGCGATCGAAGAACAGCAGCCGGTTGGGCAGACCGGTCAGCGAATCATGATGGGCGTCGTACCAGAGCTGATCGGCCAGCTGCTTGCGGTCGGTGACATCGACGGTGACGCCGATGAGGAAGCGCGGCCTGCCCTCGCTGTCGCGCACGATGGTCATGGACAGGTCGATGACGGTGTGCGTGCCGTCGGGCTTGGTGTGCTCGGTTTCGAAGCGGAAGCGGTCTATCTCCCCGGAGAGCAGACGCTGGAACAGTCCGAACGCGTCGCCGATATTGGCCGGGCCGAGAATCTCGGCGACCGAGCGGCCCGGCATGTCCTCGGCCGGGACGCCCAGGGTCTCGGCCATGGCGTTATTGACGTCGACCACCTTGCCGGTGCTGATATCGACCGTGCCGATGCCCACCGACGCGCCCTCGAAGATGGCCTGAAACCTGGCCTCCGACAGGTGCCGCCGGGCCTCGGCCTCGCGGGCGGCGGTGAGCGCGGCGCTCAGCGTCGTCTCTTGTTCGGCCAGCGCCACATTGCGCAGACCCGCGGTGAACTCGGCCGCGAACTCCGCGGCCAGCTCGATGGTGCGATCGCGCACCGGCCAGTAGTCCGCGCAATCGGGTTCGGGGCAGACGGTTTCGACCAGGTCCTTGCACAGCACGAAGACCGAGCGATTCACCGCCAGCGGATCGCGGTAATTGGCGGCGACCAGCGCGGCGGCGGCCTCCCGCGCCACCGAGAGATCTCCGGTGCCGCGCACCGCCGCGATCAGGCGGGGGCAGAAGCCGTCGAGCAGCTCCTCGACCTGGGCTCGGGTGAGCGTCGGCGCGACCGCGCCGTCCAGCATGTCGGCCCAGCGGACCGCCAGCTCGCTCACACCCACCGCGGCAACCCCCTTCCCCTGCCTCGATCACCTAGGCCTTGCGGCCCACACCCGCCAAACCGAGCGAGCGGCCCGGCGTCTCGTGCTGATCGCGATCGGATTCCGGCCGCCACAAGGGCAATTCCACCACACCGGGTTCGATGGGCTCCCATTTGCCGAACAGCGCGGCGATCTCGTCGCGGCCCCGGAAGTGCAGGCCGATCTTGCTGACATGCGTCGAATTGTTCTGCAGCTTCGCGGCGTCCTCGGGGCGGGTGGCCGAGGTGAGATGGGAGATGGCCACGAAACTGCCCGGGGGGACGGCGTCGTGGAGGGCGTTCACCCGGTCGATGGGCGCGTCGTCGTCGCCCATGAGGTGCAGGACGGCAATGAGCAGAACACCGACCGGTTGGTCGAAATCAATGAGGCCGGTGGCCCGCGCCTGCTCCAGCAGTTCCGCGGGCTCGCGCAGATCCGCCTCGATGGCCGTCGCATTCGCATTGCCCGCCAGGATCGCGCGCGCGTGCGCGACCGCCACCGGATCGATATCCGCGTAGAGCACCCGGCATTCCGGATCGATGGCCTGGGCCACCTCGTGCACATTGCCCGCGGTCGGCACGCCCGAACCGATGTCGAGGAACTGCCGAACCCCCGAATCCACCAGGAACCGCACCGCCCGCCGCAGGAACGCACGATTGCTCAGCGCCAGCCGCGGCAGGTCCGGGACCAGCTTCTTGGCCTGCTCGGCGGCTTGGCGATCCACCTCGAAGTTGTGCGAGCCGCCCAGTAGCGCGTCGTACATGCGCGCCGGACTGGGGCGGTTCATGTCCACGCCCTCCGGGGCCCACGCCGGTCTTTCCATCCCGAAACCCTCCTTGCCGCAACGATCGAACGTCCGCCGCTCGGTGGTGCCACGAGCACTGAGCCGTGCTGAGCGAGGCGGGCCGAGATCCGGGCAAATCCGGTGTTCCCGATCACCCGGGCGGTGCATACCGAATGGTAGTCGGCATTCGCCAGATGCCTTGCAGTGATACCACTTCCGCCCTGACGTGGGGGAATGCTCAGCGAGCCGGTGCCGCCGCGCAGGTGCTGTGCGTGATGGCGGGCACGCAGATGCCGGAGACGTCGGCCAGCAGCAAACGCGCGCCGAGGACCAGTGAGCACAGGGCGATCGCCCCGAACAGCAGCACCCACAGGATCCCGGGAATCCGGGTCAGATACGCGAGTTGATCGGCGTCGGAATGCGGTTCGCGCACCCGATTGCGCTGCAGCTCGATCACCGGCCGCACCGCCGCCAACAGCAGGAACCAGGCCGCCGCGTATGCCAGCGCCGCCTGGGTGGTGTCGGTGCCGAACCAGGACACCGCGAAGACCAGGCCGCCGGTCACCAGCAGCGACAGCAGACCGTAGAAGTTGCGGACCTTGAGCAGCAGGACCAGCAGCAGCGCGATGGTCAGCCACAGCATGAGCGTGATGCGATGCGCGCCCAGCAGCGCGGCGTAGGCCAGACCCACCAGCGCGGGCGCGGGATATCCGGCCGCCATGGTCAGAATCATGCCCAGGCCATACGGTTTGCCACTGGACACCGTCAGACCGGAAGTGTCCGAATGCAATCGGATGCTATTGAGCCGCCGACCCGTCAACAGCGCGGTGAACGCGTGCCCGCCCTCATGAGCGATGGTCACCACATTGCGCAGCACCCGCCAAGTCGGATGGAAAACCACCAACACCAGCGCCACCACCCCGGTGCCAACCACCAACTGCCAGGGCGGCGCGGCCTGAGTCGTGGTCAGCCGATCCACGATCGTGCTGCCGTGCTGAACGAACTCCGCTGTATCCACCGCCGCACCCTATCGATTCCCGCTGAGACCGACCACAGCTCACGCCGCCGACCGAACAGATTCAGCGGTGATCAATGGGTGGATCCACGAGGCGGCCCGGAGGCTCATCGGATCCTGCCGACGCACGCTTCCGGACAGCTCCGGCGAGGTGATCGGGAGCCGCGGCGAGGCAAGGGCGGATCTACCAGGCGACCGGGAGGCTCTTTGGGCCGCGCAGGAGCATGCCGGTCTTCCAGGCGATTTCGTCGGCGGGGACGGCCAGGCGCAGGGTGGGGAAGCGGCGCAGGAGGGCGGTGAGGGTGACCTGGAGTTCGAGGCGGGCCAGTTGTGCGCCGACGCAGTGGTGGAAGCCGTGGCCGAAGGCCAAGTGCGAGTTGTGGTGTCGGTCCAGGGTGAGGGTGTGGGCGTCGGGGAAGACCTCCTCGTCGCGGTTGGCGGCGCCGAGGTCGACGAACAGCGCCTCGCCCGCGCGGATGAGGGTGCCGGAAAGTTCGACGTCCTCGTTCGCGATGCGGGGGAACGCGCCACCATTGCCGAGTTGGACGTAGCGGAGCAGTTCCTCGACCGCGGCCGGGACCAGGTCGGGATCGTCGCGGAGGCGATCCCATTCACCCGTGGTGAGCAGGACGTAGGTGAAGTTCGCGATCTGGTTGGCGGTGGTCTCGTGACCGGCGACCAGCAGGGTGATGCCGAGGGTGACCAGTTCGTCCTCGGTCAGGCGGTCCTCATTGTCGCGGGCGGCGACCAGTGCGCCGAGGAGATCGTCGGTCGGGTCGGCGCGGCGCACCGCGATCTGCTCGGTGAGATAGGTGGCGAGCGAACCGTAGGCGGCCATGCGCTCCTCGGCCGACACCAGCGTCGTCGACATGACCGCATCGGAGAATTCCCGGAACCTGCGCTGGTCCTGGGCGGGCACACCGAGCATTTCGCAGATGACGGTCACCGGCACCGGCAGCGCCAGGGCCGTCACCAGATCGGCGGGCGCGCCGGATTCGGCCATGACCGTGAGCAATTCGTCCACCAGCCGCTCGGCGCGCGGCCGCAGCTCCTGGACGCGGCGCGCGGTGAACGCGGTCATGGTCAGTTTCCGCACCCGGGTCAGCTCGGGCGGATCCATGCTGGTCAGCACATTCGGCAGGGCGGGCGTCTCACGCACCCGCGGCACATCCTCGCGCCCGACGGTGGCGGCCCGGCCGAATCGGGGATCGCTGAGCACCGCGCGGACATCGGCATAGCGGGTGACCAGCCAGGCCTCGCCGCCGAACGGCAGTCGGACGCGGGAAATCGGTTCCTCGCGTTGCAGTTTCGCCGCGAGCGGATGCGGATCGAGCCGAATCGGATCGCCGAATGGATAGCGGCGGACTTCGGTGTGCGTGGTCACGCGGAACTCCTTCTCCCCGAGCTGACCATTGCAGGGTAGGAGTGGGTTCGGCCGCCGTCAAAAGATTGAATCTCCTTACAGATAAAGGAAATTCGTGTATTAAGCGAACATGCTGAAAGGTCGCGAGCGTGGTGGAAATCCGTGGTCAGGCCGCGGCGCGGGGTGTGGGGTCCGGCGTGGTTTCCCGCTTTGCCTCGGCATTCGCGGCGGGCTGGCGCTGCGCGCGCAGGTGGCCGGAAATGCGCCCGAGCAGTTCGCCGGTGTGGATCGGCAGCGGCAGGCATTCCGACGCGCCCTCGGCCAGCAATGATTCGTGCACGTCGGGGTCGTGATCGGTGGTCAAGACGAGGATCGGCGCGGCGGTGCGCGACCGGAGCACGCGACACAACTCGGCCGCGGCCATGTCCTTCAACGCCCGGTCCAGCAGAATGATGTCGGGAACCAGACGGGACTGCGTCCGCAGCGCCTGCTCGCCGCTCGCGGTCTGCACCGCCAAATGGCCCGCCGCCGCGAGCACCAGCACCGTCATCTCCGCGACTGCCGGATTACTCTGTACCACCAGCACTTTCGCCGGTGCGCCCTGGTCGGTCCGATAGCTATGGTCGATCTGAAAATTGTTCATGATGTGCGGTCCTCCGCTGGCGGAATCCCCCGACCCCTGCCGTTATCCATCGAGCGAAACAATGGCCGAAGCGCCGCCCGAAGCGACCCATTTGCCCTTGTGTAACCGACGGACCACGACGCTAACCTGTCGCGTGATCGGATTGCCAGAGGATTGTGAGAATTAGCTAGCTGATAGCTGAACTCTTTTCGGGCCGGTCATTCACAGTTAACCTTCCGGTTACCCAGCGCCCGGCGGTCAGCACTGGCGGGTGAAGCGAACCTCCACCGAGGTGCCGTCGGCGATCGAGCGGTTGTAGGCGAGGTCGGAGCGGCCCTGGTTGTCGATGGCGACGGATTGGAAGTCGCCGAGTTCTCGATTGGCCCCGCAGGTCGAGCCGCCGGTGCAGATGGGTCCGAATTTCACCGGGGTGGGGTCGGCGGCGGTCAAGGGTGTGAAGCTCGCGCCGAAATCGGTGCTTTCCGAATAGGACTCGTACCAGGGTGTGTCGGCCGGGGTGGTGTCGGCGGTGGATTCGCTGGCGTTCCAATACAGGGAGATGGCGATCTTCGAGCCCTTCGCCGCCACCCAGGGGTAGACCGAGGTGCCCGCGGTGGTGAGGGTGCGCGGCGCCGACCAGGTGTCGCCCCAGTCGGTGGAGGTGGCGAGGCGGACGATGCTGCGCGTGTCGGTGACGTCCAGCCAGGTGGCGACGAGATTGCCACCACCGGCGTCGGCCACGGTTGGGAAGACGAGGGTGGTGTTGGCAGTGCCCGAGGGCTCGAGGGTTCGCACCGACCAGGTCAGCCCGTCGTCCAGTGAGCGGCTGAACTTCACACCGCCGTTCTGGGCGCTGAACACGACGCCGACGCGATCGGTGAACGCCGTGCCGCCGGGCGCGGCGATGATCGTTCCCGCCGCGCAGGTCAGACACCCCTCCTGATCGAGGATGGTCGCGGCGACGGTGGTCAGCGGGTAGAACAGGCCGTCCCCGAACGACCGCGACACCCCGATTCCGCTCGGCAGCTGGTGATAGGCGAGGTATACGGCGGTTCCCGAGTTCGCCAGCCACGGCCGATCCTGGATCGGCAACCCGGCCGCGGGGAGCGCGAGCCACGAATCGCCCTGATCCGACGACCTGGCCACGGTCGAGCTCCCGGCCCACAGATCGGCGAAGGCGAGATCGCCATTCGGCGCGACGGCCAGCGTCGCGTCACCCCCGCCGGGCAGCACCCCGCGCAGCCCGGGCGCGGTCGCCACCCAGGTCGCGCCGTCGTCGCGGGACCGGAAAAGGCTGCTGGGCGAGGAGATCCCACCAGAAAGCAGGCCGGTCGGTCCTTCTATATAGAGCGTTCCGTCCGGCGCGACATGCATTCCGGGCTCGAATGCCTTCTGTCCGACCACGATCGGCGCGAGAAACCCCGCCCCGGCCCGTGCGTGCGGTGCGGTAGCCACCATCGCGACGGCCACGACCGCCGCGAGCGCAACCGGCACGGCCCTCGTCCAAGAAATCCCCGTCCAAGAAATCCCCACAGCCGGTCGACCATTCCCGATCCGGAACATGCCGTTCCTTCCAGAGACGATGAGACAGAACATGACTGCCTCGGACCTTTACCACTCCGTCTACGTCGCCTCCGCGTGTCCGTTGCACGCCACGGAGTGTCCCCGCAAGACCCGCTGACACGAGAGCGACCGGCGACAACCCGCTCGCACAGGTGACCGCGCTCATCGAGCTAACCCGCAGGGAATGGTGTGACCTGGCGTGCAGCGACACTGACCTGACGTGCCGACTGCCTGGAAAGGGCTTTCCCGCAGCCACAATGGGCCCTATCGTCGCAGGTGGGATTCGATCAGGTGTCGTCATCGAGCTATCCGGTGGCATGTACTCGAAATCCCGGGGGCCGCCTGCCCTTTCGGCCCCGGAACGGTCACTTCTCCCAGCCATGGAAGCGGCCGAGCACGAGATCGCCCGACGACCGGCGGGAGTCCCCGATTCGCCTTGCCAATCCCGCCGGTCCGGCCGACCGAACCCGAAACCTCTAGGCCGGGCGCACCTCCCGTGCGCCCGGTGGTTCGATCGCTCGAACCGTTCCCTGGGCTGTCGCGCACAGCACCGGATCGCCCACGGCGGGGACCGCGTAGATCCGGCAGTCGCAGACGGCTTGGCGGCGGGTGGCGTCGACGACACGGGACACCGCGCGCAGCGCGATTCCGTCGGCCGGTCGCAGATAGGTGATGGTGAAACCACCGGTCAGGACATGCGGGCCCAAGACTGTGCCACCGGCGAAGGTGATGGTGTTGTCGGCGAGATAGGACAGCACTCCGCCGTGGACGTAGCCGAACTGCTGGCGCAGGTCGTCGCGGATCGTCACTTCCAGAACGGCGGCATCGGCGTCGAAGGCCGTGAGTTCCGCGCCGACCAGGACACTGAACGGTTGGGCGGCCAGCACGGCGCGGGCCTGCTCGAAAGTGGGGACGGTCGTTGTCACCGGGCAGCTCCGGATTCCTGGGCGAGGGAGGGCATTTGTCGGGCCGCGTGCCTGCGGACCTGATCGCGGTGAATTCGACTGCGCAGGAAGCGAACATAGCGGCTGTGCTGGCTTCTCGGCGTGGTATCCGGGACCAGGGCGGTCTCGGCGCGGTCGAGCGAGTCCTCCAAGGCCGCGTCGTGCAGCCAGCGCCATACCAGCGGCCAGGTGAGGCGGTCCTTTCCGCGAGTGCGCATGATCAGCTCGTGGGTCAGGCGGGTGTGCCTGGCGTCCAGGGCTTCCACGATGAATCCGTGCGTGCCATCGAAACCGGTCGGTCGATGGAACCGGAATTTCACCTCGTGCCCGGGGACGTATTTGACGCAGGTGTAGCGGATCGGTCCGTGTCCGCCGACCGCGCCGACTCCCAGCGGACGATCGAATCGCATTGCGGGCCATTGCTGGATCGGCCACAGCCGGTCGTCCTCGGTCGCCAGCGTGTCGAGCAGGCGGCCCACCGCCTCCGCGTCGGCTGCGATCACTCGGCTGTGCATGTTGCTCACCATGACCTGGACCTTTCATTTAGCGAGTGCTCTCTAAAACCAATTAGAGGGTAATCTCTAAAACGTGTCAAGGAAACCTACGCACACCGCCGACTCGCTGCTGGACGCCGCCGCCGAGCTGGCCGCGACCCAGGGCGCGGCGGCGGTCACCATGAGCGCGGTCGCGGCGGCGGTGGGCGCGCCGAGTGGCTCGGTCTACCACCGCTTTCCGGACCGGGCGGCCTTGCTGGCGGGCCTGTGGCTGCGCACGATCGATCGATTCCAGAGCGGGTTTCTCGAGGCTCTGTGGATCGATCCTCCGCAGCAGGCCGCGAGGGCCGCCGCGCGGCACGTGATCGATTGGGCGCGAACGCATCCGACGGAGGTCGCGGTGCTGCTCGCGGGCCCGGCGGCCTTCGGATCCGCGCAGTGGAGCGCCGAATCGGCTCAGGTGGCCGCGAAGCAGCAGGCCCGAATCGACGACGCCGTCGGGGAGCTCGGGGATCGGCTGGGTTTCCGCAGTCGGGTCGAGCGGGAACGGTTGGCGCTGCTGATCATCGAACTGCCGTACGCGGCCGTGCGGCGCTGTGCGCGCAAGTCCGGCGCCGAACTGAGTGACGCGGCCGAGGCCGTCGACCGGATCGTGCGCGACGCACTCGGGGTTAGCTAGCGGCTCGAATCGTGTTGGGGCCAGACACGATTCCATCGTCGCAACATGGCGGGATAGACGATCGCCTGGCGGAACGGTTCGATGCCAGCCATGTACAGGCGGCCGAGCAGACCGTTCGGCTTGACCAGGACCGCCATGCGCAGTTCGTAACCGTCGGAGGTCGAGACCCAGCCGAAGTGGGCCACCCCGTGCACGGTCTTGTTCGCCAGCTCGAGCGCCGCCTCGTCGGGGAGCTCATAGAGCGTGGTGAACGGGCTGTTCGGGACCGCGGACCCGGTCGACTCCTGCCGCAGGTCATCGGGTAGTCGGTCGGCCAGTGACTCGACTCGATTCCCGAGGCCCTCGCCGGGGTCGTCCCAGCCCAGCAGCGCGCCGAGTCGCCAGCGCACGGCGAACAGGAATCGAACCACCGGGGAGGTGCCCGAGGGGCCGTCGTCCGAGCGGAAGGCCGCCAGAATCCGTGGGAAGTCGTCCGGTCCGCCGCCCGGCGCGCGAAAGGCCCAGACGTCCTGCACGTGGAAGTCGGGCGCGAGGTCATGGATGCGCCAAGGCTTTTCGGTGAATGCGGTGCGGGGGAGTCGATTGGACATGACACCGTCCTCTGCAAGTTATACGGTTGCGTATAATCAGAGGTTAGATCTGTTATACGGCTCCGTACAACGCTGAAGTGAGGTGGATCACCGGATGGGCGCGCTGCGCACACCACGCGAGAGTTGGGTCGAGGCCGGACTGCGGGCCCTGGCCACCGGGGGCGTCGATGCGGTGCGGGTCGAGACGCTCGCCAAGGCACTCGGCGTGACGAAGGGCGGCTTCTACGGCTACTTCGCCGACCGCGACGCGCTGCTGACCGCCATGTTGGAAACGTGGGAGCGCGAGGCCGTCGACAACGTGCTCGACGAGGTCGCGCACGCCGAGGGCAGCGTGCTCGACAAGGCTCGGCTGGCCGGTCATCTCACCTTCTCCAGCGACCGATTGCTCCCCATCGACCTGGCCGTTCGCGATTGGGCCCGCCGCGACCCCGCCGTCGCCGAACGCCTACGCCGCGTGGACAACCGACGCATGGACCTGCTCCGTGAGGCGATCGGCACCGTCTGCTCGGACCCGGACGAAATCGAGGCCCGCAGCCTGCTCGCCTTCTGTGCCGCCATCGGCAGCCACTTCCTCGCCGCCGACCATCGGGGCCGCACCCGCGAAGAGGTCATCGCCCGGGCGGGCGACCTGATCTTGAATCGGTCGGCGGGGGAGCGCCCCTGACACGGAGCCTACGAGGCGGTGCCCGGCGACACCGATTCCGGCTATTGTGGCGCAATTCGCGGGAGATTGGCGCGATCGGTCCCGTGAGATCCCGGGATGCGCCACGGGGGATCGTGCAGAATGCCGAGCGTCCACTAGTTCCCGAATTCGAGAGCCTGCCAGCGGATTCGAGGCGCGGAGGGGCAGTCGGCGTTGTCGGGGCCGCCAAGGGCGGCGAGATGAGGGGTGACAAGGCATGCTGAGCACGGCGCAACTGCGGGCGATGCTGGCGGTATCGCATCCCGACGCGGAGGTCGGTGGTGTTGGCGCGGTGGATGATTCGCCCATCGAGCGGGCGGAACTGTCGGCGATCCTGCACGCGATGCTCGGCGATACCATGCGGCGCTCGGTCATCGAGGCCCCGCTCGGGCACTGCCGGTCCTCCTGGTCCTCGGCCATCGACGCGGCGGGTGCGGCCTTGGCCGAGTGCGGCGCTCCGGCCTCGGAACAGGCTCAGTTCGACGCGAATTGGCTGGGCCAGCGGATCGCAATGCTGTCCGCCGTGGAGGTCCCCGCGGCCTCGCGCGCCCTGCTGACCGCGGCCTCACACGCCGTCGAGGCCGCCAGCGTCCTGCTGGCGATCGCACGCGATCCGTCGGCCAACGGCGCGCGAGACAGCTGGCCGACGGCCATCAACGACCTCGCCTACGCCTTCCATTTGGCCAACGACGAACTCGGCGACCTCACCCAGCCGATTCGCTGAGCGCCCGAGTCACTCGTCGATCAGTTCGCCGTTGCGCAGGATCAGGCGATGGTCGGCGGCGAGCGCTTCACCCGGAGCGTGGGTGGCGTACACCACGGCGACTCCGGCGTCGGCGGTTTCGCGGAGGATCCGTGAAATACCTTCTTGCGCTTCGATATCCAAGCCGGTCGTGGGTTCGTCGAGTAGGAGCAGATCCGATTCCTGGGCCAGGGCCCGGGCCAGCAGGGCGCGTTGCCGCTGACCCCCGGACAGGTCGGTGAGTCGACGCCGGGCGAGCTCGCGGATTCCGAGGCGATCCATGCAGTCGTCCATCACCGCGCGGTCCGCGCGGGTCAACCTGCGCCACGGTCCGCGATGTGCCCACCGGCCCATCGCGACCGTCTCGCGCACGGTGATCGGCAGTGTCGCCGGGACGGCGCTGTGTTGCACCACGAGCGCCGGGCGCTGTCGCGCCGCGCGCACGACCGTTCCCGACAGTGGCGCGATCACACCCGCCAGCACGCCGAGCAGCGTCGACTTTCCAGATCCGTTGTGCCCGAGGATCGTTGTCACCTGCCCGGCGGGTATCTCGGCCGTGACCTCGGTCAAGACCGCTCGGCCCCGATACCCGGCCGACAGTCCGTCGATGCGCACCGCGGTCGTTCGCTGAACGTTCACCACACCACCTATTTGTCTTGAAAATCATTTTCATATTAGTGTGCCGTGCCATGGAATGGCTGATCGCCCCGTTCGAGATCGGGTTCGTGCAGAGAGCGCTGTGGGGTGGCCTGCTCGTGTCGGGGGTCTGCGCACTGGCCGGGACGTGGGTCGTGGTGCGCGGCATGGCTTTTCTCGGCGAGGCCATGGCGCACGGGTTGCTGCCCGGTGTGGCGGTGGCCGCGCTGGTCGGCGGGAATCCGGTGGTGGGTGCGGCGTTCAGCGCCGCGGCGATAGCGGCGGGGGTCACGGCGTTGGGGCGCGGGTCCCGGTTCGCGGCCGATACCGCCATTGGACTGTTGTTCGCGGGGATGCTGTCGCTGGGTGTGATCATCGTGTCGCGCTCGCAGTCCTTCGCGGTCGACGTAACCGGCATGCTGTTCGGTGACGTGCTGGCGATCAGGGATCGAGATCTGGTGTATCTTGCTGTGGCGCTGGGTATTTCGTTGATCGTCACGGTGCTCGGGCATCGCGCGTTCGTGGCGCTGGCCTTCGATTCGCGCACCGCGCACACCCTCGGGCTGCGTCCGCGGTGGGCGCACGCGGTGCTGCTGGGCTTGCTGACCCTCGCCATCGTCGCGTCCTTCCAGGTGGTGGGTACGCTGCTGGTGTTCGGCCTGCTCATCGCCCCGCCCGCGGCGGCCACCTATTGGTCGGATCGCATTCCGGTGATCATGGGCCTCGCGGCGGTGTTCGGTGGATTCGCCACTGTCGCAGGGCTATTGGTGTCCTGGCATGCCGGTACGGCCGCGGGGGCGAGCATAGCGGCGGTGGCGGTCGGGGTGTTCTTCGTCTCCGCGCTGGCCTCCCGGATTCGAATGCGACTGTCGGGGACCCGGATGAATCCGTCCGCGCTGCTGCTCGTGCTGGGGTTGGCGCTGCCGCTGGCCGGATGTGAATCGGCCGCCGAAGAGACTCGCGCCGAGGACAAGCCGCACGGCTACGTGGAGGGTGCGCAGGAAACCGATTCCGCGCAACCACGTTTGGTCGTGGTCGACCCCACCGGTGGAATCCGAACGATCGACCTGCTCACCGAACAGATCGCTGACGGCGGCCGCCTGCCGGGCGCGACACGGATCGCCGGAGACGACCGCTACGCCTATCCGAGCGGGCCCGAGGGGCTGCGGATCGTCGACGGTGGTGGCTGGACGGTCGATCACGGCGACCATGTGCACTATTACCGGGCGGCCGTCCGCGATCTGGGTGGCCTGCCGCGCGGTGAAGTTGTTGCCGTACACAGTGATTCGATGAGCACGGTCATGATCACCGGCCCGCCGACCGCGCCCGAAACGGTGCTGTTGGACCGTCACGCACAAGAGTCGGGCACGGTCACCGAGCGTGGCGTGCTGAGCGGACTGGCTGTTCCGCTCGCCGAACACCTCATCGTCGTTTCCACGGATGGCAGGGGCGAGATTCGGGATCGGGACGGTCCGGCCGCGACGGCGCTCACCGAATCGTGTCCGCGGCCGCAAGGTACCGCGGTCACCCGACGCGGTGTCGTCTTCGGTTGCGCGGACGGCGCTGTGGTCGTTGCCGCCGCGGCGGACGGTTTCACCGCCACGAAGATTCCCTATCCGGACGCGGTCCCCGCAGCCGAACGCGCCACCGACTTCGCGCACCGCAAGGGCAGCACGACCCTTGTCGCCCGCGCCGGGGAGCGTGGTGTGTGGGTTCTCGACATCGTCTCCCGCACTTGGCGTCTCGTCGAAACCGGTCCGGTGGCCGCGGCCAATACCGCGGGTGAGAGCAGCGCGCTGCTGGTGTTGACCCGCGACGGTGTCCTGCACGCCCATGACCTCACTACCGGCGCGGTGACCGCGCACACGCGGGTGCTCGCCGAACCTCTCACGGGCGCGACCCTCCCGGTCATCGAAATCGACACCGCCCGTGCCTATATCAACGACTCCTCCGGCCACGCCGTGCACGAGATCGACTATCGCGACAATCTGCGTCGCGCACGGACTTTCGCCCTCGATTTCGCTCCCGAGCACATGGTGGAGACCGGCCGATGAGATCCGCACTGCGCACCCTGCTGCCCGTTCTGCTCGCGCTGCTGCTGGTACCGAGCTGCTCGACGAGGGACACCGGTCGGATCGAGATCGTGGTGACGACCAATATTCTCGGCGACATCACCCGGGCGATCGTCGGTGACGCCGCCGCCGTCACGATCCTCATGCCGCCCGGGGCCGACCCGCACCAATTCGCGATCTCCGCGCAGCAGGCCGCCCGGCTCGACCGTGCCGCACTGGTCGTCCACAACGGTCTCGGCCTGGAAGAGGGCATCCAACGCCATGTCCTCGCCGCCGACAGCGCGGGCACGCCCACACTGTCGGTGGGTGAGCAGATCGAGCCGCTGCGCTATCGCGACAGTGACCGCCCCGATCCGCACTTCTGGACCGACCCGGCGCGAGTGCGCCGCGCGGTCGAGGTGATCAGCGACCGGATTCGTGCCCTGGATGGCGTCGATGCCGCCGCGGTCCGGACCGGCACCGACAACTATCTCGCGGAACTGGACCGGCTCGACGGGTGGATGAGCGCCCGCTTTGCCGGGCTGCCGCCCGAGAATCGGCGGCTGGTCACCAACCATCACGTATTCGGTTATCTCGCACAGCGATTCGGCCTCACCGTCGTCGGCACGATCATTCCCGGCGGCACCGCCCTGGCCTCGCCGAGCGCCTCGGATCTGGCCGATCTCGCAGCGACGGTCCGCGCCACCGGGGTGCGCACCGTGTTCGCCGACTCCTCGCAGCCCGACCGGCTGGCTCGCGTGCTGGCCGCACAGGCGGGCGTGCACATCGAAGTCGTGGCGCTGCACACCGAATCCCTCACCGGCCCGGACGGGGGCGCGCCCACCTACCTCGCCATGATGCGCGCCAATACCGACTCGATAGTCGACGGCTTGACCCCGCACTGAAACCACTGAAACCACTGAAACAAGGAGCAATCCATGCCAATTCGCGCCCGAGCTGTGTCCGCGGCCGCCCTGACCGGTCTGGTGACCTCGGCAATCGCCCTCGGCGGCTGTGCCACCGAGAACAAGCCGAAGCGATCGGAGATCGCCGATCCGGTCGTTGTCACCTACGCCGGAGGCATCTACGTCCTCGACGGCAAGACCCTGAACGTCGCGGCCGATGTGAAGCTAGACGGCTTCAATCGGGTGAATCCGTCCGGCGATGACAGCCACATGCTCGTCTCCACGAAAAGCGGATTCCGGGTTCTCGACGCGGTCCATGGCGAGTTCACCGATATCGAGTTCCCCGGCGCGAAGCCGGGCCATGTGGTTCGGCACGCCGGACGCACCGTCCTGTTCGCCGATGGCACCGGCGAAGTCACCAGCTTCGACCCCCGCGATCTGAAGCACGGCAAACCCGACACCACGGTCTACAAGACGGCCGCGCCCCACCACGGTGTGGCCATCGAACTCGCCGACGGCCGACTCGTCACGACCCTGGGCACCGAGGAAAAGCGCACGGGCATCGTCGTTCTCGACAAGGACCGCAAGGAGATCGCCCGGAACGAGGATTGCCCCGGGGTCCACGGCGAATCCACCGCCGCCGGTGAGGCCATTGTGATCGGCTGCCAGAACGGCGCTTTGATCTACCGCGACGGCGTCATCACGAAGGTCACCAGCCCCACCCCGTACGGCCGCATCGGCAATCAGGCCGGAACGGACGTCTCGCCCATCGCCTTCGGCGATTACAAGCAGGACAAGGACGCCGAACTCGAACGCCCCCAACAGATTTCCCTGATCGACACCCGCGATGCCAGCCTGCGCCTGGTCCCGCTGGGCACCAGCTACAGCTTCCGCTCCCTGGCCCGCGGCCCACAGGGCGAGGCCCTGCTGCTCGGTACCGACGGGCGCATGCGCGTGATCGATCCGACGACGGCGGCCGTCACGCGCAGCTTCGAGGTCGTCCGGCCGTGGGAAGAGCCGCTCGACTGGCAGCAGCCGCGTCCGGCGGTCTTCGCTCGTGGCATCGACGTCTACGTCAGTGAGCCCGCCACCAGGCAGTTGCACCGCGTCGATCTCGCCGCGGGCACGATCACCGCATCGGTCACCCTCGACGCCGCACCCAATGAACTCAGCGGCATTGTCGCCCAGGCACACTGACGCGGTCGGCGAGCCAGCGGGAATTTCCGACGTTCGCCACCGAACGGTGTGAACGCGGCACGGTGTCTCAAGCCAGTTGAACGGTGGCGGTGGCGCGGCCGAAGATGCGGCGTCCGGCGTGTTCGGCGGTGAGGGCGGTGACGGCGGTCCGGGTGGCGGGGTCCATCGATTTCACCTTGCCGGTGAAGCGGATTCGGCCCGCCTCGTGCTCGCTGACGTGAACCGGGCTGGTCATGCGGGCGCTGAGGCCGCGGAGCGCGCCCGGGTCGCCCAGCCACGCGGTGACGAAGGCGGCGGCCAGGCCCAGGGTGAGCATGCCGTGCGCGACCACGGTGTCGAATCCGAACTGTGCGGCGGCGGCGCGGTCCCAGTGGATGGGGTTGGTGTCGCCGGAGACTCCGGCGTAGTTGACCAGGTCTCCGGTGGTGAGACTGACGGTGTGGGGAGGCAGCTCCCGGCCGACGGAGATCTCGTCGAATCGCCTGGCGTGCGCGGCCGGTGGGCGGGGTTCGGTCCGGAGTTCCGAGATCATGGCGTGGGAGGGAAGCGGCGTCGGCCCGGAGGCCATGGCGGCGCGCGGTGAGATCGCTTGCCCCCGTGTGGGATCGCGGTGCTCGGCGTCCGTTCTTCGAGGTCGGGCCACGTAGCTGGTGTAGGTCTCGAGAACCAGTCGCTGCCGATGATCGGAGAGCAGGGTTCTGGTGGTCAGCAAGTCACCGCCGAAGGCTCGCCGCCACGAGTGCAGGTACGCCTCACAGACCAAGCGGTCTCCAGCGGTGATCGGTCGGTGAAACTCGATCACCTGATCGGTCTGCACCACCTCGTCGAGACCGTAATCGAGAGCCAGCGTCTCGAACAGCCGTGCCTGCGCGTGGATCGCGATGACCGACGCGAAGGTCGGCGTCGCGATCAGGCCGGAATAACCGAAATCCCGAGCGACCCGCTGATCCCAGTGCACCGGATGAAAATCCTGCACCGCCCGCGCGTACTCCCGGATCTTCTCGCGATTCACCACATACCCGTCGTCGAGGCGACACCCCCACCCGACCATGGCCTGCGCGTGCGCCGCGCGATCCAATCCCACTGCCGCGTCAACCGTTTCAGGGAGCGAAGTCATGCCGAGACGCTATCGCGGAGAGTCGCTGCGTGATAGCGATTTCGGCCAACAAATGATCCATCGTCCTAGACGTCCGGCGGCAAAAACTCTGTCGCCTGCACCGATGTGCCCATATCCGATGGTTAGCCAGCAGATGACCCCTCGGTCGTGACTCTGGCGTCGAGGCCGATCGCTTCCACGAGTCCGTCCACCGCGGCCAGTGACGACCACGGATCGCAGTAGGTCAGCCCGGGATATCGGGTCGACCAGGCGACGAAGTGGGCTTGCTCCGGTGACCAGCGAACCTGAATCGACGCCAGCAAATCTTCTTCGAAATGATTGCTCCGCAAGCTATTTCCTCGGCCCATCCTCGATCGAGTTGGTCAAATCCTTGTCGTGCATCGCACAGAACCCTTCGCGTGGAACGGAAGTGTGAGACCCACCGGGGACCGGGGCGGATGAGCGGGCCGAGCGCTGCGTCGAAAATGCCGCGTCGGTTGCCAGAATTATAGCCTCGGCACCGACCGCCGTAACCATCTCGGCGCGATCGGGCGGTCCTGCCGATCAGGGGATGGCTGCGTCAGATCCGCAGTCCCGCTTCGACGATCGCGCTGGCGATGGCGTGCAAACGGGCCTGCTTGTTGCGCGCGTAGCGTCGGATGAGCACGAACGCCTCGTCGGGGCCGATGCCGTGCACATTGGCGATGATGCCCTTGGCCTGTTCGATCACGATGCGCGACTTCAGCGCGTAATCCAGTTGTTCGGTCAGCTGCTGCATTTGCCGTCGCTTATCGGCATTGACCGCGTATCCGGTGGCCATATCGGCCAGCACGCGCGCGGCCTCCATCTCGTCGGTCGTCCAGTCGCGGCGCCGCGAATCGTAGAGATTGGTGACACCGACCTTGTGCTCGCCCACCATCATCGGGACACCGGCGGCGGCCACGATCGAATGCTGCGCCGCCGCGGCGCAGTACTGCGGCCATTCCCCGGCATGCGACGACAGATCGGCCACGATGACCGGCTGTCCGCGTTCGAACGCCTCGGCGCACGGGCCCTCGCCCGTTCGTTCCTGGGTGCGTTCGATCTCGGCGATCTGTTCGTTCGGGGCGGTAATGAACTTCAGCCCGTCCTCCGACTCGAGCGACACCCCCGCGCCCGCCAATCCGAGCACCCGGGTCAACCCGTCCACCAGCTCGTCCAACGCGCTCGGCACGTCGTACTCGGTCGGCAACAGCCGCGCGAACCGCGCCAACGCCTTCAACAGGGCCGCACTGTCGTAAGCCATCACCACACCCCTTCCGGGTCGGGGACTTCGGCCGCACTCCTATGCGGATGCCATAACACCGATGGGGCGATCACAAACGTCTAAGCCTGCGCCGTGGTCAGCCGTTGGCCGGGTCCTTGCGGGTGGGTCGGCTGACCGGCAGTGGATTCCCGGTCTCGAGCAGGGATTTCAGGTCGCTGAGCAGGAACGGGTAGCCGCCGCCGAAGCCCTCGGGTTCCAGATCGCCGGAAATGATGATGGAGGTGAGGGGCGCTCCGGTCACATCGTGCACGATGGTGAGCGCGCAGGTGTCGTCGCCGCGATCACGAATCTCGTACCGCAACAAGGTTTCCGGTTCCGCCGCGAGTGTGTCGTCGTTGTGCAGGCGCATGCGCACGCCCAGCAGGGACGGTGGGTCGTAGTCGGTGACGGTGCCGGTGATGAGGACCTCGGCCCGCTCGCCGTCGGCGGCCAGGTGCAGCGGCGTCGGCGCGAACACGGTGAACGCACCGCCGACCCGGGGCTCGATCACGCTGCGCCCGCCGAATCCGTAGCGCACCGTCCATTCCGGTTCGGTGATGGCCGTCCAGATCCGCGCGGCCGGTGCGGCGATGATCACCCGATGGATCTGCGTGGTTTCCGGGCGCGCGCGGCGCAGGACATCGTCGAGGCTCACGATTCCAGGTCCTTCTTCAACTCGGCCAGCGCGGCGATCGGTCGCTCGGTGTACTTGTCGATCCAGCGATCGTGAATCAGCCTGATGGGCACCGGATTCAGATAGTGCAATGTCTTGCGCCCGCTGCGCACCGCGGTGACCAACCCCGCCTCTTCGAGCTGCCGCAGATGCTTGCTGACGCCGAATCGTGTCATCTCCAGGCCGGATTCGAGTTCGGTCAGGGTTTGACCGTCCTTGGCGAACAGTGCGTCGAGCAGGTGCCGCCGGGTGCGATCGGCCAGGGCCTTGAACACCGCGTCGTCGTCCACGCCCCCAACTCTATACGAGACCGGATGGTCACATGACCATTGACATGTGACCATTTGGTCACCTATTGTCGCCGCATGAATCGATACATCGTCCTGTACTACGCACCGCTGTCGGTCGCCGAACGCTTCGCCCAGGCCACACCCGAGCAGGCCGCCGCGGGCCTGCGCCTGTGGACCGAATGGAGCGACCGCATCGGCACCGGACTCCTCGACCCGGGCAAGCCGCTCGGCAACGCCCGCCGAGTGACACCCACCCGGATCAGCGAGACGGACAGCGAAATCATCGGAATGTCCATCCTGCAAGCGGATTCGATGGCTCGAGCCTTGGACATGGTCCGAGACCACCATCACCTGCACTGGGCCGAAGACTGCGAGATTGTGGTCCTCGAGGAACAACCCATTCCCGAACTGCGGCAATGAGATCGGCCGAGATCAGGCGCGCTCGGTGTTGTTGCGGTTCAGATGGATTTGGATGCTCGGCGGAGGGCATCGAGCGTGGTCTCGGGAGATGTGTTGAAGCAGTAGCGAATTCCCGGGGCAGCCTCGGTGAGGACGTTGATGATGCGCTCGAACAGCAGGGTGTGGTCGGGAAAGGCGCGTATCGCACCGCCGATCATGACGAGGTCGAAACGCTGGTTCGCCAGCAGCGCTCGTATCTCGGACTCGGCATCGTCGGGGGATGCATCGACAAGCAGCGGGGTGACGTCGAATTCGGTGTCCCGCAGGGCGTTGTTCGCCGCGTCGACTCGGGCTGTCAGCTCCACCTCGTCGAGGTCGGGGCGACGGTCGTAGTCCATGGCTCGTGGGTGCAGGCCAATGGTCAGTGCCCGGGGACGCGCGACTGATTCGGACATGGTTCTCCTTTGCGGAGCGCGGATCCCGGACGGTCGCATGCAACGATGGAGGTCCGGTTCGGCAAGATAGCTTTGGTTGCAAAGGTAATTTGGAGAGAGAGGTATGTCAACGGATTCCGGTCTGTCCCTGGACGACAGCGTGCGCGCCATGGTGTTGCTCATGCCCCGGTTGATCGGGCGCGCGAAACGCCTGCCGGTCCCGGCGGCCTTGCGCTCGTTCGATCTCGCGCCTCGCCATCTGTCGATGCTGACCTACGTGCTGTTCGACGGTCCACTGACGGTGAACGAGCTGGCGCGTCGGCTCGAGGTCGCGCCCACCACCGTGAGCCTGATGGTCGCGGACCTCAGCCGCCAGGGCGTTGTGGAGCGACGAACCGACGACAACGACCGCAGACGAACCCTCGTCGCCATCGCCGATTCCCATCGCAAAGCCATCGAGGCCTGGCTCGGCAATGCCGACCACGGCTGGCGCACCGCCCTGGCCCCCCTGACCCCCGACCAACGCGCCCTCGTAATAGCGACCCTTCGCGCCTACGAGGAAGCCGTCTCCGACCACTGACAGACCTCCCCCCACACGACCCCGCATGCGAATTCGATGTCAAACCTGTTGGCGGAGTGTGCGGCGGCCGGGTCATTCCGTCGTGAATCCGGCCTCGCGGTCGGCGGATTCGATCTGGGCGTGAAAGCGCTTGTGGACCCAGTGTCGCTCACCGAGCAGGCTCACCTGGGCCCAGCGCCCGGAGACCGGGCCGAGGCGGGTGTGGCGCGGCATGGTGCCCAGGAGTCGGCGCGGGGTGGCCCCGCCGGAGAATTTGGTGCTGTCGAGCACGTAGATGGCATCGGAAGTGATCGCGACACACCGGTATTCGATCCAGAACATCGTCAGGCCGGTGAGATAGGTGATGAGGAAGAATGCGAAGTTCGGGGCGGCCTGGCCGATGAACGCCTGGCGAATCTCGCTGCCCGCGGGGAGGAACGGGGCGGCGCGTTCGACCAGGTCCGGTCGTGGGCGCGATCGTGCTGACGCGTCGGCGGGTCCGTCGTCGGTAGCCACCTGATCCACTCTAATGTTCCGATTCCAATGTGGCCCAGGCTGTTCTGGTTCTCCAACTAGAGTGGTGCGTCACAGAACGCACCGGATGCCGGTCGCGGTCGCGCGCGGGTTTCCAAGTCCTGCGGGGCAGTGCACCGGGACCAACAGGCGGCGAGTGGTGCCGCCTGTCGGTCGCGCAGGGTGCGGACTCGGAAGGTCAGCCGTTGTGGCGGACCACCAGGAAATTGTCCCCCTGCTGCGGGTCGGCGGTACTGCCGACGATGAGGATCTTGCCGTCGGACTGCACCGCGACGGCGTTGGCGTGATCTGCTTGGGTGCCCAGATCGGTCGAGACCTTGCCGCCGTCACCGAATCCGGTGTCGGGCTTGCCCTCGGCGGTGTAGCGGGCGACGGCGATGTTGTCGCCGGTCGCAGTGCCGGTGCTGGTTCCGGCGGCGACCAGCTTGCCGTCCCGGGTGATCGCGAGCCCGGAGGCGGTATCGGCCTTGCCACCGAAATCGGTCGACGCCTTGCCGTTGTCGCCGAATCCCATGTCCTGTTTGCCGTCGGCGGTGTAGCGCACCAGGACGAAGTTGTCACCCTGCGCGGAATCATGTGTGGAGCCCGCGATCACGATCCGACCCTCGGAGGTGAGCGCGACGGCGTTGGCGTGATCGGCCTGGCTACCCAGATCGGTCGAGACCCTGCCGCCGTCACCGAAACCGGTGTCGAGTGTGCCGTCGGAGGTATAGCGGGACACCGCGATGTTGTCGCCGCCGGTGGTGCCGTGGCTGGTGCCCGCCGCGACGATCTTGCCATCGGACTGCACGGCCACCGCGTTGGCGACATCGGCCTTACCGCCGAAATCCGTCGAGATCACGCCGTCGCGGCCGAATCCGGTGTCGGGCTTGCCATCCGGTGCGTAGCGCATCACAACGAAATTGTCGCCCTGGGCCGGATCGCGGGTGGAGCCCGCGACAACGATCTTGCCGTCGGACTGCACCGCGACGGCATTGGCGTGATCTGCTTGGGTGCCCAGATCGGTCGAGACCTTGCCGCCGTCACCGAATCCGGTGTCGGGCTTGCCGTCGGAGGTGTAGCGGGCCAGGGCGATGTTGTCGCCGGTGGCGGTGCCGTGGCTGGTGCCTGCGACGACGATCTTGCCGTCGGATTCGATGGCGACGGCGTTGGCCACATCGGCCTTACCGCCGAAATCGGTGGAGACCTTGCCGTGGTCGCCGAATCCGGTGTCGAGCTGGCCGTCCGGGGTGTAGCGGACGACCGCGAAATTGTCGCCCTGGGTGGGATCCTGGGCCGAGCCCGCGACGACGATCTTGCCATCCGGCTGTACCGCCACCGCTCGCGCGCGGTCGCCGCGCGATCCGAGATCGGTGGTTACCTTGCCGCCGGAACCGAACCCGCTATCCAGAGCTTCTGCGGCGGGAGTGGTGGAGTGCGAACTCGCGCAGGACGTCACCGCTAGCGCGGCGATCACACCGAAACTCCAGCGCGACAACGTCTTCCCGGTCGATCGTGTGGCACACAGCAATCCAGCTACCTCATTTCGATAGTTCGACGACGGTAGAGCGATTGTTCGGCGAGAACACACCGAGAGCGTGGACAGTATGGCCACCAATGATCGGCGACATCACCGATTGAACATGTGGCGGCGAGTTACGGCGTGTCCGTCACGAAGTGGCGAATGCCGCTAGGTCGGCGGGGTCGTGGGCCGAGACGATGCGTAGGTCGGGCTGGTCGAGGCGGTGGAGTTCGGCGATTCGCTGTTGGTTTTCGCGCAGTTTGGCGCGGTCGTAGGTGGCGAGGGATTCCATGGCCTTGACCGGCCATGGGATGGGGGTTCGGCCGTGGATGGCTCCCCAGTGGTAGAACGCGTCGCCGCAGTGCAGGAGCCAGTGGTCGTCGGCGTCGACGGCGACGCATGCGTGTCCGCGGGAGTGGCCGGGGGTGGGGATGAGGACCAGGCCGGGGGCGATGGAGGTGAGTTCCTTGGCGGCGGGGAAGCCGCGCCAGGATTCTCCGCCGGGGGAGTGTTCGACGAACTGGGCGCCGTGGGCCCATTGTGCGCTGCGGTAGCGTGCTCGCTCCCGGCGTCCGGGTGTGATTACCGCGGCCAGCATTTCGGCCGCGGTGGTGTGGATCTTCGCGTGGGGGAAGTCGGCGATGCCGCCGATGTGGTCCATGTCCAGGTGGGTGACGATGATGTGCCGTACGTCTTCGCGGGTGAAGCCGAGACGCTCGATCTGACGCAGGGCGGTCTCGTTCGGGTCGAAGGCCGGTTTGATGAGGTGCCGCATCGGGCCGACACGGACGGCCGGATTTGCGATGTCCGCGAGACCGAACCCCGAATCGACCAGGACCAGACCGTTGCGGTCGGTCTCGACGAGGAACACGTGCGCGACCATCGGGTAGGTCGGCATGTTCATGGTGCCGCAGTTGAGGTGGTGGACCCTCACCGGTGAGCCTCCCAGATCCGGTGGGCCTCGTCGTCGGGCTTGTGCTTGTTGCCGAGCGAAGAGGGCAGTGCCCGAAGGGTTTTGGCGAGCCAGAGATAGGTCGACGGCTTCTTGAAGTCCATGCCGCCGAACAGTTGCTTCAGAATGCTCAGCTGGTCGAAGTAGATGCGCTCACAGATCAGTTGCTCGCCCTCGAAGATGAAGAACGCGGTCATGCGGACCTTGAACTTGTTCCCGGTCGGCGGGATGGTCCCGAACGGTCCTTTGTGGGTGCCGAGGAGATAGAACTCGACGACGACCGCGTCCTCGGTGTGGCGGAGCTGGATCATCTCGTGTCGCTGATCCGGGAACGCCACGCGCGTATCGCGGTAGTAGTTGCGCACCTCGGTCTCGCCGTCGTGCACCACACCCATCGGGATCAGCTCATAGCGTGGGTGCGGGAATGTCGACAAGGTCGCGTCCCAGTCTTGACGGACCTCGTCGGCGAAGTGGTCGAGGACGAGCCGCTCGCGGTACGCGCGAAGCTCCGGGGTGAGCGTGGTGTCGGCCATATGAATCCAACCTTCGAGAAAACCACAGCGTGGATTTACTGCCTCAGGTTAAAACCACGGGCCCGTGGGTGAGATGCCGATGACCTGCCGAACTGTCGAGTCGAATCCAAAGCGCAAGAACAACAGTCGCTCCTACCGTCTGGTATCTCCAGCGGCCGCCGATCCGTTGTTGCAGGGAGCAAAAGTGGAATCTGGCGGCCGCGTAATGTACTCGCAACGCGCTGACCTTGACGTTCCCCCGGTTCATGGCGTATCGAATGGGGTACAGCTACCGATATAGCCGGTAGAGACGACGCGTGGAGAGAGGCGGTCCAGGTGTCGATGCGTCCTCCCTTGCCGACTCGCCTGTGGCGGGTGCGGCCGTGGAACCCCAATCCGCTGATGCGCGTCTCGGATCGGGCCGAGGTGGTGTTGCGGGCCGTGGCGGTGGTTGTGGTGGCGGCGGCCGTGCCGATCGCGGGGGCGGTTGGGACCGTGAGCTATACGGGTGCGCAGGCTCGGATCGCCGCGCAGGACGCGGGGAAGACCAAGGTGACGGCCACCGAGACCGCCGATGCCGTGCGGCTGCCGGACAGCGATCACTATGCGGGGCATCAGGACCGGTATCAGGCTCCGGTGCAATGGACCATCGATGGGAAGAGCGGCACCGCCACCGTCGATGTCATTGGGCCGCAGGCCGCGGGGTCGAGCGTGACGCTGTGGGTCAAGGACGGTCAGCCGACGCTGGCTCCCGCTCGGCCGGGCGCGGCCGCGGCCGAGGGGATCGGGACGGGGTTGGCGGTGCTGGTCGAAACCTGGTGTGCCGCAGCGGCATCGGTGTGGTTCACCGGCACCGTGTTCGATGCCAGACGATATGCGCGCTGGGAGCGCGAGTGGCGGGGGATCAACCGACCGATCGGCAAGGACACGCTCTAGCGCCGGTGATCAGTACTCGCCGTGAATGAGATTCCGCGGCGGCTCGCCGGACAAATAACGCGCGATCTCGGCGGTCGCGATGGACCAACCCCGCTGCAGATTGCCATTGCTGCTGCCGCCCACGTGCGGGGTCAGCAGCAGGCCCGGCGCATCCCAGAGCGGATGATCCTCCGGCAGCGGCTCCGGGTCGGTGACGTCGAGAATGGCGCGCAGGCGGCCGGATTGGAGCTCGGCGAGGAGATCGTCGGTGCGCACGACCGGGCCGCGGGCGGCATTGACCAGGATGGCATTGTCGGCCATGCGGGCCAGGAAGGCGGCGTCGACCATGCCGATGGTGGACGTGGTGACCGGGACCATGAGCACGACGGCGTCGAAATGCGGCAGCAGGTCCGGGATTTCGTCGACGCCGTGGACGCCGTCGCGGGCATGCGTACCGACCAGTTCGACTGTGGTGTCGAAGGGCTCCAGCATGCGACGCAGTTCGGTCGCCAGATCGCCCGCGCCGATGATCAGGATTCGCTTGCCGTGCAAGGTATCCGTGCGATGCTGGGTCCAGCGGTGCTCGCGCTGGGCCAGGGCGAAGCCGGTGAATTCGCGGTACACCGAGAGCAACCCGGTGATCGCCCATTCCGCGGTGCTCGCGCCGTGCGCGCCGCGGCCGGTGGAGATCGCGATGGTGTCGGGCAGCTTGCCCACCCACGCCTCGGCCCCCGCGGTGAGCAGCTGCACCAGCCGCAGCTTGGGCAGCGAGCGCGCCAGCTCGACGAGTTCGGGTCGCCCGGCGAGGAATCCGGGCACCAGGATCTCCGCCTCGTCGGCGCCCTCGGGCAGCGGCTGCCCGAGCTCGTAGCGCAGGGGGCGCGCGCCCTCTAGCCGCGAGATGGCAGCGAAACCGTAGTCGTCCGGAACCAGCACCGTCACCGTCATGACAGCGACGCTAGCCGACCGGGTGAATTCCGGTCAGCCGCGGTCGGTATCGCGCGGGGCACCTCGGCATCGGGCGGGCACCCTTGGCATCGCGTGGAGCACCCTCGCCATCGCACGGGGCTCTGTCGGTATCGCGGGCCTCTGTCGGTATCGCGCGACGCTCTGCCGGTATCGCGACGGGTACCGCGGAAACCGCGCCGCATCCGATCAATAGCGCGGGTGGGCGAGGTAGCGGGCCGGTGCGCCCAGCAGCCACCGGATCAGTGCGGCGGTCAGCACCAGGATTCCCAACGAGGTGAGCGCCGGGGTGGCGATGAGCCAGCCCGCGTCGAGCAGCGCCAGGCCGAGCACGGCGAGCATGCGGTGTCCTCTGGAGGACCGGGGTCCTATTTGGCGACGGATTCTTTCTCGGTTGTGCCCCCGCTCTTCCGGAACGGGTTGACCGGCCAGTTCGGTCGCGTGAACTTCTGCTGCGGCGTCTTGGCCATGGGCACCACCGGCTGACGGGGTGTATCCACGCTACGCGCGGGCTTGGCCTCGGGTGCCGGTTTCGCGAGTTCCTTTCGCGCCGCCGCCATTTCGCGCCGCGACTGCCGCAGCTCGCGCCGCGCCACCACGCTACGCCGGGACGTGGTCCACAGCCCGGCCAGCAGCAGAATGAATCCCGCCGTGCCGACCGCGCCGACCAGAATCCCGTAGGCGAACAACAATCCGGAGGACCCGCCATAGGTGTGATCGAAAACGGTGAAACCGCCGGGCAATCGGTGACCGTCACCGCTGTTGGCCTGCACCCCGGCCACTCCCACGGTCACAGCACCCAGCAGAGCGATGAGTCCGATGATGGTGAACATGCCTGGGCAATTCCCGCTGGCCGAGCGGTCAAACCGCAGGACAGCGCGTCGTCCTGCGGCTCGCCGCCAACCCGGTGCGCCGGGCTCGTCTCACGCCGCGGGAGCGCCGTCCTCGGGACCGAACGCGCGGTCGTCGGGCAGAGTCCCGGCACCGAGCGCCGACTCCGACGGCGGCGGCGCGAGCGGATCGACATACGCGCCCGGATCCTCGGGGCCCTCGCTCGTCGGGGTCATGAGCACGAACTCGCCGTGGACGACCGGAGTCACGCTGTTCCAGGCCGACATTCGGTAGTTCTCCCACTTCCGGGTGTCGGGGTTCTTCAGGATGATCAGCGTGTTGTCGAACTGCTCCTGGGTGAAGTCGGCATTCCACAGGCGCGCGAACTGGGGATGGCCGACACACGGGGCGAGCACCTCGCGCATCTCCTCGGCGGACAGCGCCACCGGGCCCAGGATCTTGAAGCCATAGAGCAGCCGCGCCACGATGGTCTGCCAGTTCGCGATCGAGGTCCGCGCGTACTGATTGTTGAAGAACCAGTCGAAGAGGTTCTTCGGGGCCAGCGCGTCCGGCGCCGGGGTTTCCAGACCGACCAGGGTGCGCGCACCGATGTCGTTGATCTGCAACACGTCGAAGCGCGGCACGCCCAGGTGCATGGCCACGTACGGCAGCGCGTCGAGGCGTTCCTGGTCGAGCGCGGTGAGGCGGCTCGGCCAACTGCCCGGATTCGGGTCGTAGAGGCCGGAGGCGATATTGGCGAGGATGAGGCGCAGGAAGAACTGGGGCAGGTCCACCGCCTTGCACCAGTAGGCCAGGTAATCGGGGTGGAAGGCGATCCGGCCGCCCTCCAGCTTGGCGTAGTGCTTGGCGTCGACGCCCATGGCCTCGGCGACCTCACGCTGGGTGAGGCCCTTGTTTTCGCGGTAGCGCCGCACGAACTTGTGGAGCGGACCGCGATTCTGGTCGATCCAGTCCTGGGTGATCGGGGTGTTCATGATTCCTCGGTGTCAGTGCATTTGCGAACTTCTTGTGCGCATGCGTGGTCCAACCCCTCGAATCGGTGTGTGCGAGGCTGCTTCTCGGCGTTGTCCAACGGCCCGTGACGGCCTGTCGGCAACCTCTGCCGAGAAGTGGCGGAGATCATGCGGGATGCGACGCGAACACGCAGGTCAGAGGCGGTAGCCAGATCGGCGGGCGCGCGAGCGTTGACAGTGTACAAACGCTCGCTTTTTACTTTTCCGGTGACCCCGGCAATCGGTGGGCATCAGCCGCGCACCGGGTGCCGCAGGGAGGCGGAGACGGTGTGGCGGCCCGTATCACCGAATGCGTCGGACTCCGGCCGGGAGGGCTAGGGGCCGAGCCCGAGGGGTGTGATGCGGGGATGGCGGGGACCTCTGTCGAGGTCCCGCCATCGGGAATCCATAACGACCCCGGCAGTCCTCGGCGTGCCGCGGGCGATGCTGTCGCAATCTGCTAGCAAACTTTGCCTTATGTCCCTATTGCCGGATTGTCGGCTCGGGTAGCCGTCGGTGGCCGCGCCCGTGCGCCGTGGCCCGTCGCCCATGCTGGCGACCGGGGGCGCGCCGCCGGACGGGCCGGGGTGGGCGGTGGAGATGAAATGGGACGGGGTGCGGATCATCGCGGTGTGCGAGGCGGGGGCGTGCACTCTGCTCAGCCGCAATGGGAATGACGTGAGTGCGGCGTATCCGGAGGTCGTGGGGGCGCTGAAGGGGCTGTCCGGCAAGGGATCTCTGATTCTGGATGGGGAGATCATCGCGGCGGATCGCGACGGTGCGCCGTCGTTCGGGCTGTTGCAGCGGCGGATGCATGTGGCGCGGCCGGGGGAGCAGTTGGTGGCCGAGGTGCCGGTGCGGTTCTTCGTCTTCGATCTGCTGCGGGTGGACGGGGTCGATGTGATGGGGGAGACCTATCTCGAGCGACGCGCGCGACTCGCGGAAGTGGCGCTGCCGCCGCCGATTTCGATGCCGCCGTATTGGATCGATGTGGATGCGAGCGCATTGCTGGAGGTGGCGCGCGAGCATCGGATCGAGGGGATCGTCTCGAAGCGGACCGATTCGGTGTATCTGCCTGGGCGGCGCTCACCGGCCTGGATCAAGACGCCGCTGCGGCAGAACACCGAAGTCGTGGTGGCGGGTTGGACGCCCGGGGCCGGTGCGTTCGGCGCGACCTTCGGATCGCTGGTGATGGGCGCGCACGACGAAACCGGGCAACTGGTCTACATCGGCAATGTCGGAACCGGATTCACGCAGGCGGCCCGGCGTGTCCTGCGCGGCGTCCTGGACGAGATCACCGTCTCCGCAAGCCCTTTCGAGCGGCCCCCACCGGAAGCCGGTGCGGGCGGCTGGCACTGGGTGGATCCGATCCTGGTCGGCGACGTCGAATACCGCGAATTCTCCGGCGAGCGACTGCGCATGCCCAGCTGGAAGGGGCTGCGCACCGACAAGCCGCCCGCCCTGGTCGAGGTGCCGCCGCGGCGCTGATGCTGGGAGTGAACCATGAGATGCGACAAGGCAATTGGCGAATTCTTCAACTTTGGACCACAATCGGAGGAATGGGCGGCGTTGGGGCACGAAGGCTGCGCGAGCTCTCGGCTGCCGATTCACTGAAACGGCTGGCCAGCGCGCAATACGGTCGAATTGTGTACTCGCGCCGCGGACTTCCGATCATCAGGCCCGTCAACCACATTGTCGAAGAGGACGTTGTGGTGGTGCGTGCGCACCTGGGCGCAAGCCTGTTGCGGGGTGACGGCCAGGTGGTGGCCTACGAGGCCGACTCCTTCGACGAGCACACCCGGCAGGGCTGGAGCGTCATCGTCACCGGGGTGGCGCGGGTGGTCATGGATCCGGAACAGGTGCAGCGTTACGAGACGCTGCTCGACCCGTGGATCAATCTGCCGATGGACCATGTGATTCGCATCGAGGCCGAGGTCGTCACCGGTCTGGAATTGATCGACGAAGCAGGCTGAGGCGCTGCCGTAATAGGTTCGGGGTCCCGCCACGCGCGCGGGTGACTGTGACACGCGATACCGCTCCGGTAGCGTGACACGCCGTTGGACCGAGCACGGCAATCCGTCGGCTAGCTCGGTGCGGCCGGGTGCTCCCTCACCAACGGCGAGTTCCGGCCGCACGCACGTGAGAGGAACCGCATTTGACAGCCTCAGAAAGGCAGCAGCTACCGGACACCGGAGCCGCACCCACCCAGGACGAGGGATACTCGCGCGGCCTGTCGCCGCGCACGATTCAGATGATCGCCATCGGCGGCGCGATCGGCACCGGCCTGTTCTACGGCGCGGGCGGCGCGATCGAAAAGGCCGGACCGGCACTCATCCTCTGCTATCTGGCCGCGGGCCTGGCCATCTTCGTGATCATGCGGGCACTGGGCGAACTGCTCACCTATCGCCCGGTCACCGGCAGCTTCGCCGAATACGCGAACGAGTTCCTGGGCCGCTTCGCGGGCTTCGCCACCGGGTGGACGTATTGGGCGGTCTGGGTGGCCACCTGCATGGCCGAGATCACCGTCGCGGGCAAGTACGTGCAGTACTGGTTCGACATCCCGCAGTGGGTGACCGCGCTGGTGGTGCTCGGCATCATGTTCATCGCGAATCTGGTGTCGGTGCGGCTGTTCGGCGAGGGCGAATTCTGGTTCTCCGCCATCAAGGTGACCGCCATCCTGGCCATGATCGTGATCGGCCTCGGCGTGCTCGTCTTCCACTTCGGCCACGCCACCAACCCGACCGTGACCAACCTGTGGAACGACGGCGGCGTCTTCCCCAACGGGGTCGGGCAGGCGATGCTGGCGCTGCAGATCGTCGTGTTCGCCTATGTCGGTGTGGAATTGGTGGGCGTCACCGCCGGTGAGGCGCGCGACCCGAAGCGCACCCTGCGCAAGGCCATCAACACCCTGCCGTTCCGCATCGGCCTGTTCTACATCGGCGCGCTCATCGTCATCATGTCGGTGTCGAGCTGGCGCACCTTCCACGCGGGCCGCAGCCCGTTCGTGGAGGTCTTCGAACAGATCGGCATCCCCGGCGCGGCGGGCATCATCAACTTCGTCCTGCTGACCGCCGCCCTGTCCTCCTGCAACTCCGGTATCTACTCCACCGGCCGCATGCTCCGCAGCCTCTCCCAACGCGAAGAGGCCCCCGCCGCGCTCGGCTCCCTGAGCCCCCGCTCGGTCCCCGCCGCGGGCATCGCCGTCTCCGCCGCGGTCATGGTCATCGGAGTAGCGGTCAACTACTTCTCCCCCGACAAGGCCTTCGGCTACATCACCTCGGTCTCCACCATGGGCATCATCTTCGTCTGGGGCATGATCCTCGTCTGCCACCTCCTCTACCGCCTCCGCGTCAACCGAGGAACGTTGCCCGCCAGCGACTACCGCCTCCCGGGTGCCCCCTACACCACGGTCCTCGCCCTGGCCTTCCTGGCCCTGGTCGTAGTCCTGCTCTTCTTCACCGAAGACGGCCGCAGCGCCCTCGTGGTAGGCGTCGTCTGGGGCATCCTGGTCTGCGCCGGATACCCCCTGCTCTCCCGCAAGCACGCGGAAACGGCTGCCCCCGGGACGCGCTAGTCTCGGAAGGCATGACGCACGCTCGCGATCGTCGGGGTAGACATTCGGGCGCGTTCGACCCGGAAACGGTGCCGCTGCGCCCGGAACCGACCAGATCCAGAGCCCGCCCACCCACCGTCCGTCGCCCCCGCGGTCCTTCGCGGGGGCGGCGGGCGCTGGTGGCGGGGCGGGCGGTGATGGTGTTGGTGGCGGTGGGGGTGTTGGTGGGGACGGGGGTGGCTTGGCGGCAGTATCACCGGGAGTTGAATGGGTTGACGGTGTCGGGGGTTAGTCCGGAGGGGCCCAAGTCTTCGGGGAAGACGCAGAACATTTTGATCATGGGGTTGGACAGTCGGCTGGATGAGCATGGGAATCCGTTGCCGCAGGAGATGTATGACGCGCTGCACGCGGGGGATGACAGCGAGGGTGGGTTCAATTCGAATGTGCTGATCCTGGTGCACATTCCGGGGGATGGGTCGAAGTCGACCGCTATTTCTATTCCGCGCGATGATTACGTGACGCTCGATCCGGCGGCGTGTGCGAGCTCGCCGTGCAAGGGGAAGATCAAGCAGGCGTACGGGTTCGCGTATGCGCGGGCCAAGGACAAGTTGCAGGCGGCGGGGGTGAAGGATGCGCTGGAGTTGGATCAGCGCTCGCGGGATGCGGGGCGGTTGGCCGAGAGCAATACGGTCAGCAAGTTTTTGGGCAATGTGCCGGTCGACCATTTCGTCGAGGTGACACTGGCCGCGTTCTTCCAGATCGCGCAGGCGGTGCAGCCGATTACCGTGTGCCTCAATGAGGACACCTCCGACAGTTACTCCGGGGCCAATTTCAAGAAGGGCAAGCAGCAGATCGACGCCTCGCAGGCCATGGCCTTCGTGCGGCAGCGACGCGACCCGGACCAGCCGCTGTTCACCGACCTCGATCGGACCCGGCGGCAGCAGGCGTTCATCGTGTCGCTGCTGCGGCAACTGCAGGACAGCGGAACCCTCAGCAGCCCGAGCAAGCTGCGCAATCTGCTCGACATCGCCAAGCAGAACACCGCCATCGACAAGAGCCTGGACCCGCTGTCGTTCGCGCAGCGAGCATCCGCGCTGTTCAATGACGGGGTCTCGCTGTACACCTTGCCGGTCAAGGACTTCGGGACCGACGATGCCGGAGAATCGATCAATATCGTTGATACCGACGAGATTCGGGGGATCGTGAAGAACCTGCTCTCGCCCGGTGACACCTCGGCCGCCACGACCACCAGCCCGGCACCCACCACCACGACGGCCATTCCCGCCGCCGGTGTCGTGCTCAATGTGGTCAACAGTTCCGGCCAGACCGGCCTGGCGGCCAGGGTGCAGGAAGTACTGGTCGCTCGCGGATTCACCCGCGGCACCGCCGCCACCGGCAGTGCCCGCGACACCACGACCCTCGCCTACGGCACCGGCGCGGAAGCCGCCGCCACTGCCCTGGCGGCCCAACTCGGCCTCACCGCTGTCGCCTCGCCCGCGGTGGAGGAACAGACCATCCAACTGACCCTCGGTGCCGACGCCAAGACCGGAACGATCGCCAATCTCGTGGCCGACCAAGCCGATCCGAGCACGTCGGCCACCCGCAGCACGACGCCCACCACCTCGACCACCCCACCCGCACCCGTCTCGGCCACCGCCTCCGGAACCAACGCCCCGGCCGCCACCGACCTCTCGCAAATGGACACCGGCGGCATTCCCTGTGTGAGGTAACGGAATTCGCGTCTGCGATACCGCGCCGCGGCGTAGCTTGCTAGGTGACCCAGGCGCTCAACGCTGTTCGGCTCGAGGGAGTGCGCGATGGATGATCCGCGACGGTATGTGGTGATCGGCGGGGGATTGGCGGGCCTGGCGTCCGCGGTCTGGCTGGCCGAGGCCGGGAAGCGGGTCACGCTGCTGGAGCGGCGCGGGCGGCTGGGCGGGCGGACGCATGCGCTGGACGTGCCCTCGCTGCGGGACGTGCCGGACAACGGGCAGCATGTGATCGCCAGTGGATACGACCATTTGTTCCGGTATTTGAACAGCGTCGGGACCCGGCAGTATGTGGCCTTCCCGCAGCGCGGGGTGCTGCGCTGGCCGGGCGGGCGCGCGGTCACCATGGGCACCAAGGGGTTTCCCGCCGTGCGGGCGCTGTTCGGCGCGCATCCGGACGCGGGCGTCGGCGACCGCCTGCGCGCGGCCACCGCCACCCTGCGTCTGGGCTGGCAGTGCCTGCGCCAGCCGGGCGACCTCGCCGACCTCACCACCGACCAATGGCTGCGCCGGGTCGGCATGCCCGACACCGCGCGCGAGGCGCTGTGGGATTGGCTGGCACTCGGCATCGCCGCCGAACCGGTGCGACAGGAGTCGGCCAAGGTGTTCGCCGATGTCATGGCCACGGGAATCCGGCTGGGCGTCAAGCATTTCAGGCCGGTGACGATCGGCTATCCGACCACGGATCTGGACACGCTGTTCATCTCCGGGGCACAGCGCGTCTTCGACCGGCACGGCGTCGAGGTGAAATATCGCGCGGTGGCCCGGCGCATCCGCATCGAGGACGGCGCGGTCACCGGTGTGGTGCTAGCCGACGGCGATGTCGAACCGGCCGACGCGATCGTCTGCGCGGTACCCAACTCCTCCATCGGCGGCCTGCTCGACGAGCTCCCCGAGCACGACGAGATCTATTCCGCCGCCGACAAACTCGGCTACACCCCGATCGTCAGCACCAACCTCTACCTGGATCGCCCCCTCGGCACGCACGCCGCCATGGAGGCACTCATCGGCGGCGCGGGCGTCATCGACGAGGTCTTCGACCGCCAACGCATGCACGGCCGCGGCACCCTCAACGGCTGGCTGTACTGCCTGACCACCAGCGGCGCGTACGAGCAGATCCACAAACCACACCACGAGGTGGTCGACGAACAGATGGCATTACTGCGCCGGTACTACCCGGCCGCCCGCGAAGCGAAAGTCCTCCACGCGCAGGTGGTCCCGATGCCGCGAGCGACCTTCTCCCAGGTGGTCGGCACCGAGGGCCTGCGCCCGAGCCAGCGAACCTCCATCCCCACCCTCGTCCTGGCCGGAGATTGGACCCGAACCGACTGGTCGGCCACCATGGATAGCGCCGCCCAAAGCGCCGCCCGCGCCGTAGACCTCCTCCTGGCCCTCCCCGCCCCTCACCCCACCGCCGACTCCACAACCCGCGGTTGACCTTCCGCGAACCCGCGACCCGTGGCGACCGTCCGCCGACCAGCGACTTGCGATCGGGTGACCGCGGCGCGGCCCGGCCGGGGAGCGACCGTATGTGAGATCGGGACGCGTGATCGGCCCTCTACCGCCCCGCGATTGACCGTTCGGTCTGGTTACTCGCGTTCGGCTCGCGGTCGTGGGTCGCGGAAGAAGTTGAGGATCAGGCGGTTGAGGTCGGCGAGGAAGCGGTCGCGGGGGATGGGTGGGGCGTCGAGGAGGTAGCGGATGGTGAGGTGTTCTACCGCGCGGACCAGCATCCAGGCGGCGGCGTCGGTGTCGATGTCGTCGGGGATCGGGTAGTGGCCCATCGAGAGGGCGACTCGGGACAGCTCGCCGATTTGTTGTTCGAAGGCCACGACCGGGCCGTCGGCGGCGAGTCGAGGTGTTTGCTCGACCACGGCGCGCAGTAGTTCACGGTCGTTGCCGAGGGCGTCCAGCAGGTACGAGATGGTTTCCGGCACAGATACTTCCGGCGGCTTGCCGAGATTCGACAGCACTCGCGCGCGGACTCGATCGGCCACCTCGCGGGTGTAGCGCTCGATCACCGCGGCCACCACCGCGTCCTTGTTCGGGAAGTACTGGTACAGCGAGCCGGGGCTGATATTCGCCGCCGCGGCAATGCGATTGGTGGAGGCCCCGTCATATCCGTGGGTGATCAGCACCTGCTGTCCGGCGTCCACGATCCGAGCCACCATGGCGCGCGAGCGATCCTGCTGCGGGGTCCGGCGCGCGGGTGTCGCGGGTGTTTTCGGGGTGCGGCGTTTCGATGTCATGGCGTTTCGGGGGAGATTCGGAATGCGAATTGAATGCGAGCATTTATTCGTGTCAGCGTGGAGACATGGTGTCACACAGCGCAATGGCGCGCTATCCCCGCCGCGAACCGGTGCCGCTCGGGCCGGAGTCGTTGACCTGGAAGACCTTCGGCTCGCTGTACTTCCTGCCCAGCGCCCTGTTCGTCGGCATGGTGCAGAACATGCATCCGGGGCTGGGTGCGGGCGTGGAATTCCATTCCGAGATCCAGGACGAGTTCTATCAGCGGATTCTGCGGTCGCTGTATCCCATCTACGGCGTGGTGTTCGACGGTGATCGCGCCGAACGGACCGCGCGCGAGATCGTCGGATATCACCGCGATATCAAGGGCGTCGACGGGCGGGGCCGCCGGTATCACGCGCTCGACCCCGGCACCTTCTACTGGGCGCACGCGGTGTTCTTCGTGCAGAACCTGCGCGCCGCCGACCTGTTCATGGGTGGTCTGAGCGAGGTCGAGCGCGAACAACTCTGGCGCGAGCATTATCAGTGGTACGAGCTATACGGCATGAGCATGCGGGTGGTGCCGACGAGTTGGCCGGAGTTCCAGGTGTATTGGCGCACCATGTGCCGCGACATCCTGGAACCCACCAAGGCGGCGTGGGATGTCTTCCGCCAGGTCGACACGGTCCCGGTGCCGCCGTTCCCGATCGTGCGCAGGCTGCCCGAACCATTGTGGGAGTACCTGCTTCGCCCCGCCGGTGCGCACTTCTACAAATTCGTCACCATCGGCCTGTGCGATCCGGAAATCCGCGCCACCATGGGTTTTCCCTGGTCCGCCCGCGACCAGCGCCGCTTCGAGCGCCTCTGCCGCACCTTGTCGGCCATGAACGCGGTCACGCCGGACGCTCTCAAATACTTCTTCCCGCGCATTCACGCCGCCCGCCGTCGCGTCGCCGGTAAACGCCCGGCCCGGCTGGCCCCACCCGAAGCACCCGAAATGCTGTGGCCCGCGCCCGAACACCGCGCCGAGGGCAAGCACTACTGCCCGGTCCACGCCGACCGCGGCACCGACTCGATCACCAGATTCCGCCAGCTGACAGGTTTTTGACGCCATGACCCACGGACTCGAAACCGGCACGCACCCCTACGATTACTACTACCGTCCCGGCTTGCCGCTGCGCCCGCCACCGCCCCGCGCCGTGCCCTCGGACCTGTGGTTCGAACCGCGAAAAGCCATGCTGGGACCGTGGATCGACGTCCGCCGCGAGCCGGTCGACACCCCGCGCACGCGACTCATGGCCGACCATCTCTGGCAGGGCGACGAGCCGATGGACGCCCTGGTCGCCGCCTTCGGTCGACTCGGTTCCGCGGGCGGCCGCCGCATGCTGAATCAGGCCCTCGCGCACGGCATCGACAGCCTCGACGATCCGCTGCCCGAACTGGTGAATCTCTTCGCCCGCCTGGACAATCCGCCGGACTGGTACGACCCGGACCTGTGGGAATACGGTCGTCAACTCTGGATCAACGTGTCCCTCGCCGGGAAAATGGCCATGGGCGTGCAAGACTTCATGGGAACATTCGTCGGCGCGGAAGTCGCCTCCGCCGTGGGGCAGACGGGGCGATTCGTCAAGGATCCCTACCGGCGCGGCCTCGAATCCTCGGTCTGGTTCCGCAGTGTCACCGCACCCCGGGCGCTGGAGCGGAGCAACCCGATCTTCCACGACACCATCCGCGTTCGGCTCATGCACGCTCAGGTCCGTGCCATGCTGCGGCGTACCTGGGGCGATGAGCATTTCGCTCAGCATGGCAACCCCATCTCCAATGCGACGACCATGGGCGCGGCCGTCACCTTCGGCATCTCGCCGATCTGCTTCGACCATGTGCACGGACGCCGTTGCACCACACGGCAACTCGACGCCGTCATGCACTACTGGTCCTATATCGCCTACGTTTTCGGTGTGGCCGAGGAACTCATCCCGCATTCGGCGGCCGAAGGCATGGAACAGGCCGATTACATGGTCGCGACCGCGGGCGTGGCCCCGCAGTGGACCGCGAACATGGCCGGTGCCGCCACCCGCCGGTTCACCGACACCACGCTGGCAGGACGACTCCAAATAGCCGCCACCGCACCGCTCTTGGGTGCCCTCGCCTACTACAGCAGTGAGCCGCTGGTCCGGACTCTCACGGCCGACACGCCCCTGCGCTCGGTGCCTCTACGCCCATTCGCCCGACTGGTCGGCCTGGCCGCGAATACCGAGGTCCGCGTCCGCGCCCTCGACGACCACCTCCCCGGTGCCCGCTCCCGCATGACCCGGCGTGCCCGCCATATCGACCCGATGTGGGACCGCAACACCCGCGTGGCCCGGTATCTGGCAGCCCGGGTCGGCATTCGCGGCACGCCTTTCGACCACCACGACACGTCCGCCTGCCCGATCTGAGCGCTCACCCCTGCGTGGCGACAATGCTCAAGTACACGACCATCAGCGTGAACAGGAACCAGCCCACGCCCTGCCAGATCGGCCAGGCCCGACCATCCCGCCACGCCCGAAACGCGATCACCAGCGCGGTGATTCCACCGACGAGCAGAATCCCACCGGGCACCAGCCCCACCATCACCCGGGAGGTGGCGTCGCACAGCATCGCGGCATCCAGGCACCGCGGCCGCGAGGACGCCCACACGACGACGGCGACCCCACCGATCACGGCTGCCCCGAGCACGGCCAGCACATACCGAGTGGCGTGCCGCAACATCGACGGATCGTTCCACCGCTTCTCGACGTCGTTCACCATGTGCCACACCTCCTCGTTTGGGGCATACCCGCCGAACCGACCGATATCACCATGATCGTCCCCGCCCCAACCCCTCGCCACGCCGAACGAAGCACCTGGTCGGGCGCGTCGGCGGGGGAGTCGTCGGCCGCCAGCTCGGGAGATCAGGCGGCGTCGGCGGCGAGCCCGATACCGAGGCCGACCAGAACGGCGGCCAGTGCTCGCTCGATGCGGCGGCGAATTCCGGTGCGGCGCAGCCACTCACCGGCGCGATCCGCGGCCAGCACCACGCCCACACACCAGGCCGTGTCGATGACCAGTTGGATCGCGGCCAGGATCAGGACCGTCGGTAGCACCGGGCCGCTTCCGGGTAGGAATTGCGGCAGGATCGTGAGCCCGAACACCGCCGCCTTGGGGTTGGCGGCAATGGAGACCAGGGAGGCCCGGAACGCGGCGGCCGGGGTGCGACCGCCCGGCAGCGCGGAGGTGAGCGCCGCACCGAAGGCGTCCTCACCGCGCGCCCCACGCCAGGCTTGAATTCCCAACCAGATCAACACGAATGCGCCCAGCACATGAATGCCGATATCGAGAATCCGATTGGCGACCAGCAGCGCCGACAGCCCCGCCCCGCCCGCCAAGGTCCACCCGAACACCCCGATCTCATTCCCCGCCACCGCCGCCAACCCGGCCGCCCGCCCATCCCGCACCGCACGCTGTAGGAACAGCGCGGTGGCAGGACCCGGAATCGCGGCCAACACCAGGCACGCGAGCGTGAACGCGGGCAAAACCTCAATCCAATGCGGCATACCGCCGATGCTGTCACGCCCCCAACCACCCTGCCCAGCGAAATTCCCCCCGCCCCCCAACTTCGCACCCCTAATCCGCGCGTCCCCATGACACGCCGTGCGGCCGCGGGTAGGGGGCAGCCCCGAAGCACCTAGGCGACTCGGTGGCGCGGGCCCGTTCACTCTCCGACCTCTCGCGCTCATTGCGGCCGTGGCCCAGGGCGAGAATCAGGCTTGGGCCGCAGCGACGTAGTCCACTCCGCCGACATAGATCGTGTGGCCGAGAGGTTCGGTGGAGGTGGTGGCGTCGGCGACGGCGGTGGCGAATTCCTCGACGGTGGGTAGGTCGCCGTGGTCGCGGCGGGCGGTGACGGCGTCCGGATCGCGGCGTTCGAGGAGGCGGACGATAATGGTGCCGTCGATCATGTCGCCGGAAACGACGGTGAAACCGATTCCGCGGGTGGCGAATTCGTCGGTCATGGCGCGCAGCGCGTCCTCGCCCGCGCGCTTGCTCGCGGCGATGGTCTCGTAGCCGGGCGGGACCTCACGGGTGGGGGAGAAGTGGGCCTGGTGGCTGGTGACGAACACCAGGTGCCCGCCGACCGGGAGATGCGGCAGGGCCAGCCGGGCCAGCCGGGTCTGGGCGTCGCGATTGAGCAGCATGGCGTAATCCGGCGCGGCGTCGCGTTCGAGCCCGCCGGAGGCATTGAGCACCAGCACATCCAGCCGCCCGAACTCGGCGATCACCGACTCGATGAGGCCGCGCGCACTGTCCGGGTCGGAGATGTCCGCACCCGCGACCGAGGCACTGCCACCCGTCGCGATGATCTCCGCGGCCACGGTTTCCGCGCGTTTGCGCTTCTCCCGGTAGTTGATCACCACATGGTCGCCGCGCGCCGCCAGCAACCGCGCGGTTTCCGCGCCGATGCCCCGGGATGCGCCGGTGATCAGCACGATTCGCCGCTGCCAGCCTGGCTCGCCGCTGTCTCCCACCACTGCCATACCGCTACCTCCGGCCCGATCGAGTGCTTCTGATTTAGAATCACTATGGTGGTTCGAAATGAGAAGCGCAAGCCAGCCCCCGCCCGCGAACAGCCGCGCCGATGCCTCGGCCACACCCCTGCTCGCCGCCATGGACCTGCTCGGTCAGCGCTGGATGCTCCGTATCATCTGGGAACTCGAACCCGGCCCGCTCGGCTTCCTGGAACTGCGCCGCCGCATGGGCAATTGCTCCTCGAGCATGCTCTCGGTGCGCCTCCAACGCCTGTCCGAGGCCGCGGTGCTGGAAAAGAAGCCCGACAAGTCCTACGAATTGACCACCGCCGGAAGACAATTGGCCGAAGCCCTGCAACCGGTCTGGAATTGGTCCGAACGCTGGGCACCCAACTTCGCACACGCCGCCGACACCGACGAGGTCTCCTGACGGTCGCGGCGCGCTGTCGGTAGATGACGAGGCCGAACCGCCGTCGCTCTCCGCGTAGGCCGGTGCGTTGGAGGCGGATTCAGGCCGCGTCGCCGGAGCCGGTGATGCCGCGGCGGACCTCGCCCGCGGTGTGTTCGATGCGCAAGGTGTCGCGGCTGCGGGAGGAATGGAGCTGCCAGGGCACGCTGGTCACCATGACGCCGGGCTCGAACAGCAATCGCGCCTTCAGGCGAAGTGAACTCTGGTTGTGCAGCAGGTTTTCCCACCAGCGTCCGACCACGTACTCGGGGATGAAGACGCTCACCACGTCGCGCGGCCGTGACTTGCGTTGGCGCTTGATCTCTTCCAGCACCGGCCGGGTGATCTCGCGGTACGGCGATTCGATGACCTTGAGCGGAATCTCGATGTGGTACCGCTCCCAGTCGCGGGCGAGCTCGCGGGTATCGGCGTCGTCCACGTTCACCGTCACCGCGGTCAGCGTGTCCGGCCGGGTAGCACGCGCGAACTGCAGCGCCCGCTGGGTTGCCTTGTGCCAGCCCGAGACCAGCACCAGCGCATGCACCCGCCCCGGCAGCGTCTCCAAATCGTCCGGGTCGATGGCCAATTCGCTGCGCACCGACGAGTAGTGCCGGTGGATCAGCCACATGATCGCCACCAGAATCGGAATGGCGATGACCACCAGGTACGCGCCGTGGGTGAACTTGGTGATCATGACGACCACCAGCACCACCCCGGTGAAACACGCGCCGAAGGCATTGATGAAGCGCGCCCGGTGAATCCGCAGCCGATCCTTGGTTCCCTCGGCCCTGCGCAGCTCCAGATTCCAATGCCGCACCATGCCCGTCTGGCACAGCGTGAACGAGGTGAACACGCCCAGGATGTAGAGCTGAATCAACCGCGTGGTGGAGCCATTGAACGCGTAGATGAGCGATCCGGCCACCGCCGCCAGCAGGATGATGCCGTTGGAGAAGGCCAGCCGGTCGCCGCGCGTGTGCAGCTGCCGGGGCATGTACCGACGCTGCGCGAGAATCGAATTCAACAGCGGGAACCCGTTGTAGGCGGTGTTGGCGGCCAGGATGAGGATCAGCGCCGTGGTCACCATCAGGTAGTAGAAGGCGATGCTGTGCCCGCCGAACACCGCCGCCGAGATCTGGGCGATGACGGTCTTCTGCGCGTCGGTCTGGCAGTTGCCCTCGAATCCGATGAGGTCGCAGGCGTTCTCGACCACCCGGGTCTTGGTGATCATGGCCAGCGCCGTCACCCCGGAGAACATGGCGATGGCGATGACACCCATGGCCGTCATGGTGCGGGCGGCATTGAGCGCTTTCGGCTTCCGGAACGCGGGCACCCCGTTGGAGATCGCCTCCGCACCGGTCAGCGCGGTACAACCGGACGAGAAGGCCCGCAGCAGCAGAAAGGCCACGCCCGCCGTCGACAGCCCGACCTGTTCGGCGTGAATCTCGTAATGCGCGCTCTCGGCGACCGGCGTATGCCCGAGCAGCGTCTGCCCCAGCCCGACCGCGATGAGCACGAACACTCCGAGAATGAACCCGTAGGTCGGAATCGCGAACGCCCGCCCCGATTCCCGCACCCCGCGCAGATTCATGGCGGTCAGGAACACGATGAATCCGATATTGATGGCCACCCGATACGGATTCAGATCCGGCACCGCGGAAATGATGTTGTCCACGCCCGCCGCGACCGAGACCGCCACGGTCATGACGTAGTCGACCAGCAGTGCCGCGGCCACCACCAGCCCGGGCAGCGCCCCGAGATTCTCCGCGACCACCTCGTAGGACCCGCCCCCGGACGGATACGCCTGTACCACCTGCCGATACGACAGCGCCACCACGGCCAGCAGCACCACGACCCCGCCCGCCACGATCGGCGTCAAATGCAGGTACGCCAGCCCGCCCAGGGTGAGGATGAGCAGGATCTCCTGCGTCGCGTACGCCACCGACGACAAGGGGTCACTGGCGAAAATGGGCAGCGCCAGCCGTTTGGGCAGCAATGTCTCGCCGAGCCGATCGCTGCGAAACGGGCGTCCCAGAACGAGGCGTTTGGCTACGTCGATCGGTGAAACCACGCTCGGAGCCTAGGTGCGAAATCCGTATGAATCCGAACCCCATGCCGTATGGATTTCGTAAAGATGCCAAAAGGTTCTGCGCTTCTTCTTGCGCCTTCGAAGACTTGTGCGGTTGACCCAACAACCACCTAGACTGTCTGGGACGTGAACAAGATTTGTGGAGAGGTGACACGATGGGAGACCGGACGGTCGTCGCCGACGTGGCCGATGAATTGGCGCGCCGCGTGGCATCCGGGGAGTACGAGCCCGGTGGTCTGATGCCGTCCGTCCGCCAGGTCGCCGACGAATTCGACCTCAATCGCGCGACGGCGCAATTGATTCTGGGTCGACTGGAGTCCTACGGCTTCGTGGACGCCTACCGCGGCAAGGGCTTCGTCATCCGTGATGTGCGTGCCGAGGGCGGGGTGGATGTGTACCGGCGGCTGTTCCGGCTGTCCATGCCGGATCCGGAACTCGCCGCGGAGATGTTCGGCCATATCGTCGAGGAGGAGCGCGGCATCGCGCTCGAGGCCCTGCTGGCCTACACCGGCAGCGAGCGCACCCTCGACCCGGCCGAATTCAAGGACGCGATCGACGAGCTGGAAACCCTCGCGCGCAGCGCGGAACCGGATCCGCGTCGGATGCTCGCCATCGAACTCGGGCTGCTGCGCCGACTGTTGACCGCGCTCGGCCACTCGGTGCAGCGCGCGGTGCTCAACTCCATCGGCGAGATGGTCCTCGAGGTGCCGGAGGCGGTGGAGGCGTACTTCGCGGTCTCGCCCGATCTGCACGTGCTGGTGTGGCGGGCGCTGGTCGCGGTCTGGGAATCCGACGGCGGTCCGAGTCAGGCGCAGTTGGCGCTGTTCGAGGATCTGTTCGGCATGTACCACCGAAAGGTGGTGGCGCGCTTCGAGGAATTGGTGGGCGCGGCCGATGGGGAGGCCGACGAGGTGGCCGGGCACGCGGCGACCGCCTGACCAGTTCGAAGGCTGCCCGACCAGTTCAAATCAGACGGGTCGGTTTCGTCTCAGACAACCCCTCTGGACAGAAATTCACGACCCGATCACCGCGTTCATGATGGTCCCCGCGCTGGTCGCGACGATCCCGCCGATGAGCGCGCCCGCCACCTGCTTCGGCGCCTGCACCGGTCCGCCGCTCCACTTCTCCCAGGCAAAGCGGCCACCGGCGTAGGTGATGGCCAGGATCCCCGAGAGCAGGACGAACCAGGTGAAATAGCGGACCAGCCGGAGTAGTTTGTCGGCGACCGGGGGCGTCTCCGGTGTCGGGTTGAAAACCTGCGCGTGCTGAATCTGTGTCAGCAGTTCGTGGGTGGCAGTAAGAATCATCTCGGCGCTCTTCCACGTGTCGGCTCTTCTCCATCCGGAGTACCCGCCACACCGCTTGGCGCGCAAGAGGCTTGGGGCCCCGTGGGGGCGTCGCGCAAGACTCCTTACGCGCGGCACGCGAACGCAACCTTGCGCTCGACGCGCCTGTCAGTCCACGTCGTTGTCCGCCGACAGATACGCCACCGCGGCCAGATACTGGCGGCAGGCGAAGTGCTGATCGTGGGCGCGAAGGATGCTGCGGGCCTGGCGATAGGTGAGCGAGCGCGGCTCGACGGCGCAGTCGCCGCTGTCTGCCGCGGTCTCGGTGGAACGGACGAGCATCTGTGTCATTGGATGCCTCTGGCCGATGGGGGTGGATGGTGCACCGAGTTTAGGGTTCCGGCTCGTGCAGATGCAAGTACATCTGCACGCTCGCATACGGTGTCGGACGGCCGATTGCTGGTGTCGAATAGGACATTTCGCCGTCACGTGACTTATCGGGCCGATGGTTCGGGGCCAATCGGGCGAAGAGGACCGACGGGCCGGAATTGTCTGGAAACCTTCGCAACTTCGCTTGGCGTTTGCGTCTTCCAAGATCAAATGTGTTGCGTTGCAAAGGATGTGCCAGCTCCGAGCCATCGATAGCGGGCAATCTGCGTGCTATCGTCGTGCTTGCGGTTGCAACTGTAAGTACACCTGATCGAACATTTGCAAGTACTGGGACCACCGTCTGCGGGCGGTACTGGCAAGGAGTCGGAAATGACGGACATCGCGGCAATCCCTTTCGATCGCTCTAATCTGTTGTGGCGCAAGAGCACGTTCAGCAATCCCAGCGGAAACTGCGTGGAGCTGGCCCCCCTCGCCGACGGGCAGGTGGCGGTGCGCAACTCGCGGGACCCGGAGGGCTCGCTGATCGTCTACACGCGGCCGGAGATCGATGCCTTCCTGCGCGGCGCGAAGAGCGGAGAATTCGACGACCTCGCGCGCTGAGCGGTAGCATTGGCAATCGGCGCGGTGGTTCGCGACAGACGGTTGTGAGTCCACTGACGGCAAACCCGAGCATCGGAGTGGACCCCATGATCGCAGAATCGTTTGCCCACGATCGGGCGGATTCCGCTGTCGCCGAACGTGGCCCGACTGCACTGCGCATCGCGGTCGGCAGCCAGCTACGGAAGCTGAGGGAACTCAGCGGCATTACGAGGGAAGCCGCGGGTGAACACATCCGCGGGTCCCATGCCAAGATCAGTCGCCTGGAACTCGGGCGAACCGGCTTCAAGGAACGTGACGTCCGGGATCTGTTGTCGCTGTACGGCGTTAGGGAACCGGGCGAGGTCGAGCAGTTCCTCGAACTGGTTCGCAAGGCGAACCAACCGGGATGGTGGCATCGCTACAGCGATCTGCTGCCACCCTGGTTCGAAACCTATCTCGGTCTCGAGCACGCGGCGAAATCCATTCGCACCTATGAGGGGCAACTGGTTCCGGGGTTGCTGCAAACCCCCGACTATGCCCGCTCGATCGTTGCCCTCGGGCACGACTCGGATGGAGAGCGCCGCGTCTCGCTGCGCCGACGTCGCCAGGAGCTACTCACTCGCGACGACGCGCCCAGCTTCTGGGCCGTCCTCGACGAGGCGGTGTTGCATCGCCCCGTGGGCGGGCCGGGCGTCTTACGCGGTCAGATCGAGCATCTCATCGAGATGTCCAAGCGGCCGAACGTCACCATCCAGTTGCTGCCGTACGCGGCGGGAGGGCATGCGGCAGCGGGCAGTTCGTTCACCATGCTGCGCTTCGCCGAGCCCGAACTCCCGGACATCGTGTACCTGGAGCAGCTGACGAGCGCGCTGTATCTGGATCGTCGCCAGGATCTGGAGCTCTACCGCCAGGTCATGGATCAGCTGAGCGTCCAGGCGGAGCCGCCGGAGCGGTCCCGCAAAGAGCTGGCGAGGATTGCTGCGGACCTCGACTGAGGTCCGCGGGCTGAGCCCCTCGTGGGTTCGACCGGTCCCCGCGTGGGTTCGGCGCCACTCCCCGAACATGGATAAGGGGCCCCTCTCGGGGCCCCTATCAGCGTGCCGCCCAACCGGACGAGTCGGCCTGCGGCACGGCCGGATTCGGTGTTACTGCCGGATGAAACTGGAGGCGATGCGCCAGAACGCCTCCGGTTGCATGCTGTGCAGATCCCAGTCGTTCACCATGGCGTGCGCCGTGGTGACGATCCGCTCGATGTCGAAATCGTACCGAGTGGCCGCTCCAGTGGATTCGACCTGGCGGATGACGAAAGCGGTTGCCGTCTCACGGGAATAGGTTTGCTCCGGCTGACTTCTGTCGGCAAACCCGAGTCGGCTGAGGTTGATTGGCTGGTTCATTCGAACGCCCCTGACGCCAGGCCGACGGCTAACCGTGGGCGAAGAATCGCCGGTGATTCACCGCTCGGCTCTCTGGTTGTCCCCTATTAGTGGTGCCTTGCACGACGAGTCTATGACCGTGCATTGCGCAGATGCAAGTACATCTGCAACATCGAATTCCCAGCACCGGGGCCGTTTTTGGGATGCTATGAGTTTGCGAAACGAGGGTTGGCAAAAGGTTGCAATCGGCCCGAGCGGGGCTGTCTAGGTAGTTCCGATCGAAAGTTCCGGGGCGACCGGACTGTTCCCCTTTATCCAGGAATTTGCGGAAGATCAAACACGCCCGAAACGGAGATCAAATACCTCGTGGTCCGGTGTCGGCCGCGTCCCGCCACTTGGCCGCCTTGACCCGGCGATGCTCGATGATCATGAGCCCGATTCCGAAACGCAGACACAGCACACTCGCGATCGCGCACAGGCCGCTCCAGGTCGGTGAGCCGTAACCGACGGCGGTCAAAGTCAAAGCGATCGCGACGATTCCGGCGGCGGCCAGAATCGGGCCGGGTAGATTGCGGGTGTCAGCGCAGGCATTCGGAACGACAGGCATCATCGCGGTCCCTTTCTCCGGGGAATGCGGAACGGGGGATTCCAGAACTCGCGTAACGGTTGGGTACCCGAGCGGGTTTCGCGCGAATCACACTGCTGTAGAGCCGTGTTCACAACGGCCGTCAGTGATGCCCAGATCGTCCAGGAGGCCGAGAAACGCGCGGGCATAGGGTGAGGCCGCGGTTTCGGTCCGAACGCGCTCCCAATCGACCTGTACGCGCAATTCCCGTGCGATGTGCAGCAGCCGGGTGAAATCCAGCCGGTGCGGGTCGGCGATGGTGAGCTCGTCCACCAGGAAGTCGGCGACGGTGACCACCGGTGCGGCCTCAGTGCCGATGGGCAGTCGCTCGGCGCGGGCGAGCAGCTCGTCGGTGACGGGGCGGTAGTTGGGCCGGAACACCAGATCGACGCGAATGTCGTGGTCGTAGAGCGTGGTCCGCTCGGCGTCGGCGATCGGCAGCGGCGGCCGCAGCCCGGCCGCCTCCAGCGCGCTCAGCCCGCGCGCCAGATCGGCGGGCCGCACCAGCACATCGACCTCGGAGTGCACCTCGGCGGCCGGGCCGCCGCGCGCGTACATGGCGTAGTCGCCGGTGAGCGCGCAGGGAATCTCGTTGTCCTGCAGGACCTGCACGGTGCGGGTGACGGTGTCGAGGAGGCGGTCGATGGTGCGGACCATACCGATGGCGTACCCGAGGGCGCGTCGGCTAACCCCGGGCTTGTCCAGCGGGGTCACGGTCCGGCCAGCGGACCCTGCATTGAAACGGGTTTCAGCGGTGTGTTAGCTCTGGAAACAGTGGATTGATCAACCAGAGTGGACGGAGTCGGTGCCGTGGTGGCAGTACCCGCGTATTTCGACGAGGTGGACGGCGGCTTCTACCCGACCCCCTTCGCGGCCAGTCAGTGGTCCTCGGCCCAGGTGGTCGGCCCGGCGCTGACCGGACTGCTGGCCCGCGAGCTCGAACGCGCGCACGCCACCGACGGCTTCGTCCCGGTGCGGCTCACCGTGGACCTGTTCAGCGCGGCCCGCTTCGTCCACACCACCACCCCGACCGTGCGGGTGCGCGACGGCAAGCGGATTCGCGTCGCGGACGTGAGCGTGGTCCAGGACGGCCGCGTGGCCGCGCGGGCCTCGGCGGTGCTGCTGCAGCCCGCGCAGCAGCCGCCGGGTGAGCTCTGGCGGCGCGAGCGCGAGCCGCAGCCGCCGTCGCTGGAACTCGCCCCGCCCTCGCCGCTGCCGCAGGTGCCGCTGTTCAACAGCGATGAGAACTCCCCGGTCTGGAGTTCGGTGCCCACCGAGCACGAGAACAACCACCGGAAGCGCACCTGGCAGAACCCGATCCGCGTGATCACCGGCGAGGAGCTGACCCCGTTCGTCCGGGTGGCGGTGGTGGCCGAGGCGACCAGCATGATGACCAACTGGGGCGACAAGGGCATCGGCTTCATCAATACCGATATGACGCTGGGTTTGTCGCGCCTGCCCGAGGGCACCGAGATCGGGGTCGAGGCCGACAGCCACTTCAGCGAGCACGGCATGGCCGTGGGCGTGGCCACCCTGTTTGACCGGACCGGATCCTTCGGCAGCTGCATGGTGACCTCGGTATCGAATGCCGGGCGGCAGATCAGCAATGCCCAACTCGACATGGTGATGCGTCAACGGCGGTGAAACCCACCGTCGGAGCACGGATCGGGTCTCGATGTGGCGTCGAACCGCCGTGTCTCCCGGACGGAACCGGTCGGTCGTCGTAGGCTCGGCCCGCGAGAGATCAGGAGTTACCCGAACCGCCGACTGATGATCTGTGGGGGTGTTGTGCTGCGTTGCCTGCGAAATATCGCCGGTGCCTTGATGATCGGATGCTGTGCGATCATCGGTTTCGGGGCCGCACCGGCGTTCGCGCAGCCACCCGCCGACATCTCGGGACAGCTTCCGCCCGCGCCGCCGGGCTTCTCGCTCGCCGACATCCAGCGCTGGCTCGACGAGCTGATTCCGGCGCCGCCGCTCCCGCCCGCCCCGGCCGACTCGCCCCTGGTCGACACCGTGGACCTGCCAGCGCCATTGGCCGCGCTGCGCTCGGCATCCATGCCCGCGGCCATCGGTGACTCCTTCGTCGACGACTGGCCCGACCGGCTCGAGGGCTACGACCTCGGCGGTGTCGTCGCCGTCCGCGATGTGAGCGCCACGGCCGCACTGCCGTTGATCGTGCCGGTGCGGCAGGTGCTGCAACTGAAGTACCGCACCAACGACTCCCACGACGCACCCTCCTACGGCATTGCCACCCTGGTGCTGCCGCCGGGCAATTGGACCGGACCGGGGAAGCGGCCGGTGGTGGTGAACAATCTGCCCATCGACGCGCTGGGCCGCGACTGCAACCCGAGTTACACCATGGCGCACGGCTTTTCGCGGGCCGCCAACTTCACCGGGTACATCCTGCCCACCACCCAGCTGGCGCTGCTGCGCGGGTACGCGGTCCTCATCACCGACCACGAGGGTCCGCGCATGGCCTACGCCGACCCGCTGGTGGCCGGGCACCTCGTCCTGGACGCCATTCGCGCGGTGCGCTATCAGCTGCCGGATGAGTTGCGGGACAGCAGGTTCGGCATGATCGGCTATTCCGGCGGGGCCATCGCCACCAATGGCGCGGTCAAGCTGATGAGCGAGTACGCGCCCGAGCTGTCCGACGTCGTGGTCGGCGCGGCCATGGGCGGGGTGCCCGCGGATTTCAGCCTGCTGGCGCACAGCATGAACGCCAATCTGGCCTCGGGAGTGTTCCTGGGCGCGGTCTTCGGCATCGGCCGCGAGCGGCCCGAGATCCTGGCCCGCATGAACCATGCCGCGCAGTGGGCGGCGGTCTCGAAACTCAACAGCCAGTGCGGCGAGGTGTTCGCGATTCCGGGCCTGTTGCAGCTGCCCATCGATCTGGCGGCCAATATCCCCGACCCGCTCAATAGCGATCTGGCCAAGGAGATCTACCGGGTCACCCGCATGGACGGCAAGAAATCGCCGGTGCCGCTGTACATCTTCAACGGCGAGCAGGAATTCTGGGTCCCCGCCATCGGGGCCAAGAACCTCTACCGGGAACAGTGCTCGCTGGGCGTGAAAGCGGTGTACCGCAGCGTCTTCGGCGAACACTTCATCGCCGCCTTCACCGGCTACCCCGAATCCCTCGCCTGGCTCGACCAGCGCCTACAGGGCGTGCCCGCGCCCAACGAATGCTGAACGCGGGCAACCGGTTCCGTCTGCCCGCAGAAGGGAATCCAAGGAAGCCCCTCTGTGCGGGAAGGGGATTCGAGGAAGCCCCTTTGCTCGTGGAAGGGGTTTCAGGGGAAGCCCCTGAGAGCCCGAGAGCTGGTTAGATCGGGAAGAGGTTGTGCTTGCGCGGGTTGTGCTTGCGCACGGCGTTCTTGTCGCGCAGCAGGCGCAGCGCCTTGCGAATCTCCAGCCGCGTGCTGGACGGCTCGATCACCCCGTCGATGTAGCCGCGCTCGGCCGCCACCCACGGGTTGTCGATGAGCGCGTTGTAGAAGTCCACCATCTGCTGGCGGACCTCCGCGCGCTTCTCGGGCGGGGTCGCGGCGAGGGTCTTCTTGCCGGTGACGGTCACCATGCCCTCCGCGCCGATGACCGCGATGCGGGCGGTCGGCCAGGCGAAGTTGATGTCGACGCCGAGCTCCTTGCAGCCCATGACCGCGTAGCCGCCGCCGTACGCCTTGCGGGTCACGATGGTGACGATCGGGACCGTCGCCTCGATGAGCGCGCGGAACATGCGCCCGCCGCGCTTGATGACCCCGTTGCGCTCCTCCTCGAGGCCCGGCAGCACGCCGGGGGTGTCGACGACATAGACGAGCGGGATATTGAACGCGTCGCAGAGGCGGATGAAGTACGCGCCCTTGTCCGAGCAGGCCGCGTCCAGCGCCCCGCCCAGCACCATCGGCTGGTTGGCGATGACACCGACCGGCCGACCGTCCACGCGGGCGAAGCCGGTGATGAGGTTCTGCGCGGCCGCTTCCTGGATCTCGAAGAACGCGCCGTCGTCGAAGATGCGCAGCAGCACCTCGTGCATGTCGTAGCCCTGCCGATCGGAATCCGGGATGATCCGGTCCAATTCGCGATCGGAGTCGGTGATTTCGGGCTCGAGGCCAGGGTTCACGATCGGCGGCTGTTCGAGGCAGCTGCTGGGCAGGTAGCTGAGGTACTCGCGGGCCCATTCGAGGGCCTCGCGCTCGCTCTTGGCCACGTGATGCAGCAGGCCGTTGCGGGCCTGCACGGCCGCGCCGCCGAGCTCCTCGGCGCTGATGTCCTCACCGGTAATGCCCTTGATGACGTCGGGGCCGGTGACGAACATGTACGAGTCGTCGGTGGCGACCAGCACGTCCATGTTCACGGGCCCGTACACCGAGCCCGCCGCGCACTTGCCGAACATGACCGCGACCATCGGCACGTACCCCGACAGGTCCTCCTGCAGGCGGCACATGGTGGCGTACCAGGCCAGCGCGGTGACGCCCTCCTGAATGCGCGCGCCGCCGGAGTCGTTGATCACGACCACCGGGCACGCGTTCTTGTAGGCGAATTCCATGGCGATGCGGACGCGACGGCCGAAGGTCTCACCGACCGAACCGCCCTGCACACCGGAATCGTGGGAGATCACCACGACCGGGCGGCCGTCGATGCGGCCGTGACCGGTGACCACGCCGTCGCCATAGAGGGCGTTGGGCTGACCGGGTGAGCGCATCAGCGCGCCCAATTCGATGAAGCTGTTCGGGTCCAACAGCATGTTCACCCGTTCTCGGGCGCTGGCGACGCCTTTGGCGAGTCGCTTCTGGATGCCCTTCTCGCCGGTGGGTTCTTCGGCGATCTCCAGAAGCTTGCGCAGTTCCGCCAGCTTTTCCGCTGTACCCGTCATTACCTCGGTCTTGCCTTTCCGCCAACATCAGGTCGGGCTCGATCGCGCCCGCGTCGAGCCGGGTCGCGGCTCGACCGCCCACGGTACCGTGCGTGTCCGGTTCCGAACCACCGAACGCCCGGGTAACCTGCCCCCGCCCGCGCGGGGTGAATGGTCGCTTACCTCGGGATGTCTTGTCCGCTCGCCCGCGGCGCGGGCGCTCGACCCTCCATCGTGGAAATAGCGGCCCGCGTTTCTGGTGACCCCCGCGCGGTTTTTCGCGACCCTCGGGGCCGCCCGTGACGCGGAGGTAAGCACAGTCAGCGATACACTGCGGCCCGTGAGCTCACCTATGACAGTGCGAGCGGGGACGCCCGAGGTGATCCGGCCCGACCTCGACACCTTCGGGTTCTCCGAGTGGCGGCGGACCGCCATCGTGGGTGCGGTACTGGGCGGTTCGGTCGTGAGCAGCGTGGTGCGCGGCGGGCTGCGCCCGTCCAAGCGCAAGCGCGCCGCGGCCGAGGGCGTGGTGAACGGTTTCGAGGCGCTGGGCCCGATGTTCGTGAAGCTGGGTCAGCTCATCGCCTCCTCGCCGGGCGCGTTCCCGCGGGAACTCGCCGACGCCTGCCTGCGCTGCCTCGACGACGTGCCGCCCTTCCCGGCCGCGGACGCGCGCGCCATCATCGAGGCCGATCTGGGCAAGCCGATCTCGGAGCTGTTCCGGGAGTTCGACGACGAGCCGCTCTCGGCCGCCTCCATCGCGCAGGTGCACGCGTGCGTGCTGGCCGACGGCCGCCCCGCGGTGGTGAAGGTGCAGCGGCCCGAGATCGCCCGGCGCATGATCGTGGATCTGCGCGCGGCCATGCGACTGGCCCGCACCCTCGAGAAGCGTTCGGAGAACGCCCGCGTCGCCAATGCCCAAGCGGTGGTGCGTGATCTGTACGAGGCGACCGTCGCCGAGCTGAACTTCCTCATCGAGGCCGACAATCAGAGCCGGGCCCGCGAGCACCTGGCGGCCTTCGGCGACAACACCAATGTGGCCGTGCCCGATGTGTATTGGGACTACTGCGCCCCGCGGGTGCTGTGCATGGAGCGCATGCGCGGCATGCCGCTGGACCGCTTCGACGATATCCGCGCCGCGCATCCGGAACCGGAGCTGCTCATTCGCCGTCTGGTCAAGGCGTGGATGGAATCCGTTGCGGTGCACGGTCTTTTCCACGGCGACGTGCACGCGGGCAACCTATGGTTGCTCGACGACGGCCGGGTGGCCATGCTCGATTTCGGCATTGTCGGGCGCATGGAGAACGAGTGGCGCGAGTTCGTCCGCGCGCTTTTCTACGCCAGCTCCATCGACAACGACTTCCGTCCGGTGGCCCGCGCGCTGCGCAAGCTGGACCTGGTCTCCGACGACAGCGGTGACGACGCCACCATCGGCCGCCAGCTCGCGGTCGCGCTGGGCCCGGTGCTTTCGGGCAGCCTCGACAAGCTCGACCTGGGCGTGGTCTCGGCCCGCCTGCTCGAATTCGGCAAGCGCCGCGGCGCGTCCGGGCCGCAGCAGCTGGTGCTGATGGGCAAGCAGCTCGGCTACTTCGAGCGCTACGCGGTGGCGCTGGCGCCCGGCTGGAAGCTCGGCCGCGACCTGTACCTGTTCCGCAATATCTTCCCCGCCGAGGTGGCCGCCAAGGCCGCGGCCGAGGGCGTCACCCTGCCCGTCGACTGAGCACAAAGCCTGAGAGAACGGCCAGGAAACCCTCAGGCTCCGACCAGATTCGCCCGGCACTGTTGAAGGAGAACAGTGTCGGGCGAATGTGTGAGGTGTGGAATGGTCGAATTGGACGTCACCGGTACCACCGTGACGGTGCATGTCACCGGGGCTCATCGCATTCTGGCGCTCCGCGAGCACGTGAGTTTCGATCTGTCGCAGGTCAAGCGCATTGCTCCGGCACCGGTGGATCTGCGCCCGCCGTGGGTGCGGGCGCCGGGCACGTTCTTCCCGGGTGTGATCGCCGCGGGCATCTTCCGGGGTAAGGGCCGCAAGGAGTTCTGGGATACGCGCTTCGACGGGCACGGCGTCCTGATCGACCTGGCGGGTTCGGATATCACCCGCCTGGTCGTGGATGTCTCGGATCCTCAGGCCGCACTGCGCGAATTATCGTCCGCTCTCGCGGCCTGAGTTTCACCGCTTCCGCTCTGGGAGTTAATGGTTCCGATTCTCACGGGGTCGGGCAGAGGAATCCGCCGCTGGGCGGCGGCACCGGGACGATCCTTTCGGGGGCGGGTGCTCCGCCACCGCCACCGCCGCCCGCCGGAGTGGGCGCGTGCGGCGACGCTCCGGGGGATGCGGGCGGCGCTCCGATTTCGCCGGAGCCCCATGCCGCGGAGGGGTTGAGGGTGAATACGGTGGCACAAACGAACACACCGACTAGCAGGCCGATGGCTTTCTTTCGTGTCATGCGATGACGGTACAACCGTCTCAATGAAATTCGTGGGATGCGCGTGTCGCCGGAATGTCGTGACCTGCTGATCAGGTGTACAACAGTGCGAATTCGCTTGTGAGACAAGAAAACTGATCGGTCGGAAAACAACGTTTCACATTATTGTGTTATGTACTGTGCCAGAGCACGTTTCGGTTACGAATGGGCGTGTCTGCGGGGTGTTTGTCCGATTTGGCCGTTGACTGCCGGTGAGAACTCGATCGGGAGGGAGCGGAATGGCTGCTGGACAGGGTTCCAGGATCGCCGTCGCAACGGCACTTACGCTGGGCGTTTGTGCCGCGGTGACCGCCGAGGCGCCGCTGGGCGCGGGTGCGGGACCGTGCGGCGCGGCACTGGGGGACTATCGCGGGGAATTCACCGCCGCCGAGGACTCCTCGAATGTGCTGAGTTTCGACGGCGCGGGCGGCATCGCCTTTCGCAGCCGCACGCTGGGTGCCGGTGAGGGCATTTACGCGACCATTCCGTCGGGCGGATTCACGGCCACGCTGCGCATGAGCAGCAGCGGCGTCGACAGCGCTCGGCCGGACAATGCGACCTCGATGGTGAAGAGTGTGACTTTCGCCTGCCCGGCCCCGGGGACGCAGGTCGCGACTTTCAATTCCCTGGATCAGAGCAGTAGGCGTTTCAACTTCATTCGATCGAAGTGAAAGCCCGTGTCCGCTGGGGGACACGGGCTTTCGAGATCAGTCGTGCAGCGATCGGAAGACGCTGTAAAGCGCCGCCTTGTCCTCGAATCCGATACCTGGCATGTCCGACAATCGAATTCGGCTGTGCTCGATGACGGCATGGTCGGCGAAGCCGCCGGTGGGCTGGAATTCACCGGGATAGGATTCATTGCCGCCCAGGTGCAATGCCGCGGCGATGTGCAGCGCGAACTGGTGCCCGCCGTGCGGGATGCAGCGCCGCGCGGACCACCCCTGCTGCCGCAGGATGTCGTGGATGCGCAGGTACTCCACCAGGCCGTACCCGAGCACCGGGTCGAATTGCAGGATGTCGCGGTCCGGTCGCATGCCCGCGTAGCGCAGCAGATTGCGCGCGTCCTGGCGTGAGAAGAGGTTCTCGCCGGTGGCCAGCGGGCCCGGGTAGCGCTCGGCGAGGGTGGCGTGCAGTGCGAAATCCAGTGGGTCGCCGGGCTCTTCGTACCAGCGCAGCCGGTACGGCGCGAGCGCGCGCCCGTAGTCGAGCGCGGTCTCGAGGTCGAAGCGGCCATTGGCGTCCACGGCCAGGCGCGAGCCGTCACCGCCGAGAACGTCCAGCACCGCCTCGACGCGTTTGAGATCCTCGGCCAGATCCGCGCCGCCGATCTTCATCTTGACCACGTCGTACCCCTGATCGAGAAACGCGCGCATCTCGTCCTGGAGTTGAATCAGGCCCTTGCCGGGGCAGTAATAGCCGCCCGCGGCGTAGACGAAGACGTCCTCGTCGGGCTCGCCGAGGTCGTAGTGCCGCGACAGCCAGCGGTACAGCGGGAGCCCGGCCAGCTTGGCGGCCAGATCGTGCAGCGCCATGTCCACGACGCCGACCGCGACCGAGCGTTCGCCGTGCCCGCCCGGCTTCTCGTTGCGGGTCATGACGTCCCAGGCCTTGACCGGATCGATCGCGAGCCCGTCGGCGGTGAGCAGGAGCTCGGGGTCGGCGGCCAGCAGGCGGGGGATGACGCGGCGGCGCAGGATCTCCCCGGCGCTGTAGCGGCCATTGGAGTTGAAGCCGTAGCCGACGACGGGCTGGCCGTCGCGGACGACATCGCTGACGACGGCGACGATCGAGCAGTCCATGGCGCTGAAGTCGATGAAGGCATTGCTCATCGACGAGCTGATGGGGACGGTGCCTTCGTGAATGGCGAGAATGCGGGGCACGGGGGTCTCCTCAGAGTTGTTCCGATTGGGGGACAGGGGTTTTGGCGGGCCGCATACCGATCTCGCGGGCCGCGACGCCGCGATCGAGCCCGTCGGGTTCGAAGCGCGCCACCACGACGGTGGCCACGGCATTGCCGAGCACATTGGTGGCGGCGCGAGCCATGGACAGGAAGCGATCCACCGAAAGCACCAGGGCCAGACCGGCAATGGGCACCAGGCTGGTGGCGGCGACGGTATTGGCGAGGGTGATGAACGCCGAACCCGACACTCCCGCAGTCCCTTTCGACAACAGCAGGAAGATCGCGAACAGGGTGAGCTGGTCGGCCCCGGTCATGGGGACGCCGTAGACCTGACCGATGAAGATCACGCAGATGGGCACGACCACGGCCACGCCGTCGAGGTTGAAGGAGAATCCGGCGGGGACGACCAGACCGATCACCTTGCGGCGGCAGCCGACGGTTTCCAGGCGCTCCATGAGCTGGGGGAGTACCGCCTCCGAGGACGCGGTGCCCAGCACCACGAGCAGCTCCCGGCGCAGCACCCGGATCAGCCGCAGCAGCCGGAACCCCGCCAGTCGGGCCACGATGCCGAGCACCAGCAGAATGAACACCACCAGCGCCAGAATCGAAACCAGCACCAGTTTGACCAGGGCCGTGAGGGTTTGGGGCCCGTACTTGCCGACGGTGGACGCCACTGCCCCGAAGGTGCCGATCGGGGCCAGCAACATGATGAGCGCGATCATCTTGAAGAAGACGGTGCTCAGCATCGTGCAGCCCCGGGTGATCGGTTCGGAGATCGTCTTCGGCAATGCCAGCAGGGTGACGGCGAACAACACCGCGAAGATCAACACCTGCAAAATGCCACCGGTCGCGAACGCGCCGACGGCATTGCTGGGCACCAGCTTCGACAGAAACGAGCTCAGCGAGGTGTTGTGCTGGTCAGCGCTGATATAGCTGGAGAGCTGATCGGACGCGTGCTTCGGCTTGGGCACCCCGGCCCCGGGATGCAGCAGGTTCACCACGGCCAGCCCGAGCAGCATCCCGATCGTGGTGACGATCTCGAAGTAGATCAACGCCTTCAAAGCCACGCGCCCAACGGATTTCAACTCACCCGCGGTCACGATCCCGGTGACGATGACCAGAAAGACAATCGGCGCAATAACCAACTGCACCAGCGAGATGAATACATTCGCCAGCGGCTGCAGCCCCGCCGCGTAATGCGGCGCGACAATGCCGAACACAGCGGCGGCGATGGCCGCGAGGAGAACCTGGAGGCTGGTGCTGGAAATCAGTCGACGCCAGCGAGGTTTCGGCGGAGCCTGTCCGGCGGCGGGCAGACTCGCGGTGCCGAGGGTGTCCATAACACTCGCCGTCCCCTCATCGCTGCGTAACGAGGGTGTCGCGCAAGGCGTCTCGGTCTACGGTCAGGCCGAGACCGGGGCGATCCGGGACGGCGAGGCGGCCGTTGATCGGGCGCGGTGAGTCCGGGAAGAGGAGTTGGCCGACTTGGGCCATGCCGACGTGCCATTCGAGGAACCAGCCGTTCATGAGTCCGGCGAGGGCGTGGAGGTTGAACAGGGGCCAGCCGCCGCCGTGGGCGAGGGGGAGGTTGTAGATCTGGGCTAGGTGGGCGGCCTTGCGCTGTTCGGTGAAGCCGCCGCAGTAGCAGGCATTGGGTTGGAGAATGTCGACCGCGCGGCGCTCGACCAGTTCGCGTAGTCGCCAGCGGTGGCCCTCCATTTGTCCGGCCGCGATCGGGATCGAGGTGTGGGTGCGCAGGTCGGCCAGGGCGCGAGCATCGTTCTGCTGCAACGGTTCCTCGAACCAGGTGAGCCGGTCGTCTTCGATCTCGCGGCACAGCATGGCGGCGTCGACGGGGGTGAGCAGATAGTTGGCGTCGATCATGAGGTCGATGTCGTCGCCAACGGCCGCGCGGATGGCGTGGACCCGGGCGGCGTCTTCGCGCCAACCGCGCTTGTCCACGCCCACAACGGATTTCAGTGCGGTGAAGCCCTGATCCACGTGGAGTCGCGCTGCCGCCGCGAGGGTTTCGCGGTCGTACTGCGGGAATCCGAAGGTCACGTACACGGGCACCTCGGTGCGCGCCCCGCCCAGCAGGCTGGCCACCGAGCGTCCGGCGTGCTTGCCCTTGATGTCCCACAGCGCGATGTCCAGCAGCGACAGCGCGCTGGACACCACCCCGGTCATGGCGCGCGGATTGAGGCTGCCCCAGACCCGCTGGTGCACCGCCTCGATCTCGCGCGGATCCAGGTCCAGAACGGCCGGTAGGAAGTGTCTTTCGAGCGCCACCACGACCGCGTGCGCCAGGAAATGCCCGGTCACGGCGACTCCGGTGAGCCCCTCATCGGTCTCGACCTCGCAGAAGACGAAGTCCTTCTGTTCCTCCCGCCCGTAGCCGCGGACCCGTTCGTCCAGCAGCGGGACCTCGATCGAGGTGGTGTGCACGCTGGCGCGAATGTCCTTGATCCTCATCGCAAAGCCTCCCTCGGCTCCGGCCGCCGGTGGCTCCGGCCGTCCGGTGGACAGAGTGTGCGCGCCCAGATTGTCAACTGTCAACGATTTGCAATTGACAATTGGATCGGGGATACTGCACCCCCATGGCCCACGACCCGGAGATGTCGGCTCTACAGCAGCGGCTGGCCGAGCGGCAGGCGAACTCGCTGCCGCAGCTGATCGTCGAAGAGCTGGAACGGATGATCATCGGCGGTGTGCTGAAGGGCGGCGACCGGATCAACGAGTCGTCGCTGGCCCTGCGGCTGGGGGTCAGCCGTGGCCCGGTCCGTGAGGCGTGCCGACAGCTGGAACGCAGTCGACTGGTCGAATTCCGCACCAATCGCGGCATGTTCGTGCGGGAGATCTCGGTCGAGGAAGCCGCGCAGCTCTACGACATTCGCGCCGGATTGTTCCGGCTGGCGGGCAAGCTGGCCGTCGCGCGGGTGACCGCGGAGGATCTGACCCGATTGCGGGACAAGGTGAAAGCGCTGACCGCCGCCGAGTCGAGCACCGACGACTACTACCCCGGCAATGTCGACCTACACCGCGATCTCGTTGCCCTGGCGGACAATCCGCGCCTGGCCGAACTCTACGACGCGGTCTCCAAGGAACTGCACCTGTTCCGCCGCCACGGCCTGGAAACCGCTGCGGCCCGGCACATCTCCAACACCCAGCATGCCGAGATCCTCGACTGCCTCGCCGCCGGTGACGTCGAGCGCGCGGGCGAGCTGATGGAAGCGCACGTGCTGGCGGGCAAGGAACGCATGCTCGCCGCCGCGCGGTCCTGACCCTGTTTCTGGAACCTCTTGTGGGCCGCGTCACAGAATGAGTAGCATGCTACTAATTATGAAAGGCATGCCACATCTCTGAGTGGTTCGCCTGCATTGAGGTCCATGTGGAGGAAAGATGGACAATGTCGTTCTCAGACCCGAAGATTCGCCATTCGGCGCGAGCGTCCTGCGAAAGGTGACCGTGCGGCTCGTGCCGCTATTGGTCATCGGGTACATCGTCAGCTACGTGGACCGCATCAATATCGGCTTCGCCAAGTTCGGCATGGACAAGGCCTTCGGCCTGAGCGCCACCCAGTACGGCTTCGTGGCGGGCATCTTCTTCGTCGGCTACATCCTGGCCGAGGTGCCCAGCAATATCGCCATGACCAAGATCGGCGCGCGGGTGTGGCTGAGCCGAATCCTGTTGACCTGGGGCATCATTGCCGCCGCCACCGCCTTCGCGCCCGACTTCACCACGGTGTGCGTGCTGCGGTTCCTGCTCGGCGTGGCCGAGGCGGGCTTCTTCCCGGGCATCATCGTCTACCTCACCCGCTGGTATCCGAATGCCCAACGCACCAAGGTGATTTCGACCGTCATGGTGGCCATTCCGCTGGCCAGTGTGATCGGCGGACCGCTCAACGGCTGGATCCTGGACGCCTTCGACGGGGCCCTCGGACTGTCGGGCTGGCGCTGGGTCTTCGTGGTCGGCGGGGTGCCCGCCATCGTGCTGGGCGTGCTGTTCTTCCTGACCCTCACCGACTCGCCGGAACGGGCGCGCTGGCTCAACGACAGCGAAAGGGCCTGGCTGACCGGCATTCTCGCGCAGGAGGACGCCGAGCGCGCGGTGACCGCGCCGACCGGGCACTGGGCCGCGCTCAAGGACGGGCGCGTGATCGCGCTGTGTGTGGCCTACTTCCTGCTGCTGTGCGGCGCGTACCCGCTCACCTACTGGATGCCCTCGGTGATCAAGAAGGTCGGGCACGGGCTGAGCAGCTTCCAGGTCGGCTGGCTCTCGGCGGTGCCGTTCCTGCTCGCGGCCATCTGCATGTACCTGACCGGCCGTGTCGTGCGCGACGAGCGCTCGTCCAAGCCGGTGTTGATCGCGCTGGCCGTCTCGGTGGTCGCCTTCGTCATCACCGCGGTCGAACTGTCGATGCCCGCCACCGCGTTCCTGGCCATCACCGTGGCCACCATGGCCGCACAGACGGCGAAACCGCTGTTCTGGGCGGTGCCGACCTCGTATCTCGCGGGCGTCGGCGCGGCCAGCGGCATCGCCCTGATCAATTCGATGGGCAATGCCGCAGGGTTCGTGAGCCCGTACGCCTTCGGCTGGATTCAGGATGCCTCGCACGGCAATACCGGCCTCTCGATCGGCGTCATGATCTTCGCGAATGTCGGTGCGCTGCTGGTCCTGGCCGGTGTGGCGGTCCGCGCCCGGGGTCGGCGGGTCGCACTGGGCGGGCGCGAGCCCGTGCCCGGCGTGGGCGCGTAGGCGTTCGCGCGGGCACCGATTAGGCTGGGCAATCGCCCGTGGCAAACCGCCGCGGGCGTTCCGTCAGTGCTCGCTCCCGAAGAGGTCTCGTGTCGCAGGATGTTCCGGCAGACAGCAAAGCCGAGGTGATCGCCGAGGAGATTCGCGACGCGATCCGGCAGGGGCGGCTGGAGCGCGGCGTGCTGTACTCCTCGCGCGAGCTGGGCGAAATGTTCGGCGCGTCAAGGACTCCCGTGCGCGAGGCGCTGCTGAAGCTGGCCGATCTGGGCCTGGTGCGCATCGAGCGCAATCGGGGCGCGCGCGTGGTCGGGCAGGACGGGCGCGGCATCGTGGACCTGTGCAGCATGCGAGTGCTGTTGGAACCGCCCGCGTGTCGCAGTGCGGCGGCGGTCATGACCGCCCGCGACGACGAGGCCATGCTCACCGAATACCGGATCATGGAGCGGCTGGCCGACGGTGGCGCGGAGTACTTCGCCGCCGATGAGCGGCTGCACGATCTGATCCTCGAGGCCAGCGGCAATCAGCGGCTGGCCAAGACCGTGCGCGAGCTGCGCCAGACGCTGACTCTCGATGGGCGGCACTCGGTTCCGCGGTATCAGCCGGTCGAGACCGCGCTGCGCGACCACTGGGACATCATCGACGCGCTGCGCAAGCGCGACGGGGGCGCGGCCGAGCGGGCCATGCGCAAGCATCTGGTGCGCTCGGGGGATCTGCTGGTCGCGCACTCCAGCGAGAACGATCGCGCCCTGGTGGCCGAGTGGCGGCGCTGGGTGTCGGTCTCGGTTCCCGAGGGCGAGCAGATCGTCTACTGATCCGTGAGCTGACGGCGCTTCAGCTAACTTCTACCAACTAGTTGCATGCTACTCACCATCATTAGTATGTTGTGAGTAGTTCTTGAACTGCCACTCGGCAGTTGGTCCCTGTGAAAGGACATGCTGTGGACCCCACTTCGTATGCGGCATCGGTCGCGCGGGGGATCTGGGCGGCGCAGGTCGATCTGGTCGGATACGTTCCCTCGGTCAGTGTCGCGCCCGTCATCTCCGCGCTCGTGGACACCAGCGGCGGCGCGGACGGCCGCTCGCGCACCGTGTTCCCGCTCTCCCGGGAGGAGGAGGCGGCCGGAGTGCTGGGCGCGCTGCCGTTGACCGGCAAGTTCGGCGCGATCGTCATGCAGGACAACGGTTTCGGCAATGCGCTGACGGCCCTGACCACCTTCAACACCGCCTACCACCTGCCGCTGCTGATCGTGGCCAACACCCGGGGCGGGCTGGGGGAGTACAACTCGATGATCCACACCTTCAGCCAGTACGCGCCCGCGTTGCTGCGCGATCTGGGCCTGCAGGTCTTCGAAATCGACCGGCGCAGTGCGGCTTCCGACTGGGAGGCGGTGGTCACCGAGGCGGGCGTGCACGCGCGCATGACCTTCCGACCCGCCATCGTGCTCGCCCACTTCTGGAACACCGACGGAAAGGCGGCCTGAGCATGCGGAGAATCGACGCGCTCCGGGTGCTCGCCGAGCACACCGCCGAGCTGCCGACGGTGGTGACGTGCGCGGCCTCGAGCCGGGAACTGGCGGCCGTGGCGGACCGGCCGAATCATCTGTATCTGCTGGACTCCATGGGGTTGGCCGGGTCGGTGGCGACCGGGATCGCGCTGGGGCTCGCCGACACCCCGGTGTCGAAGGTGGTCGTCATCGAGGGCGACGGGTCGCTGCTCATGAACCCGAATGTGCTTCCCACGGGCGGGTTTCTGCGCCCGGACAAGCTGGTGATGGTGTTGCTCGACAACGCCGTCTACGGGGCTACCGCGAATCTGCCGACCTACGCCGAGGACATCGACCTCGGACTGCTCGCCGAGGCCAGCGGGTGGGCGGTGCAGCGCGCGTCCGAACCGGAGGAGCTGGCCGCGGCCTTCGCGCAGGCGCTCGAGCTGCCCGGTCCGGTGCTGGTGCACGTGCACATCGAGGCGGGCAATGCCTCGAATGTGCCCAAGCTGCTGGAGGATCCGGTCGTCATCGGCCGCCGCTTCCAGGACTGGCTGCGCGCCCGCGTCGCGGAGCTCGCGGACGGCGTCACCGCACCTGCGGGCGATGCCACCGCACCCGCGGAGGTGCTGCTGTGATCGGGACCGTCGATCCGACCACCGGACGCACCCTGGACACCTACCGCTTCACCTCCGACCGGGAACTCGAACTGCGGCTGCGGCGTGCCGAGAACGCGGTCCGCGTCAACGGCGATCGACCGATTTCGCAGCGGGTCAGGGACTTTCGCGTACTGGCGGAGTTGTTGCGCTCGCGCCGTGAGGATCTCGCACTGCTGATCACCGTCGAAATGGGCAAGCCGATCACGCAGGCCTGGGCGGAGATCGACAAGTGCGCGCTGGCCTGCGACTACTACGCGGACAATATGGCCGAGCTGCTCACCCCGCAGCGGGTGGATGTCGCGCCCGACACCGCGGAGGTCCGACTGCGACCGCTGGGTGTGCTGCTGGCGGTCATGCCGTGGAATTACCCGTTCTGGCAGGTGATTCGGGCCATGCTGCCCGCCATCGCGGTCGGCAATTCGGTGGTGCTCAAGCACGCCGACAATGTCACCGGGTGCGCGAAGGTGCTGCAGTCGCTGTTCGACGAGACCTTCGGATACGGGGTGCTCACCCACGTGGTGTTGCCGCCGCATCGGGTCGGGCCGCTCATCGAGCATCCGGTGATCGCCGGGGTGGCGTTCACCGGCAGCAATCGGGTGGGCGCGCTGGTGGCGGCGACTGCCGGTCGGGCGGTGAAGAAGTCGGTGTTGGAGCTGGGCGGGTCGGATCCGTTCATCGTGCTCGACGACGCCGACGTGTCGGCCGCCGCGGCGGCCGCGGTGCGCTCGCGGTTCCTCAATACCGGGCAGAGTTGCATCGCGGCGAAGCGAATCATTGTGCAGCGCGGTATCTTCGGGGAATTCGCCGAGGCCATGGTGACCGAGCTGGGCAAGCTGGTCTACGGCGCGCCCACCGAATCGGGCACCGATGTCGGGCCGATGGCACGGGTCGATCTGCGCAATGAGCTGCGGCGGCAGCTGGAGGTCACGGTGGCCGCCGGGGCGCGAATACTGTTCGGCGGCAAGGCCGATCCCCGCCCGGGTGCCTGGTTCCAGCCCACCCTGGTCCAGGTGCGTGACACCTATTCGGCCGCCTTCCGCGAGGAGACCTTCGGCCCGCTGGGCGCGGTATTGGCGGTGTCGTCCGAGGAGGCCGCATTGGCCGCGGCCGAGGATTCGATCTACGGCCTGAGCTGTTCGATCTGGGGTTCGGATCGCGAGGCCATCGACCGGCTGGCCCGTCGCCTGCACACCGGTTCGGTCTTCGTGAACCGCGTGTCCGAATCCGATCCGCGGCTGCCCGTGGGTGGAGTGAAGGCCAGCGGTTACGGCCGCGAGCTCAGCCACTACGGGGTCACCGAATTCGCCAATGTCCAGACGGTGCGCAGCGCCGCGACCTCCAGGAGCCTCTCGTGACCATCACCAGCATCCGCACCCGCGCGGTCGCCGTACTGGTCGACAAGCCGACCCGAATGTCCAACCGCGAGTTGAATGTTCGCCACTACCTGCTGGTCGAAGTGGCGAGCGCGGACGGCCACACCGGGGTCGGCTACACCTACGCCGGGACCGGCGCGGGCCTGCTGGCCAAACTGGCCGTCGACGATCTGCTCGCGCCGGTTTATCTCGGCGCGGACGAGAACGATGTCACGGGCCTGTGGGAGCGCGCCTATCAGGAAACCCTGCTGGAAGGCCGCCGCGGCACCGTGATTCGCGCCCTGTCGGCCCTCGATATCGCCCTGTGGGACCTGCGCGCGAAACGCGCCGGTCTGCCGCTGGTGAGCTTCCTCGGCGGTGCCACCACGCCCCTGCCGTCCTACGCCTCGGGTGGCTACTACCGCCCCGACGAGGGGGCCTGGACCGACGCGGTTACCCGCGAGATCGAATTCAATGCCTCCCAGGGCTTCACCGATCACAAGATCAAGGTTGGCGGGCTGTCCATCGCGGAGGACGCCCGACGGGTGGCCGCGGCCATCGAGGCGATCGGCGAGGGCGGCCGACTTTCCTTGGACGCCAATAACGCCTACCGTTCCGTGGCCGAAGCCCGCACCGCCATAGAGGCTTTCGAGCGCGCCGCCGGTGACCGCCCGCTGTGGTGGTTCGAGGAACCCCTCTCGCCCGAGGCCATCGCGGGCCACGCCGAACTCTCCCGCACCATCCGCACGCCGGTCGCCACCGGCGAGATCCACCAAACCCGATGGGAATTCCGCCCTCTCATCGAGGCGGGCATTCCGGTGCTGCAATGTGACGCGGGTGTGGCGGGTGGCGTCACCGAATGGCTGCGCATTGCCCACACCGCGGCGAGTTTCGGCCTGCACATGGCCCCGCACTGGCACCACAACCTGCACGCCCACCTCTGCGGTGCCATTCCCAACGCCTTGGTCGTGGAGTACTTCGCGCTCGAGAAGGGCATCTACAACTTCGAGCGGCTGCTCACCCCGGAATCGCGCCTGCGATACGCGGACAACCAGGTCCACATCCCCACCCGACCCGGTCTCGGCATCGAGTTCGACGCCGAGATGGTCAGCAAATACGAACTGATGGGCTGAGATTCGCGCACCGGGGGGCGATCACACGGGCAGCAGTTCCCGAATGAGCTTCCAGCGCACCGGGATCGCGCCCTCGGTGCGGAACATGCGCAGCAGATCCACGGCCGCGTGGTGCGGGGTCGGAGCGAACGGCATGTCCGCCTGGCGCGCCAGCGGTCGATGCGGGTCCGGCAGGGCCATGGGCCGCATGCCGAGGGCGCGGGCGCTCGTCAACGCCGTGGCGGAATTGAGCAGCGCCACCACATTGCGCGGTGCCATGCCCAGCGACTCGAGCACGGTCTCCAACAGGTTGGCGGGGGTATCGGCGGGATCGCCGACGACAATGCTGGAGACCGGATCGAACAGCTCGGGCAGCAGATCGGTCAGCATCGCCGCATACCGGGCCGGTGCGGTCGTGGCGACCACCACCGGCACATGGTCGGCAATGACCCGCACCAGCGCCTCCGCACCCGCGACGGGTTGCAACCGGGTCGAATCGATCAGGGTCCCGTCCAGATCCATCACTACCGCACCGATCACGACACCCTCCTCGACTCCGTATTGCGAGCAAATCGATCACCAGCCTAGGTCAAAATCGGACATCACGGGTGCGAGTCGGTCCGAAGCAGCAGCAGGGCGGGGATGACCGCCACCGCGCCGATCGCCAGCGCCCACCAGTAGGTGTGGGCGAAGGCGTGGGCCGCGTCGGTGTGGTCGAGGTCGCGTTGGAGCAGGACCAGCAGGGCCGCGACGCCGAAGGAGCTGCCCGCGCGCAGGCCGACATTGGTAGCGGTGGTAGCGGAGGCGATGTCGGCGTGGCGGAGGGTTCGGTAGCTGACGCCCATGGCCGCGGGCATGATCATGCCGTGTCCGAGGCCGAGGACGAACAGCATTGCCATGATCGGGATGTCGCCGGTGTGCGATCCGATTCGGGTGAGGGCGAGGATGGCCGCGAGCGCGACGGGTAGGCCGGTCAGGATGGGCAGCGTCGGGGAGAGTTTGTCGCTCAGTTTGCCGGTGAGCACGGTCGTCGCGATCGCGCCCAGCCCGAGTGGTGCGACCATCGCACCGGAGTGCAAGGGGCTGGCGTGGTCGACAGTCTGGAAATTCAAGGGCAGCAAGGCCGTCAAGCCGGACAGGACGCCGATGTAGACGAACATCATCGCGTTGACCGCGGCGAAGTTCCGGTCTCGCAGCAATCGGACGTCGACCAGCGCCGACTCACCCCTGGGGCGCGCGTGCAGGACGTAGCAGCCGACCAGAACGAGCCCGGTCAGCACGCCGACGAGGACCCGGAGGTCGGTCACGTGCACCCCGCCGCCCACCTGCGACGTGCCGTACACCAGTGCGCCCAAACCGGGTGAGAGCAGCGTCAATCCGAGCAGGTCGAGCCGGGCGCGGTGGTCGCGGACCGGATCGCTCGGCAGCAGCCGCAGCGCGGCGAGGACCGCGATCGCGCACAGCGGGACATTGATGAAGAACATCCACCGCCACGACAGGTGGCTCAGGATCAGCCCGCCGACCGTCGGGCCGAGCACCGGGGCGAGCATGGCGGGTACCGCGACCGCGCTCATCACCCGCCCCATGCGCGCGGGTCCGGCGGCGCGGGCCAGCATGGTCTGCCCGATCGGCAGGATCATGCCCGCACCGAAGCCCTGCAATACCCGAAATAGCACGAGAGCGGTGATGTCCCAGGCGATTCCGCACAGCACCGAGCCGGTGATGAACAGCAGCAGCGAGACGATCCACATGGTCTTCGGGCCGAATCGTTCGATCGCCCAGCCGGTCAGCGGGATGCTGGCCGACAACGCCAGGGTGTATCCGGTCAGCACCCATTGGACCGCCGTGAGCGACGTATGGAACTGAGTGCCAAGGGTATTCACGGCGACGCTGGTGATCGTGGTGTCCAGGATCGTCATGATCGCGCCCAGGACCACCACGACCACGAGCTTGCGCAAGGCCGAGTCGAAGGCGGCCGGGATGGTCGTAGCCCGTGTCATGTGCCTTGCTCCCCAGCGTCTTCCGGCTACTGCCAGCCCCGGCGCGGCCACTCGTAATGCGGTTTGAGGACGTAGCGGTAGAGGGCCCGAATCGGGCCGGGCAGGAAGGCGAGCATCTTGGCCCGCGCCTCGGCGGGCGCGTCGTCGAGCGCCCACGGCAGGTATTCGGTCACGGCGCGAAGTCCGTTGCGTTTGCGCATCTCCGCGCCGAAGGCCGCCCATCCGGGTCCGCCGACGGTGCGGTCGATGAGCGGCAGCGCCCGCTGCTCCTCGTGGGTGAAGTGCGTATCGAGCGCCGCGCTGAGCGCGTCCACATCGGACCGCAGCGATCGGTCGCCGTCGGATGCGGCGAGGCCGGATTCGACTGCGGCCAGCAGTTTCTCGATGCCTTCGTGCTCGGCCTCCATGTCGTCGAGGATCGCCAGGTCCTCCGGATCGGTGGTCGCGGCGCGCACCAGCGGCCAGAGCGCGGTGTCCTCGGTGCTGTGATGCCGGTCGAGCTGGCGGCGGAAGGTCTCCCATCCGACTCGCACCGACCGTTCGGTGAGGCGGTCCTCGGCGACGGCCTCGGAGAGTCGGATCAGGTCGCGCATGCAGGCGTCGTGCGCCAGATACATGCCGAAGAAGTCGATTGTCGTGGTGGGCCTGTGGTTGTTCATGGTCATCTACCACCGAGTTCTAATTTAGTTAGACTGTGTGTATGAATAAAACAGGTCCACCCGGTACTGTCAAGGCCATGAGTCCACGCCAGTACAACCTGGGAAAGCGCACCGCCCAGATCGAACAGAGCCGCAGGCAGGTGCTGGATGCCGCCCGGGCTTTGCTCGGTGAGGCCGACGGCTACAACGGGTTCACGCTGGATGCGGTGGCCAAGCGGGCCAATGTGGCCCGGGCTACGGTCTACTACCAGTTCGGGTCGAAAACCGGTCTGCTGGAGGCGGTTTGCGATGATCTGGGTGTCGCCGGTGGGCTGTCGGAGTTGGTCAAGGCCTTCACCAATCCGGAACCGCTGGCGGCGTTGGCGGAATTCATCGCCTGCTTCGCACGCTTCTGGCAGGCCGACCGGCCCGCCATGCGGCGACTGCGGGCACTGGCCGCGCTGGACTCCGACGTGCACGCGGTCATCAGTGCCCGCGACGAGCGCCGCCGCGAAGGTTTGACGGTGCTGTCAGCGCCCTTCGCCGGGAATGCGTCGGAGGTGGATGCCGAGGATCGTGTTCGTATTCTGTTGGCGCTCACCAGCTTCGAGACCTTCGACACCATGGTCGGGCCCGACGGCGACCTGTTCGATGCCGTCCCGGTGATCACCGGGCTTGCGACCACCGTGCTCGGAGCGGATGCCTAGCGCTCAGGCTTTGCGGGTGAAGCGGAGGGTGATCAGCTGGAAGGGGCGCAGGTGTAGGCGGACGGCGCGGCCTTGCGGGATCGCGGATTCATCGTCCGGAAGCGGCCTTTCGAGCAGGTCGCAGCGGCGATGGCCGGTGGTGGGGAACTCGGGGGTGAGCAGTGCGGTGGCGCGGGTGCCGGTGGCTTCGTAGAGGCGGATGACGACGTCGCCGGAGCCGTCGTCGGCGAGTTTGATTGCGCTGGTGACGATGTCGTCGTTGTCGACGACAAACAGCGGGGTGACGGGTTCGGCGACGCCGGGGGTGAAGGGCGGCAGGTTGACGCGGTAGCCCTCGCGGACGGCGTCGGTGAGGGTCGCGCCCGGGTGGATGGCGTGGCGGAAATGGTGTGTGCCCTGGTCGGTTCGGGGGTCGGGGAAGCGGGGTGCGCGGAGCAGGGAGGCGCGCACGGTGATGGTGGTGCCGCCGTCGGGGCGGCCGGTGCGGGTGAGGTCGTGGCCGTAGGTGGAGTCGTTGAGGATGGCCACGCCCCAATTCGGTTCGCCCACATGCAGGAAACGATGGTTGCAGGCCTCGAACTTGGCCCACTCCCAGCTGGTATTGGTGTGGGTCGGGCGGTAGAGGTGGCCGAACTGGGTTTCGGCGGCGTAGCGGTCGGCGTGAATGTCTAGGGGGAAGGCGAGTTTGAGGAATTTCTCGGTCTCGTGCCAGTCGACAGTGGTCGCGATCTCGAGGGCGCGGGTGCCGGGGCGCAGGGTGAGGGTCTGTTCCACCTCCGACGAGCCGAAGGACCGGCCGAGTCGGACTGCGGCGGCGGGGGAGTCGGTCTCGGCCACCAGGGAGTCGATGCCGGTCAGGTCGGTGACGGTGTCGCGGTAGAACAGGTCGACGTCCCATGCATCCCAGGAGTTCGGGAAATCCTGGTGCAGCTGAAGCAGATTCGCGGTTGCGCCCGGTGGGACCGTCTCGCGGTCGTGCTCGATGTCGTACAGGGAGACGATCAATCCGCGGGCGTCCACCTCGACCCGCACCAGACCGTTCTCCAGCACGAAGCCGCCTCCGGCGCGCTCGCGCACCGTGCAGGCCGGTCCCGGATCCTCCGGTGCCGCCGCGCCCGCCGGAATCCCGCGCCAAGAGTGCGGGGTGGGGTTGAAGACGTTCGGCCCGGACTGCTCGCCGCCGAGCACCCACTGCGAGCGCTCGATGAGTGTCGACAGCTCCGCGGCCACCTCCGCGTAGGTCTGCTGTGCCTCCCGGTGCACCCAGGCGATCGAGGAGCCGGGCAGGATGTCGTGAAACTGGTGCAGCAGCACCGTTTTCCAGAGTCGGTCCAGTTCCTCGGCGGGATAGGCCGCGCCCTTGCGCACCGTCGCCGTGGCCGCCCACAGTTCGGCCTCGCGCAGCAGATGCTCGCTGCGTCGATTGCCCTGTTTGGTCTTGGCCTGGCTGGTCAAGGTCGCCCGATGCAGCTCCAGATAGAGCTCACCCACCCATACCGCCGGATTCGCGTACTCGGCCTCGGCGGCGGCGAAGAAGTCGGCGGGCTTGTCCCACACCACCGTCGGTGATCCCTCGAGGTTCCGCATGCGGGCGGCCTTGGCGATCATCTCGCGTGTCGTCCCACCGCCGCCGTCACCCCACCCGGTCGGCGCGAGCGACCTGGTGGCCCGCCCCTTCTCCTTGAAATTCCGTGCCGCGTGGGCGATCTCGCGGCCCTGCATGGAACAGTTGTAGGTGTCGACGGGCGGGAAGTGGGTGAAGATCCGCGTCCCGTCGATCCCTTCCCACAGGAACGTGTGGTGCGGGAACGTATTCGTCTGACTCCACGAGATCTTCTGCGTCAAAAGCCATTTCGATCCGGCCGCCTTGATGATCTGCGGCAGCCCCGCCGCGAATCCGAAGGTGTCGGGCAGCCAGGCCTCCTCGTTATCGATCCCGAACTCCTCGAGGAATAACCGCTTGCCGTGCACGAACTGTCGCGCCATGGCCTCGGAGCCCGGCATATTCGTATCGGATTCGACCCACATGCCACCGGCGGGCACGAACCGCCCCTCCGCGACGGCTGCCTTGACCCGCGCGTACACCTCGGGTCGATGCTGTTTGAGGAAATCGTATTGCGCCGCTTGCGACATCGTGTAGATGAAGTCGGGCTCGTCTTCGAGGAGCGCGGTCATATTCGCCGCCGTCCGCGCCACCTTGCGGACGGTCTCCCGCAGCGGCCACAGCCACGCGGTATCGATGTGCGCGTGCCCGACCGCGGAAATGCGGTGCGCGGACGGAACGGCCGGTCGCGCCAGCACCTCGACCAGACATGCGCGAGCCGCCGCCGCGGTCGCGTTCACATCCTGCAGATCGATGGCGTCCAACGCCCGCTCGATGGCCCGCACAATGTCATAGCGGCGCGCCGGATCCTCGGGCATCTCGTGCATGAGCTCCCCGAGCACCTCGAGATCCAGCACCAACTCCCAGACCTGCTCATCAAAAACCACGAGATCCATTCGCCCCAAACGATATTGGGGCTCATTGCCCGCGGTCTCCTTGTCGCCGAGCTCGGTCGGCCCGAAGAACGGAATCACCGGATTCGACGCCGCCTCGACATGCCACAGCACCCGCTCGCCACCCACCGCCGGAGCGGCCACCCGCACCCACTTGTTCGCCGGATGCAGTCCCTTCACCGGCGACCCGTCCGGCCGGTACACCAGCCCCTCACACTGGAACCCGGTCATCCCGCCGTCGAACCCGAGGTCGATGATCGCCTCGACGGTTTTGCCCGCCCATCCATCGGGCACCGTCCCCTCGACCGTCAACCAGCTCGTCCCCCACGGCGCACCCCACCGCGCGCCCGGCTCGACCGGAGTCCGCGGTGCCGCCAAACCCTCGGCCACCGAGACGGGTTCCCCCGGCGCGACCCACATCGACGCCCGCAACGGCACCGATTCGGGATAGATCGCCGGACGTATCCGCCCGAGCACCCGCCCGAGCCTGTCCTCGATCAACCGCCGGTCATCATGCATAACGGTGGCTCCCATCGGCCGTGGGTGGTGACCAGCAAACCGTGTCGCGCCGACTCTATCGTGAGCGAATATCGCGAGCGGGAGCGAGTAGGACAGACTGCTCGTATGAGTCTTGCAGCACATCTGGAGCAGCTCGGCCGCCCGTTGGTCGAGGAGCAGCTGGCGCACCCGACCGTGGCGGGAATCGCGAAAGGGGATCTCGCCGAGCCGGTGTTCCGCTCCTGGCTGGAACAGGATTATCTGTTCCTGCTCGATTATGTGCGCGTCTTCTCGCGTCTCGCCTGGCAGGCGCCCGCCGACCATCTCGGCGATCTGGTGGACCTCGCGCACGCCACGTTCCACGACGAAATCTCGCTACACCGCGGTCTGGCCGCCGAGTTCGGCGCTGACCTCGACGGCGCGGTCAAGGGTGAGCCGTGCGCGAGATACACTGCCTTCCTGCTGGATTCGGCCGCGAACTACGCCGACGGCCTGGCCGCCCTCTACCCCTGCATGTGGGGCTATTCAACCCTCGGCGCGATCCTCGCCCAGAACCCACCCGCCGACCCGCGCTACCGGCGCTGGATCGACACCTACGCCGACCCCGGCTTCGCGGCGCTCACCGCCCGCTGCGCCCAAATGCTCGACGAAGCGGGCGGCGACAACGCCGAGGACCTGTTCCTGACCGGCATGCGCCACGAACTCGCCTTCTGGACTGTGCCGCTCGGCCACGGCTGACGCAGGCTCACGTCTGGCGCTGCAACGCAACCGCCCGCGTCAGCCCTGACCACCCAGGGGTGCCGCCGGACCCGGATTCAGTGCGGCGGCCACCTGGCGGAGCAGGCGCAGGATAGGAACGAACAGGATGCCCGCCAGTCGGGTATAGGGCCAGACGGCGACGATCAGGATGATGATCAGCGCCCGCGCCTGATAGAGCCCCGGGGCGTGGGCCATCACGGCCGGGTCGGGCCGCAGCACGAACACCGAACGTGCCCAAGTGAAAAGTGTTTCGGCGCTGCGGTATCCATTGTCGGTGGAGTTGGTATCAAAGGTGACCAGGATGGCCGACATGAGCGCCGCGGCCAGCAACGGCAGCGTCATCCGGTCCAGCGGACTCACCCGCCCGCGCGTATCGGCGGCAATGAGCGGCGGAACCAGAATCAACACCGCACCCGCAACCGTGAGCGGCACACCGACGAGCTGCCCGATCACGAGCACCGCCCTGATGCCAGCCTCCGGCCGCGAATGCGGCCCGGACGCAAACGCTTCGATAATCCGAACCCCCGAAACAATCGGCAGCCCAACCCGAAACGCCCCGATCCCGAACCGCTGCGCCCGATCGAACGGCATCCCATAAAGGAAGCTCCGAAACCCGTCGCGCCGATACCGCCACACATGCCCCACAACACACGAAGCGACAGCCGCATAGGGCAACACCGCCCACCACACGACCATCATCGCCCGTCACCCCACGCCAATCCGCAGTTTCGTGCGGCCCACTGTCCCACGCCCACCCGCCCCGCAACACTGTCGATTCGTGCCAATCCCACGCGCGCCGCCGGAAACTACGCCCGCAGCCGCGGATCCCGGTTCGGGATGCGGGATTGTCGTGGGTTCTGGGACTGTGGGGCCTGCGGCCTTGTCCCGAAAGTACGGTGACCAGACGTCCACGCCAAGTCCTCCATGCGCTCCAGCCTGGACCCGGACGTGATATCCGTCGGGAGTGGTCACCTGCTCAACGTCCACACGTTCCTGTCGACGACGAGTCCCTCTGAATTGTCTCCACCCCAACGGTTCTTCTGGGTGAAGAACACTTCCTTCGGCAGGGCACCAAGCGTCTGCTCGAGGTAGTGCAGGCACTGGTCACGAGCCTTCGACGCAGTCAGGCCATCGACCACGTCGAGTCCGCCGCCGGACGCCCAATCACATGAGTACAACGACGCGACCATCAACACTGTGCAAGCGGCACCGCGTAGGACAGCGTTGAGACGACGATTCATCACCCCTCCGAGACAGATCCGCATCGGCGAGCTGAATCCACTGTCCCACAGCCCGATTCAACCATACGAGGCGCGTTGCGAGCTGCCCACATGGCAAGCGGCGCACATGCGCGGGTGTTGGAAGATGAACGACTCACCGGGGTGCTGCAGTCAGACACCGGAGTTGTGCCCTGAAATCTTCAAATGCTCTTCTGCAGGACTAGATTGGGCCCGCGCGGCGGGCGTCGCGAAAGACTAGAGCATTTCCTCGGCCAAGTTCTGCTGCTGCACAGGAGTTCTCAACTACCTATAGCGATCTTGTGGGTGAGGCGGACGAGTCGAAGTTGATCGTGTTGGAAGATCGACTGCGGACTGCCTTGGGCGGCACCCACTTCCAGGTGCGCTTCGTCGATGATGGGTTGGAGGTCGAGCGCCCCTTCAGCCATCGGCAGACACGCACGCCGTTTCGATATCACCTACGGCTGGATGAAAACAACAGCCGCGCGTGGGTGTCGCCGGTGTATCGGCGAGACGACGGGCCGGGCGATCTGCCACCGGAGAGCGACCGCGACCCACACGACCGGACCGGAGATCTGATCAGGGCCGAGTTGGCCGCGCTGGATTGGCGGTTGGAAGCCGGTCCCGCAGGCTGGATCGGTGCGACGGACAAGATGTTCAAGGTACTGCCCGTGCTGGGTGCCATCGTGCTACTAGCTCTGGTGATCCCGGCCGCAGCGGAGGGAGGTAAGGCCCTTGTCGGGGGAGCACTGCCTTTCCTAGTGAGTGTGCTGCTAGTCGGCGGCGCGATACTCGCCATTAAGCGTGGTATCAACAACCGGCAGTAGTGACCTCCCCGCCGCTGCGCGACCGGTCGCCAGCGAACACATGAACCCCGGTGGCTCTAGCCGGACACCATGCTGGCACTGTCAATGACAGGGTTTAGGACGGTGCCGATATCGCATTACATTGCCGCGGTCAAAACCCCACTGCGATGTTCGGGGTGCAGCGCTCGATCCAGAATCGGGGCCCCATCTCCGAATGACGCCACCAGACATGGACGTGGCAGACTACCCTCGCTCCGTCGGGCAGCACTCCTGGTTGGATCGACCCGGAGATCACCTCATCGGCTGCCTGCCTGACGAATTGGGGATCGGCAGCCGGAAGCGGCGTGGCCGGAAGCAAAGCGTCTTCATGCGGGCCGTTTGCTGGCACGGATCTCACCCGGAATGCCATCTCTCCCTCCCAACGGTCCTCACGGTGGTCATCCCACACCGCCCACCCGACAAGAGCACCACCAGCGATCGCACCGACCAGAATCACGATCACCGATCGTCGGCGTAACCACCATCTCCGCGGCGATACCTCCACAGCTCCACCGTCGGCCATCCCCATCACTCTTGGTGTCCCCCTAGGTATTCCGGATCACGGAAGCCATTTCGAATGCTCGCTGCATTACTTTATCCACCCGCACCGACACGATTTTCGAACCCGCCAAGCCGCACGCTCCAGTCCTCTGGCAACGACTCTGACCTAGCCAGGGAGTGCATTAATGACTGGAATCCGATGCGATGCCTTGCGGCGGTCGAGTTCTGCTGCTGCACAGTAATTCTCGTCCGCAAGCGCCTCGCCATGTCCGGAATCCTTGTCGGAGACAGGTTAAGTTGGCCCTCTATAGATTTCGCCCACTCAACGAGTGTGGGTGCCGCAGCAGAGGATTCGATCATGTCCCAACCGGGCAACCTGCCACCGTCCTACCCAGGCTGGGTACAGCCTCCACCGCGTATCCGCCCCTCCGGATGGTGGTTCGTGATCGGGGCCGTGGTGGTACTGCTGGGATTCTGCACCACGATAGTGCTCAGCCGAAGCGAGCTCGACCACATGGTGAGCAGTGTCGATCAGTTCCAGCGATCGGCCGTTCCGGGGACCCGCGATTTGAGGCTCGACGCAGATCACGACTATGTCGGCTACTTCGAATACGCCGACGCGAGAACATCTGTCGACTTCCCTGCGGAGTTCTCGATCCATACGGTTGAAGGCGGGACCTACCGCCTCACTACAGAAGGAGACTCCGGTGTGACAGTGGCCGTCGGCCCCCCGATTTCACAGGGCCTTTGGCTTTCGACCCTGCCGATGCTGATCGGGATCGGCCTAGGAATAGCCATCGCACTGACCACCTTCGGCCGCCGTCGACGATTCCGCCGTCGAATCACCAAAGAGACGGCTCACGTCGTTGGAACAGGCCAGTGAGACTTCGCAACAGCAGGTGGTTTCGGTGGGGTCTTGGCTTGTTGATTGTGCTGGGACTGGTGGCTTTTGGTTATCACCGACTGGAGTACGAGCGCCGTGGGGACGAGGCACATCGGATCGTCGAGCAGGCGACGGTCGCTGGTTTCACCCGGACCGGAATCATCAACATCGATGACGGCGACAACCCGCCTCTCGCGCAAGCGTATTTCATCGGCCCCGCACCCAAACCCGACGTCGTGACAGTCGTATCGGTCCCTACGATCCAGTTGAAGCAGGTGGAGGGTGCAGACGCCGAGTGGGCCAAGCAACATCCTGATGTCGATTAGGCGGTAGCACGCGGAGAACGGCCGGACGGCTGCGGGGCTAGTGTGTCGTTCTTCTCAAATCCGACGCCCACGGTCAAAGACCGAGGGACTCGGGACGTCACGATCCTGACCGATGAGAAAATCGCGGCGGTGCGGAACCACACGGCGGTTGTTATCGAACTAAGCGTAGGCCCTTGCGGATGGTGAACCGATCGGTTGCTCTTCAGCCCGTCTCGGACGTCAGCGACTGCGAGGGTGAGCTATCTGCCCGGCCTATGTCGCGTTACCAGATCAGCAGACAGCCACCCACTCCCAGAGCTCGGCCAGCGGCAATCTCAATGTTGGCCAGGCGCGCCAAGATTCCCAATCTCAGTCGCGCGGCGGCGGCCGCGTCCAGGTCTGCCGGTATGAGCTCAGAGAGAAACTCGCGGACGACACGGCATTCCCGGAGAAGCCCCGGGATTTCGTCTGGCATGACGATGAGAGCGCCGCGTGGTTCGTGCATCCTGAGAGGCGCCGAAATGACCTCGGTCCGTTGATCTTCGGTTGTACCTGGTCAACGGCTTCGAACCCATCCGCCACGCAGCATGAGCGTGCATTGCCCGCGAGGGATGAGCCTGAAGTTGATCATGGGCCAAAACCTGCACTATGGCCGCTGAATTGGCAGAAAACTGTCTTCCAATAGCGATCTGTGCACGGATAGGCCCATCGTCCGAAACTCGGCTACGTAGAGAATGGTGGTAGGGCTACCGGTTTATAGCCAGAGGTGAGACATCATGTGCGGGTAGCGAACCGGGCGGTAGTCGGTGAAGGTCAGGTCCCTGACCTGGCTGAAATCTGACCAGAGTAGACGGCCGCCTTTGAGGTGCAGCGGGATTCGCACTCGATTGCGGACCCGGCGCAGTTCCTCGGTGGTGGCCGCGCGCTTCGGGCCTACCGTGCCGTACAAGCGGACTCCGGGCGGGGCCGGAAACCGGCCGGTCAGGAGGGAGCGGAACCAGAACAGTGGGCGGGAATCGACGGCCAGGAGACACACGCGGGCGTCGGCGTCTACATTGCGCGCCAGTGCCTCGGTGTACTGATCGAAATAGAAGCCGGTTGCGGTGTCGCGCAGGAATACCGTGCCGATCGGTGTCACCGTTGGCGTCCCGTCGGCATTTACCGAGGCGATGGCGCAGTGGCTGGCGCGGTTCACGGTGTCGCGAATCTGGGCCCAATGTTGTTCGAGCGTCACAAGGTTTCCCCCTCCGTTTGGCTCTTCGAGACTAATCGGTGTGGGTGGTGCGGCAAGTGAGGGCGGGGGGCGGCAATTGGGGGGACATGGGGTGGCGGGTGGCGCATGATGGCGGCATGGCTTCAGACGCGGCGCGGCGTGGCGTGCTCGGGATGGTTTGTGACAGTTTTACGCCGGGGGATGGGGGTGAGTTGCTCACGGCCTCTGAGCTCGGGGTGGTGGATACGGTGAGCGAGTTGCTCGGGCGGAATCCTCGGGAGGCGGAGCGTAAGCAGTTCGAACTGCTCATGCGTCTATGGGATACGCGGTTGTTCGGGCTGATCAATGGGGCGGGATTCAAGAAGTTCTCGCGGTTGAGTGCTGAGGAGCGGGAGCGGTGGCTGTTGGGGATGGCCAATTCGCGGATCGAGAAGAAGCGGGCGCTGTTTCAGGCACTCAAGGGGGCCGCGGTGACCTCCTACTATCTGACGCCGGGGCCGACGGGGACCAATCCGGTGTGGGATCGGATTGGCATCCCACCGGCATTCGGGCCCGTGGAAGGCGCGAAACGCGGTTTGAGTCCGGAGCGGCCGGACACCGATACGACTGTTCTGTGCGATGTGGTGGTCATCGGGTCGGGGGCGGGTGGCGGGACGGCCGCGGCGGTGCTGGCCAAGGCCGGGCTCGATGTTGTTGTGCTGGAACGCGGTGAATACCTCGACGATCCGGACTTCGGTATCGGTGAGAAGGAAGGCTTCCTGCGGCTCTACGCCCCCGGGCCCGCCGCGACGGCCGAGGGGCAGCTCGGGTTGGTGGCGGGTACGGCGCTCGGCGGTGGCACGGTGGTCAACTGGACCACCTCCTTACCGCACGCCCGACGACGTCCGCGAGGAATGGGCCGCTCTCGGCGCGCGGCAGTTCGCCGAGCAGGAGTACACCGACGCCCTCGAGGCCGTGGTGGCGCGGCTGGGTGTGAACACCGAGCACTCGCCCGCCTCGCATCGTGACGAGATCCTCGAACGTGGTCTGCGAAAGCTGGATTGGCATGTAGAGCCGCTGCCGCGCAATGTCGGAGCCGCGTGCGATGCCGGAATCGAGTGCGGCCGTTGTGGTTTCGGCTGTCGTGTCGGAGCCAAGCAGTCGGTGGTCAAGACGTGGCTGGCCGATGCTGTCGAGGCCGGTGCGCGGCTGTACGTCGGCACCGACGTGCGGCGCATCGTGGTCGACAATGGCCGCGCCACCGGCGTGGAAGCCGTGACCTCCGAGGGACACTCGGTGTGGGTGCGCTCGCGTGCGGTGGTCGTGGCAGCCGGTGCGATCCAAACCCCAGCCCTGCTGCGCCGCTCCGGCCTGGGCAATCGCGCCATCGGCGATTTTCTCCGATTGCATCCCGCCACAGCGGTTTTCGGTGTCTTCGACGAGGAGATCCGGCCCTGGGAGGGCGGCATGCAGACCCGCTACTCCAAACAGGACCGCGACCTGGACGGCAAGGGCTACGGCGTCATCTACGAAACCGGGCCCATGACCCCGGGCATGTCGGTCGGGTTCCAGGCGTGGACCGGGGCCGCCGCACACAGGGATCAGATGCTGAAGCTGGCCAATACTGTCGCCGTCGGCATCATCACCCGCGATCGCGATCATGGCAAGGTCGAGACGGACCGCAAGGGCGAGGCCATCGTGCGCTACCGGATCTCCGCGCGCGATGCCGCCCACATGCACACCGGAATCGTCAATGCCGCAAGCATTCTCGAGGCCGCGGGCGCAAAGCGCATCTTCTCCGGCCACCAGGCCGGGGTCTCCTACGAGCCCGGCGTGACCGGTTCGCACGAGGAGTTCTCCCAGCAGGCCGAAGCCGCGGGATACGCGCCGGGGCAATGCTCGATGGGCGCACTGCACATCATGGGCTCGGCCCGAATGGGCGGCTCACCCGACTTTTCGGCCACCAATCCCGACGGTGCGACCTGGGATGTGCCGAATATCGTTGTGGCAGACGGCTCTTGCTTCCCGACGGCATCGGGTGTGAATCCGATGGTGAGCATCGAGGCCATCGCCTACATGAACGCCACCCGCCTTGCTGCCACACTCACCTGAGCCGCCACCCTGAATTGAGTTGATCGCGGCGCGGCTAAGAGCCCAGGGCCCGCTGACAATCCAGGGGTGGCTAGGAGCCCAGGGCCCCGCTGAGAATCTAGGGGCCGCTAGGACTCCAAGGCCGCGCCGAACGCCCCCACGATCACCCGCCGGATCTGCTCGACCGCCCGGTCGACGGGTCCGGTGGGCTGGAACAAATGGCTCAGGGCGAGCCGCACGAGAACCTCTGTCATGGAGGTCAATTCGTCATCCGCCACGCCCGCGAGCCCGTATTGCGCGCGAATCGCGGCCGAGACCGCGACGATCGCGCGCCCCAGCACCGGTTCGGTCTCGGTCATCAGTACCGGCAGTAGCGCGGTGTCGGTCGCCGATCGCCCGGCCAGCACCGCCTTGAGCAACGTGTTGTCGGCACCCGTCCGCAGGGTGTACTCGACCGCCGCCGTAAACCCCGCTGCCACATCGGTCGGATGCGCGGCCAGGCTCTCCGCGATGCCCACCAGGAAGCCGTCGACCTCCTGCTGGATGACCACCTCGGCCAGTTCGTGCTTGTTGCCGAACTCCTTGTAGAGCACCGGCCGACTCACGCCCACCTCTTTGGCCAGCCGCGACATGTTCACCGCGCCCCAGCCCTCGGTGACGACGATCCGCCGCCCGGCGTCGATGATCCGTTCGCGCAGCAGCTGTCGCATCTCGGTCTGGAAGTTCGGCGCGTCCACCACGCCCCGATCGTACATGAGCTCGCCTTTCGTCCCGTCGTTGACAGACTAGCTACACATGTATCTAATGAATACAGTTCTTCGGAAAGTGTAAACGCTAGGAGTTCGGCAATGACGACATCTCACAGTCGAGAGTCGGAGGCTTCCACGCGCCCGCAGTGGCGTGATCGCAAGCGCTACCTCTGGTTGTTCGGCCTGGTGCCGCCGACCGCCCTGTTCCTGGCTACCGCGCTGGTCTGGGCCTGTAATCACATCGGCCTCGACGCCGTCTCCCCGGTGTGGTGGTGGATCGGCCCCCTGCTGGTCTACGGCCTGCTCCCGGTGCTGGACCGCTTCTTCGGCCCGGACGGCCAGAACCCGCCCGACGAGGTGATGGAGTACCTGGAGAACGACAAGTACTACCGGTACTGCACCTACGCCTACATCCCGTTTCAGCTGTTGAGCCTGACCTTCGCCTGCTACCTGTGGACCGCGGGCAACCTGTCCTGGCTGGGCATCGACGGCGGGCTCGGGCTGCTCTCCAAGCTCGGCCTGGCCCTGAGCATGGGCGTGATGGGCGGTGTCGGTATCAATACCGCACACGAACTCGGCCACAAGAAGGACGAATTGGAGCGGTGGCTGTCGAAAATCACCCTCGCGCAGACCTGCTACGGCCACTTCTACATCGAGCACAATCGCGGACACCACGTGCGGGTGGCTACGCCCGAGGATCCGGCCAGCGCCCGATTCGCCGAGACCTTCTGGGCGTTCCTGCCGCGCAGCGTGTGGGGGAGCCTGCGCTCGTCGTGGGAGTTGGAGGCCAAGCGACTGGAGCGACTCGGCAAGCGGCCGTGGACGATTCGCAATGACGTGCTCAACGCGTGGCTGATGTCGATCGTGCTGTGGGGCGCGCTGGTTGCGGTATTCGGCCCGGCGATCCTGCCCTGGTTGGTGATTCAGGCGGTGTACGGCTTCACGCTCTTGGAGACCGTCAACTACCTGGAGCACTACGGGCTGCTGCGCCAGAAGCTGGCCAGCGGACGCTACGAGCGCTGCACCCCCGAACACAGCTGGAACTCCGACCACATCGTCACGAATATCTTCCTCTACCACCTGCAGCGCCACAGCGACCATCACGCGAATCCCACTCGCCGCTACCAGATTCTGCGCAGCATGGACGGCGCGCCGAACCTGCCCAGCGGTTACGCCAGCATGATCTCGCTGGCGTACTTCCCGCCACTGTGGCGCAAGGTGATGGACCACCGGGTGCTCGACCACTACTCCGGCGACATCACGCGCGTGAACATCCAGCCCCGCAAGCGTGCCCGCGTGCTGGCCGAGTACGGGGTGGCGTAGTGCCCGCCTACCGCTGTCCCGTGTGCGATTACATCTACGACGAGGCCAAAGGCGCACCGCGCGAAGGCTTCCCGGCCGGAACCCCGTGGTCGGCGGTCCCCGACGACTGGTGCTGCCCCGACTGCGGCGTGCGCGAGAAGGTCGATTTCGAACCCACCACCATCCCGACAGGACACCGCCGTGAACCCTGACTACAAACTCTTCCGCTGCCTGCAGTGCGGCTTCGAATACGACGAGGCCCTCGGCTGGCCCGAGGACGGCATCGCCCCCGGCACCCGCTGGGACGACATCCCCGACGACTGGTCCTGCCCCGACTGCGGCGCGGCCAAATCCGACTTCGAGATGGTCGAGGTCAGCCGCACGTGAAGGGCCGCATAGTCATCGTGGGTGCGGGCGTCGCGGGAACCACCGCCGCCCGAACCCTGCGCACCGAGGGCTACACCGGCGAGATCGTGCTACTCGGCGCGGAACCCGAAGCGCCCTACCGCCGCCCGATGGTCTCCAAGGAGATCCTGGCGGGCACCGTAGAGCAGCGCCGAACCCTGCTGCAACCCAGCGACTTCTGGCACGCCCACGGCATCGACCTGCGCCTGGGCACCACGGTCGAATCCGTCGAACCCGGCCCCGCCCTGGTCTGGCTCGCCGACGGCACGGCCATCGGATACGACAGCCTGCTCCTCGCGACCGGCGCCCGCCCGCGGGCGTTGCGCCTCGCATCCGCCGAGCAGGGCGAAAGTGCCACCATCCGTGGCAGTTACGGCACCGTAGGTGTGGCCGGGCAGATCCTGACGCTGCGTGGCCGGGCGGATGCGGAGGTGCTGCGGGAAGCTGTCGGGCGCGGCGGGTCATTGGTGATTGTCGGGGCCGGGCTCATCGGGTGCGAAGTTGCGGCAACCGTGCGGGGCCTGGGGGTCGAGGTCACGGTGTTGGACGCGGCGGGGTTGCCGTTGGAGCGGGTCGCGCCGCCGGTTGTCGGTGAGTTCGTGCGGAAGCTGCACGCGGACAACGGGGTCGCGATTCACACCGATGTTTTGCTGACCCACCTGGGGCACGGCGGGGCGCAGGTGGTCGCGGCGGCGGCGGACGGCAGGGCCTGGAGTGCCGCTGCTGTGCTGGTGGCGATCGGATCTGTCCCGGACACTTTCCTCGCCGAGGCTGCGGGACTGGCTGTCGCGGAGGGAATTCGGGTGGATGAGCACTATCGGACGTCGGCGGCCGGGGTTTACGCGGCGGGCGATGTCGCCAGCCGGTTCGATCCGGCGGCGGGGGAGTATCGGCGGGAGGAGCATTGGAACAGCGCGCAATCACAGGGTGCGGCGGCCGCCCGGTCGATGCTCGGGAAGCCACGGGCGGCGGCGGATATCCCGTGGGGCTGGTCCACGCAGTACGGGCGAAACATCCAGTTCACCGGCCACATTCGGGCTGATGACGAGCAGATCGTCCGGGGTAGCGCCGAGTCCGGCGACGCCACGGTGATCGGCCTGCGCGAGGGGCGCGTGACCGGTGTTGTCGCCGTGGGCCGGGCGGCCGAGTTTCGTGTGGCTCGCGATCTGATGGCCCGCGGTGCGGTCCTCGACAGCGAGTCCTGCGCCGACGAATCTCGCCCGCTCGCAGAGGTGCTCACACTGTCCGGACAGTCGTGAGGGCGCGCGCCCGCAGTTGAGCTAATAGCTCGCAATATCCGAAATGCCGCTGAACCGCCCAATGGTCCAGCGGCATTTCGCATTTGCCGACCCATTGCTGAAAGCCGCTGGTAGAAGACGTGATCCACGCGGCGCGCGCATCATTCCCCAGCTCGGGCCCGCCGTCAACCGGAAGACCAATTCCGTGAAGACTGACACGTCAGTCCGAAATCTGTATTACTGTCTCGGTCAGTCGGAACCGGCCAGCAGAGGGGCCGGTCGACCTCGACCAACAGTGGGGCTGTGGGGTGGTAAACATTGGTCGACAAGGCTGTTCGGGGGCCGGAGCCGTGGGTACGGCAGGCCGTCGAATTCGTTCTTTCCGGGCTGCGGACATTCGGACGCACCATTCAGCTGGCGATCGCGGCGTTCCGGTATCTGGTCGTCGACATCGTCAAACTTCGGCATCCGTGGCGTGACACGCTACAGCAGGGTTGGTTCATCGTCAGCGTGACGGCGATTCCCGCCGTGCTGGTTTCGGTGCCGTTCGGCGTGATCGTGGCGGTTCAGGTGGGGAGCCTGACCCAGCAGGTCGGCGCGAGCTCGGTCTCGGGCGCGGCGGGCGGTCTCGGCGTGATCCGGCAGGGTGCGCCCATGGTGACCGCGCTGCTGCTCGGCGGCGCGGCCGGTTCGGCCATCGCCTCGGATCTCGGCGCGCGCACCATTCGCGACGAGGTGGATGCCTTGCGCGTCATGGGAATCGACCCGGTGCGCCGACTGGTCGCGCCGCGGCTGGCGGCCATGATCGCGCTCACCCCGCTGCTGTGCATGCTGATCATCTTCATGGGCGTGTTCACCGGGTACGTGATCGCGGTCGGCTTCCAGGGCGTCACGCCCGGCTCCTACCTGTCGGCGTTCGCGGCCTTCGCCAAGATGAGCGATCTGTGGGTGGCCATCGTGAAGGCCCTCATCTTCGGGGTGATCGTGCTCATCGTGTCCTGTCAGCGCGGCCTCGAGGCCACGGCCGGTCCGCGCGGGGTCGCCAATGCCGTGAACGCGGCCGTGGTGATCGGCGTGATCGCGGCCTTCGGCGTGAATCTCGTGATCACGCAGCTGGTTTCGATGTTCATCCCGACGCAGGTGGGCTGATGACCCAGGTTCCCGCCAAGTACACCCCGCTCGGCCATGCGGGCCGAGTCATCGGTCAGAGCGCGCAAACGCCCATGACGGTGTTCGAATCCCTCGGCCACCAAGCGACTTTCGTCTTCGAGGTGCTCGCCGCCATCCCGCACACGCTGCGGTACTACCGGCGACAGACCATGCTCATCCTCTCCGACATCACCTGGGGCTCCGGGGCGATCATCGTGGGCGGCGGCACCGTGGCGGTGCTGGCCTTCCTCGGCATCGCGGTCGGCGGTTCCATCGGCGTGGAGGGTTTCACCGCGCTGAACATGGTCGGCATGGGCCCGCTCACCGGGTTCGTCTCCGCCTACGCCAACACCCGCGAGATGGCGCCCATGGTGGCGGCCATCGGCTTCGCGGCCCAGGCGGGTTGCCGCATGACCGCGGAGATCGGGGCCATGCGCATTGCCGAGGAGATCGACGCGCTCGAGGCCATCGGCATTCGACCCATGCCGTTCGTGGTGACCACCCGCGTGATCGCGGGCGTGATCACCATCGTGCCGCTGCACCTGCTCACGCTCATCCTGTCGTACTTCTCGTGCGCGACCGTGGTGAACGTCCTGCACGGGCAGTCCTCGGGCACCTACTACCACTATTTCGACGCCTTCCTGCAACCCAGCGACGTGCTGGCCTCGCTGCTCAAGGCGACGATCTTCGTGGTCGCAATCATTCTCATCCACGGCTACCAGGGCTTCTATGCCTCGGGCGGCCCGGAGGGCGTGGGCCGGGCCTCCGGGCGCGCCATTCGCGCCAGCCTGGTGCTGGTGGTCATCCTGGACATGATCCTCACGATCGTGATCTGGGGCCTGGATGTCGGCATCCGGATCTCGGGGTGAATCATGGCCGTCTTCAAGGATCATTCCGGCCGTAGCGCCGGACCGTGGATGCTGCGACTGCGGGGACTGGTCGTCGCCGTCGTGGTCGTCACGGTGACGATTGTCGTAAGTTCCTATGCCCGTGGCGCTTTCGCCGACAAGTTCGAGGTCACCGTGGACGCGGCGACCCTCGGCGAGGGACTCGCGCCGGGTTCGGAGGTGAAGTTCCGTGGTTTCGCCATCGGCACGGTCAAGCATGTCGAGACCGTCGGCTACGGGCATCAGCGCATCGATCTCGAGATCGACCGCAAGCAGGCCGACGCGCTCACCGACGATGTCGGGGCGCGATTCACCTCCTCCAACGTATTCGGTTCCAGCGCCATCGAATTGGTGCCGGGCACCGATGGCCGGAAGTTGAAGGAACACACCGTTCTGCAGATCGGCGAGAACGCCACCAATGCCACCGTCGCCGGTGTCTTCCGGCGGGCGGCGCGCCTGACCCAGGTGTTGGATTCGGCGTCGGTGCATCGGCTGTTCGATCTGCTGCTCGACAATGCCGCCAGCATGGGGCCGGTGCTGAAGTCGTTCTTCGAGACCGCGCAGCTGCTGGCCGACGGGCAGCAGAACACCCTGGCGCACTATCTGCGCATCGGCGGGGACATGACCGGCGCGTTCCGGGATCTGACGCCCTCGGCGGGGCACGCCATTCTGGGCGTGCTCGAGCAGAGCGCCTACTTCGGTGATCCGGAGAACCGGGCGCGCACCAACAAATCCACCAATGGCGTGAATCAGGCCGTGTTGATCGGCCTGTCGAATTTGCTGGAGCAGAACAACCCCGACCTGGAGAAGATCCTCGACAGCATTCTGGATCTGGCGGTCCCGATCAGCGTCTCGATCGGCTCGGTGGCCCCGGCCTACAACCGGGTGCCGAATCTGCTCGCGGCCATGGACGGCGCGCTGCCGGTGGTGGACGGCCACGTCCAGCTGCAACTCGAGCTGATCGCGAAAACCATGCCGTACCTGGCGGATTCGCTGGCGGGAGGAGCGAAATGAGCGACATCACCAAGTCCGCGGTCAAGCTCACCGTCTTCCTGCTGATCGTGGCCGCCTGCACGACCTTCATCGTGACGGCGCTGCGCACGCCGATTCCCGGCGACAAGGTCGCCTACGACGCCGTATTCACCGATGTCTCCGGACTTTTCGCCGGTGACTCGGTGCGCATGTCCGGTGTCGCGGTCGGCAAGGTCGAGACCGTGTCGCTGGATGGGACCAAGGCGCGCGTGCACTTCACCGTGGACACGACCCGACCGGTCTACGACAACACCAAGGCCGCGGTGCGGTACCAGAACCTCATCGGCCAGCGGTATGTCGAACTGCTCACCGAAGGCCAGGGCGGGGCGAAACTGCGTGCGGGAGCGACCATTCCGGTGGAGCGCACCATTCCCAGCTTCGATGTGTCCAAGCTGTTCAACGGCTTCAAACCGATGTTCGACACCCTGGATCCGGCCGCGCTCAACCAATTCGGCAACAACCTGCTGCGGGTCATTCAGGGCGACGGTTCCGGCATCGGACCGGTGCTGGCGGATGTGGACACCCTCACCAAGCATGCCAAGAACAGCGAGGGCGTGATCGTGTTGCTCATTCGCAATCTCGGCATGGTGTCGCAGGCCATCGGCGGGAAATCGCAGGCGGTCGGCGATCTGGTGCAACAGCTTTCGGGCATTCTGCACCAGTTCACCGCCAAGACCCAGACCATGCTCAGCGCGGTCGACACCGCCAAGAAGGTGCTCGCGCCCATGGTCCCGATCTTGGAGGAGGGGCAGGCCGCCTACGACGAGGGCTACGGTCCGATCGACGGGCTGCTGCGCCGCCTGGTGCCGCAGACCGATCAGCTCACCCAAATCCTCGCCATCACACCGCAATTGGTGACCGGGCTCAATCAATCCGTCCCCGGTCAGGGCTACAAGCCGCGCATCACCTGCACCAATGGTGAGGCGGCGCTGCCCGCGCAGGTCGGGGTCATTCTGTCCACTCAGAACCTGGTGGTATGCAACTGATGAGGGCACTGATCGCATATGTCGGCGCGCTGATTCGCGATGTCGTCGCCGGGCGCGGCGACCAGAACACCCAATTGCGGTGGGGCATGGCCGGTGTCGTGGTGTGCGTGATCGCGCTGGCCGTGGCCGGTGCGCTGTACGTCATCCCGTTCGGGCAGCGCACCTACGTGGCCGACTTCAAGATCTCGGGCGGTGCGCGCTCGGGTGACGAGGTGCGGGTGGCGGGCATCAATGTCGGCAAGGTTCGCAGCGTGGACCTGGTCGGCGATCACGTGGAGGTCGCCTTCACGGTGAATCACGATGTGCGCGTGGGGGATCGGTCGGCGGTCGAGGTCAAGATGCTGACCCCGATCGGCGGGCACTACCTGGCCTTGTCTCCGGCGGGGGACAAGACGTTGGGGTCCAAGCACATTCCGCCGGAGCGCACCACCACGCCGTTCGAGCTGAGCGACATTCTCGACAAGGGCACGCCGATCTTCGGCCAGGTGGACGCCTCCACCCTGCGCGACACCATCGGGCAGCTGAATCAGGCGCTGGGCCAACAACCCGACGCGCTGCGCAGCGTGATCGGCAATGCCAATGAGCTGACCGGGCTGCTCGCCGAGCGCACCGATCAGTTGAACACGGCGCTCGACGTCTCCGACGAATACATCGCCGCGATCGCCACCGATAAGGCGCTGCTGGCGGATTTCGTGCGACAGCTGGGTCAGGTCGCCGATCAGCTCGGCAATCGCAAGGACGACATCGTGAGCATGTTCAACCTGCTCAAGCGGCTGCTGGTCTTCCTGCACCGGCCGATCATGGCCTACGGCGACAGCATCGAACCGACGGTGACGCAATTCGAGCAGCTGTTCTCCAAGGTGGTCGCCGACCCGGACCGCCTCGACACCGTCATCACCGGGATGCGCGATGTCATCAACAGATTGAACGGGCTGCTGGGCAATCAGATCAAGGTAGATCAGCCCGTCGCCGGAGTCCAGATCTGCATTCCCTACGAAGGCAAGGCGTGCTGAATGAGATGGGGTAGAACAGTACTCGCCGCCGGTGTCGCCGTCGCGGTGGTGGCCGCCGGGGTGGCGGGGGTGTCGTGGGCCAATACCGAGCGCATATCGAAACAGAGCCTGTGCGCCGAATTCACCGACACCGTCGGCCTGTACGAGGGCAATAGCGTCACCATGCTGGGGGTCGAGATCGGGACGGTGTCCAAGATCGAGGCGCTGGGTGACCGCATGCGGGTCACCATGAAGGTCAAGGATTCGGTGAAACTCCCGGCCGATATTCAGGCCGTCACCATGTCGAGTTCCATTGTGACCGACCGGCATGTGGAGCTCACCAAGCCGTACACCGGTGGGGCGCGGTTCGACAATTCGAGATGCATTCCGCTGGAGAAGACCAAGACGCCGATCGGCATCAGCGAGGCCCTCGACGCCATGGGCAAGCTCGCCGGTGATCTCACCGGCGGCGGCACCGGCGGCAAGCCCGACACGCTCCTCGACGACACGTTGACCGCGGCCAACAATGCCATCGACGGCACCGGTCAGCAGTGGAATCAATTGCTGCAGCGGCTGTCGGCGACCATCGGGGATCCGGCGCAGAAGGATGCCGTGTTCCGGCGGCTGGTGGACAATCTCGATCAGCTCACCACCATGTTCGTGACCAACTGGCCGGACATGGCCGAGGTACTGAACAATCTGCGCGCGGGCTTGCAGTTGATCGGGGAGTTCTCGGCGGAATTCTCCTCGGCAGTGGACGTCGCGGTCGAATTCCTGCCGGTGATCGCCCGCAATGTGGGCAAGTACGACAAGCAGATCTACGGGCTGCTCGATGCCGTGCTGCCGCAGGTGCACACCTTCACCCAACAGCACATGGGCGATATCGATTCGCTGCTCTCGGTGCTGCCGCCATTGGCCGCCCAGCTCCCGCAGGTGGGTGCCAAATGAGGCGAACCATCATCAAACTGCTGCCGGTGCTCACCGCGGCGACGCTGGTGCTCACCGGGTGCGGGGTCAAGGCCACCGACATCCCGATCCCGGGCACCTATCCCAGCGGTGACACCTATTCGGTGCGCATCGAATTCGGGTCGGTGCTCAATCTGCCCGATCGGGCCAAGGTGATCGCCGACGGCGTCGAGATCGGCATGCTCGACCACATCGAGCTGATCGGCACCACCGCGGTCGCCACCGTGAAACTGCACACCGACGCCAAACTGCCCAAGACCACCACGGCCGAATTGCGGCAGGACACCATCCTCGGCGATATCCACATCGCCCTGGAAGCGCCGAAGAACTCCAACGCCGCGTTCCTGGCCAATGGCGATGTGATTCCCATGTCCCAGACCATTCCCGCCACGAATGTGGAAGACATTCTGCGGGCGCTGTCGAACATCATCACCGGCGGGCGGTGGTCCGATATCCAGAAGCTGGTCACCGATGTGAACGCGGCCTTCCCGTCGGATCCGGCCGAGCTGGATCGGATCAATGCGGCCGGGCGGGCGGCGCTGCACGATATGGCCTCGCACACCGATGATTTGAATCGAATCCTGCTGTCGGCACAGCAGATCACCGCCAAGCTGGAGTCCGGGCGCGGGGCGGTCGACCAGATCCTGACCTTCGGTCCCGACCGGGCCGCGGGTCTGTCGGATGTGCTGCTCGCGGTGGTCAATCTGATCATCAGCGGTGGGCCGCTGGCCAAGAACGCGGGCGATCTGCTGCTGCCGCACGTCGGCGATTTCCAATCGATCGTGTCGATCCTCGCGCCGACGGCGGTGACGGCCGGGTACGCCGACCTCACCCTGGCGGCCAATCTCGACACCTTCCACACCCTGCTGAAGGAGAAGATCATTCCCTTTCTGCAGGCACCGGATGTGAAGGTGCGCAAGATCTCCGCCGATGTGCAGGCCGATCAACTCATCACCACGCTGCGCTCGATCGGGATGGTGCCCTAGATGAAACTTTCACTCTCCGGGCCGGTTTCGCTGGTGATGCTGCTCGTGCTCACCCTCGTCTGCGGCAGCTACATGGCCGTCGGCGTGCTGAATCTGGACCCGCGACGCCAGAGCAACACCGTCACAGTGCTTTTGGACAGCTCGGGCGGATTGATGAAGACCTCCGAGGTGACCCTGCGCGGGCTGCCGATCGGGAAGGTGCGCGATATCGCGGCCACCGGGCGGGGGCTGTCGGTGACCCTCGAATACGACTCGCGCTACAAGATTCCGGTCGACAGCGTCGTGCAGATCGCCAATCTGTCGGCGGCGGGGGAACAGTTCGTGGACTTCCGGCCCAGCGGGACCGCGGGGCCCTTCCTGCACGACGGCAGCATTGTGCCGAACCGGCAGGTCAAGATCGCCACCACGGTCGGTGACGCGCTCGCCAAACTGGATGCGCTGACCGCGCAACTGGATCCGGCCAAGCTGCAGAACCTGGCGACCACGGTGGCGCAGGGCTTCGAGGGCCGCGACGCCGATGTCGCCAATCTGACCAAGGCGCTCATCGATACCGCGAATATGTTGCACGACAAGCACGATGCCATCGCGCGGCTGTACTTCAATGTGCAGAACCTCGGCGACAAGTTCGACGGGCGCGCACCCACCATCAGCGCCGCGGCGGGGGATATCGACTCCGCGCTGCCGGAGCTGCTGCACATCATCGGGGCGTTCCAGAACTACTCCTACATTGGCGAGAAGATCTTCGACGATCCGATCGGGCCGCTGGTCACCAAGATCAACGAGTACCTGCAGTTGGTCGGTCCGGATCTGAGTCATATCGCCACCGTCCTCAAACCCGCCACCACCAAGATCAAACCGCTGCGGGTCGACGCGGGATCGATCGTGGACCTGCTGTCCACCGTGTTCCCCGGCGACGGCGCGGCGCACGTGGCCATTACGACTCCTCGTTAGAGAGAAGGCATTTCATGAGTGAGACCGAAACCGTCGAGACGACCACCGAGACCACCGAGCAGCAGGCCGAGACCGTCGTGTTGGCGAAGTCCGAGGAGACACCGGCACCGATCGTGGACTCGAAGCCGGTGTCCACCAAGAGTTTCGGCGAGCGCGCCTATCCCTTCCTCGCCGCTGCGACCGTGCTCTTCGCGGTGGCAGCCGTGGTGCTGGGGGTGCTCTGGCACGGCTCGGCCCGCGACTACGACGCCCTGAAATCCAGTCAGGCCGACCGTGATCGGGCCGCGCAGGTGGCCAAGGACTACACCCTGCGCTCGCTGACCTACGACTACCGCAATCTGCCCGCCTTCTTCGACGGCGTGCAGCGCGGCACCTCCGACGCCCTCAAGGACCGCTACACCCAGGTCCACGACACTCTCGCCAAGATCATGACCGACGCCCAGGTGGTCGCCACCGGTGACGTGGTCGGCACCTCGGTGGAGGCCAAGGGCAACGACCAGTACACCGTCACCGTCTACGCCACGCAGAAGACGCAGAACGTGCAGCAGCAGGACCCGGCCACCGTGCCCAACCTGCTGGTGCTGACCGTGGCCAAGAACGGCGGCGAGTGGCTCGTCACCGACTACGGCCCCAAGGACATCGGCGCGAAGAGCGGGGCCGCGAAATAGCCTCCGAACGCATGGGCCGAGCCTCCAAACGCATGGGTCGGCCGCCGCAACGGGAGCTCCCCGCGCGGCGGCGTCGGCAGATCATCGAGGCCGCGTTCGAGGTGTTCACCGCCCAGGGCTACGAGGCCGCCGCCATCTCGCAGGTGGCCGCCCGCGCCGGAATCGGCCAGGGCACCGTGTACCGCTACTTCGGCAGCAAACGCGAAATCCTGGACCACGTCATCGATCTCGGTGTCGAGAAGGTGACCGACGCCATGGAACTGCACCGCGTGTTCGGTGCCGCGGGCGATGTCGGGGAGCTGGTGGCGGCGGTGCGCGCGGCCGTGGAGCGGCTCTACGACCTGCTCGAGCGGGAACCTGAAATGCTGCGGCTGCTGGTGGTGGAGGCGGGGGCCATCGATGCCGAACTGGCGCAACGGCTGCTCGGTGTCGAGGCCATTACGGCCTCACTAATCGCGGGGGAACTCACGCGTGGCATGGAGGAAGGTTGGATACGTCCCGACATCGACCCGGAAGTGCTGGGCCACACCATTCTCACCATGGTCGGCCCGTGGATCATGCGGGAATTGCTGGGCGCGGGCAATCCGGCCATTCGCGAGCGCAGCATGACCGTCGTGTTCGACCTCCTCGACAAGACTCTGCGCCCGAGAACACCGACCCCGTGACGACCGCCGACGCCCCGTCCGCCCACGACCCCGACCACCGCACCCGCATCGAACGTCGTCGCGACGAATTGATCACCGCCGCATACGAATTGGTGACCACGCGTGGCTTCCGCGGCATCGGCGTGGACGACATCGTCACCGCCGCGGGCGTCAGCCACGGCACCTTCTACAACTATTTCGCCAATAAGCGCGACATTCTCGACGCGGTCATCGATCACTGCTTCGCCCTGCTGCGCGACCGTCTGCTCGGCCCCGAGGGCGACGACACCCCCGACACCCTGGACGCCTTCTGCGCCCGCTACGCCCGTGTCGTCGACCGCTGCTACGACCTCGTCGCCTCGGAACCCGGCCTCGTGAACTTCTTCCTGCTGGAGGCGTCCTCCATCGACGACCGAGTCCTCGACCGCTGCCTGCGCAATGCGCGGTCCTATGCCGCCCAATCCGTCGAGAAGATCCGCGAGGGCATCACCCACGGCTACCTTTCCCCCACCCTCGATCCGGACATAGCCGCCGAAGTCCTGCTCTCGGTGCTGGTCTCGGCCCTGCTCTCCGCCCTCCGCTCCGGATCGGACGGCTTGACCCAGGACCGAGTCCGCACTCAACTCACCGCATTTCTCCGCACGGCTTTCGGCCCCACCTGATCACGTTGCGTCAGCGGCCGACCGCGGGCTGATCCACGGCCCACAGCCACGAGCCGTCCGGTTGGCGGCGGGCGATTTCGACGGTGATGTCACCGTTGGTCAGCGTGGACGAGGTGAGCGCCAGGTCGCCGCTCACCAGCGCGGGGTGCTGCACGCCCGGTTCGAGGACCGGTGCGGCCGCGACGAATTGCTCGTACACTTTGCGGATCTCCGCGTGCCCGGTCGCGAGGCTGCCCGGCGGGAATGCCAGTACCGCGGTCGGCTCGTACAGCGCGACAAGGCCATCGACATCACCGGCGTTGGCGCGCTCGATGAAGAACCGTCCCAGGTCGTTCGGCTCGGCGGCCGCTTTCTGATTTGTCATGACCCCAGCCTGCCAACGAATCACGACAACCTGTGTCAGGTATTTCCGGTAATGTTTCTCGCGTGCGCGCCGACCGTTTGGTCTCGCTGGTGCTGCTGCTGCGCCAGCGCGGTCGGATGTCCGCACCCGCGCTCGCCCGCGAACTCGAGGTCTCCACCCGCACCGTGCTGCGCGATATCGAGGCGCTGTCCGCGGCGGGCGTTCCGGTGTACGCCGAACGCGGCAGGAACGGCGGTTTCGCCTTGCTGCCCGGTTTCCACACCGAGCTCACCGGGTTGAACCACGACGAGGCGCTGGCCCTGCTGGTCGCCGGATCACGCGGCGGCGCACAGGCATTCGGCCTCGGCTCGCCGCTCGCGTCGGCCATGCGCAAGGTGGTCGACGCGTTACCGGACAGTGCTCGGGACATCGCGACCGATGCTTCCCAACGGGTGCTCATCGAGCCGACGACCGATTTCCTTTCCCGCCCTTCGACCACCGAGGCGGTATCCGACACCATTGGGGCCGAGGTCCGGCGCGCGGTTTTCGCCGGACACAAGCTGCGTATTCGCTACGCGCCCGCGGACCAACCCCCGGCCTGGCGCACGGTGGACCCGATCGGTCTGGTGACGGTTCGCGACCAGGGGTACCTGCTGGCCACCAGATCCGGCGCGGATCGGACCTACCGGCTGTCGAGAATCCTGGCCGCCGAGGAACTGTCGGAACCCGCGCAACGACCGGACCGGGTCGACCTGGGGCAGCTCTGGCAGGAACGCACGACGCGATTCCGGTATGGCGGTGACACTCTCACCGTCATGGTGCGTGTGAACCCGGAACGGTGCGCGGAACTGATCGACACCGCGCTGGCTGTCCGTGAGGAGGCCACGGATCCGGACGGCTGGCTGCGGCTGGAAGCAACCTTCCAAGACGCGAGGCACGCTGAATGGGCGCTGTGGCAGTTGGCCACACACGCGGAAGTCCTTGCTCCGCAATGGTTGCGCACCGTTCTTCACGCGCGTGCTCGCACGCTCGCCGACCAGTACGCGGGCAAAGAGCAACGGCCCGAAGACATCTAGCCGGTCTTCAGTTCAGGGCGGGATCGTCCAGGAGTCGGTCGAGGAGGGTTCGCGCCGAGCGGATTCGGTTGATGTCGGTGGTCATGCGGCGGCGCTCGTGGAGGAGGCGGTCGCGGCAGCCGTCGAGGAGCGGGGTGCCGGTGGATTCGCAGGTGAGGATTTCGGTGATGAGATCCATGCCGAGACCGGCGGACAACAGGGTCTGTATATGGCCGACCGTGCGGACGGCGGTGTCGTCGAATATTCGGTACCCGGCCGGTGTTCGAGTGGCTTGCAGTGCGCCTTTGTCCTGGTAGTAGCGCAGGGCGCGGACGCTGACGCCGGTTCGGGTCGATAGTTCACCGATACGCATCGACGCCTCCTGAGAATTGCCACTTGACTCTGACACCGGTGTCAGACTTTAGCGTAGCGGAATGCTTCGAACAGCGGTCTTGATGTCGTGCGTATTCAGCATCACCACAGGGGAATTCGTGGTAGCGGGGATCCTTCCGGAGGTGGCCGGAAGCCTCGGCGTTCCGATCGGAACGGCAGGACTGATCGTGACGGCCTACGCCCTCGGCATGATCGTCGGCGGACCGATCCTCACCGCGGTGACGGCGGGTATCGACCGAAAACGATTGATGGTGGCACTGCTCGTGGTCGCGGCGATCGGCAACGTGCTCTCCGCGCTCGCACCCGGATTCGTGCCGCTTCTAGGTGCTCGGGTCGCGACAGCCCTGGTGACATCGACATTCTTCGCGCAAGCGATCGTGGTCGCCGTCCGCTCCGCGCCACCCGAACGGTCGGCCACCACGGTCGCCCGACTAGCCTTCGGCATGAACCTGGCCATGATCGTCGGCGCACCCGTCGGCACGGCGATCGGCAGCCACTGGGGTTGGCGCGCAGCGTTTCTGACCGTCGGCCTCGCATGCCTGCTCTGCCTCGTCCTGGTGGCCGTCCTGATCACCGCCCCACCCGAGGAGTCACGCCGATCGGCAGTGGCCGAACTTCGGGTCATCCGACGCCGACCGGTACTGATGGCACTATCGCTCACCGCACTAGGCAACATCGGCGTCCTGATGGTCTTCACCTACATAGCTCCCCTGCTCACAACCGTTGCGGGCCAGCCGAACACGCGCCTACCAATGCTCCTGGTCGGCTACGGCGCAGCCGCCACCCTCGGCAACCTCCTCGGCGGCACCCTGTACGACCGAAACCCCCACACCTCCCAACCCGTCCTCCTGCTCCTCCTCGCGCTCGCCTTGGCCGCAGCTTGGCTGACCGCCACCTCCCCACTGTGGGCCACCGCATCGATCATGCTCATCGGCGGCCTGTCCTTCGCAATCATCCCCGGCATGCAAGCCCGAGTAATGTCAGCCGCCACCGAAGCCCCAACCCTCTCCATGGCAGTCAACGCCTCCGCCTACCAACTAGCCGCCGCCTCCGCAGGCCTGCTCGGCGGCTTCATCGCCGACTCCACCCCCGGCCTCCGCACCCTCTACCTCATTGCCTCAGTCCTGACGATCGGCGGCCTATTCCTCAGTCTCACAAGCAATCAGACCGAACTCGGGAGTCGTCCGACACCTGCGCCGAACGCGGTCGGTGACAGCGTGCGCTAGCGTCGCCCGGGACCCGGTGCATGGCCGGGTCCTACACGCGCTCGCCGAGCGTGGCCACGAGCGTCGAGGTGGCGGATCGGGTGTAGAGGCCTGCGATGCCCTTAGCTGTGATGTCCGATGCTGGGAGGATTCGTGGGTCGATGAGTTTGTAGCGTTTGCCTGCGCGTTGGAGCTCGCCGCCGCCTGCGGCGAGGAGGTTCTTGACCCAGTGGCTTTGCGGGCCATAGAGGATTGGGATCGCGAAGCCCTCCGGCGTGTTGAAGCCCACGATTGGCGTCTTGAACGGGCGTCCCGAGGAGCGGCCGGTATGGTGCACGATCGCCCATGGTGGGAGCAGCCAGGCCCAGAGGCCCTGGATGCGGTTGTTGGCGTACTTGTTGAAGGTTGCGATCGCCCGGGGCAGTTGCATGAACCCGACGCTACCGCCAAAACCAGAAACCGGATCGGCGCGCCTCGAGCGCTCGGTGTTCTGACGACCGTTAGCGGGTTGGGGTGGTCAGGACGAGATCGATTGTGTGTGCGGCGATCTTGCGGAGTTGCGGCTCGTCGTTGAATGCCCGTTCGAGGACGGCTAATCCGCGTGTGACGGTCACGATGTGCAAGGCGGCGGTGGCGGGGGTTCCGCTGAACTCGCCCAGCTTTTGCCCCTCGACGAAGGCTTGCTCGACGAGGGCGGTGATGCGGTCGAGGAGGTGGGCGAAGGCATGGCGCGCGTCGTCTCCGAGGCCCTCACCGGTGCCCGGTGCCAACTCCATCAGGCCGCGCGTGGTTGGACAGCCGCGAGGTGGGGAGCCGGAACGAAAGTTCTCGATCGTTGTGTCGAAGAAAGAGACGAGACGTTCGCGCAGCGTCCCGGTGGCTAGCACGTTCTGCAGCGTGACCAGATACTCGTTCGCGTAGCGCTCGTAGGCGACGAGGAACAGCGCCTCTTTGCTGCCGTAGGCGTTGTAGAGGCTGCCGCGTTGGACGCCTGCATCGCGTGCGATGTCCGCGAGGGAGGTGCCTCGCACGCCCTTGCGCCAGAACTGATCGAACGCAATGCGCAGGACTTCGTCGTGGTCGAATTCTCTTGGTCGCAACGCTCTTTCCCGATCGGCAGTGGGCAGTCCCTGGCCACAAGATTACTTGACAGTGTGTCAAGAACGTGTTCTTATCACGGTGTCAAGAAAGGTTCGCCCCGTCTGCGGGAAGGGATCGCCGTGCCCCTCGTTCACATTTCGCTGCGTGCCGGGAAGCCCGAAAGCTACCGACAGGCGATCTTCGACGCCATCTACCGGGCAATGCGCGAAACGCTCGACGTTCCCGAGGGCGATCAGTTCATGACCATCACCGAACACGACGGCGCAAACTTTCGCTACGGCAAGGCATTTGGTGTGGACCGTAGTCAGGATGTCGTGTACATCCAGATCACCGTCTTCGACACACGTACGGCCGCGCAGAAGGGCGCGTTGTTCCGGCGGATCGCCGAGCTGCTCGGCGACAGCCCGGGCGTCCGGCCAGAGGACGTCTTCATCAATGTTCTCGATTCCGCGAAGGAGAACTGGTCCGTCGGCCACGGCGCGCAATTCGCCTGACGCAGTGCGCGAATTCCCTCCAGAATGCGCTACCCGGTATTCGGCGCTATCAGCGCAGCACGGTCGGCTCGGTGGACAGGCTGGCTTCGCCCGGCTGGTAGTCGGGATTCTCGAGGCGTCCTTGTACGACGGCTAGCCGGGTGAGCAGGGTCTGTGCCAGAGCGGCGTGGAGGGCGGCGCTGCCTCGTTGGACGGCGTACACGGTGAGCAGCGCTACGACGCCGATGATCGTGTTGAAGATTGTGCGGTTGGTGGCGGTGTCCGCACCCATGATCGTCTCCGTGACGACGTCGTGATTGTCGCCGTAGGGAATGAACCTGCCCCACAACCAGTAGGTCAATCCACTCAGCGCCATTGCCCACCACGCCAGCGGCAGCACGAAGCTGATGATCGCGATCGGCAGGCTGACGACGGCGTACAGCAGATCCAACCAGCTCTGCCCCTGCCCGATGGGTGCGGTGATCCGACGGAACCATCCCGCTCCCTCCGGTGCCCGGGCGTATCGAGGCCGTGGCGCCACCCTGCCCGTCAACTGCTGCAGGCGTACGCGCTCGATGTCGGCGAAGCCGCGCGCGAGCAGCAATGTCAGTGCGAGCAGCGGGATCCCGACGAAGATCACCACGGTGCCGAGGCTCGCCGCGAAAAGCGGCACGAGAAGGCTGAAACCAACCAATGAGAGAGGCAATCCCAAGAACGTGTAGGCGAAGTCGAGGCCCAAGCGCCGGATGATCATCACGCAGCCAACGCTAGGACCACACCCCGCGATGCCCCATCACCCCCGAGTAGGGGTTCGGACTACCCCCGTGGAGTGACGTAATAGCCACGGCCAACGGCACATTCGCGTCAACGCCTTAGTGTCGGTGCTCGATGCCACAATTGCTCGCATGGTCGATTGGCTCCAATTCGAAACGGAGGCTCCGGATCTCGCAGGCGAGGTGAGGCGGCGATTCGAAGCTCACAGCACCCACGTACTGGCGACTATCCGCCGGGACGGCAGCCCGCGCGTCAGCGGTTCGGAGGTGCAGTTCGACGGCACGGATCTGACATTCGGTTCGATGCCGAACGCGCGGAAGGCCCGTGACCTGCAACGCGACGGCAGGTGCGCGATTCATGCGCACCCATCCGACGGTGATGCCAAAGTGGCAGGTGTGGCCATCGAGGTCGCCCATGCGGACTCGCCCGCGGTGACCGAGCCCTCCACCGAACCGCACCTATTCCGCCTCGATCTCACCGAGGCGGTGCTCACCACGGTTGATCAGGAAGCGCAACAACTGGTTGTCCAGTCATGGCGGCCTGGACGCGGAATCACCGTGACCCGTCGGCAATGACGAATCGCTCTCTGCCAGGGCATGGGATATCCCGCACAGAGGTGGATCGGTTGACCTGTAGTGGGGTTGAGGTTGCAGGGTGTGGGGATGCGATTGAATCAGGTTACGGTTGGCGCGACTGATCTTGGCCAGGCTGAGCGGTTTTATGGGCTGCTGGGGCTGGGGCTGATTGTCAAGACCGAGCATTATCTGCGGTTCGAATGTCCGGAGGGGGACAGTACGTTTTCGGTCGAATTGGTGGAATCGGTGCCTGAGGGGGAGCAGGTGGCGATCTACTTCGAGTCCGATCGGCTCGATGAGGAGTGTGCACGGTTGCGGGCCGCGGGGGTGGTGTTCGACAGCATGCCCGCTGATAAGTCGTGGCTGTGGCGGGAGGCTTGGTTGCGGGATCCCGATGGGCATCGGGTGTGCCTGTTCTATGCCGGGGAGAATCGGCTCGAGCCGCCTTGGCGGATTCGGGGGTGATCGGGGTCGGAGTGCTCTACGGGGTGTGAGGGGTGGAGGGGCAGACTGGCGGTATGGCGATGATGAGTGCTTGGCGGGTGGACAAGCCGGGGGCGATCGATGGGGAACCCGTGGGCTTCGAGCGGGTGGAGGTACCGCGCCCGGGGGCGGGGGAGTTATTGGTTCGGGTGCTCGCGTGTGGAGTGTGTCGGACTGATCTGCACGTCACCGAGGGGGATTTGCCGGTGCATCGGGAGCATGTGGTGCCCGGGCATGAGGTTGTCGGTGAGGTGGTGGAGGTGGGGGACGGGGTGACGGGGGAGTTCGGGGTGGGGGATCGGGTGGGGATTGCTTGGTTGCGGCATACGTGTGGGGTGTGCAAGTTCTGTCGGCGCGGGGATGAGAATTTGTGTCTGGAGTCGCAGTACACCGGGTGGGACGCGGATGGGGGGTATGCGGAATTCGCCACTGTGCCTGCGGATTACGCCTTGCGGCTGCCGGAGGGGTATGGGGATGCGGAGCTCGCGCCGCTGCTGTGCGCGGGGATCATCGGGTATCGGGCGTTGCAACGGGCCGAGGTGCCCGAGGGTGGGCGGCTGGGGATTTACGGGTTCGGGGGGAGTGCGCATTTGGCCGCGCAGGTGGCCCTGGCACGGGGCGCGGAGGTCCATGTGATGACCCGGGACAAGAAGGCTCAGGATCTGGCGCTGGAACTCGGTGTGGCTTCGGCGCAGGGGGCGGCGGACAGGCCGCCGGTGCGCTTGGATTCGGCGATTCTTTTTGCGCCCGTGGGTGATCTGGTGTTGCCCGCGATGGAAGCCTTGGATCGGGGTGGAGTGCTGTCCATTGCCGGAATTCACCTCAGTGATATTCCGGTCTTGAACTATCAGCGACATTTGTTCCAGGAGAGGGAGATTCGGTCCGTCACCGCGAATACACGGCAGGACGCACGGGAGTTTCTGGAGTTCGCGGGCAAACATCGGCTGGAGGTGACGGTGCAGCCCTATCCACTGTCGAAAGCCGATGCGGCACTCCGGGATTTGAAGCACGGCCGGTTCGCTGGTGCCGCGGTATTGATGCCTACTTCTGAAGAGTGAACTGCATGACGTCGAGGTGCCCGGCACGGAAGTAGTGGGCGCAACCGGTCAGATATTTCATATAACGCTGATAGACCTCCTCGGAGGTCAGATGCACCGCCTCGGCGTGGTGGGCGGCCAGGGCCTCGGCCCACAGGTCCAAGGTCCGCGCATAGTGGGGACGCAGCGCCTGGATACGGGTGGTGTGAAAGCCCGCCGCCTCGGCATAGGTGGGAACCGTATCCGGTTGGGGCAGTTGGCCACCCGGAAAGATCTCGCGCTTCATGAAGATATGGAACAGCGCGTCCTCACGGGTGACAGGAATGTCGGCCGCCCGCAGCTCGGCGAGGGTGTGCCCGATGATGGTGTGCAACAGCATGCGCCCATCAGCGGGCAGCAGACGATGACAGCGGGCGAAGAACTCCGCATACCGCTGCTTACGAAAATGCTCGAACGCGCCGATACTCACAATCCGGTCGGCCGTACCGTCGAACTCCTCCCAACCTTGCAGCCGCACTTCGGCTTCGGTGATCCCGAGCTCGCGCAGCCGCCCCCGCACATGATCGAACTGATTGCGGCTCAAGGTGAGCCCGACCACCCGCACGCCATAGGTCAGCACGGCCCGGATCATGGTCGACCCCCACCCACACCCGATATCGAGCAGTGTCATGCCGGGCTCGAGCCCCAGCTTGCCGAGCGCCAAATCGATCTTGGCCTGTTGCGCCTCTTCCAAACTCATGCCCGCGCGCTCGAAGAACGCGCAACTGTAGGTCATGGAGGGGTCGAGGAACAGCGAGTAGAAGTCGTCCGACAGGTCGTAGTGCGACTGCACCTGCCGGTAGAACGGTGCGAGCTGGGCCATGACAAGACATACGAATCGGACGAGTCCCCGGTTCTATCCCCAGGACACACCGGCAACACGCCGTGTTTTTCACTCCGAGTTTCCGATTCGAGCCCTGCGTAACGGCGGCGGCTGCTTTCCTGATGTGGAGTGCAGCATCGCGTCAGCAAACACAATTCGGAGGGTTGGGGACCGGCCATGCACCGCACCGGACACGAAGAGGTCCATTCTGGCAGGCCATGGTTGTGGACGATTCTGGCGGGAGCGGTGGTGGTCGGGCTGGCCACGTGGTGGATCCGACCGCAGCCACTCAACTGCAGTACCGCCACACCAACCACAACCGTCATCACCCTTCCCGCCGCAGCGGCCCCGAGTTCGGTTACTCCCCAGCAGATTCAGACCACGGAGTCCCAACCGGCCCCGGAACAGGGCGAGGCCCGGTTCTACGCCTTCGGTCAGGGCGTGGCCTGCTCCCTACCCGACCTCCCGGTCGACGGCTACTACGTCGGCGTCCCCACGGGCCAATACGACGGCTCGGCCCCCTGCGGCTCCTACGTCGATATCGACGGCCCGCTCGGCAGCGTCCGCGCCGAGGTCGTCGACCGCTGCCCGGCCTGCGGCCCGAACCAATACGATTTGAGCCGTTCGGCTTTCGAGGCCATCGCCAATAGCGCCGACGGCGTCGCCAAGGTCCGCATCAGCCGCGTGCGCGACCCCAACCCGGCCCCCGAACTCGTCTACCGCGTCGAACCGAGCTCGTCATCGAGCTGGATCTCGATCTTGTTCTCCGGCACCGGGAATCCGGTCGCGCAAGTCTCCTTGAAGCCCGACTCCGGCCGCGACTACGTGCCACTGCGCCGCGGCAACGACAACTACTGGTCCGTCTCGGGCCTGGGCCCGGGCCCCTTCACCGCCGAGGTCACCGATATCTACGGTCACGCCGCCTTCGTCTCCGGCGTCACCCTCGATCCGGGCGCCCTGCGCCACACCGGAGTTCGCCTCTACGAGATCCCCACCGAGCCGCCCGCCACCCCACCCCCGCCCACCGCGCCGGTGGTCGTCACCACGGTCGTCAGCGCCCCGGCGGGCTGCAAGTCGTAACCCGCCGCCCCGCCCCCGATATGGCATCATCAAATGGAACGTGTTCCATTTCGACCGCCGAGGCGGTGTGATCGCGACCGCCGAGGCGGTGTGCCGGGAGGCCTTCGATGACGAACCCCAGCTTGGACCTGACCACCGCGAACGCCGGACCCCGTCGGGGCCGCCGCCTCTCGCCGCGCATCTCCCGGCTGACCGAGGTGCCGCAGGGCGCGATGGTGGAACTGCCCGGCCGCGGCACCACCTACGTGGTGGACCTGCCGGGCCCGGCCGCGGATTCGCCGACCGTCCTGCTGCTGCACGGCATGGCGACCACCGCCATGCTCAACTGGTTCCCGAGCCTGCGCGAACTCAATGAGCGCTACCGCGTGGTCCTGTTCGACCAGCGCTGGCACGGCCACGGAATCCGTTCCGAGCGTTTCGATCTCGACGATCTGGCCGACGATGTGGTGGCCGTCGCCGACGTGGTGGGCGTCGAACGACCCATTCTGGCGGGCTATTCCATGGGCGGCGTCGTCGCCCAGCTGACCGCGCACCGTCACCCGGACCGCGTGGGCGGGCTGGTGTTGGCCGCCACCACCTACCGGTTCCAGGAGAAGTGGCGCGAGCGCGCCTTCCACCGCGGCTGGGCCGTCACCGCCGCCATGTTCTCCGAATGGTCCTTCCGCCGCGCCGAATTGCGCCGCGACAAACTGCCCGCGCTGCCGGAATCGTCCTGGCCGGTGGGCCGCATGGATCGCTGGGCCATGACGGAATTGCGGGCGACCAGCGGGTGGGCGCTCGCGCAGGCGCTCGCGGTGCTGGGGCGTTTCGATTCGTCGGACTGGCTGCCGACCTTGAAAGTGCCGACGGCGGTGGTGATCACCACGCGGGACCGGGCACTGCCCGTCTTCCGTCAGCTGGAGATGGCGAAGGCTATTCCGGGAGCGGAGATCTTCCTCGCCAGGGCCGGTCATGCGGCCTGCGCACTCGAGGCGGACGTCTTTGTCCCGGTGTTCCTCGAGGCCGTGCAATCGGTGGTGGATCGCGCCTAGCTCAGGCGGTGGATCGGGCCTGGCTCAGGCGGTGGATCGCGCCTGGCTCAGGCCTTTTCGCGGGCGGCCTTGAGCAGTTCGGTGACCACCTCGGGAATGGCTTCGGTGATCTTGTCCACGTCCGGCACCAGCTCCTTGCAGGCGATGAACCCGAAGTCCATGTGCCCGTTGTTGGAGATCACCGTGGCGGTCAGGCCCGCGCCGTGGAACACCGGCCCGAACGGGTACATCGAGGCCACCCGCACACCCAGGAAGTACATGGGGAAGTTCGGCCCGGGCACGTTCGACACCACCAGGTTGTGCACCACCGGGTGATGCTCGGCCAGCTTGAACGACGAATACGCCCGCGCGGCCAGCTGGAAGGTGTTGGGCGGCGCGTATTTCGCCCAGTCCTGCAGGAAATCGGCCCCGATGAGGTTGTGCTCCTCCTTGGCCCCGCGATTGTCCTCGGCGATGGCGAGCAGGCGCGCCACGGGATTCTCGATATCGGTGTAGAGCCGCGCGAAGATGGTCGACACCTTGTTGGTGCCCTCCTCGTGGCGCGAGGTCTCGTGGGTGGAAACCGGAACAGAGGCCAGCAGTGAGGTTTCCGGCAATTCGTCGTGCAATTCGAGGTAGCTGCGCAGCGCCCCGCCGACCACGGCCAGCACCACGTCATTGACCTTCACCCCGAAGGCCGACTTTATCTCCTTGATATCCGACAGCTCGGTCTGCACGAAGGCAATGGCGCGATGCGGGGTGATTGCTCGATTGAACGGCGTGCGCGGCGCGGTGAACGGCAAAGGCATGCCGCGGTTTCCATTGCCGCTGCGCCGCCGCTGCACCAGCCCGCCCAGAATGCCGACGGTCTTGGGCACCATGCCGACCATGCCGAGCTTGCCCGGGAACCTCAGCAGCGCCTCGACGCCCAGCTGAAGATCATTGGGTTCGGCTTCGGGCGACGGGGTTTCGGCGGGCGGGGTGTAGCTCACGCCCGGCTCCACATCGCACAGGTGCATCATCATATTGGTGCCGGTGATGCCGTCCACGATGGCGTGGTGGTACTTCGACACCACCGCGACCTTGCCGTGCGGCAGACCCTCGATGACCCACATCTCCCACAGCGGCCGGGTGCGATCCAGCGGCCGACCGGCAATATCGGCCGCCAGCTCCGCCAATCCGCGATCACCGGCCCCGCTGGGCAGCGCCAGCCGTCGGACGTGGTAGTCGAGATCGAAGTTCGAATCCCGCACCCACACCGGATGATCGAGATTGAACGGCACCTGGTGCAGTCGACGCGTCATGGCCGGGATCAGGTGCAGCCGCCGTCCGAGTTCGGCCTTGAAGGCCTCGTGCTCGAACTCCACCCCGTCGGCGGTGGGATCGAGTATCAGCATTGCGCAGACGTGCAGCAGTTGTGTGTCTGTTTCGAGATAGAGGAAGCTCGCGTCGAGTCCGGTAAGTCGTTCCATACCAACACACTATGAGAACTGGTTGCATTTTGCGCGCCGTTCGCGGTGCCCGATCGCACCCGTCCGTGGCCGTCTCGTAGCCCTAAAGTAGCACGTAGATAACAAGTTTCATGAGGAAACGGTTGGGTACCAATCAGGTGACTCTCCAGTAGAATTCGTTGCCGCTCTCTTCGTCCATTCCTACCTTGGGTCACATAGCCCGGTGATCAGTCTCTAGTCAATGACAAGAGTCACCGGGCTTCTCACAACGACGTGAGAGGTGAGGACAATGGGCGACCGGAAGGTGTTGCTGCCTGGGAGATGGCGTACGGCTTGGGGCTTCGCGGCACTGACCGTGATCGCCGCGACCGTGTTCGTGCCACAGTCGACGGCCCACGCGGACGGATGCGCCGCCGTGGACGTCGTAGTGGCCAGGGGCACAGGCGAACCCGGCTGGCTCGGCGACGAGATCGGCGATCCCTTATTCGGCATGCTGCAGGACCGGTTACCCGTGTCGGTGAGCGCGTACCGCGTGAACTATCCCGCGGACTACAGCTTCAATGTGGGCACGGGCAGCGCGGATCTGGTGGGGCACATGGAATCCCAGGCCGCTGCCTGTCCGGGCCAGGAGTTCGTGGTGATCGGCTACTCGCAGGGCGCGGCGGTCGTCCACGCGGCCCTGGGCACCGGCGCGGTCACCTGGTACCCGGGCCGAGTGCAGCTGCCGGACTACCTGAGCGGACGCATCGCCGCGGTCCTGCTCTTCGGCGACCCGGTGCGCGGCCTGGGCTGGAATGTCCCCGGCCAGTACGTGTCCCGCACCGGAGACTGGTGCGTGGGCGGTGATCCCGTGTGCGGTTCGGGCACCGACGCCAACGCCCACGTGGCCTACGGCAGTGATCTGGTGGCGGCGGTGAACTTCGCCGCCGACCGCATCTGACCCCGGGGAGGGGACGGGTCCGACCCTCGGGCGGTTTCGACGGACACAAGCGAAACCCCAGGGCGGGTCCGGGTATCCGCGGCCGTGGGGGCGTTAGGTGCTATGGGCACTTAGGGCTCCTGTCCCACCTCGGCCGAGTGGGTACCGAAATGGTTCGGCCCGGCGTGCTGTTCCACGCCGGGCCGAACACTGTTGTGAGGCAGCCGATTACCAGTGCAGGCCGGGAATCCGGTTGGTGATGCGGGCCGCGGGGGCGGGCAGGCCCATGAGGGGCTGCACGATCGGGGCCAGTGCCAGCAGCGGGCTGCGGGACTCCGGCTTCTCGGTGTCGTCGGCGGACTCGACGACCGGCTGTTCGTTCTTGGCCGCCTTCGACTCACCGAACATGCGGAAGCCCTGATGCAGGATCGCGCGCTTCACCGACGGCATGACGGTGTCGACGAACTGGGCGAAGGTGCCGATCGGAGTGTCGATGCGGCTGGGGCGGTGTTCGAGGGCGCGCACCACGATGTCGGCGGCCTGGTCGGGGCTGTGCACCGGAATCGACTTGTACAGGTCGGTCGGGGCGATCATCGCCGTGCGCACCAGCGGCATCCGCACCGAGGTGAACGTGATTCCGGCGTCGGCGTTCTCAACCGCGGCGATCTCGCTGAAGTTGTCCAGCGCCGACTTGCTGGCCACGTACGCCGCGAAGCGCGGCACCTTGGTCTGCACGGCGATCGAGGAGATGTTCACGAAGTGGCCGAAGCGGCGCTCCCGCATGGACGGCAGCAGCGCCAGGATCAGCCGCACCGCGCCGAAGTAGTTGACCGCCATGGTCCGCTCGAAATCGTGCATGCGATCGGTGGAGTTGAGCACCGAACGGCGGATCGAGCGGCCCGCGTTGTTGACCACGTAGTCGACGTGACCGTAGTCGGCCAGCACCTGCTTGACCAGCAGCTCCACCGACTTCTCGTCGGTGATGTCGCACGTGTACGCCTGTGCCGCACCGCTTTCCGCGCGGACCTGGGCGGCCGCGGCCTCCAGATCCTCCTCGGTGCGCGCCACCATCAGCACGGTCGCGCCGCGCTTGGCCACGGCGTGCGCTGTGGCCAGGCCGATGCCGGAGGACGCGCCGGTGATGAGCACGATGCGGCCCTCGAGTCGATCGCCCTCGACGCGGCGGGCGCGATCGGGATCGAGATTGGCGCGCCAGTACTTCCACAGCGTCTCGGCGTAGTCCTCGAAGGCCGGAACCTCGATGCCGCGCAGCTGCGCCCGGGTGGATTCGGAGACGAAGGTGGACTCGAACGAGGTGTGCGGGGCGACCTCGGCGGGAATGCCGAAGCGCTCCAACAGGAAATCACGCACCGTGGGCACGCCCGGCAGGCCGCCGAGGGCGTGCAGCGCGGTGTGCGAGCCCGGCAGGGTGCCGATGGCGGTCGGCGCACCGGCCGCCTTGGCCAGGGCGTTGTAGATCTCGATGAACGGCTGCGGCTCCGGGTTGGTCAGGTGGAAGGTCCGCCCGATCAGGCCCGGCTTGTTGATGAGCTCGACCATCGCGTCGACCACGTAGTCGACCGGAACGATATTGGTGGAACCCAGATCCGGGATCGGCATGGGCAGCTCCGACGGCAGCGCCGCCAGCCCCGCGATGGCCGGGAAGAAGTAGTACGGGCCGTCGATCTTGTCCATCTCGCCGGTGCGGGAATCGCCGACCACGATGGCCGGGCGGTACACCCGCCAGCGCAGGCCCGCGGTCTCGCGCACCATCTTCTCGGCCTCGAACTTGGTGCGGTGGTAGGGCGAGTGCAGGCCCTGGCCCAAGTCGAAGTCGTCCTCGAAGAACTTGCCCTTGTGATCACCCGCGACGGCGACCGAGGACACGTGGTGCAGCACCGCGCCGAGCTCGAGCGCCAGATCGATGACCGCGCGGGTGCCGTTCACATTGGCGGCGTAGGTGACGGACTCGTCGGCGGTCATGTCGTAGACCGCGCCGAGGTGAATGACGTGATCGGCGCGCGGCGCTTCATCCTGAAGACCGAGACCGGGCGCGGTGAGATCTCCGACCAGCGGGAAGACGCGGTCTCCGGCCCCCCAGCCGTCGGCCATCTCGCGCAGCTTGGCCACCGACGCCTCACGCGTCAGTGCGTGGACCACGGCCTCCGGGTCGCGCTCCAGCAGTGCGGCGATGACGCGCCGACCCAGGAATCCGGTTCCGCCCGTGACGATGTAAGAAACCATCGTCCCCTCCTTAATTACGAACGTGTTGGTACCCAACGGTGTTCGTCCGACATGCGTCGGTGGATGCGGACGTGAGTTGATTGGCCCCCTAGCAGAATGTCGGGCCGAGGTAGGAACACCTTCGTGCCTAACTAGTGAGTAACTTTACGTATCCTCGGTTGGCGGTTCAACTCGAGCCGCCGAATCCCCGATGTGGGAATGGTCACCTCCGGGCTATCCGAGTTGGTATGTGTAACAAGGGGTTTGGTGTAACCCATGGCCGCACTTGGCAATTCGCTAGCTACTGGTCAAATGTCCTGAGCGTGCGCTCACTTGTTTGATCTCTGTCGGTTTGCTCGCCGCATTTGCATGTCCCTTCTGTCCGAATCGCCCGGCTGAGCGGTAAAAGTGCTGGTGAACGCCTCGCGGCGGCGATCTGACGTTAAGGTGTTCCAGTCTTATCGCCCGCGGTCGTGAAAGGAGTCGGTCATTCACCAGCTCGATCTGCCCAGCACCGGCGTGCGCACCCGGGCCGAATTCGACACCCTGCCGACGGTGCCGCGCGGCTGGGCCTGGGAATTGCGATCCGGTCGATTGGAGCTCAGCCTCATGCCCGTCACGTTCTGGTATTCCCGGATCGTGTGCCAGGTGCTCGAATTCTGGCGCAACCACGGTTATGAAGCCGCCGGTGATCAATACGTGGCGGACAGCGGATTCGCGCGCGGCGACATCGGCCAGCACAATTTCGTGGCCGACGGAGTGGTGTTCCAGCCCGGGCATCGGCCCGACAAGCACAGCACCACCCACGCGCCCGCCGAACTGTTCGCCGTCATCGAGGCGGTCTGGCAACCGGCGCAGGTCCGCGAGGCCATCGACAAACTCCGCGTCTACTCCATGCTCGGCATCCCGCATTTCTGGATCGTGCGCGGCGACCACGACGGCGAGGACCTCGACGGCTTCGTCAGCATGTACGAACTCGTCGGCGAGGACTACAAACTCACCGGCAGCCGCCTGGTCTCCGAACTCAACCCGAACTGAGCGAATCCGTCTCCCGGGGTCAGCCTGGATTGCACGCCGAACCCCTTGGGACGGTGCGCAATCCGACTAGATCGCCTCGGTCCGGGAGGGTCGGCCGTGGGTGTCGACCGCCGCGTCGAGGGAGTCGGCTAGGGCGGTGAGTTGTTCGACTGCCGGGCCGTGTTGGCGGAGGAAGTCGGCTCGGGCGCGGCCGCGGCGGAAGTTGACGAAGGCTCGGCCGGTTTCCAGTTGGGCGGTGTACCAGAACAGGTAGGGGATGGTGAGGATGAAATTGATTGCGCCCCAGGTCATCCAGACGTTGTTGTTGAACCAGCCGTCGGAGGGCATGACCTTCGGGAAGATGTTGTAGATGGCGATCACCAGCATCAGCACCGGCAGGGTGTAGATGCGGGCCATGATGTACAGCTCGGGGCGGCCTTTGACCAGCGGGTAGATCTCGGCGACGGCGAGAATGCAGATGCTGGCGGCGAAATGCTCTTCCTTCGGGGGATAGCCGCCGAAGGTGAAGCACAGATTCCAGGTGGTGTAGAGGAAGTTCCACGCCATCGTCGTGTAGGCGACCAGCTCGGCATTGCGGCCGGGCAGGACCTCCCAGAAGCGCGGGCAGTACGGGATGGTCAGGCACAACCCCAGCCCGACCGCCGCGTTCCAGTAATTGCCGAGCTGGGCGTCGCGCAGGGTGGCCTCGGCGATATTGAGGAACAGGATCGCGTAGGGAAACCACAGGAAGCGCGGATGGCGCAGGAGCTCCCAGAACCGGCCCGGCCGCTGCTCGGCCACCGAGATCCGCATCGCGCCGACCAGGGTCAGCGGAATCAGTACCGACAGAATCTTCGCCCACGAGAACCAGTTGATCAGCCCGATATCGCGGCCCGGGCCCCAAATCCACAGGGGGAAGGTCAAAAGCGACAGCCCCCACACCCACATCGCCGGGCGCGGATGGGTGCGCATGTAATCCACGATGAGCCACAAAATGCCGCAGAACACGGCCATGGACACGGCCGTGACCCAGGTGAAGGGTGCCGGATTCCCGGTCACGGCCTCGGATGCCGCACTGATCATGGTGCACACCGCCTTTCGCTGTCACTGAGTGGGGGCAGAGCGGAGGAACAGGATCGATAGCGTTCAGACTCCGAGCGTTCGAGTGGGCCAGTTGCGCCCGGCATGCAGATCGGCGTGATCGTGACGTTCGTCGGTAGGCGCGGCGGGCAGCGGGCGCGCACGCTCGGCGCGCTCCTTGATGCCCAGCAGCATCTTGCGTTCCATGATCAGACTCCCCGATTCCATCACGAACATGTAGAAGAACCGTTGCAGGACACCATGATTCGGTAGCTTGATCCGATTGCGGCTGAGCAGCCGGGTGCCGCCATCGCTCTCGTAAAGCTCGAACGCCCACACCCAGTGGTGATCGGTGGAAGCGAGCGCGAACGCGTACGGCCGACTCAGAATGGCCACGCGCATACGGGGACCCGTCTTACCCATCGGCAGGATGTCATCGATGGCGAGATCCTGAAACTCCGGCAGAACCTCCGAGGCGCTGTGCATATCCAGCCCCAGCAGATTCTCGACCCAGTCATACGTGTACGCCCCACCCCGCCCCGGCCCCATCTGCACCAGCCACGGCCAAATCTGCTCCGGCGTAGCGGAAATGGTGATCGCCCGCGTGGTGACAAGGTCCGGCTCGCTCAGCAGCCCATCACCGGGCATCCCCTTCCCCGCCTCCTCAGCAGTCGCACCCCAGGTGAGACACCGATTGCGCACGAAAAGCCGATACCCGACGGCCAGCCCACCCACCGCCGACGCCAACCCCACCAGAACCGCCCTCGAAGTCCTCATGACCGTTCCCTCTCGCTCGAAGTCGACTCCGATCCTGTGCCGCGAGACGGCATTGCCGAAGGGCCCGAGGGCCTCACTTGCGTCCTTCCTGCCGGTGACCTTCGCCTGTCGATAACGGATCGTCCCCGATTCTGAAGGCAAACAGTTCAGTTCCATTCGCACCGCCCCGGGCGAGTCGGCATCATTCCGATGTCGCCGTGCCGGATGGCGGTCAGGCGGGTTCGGCCGCGGCGAAATCAGTGGGCTGCCACCAGTCGAGGGAGGTTTCCGGGTCCGGAAGGCCCGCCGAGGCGAGCAGATCGCCCCGGCGGAGGCCGGGCAGGACCTGGTAATCGATCGAGCCGGGGACGCTGACCAGGGCGAGCACGCGCCACAGGGCACGGGCGTAGGCCTCGGCGGAGGTGGGGTCGTTCCATTCGTAGAGGCCGCGGTAGCGGCCACGTTCGTCGTCGGTGAGCCAGAGCTTGGAGATCAGGCCCGGGAACCCGGCGAAGAGCAGGGTGTTGAGCAGGCTCTCGCGGCGGAACAGGGCATGGCCACGGCCGCGGACCACGCGCAGGGTGAAGGTGACCACCAGGACGCAGGGGTCGGTGGGGGCCGGGCGGTCGATGACGGTCTCGCGGAACACCCGCGCCGAGGTGCCGTCCGCGAAACCCACACGCAGACCGAGGTTTTCGCGCGGCAGGCGAACCTGTCGGCGCAGCAGCAGGACGACGGTTCGCACGAGGCAGCGGGCGACGGCGGCAGCCGCCTGTCCGATCGGGAGGGGTGTATGCGTGATGTCGCTCATGACGGTGTTCTCTCGGATTCAGGGGGCGGTGGTGAGGGCCAGGCCGATCAGGGACGCGACCTTGAGGAGTTCGAGGGCGACGTACCAGCGGTGGGCGGTGGAGCGGGGGAGTTGCTCACCCGCCAGGACTCGGTCGGAGCGGCGGGTCAGGGGTGGGCGGACGGCCAGGAGTTGGGTGGCCAGGACGAAGATCGCCCAGCCCAGCCAGCCCCAGGCGGCGTCGGAGGGGCGGACGATCGCGGCGGCGGCGACCAGGATCGCCGCGAGCGCGAATTCGACGGTGTTCAAGGCGCGGAACACGATTCGGCCGACCGCCAAGCCGAGCGGCAGGGTCATGCCCGGGGCCCGGAACTTCAGCGGCGCCTCCAGGAATGAGATGGCGAGCACCATGCCGAGCCACAGCATGGGCAGGAACCACAGCAGGTGCTGGGCAAGGGATTTCATGGATTCGACGCTAACCAGCCAGCGGTGACCGGCCAGGGTCCAAGGTCCTCACCGCGGCCCTGTTGCATTGTCGACCCGCGAAGTTGCACCTCCGACCCGGGAATCGGGGCCCGACGGCCCGCGGCGGGCATGACCTAGGTCTCTGGGACCGGCATCGCCGGGGCGCGATGCTCGACACAACATCTCGACCAGGAGGAACCATGTCGGATACCACCGTCCCCGAGCCGGATACCAGCCCGCGCCCCATCGTGGTCGGGGTCGACGGCTCCCAGATCTCGTATCAGGCGGTCGCCTGGGCGGCGGTCGAGGCCGAGCTGCGGCAGTGGCCTTTGCATCTGGTCGCCGCGTACGGCGTGCAGCCCGGTCGGGAGCCGTTCACCGCATTGGGTGTGGCCGATCGGGACGCGGTGCGGTCGGAGGCCTTGCGGGTACTGGCCGAGGCCGTGCGGATCGCCCATCATGCCGCGCCCGGGAACACCATTGCCCTCACCAGTGCGGCGGCCGACGAATTGGCGCTGCCCGCGCTGATGCGGCGGTCCGCGCGGGCTCGGATGGTGGTGGTGGGCAATCGCGGTCGCGGCGCGATTCGCCGGGCCGTGCTCGGCTCGGTGAGCACCGGTTTGGCGCGGCACGCGCACTGCCCGGTCGCCGTCGTGCACGGGGATCCGGATATCGCGCGCCTCGGCGTGGACAAGCCGGTGATCGTCGGCGTCGACGGCACCGAGAACAGCCTGCCCGCCGTGCGGATGGCGTTCGAGGAGGCCTCGCTGCGCAAGGCCCCGCTCATCGCGGTGCATTCCTGGTGCGACACCAGCGGATTCGATCTCGAGGTGGTCGGGTGGGAGACCATTCGCCAGGGCGAGGACGTGCTGCTGGCCGAGGGCCTGGCCGGATTCGGCGAGGAGTTCCCCGACGTGAGCGTGGAACGCCACGTCACCTACGAGACCCCGGTACGAGCGCTACTCGACTACGCCGACCGCGCGCAGCTGCTCGTGGTCGGCACCCACGGCCGCGGCGGATTCGCGGGCGTGGTGCTCGGTTCGGTCAGCACCGCACTGCTGCACGTGGCCACCTGCCCCGTGCTGGTGGTGCGCACACAGGAGGAGTCCCGATGACCACCGCCGCTTTCCGTTTCGCATCCGCCGATCCCCGTTACGCGCCGGGCGAACTGATCACCCACGAATCGATCGCCGACGAGAACGAGGACGGTCCCGCCATGCATCCCGACCACCAGACCATCAGGGCCGCACTGGCTTTGGCGGTACGCGCGCCGTCGGTGCACAACACCCAGCCGTGGGAATGGCGGCTGGGGGACACCACGGTCCAGCTCTATGCCGCCGAGAGCCGCAGGCTGCCGCACGCCGACCCGGACTGCCGGGAGCTGCTGCTGAGTTGTGGTGCGGCACTGCATCATCTGACCGTCGCCATGCGCGCCTTCGGCTGGGAGTCGCAGGTGCACCGGTTCCCGAACCCGGAGGACCGCACGCATCTGGCCGCGATCGAATTCCGCCACGCCGGGCCCGACGAGGAATCGGTCCGCCTGGCGCGGGCCATTTCCCGGCGGCACAGCGACCGCCGCCGGTTCACCTCGTGGGAGATCCCCGACGGTCAGATCGCCGCCATCGCCGCCGCCGGAACCGTGCCCGGGGTGCGCGTGCACAGCGTCGATTCGACCGGTGAGCGCGCCCGGCTGCTGCGAGCCTTCGAGAAGGCGGCCACCGAGCATGCCCAGGACCCGGGCTATGTCGCCGAATTGGCCGCCTGGAGTGGACATCACGCCGCGCCAGCGGGCGTACCCGCCCGCAATGCCGTCGCCGGAACGGATCCGACCGTGCGACCCTTCGGGGATCCGCGGTTGTCCGAGGCCGTGGTGACCGACACCGAGAACGCCCGAATGCTGGTGGTGTGCACGGGTTCCAACGATTGGCGGGCCTGGCTGCGGGCCGGTGAGGCGACCAGCGCGATCCTGCTGTCCGCGACCGCCCGCGGCCTGGCCACCTGCCCGCTCACCGAACCCCTGGAACTGCCCTCCCTGCGTGAGCGGATCCGCACCGAACTGCTCGGCGGCTTCGGCTACCCGCAGCTGATCGTGCGCCTGGGCTGGGCGTCCACCAGCGCCGAACCCGTGCCCACCACCCCGCGTTTGCCGCTGCAGGACGTGCTGCGGCCCCTCGAACCCACCGACTCATCGAGGTGATCGAAGATGTCGTCGAATCCCACTGTCGGGCTGCGTGTGTGGCGCCTGCGGCCGTGGAGCCTGAATCCGCTGATGCGCCCGTCGGATCGCTGGGAATCGGTGATTCGGGCGCTGATCGTGGTCGTGCTGGTGTTCATGGTGCCGGTCGCGGGCGCGATCGGCACCACCACGTACACCCGGACGGCGGAACAGATCAAAGCCGATAACGCCGCGAAGGTGCGGGTGTCGGCGACCGCGGTCGCGGACGCCACCCGGGCTCCGTCGTCGAGCCCATATCACGACGGCGGGTATCAGGCGTCCGTGCGCTGGGTGCGCGCCGGTGCCGAGGCGACGGGAACCGTGGCGGTGGAAGCGGATACGAAGTCCGGCGCATCGGTGCCGGTGTGGCTGGGCCCAGACGGCAAGCCGACCGGCGCACCGGACAGCCCGGACGCGGCGGTCTTCAACGGAATCGGCATCGGGCTCATGGTGCTGCTGCTCAGCGGGACCACCGCGGTCATGCTGCTGTGGGGGATGGAACTCGCCTTGGGCGGGGTACGCAATCTGCGGTGGGAGTCCGAATGGCGGCGCATCGCGCGTCCCATCGGAACGTAAGTGCCACAAGGAATCATTAGGAGTCAGTCATGACCGACGAAACCATTGCCCAGCGCCCCTTGAACCCGCCGATCGTCGTGGCGGTCGACGGCTCGGCCATCTCCTATCAGGCCGCCGCCTGGGCGGCCGTGGACGCCACCCTGCACGGCTGCCCCTTGCGGATCATCACCTCGGTCGCCATCCATGTCGGCTTCGGACCGGTTCCGCTGCTGTCCGAGGCCGATATCGCCTATCTCAACCGGGACGGCGAGCGCATTGTGGAGGAGGCGAGTCGCATTGCTCGAATCGCGGCTTCCGGTGCGGCGCTGGAGATTTCCACCGAGGTGACGATGGAACCGGCGATCCCGTACCTGATCGAACTCTCGCGGCGGGCGCGCTCGGTCGTGGTGGGCAGTCGGGGACTGGGCGCGCTGGGTCGCGGTCTGCTCGGCTCGGTGAGCACCGCGATCGCCCATCACGCGCATTGCCCCGTCGCCGTCGTCCACGGCACGTCCGCCACCGACCCGATCTCCGCCGAGAAGCCGGTTCTGGTCGGCGTCGACGGCACCCCCAACAGCGAGCCCGCCCTCGACATCGCCTTCCAGGAAGCCTCTTTGCGCAAGGTCGGTCTGACCGCCGTGCACGCCTGGACCGACACCAGCAGCTTCTACCTGCCCGCCCCGGGCTGGGACACCGTCCGGGAACAGGAACAGGAGCTGTTCGCCGAACGACTGGCCGGTCACGCCGAACGTTATCCCGACGTCGCGGTCAACCGAATCCTGGTGATGGACAGGCCCGTTCGAGCCCTGCTCGACGAATCCGACAATGCCCAACTGCTCGTCCTGGGCAGTCGCGGCCGCGGCGGTTTTACCGGCATGCTGCTGGGGTCCACGAGCAACGCCCTCCTCCACAGCGCCGACTGCCCGACCCTGATCGTCCGCCCCGAGTGAGCGTCGGGCTCGGATCGCCCGGGCCCGAATTTCTCACCTGGACGTCGGGCGGTGCGCGGCGGACCATCGATAGTGAAGGACTGATCGCCCCACCCAACGGAGGATGTGGTGGCCATGACATCTCAGCGGACATGACAGCACCGGATCCGGCCGCCGATGTGACCGCCACGCCCCGCGCCGTCGGCGACCGCACGGACCTGCCCTGGACGATCACGGGAAATGCGGTGCGGCACAACGTATCCGATGCCACGGTGTACACCGTAGGTTCCGGTGGCATCGCGAGTCGCGGTGTCGTGGAGGAAGCTACGTCCACCCAGGAGCCACAGGTGCTCGTCGCGGGGGTGTACACCGGCACCGGTCCGGAGGAGGAGCTGATGGCGGGTCCCACGTGGACCCGGCTCGAGCTCGCCCCGATGCCGCGCGCGGAGCAGTTCCTGGATCTGCGTTCGGGCGTGCTGTACCGCGCGGACGCGGCGGGGGAGTTTCGCAGCCTGCGCTTCGCCTGCGCGGCGCGACCAGGCGTCATGGTGATGCGGGTGGAGGCACCGGGTGGTTTGCTCGCGGCGGAGCAACCGCTGCTGGTGCCGCCGGAGGCGGCGGGTGACACGACCGATATTCCGGGCCTGACACAGCTGCCCGGCATCGAAACACGCGGTGTGCGAGTCGAATCCGCGTCCGGATCCGCTATCGCGGCAGCCGCCGCCCAGTCGCGAACCCACGCCGACGGCATCGAGCGACTCGACCGGGTCGCGGTGTTCGCGGCCGATGACGCGCGGCGCACCGGTGTGGCGCGGGTTCTGGACGAATTGCCGCGCGTCTGGGAGCGCGGGGTCGATCGGTTGCTGGCTGAGCAGCGTGCGACATGGGCCCGGCGCTGGTCCACGGTCGGTATCGACCTGCCCGACGATCCGGAGACCGAACAGGCGGTGCGGTTCGCGCTGTTCCAGCTGTGGTCGAATGCCGGGGCGCACGGTGAGTCCGCGGTCGGGGCCCGGGGCATCTCGGGGTCCGGGTATCGCGGCCATGTCTTCTGGGACGCTGACGCTTTCGTGCTGCCCGCCATGGTGAGCATCGATCCGGAGGCGGCCGAGGCGATCGTGGCCTACCGGCTGCGACGGCTGGATGCCGCGCGGGAGCGGGCGCGCGCCGAGGGCCGTCGCGGTGCGCGCTTCCCGTGGGAGTCGGCCACCGACGGCACCGATGTCACCCCGCGCGCCGGATTCCTCGGCGGCGCACCGGTTCCCATTCTGACCGGGACGCTGGAAGAGCACATCACCGCCGATGTCGCCTGGGGCGCAGACCATTTCGCCGAATGGGCCGGGCGCACCGACTACCTGGCGACGACGGCGCGTGAGCTGCTGGTCGAGACGGCGAGGTACTGGGCGTCCCGGCTGCGGCTGGACGCGCACGGCCGGGCGCACCTGGATCAGGTCATAGGACCCGATGAATACCACGAAACGGTGGACGACAACGCCTTCACCAATGTGATGGCCCGCTGGAACCTGCGTCGCGCCGCCCGGCTGCATCCCGAAAATGCTGACGAAGCAAAGGAATTCGCGGCCTGGCGGGATTTGGCCGATCGCATTGTCGACCAGCTCGGCCCGGACGGCCGCTACGAACAGTTCACCGGCTACTTCGGTCTGGAACCACTGCTGGCCGCGGAGGTCGCCCACGCTCCCGTGGCCGCCGACGTGCTGCTGGGCCAGCGTCGGGTCGCGGGTTCGCAGTTGATCAAACAGCCGGATGTGCTGATGCTGCATCATCTCCTGCCCGACGACGTCGCGCCGGGCACCCTGCTGCCCAATCTCGACTTCTACGGCCCCCGCACCACGCACGGCTCATCGCTGTCGCCCGCGGTAATGGCCGCCCTCCTGGCCCGGGCGGGTCGACCGGACGAGGCCTTCGAAGCCCTGCGCCCGGCACTGCGGCTGGACCTCGACGACCGCTCTGGCTCGACCGCCTCGGGACTGCACCTGGCCACCCTGGGCGGGGTGTGGCAGGCGATGCTGAGCGGGTTCGCGGGCGCGCGGGTCCACGCGGGCGTGCTGAGCCTGCGGCCGGTGCTGCCCCGCCGATGGTCGCGGCTGGGCTTGGCATTTCGATGTCTCGGTCGCTGTGTGCGCCTGGAAGTCACACCCGAGGGCGTGGGCGTGCACACCGACGGACCGCTCCGGGTTGCGGTGGGGGATCGGCCCGCACGTCTGGTCGCCAGCTCGCTCTGGTGGCCCGCAATCGAGGAAAACGCCTCATGAACACCATCGTGGTCCGCATGTCCGAGACGGCCTTCGCCGTTGCCGCCGCACTGGCGAAAGTGACCGACGCGGAGGTGGTTTCCGTTCCGGCGGACATCTCGGCCGAGGAATTCGCCCGCGCCCTCGGCGATCCCGACGTGCTGCTCGGCGTCATGACCCGCGCCCACGGCCCGTGGGTGATCGCCCAGCACTCGGCGGTACCGCTCGTGGTGGTACCGCCCGAAACCTCCGGCGACTACGCTCTCGAGCGCGTGCTGGTCCCCCTGGACGGCACCGAGGAAGCCGCCCAAGCGATTTCGGAGACGGTCCGCCTGTTCTGCGCCGCCGGTGTCGAGATCACCGTCCTACACGTCTTCGACCAAAACACCGCCCCCGCCCACTGGGACCAGGCCGCCCACGCCCGCCCCGCCTGGGAACGCGAATTCCACGCCCGCTTCTGCGCCCCCTACCTCCCCGCCTCCTGCCACACCGTAACCCTCCGCAGCGGCACCCCCGGCGCCCACATCCTCGACCTAGCCGCCACCCACTCCGACCTGATCGTCCTAGGCTGGTCCCAACACCTCACCGAAGGCCGCGCCCGCACCGTCCGCCACACCCTCTCCGCCGCCCCCGTCCCAGTCCTCCTCATCCCCACCACACCGGCCTGAACGCCGGTTGGTCGGTGAGTACCGAAAAGACCTCGCCCTGACTGTCTTTCAGAGTGCGGTCATGACCGCAGTTGGTGGATGCCCCACCAGACCAGGCCCGTCGCGATGGCCACGTATTCGAGGAAGGCTAGGCCGACCAGGGTCGGGCCGTATTCCGAGGCCCAGGAGGGCAGGAGGGCGATGGCGGAGGGGATTGCGATCACCATCGCCGTTCCGATCAGGGCGGCGAGTGTGCCGACTGATGCGGTGGAGGTTCGAGATGTCATGGGGTACAGCCTGGTCGGACGGGGAAGTGCGGGTCAGAGGCCATATTCCCGATCCTTTCGGGACCTAGGGCCGTTAGGGGCCCGAGTCGGTCGACCGCTATCGGCCCGGGGCGATGAATCCCGATTCGTAGGCGAGGATGACGGCTTGGGTGCGGTCTCGGGCGCGGAGTTTCATGAGGACATTGCCGACGTGGGTTTTGACGGTTTCGACGCCGAGGAACAGGGAGGCGCCGATTTCGGCGTTGGTTTGGCCGCGGGCCATGGCGCGCAGGACCTCGGCTTCGCGTTCGGTCAGTTTTACATGTGCCAGAGCGGAATTCGCGGGCTCGGCGCGGGCGGCGACCAGGGCGCGGATGGCGTCGGGGAAGAGCAGGGAGTCGCCTGCTGCGACGGTGCGGACCGCTTGGACGATTTCTGCGGGGCGTGCTCGCTTCAGCAGGAAGCCCGCGGCACCGACCCGTAGGGCGTCGTACACGTAGGAGTCGTTCTCGAAGGTCGTGATCATGACGACCTTCGGCGGGTGCGGCAGGGCGGTCAACAGCTCTCTGGTGGCGGCGATGCCGTCCATTTCCGGCATCCGGACATCCATCAATACAATGTCGGGGCCCAGCTCGCGCACGCGGTCGGTGACCTCGGTGCCGTCCTGCGCCTCGCCGACGACCTCGAGGTCGGGCTCGGCGTCGAGGATCGCGCGCAGCCCTATGCGAACCAACGGATCGTCGTCGACGACAAGGACCGCGATCATGGCGCGGGCTCCGGCCACGGCAGTGTCGCGCACACCGACCAGCGATCGCTCGAGGCACCCGCGCGCAGTTCGCCGCCGAGCATGAGGACGCGTTCGCGCATACCGATCAATCCGCGCCCGCTCGTTCCCCGGCCGCGCCCGGCGGTCACGCCATTGGTCACCTCGAGCCGCACGGTGGAGGGCGTCGCCCGCACGACGAGGTCGATCGGCCCGCCGTCGCCGTGTCGGACCGCATTGGTGAGCGCCTCCTGGAGCACTCGGAAGGCCTCGCGAGATACCAAGGGCGGCACCGCGTTCAGGTCGCCGGTCACGGTGCTGAGCACCTGCGCCCCGGCATAGCCCGCCGTCAATCGGTCGAGACCCGCCAGTGTCGAGCCGGACAGCTCCTCGTCGACGCCACGGCGCAGCATTCCCAAAGCCTCGTCGAGTTCGCCGAGGGCGCTGCGACCGGTCTCTTCGATGAGATGCAGTGCCCGGCGCGCGAATTCCGGGTCGTCGTCCAGGACCCGCCCGGCGGCACCCGCCTGCATGGTCATGGCGGTCAGGGCGTGGCCGATCGAATCGTGCAGTTCCCGCGCGAGCCTGTTGCCCGCGGCCAGCTTGCGCTCCTGCCGCCGCAGCGCGGCAACGTGATCGGCCTGTGTCGGTCCGAGCAGTATCGGGGCCGCTCGGGCCAGCAGTGCCCCCGCACCCGCGAGCAGATACACCGCGGCACACAGCAATGCCGCACCCGCGCAGCCCATCAGGATCGCCGCCGGGGTGCTGTGCGCGGCTGGCGCGAATCTCCGGGTCAAGGTCAGGGTCACCGCGTGCGAACCGGAGAACGGCACGAGCAGCATGGTGACCCCCAGCGGAATCGACATGATGACCAGGCTCGACACGCAGCCGCCCACCGCCAGCGTCAGGAAGTAGAAGACCGAGCCGCGCGTCCGCGCCTCCCACGTCTGGCGTGACGCCGGGTCCGGATCCGGCAGCTTCACACCCAAAAGCGCTCGCACGGTGACGATTTCGAGTGTGCGCACGCCGGGCAGCAAGGTGACGGCCCCGCCCCCGGCGACGGCGACGAGGGCCAGCGCGAGGATGAGCGCGATGCCTCCCGCGGTGGCGTCGTCGCGGCGCAGGCCGATCACGAAGATCACCGCCAGCGCGGCGTACGGGATGCAGACGACCCCGCCGAAGAACACGTATACGCCACGGGCATACGTCGACGATCGCACCAGCGGACCCACCGCCCGGCGCAGCGCCCGCACAGCCACTCGCATGGGTCGATCATTCCAGAGCGGCGGTGCCCGCCGGTTCCCCCGTGCGAGGGAGGCGAATTCACTCGGCGGCGGGAAGCGTCGACACGGCCCGCTCGACGACAGTCGAATCCATGACAACCAATTCTCTCGGCAGTCCCCGAGCGGTCATGTGGGCCGGACGCCTCCTCGCTCTTCTCGGTACCGGTCACACCATCGGTGCCCTCGTCGACACTCGCCAGTTTCTCGGCGACTGGCTCACGGGCGAGCTGTGGGATACGAACATCAACCTCGATTCACCACAGCCGATCGTCGGCGCGTTCTTCGTATCGGTGGCGAGCTTCGGCGTGCCGCTGATCGTGGTCGGTTTGGCCATCAGCTGGATCGGTCGGCAGGGACTGGTTCCGCCGCCCTACCTCGCAGTGATCATCGCCGCGTGGATCATCGCGGTCGACGGTCTCGGCGGACGGCCGAGCCCGCTCGAAATCGGATTCATTTCCATCGCCATCCTGCTGGTCGCCGCCCGACGTCAGGCGCGTCAGGTGGCAGTACACAGTGAGGTGTCCGCATCATGACGATCAACCAGTCTCGTCCTGCTCGATCGCGCGGAAGCTTTTCGGGAGAAATGAGTTCTGCTGCGCTGCGGCCGATTATAGGCCGCGCTCGAACCCTCACCATTTGGGCGGCTCGGTTGCTTATCGCGGGCTGCGTCGTCCATATGACGACATTCCTTGCCGGAGCACACACCTCCATCGGTGGATGGTTCACGGGCGAGCTCATCGCGTTGCCGCGGTTCGGTCATCTGCCGGAGACCTACGGGTTCTTCTACTCATCGGTGGCCAGTTTCGCGTTGCCGATGTTCCTACTCGCCACGATCATTCATCAATTCGCCGTGCGCGGTCTCGCTTTGCCCAGTTATGTGTCCTGGGTGCTGGCCGTCTGGTCCGTCTTCTCGGCATTGGTCTATGAGCCGACCGGCTTTCCGGTGTTGGCGATCTGCAGCGGCATGCTCGTCTACGCCGCCCACCGAACCAATCTCCCCGAGACCACCGGAGGTGCGCGATGAGAATCCCCACCGACACCCATACCACCCAGCCGTGGCGAATCCACGAGTTCACCCGCGACTTCCAGGTCGAGGACGTGTGGTCGTTCCGCACGCCCGGTGCCGGGCCGGACGACTTCCCGCTGATGCTCGCCGCACTTCGTGCCCACGCCGGACCCGCCAACGCCTCTCTCGTGGTTCGGTTTCTGTTGGCGGCACGCTGGAAGCTCGGCGCGCTGTTCGGATGGGACAAGCCCGACAACGGTTTCGAGGGGCGAGCTCGCTCGCTGCGCGAAAGCCTGCCGCCCGATATCCCCGCCTCCCAGGACAACTACGTCGTCCCCGGCACACCGATGACCGAGCTGTACGTACTCGACAACGAATCCGCCATGGAACTGGCGAACCAGACCGTCCACGCGATCATGCACCTGGGCTGGGTACCGGGCGAGAACGGCGACTACGAGCTGCGGATGGCGATCCTGGTCAAACCCAACGGAATCTTCGGACAGCTGTACATGGCCGCCATCAAACCGTTCCGCTACCTGATCGTCTACCCGGCAATGACGCGACAGTGGGAACAGGCTTGGCACGACCGCGACCACCTCGCCGGAGGACAGGAATCGTGACTCCGGAGCCCATGTCTTCAGCGCAGTGGGGCGGACCAGCGCAGGCGGGTGCCCGCGTCGTCGGGGTTGCGGAGGATGACGAATTCGCCGCCGACCTCTTCGGCGCGGCGGGACAGGTTGGTCAGGCCGCTGGGGGTGATGTCGTCGGGGATGCCGTGGCCGTCATCGGTGACGAGAATGGTCAGGTCGTCGGCGACATCGATGGCCACGGTGAGAGTTTGGGCTCCCGAGTGACGGACCGCGTTGCTGACGGCCTCGCGGACGACCGCCTCGGCGTGGTCGGCGAGGATCGGGGCGACGACCGACAGCGGACCCGAAATCCGAAGGGAGGTACGGATTTCGGTGTCCGCGGTCTGCTGGGCGATGGCCTGTTCCAGACGCTGGCGCAGGCGGGTGCTCTGGCCATTGCCGCCGTGCAGGTCGAAGATCGAGGTGCGGATCTCCTGGACCACGTCCTGGAGATCGTTCACGACATCCGCGAGGCGCTGGCGGATTTCGGGGGTACGGGCTCGGGCGATGGTGCCCTGCAGGCTCAGACCCGCCGCGAACAGGCGCTGGATCACGTGGTCGTGCAGATCGCGGGCGATGCGGTCGCGGTCGGTGAGCACATCGAGCTCACGCATGCGCTGCTGCGCCTCGGCCAATTGGATGGCCAGCGCCGCCTGATCGGTGAAAGCCGCTGCCAATTCCAGGATTTCGTCGGAGAAGGACAGGGCAGCCAAGGGCCGCACCATGACCAGCACGCCGAAGGTCGAACCCTGCGCGTGCAGCGGCAGAATCAGCGTCGGGCCGGGGCTGTCGAGCGGTTTGCCGAGATCGATATCGGCGGGATTGTCGAACCGCAGCGGAACACCCTCGGCGAACACGCGCCCGATGGCGGTGCCCGTGGTGCGGACCGTGAGGCTGCTCGGCCCGCCCTCGGGACCCGACCAGCGGGCGATCCGCAACTCGATGGTCTCCTCGGGCGGGCTCTCCGGATCGTCGGTGATGGCCAGGAACGCGCGCTCGGAATCGGTCAGCGCCCGCACATGGTCGACCACGTGGGCCAACACCTCATCGGCGTCGGTGCCCGCCAGGAACTCGGTGGAGATATCGCGGGTCGCCTCGATCCACGCCTGCCGGGTGCGCGCCGATTCGTACAGCCGCGCATTGTCGATGGCGATACCGGCCGCGGCGGCCAGTGCCTGCACGATCACCTCGTCGTCCTCGTTGAACGGCAGGCCGTTCTTCTTCTCGGTGAGGTAGAGGTTGCCGAAGATCTCGGTGCGGATTCGGACGGGTACTCCGAGGAAGGAGTGCATGGGCGGGTGATTGCTCGGAAAACCGACCGACGCCGGATGATCGGCGATGTTGTCGAGCCGAATCGGCTCGGGCTGGACGAACAGCACGCCCAGTACACCGCGCCCGGCGGGCAGATCACCGATCAGCGTCGCGGTCTCATTGTCGATGCCCTCGTGAATGAACTGGGTCAGATGTGCGTCCACACCCCGGACGCCGAGCGCGCCGTAGCGCGCGTCCACCAGGCTGATCGCCGTGCGGACAATGGTGCGCAGCGTTTGGTCCAGGTCGAGTCCGGCCGTCACCGTCAGCATGGCGTCGACCAGACCGTCCATCCGGTCACGCGCGTCGATGATCTGATCGACCCGATCCTTGACCTCGGTCAACAATTCCCGCAGCCGGAGCTGAGAGAGCGTGCTCCGAACCGAGTAAGAATTGCCGGGAACCTCGGTCATGTGAAGGTGTCCTGTACTTCGGAGGGCGGTACGCCCGGATGTGACGTACCGGCTCGTCACAGTCTATGGGGACGAGGAGTCAACCTCGTATCCTGCACATGGCGGGTTGGATGCGGCTTGCCGTCACCGCGCGCCGTTCATGGTGTAGGCGTGTTCCAGCAGTATTCGGCGTTCGGCGGCGGCTACCGCGCGGCGGGTCGCGGCGACGGCGTCGGGGGTGACCGATACCGAGGTGATTCCCATGCGGACCAGGTGTTCGGCGAATTCGGGTCGCGTGGACGGTGCCTGCCCACACAGTGAGGACGTGATGCCATTGGCGCGTGCCGTCGCGACGATCTGCTCGATGGCTTCGAGGACTGCGGCATCGGATTCGTCGAACAGCTCGGCGCATTCCTCCGAATCCCGGTCCACGCCGAGCATGAGTTGGGTCAGGTCGTTGCTGCCGATGGAGACCCCGTCGATGCCCAGCCCGATGTATTCGGACAGCCGGTAGATCACCGACGGCACCTCCGCCATCACCCATCGGTGCAGGCCGCGCTGGCGGCCCAGCGGGCTCTCGTCGACCAGCTCCAGACACGCCTCCAACTCCCAGCGGGTGCGCACGAACGGAATCATCAAGTGCAGGTTGGGGGTTCGCTCACGCACCCGGGCCAGCGCCGCCAGCTCGAGCCGGAACATCTCGGGTTCGCGGACGTAGCGGTAGCAGCCGCGGAAGCCGATCATCGGATTGTGTTCGGCGGGCTCGTAGCGGCTTCCGCCCTCCAGAGCGCGGAATTCGTTGCTGCGCATATCGGTTGCCCGATAGATGACCGGTCGCGGTGCGAAGGCGCCGGCAATGCGACCCAGCGCCTCCGACATGTGTGCGACGAACCGCTCGCCCTCGCCGCGCGCGATGAGATCGCGGGGGTGACGGCCACCCAGCGCCTCGGTGAGCAGGGTTTCGGCCCGCAGTAGCCCGACCCCGTCGACGTCCTGGCTGGCGACGCGTTCGGCGATCTCGGGCAGCGCGAGATTGACATACACACGCGTGCCGGTGATTTCGGCCGCCGTCACCGCCGGTGCCACGGGTCGGGCGGTGACGGCCTGCGGTCGTCCGTCGCGTCCGGCCCGCACCTGACCGGTGGAGCCGTCCACGGTGACCTCGGTGCCGGTGGCGAGATCGGTTGTCCCCGTGCGAGTCCCGACCACGCACGGCACTCCGAGCTCACGGGCCACGATGGCCGCATGGCAGGTCATCCCGCCGCTGTCGGTGACCACGGCGGCGGCCCGGGACAGGGTGGGCAGCCAGTCCGGATTGGTCATCGGCGCGACCAGCACCTCACCGTCGCGCAGCTGCGAGCCCTCGGCCGGTGACCGCAGCACCCGCACTGCGCCGAACGCGGTGCCGGGTGCGGCGGCGAGGCCGCGGACGAGCAGGTGACCCGGTTCGGCCACGGCCATGGGTGTGGTCGAACCGGCGTAGTCCGGGAGCATGGTGATCGGCCGGGCCTGCACCAGCCATACCGTCTGGTCGTCGTAGGCCCACTCCACGTCCTGGGGCCGTCCGTGGTGCTGCTGCACCGCCAGCGCCAACCGCGCGACCTCGACCGCCTCGTCCTCGGTCAGCACCGGTTTGCGGCTCTCGTCGGGATCCAGATCAACCCGACGGTCGCCATTGTCTCCGGCCACGATGGCGAAACTCTGCTTCCCCTGCCGGGTTTCGAGCAGCGTCGGACCCGAGGCGTCCAGCAGATAGGTGTCGGGCTCGGTGGCACCGGACACCACGACCTCACCCTGACCCCGGGCGGCGTCGATGACCACGCGGTCGCGGCGGCCGGTGGCGGGATCGGCGGTGAACGCGACGCCCGCACACCGCGCGGCGACCATGCGCTGCACGATGACGGCCATGACGGGCCGGTCGTGCATGCCGCGCCGGGCGCGATAGGTGAGCACGCGGGGCGTGAACAGCGAGGCCCAGCAGTCCACGACCGCGGTCATGAGCTCCTCGTCGCCGCGAATATTGGTGCGGGTCACGTTCATTCCCGCGAAGGACGCGGTCGCGCCGTCCTCGCCCACGGCCGACGAGCGCACCGCGACCGGTGAGGTGTCGCCGAGACCGTGGTAGCCGTCGACGATGGCGTCGCGGATGGCCACGTCGAGGGGCGTGGCGTGCACGAGTTCGCGCATGCGGCGGCACAACTCCTCGAGTTCCTCACCGGGCGCGGACCCGGCGGCGACCTCGAGCGCCCGGGTGTGCAATCGGTCGATTTCGTCGCCGTGCGGTCCGGCGCAGACCGCCTCCTCGTAGCAGGACTTCAGCGCCACGAAGCCCGGCGGCACGGGCATGTGCGTCACCACGAGTTCGCCCAGGTTCGCGCCCTTGCCTCCGGCGCGGTCGGCGTCCGCCAGCCGCAGCTCCTTCAGGTCGGCCACATAGTCGCCCATTACCGCTCCGATCGTTCGCGTGCTGAGGTCAGCCCCGCGCGGGTGTCGATTTCAGCGTCGGCGCTGGCGATCGGCGACGGCAGGGGAGAAGGTCCCGGCCTGGGCGGGCGTTGGGCCTATGCGCCCCGAATCGGTGGATACCGCCCAACACCGTATGACGACCGTCACATCGGTCGATGGCCTTCGCATCTCGTACCGGGAGCCGATGCGGCAACACGCTGAAAGGATCAGCATTACTTCCGAATTCAGGTAACCGTCATGACCGGACTACGCCCCCTCGACGCGGGCTTTGTCGAACTCGAGGATTCCGATCGCCACATCAGCCTCGGTATCGGTGCCGTCGCCATACTTTCCGGACCGCCACCCGCCCGCGCGGAGTTCAGCGCCCTGCTCGCCGAGCGGGTGTCGGGCAATGCCCGGCTGCGCGAGCGGATCCACCGGGCTCCCCTGGATCTGGCGACGCCGGTCTGGGAGGAGGACCCGGGTTTCGATCTGGCGCACCACATCCGCTGGGTGGCCCTGCCCGAACCGGCCGACGACGAGGCCCTGTTCGAACTGATCGCCACCGAGGTGGCCGCGCGACTGGACCGCGACCACCCGCTGTGGCAGTGCGTGGTGGTGGAGCGACTGACGCAGGGACGGTGGGCGCTGCTGTTGAAGGCGCATCACAGTGTCGTGGACGGGATTTCGGGGGTCAATCTGCTGGCGGACCTGTGCGATCCGGACGGCGCGGGGAACATTGCCGAAGCGGCGAAACCCGAGGCGACCAATGGCTCCCGCGGCTGGATCGACTGGACGCGTATCGCCTTGCGGCTGCCCTTCGACATGCCACGCGTCGCCCTGCACACCGTACGCGGCCTCGCGCCGGTCGCCGAGGCGCTGGTCAGCGCGACAGCTCAATCATCGCTCATCGGTGCGATCGGGCAGCAGCGGCGCTACACGGTCACCCGTGCCTCGCTCGCCGAAATCAAAGAGATAGGAACAGTTTTCGGCACCACCGTCAACGATGTCGTGCTGACCGCCGTCGCCGGTGCCTACCGGGCGCTGCTGCTCCAGCGCGGCGAGCAACCCACCCACGACACACTCCGGATGCTGGTGCCGGTCTCCATTCGCTCACCCGACGCGCTACACGTCCTCGACAACCGAGTCACCGCCATGCTGTCGTATCTCCCTGTGCACCTGGCAGATCCGGTAGAGCGCCTGGCCGTCGTCCACGACCGAATGAACCAGCACAAGGGCCGCGGTGAGACGACCGCGGAGGGCCGCCTACTCGCTTTAGCCGGTTGGATCCCCTTCGCGACCGTGGCCTGGACCCTGCGCCTGGTGGCCCGCCTACCCCAGACCAGCGTCACCGCCCTGGCAACCAACGTCCCCGGCCCCCGAAAGCCATTGTCCCTGGCCGGTCGTCCCGTCCTGGAACTCTTGCCGGTCCTCCCGATCGCCATGCGCCTGCGCAGCGGCATCGCCATCCTCAGCTACGCCGACCACCTCACCTTCGGCATCACCGGCGACTACGACACCATGCCGGACCTCAGCGTCATCGCCGAGGGCATCGACACCGAGATCCGAGAACTGTTGTCAGCGGCGCGAAATCGATGAGACGACCCGCCGCCGAGGCCGCACGGCCGGGCTACCGGAACGCCCTGGCGGACGGGGCGACCGGCAGCCCGAGGGCCGAGCGATCGGCGGCGAGCACCAGATCGGTGGTGGTGAGCAGGCCGATCAATCGCCCGGCTAGATCGACCACCACGATGGCATCGAGGTTGGGGCGCAGCATGACTCGGCACATCACGTCGGACAGCAGCTCGTCGGGACGGGCTACCGCGGCGGGTGTGAGCTTGCGAGCGAGGCTGGCGAGTTCGACGGTGGGCCGCTGGGATTCGGGTATCGCCGCGAGATCCGACCAGGCCAGCACCCCGAAGGGGCGGCCCGCCGCGTCCACGACCGGGAACACCCGATGCGAGGTGTGCGGCGCGGGTGAGGCGAGCAGGTCGCGCAGCGTCCACTGGGTCGCGATCGCGATCGGATTGGGTGTCATGGCCGCGCGAACCCTGGTGTCGCCCAGCTGATGCCGCAAGCCAGCGCCGACCAGCTCGCTGTGTGCGGCGGTGCGCAGGAACCAGCCCAGCAGCACCAGCCACAGGCCGCCGAGCTGACCGAACGCCAGGACCTCGGCGACGCCCAGCAGGACCAGCGTGGTTCCGATCACCTGTCCGGTGCGGGCCGCAGTGGTCGCCGCGCGCAACCGGTCGCCGCTGTGCCGCCACAGGATGGCGCGCAGTACCCGCCCACCGTCCAGGGGAGCGCCGGGCAGCAGATTGAACACCGCCAGCACCGCATTCACAGTGGCCAGCCAGACCAGCATGGCGGTGACCACTCCGGCGTGGGGGATCAGGCTCGATAGCGCGGCCGCGGCCAGCGCCACCAGCGCGATGGCCAGACTGGTGGCGGGCCCGGCGACGGCGACGGCCAGATCGGTGCGCGGGTCCGCGGGTTCCTCCTCGATTTCCGAGACTCCGCCGAGCAGCCACAGCACGATCCCGCGCACGCGGATTCCCTTGCGGCGTGCGAGGATCGAGTGCGCGAGCTCGTGCGCGAGCAGAGACGCGGTCAATAGCAGCGCACCGGCGACCGCGGTGACCCACAGGCCCGCGCCGTGGCCGGACCCGGACAGGTACGCCCCGAGTATCCAGGTGAACAGCCCGATGGTGACCAGGGCCGACCAGTGCGCGCCGATGCGGACGCCAGCGATCCGGCCGAGTGGAAGGGTTGCCTCGATCATTTCGAATCCTTGGTATTCGGAAGAAGCAGCAGCAGGAGAATCGGTGCGGCGGTGAACATGAGGGCGGCCTGGAGGGCGATGGCGGGTGCTCCCACCATGGCCAGCACGGCTACTGCGACGGGCAGGGCGAGGATGAACAGTGGGGCGTGGCGGATGGTCATGGGCTACCCCCTGGTGGGAAGGGCTGGCGGACTTCGTGATTCAGGGATGGGTGGGAATCGCCTGCGGTTCGGGTAGGCGCAATGACGCCGCGATCGAATCCGACCACGCGGTAATCGCGTGCCAGTCGCGCAGGTCGCCGTAGCGGGTGCCGCCCATCAGGCGGAACAGGGTGCGGGCCGGGAGCGAGACTCCGGCGCGTTCGTAATGCCCGGCGAAGGAACGGTATTCGTGAGCCGCGAGGGAGTCCCGCACGGCGGCGATCTTTCTGGGCACCACCCGGCCGAGGCGGCGTCCGATCGGGCCCCGCAGGGCAGGCCCGAGGCCGACGCTGAACAGCCAGACGGTACGGGCGTTCAGCTCGTCGCGGTGCGAGCGGACGTATTCCTCGATCTCGGGCAGCAGCGCCATATTGTGGACGGCGCTGCCGATTACGACGGTGTCGAAACGGGAGAGGTCGGGGGCGTGGTCGGCGTCGGCGACCTCGACGGTCGCGCCGCGCGCGGTGAGGTTCGCGGCAAGGAATTCGGCGATCTCGCGGGTCGATCCCTGCGCGCTGGCGTAGACGATAGAAACCCTGGGTGAAGTGTGCTGTGTCATGACATCGAGCCTGCTCGCGGCCGCGGAATCCGTTGAGAGGCCAGATGCCTCGGAGCTGAGGCCGATGGTCACCGAGATCAACCCGCGGCGGCCGCCGGGCTGTGCAGCGAGTCCAGTGCCGCGACCAGCAGGCGACGGGCCTCGGCGGCTACGGGGAGCAATTCGGGCTCGACGAGCACGCGCACCTGGACTTCGGGGTCGGCGGCCTCGACCAGGACCCCGGTCTCGTCGGTTCTGAGCACGACCGGGCACGGCAGCATGAGCCCCGCCTGCCGGTCCGCCGCCAGCGCCTGGGCCGCCAGGCGCGGGTTGCACACCTCCAAGATCAGGTAGTCCTCGATGTGTTCGCCCACCTTCTCGCGCAGGATCGCTTGCATGTCGAGCTCGCTCAGCACCCCGAATCCCTGTTGGCGCAAGGCGTCTCGGGTCTGCTCGACGGCGGTCGCGAAATCGCCGTCGAGGTGGGCGGCGATCGCGGGGGCCGGGGCGACCGGGATGCGGACCTCCGTGATCAGCTGCCTGGGGTCGCTGACCTCGTCGGGGCCGATGAGGTACGCCTCGGTCGGCGGCCCGATGGGACGGTATCCGCCGACGTGCACCCAATCCCGCAGCGCCCGGTAGGCGGCGTCGAGATCGCCGTAGCTGCCTCGATGGCAGGTGCGCGCCACCAGTGTCGGAGCCTGCACCACGAGCTCCGCACCCGAACTCGGTCCCAGGGTCGGTGCGGCCTCGATCGGCAACCCGAAGTCCACGATGATCGCGTCATCGCTGGGCAGTTCGCGGTGGAAGGTGATGGTCGGCGCGCCCGAGGCGGTGAGCCCGGCCTGCTCGGCGATCTGCGCGACGCGGACCATACCGGCGACAATGCCCTCGCTCAGCTTGTCGGGGCGAATCTCGAGCGGAATCCGCAGCACCGTCTGCGGCGCCGTCTCGCACAAACCCACTCGGTATTTCATCACAGGTCTCCTTCGGTCCGGTATGTCACCAGCGTCGGACCGACAGCGGGCGTGCCACAGAGGAGAAGGTCCTGCGTGAGCGGGCAAAACCGCAGTACCGCAAGGGGACCGGGCATTTTTTCACCGTCTGCCGCCGAAAGAGGCTCGTACGTCGCCGAAGGACCATCGCGGTCTGCCGAAGGGCCATCGAGAGGATGACCTTGGATCCTGTGGCGGGCTCCCGAACGGGCGGAAGCTCGATTCATGGAACGAATGAGGCGAACGGGCGCCAGTGGCGTCGCCCGGGAGAGTGAGACCACTCCAGTGTCGTGGTGGTCGATCTTCCGTTCCGCATTGAATTGGGCGCACGTCCGGATGAATGCGCTGTTGAGGACCTTCGACCCTGTCGAGCGGCGGGAGTTCGGTGCTGACATGGAAGTCGTTACCGAACCATCCGATGTCGTCGAGAAGGGGTCGCCACACCATGCGTTCGTTCGAACCGTCGCTCCGGGTCCGCCCCGGGTTTTCCGCGCGCCCGCTCGGCGCGCGTGATCGACGGGCGATTGCGAGGTGAGCGGCTTCCCCTCCGACGACCTGGTCCGCAGCGTCGTGGATCTCTCGCGGAGCGAATCGCTACGCCTGCTGGCCAGTGTCCCGTTCGGCCGGGTGGTCTTCACCCGCGACGCCATGCCCGCGATCCGGCCGGTCAACCATTTCGTCGATGAGGGCGAAATAGTGATCGTCCGAACGCGATTGACCTCCCGACTCACCTCGACCGTGCGGGCCGATCACAATGTCGTCGTCGCATATGAGGCCGACGAGATCGACAACGGGACACAGCTCGGCTGGTCGGTCGTCGTCACCGGCATCGCCCGCACGGTCACCGACCCGGAGCGGGTGGCCCGCTACGAGGCCCGCCTGCGCCCCTGGGTGGAGGGCGTCATGGATGCCGTCGTCGCCATCGAACCCACCCTGGTCACCGGGGTCCGACTGATCGAGAAGAGCGACCCGGACGCCCGCCCCGCCGCCAGCTGATCTCATCCGGGGCCGAAATCCCTTGTCTCGTTGGCTTTTCGACCCTAACCCGCCGATCGCGCAGCGGCGATTCTCGATACATGACACGTGACATCGCCGCGGCCTTGTCCGCCTTCTGGAATACCCTGCGGCGTCGGATCTCCGGCCCCGTCGCGCTCGTGACACTGACCGGTGTGCTCACCGTGACGGGACTGGCAGTGCGGCCGGTGAGCCGGACGGCGGCCGACGGCCTGTGGCTGGCGGCCACCGCGATCGCATTGCTGCCCGCGGCCTTTTGGGTGTGGCGTGACCTGCGCAAGGGTCGCTACGGCGCGGACCTGTTGGCCTTGCTGGCCCTGGCGGGCTCGGCCGCGGTCGGCGAGTATTTCGCGGGTGCGCTGATCGCGCTCATGGTCGCCACGGGCCGAGTCCTGGAGGCGTACGCGGCACGTCGCGCGGGCGCGGATCTGTCCGAGCTGCTGCGCCGCGCGCCCGCGCAGGCGCACCGCCGGACCGTCGACGGTGTCGAGACCGTGCGCGCGGATGCGGTCGTGGTCGGGGACACCGTGGTGGTGCTCCCGGGTGAGGTGGTTCCGGTCGACGGAATGCTCGCCACTCCTGGCGTTTTCGACGAGTCGGCGCTGACTGGAGAATCCGCCCCGGTGGTTCGGCGGGTGGGCACGCCCGTCCGCAGCGGGGTGGTGAATGCCGGTGCGGCGGTCGATATTCGCGCGACCGCCGTGGCAGAGGCGAGCACCTACGCCGGTATCACGGCGCTGGCGCGCCAGGCCGCCGCCGAGGTGGCCCCTGTCGCGCGGCTGGCCGATCGGGTGGCGGTGTGGTTCCTGCCGCTGGCGCTGGGCGTCGCGGGCGCGGCATGGGCCTTCAGTGGCAGCGCGGTGCGCGCGGTCGCCGTCATCGTGACGGCCACCCCGTGCCCGCTGCTCTTGGCCGTGCCGGTGGCCATCACCGCGGGCATGTCGCGGACGGCTCGCGCCGGTGTGGTGGTGAAGAACGGCGCGGCCCTCGAAACGCTCGGGCGTGCCAGCACTTTGGTGATGGACAAGACCGGAACCGTCACCGTCGGTCGACCGGAGGTCGTCGATATCCGCACCGCACCCGGTGTGAGCACCGAGGACGTGCTGCGGCAGGCTGCCGCCGTGGAACACCTCTCGCCGCACGTCCTGGCCCATGCGGTGACGACCGCGGCGGCGCTGCGGGAAATCCCGATCGTGGTCGCGGACAATGTTTCCGAGATCCCGGGCGAGGGAGCCACGGGAATCGTTGCGGGACACCGCATCCGGGTCGGCAAGCGGCCCGCCGACGCTGATCTCGCGCCCTGGGCGGAAGCGGCGGCGCGCCAGGCCCGCCTGGATCTCGCGAGCATCGTCTGGGTGTGCGTCGATGAAATTCCTTTGGGCGCGCTGCTCGTTCGGGACCGGCTGCGCAACGACGCGGCCCGCACCATGCGCCGTCTGCGCACGGCGGGTCTGCGTCGGCTGGTGCTGCTCACCGGTGACCGAGTCGAGAATGCCACCGACGCGGCCTCGGCTCTGCAGTTGACCGAGGTGATCGCGGAGGCCGACCCGGCCGACAAGATCGCGGCCATCCGCGCCGAACGCCGGGCAGCGGTGACGGTCATGGTCGGCGACGGGGTCAACGACGCCCCGGCGCTGGCGGCCGCGGATGTCGGAATCGCCTTGGGCGCACGGGGTTCCACGGCAGCGGTGCAGGCGGCCGACGCTGTTATCGTGGACGATCGCATCGACCGGCTCGCCGATGCCGTCGATATCGCCCAGCGTTCGCATCGGCTGGCCGTGCAGAGCGCCGCCGCGGGCATGGCGATGTCGTTGGCGGCCATGGTCGCCGCCGCGACCGGGTACCTCGCGCCCAGCGTCGGCGCGCTGGTCCAGGAAGCCATCGATATCGCGGTCATTCTGAATGCTCTGCGGGCCTTGCGAACCGGTGCGCACGGACGCGCCACGACCGCCATCGACCCGCTGGTCGCGCGCTTCGAACGCGAACACGACCGCATGCACACCGCGCGGGAATCGGTCCGTGAGGCCGCCGACGCCCTCGCCGACGGCCCCACCGCGCCTGCCGAGGCGGCCGTGCGCCGCGCGGTCACGCTCCTCACCGATCAGGTCCTCCCACATGAGCACGCCGAGGAGCACGAGCTCTATCCCGCCCTGTCCGGTTACCTGCGCGACCCGGAGGCCCTGGTCACCATGAGTCGAGAGCACACCGAGATCGAGCGCCTCATCGCCCGCCTGCACCGCCACCTCGACAGCGCGACCACCGGCTTGCGGGCCGATCAGATCGACGACCTGCGAGCCACGCTCTACGGTCTGGACGCCATCCTCACCCTGCATTTCGCGCAGGAGGACGAGGCCCTGTTCACCCTCGCCCGGTGATCGTGAAGCGGGCGGCGCGGCGACGGACCCGATGGCCGGGACGGCGGGGACGCTGGGCCGGGGTGTGCGGCTGGGCGTGGAAGAACCAGTGTTTGGCGGTCTCGGCCAGGGCCAGATAGACCACGATCATGAGGGTCAGTGCCAGGAAGAACGTGCCGGGTAGGGGAGTGAAACCGAGGTCTCGGGCCAGCGGTGTCGAGGGCAGGAGCGCACCGACACCGACCGCGGTGAGGCCCGCCAGCAGCAGCGGGGTCGACGGGTGGCTGCGGAAGAAGGGGGTGCGGCGGGTGCGGATGACGAACAGCACGAGGGTCTGGGTGGCCAGCGATTCGACGAACCAGGCCGTGTGGAAAAGGGTTTCGCCCGCGTGGAAGAGCCACAGCATGATTCCGAAGGTGGCGAAGTCGAACAGGGAGCTGATCGGCCCGAAGACGAGCATGAACCGCTGGATCAAACCGATGTCCCAGCGCGAGGGTCGGGCCAGTTGCTCGGAATCCACGGTGTCGGTGGGGATGGCGAGCTGGCTGGCGTCGTAGAGCAGGTTGTTGAGCAGGATCTGCGACGGCAGCATGGGCAGGAACGGCAGGAAGGCCGAGGCCCCGGCGGCGCTGAACATATTGCCGAAATTGCTCGAGGTGCCCATGAGGACGTACTTCATGGTGTTGGCGAAGACGCGACGGCCCTGGGTGACACCGTCGGCCAGGACGTGCAGATCCTTCTCCAACAGCACCACATCCGCGGCGTCCTTGGCCACATCGGTGGCGGAATCGACCGAGATGCCGACGTCGGCGGCGTGCAGGGCGAGCGCGTCGTTGACGCCGTCGCCCAGGAACGCGACATCCACGCCCAGTGCGCGTTGGGCGCGCACGATACGGGCCTTCTGTTCCGGGCCGACGCGGGCGAAAATCGTTGTGGTGGGCAGTTGTTCGGCGATCTGGGCATCGGTCATGCGCTCGAGGTCCGCACCGGTGAGCGCGCCGCCCGGCGGCAGCCCGAGCTGAGCGCACACCCGGGTGGCCACGGCCGGGTTGTCGCCGGTGATCACCTTGACCGCGATGCCGAGCGCGGTGAGGCGGTCCAGGGCGTCGCGGGCGGTGGTCTTCGGCGGGTCGAGGAACACCAGGAATCCGCGCAGTGTGAGCCCGGATTCGTCAGCGGCGGTGAGGGATTGGGAATCGCGCGGCGCGGTGCGGGACGCGACCGCCACCACCCGGTGACCGGCCTCGAATTCGGCTCGCACGACGCGGTCGGCGCTCTCGGGCGTGTTCGGGCAGCGCGAAAGCACTTCCTCGGGTGCGCCTTTGGTGATGATCGTCCGTTCCCCCTCGTGCTCCACCAGCACCGAGACCAAGCGGCGTCGATGGTCGAAGGGCAGCACGGAGATTCGGGTGTAGTCGGCGACCGCGTGCCGGGGTGCCGTCGGGGCGGTCCACAATGCCGTGTCCAGCGGATCGCCGCCCGCCAAGGTTTCGCCCTCGATGAGGGCATCGGTGCACACCAGGCCGAGCGCGGCCGCCGCGTCGCAGGCCGTCCCATCCGGGCCGATCGCCCGCATGAACTCGATGCGCCCCTCGGTGAGGGTGCCGGTCTTGTCGGTGAACAAGACCTCCACATCGCCGAGATCCTCGATGCACACCAGCCGTTTCACCAGCACCTTCTGCTGTGCCAGCTGCCGCGATCCGGCGGCGAGGCTGGTGGAGACAACCGCGGGCAGCAACTGCGGTGAGATGCCCACCGCGATGGCCAACGAGAACATCAGCGCGTCGAGCAGTGGCCGGTGCAACAGCAGGTTCACGGCGAAGATCCCGACGGTCAGCACGGCCGCCACCCGCACCAGCAGCATCGAGAAGCGCCGCAGCCCGACCTGGAATTCGGTCTCCGGCTCCCGGTGCGCCAATCCCAGTGCGATTCGGCCGAATTCGGTGCGGCCGCCGGTGGCCACCACCACCCCGCGCCCATTACCGCCCGCGATCACCGTGCCCATCAGCACACAGCAGGCGAGTTCGGCCACCTCGGAGCCACTCGCCACCGGGTCGACATTCTTCTCCACCGGCTCGGATTCACCGGTCAGCACCGACTCGTCGCAGTGCAGCCCGTTCACCGCGAGCAGTCGAATATCGGCGGGAACCAGTTCCCCCGAACGCAATTCGACGATATCCCCGGGCACCAGCGCGGCCAGATCCAGCGACCGCGTAGCCCCGTCGCGCCACACCACCACCCGATGCCGAATGCGTTCGTGCAGCGCGTCGGCGGCCCGCTCCGCGCGGTACTCGTTGAGCACGCCCAACCCCACCGACATGGCGACGATGACCCCGATCACGATCGCGTCGGTCCGCTCACCGAGAAAGAACGACACGATCGCGGTTCCCACCAGCAGCAACAACAACGGAGACCGCAACTGCCGCACCAACACCGGCAGCATGCGGGCCCGATGCGACCGCACCGCATTGGGCCCGTACCGCTGCAACCGGCGCTCGCTCTCCTGTGTCGTGAGCCCATCCTCCGAAACGGCAAGGGCGGCCAGGACGCCGGTCCCGGCCCGTGAAGCCGCGTCCTGCGCGGTGAGCATGCCCTCTGCGCTCGGAATAGTCGGTGTGCTGGCCGCCATGCGGGTCATCGGAGCGCTCCCTGCGTATCGCATCGTGCGAGTTCACTTATCCGCCACTGGTATTCGTCCCGGGTGACCGGTGCGACCCGTGATGTGACGGCGATGAGGAAGGACTCGGCGTGCCGCCTCATGGCCGATGCCAGATTCGCAGCGCGGCGGCGAGGGTGTCCTCGATCGGTCCGTCGGTGTCGATACCGGCGGCACCCGGCCAATTCGCGGCCGTGGCCGCCATGGCGGAGGCGATTTCGGGAGTCGCCTCGGAATCGCCGTGTGCGCGAGCGGATATGCGGGCGGTGGCGACCTGCTGCGGGCAGTGGCAGCGCAGGGCGAGCAGGTCGCTGGCGGTGTTGGTGGCGAGTTCTGCTGCGCGACGGCGGTATTCGTCATCGGTCCAGCTGGCGTCGAGGATGACCGATCGGCCCAGTTCGAGTTCGGTCCGGGCGCGTTCGAGGAGTTCGTCGTAGACGCGTGCACGCGCGGCGGGCCGATACGCGCCCGCGCCGTAGTTGCCGCCGTGGCCGGTAATCGTTCCGGCCGTGCGCAATTCCGCCCGCACGGCGTCGCTGGAGATGACTCGTGCGCCCGTCGCGGCGGCCAATCGTGCTGCCACGGTGGATTTTCCGGTACCTGGCAGACCACCGACCAAAGCGAGCCGGATCGCGCCGCGCTCGAGATGCGCGACCGTGAGTTCCACATGCCGTCGGGCGTGCTCGGCGGCGTCGGGATCGCCCTGGGCGGCGCGAATGCGATCGGTCTTGGCGCGCACCAGCGATCGGTAGGCGATGTAGTGGTGGCGCAGTGAGTCCGGCGGCTCATCGCGCGCGGCCTCGAGATAGGCGCCGAGGAATCCGGCGGCGAGATCGGCGCGGCCCAGGAACTCGACATCCATGGCCAGGAACGCCGCGTCGTCGAGGACGTCCACGTAACGGAGGGCGTCATCGAAGTCGAGGCAGTCCAGGATTCGAAGGCCGTCGGGGAGCGCGAAAATGTCCTCGGCCAAGAGATCTCCGTGGCCGTCGACAATGCGGCCCGCGCGGATTCGGGCGGTGAACAGCCGGTCGCGGCCGTCGAGGAATCGCATCGCCAGGCGCTCGGCGCGGAGCAACTGCTCGGGATCGATGGCCCCGGAGGGTTGTTCGGCCAGACTGTGCAGCAGTACCCGCCACCGGCGACGCAGTGCCGCGGCCGTTCCCTGCTGATCGATCGCGTCTCCGCGCACGGCCGTGCGATGAAACTCGGCGAGTGTCTTTGCTAGCGACCGCAATTCGGCGTCGATCAACGCGCCCGCCTCGAGCATGGCCGACAATCGTCGATCCTCCGGCATCCGCCGCATGACCAGAATCGGTTCGCTCGGCTCGCCCGCCGGATCGGACAGGTGAGCGATCCCCACGTAGACGTCGGGTGCCAGCCGCCGATTGAGTTCCAGCTCGTGTCGGCACGCCTTCTCGCGCCGGTCCGCGGTGGAGAAATCGAGAAAGTCGGTGACAATGGGCTTCTTGGTCTTGTAGGCGCGATCGCCGCAGAGCACGACCACTCCCGAATGCGTTTCGTGAACCCTCACGAATGGCGTGTACCCGAGGACATTTCCGACAAGCGCCCGCTCCGCGACCCTCATCGCGCCACCGCCCGGCCGTCCCCGGCGGCAGCCCCGCTCGGCCGATCCGGAACCACCAGCACCGGGCACGGCGCGTACCGGACCAGATCCTGGGTCACCGGGCCGAGCCGATCCGGGTGCCCGGGATCGCTGTCGTGCGCCACGACGACGAGTCGCGCTGTCGTGGCGAAGTTTTCGACCGCGCAGACCAGGTCGCCCACGATCGTGACCGGGCGGACCGCGATATCCGGAAACTCCCGCAGACAGTGTTCGATCTGAGCGTCGGAGACCACCGCCGCCGGTGGATTCCACACCGGTCCCGCCGACCACGAGCGACCATGCCAGATCCGCGCCACGGTCACCTCCCCGCCCCGCGTGCGCGCGGCCTCGAACCCGGCCCGCAGCGCGGCCGGGGCGGTATTCCAGTCGTCGACGATCACCAAGACCGAGCCGTGCTCGGCCCGGGCCTTCCGCACCAGCACCACCGGACACGCGGCCGCCCGCGTCACCGCCAGCGCGGTCGAACCCAACACCAGCTGCGACAGAAATCCGGCCCCCGAACAGCCCAGCGCGAGCAGACCCGCCGACCGCGATTGCTGAACCAGCACCTGTTCGGGCTGCCCGCGCACCACCATCACATCGATGCCGAGACGCTGTGGCCCATCGCCGCGCGGCAGCGCGTCGCTCACGGCCCGCCGGGCCTCGTCGAGAGACTCCTCGGCCTCCCGATACCGCAGCCCACCCGGCTGAAACGCGGCCTTGTCGATCTCGGCGACCACCCGTACCAGCCGCAGCGGCACCCCACGCGCGAGAGCCTCACCGCCCGCCCACACGGCCGCCCGCACGGCGGCCGAAGACCCGTCGATTCCGGCGACGACCGGCAGTGCGAGTCCGCCCGCGCTGCTTCGAGATGCGTTGGTGTGCATGCCATTCAGCCTCTACCGCGACCCCTGCGCGCGATAGGGGCCGCCCGCACGTACCGGTAGGGTCCTAAGGCCCGTCGAGGAGGGGCGTGCGGGCCCTGGCCACGACCGGCGCGCATGCCGCACAGTGAGCGGTGCCGACCCCACTGAGCCGCGGGGTCGGCACCCATTCCACCCGGGAGACGGCATGTCGATCGTGACGCTGACGATGAATCCGGCGATCGACATCGCCGCGAGCGCGGAGCATATTCGCCCCACCGACAAGATCCGCTGTGCCGCACCGCGATTCGATCCGGGCGGCGGCGGCATCAATGTCGCGCGGACCATCGGTGCCCTGGGCGAGCCGGTCACCGCGGTCTTCCCCGCGGGCGGGCCGTCCGGTGCCCTGCTGGAACAACTGGTCGCCGACGCCGACGTCCCCGCCCGTCCGGTCCGGGTCGCCGGTGCGACCCGGGAGAGCCTCGCGGTGACCGACACCGGCACGGGCGAGCAGTTCCGCTTCGTCTTCCCCGGCCCCCGCCTCACCGCACCGGAAGTCCACCGCTGCCTGGCCGAATTGGAGCGCGCCGCGGCGGGTGCCCGGCTCGTGGTGGCCAGCGGCTCCCTGCCACCCGGAGTACCGGACGATTTCTACCAGACGGTGTCGGATCTGCTGGCCGACCTGAATATCGGCTTCGTGCTGGATGCCTCGGGCGCGCCTTTGCGGGCCATGCGGCGCGGAGTGCGCGTCCTCAAACCCAGCGTGCGCGAGCTCGGCGAGTATGTCGGCCATCCGCTGCCGGACTCGGAAACCCGGCTCGCGGCGGTGCGCGAGGTCATTGCCGCCGGGGTCGCCGAGGCCGTCGTGCTGTCACTGGGCGTCGAGGGAGCGTTGGTGGCCACCGCCGACGGCGAGGAATGGTTCGCACCGGTCGAGGTGGTGGTGCGCAGCGGAATCGGGGCCGGTGACGCGATGGTCGGCGGCCTCTGCGTGGGCCTGGTACGCGGCTACGCCCTGGGCGATGCCGTGCGGCTCGGATTGGCTTCGGCCGCAGCGGCTTTGGAAACGCCGGGAACCCGGCCCGGCCATCCGGCCCGAATCATGGAGCGATTCCGGGCCGCCGCTCGAGCGCGGGTCTGACACTCAGCCGCGGGTTTGGTCGCCGCGGAGTTTGGAGGCGTAGACCGCGGCTTGGGTGCGGCGTTCCATGCCGAGTTTGGCCAGCAGGCGGGAGACGTAGTTCTTGACGGTCTTCTCCGCCAAGAACATGCGCTCGGCGATTTGGCGGTTGGTGAGGCCCTCGCCGAGGAGGTCGAGGAGTTTGCGTTCCTGTTCGGTGAGGCCCGCGAGGGGGCCGTCGGGTTCGGCGCTGCGGCGGAGGCGGTCCATGAGGGCGGCGGCGGCGCGGTTGTCGAGCAGGGAGCGGCCGGAGCCGACTTCCTTGACGGCCTTGGCCAATTCCATGCCCTTGATGTCCTTGACCACGTAGCCGCTGGCACCGGCCAGGATGGCGTCCATCATGGCCTGTTCGTCGGTGAAGGAGGTGAGGATCAGGCAGCGCAGGCCGTCATTGCGGGAGAGCAGGTCGCGGCAGAGTTCGATGCCATTGCCGTCGGGCAGCCGCACATCGAGCACGGCCACATCGGGGCGCAGGGCCGGAATGCGGGCGAGAGCGTGCGCCACATCGCCCGACTCGCCGACGACGGTGAGTTCCGGGTCGCTCTCGAGCAGGTCGACAAGGCCGCGGCGGACGATCTCGTGATCGTCGACAAGAAATACCTTGATCATGGCCGGAATCCGATCAGAGAAGGGCTGTGAGGACAAACATAGCGCGCCGTGGGCACGGCAAATGGGGCCTAAGGTCCCGGAAACAAGTGCTCGCGGTGGTGACCTTCGGACACCCAAGGTCACCGGGCGAATCGGGCTACCAGCGGGCGGGCGGCGGCACGGTACGCAGGATTTCCGAGAGCGGCAGTCGCGGTGTCGGGGCGGGGTTCTCGCCACCGGACCCGGCGGCCCCGATGCGCACCATGACCTGGGGTTGGGCATCTAGCCCGGTCAGTGTGCGCACGATGGCCCGGCTGCGCGGCACCTCGGTGATATGGGTGAGCGGACAGGTCGCGTACCCCGCCGCGGTGCTCTCTAACAGCACGTTCGACAGCGCTACACCGCAGCGCACCAGGCTTTCCGGGGTGTCGCGCTCGGTGGACAGCACCAGGATGGCCGAATGGTCGACCCCGAGTTCGGGGCGGCGCGGCGAGCCGACCACGGTCGGCAGGGAACGGCCGATATCCACCCGCTCGCGTTCCTCGGCGGTGATCAGCGCGGCGGCGGGTATCCCGGCGGAGACGAAGGAATGCCCTGTCCACCAATGCAATTCGGCTTGATAGGACGAGTCGTAGCGGCGCAGGGTCGCGGTCAGCCGGGAGGCACGGGCCAACTCTGGGCGCGCACTGTCGGGCAGGACGGTCAGCGTGGCGTCGGCCGGATCGACGACGGTGCGCAGCACGGTGTCGAATTCCGCCCAGCCGGGCGGTGCGGCGAACGGCAGCCGGTCGGTGTGGCGGTGTTCGATGGCCCGGGCGCGCTCGCGATCGGCGTCGGAGACCACCGAGGCCGGTTCGAAACTCACAGTCGCCAGATGATCGCGCCGGGTCGGATTCGGGAAATAGGCGACGCGAATACGCCAGCCGTCCGCGGCCAGCGCGGCCCGCAGATGCCCCAGTGCGACACCACAGCTGAGCAGCATCTGCCGCCCGGCGGTATCGGTGGCGGGCAGCAGCCGGGCGGGCACGGAGAACAGTCGCAGGGTGGTGCCGTCGAACTCCCAGCGCCAGGGCTGACTATTGTGCAGCGACGGTGCGCGCCCGGCCAGTCGCACCGCCCGTTCGATGACCTCACCGGTGGGTATGTCGCTCATATCCCCACGCTAGGCGGCGGTTTCGCGGCGGGGAGGGGTCCAAGGTCCCCGCTCGCGCGGACTCCGGACCCCGGCGGGCCGACGGTGGACCGATTCGGGGACCTGTGACCCTTGGACGTCCCCGCGCGCCACTCCACTCTGAGAGGGGTGGAATGCAATCCGGCAGGGCCGCTGATCGATTCGCGGCGATACGACGCCGTCCTCTTCGATATGGACGGGGTGGTCACCGACAGCGCGTCCATGCACGCGGCGGCGTGGACCGAACTGTTCGACGAGTTTCTCGCGCTACGCCCCGCCGCGCCGGGGGAGGATCACACGCCGTTCACCCCGGCCGACTACCTGCGCAGCGTGGACGGCAAGCCACGGTACGACGGCGTGCGCGATTTCCTTGCCACACGCGGAATTTCGCTACCCGAAGGCGAGCCTGCCGATCCGCCCGGAATCGAGACGGTCTGCGTGCTCGGCAATCGCAAGGACCGACTGTTCCTGGAACGTGTTGCCCGCGACGGAGTTCCGGTGTTCGACACCACCGTCGACCTCGTGCGTGCCCTGCAGGCCGCCGGAATCGGCACCGCGATCTTCTCGGCGAGCCGCAATTGCGCCGAGGTGCTGCGCGCGGCGGGAGTCCCCGAGCTGTTCCCGGTCCGGGTGGACGGCCTGGTAGCCGAGCAACTGGGGCTGGCGGGCAAACCCGATCCGGCGATGCTGCTCGAGGCGGCCCGGCGACTGGATGCCGCGCCCGAACGCACCGTGGTGGTGGAGGATTCCGAAGCCGGGGTGCACGCCGGGCGCACCGGCGGTTTCGGACTGGTGATCGGCGTGAACCGCGGTGGCCACGCGGAGGCCCTGCGCGCGGGCGGCGCGGACGTCGTCGTGTCCGACGCGGGCGAGGTGCGGGTGAACGGCGGCTTCGAACGCATGTCGGAGCTGGCGAACGCGCTCGACTCCTGGGCGCGGCTCGGCGACCAGCTCGATACCGAGAAGATCGCGGTGCTCCTGGATTTCGACGGCACCCTGGCCGAGATCGTGCCGGACCCGGGTACGGCCACACTATCCGAGGACACCGCGGCGGCGCTGCTGAACCTGTCCGCGGAGTGCCCGGTCGCGATCATCAGCGGTCGCGAATTGGCCGATCTGCGTGCGCATGTCGGGGTGGACGGCATCTGGTACGCGGGCTGCCACGGCTTCGAACTGCAGGCCCCGGACGGCAGCCTGCACCTGCACGAAGCCGCGCCGGAGGCCGAACGCGCCCTGGCCGAGGCCGCCGAGGCGCTGCGCGCCGAACTGGCCGCAGTTCCCGGAGTTCGACTGGAACACAAGCGATTCGCCGTCGCCGTGCACTACCGGCAGGTGCCCGAGGACCGTATCGGCACGGTGGTGTCGGCCGCGCACGCGGCGGCCGGACGCCTGGGCCTGCGGGCCGGTGAGGGCCGCAAGGTGGTGGAACTGCGGCCGGACCTGGACTGGGACAAGGGAACCGCGCTGCGCTGGATTCTCGACCATCTGACCGTCTCGGTGCTGCCGATCTATCTCGGCGACGATCTCACCGACGAGGACGCCTTCGACGCCGTCGCCTCCGACGGCCTGGGCATCGTGGTGTGCCACCCGGAATCCGGTGATCGACGCACCGCCGCCCGGTACTCGCTCGGCGACCCCGACCAGGTGCGGGAATTCCTCGACGGCCTGGTCACCCTGCTGTACGCCGAACCCGACACTGCCGCCTCGGATTCCTGGCTGCTGACCTTCGACGGCTACGACCCGCAACGGGAGCGACTGCGCGAGGCGCTGTGCACCGTCGGCAACGGCTACCTCGCCACGCGCGGCGCAGGACCGGAAACCATTGCCGGGCAGCATCATTACCCCGGCACCTATGTCGCCGGGATCTACAACCGCCTCTACGACGAGGTCGGCGGGCGCGGCGTCGACAATGAGAGCCTGGTCAATCTGCCCAACTGGCTGCCGGTGACCTTCCGGATCGACGGCGGCCCGTGGTTCGACCCCGATGCCGTCGAAATTCTGTCCTACCGTCAGCAATTCGACCTGCGTCGCGCCGTACTGATGCGGGACGTGCGGTTCCAGGACGCGGCTGGTCGGATCACCGCGGTACGGCAGCGCCGGTTCGCGGCCATGCACGACCCGCATCTGTGCGCGCTGGAAACCGTTGTCACCGCCGAGAACTGGTCCGGGCGACTGGTAATGCGGTCGGTGCTGGATTGCACCGTGCGCAATTCCCTGGTGGCCCGCTACCAGGGTTTGTCGGATCGGCATCTGGAGCGGGTGCTGGCGCGTGAACTGTCCGCGGACTCGGTATTGGCCATGGTGTGCACCGGCCAGTCGCGGATTCCGGTGGCCGTGGCCGCCCGGGACCTGCTGTTCCAACACGGCGTACCCATTTGTCCCACCGGTGAACTGGTCGATTCCGACGGTCTGATCGGGCACGATCGCGCGGTCTCCATGAAACCGGGCGACGAGGTGACGCTGGAGAAGACGGTCCTCGTCGTCACCGGCCGCGATCACGGCGTCTCGGCACCCGACGAGGACGCCGCCCGCTGGCTGGTCGGCGTCGGACGCTTCGCAGAGCTGCTCGCCGCCCATACCGTCGCCTGGGACCATCTGTGGGACCGCCTGCGCATCGACCTCGACGACGGCCCGCACGCGGTGCGGGTGCTGCGCCTGCACCTGCTGCACCTGATCCAGACGCTCTCGCCGCATACGGCGGACCTGGATGTCGGCGTGCCCGCGCGCGGTTTGAACGGGGAGGCGTATCGCGGACACGTCTTCTGGGACGAGCTGTTCGTCTTCCCGATCCTCAACCCGCGCTTCCCCTCGTTGACGCGGTCGCTGCTGCGGTATCGGTATCGCCGCCTGCCCGAGGCCCGGCGCAGTGCCGCCGCGGCCGGTCTGAAGGGCGCGGCCTTCCCGTGGCAGTCGGGCACCGACGGGCGCGAGGAGAGCCAGCGCATGCACCTGAATCCGCTGTCGGGACACTGGCATCCGGATCCGAGCTGGCGGGCCCGGCACATCGGCAGCGCGGTCGCCTACAACGTCTGGCAGTACTTTCAGGTGACCGGCGATATCGAATTCCTCACCGAATATGGCGCGGAGATCCTGGTCGAGGTCGCGCGTTTCTGGGCGAGCCTGGCCGAGTACGAGCCCGCCGCCGACCGCTACCACCTGCGTGGTGTCATCGGACCCGACGAATTCCACTCCGGCTACCCGCACGCGCCCCAGGATGGCGTCGACGACAACGCCTACACGAATGTCATGGCGGCGTGGACAATCCGGCGCGCCCAGGAGGCACTGGCCCGGCTCGCCCCGCGCGACCGTGCCCGGCTGCTCGAATCACTCGGTGTCGCGGCCGAGGAGCCCGCGCGCTGGGAAGCGGTGGGCCGCCGCCTGTTCGTGCCCTTCCACGACGCCGTGATCAGCCAGTTCGCCGGATACGACCAACTGGCCGAACTGGATTGGGACCACTACCACGAGGTCTATCCGGACATCGCCCGCCTGGACCGCATCCTCGAATCCGAGGGCGACGACATCAACCGCTACCGGGCGGGCAAACAGGCCGACGTCCTCATGCTGTTCTACCTGCTGTCCGCCGACGAATTGCGTGAACTCTTCGCTCATCTCGGCTACGAGCTCCCCGGCGAGATGATCCCCCGCACCATCGACTACTACCTGGCCCGCACCTCCCACGGCTCCACCCTCAGCGCCCTGGTGCACGCCTGGGTCCTGGCCCGCGCCCACCGCGCCGACGCCATGACCTACTTCGACCGCGTCCTCGACTCCGATATCGCCGACATCCAGGGCGGCACCACCGAGGAAGGAATCCACCTCGCCGCCATGGCGGGCAGCATCGACCTGGTCCAACGCTGCTTCACCGGCCTCGAACTCCGCGCCGACCGCCTCATCCTCAACCCCCGCTGGCCCGCGGAACTCGGCCCGCTGACCTTCCCCGTCATCTACCGCGGCCATCGCCTCACCATCCGCATCACCACGACCGAGGTCGAGCTCCGCTCCGATCCCGGCACCGCCGCCCCGGTTGAAATCCATTGCGGCGAACGACAAGCCGCGCTCCTCCCCGGCCGGGTGATCCGCCTCGCGATAGATCCCGAGCCGAACTCCGCCACCGACGAACAGTAGGCGTCGGTGGCGCAGCGTGGGGTTCGAGGGGCTATGCCTGGGCCGCGAGGGCGAGGTTGGCGCGGCGCTCGATCAGCAGGGGCACGAAGTTTCGGACCCTGGCCCCCGCGAGGGCCTCGCGGGCATTGGCCACGATGGCCGCCACGGTGGTCGCGGGCACCTCGGGATGCCGCTGGATCAGCCGTTCCAGGGCGAATTGAATCTGGGTGTTCTCGTCGTTTCGCATGGGTTCAGCGCTCCGGGGCGGTGACGACGACCTTCAGGGCGCCGGTCTGATCGGCGTGGGCGAAAGTGTCGTAAGCGCTTTCGAATTCGGCCATGGGGTAGTGGTGGGTGATCATGGCGGCGGGATCGAGGCGGCCGCTGGCGACCAGCTGGATCAGGCGCGGGGTGGAGTAGGTGTCGACCAGGCCGGTGGTGATGGTGAGGTCGCTGATCCAGATTTTCTCCAGATGCAGGGTGGCGGGCTTGCCGTGGACGCCGATATTGGCGACATGGCCGCCGGGACGCGCCAATTCGACCGCGGTTTCGAAGGTTTCGGGAATTCCGACGGCCTCGATGGTGACGTCCGCGCCGAGACCCGCGGTGAGGCGGTGGACGATGTCGAGAGCGTTTTCGCGGCCGCCGTTGATCGTGACATCCGCGCCGAGTTTCGCGGCGGCCTGCAACCGGGCGTCGGCGAGGTCGACGGCGACAATGTGGCCGGGGGAGTAGAGGCGGGCGGTGGCGATGGCGGCCAGGCCGATCGGGCCCGCGCCGACGATGACCACGGTGTCGCCCGGTTCGATACGGCCGTTGAGCACGCCGACCTCGTAGCTGGTGGGCAGGATGTCGGCGAGCATGAGCATCTGCTCGTCGCTGATCGATTCCGGAATCGGGTGGGTGGAGGTGTCGGCGAACGGGACGCGCACGTATTCGGCCTGGGTGCCGTCGATCAGGTGGCCGAAGATCCAGCCACCGCCGCCCAGGCACTGGCCGTAGCGGCCCTCCCGGCAGAACCGGCACGCGCCGCAGGAACTGATGCAGGACAACAGCACCCGCTCCCCGACGCGGCGGGTGTGCACACCGGATCCGACCTCGACAATGGTGCCGACGGCCTCGTGGCCGAGAATGCGGCCGGGGGTGAACTCGGGGACATCGCCCTTCAGAATGTGCAGGTCGGTGCCGCAGATGGTGACCGCGTCGACCCGGACGATGGCGTCGGTGGGGGTCTGGATGGTGGGGTCGGGCACCTCGTCCCAGGACTTCTGGCCTGGACCGTGAAAGACCATCGCGTGCATGGTGAATCCTCCTCTGTCGGTTCACCACGAACGCTAGAAGTGCAGGTCGGCAGGCCGCTGCGGTCGTAGGTCCCGAATCGAGGGGCCGTAGGCGGGCAGGTTCGCGGCGGCGGTCTTTGGACCCTCACGGCGGTGACGATCGGCCGCAGTGCCCGACTCGCCGGGATTTCTACCGTGGGGGTGGCGGCTCGCCGAGCATGCCTGACCCTCACGCTGGGAGAAGACCATGACAGAGCGGGAATACGACGATCCGCACACCCTGACCTCCGCGGAAGTGGTTGTGGGCGTGGATGGTTCGCCCGGCGCGGCGATCGCTCTGCGGTGGGCCGCGGACTACGCGGTGCGGCACGGGCGGGCCTTGCGGATCGTGAACGGACTCAATCTCGCGGGGACGAGTAGTGCCGCCGGACCCTATACGGTCATCACGCCGCAGATCATCGATATCGCGCGGGCCCAGGGTCGGACGCTGCTGCGCCATGCCTCGGAGTCGGTCCGGGCCAACCATCCGGACTTGCGGATCACCACCCATATGACTGCCGACAGCGCGGCGGCGCTGCTCATCGCCGAGAGCGCCGAAGCGTACACGGTGGTGCTGGGCGCGACCGGAAGCGTCGGCACCCTGGGACATCTGGGTTCCACGCTGTTGGGCGTGACCGCCCACGCGCAGGGATCGGTGATCGTCGTGCGTCCGGATCCGGACGCGGGTCTGACGGTTCGCGACACCGGCCCGGTCGTGGTCGGTGTCGACGGCAGCAAGGTCAGCGAGCCCGCCATCGCCGCGGCCTTCGCCGAGGCCTCCGAGCGCGGCGCGGAGCTGATCGCGGTCCACGTGTGGAGCGACTGGAATGCGGGCACCTTCGCGGGCCAGTTCCCCGAGTCCGGATTGGACGCATTGGAGGGCGTCGAGGAGGCGCTGCTCGCCGAGCGACTGGCGGGCTGGCGCGAGAAGTACCCGGATGTGCGAGTTCAGCAGCGCGTGTATTTCACCTCGCCCTCCACGCAGCTGCTCGAGTGGTCCAAACACGCGCAGCTGGTGGTCGTCGGCAACCGGGGTCGCGGCGGGTTCCTCGGCATGCTGCTGGGCTCGACCGCGTTTGCGCTGGTTCAGCACGGGCAGTGCCCCGTCATGGTCGTACACGCGGCCGAGTGAATCCCTCGAGCACAGGAGCGAGTCGATGACCAGAGGAGCGAAACAATGACGCAGACCTTGCCCGGTCGCTATCTCGGCGGTGGTGCCCTCGACGATCTGGACGCCTGGTGGCGGGCCGCGAACTATCTTGCCGCGGGCCAGATCTACCTGCTGGACAATCCGTTGCTGACCGAGCCGCTGCGGCCCGAACACATCAAACCGCGCCTGATCGGGCACTGGGGCACTGTCCCGGGCGTGACCCTGACCTACGCGCATCTCAACCGGGTGATCGCACGCACCGGCCAGCGCATGATGTTCGTGCTCGGCCCCGGCCACGGCGCGGCGGCGCTGACCGCCGCCACCTGGCTGGAGGGCACCTACTCGCTGCGTCACCCCGAGGTGAGCCAGGATCTGGCCGGTATGCGAGAGCTGTTCCGGCAGTTCTCGTTTCCGGGTGGCGTGCCCAGCCACGCCGCACCGAACCTGCCCGGCTCGATTCACGAGGGCGGCGAACTGGGATACTCGCTCGCCCATGCCACCGGGGCCGCGCTCGACAATCCGGATCTGGTGGTGGCCTGCATGATCGGTGACGGGGAAGCCGAAACGGCCGCGCTGTCGGCGAGTTGGACCGCCCCGATGTTCCTCGATCGGGTCGGCGACGGCACCGTGCTGCCGATTCTGCACCTCAATGGCTACAAGATCGCCAATCCGACCCTGTTGTCCCGCATGGCCCGCGAGGATCTGGACCGCATGCTCACCGCCTACGGCTGGGAGCCGATGTATGTGGAGGGCAACGACCCGTTCGAGGTGCACGAGCGTTACGCGGCCGTCCTCGACGAAGCGTTCGAGCGGATCGCGGAGATCCGTGAGCATGCCCGGCTCGGCATGGGGCCGCGGGTGCCGTGCCGCCCGATGATCGTGCTCCGGACGCCCAAGGGCTGGACCGGGCCCGATATCGTCGACGGGGTCCCGGTGGCGGGCACCTTCCGCGCGCACCAGGTGCCGCTGACGAGCGTACGGGAGAATCCCGAACACCTTGCGCAGCTGGAGAATTGGCTGCTGTCCTACCGCCCGAGCGAGTTGTTCCAGGACGACGGTCGTCCGGTCGATCGGATTGCCCGCCTGCATCCGGAGCAGCTGCGCATGAGCGCCGATCCGAGCGCGCACGGCCACGACAGCGTCGATCTCCGGATGCCGAACGTCGCCGACTACACCGTCGGATTTGCCACGCCCGGAACCGAAGTCGCCGAGGCCACCCGCGTGCTCGGCGGATTCCTGCGCGACGTGCTGGTCGAAAATCCGCACAACATGCTGTTCTTCGCACCCGACGAACACACCTCCAATCGGCTCGACGCCGTGCTCGAGGTGACCGGAAGACGCTGGCGGCTGCCGCGTCTGGCCGGTGACGATCGGCTCTCGGCCGACGGACGGGTCTTCGAAGTGCTGTCCGAGCATCTGTGCCAGGGCTGGCTCGAGGGTTATCTGCTCACCGGGCGTCACGGCGTGTTCTCCACCTACGAGGCCTTCGCGCACATCGTCGACTCCATGGTGGTGCAACATGCCAAGTGGATGCACATGGCCTCCGAGTTCCCCTGGCGCACACCGATACCCAGCCTGAACTACCTGGTCACCTCGCATGTCTGGCGGCAGGATCACAATGGGGCCTCCCATCAGGATCCCGGCTTCATCGACCACGTGCTGAACAAGCGGCCCGAGGTGAGCCGCGTCTATCTGCCGCCGGACGCCAACTGCCTGCTGCACGTGTTCGACCACTGCCTGCGCAGCCGCGGGCGCGTGAATGTCGTTGTGGCGGGGAAACAGCCCGCCTTGCAGTACCTCGACGGCCGGGCGGCTCGCGAACACTGCGCGCGGGGGCTGGGCGTGTGGGAGTGGGCGTGCACCGATCAGGGCCGGGCCACCGAGGTCGTCTTGGCCTGCGCCGGTGACGTTCCCACCCAGGAAACCCTCGCCGCAGCGGCCCTGCTGCGAGAACTGGTGCCGGACTTGGCGGTTCGCGTGGTGAACGTCGTCGATCTGGCCCGCCTGTTCCCGCCGGACCGCCATCCGCACGGCATCTCCGACGCGGACTACCGCGATATCTTCACCGACGCCCCGGTCATCTTCGCCTTCCACGGCTACCCGTGGCTGATCCACCGCATCGCCTACCGCCGTCCCGGCCACGATGTCATGCATGTGCACGGCTTCACCGACAATGGCACCACCACAACGCCTTTCGACATGTGCGCCATGAACGGCATCGACCGCTTCGAACTGGCCGCCGCCGCCCTCGCCGAGGTGCCGCGGCTGGCGGGCAGCCTGGACGCGCTCACCGAGGAACTGATGTCTCGCCTCGAGGTCGCCTGCGCCTACCTGCGCCGCTATGGCGAGGACCCGCTCGAGATCCAGCACTGGCGCTGGCCGGACTCGACCGCATCGTCCGCATCGTGAAAGTGAAAGCCCTTACCCCGGGAGAAACCAAATGACAGAGCAGGAATACGACGACCCGCACCGCCTGGCCTCGGCGGGAGTCGTCGTGGGCGTGGACGGGTCGCCCGGGTCGGATATCGCGGTGCGCTGGGCGGCCGAGTTCGCGCAGCGCCGCGGTCGGGATCTGCAGATCGTCCATGGACTCGATTTGGTCGGCGCGGCGGGGATGGCCGGACCGCCTCCGAACGCGGCGCGGATCTCGTCGCCATCCACGTCTGGAGCGACTGGAGCGCAGGCAAATTCGCCGGTGACCACCCCACGCCCATGCTCGACGACGTCGAAACCGTCGAGGAATCCGTCCTCGCCGAACGCCTCGCGGGCTGGCAGGAGAAATACCCCGACGTGAAAGTCATCCGCCGCGTCTACCTCTCCTCCCCGGCCGCCCAACTCCGCGAGTGGTCCGAACAGGCCCAACTGGTGGTAGTTGGCAACCGCGGCCGCGGCAGTTTCCTCGGCATGCTCCTCGGCTCCACCGCCCACTCCCTGGTCCAACACGCCTACTGCCCCGTCATGGTCGTCCACCCGACCACCTGAGCCCGCGAACTCCGATCAGGCTCGAGCGCAGGCTCGGGCCTGATCTCGGGCGAGGGAGCGGTCGCGATGTTCCTCGAAGCGGGGGATCTGGGTATGTGCGAGGTTGTCGAGGTAGGCGGCCAGGCGGTCGCGGGCCGCTTCGCCGCGGGGGCCGAAGTCGGTGCGGCCGAAGACGTTCCATTGGCGTAGGACCGGCATGAGCACGTCTTCGTAGTGCTGGCGCAGGTCGTAGATGCCGTGTTTGGCCATGAGTACGCCGTTGCGGCGGAAGTTGGGCATGCCGGTGCCGGGCATGCGGAAGTTCTCCACGATCAGGTCGATGGCCTCCATGGCCTGGTCGGGGACCAGTTCGAGGGCCGCGCCGCACAGGGTGCGGTAGAAGATCATGTGCAGGTTCTCGTCGAGGGCCAGGCGCTGCAGCATGCGGTCGGCGATCGGATCGTCGCAGACCTTGGCGGTATTGCGGTGGCTGATGCGGGTCGCCAGCTCCTGGAAGCTGACATACGCCACCGAGTACAGGAATCCGGCGTGCGCGGCGGCGGTGGCGGGATCCACGGGCGCGGCGAAACCGTTTGTCATGTGCGCCATTCGGTCGTTCTCGAGCGCAACCGGGTCCACGCCGCGCGTCACCACCAGATAGTCCCGCAGCACGACGCTGTGCCGGTTCTCCTCGGCGGTCCAGCGACCCACCCAGGTGCCCCACGCCCCATCGCGCGAGAAGTTCTCCGCGATCTCGCGATGGTAGGAGGGCAGATTGTCCTCGGTGAGCAAATTGGTGACCAGCGCCGCCTTCGCCACCTCCGACAGCCGCGATTGCTCCGGATCCCAGTCGATTCCGCCCAGCGCCGCGAAATTCCGCCCATCGTCCCAGGGCACGTAGTCGTGCGGGTGCCAGTCCTTGAACACCGACAGATGCCGATCCAGCGCCTGCCCGGCGACCGGTTCGAGTTCGACGAGAATCTCACGCTGAGTCAGCTCACGCGCCACGGGTGATGTCCGCCTTCCCTGTCCGAGGTTGGAGGCCGTCCGGCCACCGACCACCGTTCCCGCTGGCGGCGGTCGGCGACAGGGGCGAAAGTCCCGATCGGGCAGGGATCTTCGATCTTGTTTCAGCGCGTGGTGAAGAAATCCGACAGCGGGCGGCGCGGGGTCGACTGCCACGGCTCGTCGGCTGGCGCCTTGCCAATCCGGATCATCAGCTGCGGCTTGTAGGTCGGGTGGGTCAGGCTGGTGAGCAGGTGACGGCCCGTCGGGAGCTCGGTGATATGGGTGAGGGCACAGGTCGATTGGCCCGCCACCGTGCATTCGAGCAGCACCGCCGAGAGCGCCTCACCGGTGTGCAGCCAGTCGGCGGGGGAGTCGAACTCGGTGCTGAGCACCACGACTCGTGCCCGATCCTCGGTGTCGGTGCGCCGCGTGGAATGCGGGGCCGACGGGAAGCGGCGGCCGACCGAGACCTGCGCGGCCTCGGCGTCCGAAAGCAGCGCGGTCGGTGGAATGCCCTCCGGAGACCCGGAATGCCCTGCCCACCAGCCGATCTCGGCCTGATACATCATGTCGTGATGCCGCAGTGCGGTGGCCTGCTCGGTGGCGGCGGCCAGCCGGGGCCGCAGATCGTCGGCCAAGGCGTCCAGCTCCACATAGTGGGGTGAGGTGAGCATGCGCAGATGCGGCAGCAGCGCCTCCCAGTCCTCGGGCGGGTCCATGGGCAGGCGGTCGGTGTGCCGCTCGGTCATGGCCGCAGCGCGCGAGATCAAACCGGCTGGCGGGGAATCCCAAGGGCGGAACCGTATTTCGGCGAGATGGGACGGCTCCGCGGGCGTCGGCAGGCGCAATGTGTCGGTGTGCCAGCCGCGCGCCCCGAAGGCGGTGCGCACGTGATGCAGCATCGCGCCGCAACTGATGATCAGCTGCCGACCGAGCGGATCAGCCGCAGTGAGCAACCGATCCGTATCGGCATAGAGGTGCAGGACGTCGCCGTCGAACACCCAGCGCCAGGGCTGGGTGTTGTGCACCGACGGCGCGCGCGAGGCCCGACGCATCGCCTCCAGCAGGGTGTGGCGGTCCGGGATCGCGACGGAGGGAACGTTCATGGCGGTCATGGTTAGAGTCTTCGCCCCGGCGACACCCGTCGATACGGGCTTTGCGACACCGCGAGCAGGGGATTTGGTCACCTCGCAGCAGGTGTGCGGCACCGGGTTTCGACGCGGGGTCACAGGGCCCGTGCGCTCGTGACCTTCGGCCGTGATGTGCCCGCCATCGACGCGGAATCCTGAATTCGACACCGGACTCGAATCGGACGTGGAGGTCGGCCATGACTGGACTATTGGGCAGAAGCATCATCGTCACCGGAGGCGCGCGTGGGATCGGCGCGGCCATCGCGACCGAATTTGTGAAGACGGGGGCGTCGGTGGTGATCGCCGATGTGCGCGACGACGACGGCGCGCAGCTGGCCCACTCCCTCGGCCCGAGCGCGCGTTTCCACCACCTCGACGTCACCGACTCCGACAACTGGGTGCGCGTCCTGACCGAGACCGAGGACGAATTTGGTTCCTTGCTGGCGCTGGTCAACAATGCCGGAATTCTCGACTTCGGCACGATCGAATCCGAGCACCCCGACCTGTTCCGGCATGTGTTGGACGTCAACCTGTTCGGCGCGTGGCTGGGCATGCACCTGGCCGCGCCGCGACTGCGGGTCGCGGGCGGGGGAGTCATCGTCAATATCTCCTCCACGGCCGGACTCACCGGATACGCCGGAATCGGCGGCTACGTGGCCAGCAAGTGGGGCCTGCGGGGTCTCACCAAGGCTGCCGCGGTCGAGCTGGGTGCCGCGAATGTCCGTGTCTGCTCGGTGCATCCGGGCCCGATCCACACCCCGATGACCGCCGGTCTCCCCGAGTCCATGGCCGCCGCGCAGCCCCTGCCGCGCTTCGGCGAACCCGAGGAGATCGCGGCCATGGTCCGATTCCTGATCACCGAGGCGACCTTCTCCACCGGTTCGGAATTCGTCGCCGACGGCGGCGCGACCGCGGGCCAGGCGCTCGTGCTCGAGTCCGTGGAATGAGGTGTGGTCGTGAGGGGAACCATCCTGGTCGCGTATGCCAGCCGCTACGGCTCCACCCGGGAGGTGGCCGAGCGAATCGCGGATACCCTGCGCGAGTGCGGATATGAGGTCGACTGCCGCGATATGCGCGAGGTGCGCAGCATCGACGACTACCGCACCGTGGTGCTGGGCGCGCCGTTCTACTACGGGCGCTGGCCCCGGACGGCCCGCCACTTCCTGAGCCGCTTCGGTCCCGGTCTCGCGCACCGCGATGTCGCCGTCTTCGCGACGGGACATATCGCCGCCGACAAATCCGCCGACACCCGCACCCAACTCGACATCCTGCTCGAGCGCAACGACTGGCTGCGTCCCTTCTCCTCCGAAATATTCGGCGGCCGTTGGGATCCCGCCGTCCTGCGGGGCCCGCAGCGCATGATGCTGTGGTTCCCCGCCTCGCCGCTGCGGGCGCTGCCGCCCGCGGATCTGCGCGATTGGCCCGCCATCGAGAAGTGGGCGCGATCGGTCGCCGAGTCGGTGAAGGCGGGTGCGGCCCAACCGAATCCGCCGAACGCGGGACAGCAGCACTCCCGCTCGGGCGCGAGCTTGTCGAGCATCGGCGAATACATCGCCGACCAGCAACGAAAGGAATTACGGCCATGATGTATTGGTACGGCCACGATATGGGCGGCTGGGGATACGCCTGGATGAGCATTGGAATGCTCATCTTCTGGGTCCTGGTGATCGGAGCCATTGTCATCGGCATCCGCTTCGCCATCGGTGAGCGACCCAGCTATCCCCAGCTCCCGACGCCGGAAGAACTACTCGCCCAACGCTTCGCGCGCGGTGAGATCAACGACAAGGAATACACCGACCGTCTCACCGCCCTGCGCCAGCGTTGACCCGAGAGGCCGACGGAAAGGAGCCGCGATAGCCGGATGTCATCAGGCGATGCCCCCGTACCGGACCCCGAGACTCCAACCAGTCGATCGGGGGCATTTGCAGGCGACCGTCTAGCGCGGGCGGTAGGTGTCGGTCGCGTTGGTGCGGTAGAAGAATTCCGCTTCCTCCTCGGTGGCGTCGGTGCCCACGATGTGGTCGATCGCGGTGACCAGTTCGGTGTAGGTGCCCGCCAGGGAATCCACCGGCATGTTGGAGGCGAACATCAAACGCCGCCAGCCCCATAGCGAAACACTGGACTCCAGCCAGTATTCGAGTGTCTGCCACGCCAAATCGGGGCAGATGAGCCCGAAGCCGGACAGCTTGCACAGCCACTGGGTTTCCTTGGCCGCCAACGACACCGCGTTGTGCCAGGCCGTGCGCGCCTCGGAGGAGTGCCCTTGCGGGAAGCCGAGATGTTCGAGCACGACCCGCAAATTCGGGTATCCGACGAGGAAGTCGATCCAGTCGAGGATCTCCGCGGGCTTGGCCACCAGGTCGAATACCAAGTCGCGCTCTTGCAGCCACCCGGCAAGGGCGTCGGCCGCAGGCGTATTCGGTGACAATCCCGTGAAAACCCGTACACCACTGAAGCGTTCGGTGCGTGCCTGCTCCTCGAGATGGTCGATCAGATCGGCCTTGGGCAGTAGCGGATCGACCGCCCCCACAATGGCGAACGGTCGAGGATCACCCTCGGCAATCCCATCCACCCAACGGGTTTCGGGCAGATACGTGTGCGGTGCGGTGGTCGCCGACACGTGCACCAGCCCGGCCACCTCGATATCCCCGAGCCCCCGGTCGAAGTCCGGCAGCAGGAAGTTCTGTGCGATATCCGGCCTCCCGGCCTCGACGAATCTCGCCAGACTCGGATACCAGGGGTGGGCGGCGGTGTCCCACAGGTGCATGTGGGCGTCGACGATGGGCGTGGTGGGCATGTGTTCGCAACTCCTACTGCATCGTTATGCCGCCGCTGACACTGATCAGCTGGCCGGTGACGTAGCTGGCTTCCGGGCTCGCCAGCCATGCGATGAGGGAGGCTACTTCGTCCGGTCGGCCCAGTCGTTTGAGGGGGATGGCTTTTTCGAGGGCGGTGAGGCTGGCTTGGTGGTCGGCCATGGTGTGGGTGACCATGCGGCCCTCCAGAGGGCCGGGGCAGACCACATTGACGGTGATGCGGTGGCGGGCCACCTCGCGGGCGAGCGACTTGGCGAAGCCGAACAGGCCGGATTTGGATGCGGCGTAGACGGTTTCACCGGAAGCACCGGCCCGCGCGCCGTCGGAGGCGACGAAGACGATGCGGGCGGCCTCGGCGTCGACCATGCCCGGCAGCAGCAGCTGGGTCAGCCGCATGGGTCCGCGCAGATTGACCTGGAACATGAGATCCCAGGCCAGAGTTCCGCAGTCCAGGAACGGCTCGACCACCGCGACCCCGGCGCAGTGCACGACGGTCGACACCCGCCCGCTCACCGCCCGGGCCGCCGCCGCCATGCTTTCCTCGCTGGTCAGATCCAGTTCCAGCGCAGTCGCGTCCGGCCCCAACCCCGCGGCGCATTCCCGCGCCCCTTCGACATCGACATCCGCGACCCACACCGCGCGTCCGGCCGCCGCCAGTCGCCGCGCCACCGCCCGCCCGACATCACCGGCCCCTCCGGTCACCAGCGCGCCGGACACACCCACCACTGCCTCACCCTGTTCCGCCGTCCATGAATTCTGTTCGGAATCAATCAATAGTCGGTCAAAGGGAATCGCGCGACACAATGTCCGCTATTCGAATGTCCAATGGGGATCGGTAGGGGAGCCAGCACGGCAGACGGCGCGGTGCGGCCGTACGGTCTGGGGGCGGCTCGACAGGCATACCATGTACCCCATGGCAATTCGTCACATCATCTCGATCCGGGTGGCGGCAGGCCGGGCTGCGGAGTTCGCCGCCGCCTTCGACGCAGTCCGCGCGCACACCCTCCGCGAGGAAGGCTGCGAACAATACGACCTGTACCAAAACACCACCGACCCAGACGCCCTGGTCATGCTCGAACGCTGGACCGACCAGCAAACCCTGGAAAAACACATGGCCACCGAACGCACCGAAAACACCGACCTCCTCAACCCCCTGATCTCCCTCTGGGAACCCGGTACCACCCCCACAGTCGAACGCTACGAAGACTGACCCACGGCCCCAACGTTTCGTGGACGTCGAACCGGAAATCCGCACCGCGGCCGGAGTTGTGCGCGGCAGCTGGGAGAGCGCTGTCGTAGTCTTCCGCGGAATTCGTTATGCCGAGCCGCCGATCGGGCCGCGTCGGTTCCTAGCTCCGATTCCTGTACGGCCGTGGGATGGGGTCCGCGATGCTCGGGAGTTCGGTCCGCCGGTTCCGCAATCCAGCAATCTCGGGTTGGTGATGTCGTCGGTGTCCGGAGACGTCGAGGATGGCTCCGAGGATTGCCTGACGCTCAATGTCTGGTCGCCTGATCTCGGTGGCGCGAATCTGCCTGTGATGGTGTGGATCCAGGGTGGGACCTATCTGGAGAACAACACCGCGAATCCACACTGCGATGGCGCGACCCTTGCCCGGGCAGCAGTCGTTGTGGTCAGCATGAACTACCGCGTCGGCATGGACGGGTTCGGGCGTATTACCGGTGCCCCGGACAATCGCGGCATTCTGGATCAGATTGCTGCCCTGGAGTGGGTTCAGCACAACATCGCCGCGTTCGGTGGAGACCCGGCCAATGTCACCGTGTTCGGTCAGTCCGCCGGTGCAGCGTCCATTGCCGCGCTGCTCGTCATGCCGAAGGCGGCCGGGCTGTTTCGCCGGGCGATCAGTCAGAGCATGCCCGGGACCTACTTCACCCCACGGCTCGCCGACGCGATCTCGACCACGATCGCCGCACAACTCGGCGTGCGGGCCACGGTTTCCGACCTCGCGCGCCTCCCGCCCCGTGCGCTGACCGACGCCACCACGGCGGTGATCGCGAAGTTGCCGGAGTTCGTTGATATCTGGGGGCCGATGGCGCTCACGCCGACGCCCTTCTCACCCATCGTTGATGGAGATGTGCTGCCGTGCGCGCCATGGACCGGGGTCTCCAACGGTGCCGCCCACGCCGTGGACCTGCTCATCGGCCATACCCGTGACGAGTTCCGGCTCTACACATCCCAGCCCGGCAATCAACCGACCCCGGAGCAGGTCGCAGTCGCCTTCGACCACCTCGGCCCCGGCACGGACGGTGAAAGGGCCTACCGCACTGCCTACCCCGATGCCACCCCCAGCCAACGATTCGAAATCCTCAACAGCGACTGGCTGTTCCGCATGCCAAGCCTGCACTTGGCCGACGCCGCCTATGTCGGCGGCGGACCCGTCTGGTTCTACGAATTGGCCTGGAGCTTCAACGCCGAACAGGGTGCCTCGCACTGTCTGGACTTCCTGCTGCTGTTCGGCACCCTCAGCCCGGACGAGGTCCGCGCCCACCGCTCCGCCCACCCAACCGCCGCAGACGAAATCCCCCACGTCGCCAAGCGCATCCGCGCCGACTGGGTGAGCTTCGCGACCACCGGCAAACCCGGCTGGGCACCCTATGATTCGCGCACCCGAGTTACCCGCGTTTATGACGCTGAGGCGGTCACCCGGCCATACCCCGAGCAAGCGTCACGGCGTATCTGGTCGGCCTACCGATTCGGCACTCTGGACCTGATGGGCTGATACACAGCGCAAAAAGACGAAAGAAGAAAGAACAAAAGATCAAAAGATGCCTGGAGAAGGGGGAGGGGCTGGCTGGGTTGGGCACCTCGGCTGCGGTTCCAGCCACCTCGAGGATTGGGCCGCCACGACATCCCGGCGTGAGGTGGGATTGGTTGGTCTGTAGAACGTAATACGTGCGGTCCGGGGGCTGGGATCGGCGGATACGGCACCGAAGTCGCGTCAGCTCAGGTCCGGTAGGGCAGGCGACGCAACCACACTTCCGGTACAGGCCGGTGCGGGACAATCCCGTTGCGGGACAACAACGTGAGGAGTCTTCGCTCGGGTTACCTGGCCTCGGGCATCTGAATCACCTGTTGGGCGGGCCGGGGCACGCGCGAACCCGGCGGGTTACGCGGCTCGCGTGCCCCATTGCTCGCAACTGACTTCTATATCAGTGGCGATTTGCCCTGCGAGGTGGTGTTTCTCGTTCACCCGGGGAGTGCCGGTCGGGTCGAGGGATTTGGGTGCGATCCAGCCGACGCGTCCGCGATGCGGGGAGTCTTTGCCCAGTATCACTGTCTTCCAGCCGTGTTCGCTGTCGTTGACCATGGCGTGGTGGTGATCGCAGACCAGGGCGAGGTTGTTCAGGTCGGTGGGTCCGCCCTTGGCCCAATCGATCACATGATGCGCCGCGCACATGGTCGCCGGGACATCGCAACCCGGGTGGGTGCAGCCCTTGTCGCGGGCGATCAGGGCCAGACGCTGACCGGAGGAGGCGATGCGCTCGCCGTAGCCCAGGTAGAGCGGGATGCCGTTGTCGTCGAGGACCGCCAGCACCGGGCGGGTGCCCGAGGCCATCTTCAGTGCTTCGTTGATCGACAGGTGGGTGCCCGAGGCGGTGGTCGCGATCCCCGTGCCGCGCTCCAGATCGGTGAGGGCCATGGTCAGTGTCACCTGCACGGGCATGCCACGGTGGGAGCCGAGCTTGCCCATGTCCACACCGGGCTGCAGCAGGGCGAGCAGGGCGTCGTGGGTGCGCTGCCCGGCGTCGCGGCGATCCCGACGCGCGGCGGCGTCCAGGACGTCGGAGTCGATGACGGAATCGCGAGTGGTGAGCGGTGTCTCGTCTTCGAGGTTGCACATGCCGGGCCGGGCGAACTTGGCCATCACCGCATCCCAGAGTGCGCGCAGTTTGGGGGTCATCCAGCCCTCGATGTAGCTCATCCCGTCCACGCCGGGGCGGCCGACGACGATGCCGCGGCGGCGACGGCGATCGGCGTCGTTGATAACGGTGCCGTCGGGGTCGAGGCGGGCGAGGATCTCCCGCCCGATCTTGGGCAGATCGTCGGGGAACAGGCCCTCGGCGGACTTCTCCACCAGAATGCGCTCGGCCTGCGTCCGGGCTTCGGCGGGGATGTCGGTGGGCAGGTGGGTCATGATGGTGACGATGTGGCGGACGTGATCGCGCGAAATCGCCCCGGCCGCATAGGCATCGGCGGCGATCGCCAGGTTCGCCGGGCGCAGGTGTCCGGTCAGCTGCCGGAATTCCCCGCACTCGTGAGTGATCTTCACCCGCACCGACGCATCATGCGCCGACAAACCCAGGGTGTGACGCAGAAACGGAACCAGTTTGCCCGCCCCGGACTCTTCCGGCAGCGCTCGCTCCTGTGCCTCGATGATCAGCTTCGAATCCAGTGCCGACAGTTGACGTTTGCAGGTTTCCAGCTGCTGCATCAACACCACGGCCTCGGTATCGGAGAACGCGGCGAGGCTGTGGTGCAGGATCGAATCCGACAGGGCTTCGACCGCGGCCACCAGTTCGGTGATGCCGCAGTTGTCGAATGTCACCGCCTTCGAATCCATGTTCTAATTCTACCGCCGAATTGATCTCGGCGATAGTCGAATTCCATTGTTATATAAGGCTGTTCAGATAATGCACTTGCTCTTCGATGAGTATTGGGACGTGGTGTCGTCCGGGTTCCTATGACGAAAGTTCTATTGCATACAACGATGTCGTTGGAGTCCGCGCCAGATCTGCGGGATACTCCTGAAGTCTCCCACCGATAGGCGGCAGCCCATCAGCGCCAACGACTTCCGCGCCACGAGCCCCGCGCTCTGGCCCGGCTATATCGGCGGCACCGCGCTGCTGCGGATGCCCGTAGCTGTCATCGTGGTGCGGCTGCTGGGCGGCCCCGAATTCCGCCTGGCCGTGGCGTGGGTGGTGGTCGCCGTGGCCGCGATCGCGGAGATCGCACTGACCGTCGTCGTCATGCGGGAGACCTGGCGATGGTTCGGTCAGGGAACCGAACCCGATGAGCGGCAGCGCGGGCGGGCATTGCGACTGCCCGCCCGCGTCGCCCTGCTGCAGGCGATGGCCTGGGCCGTCCTCGGGCTCGTCCTGGTTGCCGTACAACGGGATTCGTCGTGGCGGCTGCAGCTGCTCATCGTGCTGGCGGCGGTGGTCGGCGGTGCGGTCTCGAGCCTGTCCAGCTACCTGATGGGCGAGCGCATCCTGCGGCCGGTCCGCGCGGCGGCACTGGCCGGACAGCCGCCCCTGCCGTTGCCGCGCCACGGTGTCGAAGTCCGCATGCTGATCAGCTGGTTCCTTTTCACCGGATCCGCACTCGTGCTCATTGTCGTGCTGGTGATCGACCAGTACCTGGGATCGCACGTGATCGCGGTGCACGATGTGCGTGGCCCGGTGCTCGCGGCCGCCGTCCTGGGCCTGTACGCCGGAATCGTGGGCACCACCCTCGCGGCGCGATCGGTGTCGGACCCGCTGCGCGAGGTGACCAAGGCCATGGCGGCCATCGCGAGGGGCGAATTGTCCACTCGCGTAGCCGTCTACGACACCGCCGAAACCGGAGTGCTCCAGGCCGGATTCAATGCCATGGCCGAGGCGGTGGAGGAACGGGAGCGGTTGCACGACCTGTTCGGCAGACATGTCGGCCGCGATGTGGCCAGCCACGCCCTACGCAACGGCACCGGGCTGACCGGCGAATTACGCATCGTCGCTGTGCTGTTCATTGATCTGGCCGGGTCCACCAGCTTTGCCGCCACCCATATGCCGGACGCCGTGGCGAGCATGCTCAATGACTTCTTCCGCCTCGTGGTCTCGTCCGTGGACGAGCACGGCGGCTTCATCAACAAGTTTGAGGGTGACGCCGCACTGGCGATATTCGGTGCGCCGGTGGAGATTTCCGACCCGGCGGGCGCGACCCTGCGCGCGGCACGGGAATTGGCCGCATCGCTCGAATCCGCGCCCGGGATGCTGGATTTCGGGATCGGCGTCGCATACGGCACGGTCTTCGCGGGAAACATCGGCGCGGAGGACCGCTATGAATACACGGTGATCGGCGACGCCGTGAATCAGTCGGCACGGTTGTCGGACCTGGCCAAGGCGCGGCCGGGTCGAGTGCTCGCCGCCCGAGAAGTGGTCGACGCTGCCGCATCGACGGAGGCCGAACACTGGCGGAACATCGACACGGTTATTCTCCGGGGCCGTTCCGCCCCAACGGATCTCGTGACACCGATCGCGCAGCCACGATGAATCCCCTCGGATTCGATCGATGGTCGCTCAACGGGAATGGCGCGACACGATGTCCGCGATTCGGGTGCGGAACGACTCGGGGGAGAAGGTGGCGGCGTGCTTGCGGATGGTCTCGGCGTGATAGGCCGAGGGGTCGAAATCGCGCATCAGTCGGGCGAACCCGGCGACCACCGAGTCATCGGAACCGGCCGGTACGTGTTCGCCGGAGATGCCCGGAACGACGGTGTCCAACGCGCCCCCCTCGCCGACCGCGAGCACCGGTGCGCCGCAGGCCATGGCCTCGACCGGCACAATGCCGAAGTCCTCGACCCCGGGCATCAGCAGTGCCCGGCAGCGCCGATACATGTCCTGCAGCACCTCGTCGGAGGCCGCGCCCAGGAAAACGGTCTCCGGCCCCGCCATCGATTCCAGCTGACGCCGATAGCGGCCGTCACCCAGAATCACCAGCCGCACCCCCGCCTGCCGCGCCGCGCGAATGGCGAGATCGGGCCGCTTGTAGGGCACCAGCCGCCCCGCGAAGAGGAAGAAGTCCTCCCGCTCGACACGCGGGTCCGGCGCGAACCGCTCCACGCGCACCGGCGGATTCACCACCGACGCGGGCAGCCCCCACCAGTCCCGCACCCGGTCGGCCACCGCCTGCGAATTGGCCACCACATGCGCCAGCCGCGGCGCGGCCCGCAATTCGTTCCGCCGCGCCATCACCCCCAAGGCCGTCAAAGCGGCCTGCCCTGCCACTCCTCCGGCTTCCCGAGCCCGAAACGCCCTGTCCCACGCCCATCGAGCCGGACTGTGCACATAGGCGATCACGGGCGCATCGGTGGCCAAGGCGGCTTGCGTCGCGAACGCGTGATGACTCACGACCACCGCATCGAACTCGTCTCGGAGCGGCAGCCCGCGCAAAACCCGTGGCACCAGCGGCAAGAGCGGTGCGTGCGACCGCCGACCACTTGCCGCATAGGCCCGCGACAACCAGCTGTCACGCACCAGATGTGCTGCCGCCGCGGGTATTTCGGTCGAGTCCCCTTCCTCGGAGACCTCGAGTCCGGCCGCGGTGAGCAGTGCGCGTGTGCACGGCGCATCGGCGATCGGTGCGAACACCGGTGCGCCGGGCCAGGTCTTGATGAACTCGGCGACCACCGCCTCGGATCCGCCGTACTCGGTGAACCGCTCGTGCACGATCGCGATTCGGGCTGCGGACATGGGTCTACTCCTGGGTGGCTCGGTCGAGCAGGCGGCGCGGGGCGGCCTTGCGGCGCAAGGCGGGAGCCACGGGGCGGCCGGTGAGCAGGCCTTCGACGGTGCCTTGCTCGAGGGCCTTGCGGTAGGTCTTGGCGGCCGATTGGCAGGCGTCGACGGTGTGGTCGATATCGGCGTCGGTGTGGGCGGCGGAGTTCACGAAGGATTGGCCCAGGACGCCTCGATCGAGGAGCTCCTGGAGGAACAGGGTGCGATAGGGCTGAGACGGGCTGCCCTGCGGGTCCCGGGTGAGGAAGACCTGGCAGGAGGGACGACCCGCCACCTCCAGATGGTCGGCGATGCCGAGGTCGGCGGCAATGGCATTGACCGCGCTCGCCAGACGGCGGCCGGAAGCTTCCATCCGGGCGACGGGGTCCGAGTTCTTGTACGTCTCGACCACCGCGCGAAAAGCGGCCAGAGACGCCGTTTCCGGGCCGTGCGTGGTGGACAGCAGGAAGACGCGGTCCGCGTCGGTGCGCAGGCCGCCGAGCTCCATGTACTCGCGCTTCCCGGCCAGGGCGGAGAGCGGGAAGCCATTGGCCATCGCCTTGCCCCAGCACGAGAGATCGGGTGTGACGCCGTAAAGACGTTGGGCCCCACCGGCGGACCAGCGGAAGCCGGTGATCATCTCGTCGAACACCAGCAGTGCGCCGAATCGGTCGCAGAGAGCGCGGACGCCCTCGAGGAATCCCGGGGCGGGTTCGGCCAGGGCGGTGGCCTGCTCCAGGAATACGCACGCGATGTCGTTGTCGCGCAAGGCCGTTTCGAGCGATTCGAGGTCGTTGTAGCGGAACCGCACGGTCGATTGAGGCGGAATGCCCGCATTCATCTCGGTCATGCCGATGAACCAGTCGTCGACGGAGAAGAACGGCTGATCACAGATCGCCACCGTCTCACGCCCGGTGACCGCGCGCGCCAACCGCACCGCCGCCGTCGTGGTGTCGGACCCGTTCTTGGCGAACTTCACCATGTCGGCCCCGGGCACCAGGCTCAGAAAATCCTCGGCGGCAAGCAGCTCCAACTCCGTCGGCCGGGAGAAGTTGACCCCGTCGGCGATGGCCCGCGCCACCGCGTCCACCACCGGCTCGAACCCGTGCCCCAGGGTCACCGACCGCAACCCCATGCCGTACTCGACATACTCGTTGCCGTCCGCGTCCCACACCCGAGCACCTTTGCCGCGCACCAGAATCGGTGCCATATCCTCGGGATACTGGTCCGCTCCGCGCGCGTAGGTGTGCGCTCCGCCCGGCACCAACTCGTGCAGCCGGGCCTGAATCGCGTTGCTGCGCCGATAATCACGCATGCCGTGTCCCTCCCGCGGTGATGGCCCATAGCTCGTGGTCGCCGCGCCGCCCGTCCAATCCGGTGTAGCTGCGCATGATTGCCTCCTTGTGCAGTCCCGCCTGCGCGGCGACCGCGGCCGATGCGGTATCCCCGGCGGCGACGGCGGTGAATACGCGAAAGAGTCCGAGCCGGTCGAAGGCGTATGCCAGCAAGGCCCGGGTTGCCGCCAGGCGGACACCGTCGTCGGCGCGGGCGGGATCGGCCCGGATCTGCATCCGGGCACTGCGATCGAACAGGTCCAGGTCGAACAGCCGGGCCAGCCCGGCGTGGGCGCCCTCGACGTCGAGGACGAGCAGCAGACCGGCGGGGGAGCGCACTCCCGCTGTGCTGCGGGCGAATTCGCGCCACCAGGCCGCTCCGGTGCTATCGAACACGTCGCCCGGCGTGGGCCCACCGTTACGCGCCGGGTGCGCGACCCGGTCGGCGGGACGCGGACTCCGCAGCACCGCGCCCTGGTATCCGGGCAGCGTCAGCGTCACCGGCCGCGCGGGCAGCAGCTGCTGCACGGCCCGCCACAGCTGCCCGGCCCGATACCTGGCCGTCACCCCGAGAACCACGGCGGCATCGGGTATTCCGTCCGACTCCGCGGGGCCGGTGTTCACCTCCGGCGGTACCGCCGTCGCGTGGGCGAGGGTCCGCGCGATCCACATCCGCGTGAATCCCACGTCCGGAATCTCGGCCCGGGTCATCGCCCACAGATCGTGGTCCGTTCGCGCCCCGCCCACATCGAACCGTAGCGCCATGCGACCCTCGCGCACGAATCCGATCTGCTTGGCCCCATTGGTCGCCGCCGCGTTCCTGGGCGAGATCGGCGCGTTGACGCGTTCGAGCCCGAGCACGTCGAAACCGAAGTCGAGGATCAAGCCCGCCGCGATGCCGCCGAACCCGTGCCGACCCATGCGGGCGTCGATCCAGATCCCCATCTCGCCCTGCCGGGCCTGCGGATCGATATTGCCGATCTCCACCTGCCCGGCGAAGCGGCCGTCGATCTCGATGACGGTGGCCACCCGCCGCCCGGTGCGGGCATTGGTGGCGGCCTCCAGACACTCACGCACCCACGCCTTTTCGCTGTGCCGGGCATCCCAGTCCAGCGGCGAGGTGTGCCAGAACGGCTCCAGGAACGCGCGGTCGTTCAACCGCAGCCGTCGCCATTGCGGAAAGTCGTCGAAGCGCGGCAGCCGCAGCACCAGGGTGCGTCCGTGCAGCCGCGCCGGGCCCAGGCGCAGTCCCGCGAACCCGCGGCGGGGCCCCGTGAACCCGCCGGTCACGAGCGCGGTCGCTGCTTACCCAGCGACGAGGTCTTGACCGCCCCGTCCGTCCCCACCGAGAGCCGCCAATACGTTCCCGCCGAATCCTTCATCACGATTCCCCCTTCGCTGCGATCGGAAAGATATGCGCCACTGTTCAATATGGCCGACATTACGGTGCCGTCGCGCTCCTGCACTTGAAAAATGTCGGCATCCGGCTGGGTCGCCTGCACCACCGTCGTCCCGGCGAACCGCGCCCCGTGAATGGCCCCGCGCCCGATCACGTGCCATCCGTCCGGAAAGGACTTGGGATCGACGTCCTCGTAGGACCCGGAGATGAGATTGATGGCGGTGCCCTCGGCCGCGCCCTTGGGGTCCACGCGCACCTCGATCGGCGGTGCGTCCAGATCCGGATCGAACTGCACATTGGCCAGATACGGCTGGCGGCAATGGATCAGGTCCAGGCAGACCTTGCGCGCGGCCACCTTGCAGTTGACCAGGCCGAACTGCGCGGGACCGCCCGCGGGTCCGCCGATGGACAGCGCGGTGTCCGAGCCCTCGAACCACACGTTGGTCAGCCACCAGTCATTGGCGGGCCCGTCCACCACCACATGCTTGTCGGTGGTCTTGGGGTCGTTGTCGGACACGAATTCCACATTGGCCAAGGCCAATCCGGCATTGTGATCGCCGCCGGTGCCCAGTACCCCGATGTGATTGTTGGTGAGTTTGGAGGCGGTCACATAGTTCTGAATGCACGAGGTGACGATCCCGTACCCGAAGTTGTTGATATCGGAGTTGATGACGGTGGTGCCGCCGGTGTTCTGATCCAGCACCAGCCCGCGCTGCTCCTGGAACCGGGGTGCGTTGTCGCTCAGATGATTTCCGCGCAGCACCACCGAGTCGAAGGTGCAGCGGAAGCACTCCGAGAGCCGCACCGCCGTCGCCTTGGGTCCGGAGAGATAGAACCCCAGGCGCGAGAATCGAATCCGCTGCTTGCGCTGCAACGAGATGAACGTGTCGTCGCCCTCGTAGTTGATCAGCGTGACATCCGCCCCGTCGCCGAGGACGGTCGCGTAATTCGGCAGTGCCGGAAACCGTTTCAGCGTGTACTGGCCGGACGGAATGTAGAGCACCAGCGGCTTGTCGCCCACATTCGCCGCCGCCAGGAAGGCGTCGGTGTCGTCGGCCTTCCCGTCCCCGACCGCGCCGAAGTCCTTCACATTTCGCGCCGACGGCTGATCGGTGACGTGCGGTGACCGGAATTCCGTTCCGCCCGAATCGCTTTTCGCGCACGCCGCCGCCACCGGCAGGATGGCGGCCGCCCCCAGCCCCGCGGCGAGCAGCCGCCGCCGTCGCACGGCGGCGTCCGCCCGGTTGTCGTCTTGCCCCCCGGCCTCCTCGATCACCGCTTGACCAGATCGAGGGGATGACTGAGCACATGGCCGAGACCCTTTGGCGGCCGGGAGAAGACGACCGCGCCGATCAGCCGCTTGTTGTCGCGGCCGAAGGTGGCCAGCGCGCCGCGCACCTGATTGGAGGTGGTCGGCCCCAGCTCGATCACGCCGAGGGTGGCGTCGCAGCGCCGGGCCAGCGCGATGGCGTCGGCCGCCGAGGTGACCGGCGCGGCCTCCACCACGATGTGGTCGAATTCGCTGCGCAGCTTGGACATGATGTCGTCGAACCGCTCGGAATCGAGCAGATCCGCGGTGCGGAAGTCCTGGCCCCCGAGTCCCAGCACGCTGATCCCCACCTCCGGCCAGCTCACCACGGTGTTCGTCGGACTTGTGTTGCTGCGCAACAGTTCCGCCAGCCCGGGCGCGGCCGCCGCGGGCGTGCGCCGAGTCGAGCCGTTGCCGGTGGTGTCGGCGTCGACGAGCACCACCCGTGAGCCGGTGTCGGCGAAGGTGCGCGCCAGCCCGATCGCCACATCGGGTTCCGAATGCGAGGACAGGGAGGTCAGCAGCAGGCTGACCCGTTCGGGATCCTCGGTGAGACGGGTGCGCAGGCGGCGCAGCTCGCCCGCCGCGCCGGGCCGCCCGTCGTCCACGATGCCCAGGATCGGCACCGGCAGAAAGGCTTCCAGCTCGGTGGAGGTGCGCACCCGCTTGTCCAGCCGGTCGCGCACCAGCGCCGCGCCCAGGCCCAACACCAATCCGCCCAGGATGCCGAGGACGTAGTACCGCTTCTTCTGCGGCCCGCTCGGCTGAGTCGGCGTCTGCGCCTTGTCGATGACCTCGGCGCGCGCGGCGGGCGCGGCATCGGACTGGATCACCTCGAGCCGCGACACCAGCGCCCGGAACTGCGACACCACCTCATCGGTGAGCGTGCGCGCCCCCGCCGCGGTGGAGTCCTTCACCGAGATGATGATGATCGTCGTCGCGGGCGGCGAGACCGCGCTGATGCGCCCGCGCAGATCGTTCACCGAGGACTTCAACCCCAGCTGATCGTGCACATAGGTCGCCACCGTGACGCTGGAGGCCAGATCCACATACGACCGCACCCGCTGCTGCGCGGCCAGTCCGCCCTGGTACGAGTCATTGACCGAGGTCCCCGTCGCCATGGAGATGTACACCGAACTCGAGGCCGTGTACTCCGTCGGCAAGCTGGCCGCATAGCCGTACGCCGCCCCCGCGCAGATCACCACCGCGGCGACGATTATCGCCCAGCGCCGCCGCAGCAACCGCCAGTAGTCGATCAAACCCATTGCGCTGTCCTCGTTTTCCCGGATGGCTGCGGAACCCCCGACAGCTGATCCATCCGTCTGCGTAATTCACCGACAACCAGATACGCCAGCCACGCCAGCACCACGGCCTGCAGATACTTGCCGAGCATTTCGACGGTGCCCAGGACGCCGCGTTCGAACAGCACCGGCACCTCGATGACCGACAGGCCCAGAATGGCCATGGCCAGGTTCTTGCTGTAGAGGGCGCGAATCCAGATCAGCAGGAGGACGAAGGTGATCGTCACCCCCACCGCCACCCCGACGTAGCCGCCCAGGACGTAGCCCTCGTTGATATTGCCCTCGGCCAGCGACACCTCCACCGTCGACATGTCCACCGACCGGCCGCGCACCTGCTCGGCCCAGGCCGCCCCGGAGCGGAATTTCTCCGCGCCCAGCAGCTGGGTCGGGATCAGGGACTGGTAGGCGTGCACGAGCACCTGACCCGGTGTCAGCCAGGAGCTCGGCCCGGCGAACCAGGAGTCGGTGGCGGCCTCGAGCAGGTCGAAGCGGCGCAGCATGCTCAGGAACGGGTGCACCACGGCCGGATACTGCGCATCCACCTGTGCCGCATCGGCTTTGGCGGTGGCGGTGGACTTGAGCGACTGCAGCCAGCCGAAGCCACCCAGGGCCAGGCCGATGATGCCGAACACCCCGATCACATTGACCCGGGTCCAGCCGGTCATGGCGAAGCGCACGGCGATGGCCAGGGCCGCGCCCATGATCGGGGTCTTGGACTGCACGATCGCCGTCCAGACCAGCTCGCCGCACACCAGCGCGCCGACCATCAGGGCGGTGGTGCGCGCGGAATCGTTGCGGTAGAACACGATCAGGCCGACCGCGCCGATGGTGGCCAGAATGGTGACCAGGTTGATGACCGGATTCGGGCTCTCCAATTCGCCTGCCTTGCCGCTGCTTCCGGTGGCGTAGGCGGCCAGGCGGCCCAGCGTGCCGATGCCGTAGAGCAGGATCAGCGTCTGGGTGAAGGTCGGATCGCCCGCGAAAGGCGCGACGCGCGGCGCGGTTGCGCGCGGGCGCAGCCGCACCCACAGGACGTAGGCGACGACGAGCGCGGTGTAGAACCACAATCCGAAGATCACCGGCCGCAGCACGGCGGTGATGCCCAGGTCGTAGCCGTACTCGTAGAGCCGCGGGTCGGGCACGTTGTCGCCGAAGCTGGGCACGGGCTGGACCCACAGCAGCACCACCGGACGCGCGACATAGGACAGCGACCAGTGCGCGGTCTGCGCGATGAGGAACACCCGGGCGACACCGGGGAGGTACATCGCGGCCACGACAATCGTCGCCAGCGCGGCGGCGACGAGGAATACGGCGACTTGTGCGGAGGCCATCACTCTCCCATCACCCGTATGTCCGCGCCGCGTGCCCGGGCGTTACCCGACTGCGCGGCCGATCTTTTCGGTCCGTTCCTCATGCCAGCGCATCGACGATCTCGCGGGCGCGATCGACGTAGCGGTGCCCCTCGGCGGCGATGCGGCGGTGCCCGGCCTCGGCCACCTTGGCCACCTGATCCGGATGTCTGCCGCAGCGCCGCAGGATGTCCCGCAGTTCGGCCGGGCCGGAGAACAGGAAGCATTCGGCCTCGTCCTGTAGCAGCTCGGCGTGCTCGTCGGTGCGCTCGCCGACGAAAAGTCCACCGGCGGCCGGAACTTCGAAGGTCCGGCAGGTGTGAGTATCGCGGTTGTCCGAGTTGAGCAGCACCAGATTGGCGGTGACGGCGGCGATGGCGGCGGAGAAGTGCTCGCCGTAGACCGCACCGCCGATATCGGCACCGGTCCGCCACAGCGGACGCACGCGCCGCCAGCCCGGACCGCGTAAGAGCATGTCCCCCCGGTGTTCCCGGGCCAGCTCGATCAAGAGCCCTTGACGGTCGGGACGGACCGCGCCGATGAATCCGACCAGATACCGGCGGACACCGCGGCGCGCGACGGGATAGTGCAGCGCCGGATCGTAAGCGCTACGAACGAATTTCACGTTCCGGACGCCGCGGGCGGCGAGCTCGGCGACATTGTGCGACTTGGTGGTGACGATCAGATCCCATTCCGGCTCGTGTGCCAGGTATTCCGGGCTGGTGTTGTACGGATTGGACACGTCATCGGGGCTGTAGTGCACGTGCAGACCTGCGGGCGCGCTCAGCAGCCGCCGCTGGTCCAGATGCACCGCCTTGAACGCGAAGAGCATGTCCGGCGCGAATTCGCGCGCGGCCGCCTCGATCTCGCGATGGAGCGCCTCGACATCCCACGGTGCCCGGCGGTGCGCGAGCTTCGAATACACCCACGGCGGCGACAATCGGGCGGGCAGCGTGACCGAGGTCGTATCGATCACCACCACCTCGTGCCCCGCCTGCCGGAATCCGTCGGCGAGTGAGCGCGCATTGCTACCCACCCAGTCGTCCCCGACGAAGAGCACTTTCACGCTGGATCCCCCTTGGTAAGCAGTGCGGTGGTCGGCTCGACCGGTCCCCGCCGGGTGGTCCGTTCCCGGACCATGAGCCATCGCACCCGGATGATGTACCACAATGCGACACCGATTTCCGCGGAAACGGTGCCGTACACCAGGGTCCATACCGATTGCGTGCGCCACGCGGCGGTCAGCGCCACCCCCGCGATGCAGGTGCCGATGATCGCCCCGATCAGCACACCGATGGTGTCCTGCTTGACCGGCAGGACGGCGGTGGTCACATACGAGGTGATCGTGGTGGCGGGCAGAATCAGGATCTCCACGCGCAGCATGGGAATCGCGCCGTTGAAGTCGTCGGTGTAGATGAGGTGGATGAGGATCGGGGCCATCACCCACACCGAGACGACGGCCAGGCTGGCCAGGGTCACACAGCCGATCAGCATTTGGATCTGATTGCGCCAGAACTGGTCGTGGGAGCTGCGCCGGGCCATGCGGGGCAGCAGCGCGAATCCGATGGGATCCAGGGTGGATTGAATCGCGCGGACCAGCCGGTCGCCCGCGGAGTACAGGCCCAGCGAGGCCGCCTCGAGCACCGCGCCGTACACCGCGGCCGAGCCCTGGCCGTAACCGGTGACCAGCAGCCGCGAGGTGAAAATCGGTGCGGCCATGCGCAGTACGGCCTTCACGCCGTAGGGCCGGGCGGGCGGGCCGAACTTGCGGAAGGAGTCCCACCAGGTCAGCCCGACGGTGGCGACCGACGAGATCAGCAGGCACAGCACGGCGATCGACGCGCTGGGGAAGTGCGGCAGCAGACCCACCAGCAGTCCGAGATAGCCGATGCGGCCGACCCCCTGATACATGGTCGAGCTGCCGAATCTGCCCTGGCCGATGAGCAGCCAGTCCTCCGAGATCGACCAGAAGCCACCGGCGAACAATCCCAGCAGCACCATGTGCAGTTTGGGCGAGACCCCGACCGCGACGCTCGCCAGCAGCGCCGCGCCGATGATCGTCAAGGTCGTCGCGCGAATGGCCAGATAGGTGCCGCGCAGCCGGTTCACCTCGCGATGGCCCGGATCGTCGTCGGACACCTTGGCGGCCAGGAACGAGGTGACGCCCAGATCCACGGCGAGCGAGCCGATGAAATAGGACGACATGCCGATGGCCAGCAGGCCGGTGCCGTGGGGTCCGAGCATGCGGGCCAGCAGCGGCACGGTGACCAGCGTGATGACGTACTGCCCGTACTTGCCGAAGGTCACCAGGCCGATATCGCGGAGGATGCTGCCGAGACCGCCGAGTCCGCCGACCGCTTTGCGATGCCGACCATCGGCCTCGGCATGGTCTGCCGCGCCGGAGGTTTCGTCCCCGGCGGACGGGGTGTACGCACCCGTGGCGTCCCGGGCCGTGGGGCTGAGCTTCGGCAGTTGGACGGTCGGCGGTTCGTAGGGATCGCCGTAGAAGGTGGGCAGCACCGGCCCGCGCGAGGGCGCGGCGTACCGGGCGGCCCGGGACTCCTCGAAAGAGACCGCGTTCCAGCCGCTTCCGTGCTCGAAGCCTGGCTCGAAACCGTTGGCGGTGGCCGGTCCGGGGCGGTGGCCCACCGACCCGGCTTCGTGCTGGGACTCGTCGTGCTCGAACGCGCCGTCCTGCTGGTCGACGTCCGGGATCCGGTGCCGCAGGTGGCGGCGCTGCCGCAGCCTGCCGAGTGTGCCGAGGCTCTGTAGCTGCTCGGTCGGCGGGTCGTAGGCCGGTAGCGGATCGGTGGGATCATCCACGCCGCCACCGCCTTCGCGGGATGTCGGACAGGAAAGCGGTCACGGCGCGGCCGGACTCGGCCACATCGAAATCCCGGGCCCGCACGCGCGCGGCGTCGGCCAGTTTGGCGCGCAGTTCCCGGTCGGCGATGACGGTATCCAGGGCGCGGGTCAGCGCACCGCGGTCCCCGGCCGTGACGAGCAGTCCGTTGACGCCCGGTTCGACGATCTCCTCCGGCCCGCCCGGCCGGGTGGCGATGACCGCGCACCCCGCGTGCATGCCCTCGACCACCACCTGGCCGAAGGGTTCGGGCAGCACCGAACAGTGCACGAGGATATCGGCATGGCGCAGATACGATTCCGGATCGTCGACGTGCCCGGTGAAGGTGACCGGCAGGTCCAGCGCGGTGGCGTGCATCTCGAGCTCGGCGCGGTAGGACTCCTCGTCGAAGAAGGTGCCGCCGACCAGAAAGACTTCGCGCGGAAGGTTTTTCACGTCGGCCAGGGCGCGCAGGAACAGATCCTGGCCCTTCCACGGGGCGAGGCGGCCGACCACCGCGACAATGGTCTCGGCGGCGGGGCGCTGTTCCGGGGGCTCAGCCGCGTCGGCGAACTCGACGCCCGGATAGGCGACGAGGGCGCGGCGCCGCCAGGTGTAGAGCGAGGCGAGGGTCCCCCGGCTGTTGGCGATGACGCCGCGCGCCACCGTCCAGCCGAGCACCCGGATGATCAAGGCCAGCCAGCGGCCGAAGTAGTCGGCCGAAATCCGGTCGTGCACATGCCAGACCAGCGGAATCCGGGCCCGCCCGGCCGCCACCGCACCCATGAGCAGGGCCTTGGTGCTGCCCGCGACCAGCACGGTCGCGTCCAGCTCGCGCACCGTGGCCCCCAACCGCCAGCCCAGCCGCAGCAGACCCAGCGCGCCGATCGCCAGGCTGCGGACCCCGGCCTTGTCGATGGTCATGGCACGGGAGTCGAAATCATTGGGGACCAACCGCGTGGGGATGCCGCGCTCGGCCATCAGCCGCAGCATCGGGCCGTCCTCGGTGTACACCACCGCGCATCGTCCGGCGGGCATGGCCGAAACCAGGCGCAGCGTCGCCAATTCGGCTCCCGAGGGAGCCGCGGTGTGTGCCAGGAAGACGGCCTTCATCGCGGTCATCGGCCGACGAGCTCCGCGTAGAGATCCCGATGCCGACGCGCCGCGACCGCCCAGGAGAACGCCTCGGCCTGCGCGCGGCACTGTTTCGGGTCGGGACGAGTGCCGTTCAGGGCGGCGATGATCCGCGCGGCCAGCGCCTCGGCCCGACCCGGCGGCACGATGAGGGACGCGTCCAAATCCCGGACCGAATCGGGCAATCCACCGCAGTCGGACACCACGGGTGCGCGTCCGGCGGCCAGGGATTCCAGGGCGATGAGCCCGAACCCCTCGAGCGCCAGCGACGGCACCACGGTCAGATCCGCCCGGGCGTACAGCTCGGTGAGCTCGTCGTCGGACACCGAGCCGGTGAACCGGATCGACGGCTGTCGCGCGGCCAGTGCGCGCAATTCGGCCTCGGCACTACCGGTTCCGACGATCACCAGCCGGGCGTCCGGATGCTCGGCGACGACCTCGGCCCAGCCGCGAATGAGCACGTCGATCCCCATCCGCTTCTCCAGCCGCCGCACACACAGCACGGTCCCGGTGTCCGCGGTGTCCTCGGGGACCTGGAAGCGATCCAGATCGACCCCGGGCGGAATCACCGCGACCTTGCCCTCCCGAACCCCGTAGTCGCCGACCAGCAACCGCTTGAAGTGGTCCGACAGCACGACGAACCGATCGGCGCGGGCATAGCGCAGCCGCTCGACGAAATACTTGGCCCGCACCGCCTTCGCGCCCTCCCCGGCCAGGCGGCTCTCGGCCGCCCACGGCCCGTGAAAGTGCACGACCAGCGGATTCCGCACGGCCAACGGTCCGTACAGACAGAAGTGCCGATCCAATACGGTCCCGGGCGTGAGCGCGTCGCGATCGAGAAAGGCCGCCCGGGCCCGCGTGAGCGTCGACCCGCCGGTCGGTCCCCAGGAGCCCGCACCGACCGGTGCGTCTCCGAAAGCCTTTGCGCTGACACTGATCTCGTCAATCTTCGCCAAGGCGCCGTGCAAATCGGTGAAGTACCGATTGAGCCCCCCGTGAGCGGACGAAAACCACTCCGCCCCCGTCATGAACACCCGAATGGGTCGCACCAAAACCCTCACCCCCGGGTCGTCACCCACATCCGAACCCATCGCGACCAATCGCAACGTCCGAATGCCCTTGCAGCGCAAGTGTATGTCAATCCGTCCCGCCAGGCGGGCTATCGATCCGCAACCAACCGGCCGCCCGGTCCTGAACGGCCATTTCCCGCCGCCTACCCTGTATTCCATGACAATTCGTCGCACCATCTCGATCCGGGTGCCCGCAACCCGCGCGGCCGAGTTCGCCACCGCCTTCGCCGCCGTCCGCGCACCCACCCTCCCGCGAGCGGACCGCGTCGCGATGCCCCACGGCGACAACGAGATCAAGGACCTCCCAGCGTCGGGAACCGGACAAAGCTCCGCGCTGAGCGGCTCCCTGATCGCCTCGGACGGGGTGGCCGAGCACCGCGGTTAACGACAACGCCGTGCTGCCGGATCTGCGTTACGGTGATCGGCAGCAGGACGTGGTCGGAGGTAGGCAGACGGTGGGTCGGACACTCGCGCACGGGCAGGTTTTCGCGGGGTACACCGTGGAGCGGCTGCTGGGCGTGGGCGGGATGGGGGAGGTGTACCTCGCCCGCGACCGGGACCTGCCGCGACCGGTCGCGTTGAAGCTGCTGGCGTCGGGGAAGGCCGATGATCCGGAGGTGCGGGCGCGGTTCCTGCGCGAGGCGGATACGGCCGCGCGGCTGTCGCATCCGAATATCGTCGCGGTGTATGCGCGGGGGGATGACGAGCATCGGCTCTGGATGGCCATGCAGTACATCGAGGGGACCGATGTGTCGGCGGTGCTGCGGGACGGGCCGCTGCGGCCGGATCACGCGGTACGGATCATCGGGGAGACGGCGCGGGCACTGGACCACGCGCATCGGGCCGGGGTGCTGCACCGGGATGTGAAACCGGCGAACATTCTGCTGGCCTGGGGGCCGGATCAGCGGGTGTATCTGGCGGACTTCGGGATTGCGAAGGCGGTGGATCACACCAGCGCGCTGACCCGAACCGGCGAGATGTACGCGAGCTTCCAGTACGCCGCGCCCGAACAGTTCGAGCTGCGCACCGACACCGACCACCGGGCCGACGTCTACGCCCTGGGCTGCACGCTGTTTCACATGCTCACCGGGCGGCTGCCCTATCCGGGCGAGACCACCGCCCAACTGGTGGCCGCGCATCTCGGCGCGGAGATCCCCCACCCGCACCTGGTGAATCCCGCCGTCCCGCCCGCCTTCGACCATGTCATCGAGCGCGCGCTGGCCAAGAACCGGGACCAGCGCTACGGCAGCTGCGGGGAACTCGCGGCCGCCGCCGCGCAGGCCCTCACCGCGACGGCCGGGAGCGCGCCGAATGTCGGTGCGTCCCTGAATGTCGGTGCGCCCCTGAATGTCGGTGCGCCGCCGAATATCGGCTCCGCGCCATCGCGGATGGGCCTGGATCCGAGCAAGTTCACCGGTGCGACCACCAAGCCCAGCATGCCCACGCAGCCGCCGCCCGGACCGCCGCCGACGCAGGTCAATTCGCAGTCGCACCACCTGGCCGCGCCCGCGCGGGCGTACGGCCCGGTGCGGAATGGGCCGGGTCCGGTCGACGCCGTCCCGGCCGAGTCGAGTCCCACCGCGCCTCGACGCGGACACAAACGCCTGATCGCCGCCTTTGTCGTGGTGCTCGCCCTTGCCGGTGGTCTCGGCGCCGCGGTCGGCACGGGCGCAATACATTTCGGCGGCTCGGGTTCGGCGGTCAGCTCGGGTGGACAGCAATCACCGGTCGCCGAAGATGTCTCCAAGGACGCCGCCACCAAGGCCGCCTGCGACTACGGGCAGCTGATGAACACCTACGACTACGGCAATGGCGACGCCTGGCAGACCAAGGTCGAGGACGGGGCGACCGGAAGCTGGAAGAGCACCCTGCAGACCCTGCTGCCCACCGTTCGGTTGCTGCTGGAGTCTGGCGACCACACCCGCTCCACCGGCGGAAAATGTACCGTCACCTCCGGCGGTGACACGCATTACGAACTGAACGGGGTCTTCGATCTGGTGGACACCGTGAACGGCAAGGACACCAATCAGCGCACCCTGACCACGCCGATGGCCATGGACTACGTCAATGGCCGCTGGCTGTGCAGCAAGCTGACCATCCCGGGGCTGTCGGGCTGACCATCCGGGACTGTCGGGTTGATCAGACCGGTTTCGGCCACCCTGGATGATCTTGTGAGCGAATCGATTTCGCTGACCAGCGGTCTGTTTCTCGTGTAGCGGAAGAGACTGGTCCTGCGATAGATTCGCTGCGAATTGCTCGGAACCGAGCGTCGGAAGGACATCGCGTGGGGAACTCTGGCGCGGGGGATGGTGCCGGGACAGTGCGGGTGCTCGTCGACAATGGCGAGTACTGGTTACGCAACAGGGGCGACATCGCCATGATGGTGATGACCGTCGAACGCCTGCGGGACCGCTGGCCGCAGGCCCGCATCGGCATGCTCACCGACGAACCGCGCATTCTGCGGGGCGTACTGCCGCAGGCCGAACCTGTGGTCGCCCACAGCGGCGGTCGGTGGGGCAGCGGCGGTTTCGCGGGCATGCTGGACGCGCAGGCCGGAATCCACCTGATCGGCCCCGCCGCCCTGCGGTGGCGAGCCGTCACCGAGGTGCCCAAGCACTATCTGCGCGGCGTCAAGAACTGGGCCCGCAGGGAAGTTCATCAGATCGCCACGGGCGAGAGCGAATCCGAGCTCACCGGCATGCCCGACCTGCCGCCGGTACCAACGGCCCTCGCCGAATCCGATCTGGTCATCGCCCAGGGCGGCGGCTACATGACCGATGTCGATCTCTACCAGGCGCATCGCACGCTCAACCTCCTCGAAGCCGCTCAGCGCCAAGGCATTCCCAATGTCATGATCGGCCAGGGCCTGGGCCCCATGCGCGATGCCGAACTGCTGCGCCGCTGTGCCGAGGTGCTGCCGGGCGTGGACCTCATCGCCCTGCGCGAGGGCCTGCGCGGACCCAAACTGCTGGCCGAACTCGGTGTGCCCGAGGACAAGATCCTGGTCACCGGCGATGACGCGGTCGAATTCGCCTACCGGCTGCGGCGGCCGGAGATCGGCACCGATCTCGGTCTGTGCCTGCGCATCTCGGACTACTCCAAGGTGACCGACTCGGCCCGCGACACTCTCGGCGCGGTCGTGCGCCGCGAGGCCGCGCAGCTGGATACCGCGCTGGCCCCGCTCATCATCTCCGAATACGACGACGAGGATCGTCGCCACACCCTGCCGCTGCTGGCCGGTGCCGCCCGCACCCGGCCGGTCATCAGCCGCGCGGGCACCGCGCAGGATGTGGCGCGTCAGGTCTCACGCTGCCGGGTGCTGGTGACCAGCGCCTACCACCTGGCCGTTTTCGCGCTCTCCCAGGGGATTCCGGCGGTGGCTGTAACGGCCTCCCAGTACTACGACGACAAATTCTATGGGTTGGCCGACATGTTCGACACCGACACCGGCGCCGCCGGGCTGCGGATCGTGCATCTCGACGTGGACAATCTCGATGCCGAATTGACACGTGCCATTCGGCAATTGTGGGAGTCCGCGCCGGAACTGCGGGATACGCTGCAGCAGAAGGCAGTTGAGCAGATCGACGCCGGTCGCGCGGGCCTGGATCGGGTGTACGGGCTGGTAGCGGGAGGTGAGGGCCTGCCCGGCGACATTGCCGAACCAGTTCAGGGGGAATAGATGAAGAACCTTTCGGTGTGCGTTCCGGCCTACAATTCCGGGCGGACCCTCGAGACGACATTGCGCTCGATTCTCGACCAGGACACCGACGCCGAGATCCTCGTGCTGGACAATGCCAGCACCGACGACACCGGCGTCATCGCGAAATCCTTCGACGACAAGCGCGTACGCGTGCATCGCAACGAGGAGACCCTGCCCATCGGCGAGAACTGGAACAAGGCCGTCTCGCTGAGCTCGGGCCGCTTCGTCAAGGTCGTGTGCGCCGACGACATTCTGCTCCCCGGCGCGCTCGACCGGCAGCTCGAAGTCATGGGCGACAACGGCATCGCCATCTGCTCGTCCAAATTCCAGGTCATCGACGAGAACGGCGCTGTCGAGGACACCGATCTCGGCCTGCCCAACCTGCTCGGCCGCCGCCACGCCCGCGCCCTCATGCGCACCATCGTCCACCGCGGCCCCGCGGACTTCGGCCCCACCGCGGCCGCCATGTTCCGCCGCCAGGATTTCGACCGCGTCGGCGGCTTCCGCGGCGACCTGGTCTTCCCCATGGATGTCGACCTGTTCGCGCGCGTGTGTGCCTTCGGTGACTTCTACGGCATGCCCGAAATCCTCGCCGCCTGGCGCAATTCCAGCTTCAATCTGTGCAGCAACACCTCGACGGTCAGCAAGCTCACCGAAATGCTGCTCTTCCACCACCGCCTGGGCTCGGAATACCCGCAGTACGTGGGCCGTGGCGCCGTCCTCGGCGGCGATCTCCGCCTGGCCCGCGCCGCCGCCGAACGAGTCCGCGTCCGCGCCGTGGCCACGGCCCTGCGCCGCCCCGAAATCCTGCACTGACCGGCGCGGAATCCTCTCTGCGCCAAGGCCTTCGGACCCGCCGGTGGAGAGCGGGTCCGGGTGGCCGCCGAGGCGCGGGGGCCACCCGGACCCGGTGGATCAGATGCTGGACAGCGGGCCGTAGGCGACGACGGTGTCGCCGGAGCTGCTCACCAGGCGGACGAAGGGTCGGATGGTGGTGGTGCCCAAGACACCGGTGACGGTGCCGTGGAAACCGGACATGGTGATGCAGCCGTCGGTGCCGGAGACATCGCCGCCCGCGGCGTCGACGGACTGGATGCCGGGGCCGAAGCCGACATCGAGCTGAATGCCCAGGGTCGGGATCAGGTTGAAGACATCCGCTTTCGGGCCGTCCTTGCCGAGTTCCAGTTCCAGGCCGGGGGTCTGGTACTGGAAGGAGATCTTGCCCGAGAGCGTGGCCGGGTAGCCGACCTGGTAGCCGATGGTGATGTGGCCGGTCCACGGATCACCCGCCGGGACATCGACCTTGAAACAGGCCTTGCCGCTGTGGAACCACTCGCGGGTGAGCGGGTTGCCGTCCAACGGCGCCACCCAGTCGATGCGAGTGTCGGCCGAGATGGCCTGGACCGTCCGGCCCTGCTGGTCGACGATCTGGTTGGTGGCATCCACCGCGGCGGCGCCGGTGCCGCCGCTCAGCGCGAGGCCGATGGTGCCCGCGACCGCGACGACGGCGGTGCGCGAAAGCGCAGTCTTGTTATTGCGCATGATAATTCCCATTCCCTCATCAGGTGTAGCTGCGTAATGCCTACGCGTGCTTGATGATTCCCCTGTGTGCTCAGGACGCGGGTATACGTCCCCCCGTCCCCCTCGGTCGTGATCGACCCCACGCTGAGACTATCCCACTCAATTCCCCTGCGTGTGGCCGCAATCGCATGATCGGTATCACAGGCCGACGAGTTGCGCGCCCGGTGGACTCATGTCGCTGCCGGGCGAAGATTGCTGGCTTTCATAGTGGTTCGGGCACTTCGACGATCCACCTCCCGTCCAGCTCGGGCCACCGGGACGAGACCTCCGGCAACAGGTCGGGAAGGGTCAGGAACACCCGATCCGGCTGCGCGGCAACGAGTTCGGCCGGAGACAGAATTGGTATGTCGGTGCCGGGCATGCGGCGTCCCTGCTTGCCCGGGGACGCGTCGGCGACCCCCGCGAGCAGTCCGCGATGCGCGCCCGCGAGATGCAGCAGGGTCACCGCGCGGGAGGCGGCCCCGTAGGCGTAAACGGTCCTGCCGGAGGCGGTTTCGGTCTCCAGCCAGCGTCGCAGCGCCGCGGCCTGCCGATCGGCGGCCTGCTGGAGTCCGCGCACCACGGCCGGATCCGCGACCGCGGCCTCCACCGCGCGAATACGGGCGATCGAGGGATCGGCGTCGGCGGGCGCGTGCACCGCCGCCACCAATACCGTGCCGCCATAGAGGGAGAACTCCCACGCGGTGACCGCCACCAGCCCCGCCGACCGCAGCAGCTCCTGCAGCGCGGCCATCGAGTAGTACGCGAAATGCCCGTGCCGCAGCGCATTCCACTGCCCCTGGCGCACGATGACGTGCAGCGAATGGAATTGCAGCAGTAGCACTCCGCCCGGCGCGACGGCTGCCGCCCGCTGCGCGAACGCCACCCGCTGATGCGGCTCGTGCATGATGCCGAAGCAGTCGATCACGACGTCCGCGGGCCGCTCGGTCACGGTGTAGCCGCGCTCGGTCAGCAGCGGCAGCCAGCTGCCGCCGTGCGGACTCCCGAACTCCCGCACGGTCCCGCCGCCGGGCAGCCACCCGCCCGCCGCGACCCGGGACACCGCGTCCGCGGCCTGGTCCCGCAGGGCCTGCGGTTCCACCCCGCGCGGTTCCGCGGTGACCGTGTCGTCCTCGGCCAGCTGCGCCAGCCCGCACCCGGCACACAGGTCCATGGCCAGCGCGTGCGCCGCCTCGGTCTGCCGCCCCGCCGACTCCAGACTCGGAAAGTCGTCCGCCGCAGGCATTTTCCCGAGATCCAGCACCCGCACCAGCGGCCCCAGCCCGCAGCCGCGACACCCGTACAACGGTTCGCCGCTCATGGCACGATGACCCGGTGCGTATCGAATCGACCGACCTCGCCGATGTCCTGCTCCTGACCCCGCAGCCGTACCGCGACGACCGCGGCCTGTTCACCCGAACCTTCGACGCCGAGGAGTTCGACGCCCACCTGGGCACGCCCGGCCTGTCGGCGAGCTTCGTGCAGGACTCGCAGTCGCGTTCGATCAAGGGCGTGGTGCGCGGCATGCACGGCCGCTCCGGCCGGGGCGAGGCCAAACTGGTGCGCTGCGCGCACGGCGCGGTCCACGACGTCCTGGTCGACATCCGGCCCGACTCGCCGACGTTCGGCCGCCAGCAGGCATTCCTGCTGGACGACACCGACTTCCGTCACCTCTACGTCCCGCCGGGGTTCCTGCACGGCTTCCAGGCCCTGACCGACATCGCCGATGTCTGCTACCGCATCGATCGCCCGCACGACCCGGCCGAGGATCTGGGTGTCGCGTTCGACGACCCGGATCTGGCCATTGCCTGGCCGCAGCCGGTGACCGTGGTGTCGGCGCGGGACGCGGGCGCGGGCTCGTGGCGCGAGCTGCTCGCCGCCCATCACCTCACACCTCGGTCCTGATCCGACGCAGCTCGTCGTCGAGCACCCCGGCTTCCTTCAGCGACTTCAGATGCGCCAGCCGCGTGAACCGTTGGAAGAAGGCCTCGGAGGTGAGCCCGCGCGCGGTGTACTCGCGATAGAGCTCCGCCGCGCCGTCGGGAATGCTCCACTGTGCCTCGAAACCCAATTCCTTGCGGGCATAACCGAAGTCGACCCGGTAGGAGCGCGGGTCCGCGCCGCTCTCGCCGGTGATGACCAACGTGGATTCCGGGACCACGTCGACCACCGCCTGCGCGATCTGCGCCACGGTCAGATTGTTGGCCTCGGTGCCGACGTTGTAGGCGCGGCAGTGAATGGCCTCGGCGGGCGCTTCCAGACAGGTGGCGAACGCCCACGCGATGTCCTGCGCGTGCACCAGCGGCCGCCACGGCGTGCCGTCGGAGAGCACCTTCACCTCGCCGGTGAGCACCGCGTACCCGACCAGATTGTTGAGCACGATATCGGCGCGCAGCCGCGGGGAGAACCCGAACGCGGTGGCATTGCGCAGGAACACGGGGGAGAAGCCGGAGTCGGCGATGGCGGCCACATCGTCCTCGACCCGAACCTTGGATTCGGCGTAGGGCGTGAGCGGACGCAGCGGCGCGTCCTCGGTCACCAGACCATCCCCGGCCGCCCCGTACACCGAACACGTGGAGGCGTAGAGGAATCGGCGCACCCCGGCCTCCTTGGCCAGCCGCGCCAGCCGCACCGAGGCGTGATGGTTGATGTCGTAGGTGATCTGCGGGGCCAGCGCGCCCAGCGGATCGTTCGACAGCGCCGCCAGATGCACGACCGCGTCGAATCCGGTCAGCTGCTCGACGGTCACGTCGCGCAGGTCCACCTCGATGCTCGGCGGCGCGGGCGGGGCCTCACCCAGCACGCATTCCGCGAAATACCCACTGTCCAGGCCGGTCACGTCGTGACCGGCCCGCTGTAGCAGCGGCACCATGACGGTGCCCAGATACCCCTGATGCCCGGTGACGAGCACGCGCATGACTATGCACCTCCGAAAGTGATGGTGGCCTTCTCGAGCAGAAACGCCTCGGCGTAGCGGGCGCGGCACTGCACCCCGCGCAAGCGGCACAGCGACAGGAACGACTCCTCGTCGAACCAATCCCGATCGCGTTGCGAGGGATAGTGTTTCATCAACAGCTCGGCCTTGCGCCGCGCGACGATCTCCGACAGCGGATGGAACAGGGTGGGCCGCGGAGTATCGGTCTCCCACTTGAGGATCTCGTAGCCGAGGATCAGGTGGTCGCGAAACTCGGTGGGGGCCAACTCGGCCAGCAGCCGGTGATCCTGATGCGCGTCGTCGCGATGCGGCGCGAACACCACCTGGGCGTTGCCGTCGCGCCGCAGCTCGCCGACCGCCTCCTTGGCGCGCTCCCAGTGCACGGGCGTGCGGCCGTCCGGCAGATCCAGGATGCGCACATCCAGATCCGCACCCGGACAGAAGGATTCGAGTGCCGCCCGCTCCTCGTCCTCCCGTTCGGTGCCAGCACCGGTGAGGATCAGCGCCCGGACCCGAAGCCCCGGAACGGAATCGGCGAGCGACAGCAGCGTGCCACCCAGCCCGATGGCGAGATCATCGCAATGGGCTGCCAGCAGCGCGATCTCGGAGATCGCGCCGGTGTCGAGTCGGATCATGCGGTGCGGTCACCCGCGGCGGCACGCTCCCACACCATCCACGGCCGATCGCCCTGCTGGTATCCGGCATCCAACTCGGCACGCTCCTTGAAGGTGTCGGCGGGCTTCCAGAACCCGTGATGCTGATACCCGAACAACCGACCCTGCTCGGCCAGCGCGCCGCAGGCGTCCTCCACCAGATCGCCGCCGGGCGGCAGGTGATCGAAGATCTCCTGGGTCAGTACGAAATAGCCGCCGTTCTCCCAGATGGGCAGCTTCGAGACGGGCGTGATGTTCTTGACCTCGCCCGCGCCGTTCACGTCCACGCAGTGGAAGGAGGACTGCGGCGGCACGATCATCATCGAGGCCGCGGCGCCCGACGCCTGGAACTGGCCGATCACCTCGTCCAGGGGCGCGTCAGTGAGCACGTCGGCATAGTTGGCCAGGAAGTACTTCTCGCCCTCGAGATGCTTGCGCACCCGGCGCAGCCGCTCACCGATGGGCGACTCCACCCCGGTGTCGACGAAGGTGATGGTCCAGTCGCTGATATCGGACTGCAGCAGTTCGACCTTGCCGCCGCGGATGACGAAGTCGTTGGACACCGACTCCTGGTAGGTGAGGAAGAAGTTCTTGATGTGGGTGGCCCCGTAACCCAGGCACAGCACGAAGTCCTTGTGCCCGAAATGCGCGTAATAGCGCATGACATGCCAGATGAGCGGGCGCGGGCCCACCATCTGCATGGGCTTGGGGATGACGTCCTCGGTGCCGTTTCGCATGCGCATGCCGTAACCGCCGCAGAACAGTACGACCTTCACTTCGCTTACCTCTCAGCCTGAATGGATGCGGCGGCATCGTCGAACGTCGCATGATGAAGATGGGGAAGGGGATAGACGAGTTCGCCGCCCCAGTCGGTGACGTGCCGCAGCTGCGCGGTGATCTCCCGTTCCAGATTCCAGGGCAGCACCAGCACCACGTCCGGGCGGTCGGCGTCGATCCGCTCCGGTTCGTGTATCGGAATCCGGGTGCCGGGCGTGAACCTGCCGTGTTTGTACGGGTTTCGGTCCACGGTGTACTCGAGCAGATCGGTCCGGATACCGCAGTAGTTGAGCAGGGTGTTGCCCTTGCCGGGCGCGCCGTAACCGACGACGCGCTTGCCGGAAGCCTTGGCCTCCAACAGGAATCGCAGCAGATCCTGCCGCACCCGCTCGGTGTCGGGGCGCAGTTCGAGATAGCCCGCGACCTCGTGCAAACCGGCGTCGGCCTCCAGCTTTAGGACCTCGGCGACCCGCGCGGTGGGGGTGCCCACGCCCTCGGGCCGCGCCCAGACGCGCAGCGAACCACCGTGCGTGCCGATCAGTTCGCAATCGACCACCTCGAGGCCCGCGGTGGCGAGGGCCCGCTGTGCCGACAGCAGCGTGTAGTACTGGAAGTGCTCGTGGTAGATGGTGTCGAACTGGGCCAGCGCCACCAGGTTCAGGGCGTGGTGCACCTCGATGGACAGCCAGCCGTCCTCGGCCATGAGCGCCCGCAGCGAGCGGGTGAAGCCCAGCAGATCGGGGATGTGGGCGTAGACGTTGTTGGCCACCACCAGGTTCGCGGGCCCGTGCTCGGCGCGCACCCGGGCGGCCAACTCCTCGTCGAGGAAGGCGGTCTCGGTCGGCACACCCCGATCCCGCGCTGCCGCACCGACATTCACCGACGGCTCGATGCCGAGGCAGGGGATCCCGGCGGCCACGGCGTGCTGCAGAAGGTAGCCGTCGTTGCTCGCCACCTCGATAATGAAACTATCGCCGTTCAGATTTAGCTGTGTGATTGCTTGATCCACAAAGAGTTTCGCGTGCCGAACCCAGCTGTCGGAGAAGGACGAAAAGTACGCATATTCCGTAAATGTCTCTTCCGGGGTAATGAGCGCCGGAATCTGCAATAGCAGACAGTTCTCGCAGAGCCGCAGATGCAGCGGATATGTCGATTCCGGCAGGTCCAGTTCGTCGGCCGTGAGAAATTTCTCGCAGGGCGGCGTGGCACCTAGATCAAGAATGCTGATCAAGCTCTTGGAGTCGCAGAGACGACATTGCACGAAGATTCCCCACCTTTCACCGAGCCCGGGCTGCCCGCGCAGCACCGGATGACCTGTGGTCGGCTCGGTCCGGCCTTACGTTACAACAGGATTGCTCCGCGCTACCGGGGTAAGCGGGTGACGGATGGTGCCAAATCGACTGTATTTCTGCGACTCGCAGAACCGGGCGTCCGGTCGGCAAACCTCCGAGTCTTGCATTACAAGGGTTTCGCCCAGCTCACACGGTGTGTCCTGCGTAGTTCAACCTGCGATGTTGCGAATAGGGGAAATGGGGGGAGGGTGGCGTGCCGACGGTCGCGTTGGCGTCCGTTACTTTTCGGAAACGTTGAGGCCGTGCGGGATTGAACTTGCCCGCCGCCGGAGGTGTGTAACATTCGCCTTCTGGCCGACGAACTATTCGACGGCCACATCGGTTGTCATGGTCCTGAAAGCCCTTGGGGAACCGGCGTCAGCCTGTCGTGGAACTGATCAGCGGGGATTGGAACCGAGTTCTCCCGTGGGGGAGGTGCGTTCGTTTCATGAGTTACGAGGTTTCTGCCGGTCGCGCCGTGCGCGCACACCGGCCACCACGTCCGGCGCCACGCTCGGATCGTGAACGCTGGCAAGCGGATTACGCGCGTCGGCTATTTGTCAGCGACCTATTTGTTCTGGTCCTGGCCATAGGATTCGCCCAGTGGATTCGATTCGGGGGCACGGCCACGGAGCCGCCATTGGCCTCGCAGCTACCGCTCGAGGTGCGCTACACCATGGTCTCGGTGGTGCTGGCGGTGGCCTGGTCGCTCACCCTCACGCTCAGCGGCACTCGGTCGCCGCGCGTGATCGGCAGTGGTACAGAGGAATACCGACGCGTGGTGGCCGCGTCGCTCAAGCTCTTCGGCGGCATCGCCATCGTGTCGCTGCTGCTGCGGGTGGACATCGCCCGCGGCTATCTGGCCATCGCCCTGCCGCTGGGCATGATCGGGCTCATGGTCGAGCGCCGACTGTGGCGCTACTGGGTGGCAACGCGCCGGGCACGCGGCGAATACCGCACCGCCATGCTGGTGGTCGGCAGCCCCGAGTCGGCGCGCGCCATGGTGGCGGCCTTCTCCCGGGACTGCGACTCCGGCTACCAGGTGATCGGGGTCTGCACCCGTGAGGACGGCGACCTCGCGGAACGGGTGCTCGAGGTCGGGGGTCGCGAAATCCCCATTGTCGCAAACGATCACGATGTCATCGACGCGGTCCGCCGCACCGGGGCCGACACCGTCGCGGTCACCGTCACCGACAATCTCGGCCCCGCCGACTTCCGGCGCATGGCATGGGAACTCGACGAACTCGGCGCCGAACTCATCGTCACACCGGGCCTCGTCGACATCGCGGGCACCCGCCTCACCCACCGGGTGGTCGCGGACATGCCGATGCTGCACGTGGAGAAGCCGCAATACGACCGCGCGAAGTCGATTCGCAAGGACGTCTTCGACTTCTGTTTCGCCCTGGCGGCCCTGATCTCCATCGCCCCGGCGCTGGCGGTCATCGCGCTGGCGGTGAAATTCAACAGCCGCGGCCCCATCTTCTACCTGTCCGAACGCATCGGCCGCGACGGTCGGCCGTTCCGAATGATCAAGTTCCGCAGCATGTACGCCGACGCCGAGGCGCACATCAACGCCCTGATCGAATCGAACGGCGGCAACCCGCTGTTCTTCAAGGTCCGCGACGATCCGCGAGTCACCCCGGTGGGCAAGGTGATTCGCAAGTACTCCCTCGACGAGCTGCCGCAGTTCATCAATGTGCTGCGCGGTGAGATGAGCATCGTGGGCCCCCGGCCGCAGGTGCGGCGCGAGGTCGACTCCTATGACGGCGTCATGCGGCGGCGCTTGCTGGTGAAGCCGGGCGTCACCGGCCTGTGGCAGGTCAGCGGCCGCTCCGACCTGACCCCCGAGGACGCCATGCGCCTGGACCTCTCCTACGTCGAAAACTGGTCCATGGTCCTGGATCTCCTGCTGATCGCCAAGACGATCGGTGCGGTGACCAGGGGGGAGGGCGCGTACTGACGCCGGTTCGGCTCTCACCGATTCGTCACCCATGGCAGACTCTCTGCGGACACGCCGTGCGGGGGAGGATGACAGTGGGATTGGTGCCGGATGACGCTTCCTGACCCGGAAGCGACCCGTGCGGTATTGATCGGAACCGCGAACTACGACGCGGACTCGGGATTCGACTCCTTTCCGGAGATCGCACGCAGCCTGTCCGACTTCGCCGAGTTCCTGCGGACCCAGACCGGAATTCCCGAGCGGCACATCGATGTCGTGCTCGACCCGGCCGACGGGTCGACCATGGCCGCCACCATTACCGCCGCCGCGCGGGCGGCGACCGGGCTGCTGCTCGTCTACTACGTCGGGCACGGGGTGGTCGTCGACAACCAGTTGCACTTGACGCACACCGGAACCCGCGCCGACGAGGCGGATGTGACGGCGCTGCCCTATTCGATCGTGCGGTCGCGGATCAAGAGCAATGCGCGGGGAGCGGTCGTGGTGATTCTCGACTGCTGCCACAGCGGGAAGGCGTTCGGACGCGAGGTGCTCGCGGGTGACGGCGAGATCCTGCGCGCGGCCACCGATATCGACGGCGCGTTCGTGCTGACCGCGACCGATGAGAAGACCAAGTTCGCGGTGGCGAAGGGGGATGGCGGGCGCACCGCGTTCACGGGCATGATGCTCGACATCCTCCGCACCGGGGTGCCGACGGCGGATCGCTACCTGACCATGTCGGTGCTGTTCCGCGAACTGCGCGACCGGCTGCCCGCCGCCAATATGCCCAAACCCAAAGCGCTGGAACGCGGTACGGCCGGACGGGTGGCCCTCGCGGCCAATGCCGGATGGACCGGCCGCAGCGAGCCAGTCGGGCTCCCGGAGCTGATCGCCACCGCCTATACGGCGCAGATCCGCGATCTCACGCCCGCGGACGGGCTGCTCGATCGCGAGGCCGAACTCCGTGAGCTCGCCGAATTCTGTTCGGGCGACGAGCCTTACGTGTGGTGGCAGGCGGGACCGTGGGCTGGCAAGACCGCCATCATGACGTGGTTCGCGCTGCATCCGCCGCCGAATGTGCGGGTGGTGTCGTTCTTCATCACCTCGCGGCTGGCGGCGCAGGACGATCACAATGCGTTCACCGACGCTGTGCTGGAACAGCTTTCGGTGCTGGTGCCGGATCAGGCGGCGGCGCTCGCGCGGGCGGGGAGCAATCGCGACGCGCTGCGTCTGCATCTGCTGGAGTTGGCCGCCCAGCGGGCCGCGGACAGTGGCGCGCGACTGGTGCTGCTGGTCGACGGCCTCGACGAGGATCGCGGCAAGCCCAGCATCGCCTCGCTGCTGCCGAAGAATCCGGGGCCCGGGCTGCGGGTCATTGTCGCGGCGCGGCCGAATCCCGCACTGCCGCTGGATGTTCCCGGCAATCACCCGCTGCATCACTGCCGTCGCCGCGAGGTGGATCGGTCCCCGGCGGCGTTCGACATCATTCAGGCCGCGCGGTTGGAGCTGCGCGGCATTCTGGAGCGCTCCGATGACGATCAGGAGATCCTCGGGTTGATCACCGCGGCACACGGTCTCACCGCGAGCGAACTCGAGGACCTCACCGGATTGCCGCCGTTCCGGATCGAGAAGACGCTCACCGGCGTCACCGGCCGCACCTTCCGCGCCTACACCAGTCGCTACGCCGCCGATCAGATCAATCTGCTCGCCCACGAGACCCTGCAGCGGGAGGCCGAGACCGCGCTGGGGCGGACGCTCATGGAGCGGTATCGCGAGCGGATTCACGCCTGGGCCGCCCGATATCGCGATCAGGGCTGGCCGAGCCGCACCCCGACTTACCTACTGACCCGGTACTTCTCGATGCTGCGCGGGCAGCGTGATGTGGCGCGCATGACCGCGCTGGCATTGGACACCGTCCGCCACGATCGGTTGCTGGACCTCACCGGCGGGGACGGGACCGCGCGCAACGAGATCGCCACCGTCTCGCGGCTCTGGCTGGCCGATCGTGATCCCGATCTGCTGTCCGTCTCGCGGCTCGCCATGCGGCGGCGACGGCTGACCCAGCGCGGCACCAATGTCCCGGTGCGCTTGCCCGCCGCGCTCGCGCTGCTCGGGGACCTGCCCCGGGCGCAGAGTCTGGTCGACGGCATGCTGCGGTCCGGTCGACGTCTGCGGGCGCAAATCGCCTTGGATTCGGTGCAATTCAGCGCTGCCGATCCGTCGGGCAATCGATCGTTGGTCGAAGCCTTGCGCAGATCGACCCACCGCACACTGACCGACAATGACCGTCGCCGGATCGCCACCGGCCTGATCGAGGCCGGAGACCCCGAGACCGCTGCCGAGCTGGCGCAGGAGATCATTACGCCCCGGGAGCGGGTTCGCGTTCTCGCGCAGCTGGTTTCGGCCTGGCGGGCCGAGGATCGGCGGGCGGAGCTCGAGGTGGCGATCGGCGAGGTTCATCGGCATGCGCTGCTGGTGAAGGGGCCCGATCATCGGGACGAGATTCTGAGTTACGCGGTCGCTGCCTTCGCCGATATCGGCGACTTCGAGGAGGGCTTCTCCCTGGGCCGCCTGATCGAGTCCGCGGACTTCCAGGCCGTCGCGCTGTGCCGGATCGCGCGATCCATGGCGCTGCAGGGTGAGCCGGAGCCCGCCGCCATGTGCGTCGGGTCGGCGCTGGCCATCGGACGGTCGATCGTCGATCTGGTCGAACGGTCGAGCCTCCTGGCCCGGGTCGCCTCGGATCTGGTGGCCGGGGGATTTCGGGACGAGCTCCGCGCCGAGGTCGATACCGTCGAGACCGGGCTGGCCGGGTACACGGGGCGGGCGCGTCTCGAGATCGTCGAGCATCTGGTCGAATGCCTGGTCGTGCTCGAGGATCCGGATCACGCCATCGAGTTGGGTCGCGAATTCGCGCCGGGGACCAACGGACTCGACATCCTGACCGCCGTACTGCCCGCACTCGTCTCCGCCGACCGGATCGCCGACGGGCGACGTCTCGCCGCCGAAATCGAACGCACCTCGTATCGGACCACCGATCCCTACGAGCGCGGATTCGCGTTCTACACGGTGATTCGGGCCCTGGTCATCGCCCGCGACATGATCCGGGCCGCCGCGCTGGCCGACCGCATCGACGACAACGGTTGCAGATTCCTGGTTTTCACCCACCTCGGCACGCGACCCGACGAAACCGCCCAGCAGGCAGCGGTTTTCCTCGAGACCGCGATGCGGACGCTGCACCTGCTGCTGGACCGGGTGATCGCCGGGGACGAGAAGGCGCTGTGGGAGTTCACCAGGACCGTGCTGGTAGCGGCCAAGCCCGATCGGGACGGGCCCACACCGCTGGCTGAGCTGACCGGCGGCCTGATCGCCATCGGCGCCATCGATTCGGCGACGGGGCTGGGGCGGCGGCTCGCCGGTCTGTACTCGAGCTGGGCCGAACCACCGGACGGACTCGACTACGAACTGGGTTGTCTGGCCGCTGTTTTCGTCGAATTGGGGCACGCCGATCGCCTACACGGTGTGCTGGACCGGATCTTCGGGGTCGGACGGCGGTGCACGGTCCTGCGTTACATGGTCGAGAACGCGGGCATCGAGCTCGCCGCACCGATCGTGGGTCCGCTGCTCGACGAGTTCGAGAAGACCGTGGCGGCGGCCGATTACGTTGCGACGCTGCCCGATCGGGTGAGCCTGGTGCTGCTGTCGGCGGCCCTGGGCGACGGTGATCGGGTCGGCCGGTTGGTCGACGGACTCTCGCCCCTCGATCTCGATCCGCAGCACGTGTATTCGGTGCTCGCGGCGGCGCGGGCCCGGACCGGTCCGCTCGGTGAGGCGGCCATGATCGCGAGCGTCGTTTCGGACGAGAGGGAACGATCCCTCGCCTATCGCGAGGTGGTCGCGGCGCTCGTGCGAGCCGGACAGGAGCAGCGGGCCTTGCGGTTCAGCGAGCGTATTCCGTTGGTGGTGGAGCGGATTCGGGCCTTGGCGGTGGTCATTCCGGCGCTGGCCGAGAATCTCGGAACCGACAGCGCGCGAACGATCTTGCGGGATGCGGCACTGCTGCTCGGCGAGATTCCGCGCGCCGACCTCCGCGACCTCGCCGTCGAACCACTCGTCGAGGTGGCCCTGGCGATCGGGGACGGCCGCTACGCCGACGAATTGGCGCATACGACCGAGGGCGAGACGCGCTCGCGATTGCTCACGCGCATCGTGGATGCTCGAGTCCGAACCTCCGCCGGTCTCCCGGCCGCCGAGAAGGAGGCCGCGCGACGCGAGATCCGTCGACTCCTGGCCGAGGTGTGGACCCTCGGACCCTGGTTCTCGGCATTGGATGCGGTGGCCCGATTCGATCCGGCGCTGCTGGGCGATATCGCCGACGAAGCCCTGCGTCTGGACGCCGGGAAAGCGACCGATCGCGGCGACGAAAGCGTCGCGTTGCGGCGACGAGGGATATAGCCTGGCAGGCGCGAAACACGCGGATGGCGAAGGAAATACGCGCAAGCGAGGTGGAATTCTGTGATCGAAGTCGGTGCCCGCTCGGAACTGATCTACCGAATCCCGGAGGGTCGGACGGTGCCCGACCTCTACCCGGATTCGCCAGAGTTTCAACAGATTCCAGCGGTGTTCGCGACGGGCTACCTGGTCGGCCTGATGGAGTGGGCCTGCGCACGCCACCTCCATCCGCACCTGAGCCCAGGGCAGACCAGCGTGGGAACCCACATCGATGTCAGTCACGTCGCGCCCTCGCTGCCCGGCATGACGGTCACCGTGCAGGTCGAGGTCACCGCCGTGCAAGGTCGCCGCATTCGATGGTCGGTCCAGGCTCGCGACGATCGCGACAACATCGGTGAGGGCATTCATCACCGTGCCATCATCGACACCGAACAGTTCATCGCCCGAATCAATGTCAAGGCAACCGACATCTCGGTGCCCCCGCTCACCCGTCTGCCCCACGCCCCGATCGCCGCACCAACACTGTGACAGCCCCTGTGTCGCACCCGATCTCATCACTAGCTTTCACCCGGTTCGATTACCAGGGGAGGGTGCCGTCGGTGTCGAAGTATCCGCCGGTAGGGCCGTCGTGGTCGATTTGAGCCATGCGGACGATGATTTCGGCGCCCTGCTCGACGGTCTGTCGTCCGGCTCCCGCGTTGAGGTCGGTGCTGGTGAATCCGGGCTCCACGGCATTGATCCGGATGGTGGGGAATGCGTGTGCGTAGCGCAGGGTGATGGCGTTGACGGCGGACTTGGACGCCGGGTACGCGACGCCGGGGTAGGCGTGCGCCGCTGTGCCTTCGGTGGCGGACCGGGTCAGTGATGCCAACCCACTGCTCACATTGACCACCACCGCGGCGGACGACCGCTGCAGTAGTGGCAGAAACGCGTGCAGCACGCGGACCATGCCGAAAACGTTGGTCTCGAACGTCCTCCGCATCAAGTCCGCGGTCACCTCTCCGGCACCGACCACGTCGTCGGGTGCGCTCCACTCCGGCGCGATTCCGGCATTGTTGACCAACACATCGAGCCCGCCTTCCGCCTTGATGGTCTCGGCCGCGGCGAGTACGGAGGCATCGTCGGTGACATCGAGCTGAACGGCCCGCGCGCCCAACTCTTCGGCGGCACGTCGACCGCGCACAGCATCCCGGCTGCCGATGTAGACGGTATGGCCCGCAGCAACGAGCCGACGAGCTGTCTCATAGCCGAGCCCCTTGTTGGCTCCGGTGATCAAAGTTGTTGTCATACCCGCGACGCTAGAATTTAGAGCGTGCTCGAAGTCAAGGCGCAATCGAAACCCCAATCGGCCCATCCCGATCCGGAGGCCGGGATGACCATCGCCGAGGCCGCCCGCCGCACCGGCGTCAGCGTGCACACCCTGCGCTACTACGAACGCGCCGGTCTGGTCCTCACCAACATCACCAGGACCTCCACCGGTCGCCGCCGCTACCGCCAACTCGACCTGGACTGGATCACCATCTGCACCAAACTGCGAGCCACCGGCATGCCCATCAAAACCATCCGCCACTACGCCCAACTAGTAGACGCCGGTCGCGGCAACGAACAACAGCGCCTGGACCTCCTCGAATCCCACCGCGCCACCGTCCTCGCCAAACTCGCCGAACTCCAGCAAAACCTGCAGCTCATCGACCACAAACTAGCCGTCTACCGAGCCCGCCTCACCGCAGGCAACGCCGACACCCTCTGGGTAATCCCACCAACCCCCCACTGAACCGAAAGGCGTTGACCCCCATGACATCACCCGACAACCCCAACATCGACGACCCCCAAACCCCCTACACAGCCTCCATAACAACAAACGCCGACGGCATCAACTCCGACCTCAGCAAGCTAACCAGAGACCTCACCCTGGACGACCCAAACCCAGAAGACCCCCGCTAGCCCCACTCCCACCCGCCGAGTTGCGAAGGAGGGCAACGCCTGTCACTATCGGCCCTCATGATCGGAAGAATCGAGTCCTCCACCGCGCGATGAGCGTGACCACCGGCCCGGCCGAGCCCCGCCCCCGGACTTCCTTCTACAACCACGCTCTCGCCCTCGCCCGGAGATACCCGGGCATCCCACTGCCCCAAGAAGGCAGACCGTATCCGGATGCCGACCGCCGATTCATTCGCGTGGGAGGTGACGACAGGTCCGATTACCAGGGCACCCGTACGAGCTGCCTGATCGATGAATACTTCGGTGCGCCACCAGAAAACCGCGACATCGAACGGCTCCGCCGCGAGGTCATCGAGTACGACATCGAGAGCGCCCTGTGGCCGTCGATGGCCGAGGCAATCAGCCGCGTGGAGCCTGACCAAGCTCGTGAACTGGGCCGTCGTCTCACTCGCACCAGCATCGACGAGAACCCGACTGTGCTCGGCATGGCGATACTCGCCGCTGTCGGAACCGAAGAGGATGTCTCGTTGATCCAGACAATCGGACTGCTGTCCAACACCTTTGGACTTCTGGCCGCCCAGGCTCTCGCACGGCTTCCCGATGCCACGGCCAACCTCATCTGGCTCGCCGACCGCACCGCGGGTTGGGGTCGCGTGTATCTCGTCCAAGCCATTTGCGAGCTCAACGATCCCGCGGCGGAACCGTGGCTCCTGCGCAAGGCCTGCGATGGCGACTACCTCAACGGCGAATACGCCTACAAGGTTGCCTGCGCTGTACCGATCCACCGAGCGATAGCGGCACCGGATGCCGACGAGGCTCTCATCGACCACACCGGAGACCTGATGTCCACGCTGGTCTGGAGTGACGGCATGGGCGGCACCATCTGGGACTACGAGCACGCCGAACAGGTCCTCACCGACTACCTCTCGCACACGGGCGCGCTCACACCCACCGTGGACCGATATCGCTGGCTCTGGATTCTCGCCTGTTTTCTGGACGGTCGCCAGAACCGGACACCACCGAACTGGGCAACCCTGGAGTCACTTCGAACCGGCTACTGGTCACTGATAACCGCCCCGCCATGGCATTCCGTTGTCAGTGCGGCATCCACCAGCAACGACGAACGAACTCGAAGATGGGCATTCCGGATCCTCGGCGAGCTGCGCGAACGTGCCACCCACAGCGGTGAATGACGACTATGCCGCCGACGCCCGCACCGCACGGCCTACTGGTCATCGGCGAGCCATTCCCGGCGGAGCGCCATGGACGGAGTGGAATGTTCTAAGTTGCCGTGTATGACTCGCTACCAGCTATTTCGCGTAGCACGTATCTGCGGGTATGCGTTCTGGTGGTTCTTCATCGCGGCCACCATGGTGGCAGGGGGAATCTCATGGTTCGGTGATTCCGACCGCGGCGATGCTGGCTGGATTGTTCATGGATCCCGAATGGGCGAGCCCCGAAGGTACACGGACTACGTCCCGTCGGACGGATTCGATATCACCTCGGGCTTGACCTTCGTCGCTTTTTGCCTGCTGGTTCTCGCGGCGGTAGCCGAGGCGGTCGCGGTGCGGCGGGTGGCCGCCGGAATCATCACCGTCCTCGTGCCGTTCGTGACGGCAGCGTTGATTTGGGCCGCAATGCCACTCGGGCACTGGAGCTTCTTCCTCGAATCAGTTCCCGCTGTATTGGTAATCCTGGTGGCCGTGGCGATCCGCGAGGTCTGGACCCGGCGTCTCGCACCCTCTGCGACTGCCAAAATCGAACCGAGATAGCCGCTTCAGTCAGCGCGGTGTTCGGTTTTCGAGAGGTTCTTTGGCCTGTGAAAATGTTCTCTCCACTGCGGGGCGGGGAGCGGGAATCATGGAGGCGTGAGGATTTCCGTGGCTCTTGATCCTGACGTCGTTGTACTGCTCGAGGAGGCGGCGCGAAGGCAGCGGCGGTCGAAGCGGCAGGTTGTCAATGATGCGCTGCGCCAAGCATTATCGTCCGACGACGGCTCGTTGCTTGTACAGCCTGGCATCGCCCAGGTAGAGCCCGATCCCACGCCAGCTGTCGAAACACGAGATCGCCGACACTCGGCGGACCTCTCCGATGAGGAGGCCCTGAGAGTCGCCTTGGCCCGCATATTCGGCCTCGAACTCCCAACGCCCCGACTGTATGTCGTCAAATCCGAACCGACGTAGCCGCCTCTCGACGAGTCATGACGCGTGGTGTCAGCAGTTTGGTTGGAAGGGGTAGCAGGGGTGTTGGGTGGGTAGGGCGGGTGAGGGGTTGGATTGGCTGGAGGAGGTTGTGGGGTGTGGTGTGGAGGGGGCGGTGGAGTGGGGGGAGATGAGGATGATCAGTAGTAGGGTGCCGCAGCCGAATACGAGGGGGAGGGCTAGGAAGGCCAGGATCAGGTAGGCGGGGCGGAAGAGGCGGCGCGGACGGGGGTGGGGGCGGGGCGGGGATGGGTTCAACGGTGGGACGCCGTGGTGAGTTGGTTGAGCTCGGTGGGGGTGAGGGTGAGGGTGGCGGAGGCCAGGAGGGGGGTGAGTTGGTCGACGGTGCGGGCGCTGGCTATGGGGGCGGCGATGGCGGGTTGGGCGCGGAGCCAGGACAGGGCGACGGTGGCTACGGGGACGTTGTGGGTGGTGGCGATTTCGTCGAGGGCGGTCAGGACACGGAGGCCGCGGTCGTCGAGGTAGGCGCGGGCGGCGTCGGCGCGCGGACTCGCGTTTGCGGTGTCGGTGTCGCCGGGGCGGTATTTGCCGGTGAGGAAACCCCTCGCGAGGCCGTAATAGGGGAGCACCGCCAGCTTTTCGCGCACGCACAGGTCCGCGAGTTCGCCCTCGTAGACGGTGCGATCCATCAGGTTGTACTGCGGCTGCACGACCCGGTAGCGGGCCACGCCCTCGCGGTCGGCGATGGCGAGAGCCTCGGCCAGGCGCGGGGCGGTGTACTGGGACGCGCCCAGATACCGCACCTTGCCCGCGCGGACGAGCTCGTCGAACGCGCCCAGGGTCTCGGCGAGCGGGACCTCTGTGTCGTCGTGGTGCGCGTAGTAGAGGTCGATGTAGTCGGTGCGCAGTCGGCGCAGCGAATCATCCACGGCCGCACGTATATTGGCGGCACTCAGGCCGGGCCGCGCAGGGGACTTGGCCACCTTGGTCGCGATGTACATGGTGTCCCGGTTGCCGCGCGCAGCCATCCACTCGCCCAGAATCGTTTCCGATTCGCCGCCGGAATTGCCCGGCACCCACGCACTGTAGGCGTCGGCGGTATCGACGAGATTCCCGCCCGCCGCCGCGAACGCATCGAGCACGGCGAAGGACTGCTCCCGATCCGCGGTCCAGCCGAAGACGTTCCCGCCCAAGCACAGCGGGTAGATATCGAGGTCGGTCGTTCCCAAAAGTGCCATGCCGCCAACCTAGCGCCGCCACGGCCGCCGGTCACCATCGCCGTCGACACCACCCAGCGCCTGCCCGTCGGTTACCGCGGTGGTCCGCCTCGAGATCGTCTCCGGGACAACACAACGAGCAATGTGGTTACGCCGCCGACCGCAGCCACGATGACGAGGAAGATCACCAGCCAGGTCAGGTAGCGAACCACCTTCAGTGTCTTATCCGACGTTGGCGGCACTTCCGGGTCATGGGTCTGAGCGAGAACGGTGTTGTAGGTGTCGTGCACCAACATGAGGATCGGACTCATATTTCCCCCGAATCCCTGGTCCGAGCGACTCCGCTTGCCAGCGGATGACCGCTATCAAGGGTACGCCGACGAGGCGGTGCGATTCGAGGTCAGGGGCCGATGACACATCAAATGAAACCCATTTAGTAATACCTGTTCACAAACGGCAGTGTGGTGTGGTTCACTCGACGGCGAACGTGTTCCAAAGGAGGTTCCGTGTCTGTAGAAAGCACTGCCGCGCCGTCCATCCCTAATCGGATCGATTTCACCGATCCCGATCTGCTCGCCACCCGCCTGCCCGTCGAAGAGTTCGCCGAACTCCGTCGTACCAGCCCCGTCGCCTGGATTCCGCAGGCGGGCAGCGGGTTCAAGGATGACGGCTACTGGGCCGTCACCAAGATGGAAGACATCAAGGAGATCTCCAAGACCCCCGAGGTGTACTCCTCCGAGGAAAACACCGCGGTCATCCGCTTCTACGACGACATCATGCGCGAGGAGATCGAGGTCCAGCGCTTCCTGCTGCTGAACCAGGACCCGCCGCGCCACACCAAGCTGCGCCGCATCGTCTCCAAGGGCTTCACCCCGCGCGCGGTCGAGAGCCTGCGCAACGCGCTGCGTGAGCGCGCCGAGCGAATCGTGCACGAGGCCAAGAAGACCGGCTCCGGCGACTTCGTCACCCAGGTGGCCTGCGAGCTGCCGCTGCAGGCCATCGCCGAGCTCATCGGCATTCCGCAGGAGGATCGCGGCAAGATCTTCGAGTGGACCAACCAGATGATCTCCTACGACGATCCGGACTTCAACGGAGATCACAAGGTCGCCACCGCCGAGGTCATGGGCTACTCCTGGAACCTCGCCGAGGAGAAGCGCAAGTGCCCCGTCGACCTGGACGGCCACGGGGACATCATGTCCACGCTGCTCAATGCCGACGTCGACGGCGAGGCGCTGGCCTCGGACGAATTCGCCTGGTTCGTGATCCTGTTGGCGGTCGCGGGCAACGAGACCACTCGCAACGCGATCACCCACGGCATGAAGGCCTTCGTCGACCACCCCGAGCAGTGGGAGCTCTACCGCGAACAGCGGCCGCGCACCGCGCCCGACGAGATCGTGCGCTGGGCCACCCCCGTCATCGCCTTCCAGCGCACCGTGCTGCAGGACACCGTGCTCGGCGGACAGGAGCTGAAGAAGGGCCAGCGCGTCGGAATGTTCTACTCCGCCGCCAACTTCGACGAGACCGTCTTCGAGAACCCCTTCGAGTTCAATGTTCTCCGGAACCCGAATCCCCATGTAGGCTTCGGCGGCACCGGCACCCACTTCTGTGTGGGCGCCAACCTGGCCCGACTGGAGATCGACCTCATGTTCAACGCCATCGCCGACGTGATGCCGAACCTGAGCCAGGTCTCCGACCCCGTTCGCCTGCGCTCCGGCTGGCTCAACGGCATCAAGAGCTGGCAGGTCAAGTACGAGTGAGGTCCACACCGGCATGACTGAACCTCGCCGACGCGGCCGCGTGCCCGCGGTCAGCGACGCCGACATTCGCCGCGTCGCGCGGTCATTGCTGGTCGACCAGGGGCCCGACGCGATCACGCTGCGGGCCATCGCGCGGGAGCTGGGCATCACCGCTCCCGCGCTGTACCGGTACTACGAATCCCGCGACGACCTCGTCGCGGCGGTTCGCACCGACGTCTGCGGCGACCTCGCCAAGGATTTGGAGGCCGCCATCGCCGACCTCCCAGACGACGCGGGCACCCGCTTCTTCGCCATCTGCCGCGGCTTCCGCCGCTGGGCGCTGACGCACTCCCGGGAATTCACCCTCGTCTTCGCGTCGCCGGTCACGGCCGGAATCACCAGCGCCATGCAGCAATTCGGTGAACCGGTCGGGCGCATCTTCCTGGGTGCGGCGGGCCGCCTGCTCACCGAATACGAGGTCATCACCCCGCCCACGGAACTCATTCCGCCGGAACTGCGCGACGACCTGATCACCTTCCAAACCGAACTCCTTCGCGTCCTGGCCGATTCGGGCCAGAAGTTCCCCGCTGAAAAACTGGACCTCGGCGTCAGCTACGTCATGATCCAGTTCTGGGCCCGCCTCTACGGCCACGTCACCCTCGAGGTCTTCAACAACTACCCGATCCAGATCTCCCACCCGGACGTCCTCTTCGACTCCACCCTCGCCGATATCGGCCGCAGCATCGGCCTCGTCGCCCAGTAGCCGTCGTTCGGGGCGGTGTCGCGGATTCCGTTGGAACCGGGGCAAGATCGGAAGGGCAACGGCGCTCGGCCCGTTGAGATCCGAGGACACTCTCGAAGGAGATCGTGATGACGGAAGCGTTCGTGCTCGGTGGTGTCCGGACCCCATTCGCCAAATACGGTGGCTCGCTGTCGCACATTCGGGCCGACGACCTGCTGGGGATGACCATGAAGGGCGCGTGCGAGCGCGTCGGGGTGGGGCTCGATCAGATCGAGGACATCGTGGCGGGCTGCGTGAATCCGGCCCATGAGGGGATGGGTGACGTCGCGCGGTGGGCGGCGTTGGCGGCGGGATTCCCGGATACGGTGGCCGGGGCGACGATCAACCGGTTCTGCGGGTCGTCGCTGAGCGCCACCGTGAATATCGCGCACGCGATCAAGGCGGGGGACCTGGGCGTCGGGATCGCCTGCGGCGTCGAGTCGATGTCGCGGTCGGGCTGGGCGTACATGAAGGGCGACTCCCCGTTCGGGCCGCGCGGCCCGGTCATCCTGCTCGACACCATGTGGGCCGGTGCGGGCGGCCCGGCCAATCCGACGCTGCTGGCGCGCAATGCCTACATCGGCATGATCGAAACGGCACAGAACGTGGCCGACCGGTACGGGCTGACCCGCGAGGAGATCGACGCGTTCGCGCTCCGGACGCAACGAAACGCCAAGGCGGCCAGGGATTCCGGGCGACTGGCCAAGGAGATCATGCCGGTCGAGATTCCCGGCACGAGGAAGACCCCCGCCCGCCTGTTCGAGCACGACGAGTTCATCCGCGACGACACCACCGCCGAAGCGCTGGCGGCATTGCCGCCGCAGCCGGGGACGACACAGATGACCGCCGGGAACTCGACGCCCCTGACCGATGGGGCCAGCGCGCTGGTGCTGGCCTCGGGTGAGCGGGCCGCCGAACTCGGCGTCGAACCGCTGGCCCGGGTGGTGTCGTCCGCGGTGTACGGCATCGATCCGCTCTACATGGGTCTGGCTCCTGCGTGGGCGCTGCCGCTGGCCATCAAGCGCGCGGGTCTGACACCCGAGCAGATCGACGTGTGGGAGGTACACGAGGCATTCAGCGCCCAGGCCCTGGGCGTACTGCGTGAATTGCCCAACCAGCTGGGCGGTTTCACCATCCCGGACGAGAAGCTGACCCCCAACGGCGGGGCGGTCGCGATCGGTCATCCGTTCGGTGCCACGGGTGCCCGCTACGTCCTGACCCTGGCCACCGAACTGCGGGAACGCAATGCGCGCTACGGCGCGATCGGCGTCTGCATCGGATCCGGCCAGGGCGTGGCCATCGTCCTCGAAAACCCTTCCGCCGCCTGAGGATTCCCCTCCTCAGATGACGTTGGTGGCGACCAGGATTCCGAGGAGGACCAGCACGGCGGCCGTGATCAGGTTGGCGCCCTTGTCGATCCACGCGCCGCGCAGCTGGTAACCGGCGACCACGCCGAGCAGGGTCAAGCCGACGATCGTGCCGAGCGTGACCAGCGAAAACGCCACAAGGGTGCCGACCGCCGCCGTCACGCCCACCGCGCTCGCGGCAAGGAAGACCGGCAGGATGGTCAAATCGGGTGAGGCTGCCGCACCGAACGGAATCACGAAGGCCAACAACCGCGTAACCCGATTCTGCCCGTGCTCGTGCGCACTGACCGGGATCGTGGCCACCGCGTGGTGGTCGGTGCCGTGGGCGTGGTCACGGTCGTGATCGTCATGGTCACGGTCGTGATCGTCGTGGTGATGGCCGTGATCGTCGTGGTCGTGCCCATGCCCATGCCCACCATGCTCGTCATGGCTGTGCGTATGCCCGCGTCCGAGCAGCTCCAGCACCGCGAACACCAACCCGGTCGCGATCAAAAGCCCACCCACGATCAAGCTTTCGTGTCGTTCGACCGTGGCCCGGAACTGCAATCCGACGCCGATCACAATCGCGCCCAGCACCAGCGAGAGCGCCACATGCGCCATCCCCGCCAGCGCCGAGAGCCGCAGCACCCTCCGCAGTGGATACCGCTGGGTACGGGCGATCACCGCGAGCGGAACCCAATGGTCGGGCAGCACAGCATGCCCGAAGCCGACACCGGCTCCGGCGGCGAGCAGGGCGGGAGCGGTCAAACTCATCGCGACCTCCGAAGCGAGCAGCAGGGACGCAGCCCACGATAACAGAAGACATGAAGACGTCTTCATATATTGTGTTCGAGGTAGCATGCCGGAGTATGGGACATGGAGTCGAGGGCCGCGACCGGCCAGCAGCTCGCCTGGACGCCGAATCCGCTGCTCACGTAGCCAACACACTCCAGGCCCTGGCCACCCCCAGCCGCCTTCTTATCCTCACCGAACTTCGCCAGGGCCCGTTGCCGGTCACCGAATTGGCCCAAGCAGTAGGCATGGAACAGTCAGCCGTCTCCCACCAACTGCGCCTCCTGCGAAACCTCGGCCTGGTAACCGGCACCCGAACCGGCCGCAGCATCATCTACTCCCTCTACGACACCCACGTAGCCCAACTCCTGGACGAGGCCATCTACCACATAGACCACCTCCGCCTAGGACTCCCCGACCACCCCCAATCCGCCTCCTAACCCACCAGCATGCAAATCAGCAGGCCTCTTCTTGACGTTTACCCGCCAATTTGCATGCTCGTCGGCAGCTAGCTCACGACTGCCGGTCGAAATCGGGCTGATCGTCAGGTGATTCGCGGGTACTCGGGGTTTATGACGAGTACGCCGGAACCACCAGCCACTACTCCGCCGGGGGATCGCCCGGTTCCAGGGCCTGTGCAACCGCCGCCGGTTGCGCAACCGGGCACGCCGCCCATTGTCGGTCCGCCGCCCGCCGGACCACCGGTGGATACCGGGCCTCGCCGCGGATCGATCAAATCCACGCGGACCGGTCGGGTGTGGCTGGCGCTCGCGTCGGGGGCGCTGGTGCTGGTCGTCGTGTTGATCTTCATCCTGCAGAACACGCAGCGGGTCGTGATCTCTTTTCTCGGTTGGGATTTCGAGTGGCCCCTCGGAGTGGCGCTGTTGTTCGCGGTGATCGCGGGGATCCTGTTGATGGCCCTGGTCGGCGGAGCCCGCATCTGGCAGCTGCGCCGCGCCGCCGCGGGCTCTTAGCGAATCAGGCTCGGGCGTCGGCCAACTCGGGCTTGCGGAAGTGGTGGGGCTCTTCGTGGAGGACGGGGTCGGAGAGGCCTATGCGGCGTTGGATGCGTTTCATCCAGCGGGGGGCCCACCAGACTCGGTCGCCCAGGAGTTTCATGGTGGCGGGGACCAGGAGCATGCGGAGGACGGTGGCGTCGATGATGAGGGCGGCGATCATGCCGTAGGCGATGTACTGCATGAGGACCAGGTCGGAGAAGGCGAAGGCGCCCGTCACGACCAGGAGGATGAGGGCGGCGGCGGTGATGATGCGGCCGGTTTGGGCGGTGCCGGAGCGGATGGCCTGCTCGGTGGTGGCACCGGCGGCGCGGGCTTCGACCATGCGGGACAAGAGGAATACCTCGTAGTCGGTGGAGAGGCCGTAGATGATGGCGATGATCAGGAACAGGATGTTCGCTTGAATCGGTTGGGGGGTGAAGTTGAGCAGGGTCGCGCCGTGGCCCTCGGTGAAGATCCAGGTGAGGATGCCGAGGGTGGAGCCCAGGCCGAGGACGCTCATGAAGGCGGCCTTCAACGGCAGCACCAGTGAGCCGAAGGTCAGGAACATCAGGATCGTGGTGACGCCGAGCACCAGCAGGATCATCAGCGGCAAACGGTTCAGCAGTGCCGCGATGGTGTCGTGCTGGACGGTCGGCACACCACCGACCAGCAGCGTCACATCCTCGGGAACCGGCAGCGCCCGGATGTAGTCGATCGTCTTGTCGTACTTGGTCGAATCGACCAGATAGGCCTGGGTGCGAAAGACATTCGGCTCGATCTGCGAGCGGGTCGGAATCTCGAACCCGGCGGGCAGCAGTCCGGGGGCGTGGCTCGCCTGGGCGACCAGCGGACCGACCTCGGTGGTGTCCTCGGTCTCGATGATCAACTCGATCGGATCGGACTTGCGATACGGGAAGTAGGTGTCGATCTGCTGCTGCGCCACGCGAACCGTATTGTCCGGCGGCAGATACTTCTCACTGAACCCGCCGAAGGCGACATTGCGCACCGGCACGATCAGCAGAAGCAAGCCGAGAATCAAGACGGCGGTGATCTTCCGCGGATGCCGCATCACCCACCCGGTGCAACGCCCCCAAAAGCCTTGCTCGACAGCCTGAGCCGAAGCCACGCGCCGGAATCGCCTGATACCCAGCGCATTCACCTTCGGCCCCAGAATCGCCAGCATCGTGGGCAGAATCGTGACGGCGGTCAGCGCGGCGAGGGTGACCGTCGCGATCGCGCCGTAGGCAATCGATTTGAGGAACCCCTGCGGGAAGATCAGCATGCCACCGAGACTCGCCACGATCATGGTGGCGGAGAACAGGATCGTGCGCCCCGCCGTCATGACGGACCGGCGCACCGCGGTCGGCGTGTCGTACCCGGCCGCCACCTCTTCCCGGAACCGACTCACGATGAACAGCGAATAATCGATCGCCAACCCCAGCCCGATCATCGAAACCACCGGCGCCACAAAGTTGCTCACCTCGGTGAAGTTCGTGATCCACCGAACGATGCCGTTCGCGCCCAAGACCGTGAGCACACCCATCAACAACGGCAGCGCCGCCGCGACCACCCCGCCGAAAATGAAGAACAGCAGCACCGCGACCGCCGGAATCGCCAGCAACTCCATGCGATGGGTATCGGCCGAAATGGTGTCGGTCAACGCGGTCGCGACCGGCTGCAAGCCACCGACCTGCACCTGCACGCCCGGAACCGCCAGCGCGTCGGTCAAAGTCGTGTACGGAACCGTGATGTCCTTGAGCGCGATCGTCGCCAACGTCCGCGTCTTGTCCTTCGAGATCAAGCCCCCGGCCGACCCCTTGCTGGCGTTCACGCCGGGGAAGTACGAGGCATTCACCCCCTCGACCACCGTCGGCAGCCGCTGCGTGAGCCCGTTGAGACTGTCGATGACCGGCTGACTCACCTCGGGGTCATCGAACGTCGTGCCCTCCGGAGCCTTGTACAGCACAACGACATCCACATCGTGCCCCGCCGCGAACGCTCCCGCGGCCACCCTGTCGGCCTGCGCCGAATCCGAATTCGGATCATCCAGACCACCCGAGCTGAGCCGTCCCTCGAAGCCCCAGGCATACCCGCCGAGGCCGAGCATGGCGGCCGCCACGATTGCGAGCACCACAAATCGGTGCTGTGCTACGAGTTTTCCCCATAGCGCGAAGACATCGCGGTTACCCGTGCGTCGCGTGGTCATACTGCACGGTAACAGCCAAGATCACCGTAAGTGAAAAACGTTGTTTTACAATGCGATTCGGCTATTACTCCTCAACTGGAGGCGAAGCGCGGACGCCGAATACCGCCTATCCGCTTGACGATTCGAGGCCGCCGGAGATCGCGAGCCATCCACTCGCCGAGGGTGACACCGGCCGCCAAAGCCAGTCCCACACCGAACGCGCCGGACAGCTGATTGAAGCCGATCAGCATCTCGTCATTGAGCAGGGCGTAGAGCCCGCGGTACACGCGCAGACCCGGCAGCAGGGGAGTAATGCCCGCGACCGCGACCACGAGCGGCGGGGTCAACGCGCGCCGTGCGAGCAGACCACCGGCGAGACCCACGACCGTCGCCGCGCCACCCGACGCCACGACCGGCCCGAACCCGAAATGCTGGATCAAGAGGTAGACGATGGTCGCCGCCGCACCGCTGAAGGCCGCCGCCGCCAATGCCCGACGTTCGGCATAACAGGCCAGCGCGAACGCCGCCGAGGTGACCGCACCGGCCAGCAACTTGAGTGGCAGATTGGTCAGGTCGCGAGCCGACACCATGTCGACGGTCGGTACCGACGCGTCGAGCACCTCCGCCACCCGCAGCGTCAACGCGATACCCGCGATGATGCCGCCGGTCATCATGACCACCTCGAGCAGCCGCGCCGACGCGGTGATCGGCGCACCCGTGATCGCGTCCTCGACCGCGCCGACCAGTTGTAAACCGGCCAGCAACACCGCAATTCCCGCCGCGATGATGAGCGAGGGATCCAGGTGCAGACTGCCCGCGTAGGTCGAGATCAACACCGCGGGCGTCGCCGCGATAATGCCACCCGCGACATGCTGGAAGAAGAAGGGCAGCCCGCGCCGATTCAAGACCCGATTGGTCCGGTCGATGGCCGTGGTGGTCGCGAAGCTCAGCAGCGCGATGGCCCACCCGCCATTGAGCAGCAGCGCCACCCCCGCGGCCATGAGCGCCCAGCCGAAGGTCGCGACCCACCGCGGGTACGGGTGCGGCGCGCCGGTGATCTCGTCGAGCGCCGCGAGCGCCTCCTGCGGAGGGACCAACTCGCGACGGATCCGCCGGGTCAGTCGATCGACCGCCGCCAGCCGCGTGAAGTCGAGCGAACGATAATGCACCACGCGCATGGTGCTGGCCGGAGGCAGCCGCGGCCCACGATCGGCGGAGATACGAATCGAGTTGTAGGTGACGTCGATATCGCACTTCGACAGTCCATACGTGGCGGCAATGAATTCGATCTGCGTGGTGGTGTCGGTGACAGCCGTGCCCGAGGCCAACACCACCTCGCCCACCCGCTCGGCCAGATCCAGCACTTCGGTCACCGTCGCGTCATCGGTGAGATCGATGGGCTGCACCGGCGCGGGCATCTCGACCACCGTGTCCGCCGTGGCCCGCCGCCCGGCGGTCAGCCGCAGCACCGCTCCGGTCAGCAGCCGCTGCCAGTGGGCGCGCAGTCCCGCGGGCGCTCCCGCTTGCTCGTCGGTAGCCAACTCGTTGGTCACAGGACCGAAACTACACGGGTGCGAAAGATCACCGGGGTGAGCCGGGCCCGGGCAGTAGTGTTTTCGAGTATGGCGACGAGCGGCGTTTCGATTGCGGAAGAGCTACGCGCGGCACTCGACGGTCCCTGGCGTGAGGTGCGCGAACAAGCTCGCAGGATCCTCGACGATGATCGGCTGTACGGGGACCCGGCCCTCGACATCAAGGCGGCCCGGGCCCGCGTGTTGGAACAAATGAGACTCGTGGCCTCTTTCGGCTGGGTCGAACGCGGATTCCATCACGCCGACGGCACCCCCGGAGACCCGGGCGCGGTCGTCACCGCCCTGGAGATGCTCGCCTACACCGATCTGTCGCTGTGGGTGAAAAGCGGTGTGCAGTGGGGACTTTTCGGCGGCGCGGTGGAAAACCTCGGCACCGAACGGCATCGGAAATACATCGACGATCTGATCTCGCTGAACCTGCTCGGCTGCTTCGCCATGACCGAGACCGGCCACGGCAGCGACGTGGCGAACCTGGAGACCACCGCCACCTACGACCCGGCCACCCGAGAGTTCGTGGTGCACAGCCCGACTCCGTCCGCCCGCAAGGACTACATCGGCGGCGCGGCCGAACACGCCCGCATGGCAGCGGTTTTCGCGCAACTGATCACCGGTGGGGAGAGCCACGGAGTGCACTGCTTCCTGGTGCCGATTCGCGACGAGGGCGGCTCCGACCTGCCCGGCGTCACCACCTCCGACTGCGGGCTCAAGGGCGGCCTGCCCGGCGTCGACAATGGCCGAATCATGTTCGACCAGGTGCGAATTCCGCGCGAGAACCTCCTCAACCGCTACGCCGATGTCGCCCCGGACGGCACCTACAGCTCCGAGATCGCCAACCCGAGTCGGCGCTTCTTCACCACCCTCGGCACCCTGGTGCGCGGCCGGGTGAGCGTCGGTGGCGCGGCGGCCGCGGCGGCGCGCGTCGCCCTGAGCATCGCGGTCCGCTACGCCGAACAGCGCCGCCAATTCTCCGACCCGGACACCGGCGAGGAATCCCTGCTGCTGGACTACCGCAGTCACCAGCGCCGCCTGCTGCCGCTCGTGGCCCGTTCCTACGCACTGGCTTTCGCGCAGAACGACCTCGTGCACCGCATGCACCTGGTGCAGACCGGCCAGGACACCGACCCGCTGGCCCAGCGTGCGCTGGAAAATCGCGCGGCCGGTCTCAAGGTGGCCCAGACCCGCCACGCCACCGCGGCCATCCAGGAGTGCCGCGAAGCCTGCGGCGGCGCGGGCTATCTCACCGAGAACCGCCTGGTCACCCTCAAGGCCGACACGGACGTGTTCACCACCTTCGAGGGCGACAACGTGGTCCTCACCCAGCTGGTAGCCAAGGACTTGCTCACCGCCTATGCGGAGGAGGTCCGCGACCTCGACGCCCTCGGCTGGGTGCGTTTCGCCGCCACCACCGCCCGCGATGTGGTGCGCGAGCGTTCCGGTGTGCGCCAGATGATTCAGCGCCTGCGCGACCGCGGCGACGAAACCGTCGACGAGGGCGACCTGTCCCGCCGCTCGGTGCAACTGCAACTCTTCGCCGACCGCGAGGACTACCTGACCCGCACCGCCGCCCACCGACTGCGCGCCCGCGCCAAGGAAACCGGCCCCTTCGAGGCCTTCAACAATGCCCAGGACCACATCCTCGCCGCGGGCACCGCCCACATCGAGCGCATGGTCCTGGAAGCCTTCATCGACGGCATCGCCGAGATCGAGGACGAGGACGCCCGCGCCCTCGCCAACACCGTCTGCGACCTGTACGTCTACTGGACCCTCGAACAAAACCAGGCCTGGTACATCATGCACCGCTTCATGTCGGTCGAACGCGCCAAGGCCGTCCGCCGCGGCGTGAACGAACTGGTCGACCGCCTCCGCCCCCAGGCGCTGACCTTGATCGAGGGCCTCGGCGTCCCCGAGAACATGCTCCGCGCCGCCATGCTCGACTGATCCATCCCGCGCGTCACCATGCCCCCGACCGACTCGATCCCTCGCCCACGATGAACCTTCTTGCCCGTCAGCATCGTTGAGAGGGTGTTCGCACCACCTCTCAGTCATGCCGTCGGACCCAGGAAGTGATCGACATCGACCCGCGCAATCGGGGGGATCGCAATGCTGTGAGGGGAATCGTTGCCTCGGGGTGCGGTCGTCCGCGCGACGGCGAGGATCAGCGATGATCGACAGGTTGATCGGACCGGCGATGCGGACGCCGAAGCTGGTGCTCGTCCTGGTCGGGATCGGGTTCGTGGTGTGTGGGGCGCTCGGATCACAGGCGGCGGGGCGGCTGTCCAATGGCGGGTTCGTGGCGACCGACTCCGAATCGGCCAGGGCCGCGGACATTCTGGGCCGCGACTACGGGATCTCTGGTGCGCAGCTGGTGTTCACCGTCGAATCGCCCGGTGGCGCGGCCGGTCCCGCGGCGACCACACGGGGTAGGCAGATCGCGCAGCGGCTCGCGGGGGACCCGCGGGTTTCCGGGGTGATGTCGCCGTGGACCGCGCCGATACCGAACAACAAGGCACTGGTCAGCAGCGACGGCCGGATCGGGCTGATCGTCGCCACGGTGCGCGGCGATGAGAACTCGGTACCGGCTGTCGCCCATGAGCTGGCGGCCGAATTCACCGGCAGCAGTGCCGATATCGCTGCCCGCGGCGGTGATGCCGTTGTCGGCCAAGGCGATGCGGCCGTCGGCCCGGGCAGCGACTTCACCAACCGGCAAGGCGAGGCCACCGGGCCTGCGGGCGAGGTCACCGTCCGGGCGGGTGGGCAGGCCATGGTGTGGCGGGAGACCGGGCAGCAGACACAGCGTGACCTGGCCGTGGCGGAGGCCATCGCGCTGCCGCTGACCTTTCTGCTGCTGGTGTGGTTCCTCAGAAGCCCGGTCGCAGCGCTCATTCCGTTCCTCACCGGGGTTGTCGCCATCGCCGGCGCCAGCGCCGTGCTGTACCTGATGACGTTCGCTGTTCAACTGTCGGTGTTCGCGTTGAACATCACCACCGCCATCGGCCTCGCCCTGGCCATCGACTACTCGCTGCTGATCATCGGACGCTATCGCGAGGAGATCGCGCGGGGTCGGGACCGCACCGAGGCGTTGACCGTGGCCATGCGGCGCGGCGGCCGGGCCGTGTCGTTCTCGGGCACCACCGTCGGCATCGCGCTGATCGGAATGTTGTTCTTCCCCATGGCCTTCCTGCGCTCGCTGGCCTCGGCCGGGCTGGCCGTGGTGGCCCTGTCCATCGGACTGGCCCTGACCATGGTGCCCGCGCTGCTCGTCCTGCTCGGCGACCGCATCAACCGGAAACCATTGCGGGAGGCGGCACCTGTCGAGCGGGGTCTGCTGTACCGGGTGGCGCGCGGCGTCCAGCGGCGACCGGCCTTGTGCGCCTTCCCGGTTCTGGCGCTGCTCCTGCTGTTGGGTTCGCCCATAGTCGGATTGCGGCTGGGTCTGCCCGACGATCGGGTGCTGCCGGGCACGCTGGAATCCCGCCAAGTGGGGGATCTCCTGCGAAATCGCTTCGACGACAACGCGACCGGCGCCGTGCAGATCCTCGTGCGCGGGCAGGGCATCGACGTGAGCGCCTACGCCGCCGCGCTGTCGCGGGTGCCCGAGGTCGAGTCCGTGATCGGCCCGACCGGCACTTTCGCCTACGAAACGCCGGTCGGCCCCGGTGATCCCACCGCAGTCGGCCCCGACACCGTGCACCTGACCGTCACCACCCGCCTGGACCCCTATTCCGGTGCGGCCCAACGGCAATTGGACGCCCTGCACGCCGTCGGCGCACCCGCGCCGGTGCTGTTCGGCGGGCTCGCCCAACAGACCGCGGACGCCGGAGCGGGCATCGCCCAAGGTATTCCGAAGGCGATCACCTGGATCGCGATCGTCACCTTCGTGCTGCTCCTACTGCTCACCGGCAGCGTCGTCCTGCCGCTGAAAGCGCTGGTCCTCAATACACTTTCGCTCTCGGCCACCTTCGGTGCGTTGGTGTGGATCTTCCAATGGGGTCACCTCGGCGGCCTGGGCACCCTCACCACCGGATACACCATCGGCACCCTGCCCGTCCTCTTGTTCTGCGTCGCCTTCGGCCTCTCGATGGACTACGAGGTCTTCCTGCTGGCCCGCTTCACCGAGGAATGGGACAACTCGGCCAAGACCCGCGCCGACAACGACAATGCCGTCGCCCTCGGCATCGCCCGCTCCGGCCGCATCGTGACTGCCGCGGCCCTGCTCATGGCCGTCGTCTTCGCGGGTATCGCCGCCAGCGGTGTCACCATGAACCGCATGCTCGGTGTGGGCCTGGCCCTAGCGGTCCTCATGGACGCCACCCTCGTCCGCATGGTCCTGGTCCCCGCCTTCATGCGCGTCATGGGCACCGCCAACTGGTGGGCCCCCACCCGCACGCGCCCACTCCTGGAACGCGCGGCCCTGCGAGAGTGACACGGTCGTCGTCGCTATCGTGCAGGCGTGACCAGATCGACCGCCCCCGCCCCGGCGACGCCCGACACTTGGCCCCGTCGCGCCGCCCTGCCTGGCTTGATCCTTGCGGGGCTGCTCGTGACAGTGCTTGTGCCACTGTCGTTTCCCACGGGCGGCGGATCGACGAGCGTGGATCGGACCCTCGAAGGCGATATCCACTCAGCGCTGGACACCCACCGTTGGGCCTACTCGGTGCTGGTCTTCCCCAGCAACAACTACGTGGTCCTGCCGCTGCTTCTCGCCTTCGCCGCCTGGTTCGCCTACCGCCGCCAGTGGTGGCAGGCCGGATTCGCGGTGGTCGCACCCGAATTGGTCGTGGCCGTGAATACCTTTGCCCTCAAACCGCTCTGGGATCGCCAACTCGATCACTACCTGGCCTACCCCAGCGGCCACACGGTCCATTTGGTCGCCGTCGTCACCGCGTTCGCGTTGGTGAGCGAATCCACCCGCGTCCGCACCACGACCGTCCTCGTCATGATCGTGGTCCTCCCGGCCGTCATGATCGGCATGGTCGGCTTCGGATACCACCATCCGACGGACGTACTGGGCGGTACGGCAGCCGCTGTCTCACTCGTGACAGCGCTCTATCTCCCGTTCCGCTATTTCACGGCAACGCCAGCGGCAGTACAGGTTTCGCGCTGAGCTCAGAGCGTCGACCAGGTCAGCGCGAGGAAGAACCACACCGCCCACAGGAACGCGACAATGAACCCGAGCGTGAGCATGATCCGCATGAACCCGCGCCCCACCTCGACCCGATCGCTGCGTCGCGGGTAGAGCTTGCGCGGGCTGAACCACGGCTCCGGAATGCGCAATCCGCGCCCGGCCGAAGCCTGCTCCCGCTCGAGCCGCGCCTGCTCCTCCGCATACGCCTCGGCCTGCGCCTGCTGCGGCCCGCCGTGCCACAGCGACACGTCGATCGGCCCCAGGAAACCCTCGTTGATCAGGTCCTGCGGCGCGGGCAGATACGGCAGAATGCCCAGCCCGCGGAACGCCCACGCCACATCATTGGCCGACCACTGCGGCCGTCCCCGCGAAAGCAGACTGGTGAAGTGATCGCGCAGCGCCCGCTCATCGCCCAGCATCACGTGGAAGCTCGGATCGCTCCACAGCTGCTTGACCCGCAGATTCGAGCCCGGCGGCACCACCAACACGATGCCGTGAATCACCCGCTGCCCGAGCCCGCGCTCGGCCAGCCAGTTCTGCAGCGCGAAGGTGTGATCACGGGACTTGTCCAGCGGGGTGCGCTTGTCCCCGCCCTCGAAGGAGATGATCCGGTCGCCGACCCGCCAGGGCCCGTTGACCGGGACCTCGAGTTCACCGTCGAGCTTCTCCGAGAGCGCCTCGGCCTCGATCACCACGCAGCTGGTCGGCGTCCACACCACCGCGTCGAACGGATGCAGCTGATTGTTGTGGAACAGACTGCAATTCACGGTGGCGACGCCCTTGGGATCGGTCGCGCCCTTCCAGGTGCGCAGCCAATCGATGAGCACCTTCTCGGCGTGGGTACCGGCGGCGTTCTGCACTCGGACGAGCATCGGCTCTCACCTTCCTCGTCGAATCGATACCGGGAATGGTACGGGCACAACGCCCCAAACTACCGCCGGGCACGCCGCCGCGCTCGATTGGCGGCCCACCCAGGCACGATTGGCTGCGCGTCCGGACGCCATCGGGTGTGCGTCCGGACGCCATTGGCTGTGCGTCCGGACGCCATTGGCGGTGTGCCGCGACTCGATCGGCCCTGCGCGCCGACTCGATTCGCACTGCGCCCCGGGTCAGTTCGCGGGAACCGGGGTGTCGGTCGGGAAGATCGGCAGCCGCAACGCGCCCGGCGCGAAGTCCGGCACGACCGCGTGCTTGGGCGCGACCGGATTGATGCGACGGTACGGCGCGCCCAGCTCCGGACGCGGATCGGCCTCGTTTCGGTTGGGCCAGAACGCCATTGCGCGCTCGGCCTGCGCCGTAATGGTCAGCGACGGGTTCACGCCCAGGTTGGCCGTCACCGCCGAACCGTCGGCGATGTGCAGGCCCGGGTACCCGAACACGCGCTGATACGGGTCCACCACACCGCTTTCCGGGCCCTCGCCGATGACGCAGCCGCCGATGTAGTGCGCGGTGGCGGGGATATTGAACACGTCCATGGCCAGCATCTGCACGTCACCGTCGACCTTCTGCCCGAACCGCCTGCCGACCTCGTGCGCCAGCGGGATCCACGTCGGATTCGGCTTGCCCGTGCCCTGTTTCGTCTTCAGCTGCCCCCACCGCCGGAACGAGGTCAGCGAGTTGTCCAGCGACTGCATGACCAGCAGGATCACCGACTTCTCCGACGCCCGATGCGCATTGAGGCTGCGCGCGAACACCACCGGGTGCAGCAGGATGGCCAGCAGGAACCGCAGGAACCGGAACGCGCCGCCGTCCACCAGCGGCACCGACAGCGGGAACAGGCCGTTCTGACCCTTGCCGTAGTGGCAGACCTCGATGTGAGTGTCGGGCTCGGGATGAATCGAGGAGGTGATGGCGATGCCCTCGGCGAAATCGTCGCGCGTCTTGCTCACCACATTGAGGATCGCCTCGGAGTTCGAGCGGGTCAGCTCACCCAGCCGCGGCGACAGATTCGGCAGCACGCCCTCATCGCGCATCTTGTGCAGCAGCTTCTGGGTGCCCAGCGCGGCGGCCGCGAATACCACCTGCTCGGCGGTGAACACCTTGCGGCCCTTGCGAATCCAGCGATCCGAGCGCGCCGTCTCGATGGCGTACCCGCCGCCGGTCATGGGCCGCACCTTGGTGGCCGTGGTCAGCTCGAACACGTGCGCACCGGCCTGTTCGGCCAGGTAGAGGTAGTTCTTGGGGGTGGTGTTCTTGGCATTGTGCGGGCAGCCGGTGAAGCAGCGCGCGCAGTGAATACAGCCGCTGCGCCGCGGCCCCGCGCCACCGAAGTACGGATCGTCCACCTCGACGCCGGGCTCGGCCTCGTTGAAGAACACGCCCACATTGGTGGCGTGGAAGGTGTCGGCGACCCCCAGATCCTCTGCCACGGAACGGATCACGTCATCGGCGGGCGTCATGCGCGGATTCGGCGCGACGCCCAGCATGCGCTGCGCCTGGTCGTAGTAGGGCGCGAGCTCCGAACGCCAGTCGGTGATGTGCGCCCACTGCTTGTCGGTGTAGAAGGCGGGCAGCGGCTCGTAGAGCGTGTTCCCGTAGATCAACGACCCGCCGCCCACCCCGGCGGCCGAGAACACCGCGCACTTGCCCAGCACGCTGATCCGCTGCGTCCCGGTCAGCCCGAGGCGCGGGGCCCAGATCGACTTGCGCACATTCCAGTTCGTCTTGGGAATGTCCTCGGCGTTCCAGCGCCGTCCGGACTCGAGCACGGCCACCCGGTAGCCCTTCTCGGTCAGGCGCAGCGCACTCACGCTGCCCCCGAACCCGGAACCGATAACAACGACGTCATAGTCGAAGTCGGGCATGGTCATTCCTCTCGCTGCTCAACCACGGTATGAGAAGGATTGCACACAAATCTCTCATTTGGGGGTTCGGGGGCGAAGCCCCTGAGAGCCCCCGAGAGTTGGGGTTGCGCCATATCGGTTCGCTCCGAGCTGGGCGAGGCGGCGTGCCCGGATGGAGATGCCGGAGTGATTGCGGTAAGACCGGGTTGTGACAACTGAGCGGAACGCCGAACCGGTCTACAGCGACCGGATCTTCACCGTGCCCAATGTGCTCAGCGTGATACGGCTGATCGGCGTCCCGGTCTTCCTATGGCTGCTGCTGGTGGAGAAGGCCGACGGCTGGGCCTTCACGCTGCTGGTCCTCAGCGGCGTCACCGACTGGCTCGACGGCAAACTCGCCCGGCTGCTGGACCAGTCGTCGCGCCTCGGCCAGCTGCTGGACCCGCTGGTGGATCGCCTCTATCTGCTGGCGACCCTGGGCGGCTTCCTGATTCGCGGCATCCTGCCCTGGTGGGTGGTGGTGATCCTGGTCGGTCGCGACGCGATCCTGACCGTCACCCTCGGCATCTACAAGCGCCGCGATCTGCCCCCGCCCGATGTCATCTACCTGGGCAAGGCCGCCACCTTCGCCCTCATGTCCGCTTTGCCCTGGTTGTTGGCGGGGCAGATGGACTGGGCCGCCGCGGGTTTCGGTCGCGCCTTCGGTGGGGCATTCTTGATCTGGGGCACGGCGGTCTACGTCTGGACCGGAATCCTCTACCTCGGCAAGGCAGTCGCCGTGGCCCGAGCGATACCGCCCGTGCCGCACCATGATCACTCCCGATAGGGTGTGCGGCGGACGGATCGACGACGATCCCGAGAGGAACGCCCGTTGAAAGGACACTGCCTGTGACCGCAGTACCCGAGGATTTGCGCTACTCCGAGGAACACGAGTGGGTGAGCAAAGTGGGTCCGACCCGGGTGCGGGTGGGCATCACCGATTACGCGCAGTCGCAGCTGGGTGACGTCGTGTTCGTGCAGCTGCCCGCGATCGACTCCGAGGCGCCCGCCGGGGAGAGCATCGCCGAGATCGAATCCACCAAGAGCGTGTCCGACATCTACGCCCCGCTCGCCGGGAAAGTCGTTGCGGTGAACGATCTTCTGGACGCCGAGCCGGAGACGGTCAACTCCGACGCCTACGGCGACGGCTGGCTCTTCGAGCTCGAGGCCGACTCCGCCGAAGCGCTCGACGCGGCGCTCGGAAAGCTCCTGGATGCCGCAGGTTATCAAGGAGTTATCGGAGGCTGAAGGAGCCTTCACAGTTCTACCTGCACGGGTACGCCCTGGCAGGGTACGGTCAATGCCAACAGAAGTGCGCGCAGCCGGTGCCCGGTATATCCGGACCTGCCCGAGGCGGGAAGCGGCCGGAGTGCCGCATCGCTGAGGGCACCAATTGCTTGCATGGATTATTCGGTTCGAGGAGGAGAGCAAGGGTGAGCGAGAACAAGGACCCGGGTTACCAGGAAACGGCAGCAGAGACCACTTCGGTGTTCCGCGCCGACTTCCTGAACGAGGTCGACACGTCGCGCCCCGAGCAGACAGGCGAGCAGCCGGTACAGGGAGTGGAGGGTCTGCCCGCGGGCGCGGCCCTGCTGGTGGTCAAGCGTGGTCCGAACGCCGGTTCGCGCTTCCTGCTCGACCAGCCGACCACCTCGGCGGGCCGCCACCCCGACAGCGACATCTTCCTTGACGATGTCACCGTCAGCCGTCGCCACGCGGAATTCCGCCAGGACGACGACACCTTCCAGGTGGTCGATGTGGGCAGCCTCAACGGCACCTACGTCAATCGGGAGCCGGTGGATTCCTCGGAGCTGCAGAACGGCGACGAGGTCCAGATCGGCAAGTTCCGCCTCGTCTTCCTGACGGGCCCCAAGCCCGCCACGAGCGATTCGGCTCTATAGGGCCGAGCGGAATGACTGGCGCAGCGCAGTGGACGCGCGGAGGCATGTCGATCGGCTCCGTGCTGGATCTCCTGCGTCCGGATTTTCCGGACATCACCATCTCCAAGATCCGATTCCTGGAATCGGAGGGTCTGATCAGCCCGGAGCGCACGCCCTCGGGGTATCGCCGCTTTCACGTGGCCGACGTCGAGCGCCTGCGCTTCGTGCTGACCGCGCAGCGGGATCAGTACCTGCCGTTGAAGGTGATCAAGGAACAGCTCGAAGCGATCGACAGCGGGGCGGCGACGCTCGGGGTCCGGGAGGCCCGGGCCCGGGCGAACGCCGTGGGAGGGGTCGGGGCCATGCCCGATTCGACATCAGCGTCCGATTCGAGGGACGCCATGTCCGCCAACGGGGGCGGCCGCCTGCGGCGGCTGAACGCGGTGCCCGGTGAGGTGTCGCCCGAGGAGCTTCGGTTCGATCACGAAATCCGGATCACCCGGGCGGATCTGCTCGATCAGGCCGGTATCGACGAGAAGTTCCTGACGGAATTGATTCGCGCCAATCTCATTACGCCCGGTGCGGCAGGCTATTTCGACGGCGACGCCGTCACCCTGGCCCGCACCGCCAAGGCCCTGAGCGAATTCGGTTTGGAGGCAAGGCATCTGCGCGCCTTCAAGCTGGCCGCCGATCGCGAGGCCGCCATGGTCGCCCAGATCGCGGCACCGATCGCCAAGAGTCGCGACGCGGACGCGCGCGCTCGTGCCGAGGAGACGGTGCGCGAGTTGGCGGCGTTGTCGCTGACCCTGCACACCTGCCTGGTGAAGACCTCTGTGCGCGCTTCCCTCGGCGGCTGAAATCTTCGCCTAGACTCGGTATTACAGCCGGGGGCTGGCGGCCGGTGTGGATTGGGAGGCAGTGCGATGAGCGAAATGCGTGTGATCGGCATCCGTGTCGAGCAGCCACAGAATCAGCCCGTGCTGTTGCTCCGGGAAGTCTCCGGTGATCGCTACCTACCCATCTGGATCGGGCAGGCCGAGGCCACCGCGATCGTGCTGGAGCAGGAGGGTGTGACCCCGATCCGCCCGTTGACCCACGATCTGATCAAGATCCTGATCAAGGAGCTCGGCCACACCCTCAAGGAAGTGCGGATCGTGGATCTGCAGGAGGGCACCTTCTACGCCGACCTGGTCTTCGAGAACGATCTGCGCATCTCGGCGCGGCCCTCGGATTCGGTGGCCATCGCGCTGCGCGTGGGCTGCCCGATCTATGCCGAGGAGCCGGTGCTCGAAGAGGCCGGGCTGGTCATGCCGGACGAGCGCGAGGACGAGGTCGAGAAGTTCAAGGAGTTTCTCGAATCGGTATCTCCCGACGACTTCAAGGCCACGGACAGCTGACCAGTTCCTGACCTGGCGATGATCCCGGGTTGATCTCCGAACGAGACAAAACCGTGTCTCTACCTCAGGTTTAGGTTTAAAAACACGCGCCCGGTGATCCTTGGATGGACCCGATTCTCCCGCAACAATCAGGGGAGTAGCCTCGATTGATAGGCCAACGCTCCAGAGTCGATTGACAGAGCCCAGCCCTTGATAGGCAAGCAGTAAGGGAGTAGTCAGTGGGAGATCAACCGCAACCTCAGGATGTGGTGCAGCCAGGGCTGTTCCCCGATGACACGGTGCCGGACGAACTCGTCGGCTACCGCGTGCCCAGCGCTTGCCAGGTGGCCGGAATCACCTACCGCCAGCTCGACTACTGGGCCCGCACCGGACTGGTCGTCCCGTCCATCCGCAGTGCCACCGGATCCGGCAGTCAGCGCCTGTACTCGTTCAAGGACATCCTGGTCCTCAAGATCGTCAAGCGGCTGCTCGACGCGGGCATCTCGCTGCAGAACATTCGCATCGCCGTCGATCATCTGCGCAGCCGCGGGGTCGAAGACCTCGCCGGAATCACCCTGTTCTCCGACGGCACCACCGTCTACGAGTGCTCCTCCGCCGAGGAAGTGGTCGATTTACTGCAGGGTGGACAGGGCGTGTTCGGTATCGCGGTCAGCGGTGCCATGCGCGAATTGACCGGCGCCATAGCCAACTTCCCGGCCGAGCGCGCCGAGGACGGCAGCACCTCCGAGCGTCCGGAGGATGAGCTGTCGTTCCGTCGCAAGGCCCGGATGAGCAAGACCGGTTAGTCATCTTCTTCACAACGAGCGCGCCGCCATGCGGCGCGCTCGTTGGTGTTTCCGGTGGTTATCGGTGAAAGGGGGTTCGGGGGAAGCCCCTGAGAGTCCCGAGAGTTGGGCGGCAACATTGTTGTAACCTGCGTCCCCTTAGACTGGCGAGTGCGTCGCAGCCGTGCGGGAGAGTTCCGGGGGTAGCCTCGGACGCCGAAGGAGCAGCACCTCCCCGTCAATCTCTCAGGCACAAGGGACCGTGCGGAGTTTCGGCGCCTCTGGAAAGTGGTGGCCGCGCGTCACCCGCCCATGGTGAAAGGGCAACGGCCGCAAGGTCGGGGCCCGAATCTCTCAGGCATCGAGGACAGAGGGGGAGGGCAGACGTAGCGTCGGTCCCCGGGCCGACCCCCGCCCACCCCATGGAGCAGCCGTGATCTGGACTCGATCCTTCGCCGACCGCCACATCGGCCCCGACAGCGGTGAGACCGGCCGCATCCTCGAGGCCGTGGGCGTCGAGTCGCTGGACGAACTCGCCACCAAGGCCGTACCCGCCAGCATTCTGGACGCGCCCGAGGGCAATGGGCTGAATGCGCTGCCCGCAGCGGTCTCCGAGCACGAGGCGCTCGCCGAGCTTGCGGCGCTTGCCAATTCGAATACCGTCGCCACCTCCATGATCGGGCTGGGGTACTACGACACGCTCACCCCGCCGGTGCTGCTGCGGAATCTGATCGAGAACCCGGCCTGGTACACCGCGTACACGCCGTACCAGCCGGAAATCAGCCAGGGTCGGCTGGAGGCGCTGCTGAACTTCCAGACCATGGTCGCGGATCTGACCGCGATGGAGGTCGCCAACGCGTCCATGCTGGACGAGGCGACCGCCGCGGCCGAGGCCATGACGCTGTTGCAGCGGGCCAACCGCAAGAGCAAGTCTTCGCGGCTGCTCATCGACTCCGATCTGTTCCCGCAGACCCGGACGCTGCTGTACACGCGCGCCGAGCCGCTGGGGATCGAGATCGTCGAGGCGAATCTGGCCGATGAGGCGCTGCCCGAGGGTGAGTTCTTCGGTGTGATCGTGCAGCAGCCGGGTGCGTCGGGTCGGATCGTGGACTGGGCTCCGGTCATCGAGGCCGCGCACGCGCGGGGCGCGCTGGTGGCGGTCGGCGCGGATCTGCTTGCGCTGACGCTGATTACGCCGCCCGGTGAGCAGGGTGCGGACGCCTGCTTCGGCACCACGCAGCGTTTCGGTGTGCCGCTGGGCTTCGGCGGACCGCACGCCGGATACCTCGCCGTGCACTCCGCGCATGCGCGGCAGCTGCCGGGCCGACTGGTCGGTGTGTCCGTGGACGCGGACGGCAATCTGGCCTACCGGCTCGCGCTGCAGACCCGTGAGCAGCACATTCGCCGGGAGAAGGCGACGTCGAACATTTGCACCGCGCAGGTGCTGCTGGCCATTTTGGCCGCCATGTACGCCTCCTATCATGGCGCGGACGGGCTGCGGTCGCTGGCGCGGCGGGTGCACGGGCACGCGCAGTGGCTGGCCGCCGGGCTCGGTGACGCGGTCGTGCACCAGACCTTCTTCGACACCGTGCTGGTGAATGTGCCCGGTGGTGCGGAAGGCATTGTGGCCAAGGCGAAGGGGAGCGGCATCAACCTGCGGCTCGTCGACGCCGACCATGTGGCCATCGCGTGCGATGAGGTCACGACCGACGCCCATGTGGTCGCCGTGCTGGACTGCTTCGGCGCGGAGATCCCGGTTGGACCGGAGGGCGCGTTGTTCCACGGCAAGCAGCGCCCGCACATCGAGGTTCGCACCTCGGAATTCCTGACCGCCCCGGCATTCACCAAGTACCGCACCGAGACCGCCATGCTGCGCTACCTGCGTGCGCTCTCGGACAAGGATATTGCCTTGGACCGCAGCATGATTCCGCTCGGCTCCTGCACCATGAAGCTGAACGCGGCCGCGGAGATGGAGTCCATCACCTGGCCCGGCTTCAACCGGGTGCACCCGTACGCGCCGGTCGAGGACGCTCCCGGTCTGCTGAAGCTGATCGAGGATCTGGAGGGCTGGCTGTGCGCGGTCACCGGCTACGACCGGGTTTCCTTGCAGCCCAATGCCGGTAGCCAGGGCGAGTACGCGGGTCTGCTGGCCATTCGCCGCTACCATCTGGATCGCGGTGACGCGCACCGGGATACCTGTCTGATCCCCTCCAGCGCGCACGGCACCAATGCCGCCTCGGCCGCGATGGTGGGCATGCGGGTGGAGGTCGTGAAGACTCGCCCCAATGGGGATATCGATCTCGACGACCTGCGCGCCAAGATCGCCGACCACGCCGAGCGCCTGGCCTGCATCATGATCACCTACCCGTCCACGCACGGCGTGTACGAGCACGAGGTGGCCGAGCTGTGCGGACTCGTGCACGAGGCGGGCGGCCAGGTGTACGTCGACGGCGCGAACCTGAACGCCCTTGTGGGACTTGCCCGTCCGGGCAAGTTCGGCGGCGACGTCAGCCACCTGAACCTGCACAAGACCTTCTGTATCCCGCACGGCGGCGGCGGTCCGGGCGTCGGCCCCGTCGCGGTCCGCGAGCACCTGGCCAAGTACCTGCCCGGCGACCCCCTCGAAAAGGGTTCGCACGCGGTGTCGGCCGCCAAGTACGGCTCCGCCTCCATCCTCCCCATCACCTGGGCCTACATCCGCATGATGGGCGCCGACGGCCTGCGCCGCGCCACCCTCACCGCCATCGCCTCCGCGAATTACATTGCCCGCAAACTGAACCCGCACTTCCCGGTCCTCTACACCGGCGACAACGGCATGGTCGCCCACGAGTGCATCCTCGACCTCCGCGAAATCACCAAACAAACCGGCGTCACCGTCGACGACGTCGCAAAGCGCCTCGCCGACTACGGCTTCCACGCCCCCACCATGAGCTTCCCCGTCGCAGGCACCCTCATGGTCGAACCCACCGAAAGCGAAAACCTCGAAGAACTCGACGCTTTCATCGAAGCCATGATCGCCATCAAGGGGGAGATCGACCAGGTCGCCGCAGGCGTCTGGCCCGTCGACGACAACCCCCTGCGCGGCGCTCCCCACACCGCCGAATGCCTTGTCGGCGAATGGGATCACCCGTACAGCCGCGAAAAGGCCGTCTACCCCATGGGTGTGAAGCACGCTCGTGCCAAGGTCTGGCCCTCGGTCCGCCGAATCGACGGCGCCTACGGCGACCGCAACCTCGTCTGCTCCTGCCCACCCCTCGACGCGTACACCGACTGATCCTGCTCCAAGCATCGGAAAACCCAAGCGCCCCATCGGTTCCAGGAACCGATGGGGCGCTTGGCGTAGCAGTCATCAGTGCGATGGCAAGACGATCTTCGCGCGAGGGTGGCCCGGCATTTGTTGCTGAACATTTGCCTTGCGAGCGGACCCTTGATCGCGGCACGGTTGGGGTATGAGTGAATCCGATTTTCGAGCCAGCACAGAGAGATTCGACTTCGATGCCGTCTATCGCGGCGACGGCGCATTCGGTGGGCGGCCACCGTGGGACATCGGGGAGCCGCAACCGGCCATCGTCGATCTCGAAGCACGGGGCGGCATCACCGGCCTCGTACTCGATTGTGGTTGCGGGACTGGCGATAACGCTCTGTTTCTCGCCGAACGAGGCCACCCGGTGCACGGTATCGACCTCGCGCCGACAGCGATTGCGATCGCACGATCACACGCCGCCGAGCGCGGACTGTCCGCCTCTTTCCAAACGGCCGATGCGCTGGAACTCTCCGGCTATCACGAACAATTCGACACGGTGGTCGATTCGGCCCTCGCGCACCTGTTCGGCCCGGCCGAGCTCACCCGCTACGCGGCTGCCCTGCACCACGCCTGCCGTCCCGGCGCGATGGTCTATGTCCTCGCCATCGCCCGCGAGGCCCTCACCTACCTACAGGCCCGCCCCGACGCCCTGGCCGAGCAGCTGACGCAGCGCTTCACCGGCGGTGAACTCGACCTCGACGAGATAGTCCCGTCTCTGACCCCCGAGGCCCTACACCACGGCTTTCGCGCGGGCTGGTCACCGATCTCGATCACCGAAACAACCCTCCGCGCGCGCCTCCCCTTCCATCCCGACCCGATCGACTTACCCGCCCTGCTCGGGCAATTTCACCACCGGTCACGGTAACTAGGACCGCGAACCACCGCGACGACCACCACCGGCCTGGCTGAATTGGCAGAAAGCTGTCTCCCAATCGCGATCTGTGCACGAATAGGCCCATCGTCCGAAGCTCACATCATCGGATACGACTCGAGGAAGGTCGTCCAGAATCTTGTGCCTTCATCGAAAGGTGTTGTGTCCCACCGGTTCATTCCCTCTTGGATGATCTCCTCGACTTCGGCCCAGTCGTAGGGTGTCGGATCTTCGTCAGGGCCGGGTCGTTCGACCTCGACTTTGTACACCAGGTATGCCAGTGACGAGAGGTCGCGGTGGATCAACTCGAACTCCACCTCGGCGTCTGGGTCGGACACCCAGATGGTGCCGTCGGTGGGGCGGACGTAGAGCATGCCGTGGAACAGCAGACCCAGCGGCTGGAGTTCTCCGACCGGTGTGTCGGTCGGCATCGAGTCGATGTCGGCGATGTACGCCATGTTGGGGCTGGCGGGATCGCGGTCGGCCAGATCGGCCGACATTCGAAACAGCCCTCGGGAGTGGGGTATCCCGAATTCCACAGCGAACTCCACTGCGTCCGGCGTTGTCCAGATCCGCTCCGCGAAGTCAGCCCGAAATCTGAGCATCTCACCCGGTGGCAGACTCGAACGCACCGCCTGCCAGTCCACTCCCACCAACATTCGCCATCTCCTCCATTCTCGCGGCGAACCGAGATGGCCTGGAGCCGTTGATCGTCGACACCGGATCGATGACTTCAGACCGCCCGCCACGCGGCCTCGATAGTGTGCTCGACACCTAGGTGAAGCGTGTCTCCCGGGGTGTCAAAATTCCTGGGTTGCAACATCGTCGAGACGATCATGTCCCCGATCGCGCGGGATCTGTGGCCCTATAACCGTGCCGACGCGGCAAGCGGCTTGACCCACCGCGACCACTCAGGTTGCGGCGCATAGCCGTTGGCCTTCCACGCGCGCTGTCCGAGATCGTTCTCATCGAGCACCATCGCGTCAGCCCGCGTACCTCCAAGCCGAGCGAACCGCTGCTCCGCCGCGCGGATGAGCATCCCTCCAATCCCCCTGCCGCGGCAGCCGGGCGCGACCGCCAGCCGATAGATATGACAGCGCCAGCCATCCCATCCCGCAATCACCGTGCCCGCCAACTCCACAGTGCCCTCGGCCTCGTCGAAGGCGAGAATCAACGCTTCGGGATCCCGCCGGACCAGCGCTTCGATCGCAACGACGGAATCGGCCGGTCGGTGCGCATCTTCCGCAGCCCTGCTCCAAAACTCGAGAACACTACTGGCATCGTCGAGGCCCGCCGCGCGAAGAACGATCTTGGACACCCGGGCAGTCTAGAAGACGACGCTGAGCTTGCCCCGCACTGAGTCGCACACGAGTGCGTTCCAGGTCAGCCGGTGATGGAGAGGTGTTCGCCGTAGAACAGCATCAGCCCGGCGGCCGCGGACAGTCCGGCGAGTAGCCAGAAGCGGATGGAGACGGTGGTCTCGGGCCAGCTGCTGAGTTCGAAGTGGTGGTGCATCGGCGCGATGCGGAAGAGCCGTCGACCGGTTTTACGGAACACCACGATCTGCAACAGCACCGAGAGGATCTCGGCGCAGAACAACGCGCCGATGACCACCATCAGCAGTTCGGTGCGAGTCGTGATCGACAGCCCGGCGAGCAGTCCACCCAAGGCCAGAGATCCGGTGTCGCCCATGAAGATCTTCGCGGGGGCCGCGTTCCACCACAGGAAACCCACGCATGCCGCTGCGGTCGCTGCGCAGATGAGCGCCAGGTCCAGCGGGTCGCGCACCGTATAGCAGCCTGCGCCGGGGCGAGTGGTGCAGGCGTTGAGGTACTGCCAGAACGTGATCAACACGTAGGCGCCCAAGGTCAGCGCCATCGATCCTGCAGCGAGGCCGTCGAGTCCGTCGGTGATGTTCACCGCGTTCGACCAGGCGACCACCAGAAAGCACGTCCACAGTACGAACAGCACGGGTACGAGCGAGAGCCAGCCCAGGTCACGCATGATCGAGATGTGCCGACTGGCGGGGGTCAGCCCGGTGCTATCGGGGAATCTCAAGGCGAGGATGCCGAAAACGATTGCGGCACCGAGCTGGCCGACGTATTTGCCCCGCGCGGTGAGCCCGAGGTTGCGCCGCTTGTAGAGCTTGATGAAGTCGTCGAGGAACCCGACCAGGCCCATCGCTGTGGCCAATCCGAGCACCAGCAATCCCGAGGCCGTTACGCCCGGGGCGTCGTAGCGCAGCCCGATCAGATGCGATCCCAGATAACCGGCCCACATCCCGGCCACTATGGCGATGCCGCCCATCGTGGGCGTGCCACGTTTCGTCTGGTGGCTGGCAGGCCCCTCCGCGCGAATCTCCTGACCCATCTTCGCCCGGCTGAACACGCGAACCAACAACGGAGTCACTGTGATCGACACCGTCAAGGCAATCGCTACTGCAAACAGGATCTGTCTCATCCGCCCCCGATCCGCAACCGAGCCACGCGGCCCAGCCAATCTGACATGGCACAAACGTCATGAATGTTAGCGAGGCGTAGGAGGTTGGCGCGCGGCCGCTCGGAGACACCTGCGGTGCGAGTGGCAGTTCAGTGCATTCGCCTGCGTGGCACCGCGGCCATCGTGAACCAAGCGGTCACGGCATGGTGGACGTTCATTCCGGCTGGCAGAACTGTCTGCTCATCCTGCCGCTATGCCAATGGTTGGTCGAGTTCGCGTGTCATCCAGATCGAGTCGCCGCGGGCGGAGTCCGGGGTGACGCGTCCGCTGTTGTAGAAGTCGAGCTTTTCCAGCACCCGGAACGAGGCGGTGTTCCATTCCCGCACCGTCGCCCACAACCGCTTGCGCCCCGTGCGTGCGGCGGCCTCGACGACTACCCGGCCCGCCTCGGTGGCGTACCCATTGCCGTGAGCCCGCTGAGCGAGTTCGTACGCGATCTCCGGTTCGTCGTACGTCCCTTGGCCGACGATCAGTCCGCAATAGCCGATGAACTCGCCGGTATCCCGCCGCTCAACAACGAGTAGTCCAAGCCCCTGCTCGGCACCGGGAGTTTGGCCCGCAGTTGGTCGCGTACCTCCTCGACCGTCGGTCGCCCGGCCGCGTCGAAACTGCGGACGGAGCGCACGTCCCGTTCTGTCCACAGCGCGTGGTAATCCTCCGCGTCCGAGGGAAGCCATTGCCGCAGCCGGAGTCGCTCGGTCAGAAGACTTGTCGGGAAATCCACGTAGGCTGCCATGATCCCAATCTAGTTGACGCGCAACATAATCGGCAGATCAGTGCATTCGCCAGACGGGTCCGCGGGCGATCAGCGGCATTATTGTCCGGTGTGCGTGCTGGAGGTCGGGCTGGCTGACAAAGCTCAGGATTTCGGATCGTCATTCTTCATCCGGGCTGTCGTGTGGGCCGACGGCCTTTCCGATCTCGGGGCGGCTACTCCCTTTCGGGTTCGGAGCGCTCGGGCGCGATTTGAGTGTCGAATGAGCAGCCGCAGAACCAGTGTTCGATCTCGTCGACTTCGGACCAGCCCGTGGGTTCGGCCATGCGTATCCGGTCGCGCGTAACCAGCACCTTGGTAATCCCACCGCACTCGTGGAACAGGATCAGCTCGACATTGTGGCTCCATGACGGAGTTTCATTCAATACCCGCTGAAGGTCGAGGAAGAGCGGATCGTCCTTGGAGCTGTAGAACTTGCGCTCGCTGCGACTTGCGATCGGTAGGCGAGACGATCCGTCCGCGTCGCTGCGGAAGTGCAACTCGGGATGGGCCTCGACGAACCACAACGGCAACGCAATCGGCAAATCCTCAGAGATCACCACAGTCCTGAAACCCACACCGACCTCGTATCGTCTCGTTCGTGCGCCAGACAACATAATCGCAGCGTGAACTCTAATCTTGAGCACGACCGATGGACCGCGACTGAACCCGAGACGGGATACATCCGTGCACGATTGCGGCTATTGACTACCGAGCAAGGTGGCCGCCGCACGCCGATCAACTCCGGCTACCGGGCACATTGGGCCTTTCCCACAGACCTACACAAGGAACGCCATGACGCGCCATTGACCCTGGAGGAGGGGACAAAGCTCGCTCTCGGTGATGAGGCGATTGCCCGGCTGCACCCGCTGATGCCCGATCTTTGGCCCCCAGTCATACCCGGGCTGCCGCTGTCGATGCTCGAGGGATCCAGAATTGTCGGCCTAGCGGAGGTTGTGGAGGTAGTCGCACCAGGCCGGTAACTTGGCACGCTCGTCGGCAGTGCAGGACGTTCGACCTATCGAGATGATCCCGGCCAGTTGCCTTTCCGGGCACTACGGCAGCCCCTAGGAACCGAGCGATCAGCGGCAGATGGGCCCGCGAGAGACGAGCGTGAAGTTGATCATGGGCCAAAACCTGCACTATGACAGCTGAATTGGCAGGAAACTGTCTTCCAATAGCGATCTGTGCACGAATCGGCCCATCGTCCGGAACTCGGCCGTGCAGGAGGTCCAAACGGATCGAGATGATCTCGGTCCGTTGCCGTTCGGGGGCAGCTTTGGGCGGTGACCACTGCGGCTGGTTGCCGAGTGAGTGCCATTGCCGTGCGCTGATTGAGCGGTGCTCTCGCGCGGCTGCGGGATTCGGGTTACCGTCGCGAAGGAGTGGAAGGGGGAGCGGGTGAGTCATATTCGGAATCTGGTCGAGCGGCGCGAGGCGGCGGTGGAGCGGTTGCGATCGAATATGGACAATCTTTGGCTTGCGACGGCTGATGAGATGCGGGGGCCGCACCTCATACCTGTGTCGTACTGGTGGGATGGTGGCCGCTTGCTGACATCGACATTCGATGGCAGTCGTACGTTGCGGAATATCGAGAGTCAGCCGCATGTTCGTGTGGCCCTGGGTAGTACGACGGATGTCGTCATGATCGACGCGGTGGCGAGGATTGTCGGGCGGGCGGATGTCGATGACGCGGCTGCGGATGGATACGCCAGGGCATCTAGGATTCCCCGCTCTGCGCCGGGTTTCACCTATATCTACCTGGTGCCGGAGCGGATTCAGGTTTGGCGCGGGCCCGCCGAATTTTCCGGGCGGACCGTCATGCGGGCGGGTGTCTGGCTCGACAAGGCGGTTGACTGAGTCTCGTGCCGAATGTCGAAGCGCCCCACGGGTTCTCGCAATCCGTGGGGCGCTTTTCGGGTGCCGGGGCTCAGGCCTTGGCGGGTTTGTAGGTGGCGATGGCCCAGATGACTACTACGTCGAGGGCGATGATGAGGAGGGACCAGGCGGGGTAGTAGGGGATCCAGAGGAAGTTTTCGATGATGGAGAGGGAGGCGAGGACCAGGGCGGCGGTGCGGCCCCAGGTGGTTCCGGCGAGGAGGCCGATGGCGACGATGATTTCGATCGCGCCGAGGATGATGTGGATCCAGCCCCAGCCGGTGGTGTTGAGTTTGTAGATGTAGTCGGAGGTGACGACCAGGAGGTTGTCGGCGGCTACGGCGGAGATGCCCTGCAGGATGGACAGGACGCCGATGACGATCAGCAGGATGCCCGCGGCGATGGACGTTCCGGCGGCGACGTCCTGCTTCAGCGAGGATTCGTTACCACTACTGTGTGCCATTCGCTGAATATGCCACGGGTTTGCTGGCCGCGCGGGAAAGCGCGGCCAACGATTTGTCCGCACGTGAGCCGCCGGAATCGACGCGGTTACGGGGTGGTCAGGGCCTGGGAGACCGCGGTGCCGAACGGCAGGTCGGCGGTGGTGTTGACCTTGGTGTAGGTGCCGCCGGTGCGTTGGGTGAGGGTTTGCAGGGTTTGGGTGCCGGGGCCGTTGATCACGATGACATCGATGCGGATCGGGTGAGCGGGATCGGTGGCGGCGGCGATATCGGACAGGAGTTGGTCGCCGGTGACGGGGGAGTCGTCCTCGGGGCCGTCGGTGATGAGCAGGATCGAATTGGTGCGGGCACTCGCGTAGGTGGCGAGGATGTTCTTGTAGGCGGCCTCGAGGGTGGGGTAGGTGCGGTCGGGCTTGGATGTACTCGTGGTGACGGTGGTGAGGGCCTGGCTGATTGCGGCGCGCTGATCGTTGCTGAGCGCCGCCGTCGGGGCCAGCACCTTGTACGGGTTGTTGCCGTCGAGGTTCTTGGCGTACTCCCAGACCCCGAGCCCGAAGTCGGGCGGCATGACGCCCATCGTGGACTCCAGTGCCGCAACGGAATTGGCGAGGCGGGTGCCGTAACCCTCGGTCGCGGACATGGAGGAGGAGACGTCGAGCAGCACGGTGGCCTGCACGCCGAGCACCGGGTGCGCGAGGATCTGATCCACCTTGGCCAGCACGGTTTTCGCGGGGACCGGGGTGGTCGCCGGGGGAGCCGCGCCGAAACCGTTGTCGGTGAACAGCTTCGACTGCTCCGGAGCGCGCAGGAAGTCTACGAACAGGCCCGCGACGAGGTTCTGGGTCTGATCCACCCAGGAGCCGGTGAGCTCTGCGGCGGGGAAGTCGGCCACCGGTCCCGCGCCGTCGGGGCGGAAGGCGGTCAGTCCGATGCGGGCTCGGATCTGCTGTTCGGTGGCGGCCACCGCGTGCAGGGGCGCGCTGGCGTGATCGGTCGCGGCGGCGAGATCGGTGAGCGCGCCGTTCACATCCTTGGCCGGGGGCGCGCCCGCCGCCAGCAGGGAGATGGCGGAGACGACCTGGCCGGTCGCGACGGCCTTCTCGTCGAGGGGATCGGTGCCGGAGACGCCCGACCCGACCGCGGTCGCGATGGCCAGCGACGGATCGCCCGCGGGCATGGCCAGGCGCAGCTTGCCCCACGACCCGAGGCCGATATCGGCCAGCGAACCGCTCTGCAGCTTCGGCAGATCCGACCAGTGGATCTTGGCGGTCTCCAGCGCACCGCGCAGTTCATCGTTCACGGCCAGGGAGATCGGGCTCACGGCAATCGGTGCCGGGGTACCCGCGATCAGCCCGGGCACGCGCATTTGCTCGACCGAGCGCGACGATTCCGGAATCCAGAGCGCGGGCTGCGGGCCCAACGCCGGATCCCACTGCTTGTTCGAGGTGAAGGCGGCGACCATGGCCGCCGACGGCTGCGCGGTCACACTCACCTGCGCGCAATGATCCCGGACGTGCGGTTTCGTGGCATTGAAGCGATCGGCGGCGGATTTGACCGGGGTGAGAATGTCGGGATCGACGGTGACATTGAGCGTCGCGGTCCCCTCCACACACGACGCGGCGGCCCGAGAGTCCCGTTCCTTCGCCCGCTCCGATAACCACGCCCACCCCACCACGGCGAGCGCTAGCACGATCACCGCGACAATTGCGATAACTGGTCCCTTGCTGACACCTCGTGACCCGCCCGCGGCGCGATGAGTACCCACGATCGACCAGTGTATGTTGACGCCCCGGTAGCCACCTGTACCAGGCGGTTACGCGCAATCCGACCGGCACGAAAACGGCGGCAGCCCTAAAGACTGCCGCCGTTTGGTAGGGCTGCGGGCGCGGAGCCCCCACAGCCCTACCGGGGTTTGGGGGCGCAGCCCCATATCTCGCGGAGATTCGGGGCGAAGCCCGCGAGAGGCTCCCGGGGTTCGGGGGCGAAGCCCCTGAGAGCCTGAGAGTTAGTCCCGAATCATTTTGCCGCGGTCGTACTCGTGCCCGCCCCAGACGCCGGACTGGCCGGTGCGGGCGGCGAACTCGCCGCATTCGCGGCGGATCGGGCAGGACTCGCAGATCGAGCGCGCGTAGTCGAAGTCCTGCGAGGGGTACGGGAACCACGCCTCGTGGTTTGGGTCACCCTTGCAGGCGGCGTGCTGCCAGTAGTCCTTCGAGTCGGAGATGGGGAGCAGATCCGCCAGGGTCGGCTCCCGAAGTGCAGTGTTCGTCATCGGATCTCGCTCCTTTCATGTCCGATCACGCTGGGTGGGTTTCCTCGGTTCAGGACGCGGCCAGTTCCTTCCAGACCTGACGCTGCGTCCGCTCTCTATCGTTGGGAGCCTTGGGCTCCCACAGCAGGCGCATCCCGGCCTCCTCCGGAGTCCGGTCCGCCTTGTACGTATTGCAGGGCCCGCACGCGGCGATGAGGTTGGCCCAGGTATTGGGCCCGCCCTTGGACCGCGGACGGATGTGGTCGACGGTGCGCGCCCAGCCGTTGCAGTACCCGCAGCGGTACCGATCACGGCGCAGGATCCCGGGCAGGGTGGCGCGGCTGTGGTCGTCGTGCACGAGGATCCGGTGCTCGAGGTAGATGTAGCGCTGCAGCCGGATGGTTTCCGGCAGCACGATCTCCAGGTGCTTCGAGCGAATCGGGAAGTGCGGCTCCCGCTCGGTGACGGTCTCGGCGGCGCCGCTGAGCAGCAGCACCACCGCGCGTTCGGCGCGGATCGTGGTCAGCGCCTCGTAGGAGGCGTTGAGCAGCAGCACTCCGGTGTTCATCCAGTTGTCGGTGGTTATCTCCGGGTCTTCGGCATGACGGAACAGCATGGGGGTCACCATGTTTCGTGAAAGGGATCGAACAGGAAGAAGAGAAGGGGCCGGGTTTACGCGCGGGCCTGGAGACGACTCGTTGGCCGCTCGTCGCCGCGCAGGTCATGTCCTCGCTTCGCCAGGGCTGTGCCGCGATTGGCACTGTCGGTAATCAAGCCGTCTCCTCCTTCCTGCTGGTCACGACCATCGCGGTCGTTTGATCTTCGGTGAAAGTCATGGTGGCACAACGGGCATGCCGTTGTCGGGTGATTTTTTTGCTCCCCCTGTGACCTCGCCGCCCGCATGCGACGGTCGACGGGTCGTAGAGTGACAACGAACGGCCCCGCCCACTTGTTCCTGAGAGACGGGAATCACAGGGCTGATTCACTACCAGGCAACCGAACCGCGGGCGACTGTGCGGAAGCGGTTCATTATCGGTTACCTGCCCCCGCTACCGTGACGAGTACTCGGAAGGAGCCTTCGTCATGGAGTTCCGACATCTAGTCTCGTTCATTACGATTGCCGAAGAGTTGCACTTCGGTCGCGCAGCGCAGCGCCTTCATCTCACTCAGCCCAGTCTCAGCGCCCAGCTGCAGAAACTGGAGAAGTCACTCGGGGTCCAGTTGGTGGCCCGGAATTCACACGAGGTCCGGCTGACCGCGGCCGGGCGCGAGTTCGAGCTTCAAGCACGTCAGATCGTGGCCCAGATGGATCGGGCGGCGCGGGCCGCCAAGGCCACCGCCGAGGGCAGGCAGGGCAGCCTGGCCATCGGCTACAACCTGCCCGCGAGCCGCCACGTGCTGCCGGAGGCGCTGGTGCGCATGACCGAGCGGCATCCCGACATCGTGGTGTCGTTGTGGGAGAAGCGCACCGGGCCACAGCTCGCGGCGCTGTCGGACGGGTCCCTCGATATCGCCCTGGTCTACGGCCACCCCAGCACCGCCGAGTTCCGCTATCGGCGACTGCTGCACCGGGTTCCGCTGGTGGCGGTGGTCGGTCGCAGGCATCGGTGGGCGGATCGCCCGGGCGTGCCGTTCGCCGAGTTGCAGGGCCAGGACTGTGTGCTGTTCGCGCGCGAGCAGTGTCCGGCCATGTACGACACCATTTTCCGGGCGGCCGCGCAGGCGCGGATCACCTTGAACGTGGCCCATCATGCCGATGATCCGGGTGCGACGGCGCACATGGTGTCGGTGCGTCCCATGGTCGGGTTCGCCTCGCTGCCGCGGGCGATTTCCATGGGAATGGGTGCGCCGGGCAGTAATTCGGTGGCGGTCAAGCTTTTGGATCCGGTACCCACTCTGGATTTGTATGCGGTGTGGCGGGCGGAGGAACAGAATCCGGCGGTGGCCGCCTTCTTGGATTGTGTCGATTCCGCGGAACCCGCCCCCCTCGATGATGCCCGGGCCGTACCGGCCTGAGCTATTCGATAGGCAATGACTTTCGCGCGGTAGGAACAGCCGGTCGGGCGGCGACGAGAATGATTGTCGCCGACCAGAATTCGGTCTGTGAACATCGCGTCTGTCACCGATAGATCCGTCACCGGAAACGGTTTCGTACCGCCCGCCACCGCGAGCCTCTACACGATCGTCGCCGAGGCGGCCTACCGGCATCCGGAGCGCGAGACCCTCGCCGACGGCGAGGCCGCGCCCCTGACCTGTGCGGAATTCGACCGGCAGGTGCGGGCGGTGGCCTCGGCGCTGCTGGATCGCCAGGTGGCGGCCGGGGACCGGGTGGTGGTGCTGGGCCGCACCGGGCTGGCGTGGGCGCTGCTGGACCTGGCCGCGCTGGCGATCGGCGCGGTGGTGGTGCCGGTGTATCCGACCTCCTCGGCCGCGCAGATCGAGCACATACTGCGCGACAGCGGCAGCACGTATTTCGCGGCGGAGACCGGCGCGGATGCCGAGCGACTAAGCGCGGCTGGCGCGGGCGAGGTGTGGGGTTTCGCCGAGATCCGCGACTGGGCCGAGGGCGCGATCCGGGCGGATCTGACCGAGCACACCGCCGCCGTCGGGGCCGACGACCTGGCCATGATCGTCTACACCAGCGGGACGACCGGTCTGTCCAAGGGCTGCATGATCACCCACCGGAACATGTATGTGTCCTCGGCGAATACGGTGCGCCAGACCGGGCAGCTGTTCGACGGGGTGACCGCGCTGGCGCTGCCGCTCTCGCACGTGTTCGGGCAGACCATGCTGTTCGCCTGCCTGTTCGGTGGCGCGGCGACGCATCTGCTGCCAGGCATTCCGGAGTTGGTCCCGGCGCTGCCGCGGCTGCGGCCCACGTTCCTGGCGCTGATTCCCTACGCGCTGGAGAAGATTCGCAAGCACTGCCGCTCACTGCTGAGCCCGGAGGCGGAGCGGGAGGCGGTCGCGGTCGGGCTGCTGCGGCTGTCGGAGGCGTCGACGGAGGGGACCGATGCGGTCGACAGGGCCGCGGCGGAACACGGGATGCGGCGGGATGAGCCCGAGGCGTCGAAGGAGCCGGTCGCCGCGGCGCTGGGCGGACGCCTGCGCTATGTCATCTCCGGCGGTGCGTCGCTGGATGATTCGACCGCCGGGTTCTACGCCGCGTTCGGCACGGTGATCCTGAACTGCTACGGCCTGACCGAGGCCGCGACCGCGGTGACGGTGAGCGCGCCGGAGACCAATCGCCTCGGGACCGTCGGCAAGCCGATTCCGGGCACCGCGGTCGCGATTGCCGCCGATGGTGAGGTGCTGGTCAGTGGCCCGCACGTGTCGCCCGGCTACTGGGGTGCGGCCGGGGCGCAGAACCCGGTGGACGCCGACGGCTGGCTGCACACCGGCGATATCGGTGAGCTCGAGGACGGGTATCTGCGAATCACCGGACGCAAGAAGGAAATTCTCGTCACCTCGGGCGGGAAAAATGTCGCGCCCACCCCGCTGGAGGACCGGGTGCGGCTGCATCCATTGGTCAGCAATTGCATGGTGGTGGGGGAGGGCCGCGCCTTTGTCACCGCATTGGTGACCCTCGATGCCGAGCGCGCCGAGAATTGGTTGCGCGAGCATCCGGGCCGCGATCTCGCGACCGCCGTGCAATCCGCCGTGGACGACGCCAATTCCCTGGTTTCGAGGGCGGAATCAATTCGGGAATTCCGAATTGTGGCAGGCGATTTCACGATCGCCAATGGACTGTTGACCTCCTCACTGAAACTGCGTCGCGCCGCGATCGCGGAAACCTATTCGGCCGATATCGATCTCCTCTACTCGACGACCCGAAAGTGATCTGAGCATGTACGACGTCATCGTTGTCGGTACCCGTGTGTCGGGTGCCCCGCTGGCCATGCTGCTGGCCCGCCAGGGTTTCCGGGTGCTGGCGGTGGACCGGGCACAGTTCCCCAGCGACACCCCGTCCACGCACTACATCCACCAGGCCGGACTGGGCTTCCTGAAGTCCTGGGGTCTGCTCGACCGCGTCACCGCCACCGGCTGCCCGCCGGTGCGGCACCTCAACTTCACCTACACCGATATCGACATTCGCGGCATGGCCGATCCGGCGGCCGACGGCATCGACGCCGTGTACTGCCCGCGCCGGACGGTGCTGGACAAGATCCTGGTCGACGCCGCCGACGAGGCCGGGGCGGAGGTGATCTCGGGCTTCGCGGTGACCGGGCTGCTGCGCGACGGCGACCAGGTGGTCGGCGTCCGCGGCCGGGTCGGTGAGGGCGCGGAGCAGGAGTTCCGGGCCAAGCTGGTGGTGGGCGCGGACGGTTCGGGCTCGACCGTGGCCAAGGAGGTGGGCGCGCAGGTCTACGAGGGTTCGCCCGCAGCGTGCTTCGTCTACTACTCCTACTACGAGGGCATCGACTGGGGCATGCAGCACCGCACCGGTTTCGGCGAACAGCAGTTCGGGGCCTGGCCGACCAATGACGAGCTGTACCTGGTCGCGGTCATGCGCAAGCGGGACCGATTCCGCGAATTCCGCAATGACCCGGACGCCGGGGTGCAGGAGATCGTGGATCAGATCGATCCGGAAATCGGTGCGCGCCTGCGGGATACGGGTCGCCGCGTGGAGCCGTTCCGGCCCATGCTGTACCCGGACAACTACCGCCGCCAGTCCTTCGGGCCGGGGTGGGCGCTGGTCGGCGATGCCGGATACCACAAGGACCCGTTCACCGGCTGGGGCATCACCGACTCGTTCAAGTACGCGCAGCTGCTGGCCGATCTGGCCGGTGAAAGTCTCGCGGGTGGACGGCCTTTCGAGGAGACACTGCCCGAATACCAGCGCGAGCGTGACGCGCAGAGCGCCAGCACCTATGAGCTGACGACCAGCATTTCCGAGCTGTCGCTGACCCCGTACTACGACTCGGTGTTCCGCGCCACCAGCATGAGTCCGGACTACTCGAAGAAGTTCTTCGGCCTGATCGCCGGGCTGTACCCGCCCGAGAGGTTCTTCGGTGAGACCGAATTGGCCGAACTGTACGAGCTGGTCGACTTCCCGGTCGAGGCCCGCCATGTCAGCAAGGCCGAGGCGGCGCTATGACCGGGGTCGGTCTGGTCGCGTTGGGTGACAGCTTCGTCGAAGGCCGCGGCGATCCGGCCGCGGCCGGGGGATACCGTGGCTGGGTGTCCCGGCTGGGTGCGCAGCTGGGGTTGCGGCCCAACGCTATTCGGAACTTGGGTGTGCACGGCGCGACCACGGGTGATGTGCTGCGTGAGCAGCTGCCCGCCGCCGTGCGAGCCGAACTGTACGGCGTGGTGGTCGGCGTCAACGATCTCGTGAGCGCCTACGATCCGGATGCCTTCGAGGCCAATCTGGATGCGCTGTTCGGCGCGCTGCGATACACCGGCGCAACCGTTTTCACCGCCGACTATCCGGATATCCCGGCGCGCCTGCCGGTTCCGGACGGCTTCCGCGCACTGCTGCGGGAGCGCTTCTCCTTCGCCAATGCCGCCATGGCCCGGGTCACCGCCGACCACGGGGTCCTGCTTCTGGATCTGTCCGCACGCGCCGAATGGGAGCGCGCGGGCACCTGGACCGAGGACGGGCTGCACCCCAGCCCGTCCGGACACCGACTGTTCGCCGCCAGTGCGGCCGAACTGATTTCGACGATCATCGCCACCACGGTCGCCGCCTGAGCGGCGTACCGGCACCGGCGACCGTGTGTCGCCCATTGGCACCTTCGAGAGGATTCTTCGTGACGGACGACAGACGCCTGGCACGCGACCCGATAGCCATTGTCGGGATGTCGGGCCTGCTGCCCAAGGCACGCAACCATCGAGAGTACTGGCAGAACATCGTCGACGGCGTGGACTGCACCGAGGAGGTACCCGCCTCCCGCTGGAGCCTGGACGACTACTACGACCAGGATCCGGCCACTCCCGATAAAACCTATTCGCGCCGTGGCGCTTTCGTGCCGGACGTGGATTTCGATCCGCTCGAGTTCGGGCTCCCGCCCAATCAGCTCGAGGTCACCAGCACCATGCAGACGCTCAGCCTGGGTGTGGCGCGCGATCTGCTGGTCGACGCGGGCGCGACCGGGTCGGGCTGGTACGACCCGGCGCGCACCGGCGTGGTGCTGGGGACCACCGGGCCGGTGCCGCTCATGCATCCGCTCGCGGCGCGGCTGTCCACGCCGGTGCTGGCGGAGGCGGCGCGCTCGGTCGGGCTGTCCGAGGCGGACGCGCGGGCCATTGCCGCTCGGTACGCGGCGGCTTTCGCACCGTGGGAAGAGAACTCGTTCCCGGGTCTGCTCGCCAATGTGGTGGCCGGTCGGGTGGCCAACCGGCTCGGGCTGGGCGGCATGAACTGCACCGTGGACGCGGCGTGCGCGGCCTCGCTGGCGGCGATCCGCACGGCCATCGCGGAGCTGCGGGACGGCCGGGCCGACATGATGATCACCGGTGGCGTGGACACCGAGAACACCATCTTCATCTACATGTGCTTCAGCAAGGTGGGTGCGCTCTCGCACAGCGGGCGGATCAGCCCGTTCGGGGCCGGGGCCGACGGAACGCTACTGGGCGAGGGCATTTCGATGCTGGCGCTGCGGCGGCTCGAGGACGCGCGGCGGGACGGGAACCGGGTGTACGCGGTGATTCGCGGGCTCGGGTCGTCGAGTGACGGGCGGGCCAAGAGCATTTACGCGCCGGTCGCGAAGGGGCAGCGGCTGGCTCTGGATCGCGCTTACGTGGACGCTGACTGCTCGCCCGCCGATGTGGAGCTCATCGAAGCGCATGCCACCGGGACCGCGGTCGGGGACAAGACCGAGCTGACCGCGCTGAAAGGGCTGCTGTCCGAGGCTAGTTCGGAGCCTCGGTTCGCGGCGCTGGGCAGTGTGAAGTCGCAGATCGGGCACACCAAGGGTGCGGCGGGGACGGCCAGCATCATGAAATTGGCGTTGGCGCTGCATCAGAAGGTGTTGCCGGGGACGATCAATGTCGATGCGCCCAATGCCGAAATCGCTTCCGAGGCAGCGCCGTTCTATGTGAACTCGCGGACTCGGCCGTGGATCCTGGATCCGGCGCGGCCCGTGCGCCGGGCGGCCGCTTCGGCAATGGGGTTTGGCGGCACCAACTTTCATGTGGTGCTGGAAGAGGCCGACGGTGTGCGGGGGGAGCTGCTGCATCGGACTCCGCGGGCGCACATTTGGCACGCGCCGGATGTGGCGGCGCTGATCGCGGCCGTGCGGGACACCGAGGGCGGCGACGGCGGTGAAATCCCCGAGGCGCATGCCCGGGTCGGCTTCGTCTCGCTGGACGAGGACGCCGTGGCGGATCTGCGCGAGCTGGTCGTGGAGGAGCTGACTCGCAATCCCGAAGCGGCGCACTGGGATCACCCCGAGGGTGTCTACTTCCGCGCCGCCGCGCTGCCCGAGCGTAAGGTCGGCGCGCTGTTCGCCGGGCAGGGCAGCCAGTACGTTGATATGGGATCCGCTGCGGCGCTGAACAATCCGCCGGTCGGTGCGGCCTTCGACGCCGCCAATGCCGCCTTCGCCGGGGCCGCGACCCGACTCGGCGCCGTCGTGTTCCCGCCACCCGCCTTCGACGAGGAAACGCGCTCCGAGCAGGAGAACACCCTGCGGCGCACCGAATTCGCGCAGCCCGCCATCGGCGCGCTGTCGGCGGGGCAGTTCGCGGTATTGCGTGAGTTCGGTTTCCACGCGGACGGCTACCTGGGCCACAGCTTCGGTGAACTCACCGCGCTGTGGGCATCCGGTGCGATCAGCACCGAGGACTTCTACACCCTCGCCCGAGCCCGGGGTGCGGCCATGACCGTGCCCGAGGGGGTCGAGGCGGGCACCATGGTCGCGGTGGGCGCGGCCCGCGAGGATGTCGAAGGGGCGCTCGAAGGCATCGACGATGTCTGGATCTGCAACCACAACGCGCCCGATCAGGTGGTTGTCGGCGGCGGCACCGCCGGTATCGAAGCGGCCACCGAGCGCTTCACCGAGAAAGGCTGGGCCACCAGGGCCCTGCCGGTCTCCGGCGCCTTCCACACCCCGTACGTGGGCCACGCGGTGGAGACGTTCGGTGCGGCGGTGGCCAAGGTGACCATCGGCGCGCCCAACGCGCGCGTCTACGCCAACACCCAAGGCGCGTCCTACGGCGACGACCCCGAAACCAACCGCGCCACCCTCACCGCCCAACTGAGCAACCCCGTCGAATTCCACGCCGCCCTGACCGCTATGCGCGCCAACGGCTGCACCGTCTTCGTAGAATTCGGCCCCAAACAGGTCCTCACCTCCTTGGTCCGCCGCACCTTCGGCGACGAGGTAATCGCCATCCCCACCGACTCCGGCCCCATCGGCAACGGCGACCTCACCCTCAAACGCGCCGCCGTCCGCCTCGCGGTCCTGGGTTTCGACATTCGCGGAATCAACCGCTACAGCGCACCGGAGCCGTCGGCCCCCACCCGCAAACCGGCCATGACCGTGAAGATCTCGGCCCCGGAGTACGTCCCCGAAACCCGCCGCGCGGCCTATGCCGCGGCCTTGTCCGACGGTTACCGCGTGAATCTCGCGCCCGTTGTCGGGATGACCTCGGCTGGGCCCGAAACCTCCGCGACCGTCGCTGTCACCGCGGCCCAGCCGACCAACGGTGGCCTCACCCCGGCCGATGCCGCGGCGAGCTCGGCGGGAACGTCCGTGTCGGTGGCCAGAGCTGCCGCGTCGGGCACTCCGAATGCCTTCGCCGAGTACGGCGGCCACGGTCCACACGCGGGTGCCGTTGTCGCGCCGGTGCCCTCAGCGATGGCGGTCGTGTCCAACGCGGGCGGTACCGCGCCGGGCGCGGCAGCCTCACCCGGCTCAAACGGTGGCTACGGCCGCCTGCCCAATCCCGTCCCCAAATCCGGCCGGGGCGACCTGTCCGTCCCTCCCAGCACTTTGGAGAAATCTGTGACCGCGGAACCGCAGTACCGCATTCCCTCGCCGGACGCCCTGGACAGCGCGCTGGTGCAGCATCTGAACACGCATCGCCATTACCTGGACGGGCAGCTCGAGCTGGCACGTGACCTGGCCGGGGCGTTGCGGCACGGGCAGGTCGACGAGATGCTGGTGCGCGCCATCGAGGCCGTCAAGGATCATGGGCTCGCGATCAGCGAAAGCCACTCGCGCGCCGGGGATGTCGTCGCGCAGCTGGCGGCGCTGGAAGGGGGCGGCCAGCTGCGCCCGAGTCGGGTCTACGTCGAGTCGGACCCGATCGCCACGGCACCCACCGGCCTGCCGCACGACCACGCCGCGTCCACGCAGGCTCTGGCCGCCGCCCCCGAAGGCACGGGCGCCACTGCTCTCAACACGCCGGTATCCGGTACACCACAGGTGCCCGGAGTTGCGACCGCAGTGTCCGGCAATGGCTTTGCGGCGGACACCGAGACCGCGGTGTCGGGCAATGGCTTCGCATCCGAGGCGGATACGGCCTCGTCCGAGTCGCAGGATGAGGCGGCCGTCGGTAGCTCGGCTGCGCTGTCGGCCGAAGCGGTGCGCCAGGCATTGCGCGAGGTGGTGGCGGAAAAGACCGGGTATCCGGTGGAGATGGTCGACACCACCATGGATCTGGAAGCGGATCTAGGGGTCGATTCGATCAAGCGGGTGCAGGTGATCGGTGCGCTGCAGGAGCGGTTCCCGGAGTTGCCGGTGCTTGGGCCCGAGCAGTTGGGGACGCTGCGGACCTTGGATCAGGTTGCGGAGGAGCTGGTTGGCTCGGCTGGCGGTGAACGCGTCGTGAGCGGAGCGGATAGCACTGCTGCGGAGGCGAATACGGCGGCGCAGGGTGGTGCCGATGCGAAAGCGTCCGGGGACAACGCTTTGATCGGGACCAACGCTCTGATCGCGGTCGAAACCGTGGGCGGGGTCGAGGCTGTGGCCGGAGCGGAAGGTACCCCTGGCACCTCCGCTGAGATGCTGCGGCGGGCGCTGCGGGAGGTGGTGGCGGAGAAGACCGGGTATCCGGTGGAGATGGTTGATCCGACCATGGATCTGGAGGCGGATCTGGGGGTCGATTCGATCAAGCGGGTGCAGGTGATCGGTGCGCTGCAGGAACGTTTTCCGGATCTACCGGTGCTGGGGCCGGAGCAGCTCGGAACGCTTCGGACGCTGGATCAGATCGTGGGCGAGCTGGCCGGGGGTGATGTTCACCCAAAAGCTGAGGCCGCGGCCGAAACGCCGCGGCATGTGGTGGAACTCGTCGAGCTGGCTCCGATCGATCCGGCGGTGGACCCGTATCGGGCGGCCGGGCACGCCCTAGTGGTGTGTTTGGACGATTCGGGCGAAACCGATTGCGAGGCGCTAGAAGAGCTGCTGCGGGACCGGAGTTGGTCGGTGCGGCGGGTCTCCGGGCCCGACGGGGTATCCGGGTCCGGGCCGGTGGATGTCTGTGTGGTGGTCGCCGGTGTGGCGACCGAATGGGCGCAGGCGCAAGGCATTCTGACCGACGTGATCCTTCTCGCCGGTCAAGTTGTGCCCCGACTGCGGGCCGCCGAGGGACGAGCTGGGTTCGCGACCATTACCCGGCTCGATGGCCACCTCGGTTTCCGTGGTAAGGCCGAACCGGTCTCGGCTCTTCTGGGCGGACTGGGTGGCCTGGTGAAAACCCTTGCCGCCGAGCAGCCCTCGCTGTTCTGTCGCGCCCTCGATATCGATCCGGCGATCCTGCCGCACCGACTGGCCGAGCTGGTGCTCGAGGAGCTGTGCGACGCCGCCCTCGACACCCTCGAGGTCGGCATCGACGCCACCGGTGCCCGCCGCACACCGGTGCCGAGCCGACACGGCGTGGCGCGAAACATCGATATAATCCGTGCGGGAACAGATTTCGGCGACTCGCTACTCACCGAAACCGACACTCTCGTGGTGACGGGCGGTGCGCGCGGCATCACGGCGACCTGCATTCTCGAACTCGCACGACACACCAAGTGCCGCTTCGTCCTCCTGGGCCGCACCGAGCTGACCGAGGACCCGGAGTGGGCCGCTAACGTGGCCGATTCCGACCTCAAACCGGCCGCGGTGCGCGCACTTGCCGGAATCGGCGTCACCCCCCGCGAGATCGACAGCGCCTGCGCGAATGTCCGCGCGGTCCGCGAAATCCGCCGAACCCTGGCCGAACTCGGCAACCGAGCCGACTACCTCGCGGTTGACGCAACCGACGCCGCCGCACTGGCCGAGGCGCTGGCCCCCTGGCGCAAGGCCGCCCAGCTCACCGGAGTCGTGCACGGCGCGGGAGTACTGGCGGACTCCTTGATTCCGGATAAGACGGCCGAGTCGATCGGTCGAGTGTTCGGGCCGAAGCTGACCGGACTGGCCGCAGTGCTCGCGGCGGCGGGCGAGCCGCGACACTTGATTCTGTTCACCTCGGTGGCCGGACTGTTCGGCAATACCGGGCAGGCCGATTACGCGGCGGCCAATGAGGCTTTGGGACGCTTCGCGGTCAGCTGGGGTGCGCGTGATCCCGAGCGCCGAGTGACCGCGCTCGACTGGGGCGCGTGGGATGGCGGCATGGTGACACCCGCACTGCGCGAACACTTCGCGGCGCGCGGCGTGCCGCTGCTGGCACCCGCCGCCGGGGCGGCCGCGTTCACCGCACAGTTCACAGAGGCGCGGCGGCCGGAGCCGATCCTGTTGGTCGGTGCCGCCACCGCGCTTTCGACGGCCGACACCCCCACGGTGCCGGTGCGAGCCCGGCGCGGGATTGCCGGGCTGGTGCAGGAGCCGGTGATCGCGGCGCATCGAATCGGCGAGCACATCGTGCTCCCGGCCACCTTCGGGTTGGGCGCAATCGTGAATCTGGCCGAGCGCACCCACCCGGGACGAATCGTGGTGGGAGCGCGGGACTTCCAGGTGCTCAAAGGGTTGGTCTTCGACCATCCTGTGACCACCCTGGAGTTCGAGCTCGACCCCGCGGATCCGGTGGACGGCCGCACGGCGCTGCGCGCGACGGTCATCGCCGACTCCGCCGCTCGATTCCGCGCCACCCTGCTGCTGTCCGACGCACCCGAAGCCTCGCCGCTTCCGGCCGCGCCGATCCAGCTCCCGCACGGCACCGGCGAGAGTGCCGAGCGGATCTACCGCGACGCGATCCAATTCCACGCCCCGGCCCTGCAGGGTCTGCGCACGATCCGCGCCGAAGGCGATGCGTCCATCGCCTTCGAATGCGAGCTCGCCGCAAACCCGGTGGCGCACGGCGCATTCGCGAGCCGACTGCACGACCCGGTCCTCGCCGACCTGATTCTGCAATGTCCGCCGGTACTCGGCCACCGCCTTCTGGGTGCGGCCTGCCTGCCCCTGGGCATCGGCCGAGTCGACTACTTCCAGCCACTACCCACGACCTCGCCCTTCCTGGTGATCGTCGACAACCCTCGTGCCACTCGCATGGAGGCCCTGATCGACGCGACGGCGCTGTCCACCGACGGCACAGTGCTGCAACGTTTCTCGGACATCACCGTCCTCACGACACCCGACCTGACAGAGAAGTTCCGAACCTCGGTGAGGCGGTGGACAGCATGACAACTCTCGACTTCGACGGCATCCCCTTCAACCCCCTGGGCATGGAACAACCCACGCCCGAACCGCCCACTACGGCTCCCAACCCGCTGCCTCCGGTGCGCGAATCGGAGCGGCTGGCCAATGAATCGACCTACCCGGCAGCGGGATCCGAAGGTGCGAGCACGCGTCTCGTGGCACGGTCGGCTGCACGGGCGCGGCCTACCGACCCGGAAGCGGCGGTGCACCCGGTCGCGGCCGAGGCGATCGCCCAGATCCGTGCGGGCGTCGTCGAGGCGCACCGGGCGGCTCTGACGGCCCAGACCGCGCTACAGCGGGAGATATGGCGGCGGGCGCGCGGGCGCGCGGCGGTCGAGGCGGAAGTTCCCGCGCTCCTGATTGGCGCGGACGAGGTCGGGAGAGACCACGTGGCCGGTCCTATCGCCACGCCGAAGTCGCCTGCGGCGAGCGAGCGTTCGGCGCAGCGGCGATTCCATGCCGCAGAGGGGGCGTTCAAGCCACTGGCCCGCACGACGGTGGTGGGGTTGGACCGGGACGCGCTGGAGATGCTCACGGTCGCGGAGATGGAAAGTGTGTTCGGTGGCTCGCATCGGCGCGACGGGGTGGAGGTGGCTGCTCGGCTGGCGGCTTCCACGCCGCTGGTTCTCACTGAGGTGAGTTCGATCGAGTTGTACGGCGGTATCGGCAATGGCCGGGTCGTGGCGCGGTTCGAGGGCGATCCGCGTGCCGCGGCATTGCAGGCCGCCGAAGTCTTCGCCGTCTTCACTGGGATGCCGCTGTGTCTGTCGGGCAGCACGCTGACGGGCGGAGTGGGGGATGCCTCGGTCGGAACCGCTTCCGGTGCCGTGGAACTCGTCGTCGATCGGCTCGATGTGGTGCCGCGTCCGTTCCTGCAAGCGACGGCGCGCCTCGACGGTGTGGCCGAGGCTGTCGTGGTCACCGTGATGGTGGCCGAGCGGGCCGGGGCGGGCGTCGGGCCCGGCGAGGCCGCACCGGGGTTGCTGCTCAACGAGTTCCATATGGCCCATCTGGCGCGTGGTGATCAAGCCATCGCCATGGGTCCGGAATTCGCGCCGTACACCGGGGTGCGGGCGACCCGATTGCCCACCGGCGGGCTGCTGCTGGTGGACCGGGTGCTGCGGTTCGACGGTGCGCGTGGGAATCTCGAATCCGCCTCGTATGACACCGAATACGACTCGCCCGCCGACTCCTGGTACTACGGGGACACGGCCAACGATTCCATGCCGCACTTCGTGTACATGGAGACCTCGCTGCAGGCTGCGCTGCTCATGGGCTATTACGCCGGGCCGACCCTGACACAGCCGGGCACCACGTTGAGCCTGCGCAATCTAGGCGGCACAGCCACGGTGTTGCGGCAGATCGATCTGCGAGACAAGACGATTCAGCAATCCTCGCGCCTGCTGTCGACCACCATCCTGCCAGGCTCGTCACTGCAAACCTTCGACTACACCCTGAGCGTGGACGGCCAGCCGTTCTACCAGGGCGAAACCATGTTCGGCTACTTCAGCGACCAGGCCCTGGGCAACCAGACCGGGCTCGACGCCGGACGATCCGTGCCGAGCTGGCTCACCGCGCACCCGGAGGCGGCCACCCGCGTCATCGATGTGGCGGCCCGCCGCGCCGATCCGGCCGCCCGGGCGTGCTCGCGGCGCAAGCTGGCCCTCATCGACCGCGTCGAGGTCGTGGACGAGGGTGGGAATTACGGTGCGGGATACCTGCATTCGCTGCGCACGATCGACCCGGAGGACTGGTTCTTCGCCAGGCATTTCCATCTGGACCCGGTGATTCCAGGCTCGCTGGGTGTCGAGTCGGTCATTCACGCCGTGCAGGAGTGGATGCTGGACTCGGGTTTCGCCGACGGCATGGCGGATCCGGCGTTCCGGATTCCGGCCGGGATCGCCTTCAGCTGGCGGTACCGGGGGCAGTTCCTGCCCACCGACGGGACCGTCGAATTGGAGGCGCACATCAAGTCGGTGCGCCGTGACGGGCACGGGGCGACCGTGGTCGTGGACGGGTCGCTGTGGAAGCCCGGGCTGCGCATCTATGAACTCATCGACCTCGCGGTCGAGCTCGCCGATCGAAAGGCGTCGGAATGACCGCCATCCGTTCACCTTTGGCCATCGACAGTGCCGATATCGCCGAAGTCCTGCTCGATCTGCACCGACCGTGCTGGATCGTCAGGTCCGAGGGCGCGGTCGGGGCGACGTCCGATCCGGTGCTGGCGGCGCAGGGACAAGTTCTGGCAGCGGTGCCGCCGCTTCCAGTGGAACAGTTGGGAGACAGCGCTTTCCGCGCGGCACATGGTGTGCGGGCGGCGTACGCGGCCGGTGCGATGGCGAACGGTATCGCCTCGCCCGCATTGGTGATCGCCTTGTCGGAGGCGGGATACCTGGCCAGCTATGGTGCGGCGGGAGTGACACCGGCGGTGGTTGATGCCGCACTGGGCGAGATCTCCCGGCGACTCGCGGGAAAGCCCTTCGCCTGCAATCTGATTCACAGCCCCTCCGAACCGGCGTTGGAACGGGCGATTGTGGATGCCTGCCTGCGTCATGAGGTGCGTTGCGTGGAGGCCTCGGCGTTCATGGATCTCACCGCCGAGGTGGTGCGCTATCGGGCGGCGGGGCTCGCGATGGACCGCAACGGCGGCGTCGAGATCCGGAATCGCGTGATCGCCAAGGTGTCTCGCACCGAGGTGGCCGAATTGTTCCTGCGGCCCGCACCGGCACGGCTGTTGAATCAGCTGGTCGCCGACGGCCGCCTGACCGCCGCGCAAGCCGAGTTGACGGCGCGGGTTCCCATGGCGGATGACATTACCGCCGAAGCGGATTCGGGTGGTCACACCGACCGTCGCCCACTGGTGGTGCTGCTGCCAGAACTGCTGGCCACCCGGGACCGCATCGCACGCACCGTGCCCGCCGCGGCGGCGGTGCGGGTCGGTGCGGCCGGTGGCATCGGCACCCCCGATGCCGCGGCCGGTGCCTTCGCCATGGGTGCGGCCTACATTGTGACCGGGTCGATCAACCAGTCCGCCCGCGAGGCGGCCCAATGCGACGCCACGAAGGCACTCCTGGCCACCGCGGAGTTCGCCGACTGCGTCATGGCACCGTCCTCCGACATGTTCGAAATGGGCGTACAGGTGCAGGTGCTGCGGCGCGGCAGCATGTTCGCCACCCGCGCGCAGCGTCTCTACGAGCTCTACCGCGCCTACGACGGGATCGAGGCGCTACCGGCGGAAGTGCGGAAGGACTTGGAAGCCAAGCTGTTCCGTCGCCCGCTGGCCACCGTCTGGCAGGATTGCGTCGCCTTCTTCACCGAACGCGATCCGGCCCAGCTGGTTTCGGCCGAGCATGACCCGAAGGCGCGAATGGCCCTCATCTTCCGCTGGTATCTGGGCTTGTCCTCGGGCTGGAGCATTCGCGGCGACGCCGAACGCGTTGCCGACTATCAGATCTGGTGCGGCCCCGCCATGGGTGCCTTCAACTCGTGGGTGGCGGGCAGTCGTCTGGCCGCGCCCGGCAATCGCACGGTCGCCGAGATCGCGAACCAGATCATGACCGGCGCGGCCTATCTCACCAGGGTCGCGCAGCTGCGCTCGGCCGGTGTGCGGCTCCCGGCCGCGGTCGGACGCTACCTGCCGCGCCCCTTGGCGGGCTGACAGCGTCGCATTGATCCGATCGCCCATCATGCCGGTACCCGTCCCGGCATGATGGGACACGGCCGCTCGCCACGCGAAGGAGCACGCGCAGATGACCGTCGACGCCTGGGCCCAACACCCCACCCCCCGTTTCCTCGCCCACGACATGTTCGCGTCCCTGCGCCGCTGGTCCGGCACGGAAATCCCCACCGGCGACATCCCCCTGAAATCAACGCTCGCCGCCATGGACGCGGCGGGCGTCGACCACGCCCTCCTCTCCGCCTGGACCGCCCCCGAGGGCGTCCTGATCTCCAATGACGAAGTAGCGGAATGGGTTTCCGAAGCCCCCGACCGCTTCTCCGGAATCGCCTCGGTAGACCTCCGCCGCCCCATGGACGCGGTCCGCGAAATCCGCCACCGAGTCCGCGACCAAGGATTCAAAGCCCTCCGAGTCCTGCCCTGGCTCTGGGAAACCCCACCCACCGACCGCCGCTTCTACCCCCTCTACGCCGCCTGCGTAGACCTCGGCATCCCCTTCTGCACCCAGGTAGGCCACACCGGCCCCCTCCGCCCCTCCGAACCCGGCCGCCCCATCCCATACATCGACCAGATAGCCCTGGACTTCCCCGACCTAACCATCGTCTGCGGCCACATCGGCTACCCCTGGACCGAAGAAATGATCGCAGTCGCCCGCAAACACCCCAACGTGGTCATCGACACCTCCGCCTACACCACCAAACGCCTACCCCAGGAACTGATCTCCTACCTGAAAACCGGAACCGGCCGCCACAAGGTCCTCTTCGGCACCAACTACCCCATGATCTTCCCCCAACACGCCCTCGACGGCCTCGACTCTCTCGACCTGGACGCCGAAACCCGCGACCTCTACCTGGACGGCAACGCTCGCCGAGTCTTCGCCCTGTAGCCGTCGAATCAGGACGCCGGTGGGCAGAGGGCGTCGGTGATGAGAGTGGTGGCGGCGGATTCCTGAGCGCGAATGTGATCCGGGGTGTCGCCCATTGCCTCGGACATTGAGACTACTGCGCTGCGGGTGCCGTCGGGGGTGACGCCGTTGAGGGTGATGTAGCCGCCGTCGCCGCCCTCGTGGGACCAGTAGGTGCCGCCGCAGGGGAGGGGGCGTTCGGCTAGGCCGAGGCCGTATTTGCCGTTGGGCCAGAGTTGTTCGAGGTCGGCGCTGACGGGGACGGTGTCTCGCATGGCGGCGAGTTGCGGGGCGGGGAGGAGGCGGCCGGAGAGGAGGGCTCGGAAGAAGATGTTTTCGTCGTGGGTGGTGGTGACCCAGGAGAGGGTTTCGGGGTCGATCGGGATCTGGTCGGTGACATCGACTTTGGAATCGGGGCCGAAGAGTTGGTAGGCCTTGGTATGTGGGGCGGGGAGCGTGGACGAGGTGCCCAGCCAGCGGGTGTGGTCGAGTGCGAGGGGGTGCAGGATGCGGGTTTCGATCTCCTCGTGAGATGGGCGGCCGGTGGCCTTTTCGATGATCATCGTGAGGAGGGTGTAGCCGGTATTGGCGTACTCCCAGCCCTGGCCGGGTGCGAAGTCCGGTGCGTGGGACATGGCGCGGGCCACCAGTTGCTCGGGGGTGTAGGTGTCGTAGCGTTGCTCGACGTACTCCTGCGCTGTCGTGTATCCGGGCAGGTCGTTGTGAATGCCGCTGGTGTGCTGGAGAAGCTGGCGGACGGTGATCGCATTGCCGTCATTCCCGTTGCCGTGCACCATGTTCGGCAGCCAGTGTTCGACGCTGTCCTCGAGGGACAGCTTGCCTTCGGCTGCCAATTGCAGGATCACGGTGGCGATCAATGTCTTCGAGGTGCTGGCCATGCGGAAATAGCCGTCAGGGTCGACCGGAGCGCCGGATGTCAGATCGGAAGTGCCCGCGGTCACAACAGATTCCGCACCGTCTGGCCGGATCACGCGTGCCTGGACACCGCTGATCCCTAGCGCGTGAATCGCGTCCACATCGCGGCGCAACTGCTCGGCCACCCCGGAGTCGGGATCGGATTTAGCGCAGGCGACCCCGGCGAACAGCATAGTGACGAGACCGAGGGCGAGGGCCACGCGTCGCGGCGTCGAGATCATGATCCGACGCTATTGCCGGGACCCGGTCGAAAGCGATCCGGCAACACCCGGAATCGCCCTGGGGGATCACCCCGAAACGGGCACATTTTCGGGCCTGCTGCGGCAAGATCGTCAGATCGGCTCGACGGATCTTGCGTCTAGGAGCTCACCATGGGCAGACGGTTGCGTACTCTCACTGCCGCGAGCGTGCTCGCGCTGACCCTCGGGGCCTGCGGGTCGCCACCGGGAGATCAGGGAAAATCGGGAGGCTCGGGGGCCAAGGACTTCAAGGCCTGCATAGTGTCGGATTCCGGCGGGTTCGACGACAAGTCGTTCAACCAGACCTCCTATAAAGGCATCACCGATGCTGTTGCGGCACTCGGGATTTCGAAGTCTCAGCTGGAGTCCAAGTCGGACAACGACTATCCCACCAATATCGATACGATGGTCCGGCAGAAGTGCAGCATCATCGTGACCATCGGCTTCAAACAGGGCGATGTCACTTATGCGGCGGCCAAGGCGAATCCGACCATCGACTTCGCGATCGTCGACTACTCCTACACCGATCCGCAGAAGTTCCCGCCGCTGCCGAATCTGCAAGGGCTGACCTTCAATTCCGCGCAGCCCTCGTTCCTGGCCGGATACCTGGCGGCGGGCATGACGAAGACCGGCAAGGTCGGCACCTTCGGCGGGATCAACATTCCGACCGTGGCCATCTTCATGGACGGATTCGCCGAAGGCGTCGCCTACTACAACAAGCAGAAGGGCAAGCAGGTCCAGTTGCTCGGCTGGGACGAGGCCACCCAACAGGGTGTGGTCACCAACGACTTCCAGGACAAGAACACCGCCAAGACCAAGGCGAACGACCTGATCAGCCAGGGTGCCGACATTCTGATGCCGGTCGCGGGCCCGGCCGGGCTGGGTGCGCTGGAGGCCGCCAAGTCCTCCGGTGGCAAGGTCACCGCGATCTGGGTCGACACCGACGGGTGCGTGAGCGCCGCGGAGTATTGTTCGGTCCTGCTGTCCAGCGTGCAGAAGGCGATGGATGTCGCCGTGACGAAGGCGGTCACCGACGCCTTCAACAAGGCCTTCACCAACACCACCTACGTCGGCACGCTGGCCAACAAGGGTGTCGGGTTGGCGCCCTACCATGAGTTCGACGCCGCCGTACCCGCCGATCTGAAGAGTGAAATCACGGCGTTGACAGCGGATTTGGCGAGCGGGAAGGTCACTATCGCGTCGAAGGCGCAGCCCGCGGCCAAGTAGGTTGTGACTCGGAGGCGGAGATGCGGCTCGAATTACGCTCGCTCACCAAAAGATTCGGTGACTTCGTCGCCAACGACAGCATCGACCTGATCGTCGAGCCGGGTGAAATCCATTGTCTGCTGGGCGAGAACGGCGCGGGCAAGACCACGTTGATGAATATGCTCTACGGGCTCTCACAGCCGGATTCCGGTGAGGTGCTGCTCGACGGAGAGCCCTTCGTGTGCCGCTCGCCCGCGGCGGCGATCGCCGCCGGAATCGGCATGGTGCACCAGCATTTCATGCTGGTGCCCGTCTTCACCGTCGCGGAGAATCTCATGCTGGGCCGGGAGCCGACCACCGGCTGGGCCGTGCTCGACCGCGGCGCGGCGCGGCGGCAGGTGCGTGAACTATCCCGGCGTTACGGCCTGCCGGTGGATCCGGATGCGCTGGTGTCGGACCTGTCGGTGGGCGAGAAGCAGCGGGTGGAGATCCTCAAGGCGCTGGCCAATGACGTCGAAGTGCTGATTCTCGACGAACCGACCGCGGTGCTCACCCCGCAGGAGATCGACGAGCTGATCGCGGTGCTGCGCGCCATCGCCGCGACCGGCACGTCGATCATCTTCATCTCGCACAAGCTGAAGGAGGTCCGGCGGATCGCCGACCGGATCACCGTCATCCGCCGGGGCAGGGTGGTCGGCACCGTCGGACCGGACACCGCCGAAACCCAGCTCGCCGAACTGATGGTGGGGCGTTCGGTGGAACTCGTCGTCGCCAAGACGGCCGCCCCACCGACGCGCCCGGCACTCGTCGTCGAGGGTCTCACGCTCACCGGCGTCGACGGCATGGTGCAGGTGGACGACATGTCCTTCCGCGTCGACGGCGGCGAAATCGTCGGTGTGGCGGGGGTGGCGGGCAACGGCCAGTCCGAGCTGATCGGTGCGCTGGTCGGCCTGCGGGCACCGGTGCGCGGCTCGATCACGGTGGGCGGGCAGGAGTTGGTGGGTCGTTCGCCGCGCCGACATCTGGACGCCGGAATCGGCTATGTGCCCGAGGATCGTTCGCACGACGGCTTCATCGGTGTGTTCAGCATTGCCGAGAACCTCGTCCTGGATCTGATCGACCGTCCCGAATTCTCCCGGCACGGCGTACTTTCACCGAACGCGGTGCAGCGCAATGCCGTATATCGCATGGCGGAGTTCGACATTCGCGGCCGGTCACCGGCCGAGCAGGTGCAGGCGCTGTCCGGGGGCAATCAGCAGAAGGTGGTGCTGGCGCGAGAGCTGTCCCGGCCGCTGCGTGTGCTCATCGCGGGGCAGCCGACTCGCGGCCTGGATGTCGGATCGATCGAGTTCGTGCACAATCGCCTTGTCCGGGAACGAGATCAGGGCACGGCCGTCCTGATCGTGTCCACCGAATTGGACGAGATCTACGCGCTGTCCGACCGCATCATCGTGATGTATCGCGGACGCATTGTCGGCGTCGTCGGCCCCGATACCCCGCGGGATCGGCTGGGGCTGATGATGGCCGGAGGCGCACCCGCGGATACGGCCGGAGCTGCACCGGCGGACGCGGCGGGAGGTGCACCGGCGGACGCGGCGGGAGGTGCACCGGCGGACGCGGCGGGAGGTGCACCGGCGGACGCGGCGGGAGGTGCACCGGCGGACGCGGCGGGAGGCGCACCGGCGGACCCGGCCGGAGGTGCGCCCGCGGACCCGGCCGGAGGCGGACCGGTGGACCCTGCCGGAGGCGGCGATGGTTGAGCGAAAGTGGTTGCGCGAGCTGACCGTCAGTATCCTGGCCGTCCTGTTGGCACTGCTGGTCGGCGCGATCCTCATCATCGTCAGCACCCCCGCTGTGACCTCGGCGTTCGGGTATTTCCTGGCGCGGCCGATCGATACCTTCTCGGCGGCCGCCCATGCGGTGAGCGACACCTACCGGGCGCTGTTTCTGGGAGCGTTCGGCGGTTGGCATCAGCTTGCCGAGACCTTGGTCGCGGCAACACCCTTGATTTGCACGGGGTTGTCGGTCACCTTGGCCTTCCGCACCGGCCTGTTCAATATTGGTGCGCAGGGTCAGCTCATCGCCGGAGCGCTGGCTGCGGGATGGGTGGGTTTCGCGGTGCACCTGCCCGCCGGAATTCATGTGCTGGCGGCACTGGCGGCCGGTGTCGTCGGCGGGGCGGTGTGGGGCGGCATCGCCGGAATTCTCAAGGCGCGCAGTGGTACTCACGAAGTCATTGTCACCATCATGGGCAACTACGTCGCGCTGTACGCGCTCACCTGGCTGCTCACCACGCACTCACTGCAGCGGCCCGGACGGCACGAGCCGATCAGCCCGATCGTCGACACCACCGCGCAGTTCCCCCGATTCGGCGGCACCCGACTGCATTTCGGCTTGTTCGTCGCCCTGCTCGCGGCGGTTTTCGTGTGGTGGCTGCTGTCGAGATCAACACTGGGCTTCCGCTTGCGCGCCGTCGGCGCCAATCACGACGCGGCGCGCACCGCAGGGATTCCGATCGACCGGGCCTATGTCCTGGCCATGCTGATCGCGGGCGGCCTCGCCGGATTGGCCGGAACACAGCAGGTGCTCGGCACCGATCTGCCCCTGACGAACGGCATCGCCGGATCCTTCGGCTTCGACGGCATCACCGTCGCCCTGCTCGGCCGTGGCACACCCGTCGGAACAGTCTGCGCGGCACTGCTTTTCGGTGCCCTGCATTCCGGCGGAAACGAGATGCAGGCGGCCACCGGCACCCCGCTCACCCTGGTGACTGTCCTGCAGGCCGTGATCGTCCTGTTGGTGGCGGCACCGGCCCTGGTGCGCACCGTCTTCCGGATCCGGGCCGAGGGTGCGCAGGCCGTGCTGGCGAAAGGGTGGAACTGAATGGCAACCACCGCTTCCGATGTCGCTCGGCACCTGGAGTCGCCCGAGCATCGGCGTCGACGGCTGCGCCTGGGCATCCTGCTGCTGATCCTCGCGATCACCGCGGTGGTGCTGGCGGTGCTCACCGCCGCCGGGACGGTCGACTTCCGGTTGGCCGCACCGGGTTCCAACGGCCCCGGCGATCTGCGCCTGTCCGCGCGACCGGCCGCGGCGGTGGCGGCCGCGATCACGCTGGTGATCGCGGCATTCCAGCTGTGGCGTGGTCTGTCCGGGCGATGGGCGGTCGCCGCCTTCTGTCTATTCGGCTGCGCCTTCGTGATGACCTTCATCTGTTGGGCGGCCTCGGGCAAGCTGTTCCCGCTCACCAACCAGATTCAAGGCACACTGGCACTTTCGACCCCGCTGATTCTGGGTGCGCTGGCGGGGGTGCTATGCGAACGCGCGGGAGTCATCAATATCGCCATCGAGGGCCAACTCCTGGCCGGGGCGTTCGCCGCGGCCATCATCGCGACGGTGAGCGGCAGCTTCCTCGTCGGTGTGGCGGCCGCGCTGGTGGCCGGTGTATTCGTGGCCTGGCTGCTCGCCGTCTTCTCGATTCGCTATCTGGTCAATCAGATCGTGCTCGGCGTGGTCCTGGTCGTGCTCGCCACCGGTATCACCGGCTTCCTGTTCGACCAGCTCACCGCGCTCCCCGACGGCTCGGCCCGCTTCAACACACCGGGCACCATCCAACCCATCGCCGTCCCGGTCTTGTCCTCGATCCCGATCATCGGACCAACGATCTTCGATCAGACCGCCCTGGTGTACGCCATGGTCGTCCTCGTAGCCCTGATCACCTTCGTGCTGTACCGCACCACCTGGGGCCTGCGCGTGCGAGCCGTCGGCGAACATCCCCGCGCCGCCGCGACCGTCGGCATCAATGTCCTGCGCATCCGCTACCAAGCGGTGCTCGCGGCGGGCGTGGTCGCCGGACTGGGCGGCGCGTACTTCACGATCGGATCCACCGGCGGCTTCACCAAGGAAATGACGGCAGGCAACGGCTTCATCGCCCTGGCCGCCCTGATCATGGGCCGCTGGCACCCGCTCGGATCCACCTGCGCCGCACTATTCTTCGGCTTCACCAAGGCCCTACAGGGCCAACTCCAAGTCCTCGCAACCCCCATCCCCACCGAAGTCCTGCAAATGACCCCCTACCTCCTGACGGTAATCGCCGTCGCAGGTGCCGTAGCCCAAACCCGCCCACCCAAGGCCGACGGCGAGCCCTACACACCCGAATAGGTCCCTGACCCTGACTCATCACCCATGCTTCTAGTACTGATAAATAACGGGTCTTCGACTGCGGTCTCGCGGGCCGACACCATGGGTTCATGATTGGAACTGCAAGTCGGGGCACCGAATTCGACGTCAGCGAAGGCACTCTCGCTCACGGGCTGCCCTACCTCGCACTCGGATCCGGACAGCCGCTCGTGTTCCTGCGATGGTTCACCCCCAACCACGCCAACCCGACCGGCTGGCAACGCACCTCGGAGATCAGAACCCTGACACCACTCGCCCGTCACTTCCGCATCTATGCGGTGGGGCGCGCACCGGGCATGGCAATGGGCACCACCATGGCCGAAATCGCCACCCAACACGCCGAGGCAATCCGTACCGAGTTCGGCACCGCCGTCAACGTACTGGGAGTCTCCTCCGGAGGCTCGGTAGCGCTCCAACTCGCCGCCGACCACCCAGATGCAGTGCGGACCCTGGTTATCGCCTCCTCCGGCGACACCTTGCCCACGACGGCCAAACGCGCTCAGATGAACTATGCGAACGCGGTCGCGGCAGGACGCCGTGCCCTGCACCACACCGCACCGGTCATGGTCCGATCACGCCCCCTGGCCCGCCTAGCCGCCGCAATCCTCTGGCTAGCCGACCCCCTGGCTCGACCCGAAAACCCCACCGACACCGCAGCATTCCTCCACGCCGAAGATTCATTCGACGTCAGCGACCGCTTGGACGAGATCACCGCCCCCACTCTCGTGCTCGGCGGAGAACGTGACGCCTTCTACCCCGTCGACACCTTCCGTCGAACAGCAGACCGAATCCCGCACGCACAGTTGACCATCTACCCAGGAACCGGCCACCAAGGCGTCGTCAAACACAAACAATTCGCCCACGACGTCATCTCCTTCATCGGCACAAACAACCAACAGCCCAACAACTCCCACACCGCAGAACACGATTGACCCGACTGCCGCCGAAAGCCATTGGCAACAAACTCTTCTGCCGCGACAAGATCGTCCGACGACTCCGCGGCACCTCGGGCGTAACGCGCGCTCTTGCCGAGTTTGGGACCATGGGCCTATTCGTGCACAGATCGCTATTGGAAGACAGTTTCCTGCCAATTCAGCGGCCATAGTGCAGGTTTTGGCCCATGATCAACTTCAGGCTCATCTCTCGCGGGCAGCGCACGCTCATGTCGCTGATCGCTCGGTTCGGGACGCGCGTGGACCCGGTCGGCGAACGCACTGATCTGCCGATTTTCGTGCATTTCGTTTGCTGGAAGTCCTTGCTGTATAGGGGGTCCGGTCATAAGTATGGGGTGACGCGGGGCGACGGATCGGAGGCCATCGTGACCTGTTTTGTCCTCATTCATGGCACTACTCAAGGCCCGCGGGGTTGGGACCGGGTGGCTCGATCGCTGACTGCCGCTGGGCACACGATCCGTGCCGTCGAGCTCGACAGCAGTACGCAGACCACGCCGCAGGAATACGCCCGCACGATCGCAGCGAGCGCTGATGTTCCGCGAGGATCGGTCGTGGTGGCGCACTCCGGTGCTGGGTTGATCCTGCCTGCCGTCGCACGCGAACTCGATGCGGCACTACAGGTTTGGGTCGCGGCGATGATTCCTGACGGAGAGCACGCCCTCCTAGAGGAAATACGCCAGTCACCGGCCCCGATATTCCATCCTGATTGGATCGGCGTCGATCCCGTTACCGATCACGAAGCGGCACTGCACTTCCTCTTCCACGACTGCGATCCCCGGACGCAACAATGGGCTCTCGGCACCTTGCGGCTGTTCGTTCCCGGCTACGCCTACGCGCATCCGGTCTCGCTGACACCTGAGATTCCTTCGCTCTACATCGCGGCCGCCCTCGACCGCACCCTCATCCCGAATTGGTGCGTGGAGGCCGCCGCGCATCGGCTCGGTGTGCGAGCGGTCGAGATGCGCACAGGGCACTGCCCACACGTCAGCGCGCCCGAGGCACTGGCAAGACTTCTCGCCGAACACACCGGCACCACATCGCTGGCGACGTGAAGCGCGCGAGCCGATGTGCGAGCACTCGCCGATTCCGGGATCGTCTTGACCGGTGGTGGGCGCCATTACGTCTGAGGTAATCGACACGGTGCGTCGGCGTGGCCAGGATGGCGGTCATGAGTGATCTTGCGGGCAGCACCATCCGTCCTGTTGTCGAGGAACTGCTGAGCCGGATCGGCGCCGGTGACCCCGATGCCATCGCAGCTCTGTATGCCCCGGTCAGCGACTGGAAACTGAACTGGCCGGACACCGAGCACGGCCGACCCGCCACTCCATGGATCCAGCACCGTTCCACCCGCACCGACGTCGCCGACCACTATCGCGCGATCGCCCGACATCATCTTCCCGACGAGGTAGGCACCGTCATCGAACGCATCCTGATCGACGGCCCAGACGCGGTGATACTGGACGAAATTCGCCAAACCGCCCGCAGCACCAAACGGCCCTACCGTTCCCGCTTCGCCCTCCACCTCACCGTCGAAGACGGTCTCATCACCCGCCACCACGTCTACGAAGACAGCCTCGCGGTGGCCCAGGCATTCGACAACCACCCCGTCGAGCACTCCCACGACCAAGCCGACGCCCGATAATGCCGCTGGTCGCGCTGACCGGACCGGATAGCGAGGGCGGTGGGAGGTTGGGGAAGACCTCGTCCGGGTTGGTGGTCCGGACGAGGTCTCTGTCCCCCGGGCGAGAGGGTCGCCGGGTTTGGGGCCGCCTATTTGGCGGGGGTGAAGGGCTGGTTGATTGTGGTGAAGTATTGGATGGCGGCGGCTATGGCTACTGGGGCTGTTACGAAGAGTTGACCGGCTATGGTGCCGAGGAAGCCTACGGCGGCGGCACCGGCTATGCAGCCTGCGAGGGGGCCTGCGCCGAAGAGGGTGGCCAGGGCGCCGGTGAGGGCTAGGCCTACGGTGGCGCCTGCGAGGCAGCCGAGGGCTGCGCCGCCGAGGCCGCCGACGAGGGTGCCGATGGTGGCGCCTACGGAGATGGTGTCGCGCATGCGGCCCCAGGCGGCCTGTTCGCGGTCGTACTGGGTTTTCCAGGGGGCCTGGTCCTCGTAGGGGAGGGCGATCGGTTGGTAGACGGCGTGGGCCTCGTCGAATTGGGGGGTCAGGGTGGCGGTGTGGTTGGAGATGTCGGCGGTGATGGGGAAGACGAAATCGTCTACGCGGAAGGACAGTTCGGTTCCGGCGAGTACGGTGCCGTCGGCGGCTTTGATTTTGAAGACGCCGTTTTCGACGGTCATGGAGCCCGCGTCGGTGCGAATGACCGTGGTGGTGCCGGTGCTGGTCGCCGTGTAGTTCAGGGCGGCGGGGGTGTCCGCCTCGGCGGTGCCGGTGGTGATGCCTGCGCTGATGCACAGTCCGGCCGCGAGCAGCGCGGACGCCGCAGCAGTTTTCCTCATCTTTTTCTCTCTGCGTGTGGTTTGTTGGTGCGTCCCGTGCTCACAGGTCGAGCACGAGAACGTCGGAGAGCGCCCGGGACACGCAGGGCATCAGGGTCCTGCCGTGGGCGCGTTCGTCGGCGGTCAGCACCGAATCCCGGTGCTGGACTTCGCCTTCGAGGAAGGTGGTCTCGCAGCTGCCGCAGGTCCCCTCGCGGCAGGAGGTGACGATCGCGACGCCCGCGCCTTCGAGGACGTCGACGATCGACCGGTCCGCCGCGACCGACAGCACCTGACCACTGTGCGCGAGCCGGACCTGGAATGCGCGATCGACGGCATTGTCGATGCGCCGGGGCGTGAATCGCTCTGTGTGCACGGCGATTCCGCGTCGCGCGCCCTCGGCCTCGACGGCGTCGAGCAGCGGAGCGGGCCCGCAGCAGTACACGGCGGCGGTGGTGTCGGCGAGCAGCTCCGCGATCGGCAGCAGTCCGGATTCGTTCTGCGCCAACAGATTCACCGACGAGTAGCGGGACAGTTCGTCGGTGAAGGACAGATGTCCGCGGGTGCGCGCACCGTAGTGCAGACTCCACCGCGCCCCGGACCGTTCGGCCGCCGCGAGCATGGGCAGGATCGGCGTGATCCCGATCCCGCCCGCCACGAACAGGTACTCGTCATTGGGCACCAGCTCGAAGTTGTTGCGCGGCAACGACACCCGCAGTGAGGTGCCGGGCAACGCCGTCCGGTGCAAATGATCGGACCCGCCGCGCCCCGCCGGTTCGTGCAGGATCGCGATGCGCCAGCGCCGCTCGTCGGCGGGATCCCCGCACAGCGAGTACTGTCGGACCCCAACGGTTCCCGCGTGCACGTCGATGTGCGCGCCGGGCGTCCACGGCGGCAGCGCACCGGCGTCGGCCGCGGTCAGCTCGAGCGCGAAGACGCCCTCGGCCACCTCGCGCCGGTCGGTCACCAGGACCGTCAGCTCGCTCATCGCATCCCCTCGTGGAGTCGGTGTCGAGCACCACCCTGGTAGAGCGGGCGTGTCGATCGCGTGGCGGTTGCCCGAGACGATTCGACCGATAGGCATTGACAATCGCCCCGCCCGTGTACACGGCCCCCGTTCGACACTGGCCCCATGAGCGCTGTGGCGGAACTGGTCGAACGGACCAGAGCATTCGTGACCGAGCACGTGTACCCGGTGGAGCGCGAGGTGGTGGCCGGTGGCCGCGTCACCGACGACGCGCTGCGACTGGACCTGCAGAAGAAGGCCAAGGAGGCCGGAGTCTTCGGCCCGCTGTCCGATCCGCGCTACGGCGGACTGGGTTTGGACACCCGCGGACAGGCGCAGGTGCTCGAGGCCGCGGGCGCGAGCCTGCTCGGCCCGCTCGCGGTCAATGCCTGGGCCCCCGACGACGGCAATATCCACCTGCTCGCGCACGTCGCCAATGAGGAGCAAAAGCAACGGTATCTCGCACCCCTCGCGTCGGGCGAGGTGCGTTCGGCCATCGCGCTGACCGAACCGGCCCCCGGCGCGGGCTCGGACCCGCGCATGCTGCGCACCAATGCCCAGGAGACCGACGACGGCTGGGTCATCAACGGGGCCAAGCACTTCACCACCGGCGCGAACGGCGCGGCCTTCACCATCTGCGTGGCCATGACCGCCGACGGCCCGACCATGTTCCTGGTCGATCAGGACAATCCGGGCCTGCGGGTGGGTCGCCGCATGCCGACCCTGGACCACACCAGCGCCCCCGGCGGCCACTGCGAGGTCGAATTCGTCGACTGCGAGGTCTCCGACGCCGCGGTCCTCGGCGAGGTCGGCCGCGGCCTCGAACTCGCCCAGGTGCGCCTGGCCCCCTCCCGCCTGGTGTTCTGCATGAACTGGCTGGGTCTGGCGGTGCGCGCTCAGGAGCTCACTGTCGAACACATCACGCACCGTTCGGCTTTCGGCGTCCCGATCGCCGAGCACGGCATCGCCCAGGGCCTGGTCGCCGACAACGAGATCGATATCGCCGCCGCCCGCAGCCTGGTGCGCTCGGTCGCCGAGACCATCGACAGCCACGGACCGGCCTCACCGCAGGCCCGCCACGAGACCTCGGTCGCCAAAACCTTTGTTTCCGAGGCAGTCTGGCGCGTCCTCGACCGCGCTGTGCAGCTGCATGGCGGTCTGGGCGTGTGCGAGGACCACCTGGTGGCTCGATTCCTGGTGGAGGCCAGGGCATTCCGCATCTACGAGGGCCCGTCGGAAGTGTTGCGCTGGTCGATCGCCCGCCGCGTACTGCGTGGACCCCGCTGAACACCCGCCGAACGCCGAATCAGAAGGGAACGACATGACCCGAACGTTGGCCGGATTCGCCGCCGCCTACCCGGAATTGGACTACAACGCGATCGACTACGAATACCTGCGCGCGGTCTCGCAGGCGCTGGTGCCGTTCGGCGGCCACGTCGGCACGCTCGTCACCGAGATCAGCCCGGAGCGGGCCGTGGTCGAGATCCCGGCCATCGACCAGGTGCGCAACCACATGGGCACCGTGCACGCGGGCGCGCTGTTCACCGCCGCCGATATCGCCGGTGCCGCGGCCTTCGTGGGCGCGGCCGCCGAAAAGCTGTACACGGTCGAGCGGTTGGTGCTGCGCGGCGGCACCGCCTCGTATCGCAAACCGGCCCTGGGTCGTATCCGAGCGATCGCGACCGTCGACGGCCCCGAGCTGGCCGTGATTCTCGCCGCCACCGAGTCCGCGCGCTTCGAACTGTCGGGCAAGGCGTCCCTGCTCGACGACAACGACGTGGTGGTCGCCAAGTTCACCTTCGACTACGTATGCGATGTGACCATCGCCGGAACCGAGGCGTGATGACCACCGCGACACCGGAATCCCGTTCGGAATTCAGCACTTTGGAGTCGGTGCGGGTCGAGCCCGCCGAGGGCATCGCTTTCACGGTGCGGTTCCTACCCGCCGAGCGGGCCGACGCGCCCGTCGTGCTCATCCTGCCCGCCATGGCGATGAAGGCGAAGAACTACCTCGGCCTGGCCAAAGCGCTTCAGGCCCAGGGTCTCTCGGTGGCCACCTGTGATCTGCGCGCCCACGGTGAGGCGACGCCCCCGCTGGGTGAGCACACCGACTTCGGCTACCGCGAAATGATCGAAACCGATCTGCCCGCCATCGTGTCCGCGGTCGAGCAGCGTTTCCCGGGCGCGCCCATTCACCTGTTCGGTCACAGCCTGGGCGGTCAACTCGCCCTGCTGTTCTCGGCGGCGGAGTCCGAGCGGATCGCGGGCATCACCATCATCGGTACCGGCACTGTCTTCTGGTGGGCCTTCGGCCCGCGCCGCTGGTGGGAGGCGCTGAGCCAGATCCAGTGGATCGGCCTGGTCTCTCGCGTGCGCGGCAGCTGGCCCGGTGGTGTGCTCATCCCCGCCCCCATGTCCGGCGGCGTCATGATCGACTGGTCGGTGCACTCCCTGACCAGCTACTACCGCCCGCGCGGCACCAAGCGCCGCTACAACTCGCTACTGGCCGCCATGAAGCTCCCGGTGCTGGTCATCTCCCTGTCCGAGGACGTGCTGGGCCCGAAATCCAATGTGGACTTCCTGGTTTCGCGCATGCCCGCCGCCCGGGTGACGCAGTGGCACATCGACGAGAACTCGGACATCGAGAACCGCGACCACTTCCTGTGGGTCAAGGACGCGCCCGCCATCGCGACCGGCGTGGCGAATTGGATCACGACCGGCACCGCGCCGGTCTGAAGGAGAGACGTGGCCCGGCTGCAGATCGACTCGGTGTCGAAACAATTCGGCACCGACCATGCCGTGCGCGAGGTGAGCCTCGACATCGCCGACGGTGAATTCCTGGTCCTGCTCGGACCCAGCGGCTGCGGCAAGTCCACGCTGCTGCGCATGATCGCGGGGCTGGAAGAGCCGACCTCGGGGCGAATCCTCTTGGATGGCAAGGATATTACCGACGAGGCTCCGCAACGGCGCAATCTCGCCATGGTGTTCCAGAGCTATGCCCTCTACCCGCATCTGACGGTGGCCAAGAACATCGGCTTCCCGCTGCGCGCCCGCCACCGCTCCCGTGCCGAGATCGCCCAGCGGGTCGGAGAAGTCGCGGGCACGCTGGAGTTGTCGGCGCTGCTGGAGCGTCGCCCGGCCGCGCTGTCGGGCGGTCAACGGCAGCGAGTCGCGTTGGCGCGGGCCATGGTTCGCGATCCCGGAGCGTTTCTGATGGACGAACCGCTGTCGAACCTGGACGCCAAGCTGCGCAGCGCCACCCGCGCCGAACTCATCGGGCTGCACCGGCGATTGGGGGCCACGTTCCTCTACGTGACCCACGACCAGGTGGAGGCCATGACCATGGCCACCCGCATCGCGCTGCTCAATGCGGGCAGCGTCGAACAGGTGGGCACGCCCGAGGAACTCTACGACCGGCCGCGCACCGCCTTCGTCGCCGGATTTCTCGGCTCCCCGCCGATGAATCTGTTTGCAGCGGATGTGGTTTCGCAGGACGGGCAGCTGCGGGTGCGCGCGGACGGCATCGACGCCGCGCTCGGTCTATCCGCCGAATCCGACGAGCACACACCGGTGCTCGCGGGCATCCGCCCCGAGCGCCTGCGCATCGATCCCACCGCGTCGGCCGTGCGCGGCCACGTGACCATGGTCGAGAACCTCGGCAGCGAGGAACTCGTACACGTCAGCGCGGGAACCGTGGAGTTGTGCGTGCGCACGTCACGCCCCGCCGGGGTCGCGGTCGGCGAGGACATCGGCCTGCGCGCGGACCCCGCCGACATCCACCTGTTCGACCCGGCCTCCGGTCTGAGACTGACCTGGCAGGAGCCGGATTCGACCAGCCCGGCCGTGCATGAGGTCGCCGGATCCGCGGCCTCGGTCGCATGAACTTCGATCACCACTCGATGAGGAGAAACCCGTGAAACGCACCGTGCCCGTCCTGGGCCTGGTGTTCGCCGCCTGCCTCGCGCTCACCAGCTGCGGGCTGGGCGGCACCACCGCCACCGAGACGACCGCGACCTCGCAGGTCCCCGAACTGGGTCCAGACCAGAAGGTCTCGATCGTCTTCGAGTCCTACAACTACGGTCTCGCGGGTGCGTGGACCGACACCTTCAACGCCCTGATCGCCGACTTCTCCAAGAAGTTCCCCAATATCAAGGTGACCGCCCAGAAGCCGCAGGGCAACAGCCCGAACCCGGCCAGCGACACCATCTCCAGCATTCAGAACCAGATCGTCGCGGGCAGCCCGCCCGATGTCGCCCAATTGGGTTTCAGCGACCTGGATTTCACCATTCACCAGCTCGGCGCGAAGCCCCTCGACACGCTGTTCGGCAAGCAGGCCGTGCAGGCCAATTTCGACGGCCAGCGCTTCCACTTCCACCCGCGCGCCCGCGTGCTGGACGACTGGGACGGCCACACCTACGGCGTGCCGTTCGTGTTCTCCACCCCGGTGCTGTACTACAACGCCAGCCTGTTCACCGCCGCCGGACTGGATCCGGCCAAGCCGCCGGTGACCTGGGCGGAGGTGGCCGCGGACGCCAAGGCCATCAATGCCAAGACCGGCCAGGGCGGGGTCTACCTGGACTGCCTGACCAAGTCCGCCAAGGACTGGTGCTTCCAGTCGCTGGTGCGCTCCAATGGCGGCCGCGTCATCTCCGAGGACCGGCACACCCTCACCTACGCCGACGCGCCGAGCGTCGAGGTCACCAAGATGGCCCAGGATCTCGTCAACTCCAATGCCATGCCGAAGCTGGCCCAGAAGCAGGGCTACGAGGCGTTCGCGCGCGGTGAGATCGGCATGATCCTCGAGACCAGCGCCATCCAGGGCACGTTCGTGGCCGGGGCCAGGGACAAGTGGGACCTGCGCGCGGCCGCCATGCCGCGGTTCGGCGACAAACCGCCCGTACCAACGAATTCCGGTGCGGGACTGCACATTCTGACCGGTGACCCGGCCAAGCAGCGCGCCGCCTGGGAGTTGATCAAGTACCTCACCAGCGAGGAGTCCTACATGCAGATCTCCAAGAACATCGGCTATCTGCCGCTGCGTTCGGAAATGGTCACCGACACCTCCGTGCTGGGTGCCTGGGCTTCCCAGAACCCGTTGCTGACACCGAATATCGCGCAGCTGGCCACCATGGAGCCGTGGGTTTCCATGCCCGGCAACGACTATCTGCAGATTCGCGACGGCATGATGGACGCCGTCGAGTCGGTCGTGTTCCAGGGCAAGGATGCCCAGTCCACCCTCACCGCCGCCCGCGCCGAGGGCGCCAAGTTGCTGCCCGCGTCATGAACGAACTGACTCTGGTGCAGCTCACCGACACCCATATCCGCGCCGCCGGTGAGCCTGTGCTCGACGCGGTGGACACCCACGCGGTCCTGCTGGGCGTGCTCGAGCGGCTGCGTGGCGGCGGGCGACGCATCGACGCGCTGATCCTGTCCGGTGACCTGTCCGACAATGGTTCGCCCGAGGCGTACCGGCGGCTGCGGGACGCGGTCGAACCGGCGGCGGCCGAGCTCGGTGCGCGGGTGCTGTACGTGATGGGGAATCACGACGAGCGTGGCGCGTTCGGGGTGGAGTTGCTCGGGCTCGAGCCCGGCGCGGAGACCGGGCCGCACGACCGGATCGTGGAGGTCGACGGCCTGCGCCTCATCGGCCTGGACACCACCACGCCGGGCCGACATGACGGACGACTCGAACCCGAGCAGTTGGCTTGGCTGGCCGAGGAGTTGCGGCGGCCCGCCGAGCGCGGGACCCTGCTGGTGTTGCATCACCCGCCGCTGCCCTCGGCGATTCCCGCCGCGGAGTTTCTGAAGTTGCAGGGTGCCGACCTATTGGCCGAGGTGATCGCGGGCAGCGATGTGCGCATGATCCTGTGCGGACACAACCACATGACCTCCGCCGCCGCGCTGGCCGGTGTCCCGGTGTGGGTGGGTCCGGCGATGGCCTACCGGATCGACGCCATGGCTCCGGCCGGACGCCAGCAGGCGTATGCCGGGGCCGGGTTCACGCGCCTGGATGTGCTGGGCGACACGGTGATCGCCACCGCCGTGGAGGCGATCCCAGTGAATCGGATCTATGACAAGTCCGACACCGAGGTGCAGGAGCGATTGTCGGCGCTTGCGGCGGAAGCCGGGTAGCCGGTGTTCGTCACGATCGAACGCGAGGACACGCCGCCGGTGCTGGCCCCGGCCCCGGCGGTGGCGACTCCTGCCCAGGCGGCACGTCCGCGTCGCGCGCTGTGGGGGCGGGTGCGACGGGGTGCGGCACCCTACCTGTATCTCGCACCCGCGGTGTTCCTGCTGGTGGTGTGGACGTATCAGCCGCTGGCGCAGGCGGTGCAGCTGTCGACCTACTCGTGGAACCTGCTGCCGACCCAGCCCATGCGGTCGGTGGGTATGGCCAATTACGAACGACTGGTGGATCTTCCGGCGTTCTGGGCGTCGGTGCGTCGCACCGGTGTGCTGATCGTGGGTCTGCTGCCGTTCACGGTCGGGCTGCCGGTGCTCATCGGGCTGGCCAGTCGGCGGGTGGGGCAGCGGGCTCGAACCGTCTATCACGCACTGATTTTCGCGCCGTTTCTGGTCGCACCCGTGGCGGCGGCCGCCGTCTGGCGTTGGCTGTTGCATCCGCGCACCGGCTTCGTCGACAGTGTGCTCGGGTCGCAACGCAACTGGGTCTACGACGCTCAGACCGCGCACTGGGTGATCATCGGCATCACCGGCTGGCAGCTGCTGGGCTTCGCGGTGCTGGTGGTGTGGGCCGGATTGGCCGGTATCAGCGGCGATTACGATGAGGCGGCGCGCGTGGACGGCGCGAGCCCGGCGCAGATCCGCCGCTGGATCACCCTGCCGTTGCTCTCGCCGACCCTGCTGTTCTTGGCTCTTACCACCGTATTGCTCAGTCCCACACTGACATTCCCGCTCATCGACACCATGACCCAGGGCGGCCCGGCACAGGCCACCACCAATCTCTACTACCTGCTCTACGAATACGCCTTCCACAACTTCGACGCCGGGCTCAGCGCGGCCGCGGGTGTGCTGATGTTCGCCGGGTTCGGGTTGCTGGCGGCGGCTCTGGTCTGGATCTCGGAAAAGGTTGCCTTCCACGATGATTGAGTCATCGCCGCGCGAGCGGCTGCGGTCCGCCGGTGGCCACGCGCTGCTGGCGGGCACGTCACTGGTGTGCGTGTTCCCGATCTACTGGCTCTTCGCCACCGCCCTGCGCAGGCCCGAGGACGTGACCTCGCTCTCGCCGCTGCCGTGGCCGATCTCGCTGTCGAACTTCTCCGACGCGGCCCGCCAGGTCGACATCACCGGTCTCATCGTGAATACCTTTGCGATGGCGACCCTTTCGGCACTCGGCCAGCTGCTGATCGCGCTGTTGGCGGCCTATGCGTTCGCCATCTACACCTTCCGATTCCAGCGTCTGCTGTACCTGGCCTTCGTCGGCAGCTGGCTGGTGCCGTTCCAGGTCACCATGCTGCCCAACTACATTCTGCTCACCCGACTGGGCCTGCTGGACACCGTGATCGGCGTGGTACTGCCCACCCTGTGCTCGGCCCTGGCGGTGCTGCTTCTGCGCCAACACATGGCGGCCTTCCCCAAGGAACTGGTGGCCGCCGCCCGCATCGACGGCCGCGGCAGCTGGTCGATCCTGTGGACGGTGGTGGTCCCCAATCTGCGACCGGCCTTGGCCGCGTTGGGAATCCTGCTGTTCATCAACGCCTGGAACGAATACTTCTGGCCCGCGGTGGTATTGCGCCGCTCCAACGGTGTACTGCAACTGGGCCTGCGCAGCTTCATGGGCACCGAGGGCGACCAGTGGGGCCCCATGATGGCCGTCGCGGGCCTGGCCTGCCTCCCGGTTCTACTGCTCTATCTGCTCCTCCAACGCCACATCGTCAACGCCTTCGTTCGCTCCGGCCTGAAGTGATCGGATCAGGACAGGACAGCCGCGCAATAGGATCGGAGGGTGTCGTAGGTCGTAGAGGGGGTCGTCATGAATGGGTCCGGGAAGGCTGTCGTGGTCGGCGGCGGTATCGGTGGGCTGGCAACCGCCATCGCGCTGATTCGCCGTGGATGGCAGGTCGAGGTGCTGGAGCGGGCCGCCGAGTTCGGGGAGGCTGGGTCCGGTATATCGCTGTGGGCGAATGGTATTCGGGCGATGGACGCGCTGGGTCTGGGGGATGCCGTGCGGGCGGCTGGGTTGGTGGAGACCGAGGGTGGGATACGCGATCGGGCTGGGCGGTGGCTTTCGAAGACCGATACCGGCGAGTTGGCGCGGCGGTACGGGCCGCTGGTCGCCATCCGGCGGACCGATTTGTTCGCGATTCTGTCCGGGGCGCTTCCGGGGGAGGTCCTGCGCCCGGGTGTCACCGTGACCGGTATCGAGAATGCCGGGGACGGTGTCGCGGTGACTCATACCTCGGGCGTGTCCGAGGCGGATGTGGTGGTCGGCGCGGACGGCATCCACAGCGTGGTCCGTGCGGCATTATGGCCCGACGCGCAGGGGCCGCGGTACGCCGGTTACACCGCGTGGCGAATGATTACCGGTCCCTTGGGTTTCTCGGTGAGCGGCAGTGAAACCTGGGGTCGCGGTGAGCGTTTCGGCGTCGTACCACTGCGGGACGGCTGCGCCTATCTCTTCGGCGTCGCCGATGCGCCCGAAGGCGACCGGCACCCGGACGGTGAGTTCGCCGAGGTGCGGAGACGATTCGCGAACTGGCCCGCGCCCATCCCCGAGGCGCTGGCCCAGGTCGATCCCGCGACGGTGCTGCATCACGACCTCTACGATCTACCGCCCCTGGACACCTACGTGCGCGGTCGCGTGGCGCTGCTCGGCGACGCCGCGCATGCCATGACCCCGAACCTCGGCCAAGGCGCGAATCAAGCGCTGGAGGACGCGGTGACGCTGGCCGCGGTGCTCACGGAACATCCGGTGGGGGAGGCCCTCGACGCCTACGATCGTCTGCGCCGTCCGCGCACCACGGCCATGGTGCGCCGGTCCCGAATGATCGGCGCCGTCGCGCAGCTGTCCTGGCTGCCCGCAACTGTGCTGCGCGACACCGTGATTCGTCTCTCGCCCAGGTCGGCCATGCTGCGCAGCCTCGATTCGGTGCTGACCTGGGAGCCGCCCGCCTAGCCGGGTCGCACACGATCTCCGCTGGTCGCGCGGTGCGCCACTCGAAATGTGGTTCGCACCGTGCGGGTTTCGCATCGCAGATGCTCCCCGACGCGGCCCGGGTAACCCAGACCCAAGAACCTTGGGCTGGTGTGAGTTTGAAAAGGGGATTACCCAGAAAGGCACCCCTGATCTTGCTCCGGCGCCTGCTGTGGTGCGACTGACCTCAGGGGGATGGGAGAGGTTGTGCGGTTGCTCGGCCCTTGGTCGGATTCGGTGGAAATCACCGCGAGTGGAGGTGGGAAGGCGCGGGGGCTGTTCGCGCTGGAGCAGTGGGGGGTGCGGGTCCCGGAGTGGGTGGTGCTGGGGACGGGGGTCTTCGAGGGGTTCGCGCGGGGCGCGGGGCTGGAAGGGGCCTTGCGGGAGTTCGCGGCCCTGGACGAGGTGGAGGCGGCCGTGGCGCGGGCCGGTGAGCTGCGCGCGGCACTGGCGGCGGCCGAGGTGCCGGAGGGGGTTCGGGAATTGGTCACCGAGGGGTGGGAGCGGTTGGGTCCGGGTGCGATCGCGGTGCGGTCGTCGATGTCGGCCGAGGACGGCGCGCAGCATTCGTTCGCCGGGCAGTTCGACAGCCATCTGAATGTGCGCGGTGTCGAGGCGGCGGTTGAGCGGGTGCGGGACTGCTGGGTTTCGGCGTTTTCCGAGCGTGCGGTGCGATACGCGTTCGCGCACGGCATTTCGCGCGCGTTCGCACCGGCGGTGGTGTTGCAGAGATTGATCGCGGCGCGATCAAGTGGCGTGGTCTTCACACGAAATCCGATGACCGGCGCGGACGACGAGCTGGTGATCAGCGCCGTCTACGGGCTGGGGGAGGGGCTCGTCTCGGGCGCGGTCGACGCCGATTCGCTGGTCCTGGACAAGGAATCCGGGGCGCTGCTGGATATCACCCTGGGGGACAAGGATATTCGGATCGATGCCGTGGACGGGCAGGGCTGCGTCACCGTCGAGGTGGCCGAGGAACTGCGCGGTGCGCGCGTGCTCACCGACGCCGAGATCGCCGAACTGGCCAAGCTCGCGCGGACTATCGAAAAGGCGGGCGGCACGGCGGCGGACATCGAATGGGCGATCGACGACCAGGGCGTGTGGTTGCTGCAGACTCGACCGATCACGACGACAGCGGGTACGCCCTCGCCGGAACTGCGGGGCGCGGGCGAGCGGGTCGGCCCCAATGACCTGCGAATTTGGGACAACTCCAACATTATCGAGAGCTTCAGCGGCATTACCTCGCCGCTGACCTTCACCACCGCGGCCGATATCTACGGTCGCGTGTATCGGGGTTACGCGGCGTCCCTGCGGGTACCGCCGGAACAGCTGCGCCAGACCGATACCTGGACCCCGGTCCTGCTGGGCACGTTCCACGGCCGCGTGTACTACAACCTGCTGCACTGGTATCGCATGGTCGGTATCGCGCCCGGCTACCCGCTCAATCGGCGGGTGCTCGAGGCGGCGCTGGGCGTGGCCGAACCCCTGCCCGCCGAGCTCGCGAAAACCTTGCGCCCGTTCGAATTCGACAGTCCGGCCGCGCGGTTGCGGTCGCGGGCGGTGACCACGGCGGTCTATGTCCGGCGGCTGTTCGGCATCGACGACATGATGGAGGCGTTCACCGCGGAGTTCTATCGCGTCTACGACGAATACGACACCCTGGACTACACCACGCTGACCGGCGAGGACGCTTACCGGGCGTACCGCACGGTGGATCGTGATCTGGTCGAGCGGTGGGGTCCGCTCATGGTGCTCGACGCCATCCTGCTGACCACCACCGGCCTGATGTTCCTGCTCACCCAGCTGTTTCTGCCCAAAGCCCCGGAATGGTTCCTCTACGCCGTGGTGGGGCCGGGCGCGGAGGTCGAATCCGCCGAGCCCGCGCGCGCCATGACCGAACTGGCGCGGACCGTGCGCGCCGATGCCGAGCTGACCGAGCTCATCAACTCGACCCCGCCGGAAAAGATTCACGACGCGCTGCGGGCCGCCGAGCGGACCGAGTTCCTCGCCGCACTCGACGACTATCTGGACCGATACGGGTACCGGAGTCTGGACGAGTTGAAGCTGGAAACGCCTGACCTGCGCGAGAATCCGGCGAATCTGTTCATCATGTTGCGCAGCGCGGTCGGGCGGGTCGGGGACACCGTGACGGCCAACCGGTCCGCGGAGGCCGACGCGTATCTCGATGAGCACCTCGGTCACGGGGTGCGGCGGCGTATCTATGAACGGTTGCGCGGCAAGGTGAATCGGTGCGCGGCGCACCGGGAGCGGTTGCGGTTCTGCCGCACCCGGGCGTTCGGCATGGTCAAGCGCATGATTCGGGTCATGGGGCGGGATCTGGTGGCGCGAGGCGTGATCGACGAGTTCGACGATGTTTTCCAGTTGACCGTCGAGGAATTGCGCGGGGCCTACGAAGGTGCGGATACGACGCGGTTGCGAGAGGTCGTGGCCGGGCGGAAGTCACTGCGCGCCAAGGACTCCACGCTGGTCGCACCGGCGCGCTTCCAGACCGTTGGACCGCGGCTGGGCAATGTGGAATTGGCCGAGCAGGGCTGGGTGCCGGTCACCGCGACCGAGGCGGCCGTGCCCGGGACCGTCCTCGCCGGAACGCCCTCGGCGGCGGGCATTGTCGAGGGCACCGCGGTGATCGTGGACGAACCCCGCGACGTCGCGGGCGGCATCCTCATCGCCTACCGCACCGATCCGGGCTGGGTGGCGGCCCTGCCCTCGGCGTCGGCGCTGGTCATCGAGCGTGGCAGCCCGCTCACCCACGTCGCCATCGTGGCGCGGGAACTGGGGGTGCCGACCGTGGTCCAGCTGCCCGACATCACCCGCCAATTGCGCACCGGGATGCGCATTCGCGTCGATGGGGCGGCGGGCACCGTCACCGTCCTGGACGACGCCCACACCCTGTCGACCGACGCGGACACCCAGCCGACCGAAGCGAACACGGTGCCGCCCGAAGGAGAACTGTGATCGACCCCGTGAATGATGCAGCGGCCGTGCGGCATTGGCTGATCTCGCCGTCCACCGACACCGGTATTCACCTCGCCGACGAGGCCGACGGATGGGAGTTTCGCAGCTATCGCGACATCTGCGACCAGGTATGGGCCATTGCCGCGGTGCTGCGGGACAACGGATTCGGCAGCGGCGATGGCGCGTGCGTCATCATGCCGACCGGATTCCCCTGTGTCTCGGCGTTCTACGCGGTGTGGGCGTGCGGGGGTGTGTTCACGCCGGTCGCGCCGCCCATGTTCGGTGACCTGGAACAGATCGTGGCGCACATCGCGGGCATTCTCGAACAGGCCGCGCCGCGGCTGGTGGTGACCTCGCCCGAATTCGAGACCTTCGTGCGGGCCGCCGCCGTCGCCGCCGGACGCACCGATGAGCCGCTGGTGATCGACGCCGCCAAGCTGCCCGCCGCACCCGAGGTCCGCGAGCTGGCCGAGGTCGCTGAAGTGGCGCTGCTGCAGTTCACCTCGGGCTCCTCGGGCGCGCCGCGCGGGGTGCGGGTGAGCTGGCACAATCTCGCCAATAACATCGACATGATCACCCGGCTCATCGATTGGCAGCCGGGCGAATCCATGGTGTCGTGGCTGCCGCTCTATCACGACATGGGATTGGTGGGTGCGTTCCTGCAAGGCGTTACCAATCAGGCCGACCTGTATCTGATGCGGCCGGACCAGTTCGTGCGCGATCCGCTGCGCTGGCTGCGGGCCATGACCCATTCCGAACATGCGCCGTCACCGTCGTTCGCGCTCGGCTACGTGGCGCACCGGGTGCGGGGCGAGGACATTGCCGATCTGGACCTGTCGGGCTGGCGCACGCTTGCCATCGGCTCCGAACCCGTCGAGGTCGCGGATCTGCAATCCTTCACCGATTTGGTGGGGCCGCAGGGCTTTTCGATGGGGGCGTTCACCCTCGCGTACGGTCTCGCCGAGGCGACGCTCATGGTGACGTCGTCGCCGACCCGACGCCCGATCACCGCGCTGCGCCTGGACAACCCGAATCTTCGCTTCGGAGAACCGGTTCCGGTCCTCGAAGCCGCGATCCTGGACGACACCCACCGTGTCGAAGGGGCGGGTTGGATTACCGGGCTGGGCTTCTCGACCCCGGAGTCGACCGTGACCGTTGTCGATGACGAGGGCCGGGAACTGCCCGACGGTGTCCTCGGTGAGATGGTCGTCCGCGGCGATTCGGTGGCGCTGGGGTACTCCGGCGCGCCGTCGGCGACCTCGTCGACCCGCCTAGAGAACGGCACCCTGTACTCGGGTGACGCCGGATTCCTCTACAACGGTGAGGTTTTCGTCCTCGGCCGCATGGGCACCAGCATCAAGGTGCGCGGCCGCTCCGTGTTCATGGAGGACATCGAATCCCGCGTAGCCCAGGAAACCGGCCTCACCAAGGGCAAACTCGCGGCCGTCGGCATTGTGGAAGCGGGCCTGCAGGGCGTCGCGCTCTTCGCCGAAACCGCGCCCGGCGAGTGGATCTCCGAGGCCCGCGCCCTGATTCGGGGCCACCTCGGCCCCGCCCAAACCGTGCACATCGTCACCGGGCCGCGCGGCCTCATCCGCCGCACCTCCAGCGGCAAGCCCCGCCGCCGCCACATGTGGCAGCTGCTGAAGGACGGCGCGCTCGAAGGTGCGGTCGTCCACGCGGCCGACGACATGCTGGTCCGGCCCGAGAGCGCCGCGACAGGTGCCGCAGGCGCAGCTCCAGGAGCCGACGTTGGTGCGGCTGGTCGCGACGCGCACGCTCGGACGGGTAGCGGTACAGCGGGAGTGGACAGTGTGCCTGCGGCGGCAGCGGGCAGCGCGGCGGGAGCGGGCAGTGCGGCGGGAGCCCAGAACACGGCGACAACTGCCGACGAACCTGATGCACGCGGTGCCCATACGGGTGTGCCGCTCGAACGGTTGCGGCAATTGCTCGATAGCGCTCTGCGTTCGGTGTCCGTCCCGGCCGACGCCGCGATTCTCTTCGAGGGTTCCCTCGCGGAGGGGTTCGGCAATGCGGGCTCGGATATCGACTTCCTCGTGGTCGCACCCGGTTCCGACGAGTTGCCGACCCTACCGACCGTGCTGTTCGTCGACGGGCGGCGCGTGGAGGTTCGGACACGCTCTGTCGCCCAGCTGCGACGACAGTTGGAGCAGGCGGCGACCGCGCCCGATGAGGATGTGTTGAATCGCTGTCAGCGCTTCCTGCGAGCGACCGTGGTGCGGCCGGGAGCGGTCGATATCGAGGAACTGCGGGCCGTGCTCGACCACGACACCTTCGCCACGGTGGCGGCGGACTGGTGGACCGCTCGGGCTCGTCACGCGCTCCGCTATGCGGTCGCGCTGCTTGCGTTCGGTGCGCACACTGAGGCGGCGGCCTGGGCCGAGGATGGGCTGGCGCAGGCCATGAAGGGGTGGTTGGCCCGACGCGGCGAAACCTACCTCGAGACCAAGTGGCTGCCGCAGCAACTGGATCGGGTGGGGTCCGACCCGCTGGTCGACCGCTACCGCGCGCTCGCCCAGACACCAGGTTGGGACACAGTCGATGGCCATCGCCATGCGCTCGCGGTCGCAACGCGCGCGAACTCCATTACGGGCCTTGGCTCAACGCCAAAGGCACGTGTCTCCGAAGCCGAAGGTTCCGGGCCCTGGGCGGCATGGTTCGAGTTGGCGGCCGATCTCGGCGTGGACGGCGTTGCGGATGACCCGCATCAGGTGGTCTTCACTCGGCGGCCCGCGGTGACCACGTGGCCGCTGGCTGGACGGCTGCACGTGTTGCGGTCGGACAGTGAGGTTTTCGTGCTGTCGGATGCGGGTGCGCGGGCTTGGCGGTCCGTGGTGTTCCGGCATTCGGTGCGCGATGTTCTCGCTCGGGCCACGCACGATATCGGGGCGGAGTTGGCGGAGTTCGTGCGGTTGGGGTTTGTCGGATTGCAGTGGCGTGGGGGAGAGGTGATCGAGCCCGCGTTGGCGATGTGCAAGGTGGTGGAGCCCTATACGCCGGTTGCTTCCGGGACCTCGCCGTCGCTCGGGTTGACCGGGGCCGTGCGGGATGACGGGATCGCCACGCTGTCGTCGTTGTCGGCAGGGCGGTTCATCGGTGCCGGGTTGAATCTGGTGTGGTCCAACGTGGTTCTGGAGAACGCGCGGGAAGACCTGGTCGGGGCGATCAAGGATGGGCAGGGCGATGTCGCCGACATTGCCGCGCATCGGCTTGTCGCCATGAGTGTGCGGGTTTTGTTGAGTGCGTTCGGGATTCATCCGCTGCCTGCGGATGTGGATGCCGTCGGCACGGTCGCGCGGCTGCTGCCGAAGACGGCTCCGGAGCGGAGCGCGCTGCTCGCGGCGCTGGAATCCGCTGTCGGCGTGCGATTCTCGGCCACGCTGCGAAACGGCGGGGACGCGCTGGACGATCTTTCCACTATCGACACCGTCGTCACCCTGGTGCGCCGCCTGGCCGCCGATGCGGGGCAGGAGTTCCCGGCCTCCTTCGACTCGCGGGAGCAGTGGCAGCGCACCCTCACCCTCGGCTACGACTGGCTGCGGCTGGCCGGATATCTGGATGCCTCGCTGCCGCTGGACGAGGCCCGGGATCTGTTGGCCAGTGGCGGACAGCAGCCGCATCTGCGAGAAAGCGAGCAGTCATGAGCACGGAAAACGCGGTGACGGGCGCGGAAAACGCTGTGGCGGGCGCGGAAAGCCCGGTGGCCGAGCGAGTTCGGCAGATCGTCGGCGGAATGGCACCGCGACCGGTCGCCGAGCTGGGCGACGAGCTGCGGCTGATCGAGGATCTCGGATTCGATTCGCTGCGGCTCATGGAATTGACCGTGGTGCTCGAGCGTGGGTTCGACCTGCCGCGGTATCGGCCCGAACAACTCATGGGAGTGCTGCGGGTCGGGCAGGTCATCGATCTGGTCAACCGCACCCTGGAGGTGAGCGCATGAGTGGACGTGACACTGTCTTGCTGACCGGTGCAAGCGGCCTCGTGGGTGCGGAGGTGGCCGCTCGGCTCAGCGCGGCCGGACGGCCCGTCGCGGCTGTGCTGCACAGCAATTCGGAGATCCGTCGCAATGACGGCACGCCTTTCGAGCCGGACGTGCGGGTTCCCGGCGATATTCGCAGCCCCGGCTTCGGGCTGGACCCCGCCACGGCCGCCGAACTCGCCGACCGGGTCGGCATGATCGTGCATTGCGCGGCCACCACGGCCTTCGACGCCCTGCCCGAAACCTATGACGAGCTCAATGTGCGCGGTGCGGAGCACGCCGTCGAACTGGCCCTGTCGTGGAATGTGCCGCTGGTGCACGTGAGTACCGCGTACGTGTGCGGTTTGCGGCACGGCGTCATCGGTGAGGACGAGCTGGATGCCGGGCAGTCCTTCGGAAACGGGTACGAGCAGAGCAAGCTGCGGGCCGAGCAACTGGTGCGCGAGGCGGGCAAGCGGGGACTGCGGTGGACGGTCGTGCGGCCGGGCATCGTCACCGGTGCGCTCGCCGACGGCGTGATTCGCGAGTACAAGAACCTCTACACCGTCGTGAAGCTCATGGTGGAGGGCAAGCTGCGCACCCTGCCCGGCCGCTACGACGCCACTCTCGCGTTGGCTCCGGTCGACCATGTGGCCGACGTGATCGCCGCCGCGGCCACGGAATTCGACAGCGTCGAGGGAGCGACCATGCATGCCGTCGGGCGCGATACGCTCTCGCTGCGTGAGGTTTCCGATGTGTTGGCCGAATACCCATCGTTCGAAGTGGCGACCTTCGTCCCGGAATCGTCCTTCCGCGCAGACGATCTCGACCCGATCGAGCGCGAGTACTACCTGCGCATCGGTGCCCTGTACACCAGTTACTTCCAGCGCCGCCTGAGCTTCGACACCGGCACCGCCGATCGCCTGCTCGACCGGTTGCCGCCGCGCACCGGCAAGGAATACCTGCGGCTGCTCCTGGACCACTGCCTGGAGTCCGGATATCTGGGCGCGCCACTGCCTTCCATCGAGGAGATCCTGGCGCGCACGGGTGCTTTCGGAGGTGCGCGGTCATGACCGACGACACCTTGCGCACGCTGCTGACAGCGCTCACGCCCTCCAAGGAGAAGGTCGACGCCTACCTCGCCGATACCTACGTGCTCGAAACCGTAGATCAGGCACAGGCGTTGGGGATCGATGTCGAGCGCTTCTCCCACGAGCACTCGCTGCTGTTGCTCAAGCCCGACGCGATCGTCGCCCGCGCGGTCGATCCGACACTGGAGTGGTTGGCCGCCAATGAGTTTCAGGTGGTCGATGCTCGGCGGGTGGTCGTGGATCGGCATGTGGCGCGGGCGCTGTGGTACTTCGCCTGGAATATCGCCTCACCGGAGCGGCGGCGGCTGGCCGATCTGCTCGTCGGCATCTCCGATGTGCTGGTCCTGGTCGTCCGGGGGCCGGTCGGGGAACTGCCGACACCCGTGCGGCTCGCGGAAGCCAAGGGCGCGACCGATCCTCGCAAGCGGCGGCCCGGTGACCTGCGGTATCTGCTGGGGCGGCACAACTACCTGCTCAATCTGGTGCACTCGCCCGATGATCCGGCCGATGTGCTGCGCGAGCTCGCCATCTACTTCGACGAGCACACGCGCGCCGACGTCTTCGCGCGCGCTCTGGAAGGTCGCGGCCGGAGTGGCGACGCGGCCGCCCTGGGGCGCGAGCTCTACGACGTGACCCTGGCCCGCAGCTTCGAACGTTCCGATGCCGCCGCTCGGCTGCGCGACGAATTGGGATCCGCGGCAGCGGAATCCCCCGAGCACAGCGACGACGCCGCGCTCCTGGATGTGGCGTGGGCGTCCGGGCGCGATCTGGACCCGTGGTCGCTCATCGTGCTCGGTTCCTACGTACTACCCATGCGCACCGGGTCCGGATCTCAGACGCTGCGACCCGTGGGCGCGACCGATTGGCTGGAGGCAAGACCGTGACCACCACACAGCCCATACGCACCACACAATCCGTGGCACCGGCCGCCGTGCGGCCGGGGGTGCGCGCCAGCCACGTGCGCACCATTCCGCGCTCGCTCGCGCACCGGCACGCGGTCTCGGAGGTGTTCGTCACCTCCCTGGAGGCCGAGGCGACCGACAGGTTCGTGGTCGGTGCCCAATTGCCGCGTATGCACGGCCATTACGGTGATCACGCCGGGGCGCTGGGTCGGCACCATGATTTGATCGCGGTCATGGAGGCGGCGCGGCAGGCGTCCATCGCGGTGACGCACGAGTTCTATGAGGTGCCCACCGACATGGCATTCCTGGTGCGTACCTTCAATGGCAGTGGAATCTACAGTGCCGCTTGGGAAATCGGCGTCGCTCCCGCCGATCTGGAGATGCGGGTGCGTGCGCTGCGCAAGCATCATCGGGGGGAACGGCTCGAGGGGCTCGACCTGGTTCTGGAGATCTCCAGCCGGGGTGTCACCATGGGCACCGTCGACGGCTCGTTCTCCTGGGTCGATCCGCGTCAGTGGGCCGCCATTCGCGCCGGTTACCGGAAACACCTGGGGCTCGGGCCATTCGAGACTCCCGCCTCGGCCGGACCTCGGGCCGCGGCGGCACTCGTTGGCCGCGAGAATCCGCGCAATGTGGTGATCGGCGTCCCGGAAGCCACCGAGTCCCGGGCGCGGGCCGCGGTGGTCGCCGACACCACCCACCCGATCCTGTTCGATCACCAGCTCGACCACGTGCCCGGCAATCTGCTCATCGAGGCCTGCCGTCAGACCGCGCTCACCACCATGGGACCGGACCTACCCCGATTGGTCAGCGTGACAAGCGCTTTCGACCAGTTCGTGGAACTCGACCTGCCCGCCGTCTGCGTCGCCGAACGCACCGATTCCGGCGTCGAGGCCACTGTCGTGCACTGTGAGATCCGCCAGGCAGGTGGCATCGCCGCCCGCATCGATCTCGAATTCGAGCAGCCCGCAACGGCTTCGGAGGAAGTCAGCCGATGACCCTCGACCTGCTGACCGCCACCCGCGCCGCCCGCAAACGTCTGGACCTGCACCGCCCGGTCGCCGACCAGGACATCCGAGAATGCCTGGACATCGCAGTCCACGCCCCCAGCGGCTCCAACCGCCAGCCTTGGCGCTTCGTGGTGGTCCGCGACCCCGCCCTCAAGTCCCAGATCGCCGAGTACTACCGAAAGGCCTTCGCCGCCAACCTCTCCGGCCGCACGCCCCGCCCCGACCAACTCGCCGACCTGTCCTCCGGCCAATACCTCGCCGACCACCTGGCCGAAGTCCCCGCCCTGATCCTGGTCTGCTCCCTGGGCCGCCCGCCCGCCGACCCCTCCCCACTGCGCCTGGCCAGCTTCTACGGCTCCATCTACCCGGCCGTCTGGAATCTCCAATTGGCCTTGCGCGCCCGAGGTCTCGGTTCCACTCTGACGACCGCGCACCTGGCCTACGAACGCGAGATCGCCGACCTGCTCGGCATCCCCTTCGACGAGGTCACCCAGGTAGCAATGCTCCCGGTCGCCCACCTCCTCCCCGGCTCCGACAAACCGGTGCGCCGCACGCCCGCAGCAGAACTCACCGGCTGGGATGGCTGGCCGCCCTCGGATCGCGTTGCGGCGAGTCAAGGAGGCTCGGAGCCGTGACAGAACTCGCCGACATGCCTGTTCGGACAACTCTTTTCACCTCGATCGGGCGCATCGCCAAGTTCACCCGGGTGATGTACAAGCCCCACTACCTGCTGTACGGCATCCTCTGGGTCTTCGCCCTCGAAGGCACCGCCGCCCTCCTGACCAACCCCACCGTCGGCTGGCACCCCACCGGCGCAACCGCCGCCCGCATAGCCATAGTCGCGATCGTCCTCCTCTACCTCCGCATGGTGGACGAGCAAAAGGATCTCGACTACGACCGCATCCACAACCCCGACCGCCCCTTGGTCACCGGCGCGGTCACCGCCGGTGAACTCCGCGCCGCCATGGCAACAATCGCCCTGATCGCGATCGCGGGCAGCCTGGCCCTCTCCCTCCGCTCAGCAATCGCCATCACCGCCGTCCTCGCCTACGGCCTGATCCTCTGGGCCCTCGAACAACTCTCGACCACAATCCGCACCAACATCCTCCTCAACCTGGTCGTCACCTACCCGGTCCAACTCCTGGTCACCGCCTACGTCGTGCTGTCCGCAATCGACACCGGCGAGGCCGCAGCGCGCGGTCGAGTCGCCTGGGTCGCAATAGTTTTCGCAGGCGCCTTCCTCCAGTTCGAATTCGCCCGCAAAACCTCCCACACCCCCCGCCCCGGCGAAATGTACTACTCCAACGCCTTGGGCGGCCCCGGCAGCGCGATCGCATCATCGGCGTGCGCGGTACTGGCGGCGTTGTGCGAAATCGCCCTCGCCAAGCCCTGGGACTGGCACGGCACCGCCACAGTCATCGGCTGGATCCCGCTGGCACTGACCCTGATTCCCCTGATCGGCACCTACCGCTTCCTCCGCTCGAAGTCCACCGACTACCCAATCCTCCCCGCCGTCCTCTTCATCCTCACCCTCTATCTGACGTTGATCACCCAAGCAGTGGTGGCAACCCACCAGTGATCGCCCCCTAGGCTTGGATCTCGTGAAGATCGAACGCAACCCGCGAGAAGTTCACGCACCCCTGGCGTCCTACACCCACCAAATCGAAATCGGCCCCGGCGGCCGCTGGCTGATGCTGTCCGGCCAGATTGGCATGCGCCCCGACGGCTCGGTCCCCGACGCCGCAGCCGACCAGATCGCCATAGCGCTCGAAAACATCCGCTACAACCTCGCGGCCGCAAGCATGACCGTCACGGACATCGTCAAGCTGACCATCTACCTGGTCGGCGAAATCGACAGCGATACACGCCGCACGGCGTTGGCCAATTTTCTCGGCACCCACGCACCCTGCATGACGCTCATGTACGTCAGCGCCCTCGCCTCCCCAGCCCTACGAGTCGAAATCGACGCCACCGCCTGGTCGCCCACCTAACCCACCCCGAACCAAGGCCAGGAGCTGTCACTTTCGCGTCTCACGCTCCGAGTCGACCGATGTCATTCCTTACTGCGGTTACTCGATGCGGTGCTCATCGTGGTGGGGGTTGGATGTTGATGCGGAGGGAGACGTTTCGACCGTGGACATCGGTGACCGTCACTTCGGCGGTGGCGGGGTGCGTGGTGTCGTCGACGATGCAGGACTCGTTCGCGCCGAGTTGGCTGGGCAGATCGGCGGGACAGGAGACCTGCTGCGGTGGGTGGCCGTAGGTGTTGGTGTAGACGGTTGAAACATGGTCGGCGACAGTCTCACTGGAGACATAGTGGACACGGCTGTTGCTGGCGTTGTGGGCGCTGAGGGTGATCGAGCCCACGTAGTAGAGCACTCCGATGACGAGGAAGGCGATCAGCAGTATTCGCCCGGCTGTGGAGACCACCAGGGGGCGTGTCGGGCTGGCCGATGCGGGTGCGAATTCGGTTGTGGGGGCGCGGTCGCCGAAGGCGCCGAACGGGTAGGTGGGAGTCACCATCCCGAAGTAGGCATAGGTGCGCAATTGGGTCCGCAGCAGAGCCGCACTTGCCTGGAATACCGGGCGGGGCAAATAGCCGAGGATGAGGGTGATCAACCATATGAATACCGCCAGCACGCCCCAGCCGATGAACAGCAGGCCGGTCAGCAGCAGCATCGGCAGTACCAGTGGTAATCGGAAAAGCACGGCGAGCCGGTTCAATCGAGTCGGCGGCGGGAAGTACACCCGAACCGGATAGTCGACCGGGGGATCCATCGAGAAAGGTGGGTACTGATCCACGAGCAACAACAGGTATCCGTACACCCGCACCGTGTAAGTCACACAGGTGCGGATGATTTCACCACACCACGTCGGTAGCCGCCCCATCGCGAGCGCGGCGAACCAGCCCAACAACATCGCGACCTCGATCGCGATTCCCAACACCCAGACCATGATCAACTGTGGTATCGCCAACAGCAGCCGCAACAGCACCGTCCAGCGCCGTTGCCGCTGCGGCGGGAATACATCCAGCTCGACCGGCAGCGGCGGTGACGCGGGCGGCGGTGTGAATTCAGCCTCGGAGGCGAACCCTGTTGTCATGTGCTGCACCAACTTTCGGGGAGATCGTGTGGGATTGCACGGTCAGTAGTTGATGCCGACGGGCTGTTCGCCGTTTGGGCAGGCTGCGCCCGGCATCATTGTCGAGCCGTGTGGGGGCACGGTGGCTTGAACCTCGGTGAAGGGGCCCACCCCGGGGCACACGACCGAGCCTGTGACTTGCAGCGGCTCATCGGTGTCGTTCCAGCACATGGTTCCGGCACACTGAACACCGGGCGGGATCGACGCCGACGCGACCGTCGGCGCGAAGACGGCAATACCCGCGAGCATCATCACCGCATACCAGCGTGTACATCTCATCTGCGACCACCAATCCTCATAGCCGGACCGCACTGACGGACGGGGCAAATTCATGGGCAGGAATCGACTGACAAGATCACTAACGGCTGATCCTAACCAGGCGCAACCAGTCAGAACCCACTAAAAGGCGACAATTCAGTCACGGTCCGGCCTAAACCAGCTGATGTCGTAGGCGGGCCAGGGTCGGGGTGTGGCGGCGGGCGAAGAGGTCGGCGGTGTGCTCGGCGTCGGTGGTTCGGAGGGTGGGGGCCGGGCGTTTGCCGGAGCGGTGGTCGTGGATGTGGTGGCCTAGTTCGTGGAGTAGGACGTACAGCATGAACTCTCGGAGGGTCATGCCCTCCAGGGGGCTGGTGCGCCAGTGGGGCTGTTCGTACAGGCGGATCAGGCCGGGGTAGCGGGTTTGGCCGAAGAGTTCTTTCGCACCGCGGTGGGATTCCTGTTGGCGCAATTCGATGCGACGTACGCCGTAGGTGCCGATGGGGCCGAGTTCGGTGAGTAGCGTTCGGATGTCGCTCGGGCTTGCCGGGTGGAGGTGGCCCGGGCGTGGGGCGGTGACTCGGATCGGTACCGGGCCGCGGGTTCTGCGGGCCGCTCGGATCTCGTAGGGATCGGTTCTCCAGCTTCTGCTCATTGGGGTCAGAGTCGCCCACGTGGAGCTTTGGGACAAGTGACTTTTCGTCAGCGGTGGTTGAGGCGGCGGAAGGAGATTGCGGCGCAGGTGAAGCCGAGGGCGGCCAGGAGGGTGCACCAGAGGAGGGCGGGGAGGGTGCGGGGGGTGGCGGTGTTGTCGAGGAGGGAGCGGATGGTGTCGACGACCGGGGTGGCGGGTTGGTGGTCGGCTATGCCGCGGAGCCAGGTGGGCATGGTGTGGGTGGGGACGAAGGCGCTGCTCACGTAGGGGATGAAGGTGATGGCGTAGGTGAGGCCGCCTGCGGCTTCGGGATTGGAGGCGGCCATGCCTAGAGCTACCGCTATGGCGGTGATGGCGATGACGAACAGACAGATGAGGGCTGTTGCGGCGAGCCAGGAGAGCGGGCCGGAGGCGGGGCGGTAACCGAGTACCACGGCTACGGTGACGGCGATGGCTATGGCGGCCATGGTGCGGGCGACGCCCTCGGTGACGTGGCCCGCGGCGAGGGCCTGGCGGTACATGGGGAGGGTGCGGAAACGGTCCACGCTGCCCTTGGTCATATCGGTGCAGACGCTGGTGGCGGTGATGGATGCGCCGAAACCGGTGCACAGCAGCATGATTCCGGGAACCACGTAATTGAGGTACGGGCCGCCGACCTCGATGGCACCGCCGAAGACGTAGGTGAACAGCAGCATCACCAGGATGGGCATGGTCAGGGAGATGACCAGGGTGTCGGTGCTGCGCAGGGTGCGGCGGGCGCAGCGGCGGAACATCACCAGGGTGTCGGGGATGAGGTAGCGGGCCGCGGCCAGGGCGGGGGAGGTCACCGGGCGGCGGCCTCGATCAGGTCGGCGGCGCGCTCGGCGGTGCCGGAGGTACGCAGGGTGGTGGCGAATCGCTGTACCCGCGTGCGCCTTTCGGCGGTGAGCAGTGGGGCGAGCTTCGCCTCCAGGCGCTCCGCGCTCAAGCTCGTGAAGGGCAGATGCGCACCCACACCGAGCTTTTCGACCTGCCCGCCCCACATGGGCTGCTCGAAGGACACCGAGCACACCACCGTCGGCAGACCCGCCCGCAGGCTCTCGAACAGGGTGCCGATCCCGCCGTGATGGACGGCGGCAAGGCAATGCGGGAAGATCTCGTCATAGGCGAAGCTGTTGCTCACCAGCTTGATTCGCTCGTCCGTGACGGTATTGGCGACATCCAGATCGCTCCAGCCCGCGTGCACGAGGGCACGGACACCGAGCCGAGTGGACACCTCTTCGACCATCCTGAAGACGCTGGCCGCGTCCTGGATCGGCATGCTGCCGAACCCGAAGAAGACGGGGGCGTCGCCGGAGTGGATCCAGGCGAGCAACTCGTCATGGCTGCCGGACAACTCACCGACGGCCGCGCGCGTGTCGCGATCGAGGGTGAGGAATCCGGTGAAGGGACGCCGCTCGCCCCACTGCTCGCCGAGTCCGGGAACGAGTGCGGGATCATAGATTTGGATCTCGGGAACCCGAGCCCGAGCCAGCGCCGCCGCCGGACTCGCATACGACTTGGGCAGCCCGAGCGTCCCGCGCAGCTGATTCAGGTAGCGCATGAACACCACTCGACGCAGGTTCTCCGCCAGCGTCCACGTCGCCCGATTCACCAGCCCCGGCGGATTCCAGTACGCCGGAAGCAATCCCGGAAACGGATAGGCGCTGTTCATCCGGCACGGGTAATAGTGCAGGCTGACCAGCGGCACCCCCATGGCCTCCGCGATCGACGACGCCCGATCCTCGGTGACCGTGGTCGCCACGATCAGCTCCGCCTTCGAGCACACCTCGATGACCTCGCGGTTCATCCGCTCGGCGTACTCGGACATCTGCTTGCCCACCAACTGCATCAGCCGCAGCGTATTCCCGGCCGCCAAGGCCCGCTGGCCTTCCTCGGAGCTGTACAGCTGCTGTACGTCCGGTCCGCAGGACTGCGCGGGAAGTCCTGCGGCGGTGACGAAGTCGACCAGATTCGGCGGCGCGCCCACGTGCACCTCGTGGCCGCGTCGCCGCAACTCGACGCCGAGGCCCACGATCGGGTGGACATCGCCGCGAGTTCCGGTCAGCGGTATCGCGATGCGCATGCGGCCTCTTTCGACACAGTTGGTGGGAACAATGGACTCTGGTAGCTGCCGCGGCCCAAGTCCAGACGGAGGAAATGTGGGCATTTCACAGCGGGGCGCGCGTGGGTAGGGTTCCGCTGATGCACATTGCGATGTTCGTGGATTACCACCCGGCCTCGCTCGGCGGGGTGCAGACCGCCGTCAGCGCACTGCGCCGCGGGCTCGAACGGGCGGGCCACCGCGTCACCCTGTTCGTCGCTCCCGACGAGAACGCCGCACCGGACTCGGATATCGTTGCACTGCACCCGCTTTCGATTCCGGCGATCAACGGCTTCGAGGTGGTCGCGCCCACCCGCCGCAATGCCGAGCTCATCGACGCCGAGTTCGCCGCTCGCGGCCCCGTCGATATCGTGCACACCCAATCCACCTACGGTGTGGCCATCGCAGGTATGAAAGCCGCACGGAGACACCGCATCCCGCTGGTTCATACCGCGCAGAGCCGTGATGACGCCTTCATCGAACTCACCTCACCCGCGCCGCACGCGACCGCGTTGGTGCTCCGGCTCCTGCACGGCCGCTACGTGCCCCACATCCACCACATGCCCCACCGCGCCGAGGAATCGGCCGCGGCCCGCCACGCCTGGTGGACGATCAGCGGCCAAGCCCAAACCGCGGACCAGGTGATCGCCCCGACGCAACATTTCGCGGACCTGCTCCTCGCTCACGGCGTGACCCGCCCGATCACGGTGGTGTCCAACGGTGTAGACGACGCCCTGCTCGACGGCCGCGCCGAGCGGAGACACCTCGACGACGGCCCACTGCAGCTGATCTGGTGCGGGCGGCTGTCGGCGGAAAAGCGCCTGCTCGAATCGATCGAAGCGGTCCGCCGCACCGAAAACTGCGAACTCGACATCTACGGCGACGGCGACCTGCACGGCGCCGCCGTCGGAAAGATCGTCGAACGCCGCCTGGGCGACCGAATCCGCCTGCACGGCCGGGTATCCCAGTCCGAATGCCTGGACGCCATGGCCACCGCCGACGCCCTCCTCTTCCCGTCTCACGGCTTCGACACCCAGGGCATGGTGCTGCTCGAGGCCCAGGCAATGGGCCTGCCGGTCGTCTACAGCGACCCGGCCCTGGCCGAATCGATCCCCGCGGGCGTCCCGGCCGCCGACGCCTCGGTCGAGGCGCTGGCGGAAACCCTCGCCAAACTGGCCGCCGACCGCTCGATCCTGTCCGACCTGCGTGCCACCCTCGCCGGACACACCGAGGACGTCCGCCAGTCACGCCAGATCGCCAAGGTTGTGGAGGTATACGTGCAGGCCCAAGCGCGATTCCTGGACGATTCCCCGAACGCGACGGCCTTCCCGACCACTATGCCGCGCACGCTGGCCGAGATCCCGACCGCGCCCGGCAAAGTCCCGGTGCTCGGGCACAGCCTGCGCGCACTCACCGACGCGCCGGGCTTTGTCACCTCCCTGCCCGCGCTGGGCCCGATCGTGCGAGTGCACTTCGGGCGACAGACCGGGTATGTGCTGACGACGCCGGATCTGTTGCGCGAAGTCAACCTCAGCGACGCGGAATTCGAACGGGAGGACTTACGGGAGGCCATCGCCGATATCGCAGGGGGCGCGGTCAATGTGCTGCGGGGTCCGGAGCATCGTTTGCGGCGGCGGATGATCTCACCCGCCCTGCGGCAGAGTCGACTCGCCGAATATGCCGAGGCCGCCGCCGATATCGCGAACACCTGGGCGGCGGCGCTGCCGGTGGGTGAGCGGGTGAACCTGATGGACGAGGCGCACGGACTGGTGCTCGACACCGTATCGGCGACGTTGTTCACCGCCGATTTCGGGGACAGTGCCCGCCGTGAGATCCGGGACAGTGTGCCGTGGCTGCTGAGTCAGGTGATCGTGCGGACCGCATTGCCGCCGCAGCTGCGCAAGCTGCGGGTCATCGCCAACTACCGGTGGCGGAGCAAGGCGCGGCATCTGCGGGATGCGGTGGGCGCGGTGGTCGCCGAATATCGCAGGCGCGACGAGGATTTCAACGACGTGGTGTCGGCCCTGATACGGCACACCGACAGCGAGACCGGCGAGCGGCTCTCGGACGCTCACATCATCGACGAGGCCATTCTGATGTTGGCGGGCGGCGTGGGATCGATGGCCTCGCTGACCGGATGGCTGTGGCACGAGGTGAGTCTGCGACCCGATATCGCCGAGAAGCTCTACGCGGAACTGGATTCCGTGGTCGGGACCGGTGAGGTGCGACCCGAACACCTGGGGAAGATGCCGTACCTGAAACAGGTGGTGTCGGAGACCATCCGCTTCTGGGGCCCCTGGATCAGCGCCGCCAATGCCAGCGCCGACCTCCCCATCGGCGAGGTCACCATTCCCGCGGGTTCGGCAATCATGTTCAGCCCCTACATGGTTCAGCACGATCCGCGCTGGTTCGCCCACCCGGAGACCTTCGACCCGGAACGCTGGAACGCCGAGAACGCCGCCGACACCGCCAAGAAGGCCATGATCTCCTTCGGCGTCGGCCGCCGCCGCTGCCTCGGCGACCACTTCGCCATGCTCGAAATCGCCCTCGCCTCGGCGGCCCTACTGTCTCGCTGGCGGTTGACGCCGGACCCCAAGCATCGGGTCCGGGCGTCCAACCGCGACTTCGTCCTGTCACCGAACGCCCTGCCGGTCACCCTGACACGACGGTGACCGACCGTCAGTCCAGCAGCACCGGCAGCTCCTGCAGCGAGTGGATGAGGGTGCTGGGGTGCCAGGTCAGGGCCGCGTCGCGGGGAGCCAGGCGGAGGTTCGGGAACCGGGAGAGCAAGGCGGAGAACGCCACTCGGGCCTCGATGCGGGCCAGGGGCGCGCCGACGCAGAAGTGGATGCCGTGTCCGAAGGCGATATGGCCCGAGGTGTCGCGGGTGATATCGAGGGTGTCCGGATTCGGGTAGCGGTCCTCGTCGCGGTTGGCGGCGATGAGCGCGATGAAGACGAATTCGCCCGCGGGGATGTCGACCCCCGCAATGGTGACGGGTTCGGACGTATACCGGATCGTGCTGATGTTCACCGGGCCGTCGAAGCGCAGGAATTCCTCGACGGCCGTGGGAATCAGCTCGGGCTCGGCGCGCAGGGCCCGCAACTGTTCGGGATTGCGCAGCAGGGCCAAGGTGCCGTTGGCGATCAAATTGACGGTGGTGTCGTGCCCGGCGACCAACAGCAGGAAGGCCATGCCGACCTGTTCGGTCTCGGTGAGGGCGTCGCCGTCGTCGGCGGGCACGGCCAGGGCGGAGAGCAGATCCGTGGTGGGGTGCTCGGCCTTCTCCCGGACCAGCGTGGTCAGGTAGGCCGCCATCGCCCGGGTGGCGGCATCCCGCTCCTCCTCGACCCCGGCCACCGCGACCAGCGCCTTGGTCCAGGCCTGGAAGTTCGCGCGGTCGGCGAGCGGGACGCCGAGCAGTTCGCAGATCACGGTGATCGGCAGCGGTTCGGCGAAGTCGCGCAGCAGGTCCGCCTCGGCGCGGCCGTCGAGCGTGTCGAGCAGGGCGGCCGCGATCTCCTCGATACGCGGCGTCAACTCGGCCACCCGGCGCGGGGTGAAGGCCCGCATGATCAGCTTGCGCAGCCGGGTGTGGTCGGGCGGATCGATATTGAGCATATTGTTGAACAGCACCAGATCCCTCGGATCCGGGTGCGGCAGACCGCGTTTGTCGGCGAGCAGGCCATTGGTCGCGAGGTAGTTCTTGGCCAGCCGCGGATCGTTGAGCGCGGCGCGGCCCGCAGCGTAGTCCAGGATGACCCAGCGAATGACCCCGTCCGGGTAGCGAACCCGGCGCACCGGACCGTGTTCGCGCCAGCGGCGGTAATGGGAATGCGGATCGGCGAAGAAATCCGGCCCGATGGTTTCGATACGGTCCGGGGCTTCGATGTCGGCCATAACGCGACACTATCCGATGTAATCGCTTGCGGCGAGGAACGATTCGTCACACGGCATTCTCGATCGCCCGATCGGAGCTGGAAATGGAATGGCCTGCGGCAAACCGCAATTCACCGGGGGCTGGTCGAATTCGCCTGACACCGCAACCCAGGGAGGGCGCATCCATGACCAGCACACACGTGAACGGCGAGGCCCAGATCGACGCGACGGTCGCTTCTCGCGTCGAGGAACTGACCACGGTCTTCCAGCGGGGCCTCGACGAGAAGCTGGGAGTCGGTGCCTCACTGGGCATTCGCCTCGACCGGGCGGGCGACGGCTACACCCGCTACTACCTGGACCCGAACCCGGCCACCATCAACGCCATGTTCACCGTGCACGGCGGCGTGATCGCCACGCTGATGGACACCGCCATGGGCAGCGCGGTCTTCACCAAGCTGGGCGACAACACCGCCTACACCACGCTCGAATTGAAGGTGAACTTCATTCGCTCGGTGGCCATCGACGGCAGCCGCCTGACCTGCGAGGCGAATGCCGTGCACGTCGGCCGTCGCACCGCCACCGCCGAGGGCCGCATCACCGACGCGAACGGCAAGTTGATCGCTCACGGCTCCACCACGATTCTGGTGTTGGGCCCGCAGGGTTGACAGGCCGACGAAGGGGTTGAGACCAACGAAAGAGCCCGGTTCCCTGCGGAACCGGGCTCGTCGGCGACTGGTGGCTCAGGCCAGCGCGCGACATTGGCCGATGAACTCCGCCAGCTCGCCCATGCGATCGGTGCGTGCGTCGACCGCGCGGTCCAGGACCTTGAGTAGATGCTCGTAGGCGGCGGTGTGGTCGTAGTCGGCGACATCGGCAATGCGCAGCGCCCACCGCCAGTAGCCGCGCATCGTATCGGCCAGGGGCATACGGAAGTTCGCGATCACATCGCGAATGGGCTCCACCACGTCATCGCCCTGCACCCGCAGGTATCGGCTCACCACATCGGCCATGAAGCTGAAATGCCGTGCCTCATCACGCGCCAACCGCGACAGCACTGCGGCCAGCACGGGATCACCCGACACATCCCGCAACTGGTGGTAGTACATCTGGGTCGCCTTCTCCTGCACGAGCGCGTAGGCGAAGAACTGCACCGGATGCTCGTAGGGCAGATCGAACGGCTTTTGCCCCTCGATCGCCAATTCCGCACGCAGCGAATCTCGTTCGGCGATGCCGGAGGCCACCTGATACCGATTCAACGCCCGCGCGTGCGTGTCCTCCTCGAGCGCCCAACGCACCGTGAAGTGGTAGAGCTCGCGATTGTGGATGAACGCGGGCAGCTCGACACTGTCGTCGACTGGGAAGAACCGCTGGTACACATCGAAATACCCGGGCAGGTGATCCTCGATGAAGGTCACGAACCGCACCGCCGACCGCTGTCCGTCGGTGAGCCGCTCGGCATCCGCGGCCGCCCAGTCGAAGGCGGTCTCCACATCCCAGGCCCGGGCCGCGGGGGAAGCGGCCAGGAATCCGTCCACCGCCGCCACCAGTTCGTCCACTGGTAGTAGGGACTGTTCCATTGTCATGTCAGCCTTCCCGACCGTCAGCGCGCCTTGCGGCAGCCGAGTGCGTAATGCTTGGTGGTGTAGCCCCATCCGGCATTGGCGACCTCGAGGTAGTGCCGCAGCTTGGCGGCCATCCCCGGCTGGCGGGCGTCGATGCTGTCGGCGGCGGCGTCGACATTGGCGATCCAGTCCTCGATGGTGCGTCGATACTGATCGGTGAGATCGTCGACCGAGGTGATGGAGAACCCGGCGTCCTCGGCGGCGGTGACCAGCTCCGACAGCGGGCGCAGCGAACCCCACCCGAAGATGTCGTTGCGCACGAACTCGGTCCCGGCGCGCTCGTCGAAGGCCCTGCGCGCGGCCGCATTACGGAAGCAGCTCTCCGAGACGTAGAGCGAACCACCCCGCCGCAGCACCGCCCGCGCCCGCCGGAACACCAGATCCAGATCCGGCATGTGCACGATCGACCCGAGCATGGTGACCGCGTCCTGACTGCTCGCGGGCAGGTCCATCTCCTCGAAATGCCCGACGCGCGTGTGCACTTGACGCGAAACGCCGCGTTCGGCGGCCTGCGCCGCGATGTACTCGTGCTGTCGTGGCGCGGGACTGATTCCCAGGGTGTCGCACCCGTACTCCTGCGCCATGAACAGGATCAGCGATCCCCAACCGCAGCCGATGTCGAGCAACTGCTCTCCGCCGTTGATCCCCAGCCGTTTGGCCACGAACCGCAGCTTGTTGCGCTGTGCGAGTTCCAAAGTCTCGCAGCCGGTGTCGTACAGCGCGGAACTGTATTTGCGCAGCGGATCCAGGAACTGGCCGAAGATCTCCGGATCGAGATCGTAGTGCTGATTGGTGTCGGCGGTGACGCTCACAGGCTGGCCGTTCGTGCTCACGCTCTCGGCCTTCGCGCTCAGGCTGTGTGCTTGCGTGCTCACGCGGCCTCCCGCAGCGCCTTGTCCACGACCGCGGCCACCTCGGCCAGGGTCGCGGTGCCGAAGACGTCCTCGTCCTCGAGTTCGATGTCGTAGGTGCGCTCGATGCGGGCGATCATGCGCAGTACGCGCACCGAATCCACCCCGGCCATGCCGCGCAGGTCGGCGTCGGGGGTCAGCGTCGATTCCGGCAGTCCGGTCTCGGCGGCGGCGATCTCGGTGACGGTGCGCAGGATGTCGTTGGTGCTCATGGGTGAACTCCGTTCGGGGACAGGGCGGTTGCCGTGGTGAGGGCCTGGGCGAGCAGGGCGACCTCGTCGTCGCGCAGGGACAGCTGATGGCGCACCGCGTCGAGCGCGAAGGGCTGATAGGTGGCGGCCGAGGCGGCGCACACGGCGTCCGCGGCATCACGGATCTCGGCCGACGCCCGGATGAGGCTGTCCGGACCGGAGTCGGAAAGCTCTGCCACACAGCTGTATTCGCGGTCGATGAGCAGCGGGGTGAGGAAGCGGGTGCGCTGGGAGACGGTGAAGGCGGGCACGTGCCGGGCCAGCACGATGAGATTGCCCATCACCTCGTCGCAGATGACGCCGGTGAGTCCGCCGTGCACGATGCCCGGATACGACTCGAAGGACCGGTCGAGGCGGAACCGGGCCCGCAACCCGTCACCGTGCGGGGTGAACGAGAGCCGCAGCCCGGACGGATTGTGCGGGGAGCAGCCGAAGCAGTGATAGTCGGGAATGACCGACCACGGCACGCGCACGGCGGCCGGATCAGCGGGCGCTGACATACCGGCGGCCTAGGCGATGGCCTCGGCCAGCGCGCGGCGGACCTTGGCATTGCTGGACAGTTCCAGACCGGTCATGGTCCCGAAGGTGCGGCGCACCTTGTCGTGCAGCACCTCCAATTCGCCGTCGGCGGCGACCTTTTCGAGGAACAGCTCGAACCCGGTGTCGATGGTCTCGTGATCGCCCAGCTCGGCGATCCCGGCCTTGAACGTGCTCACCGGATGCTTGATCTTGGCCTCGGAGCTGTACACATAGAGCGTCTCGAGCACCGAGGGCAGTTCCTCGGGCCGCCGCTCCAGCCGCCCGGTCGCGTAGTGGATGAACTCGCGGGCATGCCCGGCCTCGTCGCGACTCGCGTTGAGCAGCAACTGCTTCAGCACCGGCTCCTCGACCCACGCCGACACCGCGCGGTACACGTGGTTGACCGTCAGCTCGGAAATGATGTTGGTAGCGAGGGTCGCCGACGGCGTGGTGCCCGGCGCGTACGGCTCTCGCATGGCGTCCACCGCCTTGTCCTGGACGTCCTCGCCGATGGCGCGCAGCCAGGTGCGGAAGGCGTAGTGGTGCTGAACCTCCTGATAGCCCCACACCACCGCGAAGGTGGAGAAGTCGTAGTCGTCGACGAACTCGGCCAGGAAGCCGTGCACGGCGGCGATGACATTGGATTCGCCCATGGCCGCGCTCTTGGCCAGGGTGATGTACTCGGGGCGGACCAGGTCCTTGTCGATGGAGTCGACGTCGAGGTCGCTCAGCTTCCAGTGCAGGCGCTCGTAGTGGCGGAAGACGTCATAACTGTGCACGGGATACTCCAATGAGGTCGCGGGCGGCCAGGCGGCGGAGCTTGCCACTGCTGGTGCGGGGGATGGTGCGTGGGGGAACGAGGTGGACTTCGACCGCGGCCAAGCCGAGATCGGCGGCAATGCGGTCCTTGATGGCGCGGGTGAGCGCGTCGGCGGCGTCGCCCTCGCATTCGGTTTCGGCGATGACGGCGATGATGTCCGCGCCGTCGGGGTCCGCGGCGGCGGTGCAGCGGCCCTTGTAGATGCCGTCGAGGTCGGCGACCGCCGCCTCGACGTCCTGGGCGTAGTGATTGACGCCGCGCACGGTGATCATGTCCTTGCAGCGGCCGGTCACGAAAAGCTCACCGGCACGCAGATATCCGAGGTCGCCGGTGCGCAGCCAGCCGTCGACGAAGCGATCGGCCACCGCGTCCGGGTCGGCGGTCAGATAGCCCTCGGTCACGGACGCGCCGCGAATGAGGATCTCGCCCACCCGGCCATCGGGCAGGTCGATGCCGCCGTCGGTGGACACCACGCGCAGCTCTAGACCATCCACCGCCGCCCCGACACCGGCCACCGCACGCGCCCACGACAGCTCGGGCGAAATCGGTTCGGCGACACCGGCATCCGCCAGCAGCGCCCGGTCCACCCACTCGAACACCGGCTCGCGGCCCAGCGGTGGGAAGGCGACGGCCAGGGTGGCCTCCGCCATGCCGTACACCCCGAACATGCTGCTGGGCGCGAATCCGGCGGGGGCGAATCGCTCCAGGAACCGCGATACCACATCCTGCGAAATCGGTTCCGCGCCATTGAAAGCGATGCGCCAGTGCCGCAGATCCAGCTCTGCGACCTGCTCCGGATCGACCGCGGCCAGCAACGCCTCGTAGCCGAAACTCGGCATGGCGGTAATGGTGGTCCCGCTGGCGGCGAACTCGCGCAGCCAGCGCGCGGGATCCTTCACGAACGATAGTGGTGACCACAGGTGCGAGGGGATGCCGCGCAGGATGGCCGATAGCGTGCCGAACAGGCCCATATCGTGGAACAGCGGCAACCAGAAGCCGCCCTGATCGTCGAGGTCGAGGGCGATGCCGCGGCGAATGGCGGCCAGCCCGGCCAACACCTGACGATGGGTCAGGCGCACGCCCTTGGGGAGTGCCGTGCTGCCCGAGGTGAACTGCACGACGGCGAGGTCATCGGGCTCGGGGTGCGGCAGTTCGACGGCGGGTGCGGCATCAGCCTCGGTAAGTCGTGCGGTGTCGGCCTCGGTAAGTCGTGCCGTGTCAGCCTCGGTAAGTCGTGCGGTGTCCACGAATTCGACATTCACGCTGCCGTGCAGCAACGGCATCAGTTCCGCGAAGGTCGAGGACACCAGCACGGTCCGCATCCCCGCCGCCGCGGTAATGGCCGCCAACTGCTGCGGATATCCACCCGCGCGTCGCGTACTCGCGGGCAAGGGCAGGGGAGTGGCCGCACCGCCCGCCGCGGCCACCGCGAAGAAGCTCACCAGGAATTCCGGCGCGTTCGGGCACAGAATGCCGACCGGCTCACCGCGGCCGACCCCGCGCCGCACCAACTCCGCTGCGGCCACCAGCGAAAGCCGGTGCAGCTCCGCGTATTCCAGGCGCTGCCCGGTCGACCAGAACGTTGTGGCGACCGTCGGATGCGCGGCCGCGATGTCGGCCAGCCGATCCGGCAGCGTGCCTTGCGAATTCGAGGAATTCATGACGATCACGACAACAGCGAATTGTGTCCGGGCGCTGAACGGCCTGTTAATCGTGAGCGGTGATAAGCAGCGTCGATCGGCCAATTACCGTGCACGATAAAGCGATACCGCGATCGGCCGATAGGCGTCGACAATGGCCGGACGGTGCGGGTCGGCGGCAGTTGAGGATGAATGCCGAAATCGGTCCGCACAATTCAGGAGTCGCCGGTGAGTTCCGATCCCGCGGTCGCGGAAATTACCCGGGTGCAGCAGGCGGTCATCGAGAGCATCGCGCCGCAGTTCCGGCACAACCCCTACGACAGCTACGAGATCCTGCGCGCCGCCGGGCCGTTCGTGCCCGGACCGCACGACACCCACCTGGTGACCCGCCACGCCGAGGCGCAGGCCATCCTGATCGATCCGCGCTGGAGCCACGCCGAGGAACCGGACCTGCTGCACGGCGACAGTGATGTGGAGCTGCCCGGCTCGTTCCTGTGGATGGAGCCGCCCGACCACACTCGGCTGCGCGGGCTGGTCGGCAAGGCGTTCACCTCGCGGACGGTGACCGCGCTGCAGGCTCGTGCCGAACAGCTGGTCGACGAGCTGCTGACCGCGATCCTGGCCGAGCACGAGGTGGATCTGCTGGAGACCCTGGCCTATCCGGTGCCGATCACCCTCATTTGCGAAATGCTGGGTGTGCCCGCCGAGGCGCACGCGCAGGTGCGGGCCATGTCGGCCGGAATCGCCCGCGGACTCGACCCGGACGTGCTGCTCAGCCCCGAGGAACTGGCCGCGCGGACGGCGGCCGTGCACGAATTCACGGAATTCTTCGGCGATCTCGTCGAACAGCGGCGCAAGAACCCGCAGGCCGATGTGATCACCGCGCTGGTGCAGGCCGAGGAAGCCGGTGTGCGCCTGACCCACACCGAGCTCATCGGCACGCTGCTCATTCTGGTCGTCGCCGGACACGAGACCTCGGTCAACCTGATCGGCAATGGAGTCCTGGCCCTCATTCGCGAGCCGGGTGAATTCCATCGGCTGCGCACCGATCCCGATCTGGCCGGTCCGGCCGTCGACGAGGTGCTGCGCTATGACGCGCCCGTGCACCTCACCACTCGCACCGCTCGTGCCGAAATCACCGTCGGTGAGCGGACTTTCGCGCCCGGCGACGCCGTCATCGTGCTGCTGGGCTCCGCCAACCGCGATCCGGCCGCCTTTCCCGATGCGGACCGCTTCGACCTGACGCGCTACCTGCCCGGGCACCGCACCGAGCGGCACCTGTCGTTCGGTCTGGGCCTGCACTACTGCCTGGGCGCACCCCTGGCCCGCCTCGAGATGCGAACGATCCTGCACGCCTTGGGAACTCGCGTCACCGATCTGAGCCTGCTGGCCGAACCGCCGTACCGGCCCAATGTGGTCGTGCGCGGCATGTCCGAATTGCGTGTCCGAGTGGAGGGCCGATGAGCACCGCCGTACCCGAGATCACCTTCGACGCCTTCGACGACGACCACCGCGCCGACCCGTACCCGGCCTATCGGAGGGTCCGCGACGCCGCGGCGCTGTTCCCCTACGAACTCGACGGCGTCCCGGTCACTCTCGTGACCCGCTACGAGGAATGCGCGGCCGTGCTCACCGGCTCGGACTGGGGTCACGGCTACGCGGCCGGAATCAGCCCGTTCCGCGACACCACCGCCGCCATCCCGGGCTCGTTCGTGCGCATGGACCCGCCCGAACACGGCCGCTACCGCAAGCTGGTGGCCAAGGCCTTCACCCCGCGCATGGTCGCCGACCTCGCACCCGTCGCCGGACAGGTGGTGGACGAACTGGTCGACACTGCCCTCGCGCGCGGCGGGTTCGACGTCCTCGAGGATCTGGCGGTGCCGCTGGCGGTCGCCATGATCCCGGTGCGGCTGCTCGGCGCGAACCCGGCCGACGGGGCGCGATTCCGGGAGTGGCAGTTGGCCATTGCCCGCGGCAGCGACCCGGACTCGCTGCTCGACGAGGCGGCCGTCTCCGCACGGACCGAGGCGGCGCTGGCGTGCATGGGGTACTTCGGCGAACTCGTCGCGCGACGCAAGCGCGAGCCCGGAACCGAGTTGCTCAGCCAGCTCGCCGTCGGCGCGGACGGCGAATCGCTGACCGAGGCCGAGGTGATCGGCATGTCGCTGCTGCTGTTGGTAGCGGGCATGGAGACCTCCATCAACCTCATCGGCAACGGCCTGCTCGCGCTGTTGCGAAATCCGGACCAGCTCGAAATCCTGCGTCGGCGACCCGAACTCGTCGAACCCGCCCTCGACGAAATGCTCCGCTACGACGCCCCCACCCAATTCACCATCCGCGTCGCCCTCAACGACACCGTCATCGGCGACCGCGAGTTCAAGCGCGGCGACGGCGTGGTCGTGCTCACCGCCTCCGCCAGCCGCGACGACCGAGTCTTCCCCGACGCCGACCACTTCGACATCACCCGCTACGCCGGCCCCCGCCCCGCCCGCAAACATCTCGGTTTCAGCCTCGGCATCCACTACTGCGTCGGCGCACCCCTGGCCCGCATCGAAGCCGCCGCCGCCCTACGCGCCCTCCTCTCCCGCGCCCCCGGTCTCCGCCTGTCCACCAACACCATCGAATACCGCCCCAGCCTCATCCACCGCGGCGTGATGTCCTTACCGGTGTCGGTATGAGCCCCGCGGACCGCCACGCCCTCGTCCTGGGTGCGGGTATCGCGGGACTGCTGGCGGCGCGGGTGCTGGCGGACAATGGTTTCCGCGTGATCATTCTCGAACGCGACGATGCTGGTGGGCGCGAGGGGGTGGGGCGGGGTGGGGTGCCGCAGGGGCGGCACCTGCATGGGCTGCTGGATCGGGGGCGGGCGCTCATCGAGGAGCTGTATCCGGGGTGGACCGGTGAACTTGTACGGCGCGGCGCGACCACGGCCGAGGTGCTTGTCGACACCCGGTGGTATGTGGGCGGTTCCCGGCTCATACCCACCTCGACCGGGCTCACGTCTGTCATCGCCACTCGCACGCTCATGGAATCGGTGCTGCGGGAACGTACTGCGGCGGACCCGAATATCGAGGTGCGCGAACGGATCGCAGTCCAAGGGTTGATCGGTGACGCGCGCAGCGTGAGCGGCGTCGGCGCGATCGGCGTGGCGGGGCCCGAGATCCTGGCCGCCGACCTCGTGATCGATGCGACCGGACGTGGCTCACGAATCATGGAGTGGCTCAGTGCGATCGGGGCCGAGCCGCCTGCCGAGGAGCGCCTGGACGTGGATCTCGGGTATGCCTCGCGGATGTACCGGTATCGGCCCGGGCAGTTGGACGGTCATGCGTCGGTGATCATCTCCACCGGTACGAACGGTCGCGGCGGGGGAGCGGTGCGCGTCGAAGGCGACCGTTGGCTGGTCACCCTCGCGGGCATGCTCGGCGACCACCCGCCGGTCGAATCCGAGGACTTCCACCGCTACGCCGCCAACCTTTCCGCGCCCGACATTCACGAGATCATCACCGGCACAGAACCTCTCGACGACCCCGTGCGCTACCGCTTCCGGGCCTCGGTGCGCCGCCGCTTCGATCGGCAGACCGCCCTCCCGGCCGGTCTCATCGTCCTCGGTGACGCTCAATGCGCCTTCAACCCGCTCTATGCCCAGGGCATGACCGTGGCCGCGCTCGAAGCCGCGGCCCTGCGCGACACCCTCCGGAGCAATCCCGCACCGGCCGAGCTGCCCGCCCGCTTCTACGCCACCGCCGCCGACTCCGTCAGTCTCGCCTGGAGTCTCGCGGCCTCCTCCGATCTGAGCCACCCCGGCGTCCACGGCCCGCGCACCCTGCGCATCCGCCTCACCAATGCCTATGTGGCGCGAGCACATCGCGCCGCCCACCACGATCCCCGGGTGGCGCGCACCTTCATGCGGGTCGCGCACCTGGTCGAACCGCCCGCCGCACTGGGGCATCCGGTGACCGCGGGCCGAATCATGCTGCGCGGCAATGGGGCCGCGACCACCCTGTCAGACCACCACTGAAATCAGGAGGACCACCATGGTCGCCCCAGAGGTGAATACCGCGGCCGAGCACCAGGATCCGGCCGTGCTGGCCGCCCTGGCCCAGCTGTTCGGGCCCGACGGCCGCTCCGATCCGTACACCCCCGCCAAGGTCCTGCGCGATGCCGGGCCGATCCATCTGACCCCGCTCGGGCATCACGTGCTGACCCGCTACGAGGACTGCGCTGCCGTGCTGTCCACCACCGCGTGGAGTCATGCGGAGGAGGCGGGCATGATGCATCCGACCGTCGCTCCCGAGGATGCGCCCGAGGAACTGCCGACGTCGTTCCTGTGGATGGAGCCGCCGGACCACACGCGGCTGCGCAACCTGGTTACCAAGGGCTTCACCCCGCGCATGGTGACTCGATTGCGGCCGCGCATCGAGGAACTCGCCGAGCAGCTCGTCGATCGAGCTCTCGAGGCGGGCGAGTTCGATCTGGTCGAGACCATCGCGTATCCGCTGCCGCTGATCATCGCCTGCGAGCTCATCGGCGTGCCCGAGGAGGCATACGAGCAGGTGCATCGGTGGTCGCAGGATCTCGCGCGCGGATTCGACCACGACTACACGCTGCCGCCGGAGTGCCTGACGGCGCGCAGTGCGGCCTCGCGCGGCTTCATGGGCTACTTCCGGGAGCTGCTCAACCAGCGGCGCACCGATCCGAAAGACGATCTGCTGAGCGCGCTCTCGCTGGTCGAGGATCGCGGCGACGTGCTCACCGAACAGGAGTTGTTGGCTACCTGCATCACCACCTTCGTGGCCGGGCATGAGACCACCGCCAACCTCGTCGGCACCGGCATGCTGCGCCTGCTGCGCGCGCTCGACCAGATCCAGGCCCTGCGCGATCGACCCGAGCTGACCGTCTCGGCCCCCGACGAACTGTTGCGGCTGGAACCCTCGGTGCAGATCACCACCCGAGCCGCCACCCGGCCGATCACCGTGGCCGGGCACGACTTCCAGACCGGCGACGGCGTGGTGGTGCTCATCAACTCCGCCAACCATGACGAGCGGGTCTTCCCCGATCCCGACCGCACCGATGTAGCCCGCTACTCCGATCCCATGAACCCAGCCAAGAAGCACCTCGGGTTCAGCCTCGGCATCCACTACTGCCTCGGCGCGCCCCTGGCGCTGCTCGAGATGGAGGTGCTGCTCGACGTCCTGCTGCGCAAAGTCTCTGCCATGGAACTGCTTTCGGAAAACCCGCCGTTCAAGCCGAACGTGGTGATCCGCGGCCTCGAATCCCTGCGGGTGGGATTCAAACCCGCCTGAGACCGTCGGCCGCGCACCCGGTGATGTAAAAGATTCTGTACATCGTGTCGGGTTTGCTTTACATTGGTCGCATGCCCTTCGAGGAGAAGCGAACCTGGATCCTGGGTGTCGCGGCCGTCGTCTCGTATGTGATCTACCTGGTCGTGGTGCTCGTGCGAGCCCACGGCCGGGCCTTCACCTCGGTATCGTTCGCCGCGCCGCTGCTGTGGGCGGTCGGCGGCTCGATCCTGGTCTCCATCCTCGGCAGCATCCTGGTTGCCATCACCTCCCGTGAGGGAGACCGAAAAGATCAGCGGGACAAGGAGATCGACCTGCGCGGTGCGCAGATCGGCGGCGCGTTCACCGCGCTCGGCGCGGGCGGCGGACTGCTGCTCACCCTCGCGGACGCGGATCGCTTCTGGATCGCGAACGCCATCTACCTCGGCTTCACCCTGGGCGCGATCGTCAGCGCCGCCGCCAAACTCATCGCCTACCGGCGGGGGCTGTGGCCATGGTGAAACCGACCAAGGTGAGCAATAACATTCGCGCGCTGCGCTTCTCGCACGGCGAGATGACACAGGCCGACCTGGCCGACCGGCTCGGGGTGACCCGCCAGACCGTCATCGCCATCGAACAGGGCAAATACTCGCCATCATTGGAGATGGCGTTCCAAATCGCCCGGGTGTTCCGTGCACCGCTGGACGAGGTCTTCGAGTATCCGGAAGAAGATGAGTCATGAAGGCTATCGCGCAAGAGGTCTACGGCGGCACGGACGTGTTGTCCTACACCGACATTCCCATGCCGGAGGTGGGGCAGGACGGGGTACTGATCCGGGTCCGCGCCGCGGGGGTGGATCCCAGTGTCTGGCATTTCATGACCGGCGAACCGCTGGTCGCGCGGCTGGCCCTGGGGCTGCGGCGCCCGCGCGAACGGGTGCGCGGGTGGGATGTCTCCGGGATTGTCGAGGAGGTCGGGCCGCGGGTGCGCGAATTCCGGCCCGGTGACGAGGTTTTCGGCACGGTGCCCGGCTCGTTCGCCGAATTCGCCTGTGCTCCGGCGCTCAAGCTCGCGCACAAGCCCGAGAGGCTGAGCTTCGAACAGGCTGCGGCGCTGCCGATCTCGGGCATGACGGCGCTCAACGGCCTGCGCGACTCCGGGCATATCGAAGCCGGGCAGCACGTGTTGATCATCGGCGCGGCCGGGGGAGTCGGTCACCTCGCGGTGCAGCTGGCCAAGCACTACGGCGCGGAGGTGACCGGCGTGTGCTCCGGTGACTCCGCCGAGTTCGTCCGCGACCTCGGCGCGGACCGCACCATCGACTACACCACCGAAAAGCTCACCGGCCGTTACGATCTCATCCTCGACATGGCTGGAAACCGTCCCCTGCCGCTGCTGCGCTCCCTGCTCACCGACTCCGGCACGCTGGTGCTCGGCGGCGGCGAGGGCGGTGGTCGCTTCTTCGGAGGGCTCGGCCGTTCGGTGCGTGCCCAGCTGCTCTCACCGTTCACCCGGCAACGCCTACGCTCGCTACTCTCGCTGCCCAAACCCGAAACCCTGCGCACTCTGGCCGAACTCGCCACCGCCGGTGCGCTGACCCCGCGCATCACCCGCACCTACACCCTGCCGGAGGCCGCGGTGGCTATCGAGAATTTGGGCTCGGGTCACGCCTGCGGCAAGTCGGTCCTCGTGGTCGGCTGACCCCCGAAACGCCTGAATCCCTCCGCCGCGAGCGCGGCGAAGGGATTCGCGAAATCGTTGTGCGTCGGGACTTACCAGGGGATCGGGCCGGAAGAGCCCGAGGTGAGCCAGGACCAGGTCGCGTTGACGTGGGTCAGGATGACGTTGACGACTTCAATGACGGTTGAACCCATCGATAATTCCTCATGCTCGCGGTGACTAACGCTGCGGAGCGTATCCGAGCTGTTCCGAGAGCGAAACCGTATGGCGCAAAGGCGCATCACCGAGGAAGGCCAGCAAGTCCGCGGTGAGACGCTCGCCATGGGTCAGGTAGAGCCCGTGCGGGCCGTTCTCGTAGATGATCAGTTCGCTGTTCGGGATCAGCTCGGCCTGTCGGCGGCCACCCAGTTCCAGTGATATCGAGGCATCGCTGTCGCCGTGGATGATCAGGGTCGGAAGGGTGATCTCGGGAAGTTCCGCGCGGAAGTCGGTCTCCACGACCGCACGGTTGCACTCGATGGCGGCCTGTCGCGACGTGCCGTAGATGGAGGCGAGCACCGCGTCGCGGGCCACCGTCGGGACGTCGCAACCCGGCAGACCCACACCGATATAGGGGTCGGCATTGTCGACCAGCCAGGTCGCCAGGTCGTGCCGCCACGAGGTGCGCAGTGCCTCGGCCACCGCGCCGGGCACCCCGTCGGGATTGTCGGCGGTCTGCATCATGAACGGCAGGGTGGCCGCGACCAGCACGAGGCGTTCGACGCGGGCGCTGCCGTATCTGGTCAGGTAGCGCACGATCTCACCGCCACCCATGGAGTGGCCGACCAGCATCGCGTCGTACAGGTTCAGGTGGTCGAGCACATCGGCCAGATCATCGGCGAGGGTGTCGAAGTCGTAGCCGAGGCCCGGATCATCCGAGCGCCCGTGGCCGCGGCGATCGATCGAGACGGCGCGGAATCCGTGCGCCACCAGCTCGGCCATCACACCCCGCGGTTCGACGCTGTCCATGCCCCAGGCCGAACAGAACACCACCGGTCGCCCGGTGCCCCAATCCCGGTAGAACAGCGAGGTGCCGGTGCGGGTTTCAACGAAAGGCATTGCGCCATCTCCTCATTCGGTCTCGAAACCGATGCGTTCGGAACGAGGAACAAGGTATGGGCGCTTCACTGACACCTAGTGTCAGTGGATTCGGGGAGAATTCCTCGCATGCGCGCCAGCCGTCTCATGTCGATCCTGCTGCTCCTGCAAACGCGTGACCGCGTAACCGCGCAGGAGATCGCGGAGCAGCTGGAGGTGTCGGTGCGGACGGTGTACCGGGATATGGAGGCGCTGTCGGCGGCCGGTATTCCGGTCTACGGCGATGCGGGGCATGACGGCGGCTACCGGCTGCTCGACGGCTTCCGGGCCAAACTGAATCTGCTGACCGCCGACGAGGCCGAATCGCTATTCCTCGCCGGGCTGCCCAGCGCCGCCTCGGATCTGGGCCTCGGGGCCATCGTGACCGCCGCCAACCTGAAGGTGATGTCCGCGCTGCCACCGGAACTGCGCGACCGGGCCGGGCGGGTCGCCGAACGCTTCCACCTCGACGCGCCGGGCTGGTACTCCGAAACCGAGCCCACGCCATTTCTCACCGCCGTCGCCAACGCGGTGTGGAACGAACAGGCCATTCGCTTCAACTACATCCGCTGGGCCACGCCGCATCTGGTGACTCGCAGCGCCGAACCGCTCGGACTGGTCCTCAAATCCGGCAACTGGTACCTGGTGGGTCATACCGACACCGGAATCCGCACCTATCGCATCTCACGAATCATGGAACTCCAGGTACTCGACGCCCCGATCCACCGCCCACCCGACTTCGACCTGGCCGCCTACTGGACCGACTACGTCGAATCCTTCGACCAACGCCGCCACCGCGATTCGGCCCTGCTCCGCCTGGATTCCGCCACTTTCGAGGGTCTGAGCGAGCTCCTCGACCCCGCCGCCGCCCAGGCCGCCCGCGCCACCGTCGGTGAACCCGATACGAACGGATACCGCGACATCCACCTGCCCATCGAATCTCTCGAGCGGGCCATTCCAGACATCCTCCGCCTCGGTGCAGGCGCGGAAGTCCTTGCGCCCGAAGAACTCCGCGATCGCATCGCGGCCGAGGCAGTGGCCATGGCTCGGCTCTACCGTGCGTGAGAGTCGGTCAGCCGAGTCCGATATGACGGGCCAGGATCGCCACCTGGTCGGCGAACCGCTCGAGGAACTCCGGTGAGCGCGGATCCTCGCCGCAGACGGACTCCACAATGTGCGGCAGCGTGGTGGGTGCCATTGCCATCGCCATCAACATGACCGTCAGAACGGACGGGTCGAGATCGGCCGGGAGGCGACCGGACTGCTGTAGCGAGCGCAGTTCCTCGATGGTGTCGGTGAACTGGCCCGCGTGCGACGGTGTCCCGGCTCCGGCGTATTCCAGACCGGCCCAGGCCAGCAGCCGCACGCCCGCCGGATTGTGCAGCGCCTCCAGCGCGTAGCGGCGCAACTGCTCGGGCAAGGGCGTGTCCGCGGGCGCCATCTCGCCCCGGCGCTGCTGCCACTGCTGTGAGATGGCCTGGTAGAGGCCCTCTTTGCCATCGAAGTAGTACGAGATCAGCTGCACGTTCACCCCGGCCCGGGCCGCGATCGCGCTGATCCGGGCACCGGCGTAACCGTGTGCGCCGAACTCTTGCACCGCCGCGTCCAGGATCTGGGCGCGGGTGCGCTCGGGATCGCGCTGCCGCTCCTGCGGCTTGGGCGATCGGCGGGGGTTCGTCGCGGGCATGGAGGCGATCATACATCCACCTGGTTTAATCAAATAAATGATTGATTAGTTCATGTAGATGATTGACAAGTGCGGTGCGGGCGGCGCACGCTGGGTAACGCAGCTGCGGGGAATTGATCGGAAGCACCGAGGAGTATCGAAATGAACGACAGCACAAGGGTTCTCATCGTCGGCGGCGGAGTCGGCGGCCTGACGCTCGCGCAAGCGCTGCACACCGCAGGGGTCGATGTCGTTGTCTATGAGCAGGACCCGACGCCGCAGACGCGCAATCAGGGCTATCGCATCCACATCGATCCGGACGGCAATGCGGCACTGGGGGAGTGCCTCGATCCGCAGGTCTTCGATGTGTTGCGTCGCTCCAGCAGCGTCAATGGGGACCTGGTCACGACGTTCACGAGCGGACTCGAGCTGGTGTCCGCGCTCGAATTCCCGGGCATCCCCGAGGAGATGGTCACCGCCGTGGACCGCAATGCGTTCCGGCGCGGGCTGCTCACCGGGTTGAACGAGGTCGTGCGATTCGGACGGACCGTGTCGGACTATCGGATCACCGAATCCGGCCGGGTCCGGGTCGAATTCGCCGAGGGCGGCAGCGATGAAGGCGATCTGCTGGTCGGCGCGGACGGCGTCGGATCGGTCATCCGGCGTCGACTGCTGCCGAACGCGGTGGTCGAGGACTTCGGCCTGCGCTGCATCTACGGCCGCATGACCCTCACGGGCAGTCTCGATCCCGACGAATTCAACCGCGGCCTGTGCTGGGTAACCGAGGGCAGCACGTGCGGAGCCGGATTCGGCCCCGTCATCTTCCGCACACCCGAGGACGGACGGCCCGACTACCTGATGGTCACCCTCTGCGCGACCCCGGCCCGCCTCGGCGTGATCGACGACGAGCTCTTCGGCATGTCCGCGCAGGAGCTGTGGAAACTGTCAACCGACGTGGTCTCGAACTGGCACCCCGCGATTCGCGACATCTACGCCCACTCCGACATCGACAGCTTCTTCCCTATCACCTTCCGAATCAGCGCACCGGTCGACAACTGGGGGCCAGGCCCGGTCACTCTCCTCGGCGACGCGATCCACACCATGCCGCCCACCGCCGGAGTCGGCGCGAACACGGCACTGGCCGACGCCGCCACCCTCGCCCACGAAATCCTCTCCGCCACAAAGGGAGAGAAGTCTCTCACCACAGCCGTCGCCGACTACCAAACCGTCATGCTCCCGCGTGGCCAAGCGGCCATCGGCAACTCTCGCCGCATGGCCGCCCAGATGTTCGTCGACTGACCACCACGTGCCGCTGTCACGGGACCGGTTTGCGATCACGGTGAGTGAATGCGGTGTGCGGAAAGCTTCCGATCGGTAGGTTCCCGGTCTTGTCTTTCCGTCCGACCCTGGAGAATCCACCGTGTCACGCTTGACCTCGGTCCTCACCGTGCCCGCGCTCGCCCTCGTCCTGCTGGCGACGGCCTGCTCCCAATCCGGTGGCACGACGGGACCGCAAGCTACGTCCACGGTTTCGCAGGCGACCGGGCCCCGGCCCGCGCCGTTCGATCACGGCGCGGTGCCGGTGGCCCTGGTGCGTCAGAGCGGGGCGGGCGACTACTTCGAACAGTGGGGCACCGGCGCGAAGGCGCAGGCCAAGGCGCTCGGCATCGATCTGTCGGTGTACGACGCGCAGGCCGACAACGCGAAGCAGGCGACCGATCTGTCCACCGCGATCAACTCCGGTGTGCGGGCCATCATCGTGGACCACGGCTTTCCGGCGACGCTGGAACCGCTGATCGATCAGGCCGTCGACAAGGGCATCACGGTGGTGACCTACGACGTGGACACCACCAATGCGAAAGTGGTGACGACCAGCCAGAACGACGCCGATATCGCCACTGCCGCCATCGGGGCGCTGGCGACGGCCATCGGGAAGAACGCGCCGGTCGGCTATGTGAACGTCGCGGGATACGCGCCCCTGGATCGTCGAGATGCGGTGTGGCAGAAGGCACTCGGCGACAATGGCTGGACCCAGGCGTTCAAGGTGGGGAAGGTGACCGACTCCACCGCCACCGACACCGTGCCGCTGGTCAGCGCCGCGCTGACCCAGCACGGCGAGGTGAAGGGGATCTTCGCGCCCTACGACGAACTGGCCAAGGGAGCGACGCTGGCGGTGCAGAACAAGCGGCTCGGCAGTGTGAAGGTGGTCGGGGCGGACATCTCGAATGCCGATATCCAAGCCATTACCGCGGCGGACAGCCCCTGGGTGGCCACGGCGGGGACCGATCCGTCGGCGGTCGGCGCGGCGGTGGTGCGGACGGCTGCCCTGCAGCTGGCCGGGCAGCTCGGGAAGCCGAGCGTGCAGTTTCCCGCGGTGGTGGTGACCCGGGATCTGCTGGTGTCCAAGCAGATTCAGAATCTCGATCAGTTGCGCGCGGCCGTACCCGCGCTGGCGCTGGGACAGGTCAGTGCGGCGGACTGGATTCCCGTTGTCGCGCACTGACTCCGGGGAAGCGGCCGAGGCCGCTGCGTCCACGCCCGTTGTCGAGTTGGACGGGGTCGGGATGTCCTTCGGCGGGCGTAGTGTGCTCGAGGGTGTGTCGCTGGAGCTCGCGGCGGGTCGCGTAGTCGCGCTGTTGGGTGCGAACGGGGCGGGGAAATCGACGCTGATCAAGGTGCTCTCGGGCATGTACCCGGGACATCGAGGGCAGATTCGCATCGATGGGGTTGCCGCGCGGCTGCATTCGCCTGCCGCGGCGCGGGGGCTGGGTATTCGCACCGTGCATCAGCACATCGGCGACACGATCGTGCCCGGACTGTCGGTGGCGGAGAACCTCGTCTTCGAGGAGCTGGTGGGCGGACGGGGTGGTGTGCTGCTGAATGGGTCTCGAATCCTGGCCCGCGCCAGGGAAATTCAGGCCGTGCTCGACTTGGATTGGGATGACCGCCGGTTGCGGAGCGATGTCGCCGAGCTCGGCATCTCCGATCAGCAGTTGCTGATTCTCGCCCGTGCCCTGGCCACGCGGCCCCGGCTGCTGATTCTCGACGAACCCACCTCGGCGCTGTCGGCGGCCGAGGCGCGGCGACTGTTCGCCATCGTCGAGCGGCTGCGCGATGCCGGGATCGCCATCCTGTACGTGTCGCACCGGCTGGGCGAAATCGATTCGCTGGCCGATGATCTGGTCGTCTTGCATGAGGGGCGTATCAGCGATGTTCAGCAGCGGCCCTTCGACTGGGATGCGGCGCTGGGGGCCATGCTGGCCACCGCGCATTCGGCGGCCACGCGTCGACCCGAGGACGCGGGCGCGCGCGGTGGCGAACCGGTGTTGTCGCTGCGTGGAGTGCCGCTGCGGGCCGGGCGGCGGCCACTGGATCTGGACCTGCGGGCCGGTGAGGTGACCGGTGTCGTCGGGCTGCTCGGTGCGGGCAAGACCGAACTGGCGCGCGGAGTGTTCGGTGCGGACCGGTTCGATGGTGGTTCGATGCTGTTGGACGGCAAGCTATTTCGGCCCCGCCATCCGGTCGAGGCGATTCGGGGTGGAGTGCATTTGGTTCCCGAGGATCGGCATGCGGACGCCTTGGTGCCGGGCTGGTCAATCGCGGAGAACGTCACCCTGCCGTTCCTGCGCACGGTATCGAGTCGCTGGGGGTGGATCGGGCACGGCCGGGAGGCCACCGCGGGTCGTCATGTCATCGACACGCTGGGCGTCGTCGCACGCGATGAGGGAAGTCGCATCGAGGAACTCTCCGGTGGCAATCAACAGAAGGTGGTGGTCGGGCGCTGGCTGGCGCGCACGCCCCGGGTGCTGGTGCTCGACGAGCCGTTCCGGGGCGTCGATCTGGGCGCGCGCCGGGATATCGGTCGGCGGGCCCGCGCGGTGAGCGCCGAAGGCGGTGCGGTGCTGCTGTTGTCCGCCGATGTCGACGAGGTGCTCGAGGTCGCGGATCGGGTGATCGTGCTCGTCGACGGTGAAATCCGGCTCGATACCTACGATCCCGAACCCGACCGCATCGTGCAGGCCCTGGCGGCGGTGTGACGCCATGTCGAATTCCGCTGTCCCACAGAGAGACTCCATGACGATTATCGAAGAAGCGCCCTCGGCGACCGCCGTGCCGCGCGTCCGGCGGGCCGGAGACCTCGTTGTCAAATACGGCTTCCTGGTCGTGACGGCCGGGCTGTTCGCGTACTTCAGCATCAGCGAACCGACCTTCCGCAGCGGCTCCACCCTGCTGGATGTGCTGCGGTACGTCTCGGTCGCGGCCATCCTCGGGCTGGGCGTGACGCTCACCATGGCGGTTGGCGGGCTGGACATGTCGGTGGGCGCGGTCGCCGGACTCGCGGTGTCGGTCGCGGCGCAGACCATGGTGGTGCACAACCAGATCGGCGTCATCGCGGTGCTGGCCGTGCTCGGGGTGGGCGCGGCCGCCGGTCTGGTGAATGCCGTCCTGGTGGTGTTGCTGCGGGTGCCCGATATGCTCGCCACGCTCGGCACCATGTTCGCCATCTCCGGGCTGAAACTGGTGATGGTCGACGGGCAATCGATTTCGCCCGGCATGACGCTGCCCGACGGTTCGACCGCACCCGGCAAATTCACCTCCGGGTTCCTGTCCATCGACCGCGGCAGCGTGCTGGGCGTACCCAACTCGGTGCTGATCTTCGCGGTACTGACGCTCGCGGCCTGGGTTCTTCTGGCTCGAACCCGTTGGGGGAGAGTGCTGTACGCGATCGGGGCGAATCGGGAGGCGGCGCGGCTGGCCGGGGTGCGGGTCGGCCGCTATCGCGCCCTGGCCTACGTGCTCTCGGCATTGCTGGCCGCCACCGGCGGTCTCATTCTGGCCGCGCGCATCGGGCAGGGCGACGTGTCGGCGGGCAATTCGCAGCTGCTCGAGGCCGTGGCGGTCGCGCTGGTGGGGACCTCCGTGCTGGGCCGGGGTCGGCCGAACGTGTGGGGGACCGCGCTGGGCGCGGTGCTCATCGGCATAGTCTCCTCCGGACTCACCATCGCCGGACTGCCCTACTACACCCAGGACGTCGTCGAAGGCGTGGTGCTCATCCTCGCGCTGGTCTGCAGTTTCACACTGTCCGAAGGGAGAAGGTCGTGACCGGGAACTACCGGATTCTGGAACCCACCGATGTGCCGGAGTACTTGCGCGCGCGGGGTTTCTGGGGAGCGGGCGAGGTGGACGTCCACGAGGTGTCCGACGGCAACCTGAACCGTGTGTTCATCGCGACCCGACGCGACGACGGACGCAGTGTCGCGGTGAAACAGGCCTTGCCGTGGGTGCGGGTGGCCGGGCCGTCGTGGCCCATGAGTCCCGCCCGTGCGGACGCCGAAGCGCGTGCCTACCAACGGGTTCGGGCGGTCGCGGCGGAAACCGTTCCGGTGCTGCACGACTACGATCCGGCCAACTACGCGCTGATTCTCGAGGATCTGTCGGACCTGCGCGTGCTACGCAGTGTTCTCAACGAGGGCGGTGGCTACGGCAGTGTCTCGACGGCGGTCGGGGTGTTCGTTGCCCGATTGTCCTTCGCCACCAGCGATTTCGGATTGTCCTCCGGGGAACGCAAGACGTTGATCGCGGAGTCGGTGAATCCCGATCTGTGCAAGATCACCGAGGATGTCGTGCTCGCGGAGCCGTATATCGAGCATGAGCACAATCACTGGCATGAAGGGGTCGCAGACCTGGCCGCGGCCTTCCGCGCGGACGCGTCCTTGCGCACCGAGATCGCCGATCTGCGACACACTTTCATGACCGGTGCCCAGGCGCTGCTGCACGGCGATCTCCATACCGGCAGCATCATGGTCGGCACTCGCGACGGTGCGGAGGTTGTCCGCATTTTCGATCCCGAATTCTCCTTCGTTGGGCCGATCGGCTTCGACCTCGGTTTGTACTGGGGAAACACCATCGCCGCCGAGGCTCGCGCCCGCGCGCTCGGCCGCCCTAGTACACCCGGCGAGCAGCTCGTGCTGAGCTGGCAGGCGTTCACCACCGAATTCCGCCGCCTGTGGCCCACCCGGACCGATCACTTCTTCGACGACACCTACCTCGAACGGTTCCTCCATCGCGTGTGGACCGATGCCCTCGGCTACGCCGGAGCCGAACTCGTCCGGCGCATCATCGGGTTCGCCCATCTCGCCGATCTCGACACCCTCCCCGACCCGGCCCCGGCCTCCCGCCACGCCCTCCTCATCGGCCGCGAACTGATCCTGCGCCGCACCGCCCTACCCGACCCGGCGGCCGTCGCCGAGCTCATCGAGGGATCGGCGTTGTCGAGCGTGCTGTCCGAGAGCGCATCGGCGGGAGCCTGAGCATTCACAACTACACCCCACGGGTGAGGGACGTCTGGCTCTGGAGTACCGGATAGCGATGGGTCAGTTGGCTCCCCGGGCCGACGTGTACTCCGGTTACGGCTTCCTAGCATGAGGGTCCGCCCAAGCTGTGGAGGACGAATGCTGAGATACGCCAAGGTGTTTGGCGCCGCCTGTGTATTGGCGTTGGCGCTGTGCGCCTGCGGATCGGACGGCCGGGGGAACGCTCCGGCGGCACCGAGCTACGCCGACGTGGGCACCATCCTGGACCGCTTGACCGGCGCCGACGGCGCACCCGGCGCACTGCTCGAAGTCCGTGACGCGCACGGCCGGACAGTGCTGACGCGCGGCGTCGCGAATATCGACACCCACACCCCGTTGTCAGGCGACAGCCGCTTTCGCATCGGCAGCATGACCAAGATGTTCGTGGCCACCGTGGTCCTGCAACTCGTGGGCGAGCAGAAGATCGCGCTGGACACGCCGGTCGAGCAGTACCTGCCCGGCGTGATCAAGGGCAATGGCAACGACGGACGCGACATCACCGTGCGCCACCTGCTCCAGCACACCAGCGGCCTGCCCGACTACGTGCAGTATCTGGACCTGACGGAGCTGGTCAGAAACCCTGGCGCACACCATGATCCACTCGATCTCGTGAACCTCGCGCTCGACCAGCCGCGGCTGTTCGCGCCCGGCGACGGGTGGCAATACTCCAACACCGACTACGTGGTGGCGGGAATGCTCATCGAGAAGGTCACCGGGCACCCGTACGCGGAGGAGATCGAGCGCCGAATCACCCGCCCGCTCGCCCTCGACGGCACCTCCGTTCCCGGAGACGACTCCGCGATCCCGGGTGTCCATCCGCAGGGGTACGCCCGACCCGCGGACGCCCTCCTCGATATGACGCTGATCAACCCGACGGTGGCGGGCGCCTCCGGAGCGATGATTTCCACTGCGGGCGATATGAATCGCTTCCTCACCGCCCTCCTGAACGGCCAACTCCTCCACCCGTCCGAACTACAGGCAATGATGACAACCCGCCCCGCCGAAGACGGCTCCGGCAGCGCCTACGGCCTGGGCCTGATGAGCACGCCCCTACCCTGCGGCGGCCTCTCCTGGGGCCACGACGGCGGCATCCCCGGATTCCGAACCCTCACCGCCGCCACCACCGACGGCCGCACCGCCACCGCCATGTCCAACCAATACCCAGGAGGCGACGCCCAGATCTCGGACATGAACACCGCCGTCGCCACCGCCCTCTGCGACAGCGCCCCCTCGAAACCGAATCCCTGACCCTTCCCGCGGCCGACATCCATTGCTCAGCAAGGGGACCCACTCCACCACTTGCGGATTGTCAGCGGAAGTCGGCGAGGCGAGACAGGGGGAAGGCGATCGGGAACGGGTCGGAGACTTCGAGGACGTCGGTTTCCTCGAGGACGATCGGCTCACCGTAGGCGGCACCGTTGAGGCGCAGGATCTGAATTCGTGGGCGCGGTTCGAAATCAACGATCCAGTACTGATCGATTCCGGTGCGGGCATACTCGATCACCTTGCGGCGACGGTCTTCTCGCTCGCTACCTGAGCCGCGAGACACGATCTCGATCGCCAGTCGCACGTCGTTTCCGGGGTACAGCGAGAGACCCAGATCGCGTGCGCTCCGGGCAGCTTCCGCGCTCATGACGGCGACGTCGGGCTTCCGTGCGCCGGACGGTGTCGAAATATCCATCGGTGCTTGGACGTAGATATTTGCCCCGGAGTCCTCGGCGGCACGTTCCAGGATGCGGGCCAGGGCTTTCGCGAGGTAGTCGTGGCGGGTACTCGGTGACAATTCGATCAGCCAACCATCGACGAGTTCGTGTGCTTTGCCCTCGTCCGGCAGGTTATGAAGGTCTTCCACCGTGTACGGGCCATAGCCGTACTCGTCCTGGATGGCGGCACTCACCAGCTCCTGTCCTTTCGTCAGGGAACTTCCGCCAGTGTAAAGCGAATCCCCGATCGACAGCTGTCGACCGGGGATTCGTTCCAAGTGTCGGAGCGGATGTGTTCCTACACCGTCTTGTTGAAGGCCTTGGCCTCGCGGCGGCGGCGGTGGAGGATGGGCTCGGTGTAGCCGTTGGGCTGGGTGGTGCCCTCGAGGATCAGTTCCTTTGCCGCCTGGAAGGCGATGGAGGCGTTGAAGTCCGGGGACATGGGGAAGTAGTTCGGGTCTCCGGCGTTCTGGCGGTCGACGACGGGGGCCATGCGCTCGAGGGAGGCGATGACCTCGGCCTCGGTGACGATGCCGTGGCGCAGCCAGTTGGCCATCAGCTGGGAGGAGATGCGCAGGGTGGCGCGGTCCTCCATGAGGCCGATGTCCTTGATGTCGGGCACCTTCGAGCAGCCGACGCCCTGGTCGATCCAGCGCACCACGTAGCCGAGAATGCCCTGGGAGTTGTTGTCCAGCTCCTGCTGCTTCTCCTCGGCGGTCCAGTTGATGTCCTGAGCCAGCGGGATCTCGAGGATCTCGTCGACGGTGGCACGCGGGCCGCCCTTGGCGATCTCGGCCTGCCGCTTGAACACATCCACCCGGTGGTAGTGGGTGGCGTGCAGGGTGGCGGCGGTCGGGGACGGGACCCACGCGGTGTTCGCGCCCGACTTCGGCTGGCCGATCTTCTGCTCCAGCATGTCGGCCATCATGTCGGGCATGGCCCACATGCCCTTACCGATCTGCGCCTTGCCGGGCAGGCCGGTGGCCAGACCGGTGTCGACATTCCAGTCCTCGTAGGACTTGATCCACTGCTGGGCCTTCATTTCGGCCTTGCGGACCATCGGCCCGGCCTCCATGGAGGTGTGGATCTCGTCGCCGGTGCGGTCCAGGAAGCCGGTGTTGATGAACACCACACGGTCCTTGGCGGCGAAGATGGACGCCTTCAGGTTCACCGTGGTGCGGCGCTCCTCGTCCATGATGCCGACCTTGAGGGTGTTGACCGGCAGGCCCACGACCTCTTCGATGCGGCCGAACAGCTCGTTGGTGAAGGCCACCTCGTCCGGGCCGTGCATCTTCGGCTTCACGATGTAGATCGAGCCGGTGCGGGTGTTCTTCAGCTTGGTGTCGCCATTGAGGGCGTGCTTGGCGATCAGAACGGTGATCAGGCCGTCCATGATGCCCTCGGGCACCTCGTTGCCGTCCTTGTCGATGATCGCGTCGGAAGTCATGAGGTGACCGACATTTCGCACGAACAGCAGCGAACGACCGTGCAGCACAAGCTCACTGCCGTCGAGCGCGGTGTACACGCGGTCCGGGTTCATGGTGCGGGTGAAGGTCTTGCCGCCCTTCGAAACCTGCTCGGCGAGATCGCCCTTCATCAGGCCCAGCCAGTTGTGGTAGCAGAGGACCTTGTCCTCGGCGTCCACCGCGGCGACCGAGTCCTCGAAGTCCATGATCGTGGTGACCGCGGACTCCAGCACGACGTCCTTGACGCCCGCGGTGTCGGTCGAGCCGATCGGAGATTCGGGATCGATCTGGATCTCGATGTGCAGACCGTTGTGCTTGAGCAGCACCGAGGTCGGGTTCGCGGGATCGCCCAGGTAGCCGACCAGGGCATCGTTGTCGGCCAGGCCGATCTCGGTGCCGTCCTCGAGGCCGACCACGAGCTCGCCGTCCTCGATCGAGTACTTGGTGGAGCCGACGTGCGAGCCGGTGATCAGCGGCACCGCGTCGTCGAGGAAGTTGCGGGCCCACTCGATGACCTTGTCACCGCGGACCTTGTTGTAGCCCGTGCCCTTCTCCGCGCCATTGGCCTCGGAGATGGCATCGGTGCCGTACAGGGCGTCGTACAGCGAGCCCCAGCGCGCGTTCGCGGCATTGATGGCGAAGCGGGCGTTCATCACCGGCACGACCAGCTGCGGTCCCGCCTGGGTGGCGATTTCGGCGTCCACGTTCTCGGTACCGATCTGGAAATCGGCCGGTTCGGGACGGAGATAGCCGATCTCGGTGAGGAACTGCTTGTAGGCAGCCTTGTCGTAGCCTGCGCCCGGGTTCGCGCGGTGCCACTCGTCGATCTTGGCTTGGATGTCGTCGCGTTCCGCCAGCAAAGCGCGGTTGCGGGGAGCGAGGTCATTGATGACGGCCTCGGCACCCGACCAGAACGCGGCGGAATCAACACCGGTGCCGGGGAGGGCCTCGTTCTCCACGAAATCGTGGAGCACCTTGGCAACCTGCAGCCCGCCGACCTGAATCCGCTCTGTCATCTACTGCCTCATTTCGAGAAGCCGGGTGGAAAAAGTACGCGCGTCATATTACTCGCGGTTACCGGGCGGTATTTCACGGCCTCGGGGTTGGGGCCTCGATCGATGGGTCTTGTTTGTATCGATCGGTACATTTAATGTACTGGGTGGAACATTTTTCGGCGGCTCCCCGGGAGGGTGCGATTCATGGGAAAACCCTTGTCCGGCAAGGTCTCTGTGGTAACGGGCGGCAGTCGCGGACTCGGCCGGGAGATGGTCCTCGCGCTCGCCGAGGCGGGGTCCGATGTCGTGATCGCCAGTCGCAAGCTTGCGGCGTGTGAGGAAACAGCCACTGACGTGCGAGCCAAGACCGGGCAACGGGCACTGCCGGTGGCCTGCAATGTCGGCGAATGGGCGCAATGCGAGCAGCTTGTCGAGGCGGCTTACGGCGAATTCGGGAAGGTCGACGTCCTGATCAACAACGCCGGGATGTCACTGCTCTACCCCAGCTTGGACCAGGTTTCCGAGGCCATGTTCGACAAGGTGATCGCCACCAATCTGAAGGGGCCGTTCCGGCTTTCGGCGCTGATCGGGGCGCGCATGGCCGCGTCGGGCGGGGGATCGATCGTAAATATATCTTCGATCGAGGCCGCGCATCCCGAGCCGCTGGCGGTGCCGTATGCCGCCGCCAAGGCCGGTCTCGAGGCGTTGACCGTGGGTTTGGCGCACACCTACGGGCCGGGCGTGCGGGTCAATACGATCCGCTGCGGGCCCTTCGACACCGATATCGCCAAGGCGTGGCCCGAACAGATGCGCGCGGAGTTGGCTCGGCACACCGCGCTCGGGCGGATCGGGGTGCCCGCGGACATTGTCGGGGCCGCGCTGTTCCTCGCCTCGGACGCCTCCGCGTTCTGCACGGGTGCGACGCTCGCGCTGGACGGGGGATTCCGGTGACCTCCGCCGTACCGGCCCGCAAACGCGGACGTCCGCCCGCCTCGGCCGCCGGGCCGGGGGAGACGCGGGAGCGGATCGTGCGGGCGGCACTGGAGTTGTTCGCGGAGAAGGGATTCCACGGCACCGGCGTCGCCGAGATCGGGGATCGGGCCGATGTGCAGCGCGGGGCGCTGTACTACCACATCGGGTCCAAAGAGGAGCTGCTGTGGCAGATCCTGGCCGACTACACGCGGCTCATGCTGGTCGAGGCCGAGCAGATCGTGAGCGGGTCCGACTATCCGGTCACCAAGTTGCGCAAGCTGATTCACAGTCATGTGCGGCTGATCCTCGAGAATCGGCGGGCCGTCGCGATCCAGTTGCGCGATGTCACGGCCTTGACCGGCGAGCGCGGGCGCGAACTGCAGGAACTGCGGGACCGCATCCAAAACCTGTGGCAGCAGGTCATCGACGCGGGCAAGGCGTCGGGTGTGCTGCGCACCGCCGACCACGTCGTCACCAACGGTCTGCTCGGCATGCTCAATTCGGTGACCTTCTGGTACCGCGCCGACGGGCAGCACACGCCCGAGGAGATCGCCGACATTCTCTGCACCACCGTCCTGGACGGACTCATTCAACCGCGTAAGAGCACGAAAGGCTGACCATGGCTTGGGATTTCGAGACGGACCCGGAGTACCAAAAGAAGCTGGACTGGGTCGCGGAGTTCGTCAGGACCGAGGTGGAACCCCTCGACCTGATCTACCCGAACCCCTACGACCGCACCAATCCCGAGATTCGGGCGTTGATGAAGCCGTTGCAGGAGAAGGTGAAAGAGCAGCAGTTGTGGGCCTGCCACCTGGGTCCCGAGCTGGGCGGGCCCGGGTACGGGCAGCTGAAGCTGGCGCTGCTCAACGAGATGCTCGGCACCTCGCAGTGGGCTCCGCTGGTATTCGGCTGTCAGGCACCGGATTCCGGCAATGCCGAGATCCTCGCGCACTTCGGCACTCCGGAGCAGAAGGCGAAGTACCTGCGCCCGTTGCTCGACGGCGAGATCGGCTCCTGCTACGTCATGACCGAGCCCACCGGCGGCTCGGATCCGACGGCCTTCAAGACCCGGGCGGTCCGCGAGGGTGACGAATGGGTCATCAACGGCGAGAAGTGGTTCAACTCCGCCGCCGAATTCGCCACGTTCCACATCGTCATGGCCGTCACCGACCCGGATGCGCCGCCGCACCAGCGGCTTTCCATGTTCATCGTGCCCGCCGACGCGCCCGGTCTGGAGATCGTCAAGAACTTCACCGTGCCCGGTTTCAGCGAACACGAAGGGCACCTGCGGTTCTCCGACGTCCGGGTCCCGGCCGACGCATTGCTGGGTGCGGAAGGGCTCGGGTTCGTCGTGGCCCAGACCCGCCTGGGCGGCGGCCGCGTCCACCACGCCATGCGCACGGTCGCCCTGGTGCGCAAGGCCTTCGACATGATGTGCGAGCGTGCCGTGTCCCGCCCGATGGGCAGCGGCGTGCTCGGCGGCAAGCAGATGACCCAGGAGAAGATCGCCGAATCCTGGATCGAGATGGAGCAATTCCGCCTGCTCGTGCTGCGCACCGCCTGGCGCATCGACAAGGAGCAGGACTACCGCAAGGTCCGCCACGACATCGCCGCCATCAAGGTGGCCATGCCGAAGGTCATGCACGACATCGCCCAGCGGGCAATGCATCTGCACGGCGCGCTGGGTGTGAGCAGCGACCTGCCCTTCACCGACATGATGACCTACGCCCAGATCATGGCCATCGCGGACGGCCCGACGGAAGTCCACAAGATCACCCTGGCGAAGGAAGTCCTGAAGACCTACGCCCCCGCAGACCCGGTGTACCCCAGCGGATATCGCCCCGCCCTCCGCGAAAAGGCCCGCCAACTGGTCGCCGACCGCCTCGAACACACCGTCGGCAACCTCTGAGCGCCTTGCCCACTCGGCGCAGCACGCCATTCCGGCGTGCTGCGGGGTCAGGGTGCGGGGCTGGGGTCGTCTATGGTCTTGACGTAGTCGTCGACGTAGGTGGAGAGGATCTGCTCCACGGACAGCAGGAATTTGGTGGCGTTCGCGGCGGTGGGGCCGCCGGTGTAGTCGCCCGCACCGGCGACGAAACGCCAGCCTTCGGACAGGAGCAGTTGCTGGGTGCGGCGGTTGGTCGCGACCCGCTGGTCAGCGTGGAAGATGGCGGCGCTGCCGGTGGCCACCACCGCCACACCGCCCGCGCACGCGGTGGCGGCGCGAATGAGCGATCCCTCGAATCCGGCCAGACCGGTGACCACGGCGCTGGCGACCATGGCGGTGAAGCGCAGAAACTGTCCCCAGCTACGGAATCGGCCGGTGAGTCGACCGGTGGCGGCGACCTCGCGCGCGTAGGTGCTGGTCCAGAAGTCTTTGAACGCGGAACCGACCGTGTCCCAATCGATGACCGCGGCCATGGCGTCGGTCTGGGCTTTCGGCGATGAAGAACCTGCCACGCGGTCAGTGTGTCACGAGTGGCCGCGTGCCGCGCTGTGGCCGCGAGACCGACTGGTACCCAAGGCATTCCGGGTGGTAACCAAAGACGTTCCGGGCTGTCCTATGCCGTGATCGAGGAGGGCCTACTCACCCGGTGAGCGTTCGAGCAGCCGCGCGGGCGCGCATCAGCCGTGTCGCGGTTCGATTCAGCCGTGTCGCGGTTCGATCCAGAGCGCCTCGGCCAGCGCGCACAGCTCGCCTTCCCGGGTCGACAGGGCGACGCCGACAGTGTGTTTGCGGCCGTCGCGGTGCAGGACCCAGGCGTGGGAGATGTAGTCGGCCCCGGCCAGGACCGGGGCGAACCGGGTGGCGGTGAGGGCGGCGGTGAACGCGCCGCGGCCCATCCTGGAGAAGACCCACGCCGCGATGCCGCCGGGGCAGTCGAGAGCGGACCAGACGATTTCCGGTGGCAGCTCACCGTTTTCGTCGGCCAGGCCGGGATCGGGGGTCCAGGCGGCGGCCATGAGTTCCTGGCCCGCGACCCTCCAGGGGAACAGGCGCAGGCCGCGCCCCGGCGCGCAGGCCACGCCGCAGCCGAAGCAGTCGGTGACGAGTCGATCGGGAGAGGACAGGGCCGTCTCGACCGAGCGCGTGGCGTCCGACCAGGACGGAGCCGGGACCGGGTCGATCCGCAGGGTGGCGGCGGTCGCCTCGACGAGCACGGTGTCGTCGGTGGCGGTGAAGGTGGCGCGGCCGGGTTCGGGCCGCGACAACAGGATCGGGGTGCCCACGCCGACCGCGCGCCGGAAGTCGATGCGCACGGTGTCGGCCCCGGCATGCGGTGCCAGCAGGCCCGCGACATAGCCGCCGAACGCGACATCCGGGTACCCGTGAATATGCTCGGGGATGGTGAGCGCTTCCGCCTGGGTCATGCTGAACGCCAACCTTTCCCGGCCACGCGGCCGATCATCACCTCGACCATACCCACCACCCCAACCGCCGTTCCCGTGAGATTTCGCACCTCCGCGGCTGGCCCAGCGCCGATTTCGTAGGTCTGTCGGTGGCCGATGGCAGTGTCGGTCGGGTGAATACCATGACCGGTGGCCTCGGGTGGATGTACGGCAGGGATTTGCCGCTGCTCAGCCTTACCTTCGCGCGTCAGATCAACGCTCGGGAGCTGTTGGAGCGCATGGGTGTCGACCGCGACACCGTGGCGGTGCGCGAGCGGGACGACTTCCACTACGAGTTGGGCGGATTTCTCTATGCGTCCGACGGATATGTGGTCAGCGCAGGGCATTACCGAAGCTGGGCCTGGGCGTGGGAGCACGGCAGTTGGAAAGGTATGGAAGACCGCGGTCTGGTGCTGCGCGCGTCGATCGGAACCGCGGCGTTGGTGCTGAACGCCAACGAGAAACCGGGCGTGGTGTTCCGGTACGCCGAGAATGGCCGCCTCGTCACCGGATTCGACACGATGACGCGTTCCTTGGCAGACGGGACGGGCAGCGATCCGCACCGCTTCGACACCGAGATGCGGGCCCTCGGCGCTCGGCCGGAGGAAGACGAAGACGGCCCCTTGGGACCCCGCGGACTGTTCTACAGGCTCGCGGAGAACCTCGGCGTCGGGCTCCCGCTGGATGCCCTCAACGACCGCCCCGTCCTCAGCGCCCGTCTGCTGCCACCACCCTCACGGTTGTAGCCGCGTCGAGTTGTCCCAGGTCATGGATGCCCATGCTGCGGCTCGCCCGACCACGCGGGGGTGACATCCTCGATCGCGTCGATCTGTTCCTGAACCACCTCGGCGCGCGCCACCAACTCGACCCGGTCGGGCTCGGTGAGGCTCTCGGCACCGAGCTTCTCGAACACGCAGGACAGCACCGACCGTAACTCCTCCAGTTCGCTCTCCGCATCCATGAGAACCGACCCTACGTGGATGCACCGTGGGAGCTCGTGGTCAGGAGAGGGGTTGGGAGCCGCGTTGGGCGAGCATGATTGTCATGAGTCCGGCTTCCTGGGATTGGGTGGTGATCATGCCGCGGGCGGTCTCCTTCACCGGGCCCGAGGCTATGAGCTGATCGGCGGCCTTCGCCATGGCTACGCCGCCGGTGTGGTGGCGGAGCATGAGTTGCAGGAATTGGATTTCGGCGTCCTTGCCGCGCGCGGTGGCGAGGGAATCCAGTTCCGTCTGGGTCGCCATGCCGGGCATGGAGGTGCTGTTGGTGCTGGTCATGGTCGGCATTGAATGATCGTGCGCAGCAGTCGAACTCATCCAGGACATGGGGTGTTTGGAGTCGGGGGAGGCGTTGGCCAAGCGGAGCCAGCCGAGCATGGTGCCGATTTCCATGCGTTGGGTGTCGGCGATCTGCTGGGCCAGTTGGCGGACGGTGGGGTCGACGCCGGGGTCGAGGCGCTGCACCATGATCAGGGCCTGCTCATGGTGGGCGGTCATGTCCTGGGTGAAACCGATCTCGACCTGACTGAGTATCGGTGGGGCGGAATGGTTCTCGGGGAACACCAGCGGGCGCAGCAACATGCCGGTCGCGACGAGGACGAGAGCCAAGGCAGCGATCGTCAGGGGTCGCCACACTCGGGCGATCCGGCCGGGGCGCTTCTGCTGTAGGGCAGGGGTTTCCGTCACGAACCCACCACGGATCGCTGGTCGGCGGGCGGGGTGTACACGTCGTCGGCGAGCTGCAACACCATGAAGCCGTTGTCGTTGCAAGTGGCCCACAACTGGTTTCCGTGCCACTCCGGCGGGGAGAAGCACCAGTCGGTGGACAGGTCGCCGAACGCCACCATGCCCGTGCGCGACGAGAGTGCCTGGGACGGATCGAACTTGCCCTCCAGGATCGCCCGCGCCGCCGACGGGAACTCCATGGCGGGGACACCGATGATCGAAGCCAACGCGTGCGGCGAGTTCCACAGTTCCAGGTTGCGGCCCTTGCGCGCGGGCGGGTTGTAGTACGCGATCTCCTTGGCGTGGAACGGATCCCGCACATCGAACACCCGGATCCCGGACTCCTCCCACCCGCAGGCCAGCGCGGTCGGATTCTCGGGCCGGTCCGCGGCGCAGTAGTGCGCGTCGTAGGAGAACACCGAGCCGCCCATGGCCGAGGCCATCGCCGAGTCCTGATTCTCGGGCAGGTTGATCTCCAGCTTGATCTTCGCCGCGACCGTCGGATTGGTCTCGTCGGAGATGTCGATGAGCTTCACCCCGCCCGCGCCGCCCTCGTCCACGGTGAACAGGTACGGCTTGTCGTCATAGGTGACCGGAATGCTGTGCTGGGTCGCCCAGCCGTCGGTCCAGAAGACCCGGCCCAGGTGATTGACCTGCGGGTTCGGGTCGCGCCGCTGCACCGCGCTGATGTCCAGCACGGTGAACCCGGCGAGCGCGGACAGATACATGCGATTGCCGTCGGGGCTGATGCCGAACCCGTGCGCCTCGATTCCGGTGAGCCCCTGCCAGATCACGTGCGGATTCGTCGGATCGGTCAGATCCACGGCGCTGACGAAACCGGGCGCGATACCCGAGGCCCAATAGGTGCGGCCGTCGGGGGAGAACCCGCCCTCGTGCGTCGTGATCGGCAGCGGCATCAGCAGGTTCGTGCCCGCGCCCGGGTTCAGTAGCCGCGGGTGCGCGCAGTCGGAGATGTCGTACACCGAGAGGTATCCCGCGCCCTCGCCGACGGGAACACCGGTGCCCACCAGGAGTTTTCGCTCGGCATTGACCTTGAGCGACTCCCACGTCCCGGCCAGCATGGCGGGTTCGGTGAGGCTGCCGACCTCCACCGGATTCGCCGGATCGGAGACATCGAGCACCTGCACGCCCTGCGCGGGCCCGAGGATATTGCCCGGGAACAGCGAGCCGGTGTACGAGCAGTGGTCGTAGGTCGCCGAGGTGATCCCCGCGCCCTTGCCGACATACCCGCCGACGAACGACAGATTGCACCGATACCCCAGCGTGCTGCGCCCGCTATTGCGATCGTCGGCCGGAACATCGCCCTGCATACCGTTTTCCGGCAGCGCCCCGTCCCCGCAGTCCGCGCGCGGCACCGAGGTCCGCCCGACATCCAGGAACTGCTGCACCTGACTCTCGATATCGGACTGCAGATCCGCCGACGCGCCGTGCATCGGCAAGACGGCCGCCCCCAACAACGACACCGCCAGCACCACCGCCGGTTTCGACCGGCGCAAGCGCGTGAACCGCCTCATCGCGGTACCCCCGTCTTCGTTCCGTCCACAAGCCCCCGTGACCTCCGGCACAACAGATTGGCCGATGTGGTCACGGTTACGTCTCGAAACGCTAACCCATAAACTGACCGACCGGTAGGCCCGAGGCCAAAATTGTCTGTGACAGCTGCGGCTGGCAGTGAGCGGTCCCTGTCGGTGCGCGGACGTATCGTTGGCGGCGAATGGAACCCGCGAGAGATCCGAGAGAATGACTGAGCTGTCTGCTTTTCCGCTGCCCTTCCTCGCCGAACACCTCATGCCGGTCGCACCGCCCCGGACCTTGCGGGAGCTACAGATGATGCGGCTGAGTGCGGAGATTCGGGAGAAGCCGCACTGGTTCGTCAAGCGGAACGATCCGGGGATCGTGGCCAAGTGGACGCGGGAGGCGACCGAACAAGGGCTGACGGACGCTCAGATCCGTTATGTGCTAGCGGAATTGGAGCGCTACGCCGAACTCCGGGATGAGGCCTCGGGTATCGAGGTCTCGGCCGTCGATGGGGTGTGGCAGTCGGACACACTGATCGAGGACGAGCTGAAAACCCGTCTGCGGGAAGCGGTTCGAGTCCTGGAGGAGGTGCCCGACGCCGAGCGGGACTGGCACCCGGGATCGCACGAGCAGGTCTTGGACCTGGTACATCCCTCCCTGTTCTGCCTCGTCCGCGGGGTGAGCGGCATCGACGACTCGGTGTGGCCGACGGCTGGACAGAACGACGCGCGGTACGCATGCTCGGAGAAATTCCAATGGCTGCCAACCGATGTCGATATCGATGCCGACGGTCACGCCGTCTTCCGCTCCTACGTCAACAATGTCCATCCCATCGCCCATCGCGACCTCGATTCCGTCCTGCCGCTGCTGTTCGCGCGCCTGCGCCCGCTGTTCGAGAATGTGCTCACCGACCTGCGCTATCCGCAACCGCGACGGATCAAGCCCGATCCGTACTCCTGGTATCACGACGAACCGGTCCGGCCCGATACGGATGACGTGGACGCCATGGTCGATTACGACGAGGCCTGGGACGAGTGGTGGGACAATCGCCGCCCGGTTGTCCCGGACGCTCCCGAATACAGCCCGCCCGCCCTGCCCGACGACTACGCCCGGGTCGACCTGCGCGGCCGCCGACTCCAGGTCATCGTCAAACTCGCGAACATCCACCTCACCCCCGACCGGCCCGAATACGCCGGTGGCAGTTGGCATGTCGAAGGGATGATGAACGAACGCATCGTCTCGACCGGCATCTACTACTGGGACAGCGAGAACATCACCGCCAGTCGACTGAGCTTCCGCGCCGCCATCGACGACCCGGACTACGAGCAGAACGACTCACCCGGTATGCGAGACGTCTACGGCCTGGAAGACGAAGACGCGCTGAACCAGGGCCTGGGCTCGGTCCCGACCACCCCGAACCGCTGCCTGGCCTTCCCGAACATCCTCCAACACCGCGTCGCCCCCTTCCGACTCGCCGACCCCACCCGCCCGGGTCACCGAAAGATCCTGGCGTTCTTCCTCGTCGACCCGTCGGTGACGGTCATCTCGACCTCCGACGTGCCGCCCCAGCAACCTTGGTCCCCCACCTCGACCATGACCCTGGACCAGGCCAAGCAGTACCGCGAAGAACTCATGCGCGAACGCAAATTCTTCGTCGACGAACACAACCAGGAACTCTACGAGCGAGAATTCTCCCTCTGCGAGCACTGATCCACCAGGGCCCGAGCGCCCGCGGGCCTGCTCGGTTAGTGGTCTGCGGCCAGCAGGCCGCGGCAGGCATCCAGCAGGCGGGCGCGCAGGACTTCCGCCCGCGTGGCGATGTCGGCTTGGGCGCGGACGTATTCGGCTCGGCCGGAAGGGGTTTCGATGCGGATTGGGGTGTAGCCGAGGTCGCGGAGGTCGTAGGGGCTGGCCTTCATGTCGAGTTCTCGGGCGGCGCAGGCTAGGGCGAAGGCGTCGAAGAGGAGGTCGGAGTCGATCAAGGGGGTGAGTTTGAAGCCCCACTTGTAGATGTCCATGTTGGCGTGTAGGCAGCCGGGTTGTTCGCGGTCGACCTGGGATTCGCGGGTGAGGACTTCGAGGTTGAGGGGTGCGGCTTCGGGGGTGAAGAAGCGGAAGGCGTCGAAGTGGGTGCAGCGCAGTTGCATCGACTCCACGACCGCGTCGGTGCCCGCCGAGCCGAGGCGGAGGGGGACCTGCTGGTGGCGGACCTCGTCGGTGCGGTACACCATGGCCCACTCGTGCAGGCCGAAGCACGACAGTTGGGCGGGGCGAGTCGCGGTCGCGGCGAGAAGGCGGGCGACGAATTCCACGGTGTCGCGGCGCTTTTCGAGAAAGGTGGGGTCGGCGGTCCAGCCGGTATCACCCGATTCGAGGGAAACCTCGTGGTAGCCACGAGATCCCGCGTACTCCCCAGCATCGGTCAGGGCCACGCCGTAGCCGGGGTGCCAGCGCTTCAGCTGGGCCGGTTTATGACCGTAATAGGTGAACAAGAAGTCGATCACCGGGTGCTTCTGGCCCGCCGCGCGCTTCTCGAGATACGGCCCGACCAGGGCGTCGACGCGCTCGCGATGGGCGGCCGCCCGGTCCCGCCACGCGGGACCGGACAGCACGGATAGATCGGTGAGCGCGTTCATCATTCGGCCAGGCGGTGGGTGGCGTCGCGGACGGTGCCGACGAACTCCTCCACCAGGTCTTCCAGGGCCACGATGCCGACGGTATTGCCGCGGCTGTCCACGACGCGGCCCAGATGGGAATTGGTGCGGCGCAGGCGAGCCAGGGCCTCGTACAGGGTGGTGCCCATGCTCAGGGTCGGCAGCGGGCGAATATCGGTGCGGGGGATGGGCGTACCCGGCCCCGCGTCATCGTCGGCGGTCAGGTCCAGCACATCCTTGACGTGCAGATACCCGACCAGCGAACCATCGGCCGCCCGCACCGGGTAGCGGGAGAAACCCGTTTCGGCGACGGCGGATTCGATATCCCCGAGCGTGGTCCCGTCCCCGCGCAGGGGCACCGAACGCGTCTGGGCCAGCGGCACCATCACGTCGGCGACAATGCGGTCACTAGACCCGAGCGCCTGGGTCAGCCGCCGGTGCTCCTCTTCGTCGAGCAGACCCTCCGAGCGGGACTCGCCGAACATCTCGGCCAACTCCACCGAGGAGACCGTGGCATCCAGCTCGTCCTTCGGCTCGATCCGCAAGGCGCGCAACGTCATATTGGCCGCGAAGTTGTACAACGCGATCAACGGCTTGGCCAGGCGCAGCCACAGCAGATGCAGCGGAACCAGCAGCAGCGCCGACCGTTCCGGCCCCGCCAGCGCGATGTTCTTCGGAATCATCTCGCCCAGCAGAATGTGCAGGATCACCACGATGGTCAACGCCAGCGCGAACGAGATCGGATGCAACAGCGAATCCGGCACGCCGAGCAGATCGAACGGCTTCTCCAGCAGATGCGCCACCGCGGGCTCACCCACCCGACCCAGCAGGATCGAGCAGATGGTGATGCCCAGCTGCGCCGCGGCCAACATCATCGACAGGTTCTGCCCTGCCTCGATCACGGTGTTGGCGCTGCGTTTGCCCTGCGCCGCAAGCGCTTCCAGCCGATCGCGGCGCGCGGAGATGAGCGCGAACTCCGCGCCCACGAAGAACGCGTTGCCCAGCAGCAGCACCAGCGTGAGCAGAACGGCGTACAGGTCACCCATGGCTGTGCTCCCAGCTCGCGAGCGTCTCGGCGTCGACCGGACGGATCAGCACGCGGTCGATGCGTCGGCCGTCCATGCGCTCCACGGTCGCGATCCACCCGCCCGCCGTGTGCGGCTGCTCGATCTGGTGGTTGCCCGGCTGCGGCAGCAGCACCTCGTCACCGGCCACCGGAATCCGACCCAACCGGGTCAGCACCAGGCCGCCCAGGGTCTCGTATTCGCCCTCGGGCGCGTCGTATCCGGTGGTGCGGGAGACCTCGTCGATGCGCAGCAGCCCCGCGCAGTCCCAGCCGTTCGGGGTGCGGCGCACGTCGAGCTCCTCCTCGTCGTGCTCGTCGCGCACGTCGCCGAGGATCTCCTCGATCAGGTCCTCCATGGTGACAATGCCCGCCGTGCCGCCGTATTCGTCGACCACCAGCGCCACCTGCATGCCGTCGCGGCGCACCCGGTCGAGCACCTCGTCACCGTCGAGGCTGGCGGGCACGATCGGCACCGGCTTGGCGATGGTCTTCAGCTTGATATTGCGGCGATCCTTGGCCGGATACACGAAGACCTGCTTGACGTGCACGAATCCGAGCGTGTTGTCCAGATCGCCCTCGATGACGGGGAACCGGGAGTACCCGGTCTCGCGCGCGGCGTCGATCAGATCCGCGAGCGTGCAGTCCTGATCCAGGGATTCGATGGTCACGCGCGGGGTCATGAGCTCCTCCGCGCTGCGCTCACCGAACTCGAGGGAGCGATCCACCACCTGCGCGGTGCGCTGATCCAGCGCCCCGTGCAGCGCGGAAGTCCTTACCAGCGAACCCAATTCCTGCGGCGAACGCGCCGACCGCAGCTCCTCGGCCGGTTCGATGCCCAGGCGGCGCACCGCCCAGTTGGCGACCCCGTTCAGGAAATTGATCATCCACTTGAACGCGGTCGAGAACGCGATCATCGGCCCGGCGGTGAACCGCGCCACCTCCAGCGGCGAGGCGATGGCGATGTTCTTGGGCACCAGCTCGCCGTAGATCATGGACAGCGAGGTCGCGATGAGCAGCGCCAGCGCCAGCGAAATGCCATGGGCGGTACCGGTACTCACGCCGAACGCGTTGAACATCGGCTCCAGCAGCCGCGCCAGCACGGGCTCGGCGATATAACCGGTGATCAGTGTCGTGATGGTGATGCCCAGCTGCGCCCCGGACAACTGGAACGAGAGCGTGCGATGCGCCTGGCGCACCTGCCGGGCCCGGCGGTCGCCCTCGCGGGCGTGGGCCTCCACGGTGGAGCGTTCCAGGGCGGTGAGCGAGAACTCGGCGGCGACGAAGAGCGCCGTCCCGGCGGTCAGAGCGATGAATCCGAGCAGACTGAGAATGGTGAGCAGAGCCGACACGGTCAGTACCACCCGACCGTTCGTCGCACGGGTATTGCGTGGGCGCCGGGTTTGTCACCCGGCTCGGTAGAGGAGCCCTCCTGTGAAGCGCCCTTGGACGCGGGTGACAACTGGTTCCTTTCGCAGGGGTTGCTAGCGGAATATGCGCTTCGGATACCCATGTCGGGCTCCGGATAGCCCATGGTACCGGGAGGCTTTGACGGTTTCCGTACGGCGGGGCCGTATCACACACGAAACCCGGCGGATCCGCCTCGGATCCGCCGGGTTCGGGTTGTGCAGTACTAGCGGGTGATCACCAACCGGACGGCAGCGGACGGCCCTCGGCGAAACCGGCGGCCGACTGCACGCCCAGGGTGGCGCGCTCGTGGAACTCCGCGAGCGTGCGGGCACCGGCGTAGGTGCAGGAGCTGCGCACGCCGGAGGTGATGTGGTCGATCAGGTCCTCGACACCGGGACGCTCGGGGTCCAGACGCATGCGCGAGGAGGAGATGCCCTCCTCGAACAGCGCCTTGCGGGCCCGGTCGAACGCCGAATCGGTGGCGGTGCGGGCGGCCACGGCCCGCTTGGAGGCCATGCCGAAGGACTCCTTGTAGCGGTTGCCGTCGCGGTCGACGCGCAGGTCGCCGGGGGACTCGTAGGTGCCCGCGAACCAGGAGCCGATCATCACGTTGGCGGCACCGGCGGCCAGCGCCAGGGCCACGTCGCGCGGGTGGCGCACACCGCCGTCGGCCCACACGTGCTTGCCGAATTCCTTGGCGGCCGCGGCACATTCGGCCACCGCCGAGAACTGCGGGCGGCCCACGCCGGTCATCATGCGGGTGGTGCACATGGCACCGGGTCCGACACCGACCTTGATGATGTCCGCGCCCGCCTCGATGAGATCGCGGGTGCCGTCGGCGGACACCACATTGCCCGCGACCAGCGGCACGCCCAGATCCAGGCTCGCCACCGTGCGCAGCGCCTCCAGCATCTTCTCCTGGTGGCCGTGCGCGGTGTCCATCACCAGCACGTCCGCGCCCGCGTCGACCAGGGCCTTGGCCTTGGCCGGGACGTCGCCGTTGATGCCGACGGCCGCGGCGATGCGCAGCTGGCCATTGGCGTCGGTGGCCGGGGTGTAGATGCCGGTGCGAATCGCGCCGGTGCGGGTCATCACGCCCGCGAGGGTGCCGTCCGGGTTGACCAGCACCGCCAGGTGCGTGTGCTTGGCCTCGAGCAGGCCGAAGATCTCACGCGGCGAGGTATCGGCCGGGGCGGAGACGAAATTGGTGTCGGCGACGGTGCTCAGGCGGGCGAAACGGTCGACGTCCTGGCAGGACGCCTCGGTCACCACCCCGACCGGCTTGCCGTTCTCGACCACCACGACCGCGCCGTGGGCGCGCTTGTGAATGAGGGCCAGCGCATCGGAGACCGACTGCTCCGGATCCAGCACCACGGGGGTGTCGGCGGTGAGCGAGCGGCTCTTGACGAAGGCGATGGTGTCGGCGGCCGCGGGGATCGGGAGATCCTGCGGCAGCACCACGATGCCGCCCCGGCGGGCGACGGTCTCGGCCATGCGGCGGCCCGCGACGGCTGTCATATTGGCGACCACGAGCGGAATGGTCGTGCCGGTCCCGTCCGTGGTGGAGAGATCGACATCGAACCGGGACGCCACATCCGTCCGGCGGGGGACGAGGAAGACGTCGTCGTAGGTCAGGTCATAGGGCGGAGTCTGCCCGGGAAGAAACTGCACGTTGGACCATGGTAGCTGAATGCTGAGAGTTCGCGGTGCGTTGGGGGGAGAAAAATGCCAGGCGTCTGCCAGTGGGGTGCCCTACCTTCGTGAGCGTGACTGATCTCGAGACCCTCGCCGATCGACTGGATATCAGCGACACCATCACCAAACTGTTCGTCTACACCGACCAGGCCCGTTGGGCGGATCTGCGCGAATCCGTCTTCGCCACAGAGGTTTTCTTCGACGGCGGCTTCGGCGGACCGGTCGGCCCGCGCCCCGGCTCCGACATCGTCGACGACTGGGCCGCCGGTCTGGGAGACCTGGACGGCTGCCAGCACCAGTCCGGAAATCAGCTGGTCGAGATCACCGGGGACACCGCGCTGGCGCACGCCGACGCCATTGCCGTGCATGTGAAGAACGACGCGAAGAACGGCACCACCCGCTGGTTGGTGGGCAGCTACGTCATCGGTCTGGAGCGGACCGAAAAGGGCTGGCGCATCAACCGTTTCGAGTACAAGCTGAAGACCGTCGACGGCAACGCCGACCTGACCTGAGTCTGCGCGGGTTCCCCTCGACGGCAGTTAGCTAAATAATTGCCAAGTGCCGTCGAGGGATTCGAGTTATCTCAATCTCGTCCGATTTGCCGGGAACCCGCGTCCGAATCGATGCGCGTGTCGTAGAAACATCCAAGCGTGTCGCGTTAGCGCGACGACTTGCGGGCCGCCCCGGGCTTGCGCTTCTTGTTGTGCGGGCGGCTCTCACCCTTCGGGCGCTGCCGGAAGCGGGACTGCTCGCGCGGCGAATCCGGTTCGGGCGCGGCCGGAGTCGACGGATCCGAGACCGGGCGGCCCGAGGGGCGACGCGCGCCGGTGATCTCCACCAGCCGTCGATCGCCGGGACGGACCTCCACATCCGTGAGCGTCACCGACGCCCGCTTTGCCAACTGGGCGGCTTCCTCGCGATTGTCCGGAGTCACGATGGTGACGACCGTGCCGGACGCGCCCGCGCGGGCCGTGCGCCCGGTCCGGTGCAGATAGTCCTTGGGGTCGGCGGGCGGATCGACATGCACGACGAGAGAAACGTCGTCGACGTGCAGGCCGCGCGCGGCCACATCGGTCGCGACCAGCACCGGCGCGGTGCCGTCGGCGAAGGCCGCGAGCATCCGACTGCGCTGGTTCTGCGCCTTCCCGCCATGCAGTGCGACCGCCCCGATCCCCACCTCCCGCAACTTCCCCGCGAGCTTCTCCGCGCCGTACTGGGTACGCACGAACAACAGCGTGCGCCCCTCCCGCGCCGCAATCTCACTCACCACCGCGCGCTTGTCGCTGCGGCGGACATGCAGCGCGTAATGCGCGATCGCGGGCACCGCCGCGGTTCCACCCGCAGGACCCGCCGCCTGGGCTTCGTCCGCTGCGGAACCACCGGCCGCCGCCTGACCCGAGGCTCCGTGATCGCCCGGGGCGAGACCGGCTTCCAGACGCGGACCGGCGCTCGAATCCTGGCCGGTAGAGCCGATATTCGAGCCGCGTGCACCACCATCCGCCGCCGCATCGGAGTTGGCGGTCGCACCGGAATTCGCGGCCGTCGCGCCCGGACCGACCGAATGTCGTATCGGCTCACGCAGATACCGCTGCACCAGCCCGTCGATGGTCTCGTCGAGGGTGGCCGAGAACAGCAGCTGCTGCGCGTCGTCGGGAACCTTGTTGAGCAGGGCCGTGAGCTGCGGCATGAAACCCAGCTCGGCCATGTGGTCGGCCTCGTCCACGGTCACCACGCGAATATCGCTCAGCGCCACCGCCTTCCGACCGAGCAGATCGGTCAGCCGACCGGGCGTGGCGATGACCACGTCCACCCCGCGCGCCAGCCGCTCCTCCTGCTTCTTGATCGGCAGCCCACCCACGGCCGTGGCCAGCCGCAGTCCCAACGACAGCGCGGGCTCGTCCAACGCCGACTCGATCTGAATCGCCAATTCCCGGGTGGGCGCGAGGATCAACCCGCGCGGCCGCTTGGGCGCACTCGGCGCACCGAACAACCGCACCAACATCGGCAGCCCGAACGCGAGCGTCTTCCCGGACCCCGTCGCCGCCCGCCCCAACACATCGCGCCCGGCCAGAATGTCCGGAATCACCGCGGCCTGAATAGGAAACGGCTTATCGATCCCGTCCCGCCGCAATGCCTGCACCAGCACGGGAGGCAACCCGAGCTCCGCGAATCGCACCTCGCCCTGCGCGCCGGTGCCAGCCCGCCGACCTCGGCCGCGTCGATCCGTCACGCCGTCGTGCGGCTCGGCACCGCCTGCCGGGTTGTCGTGGGTGGCATCGGACGTCGGGTCGGTGTGGATGGTGGCCTCCATGGCTGGGTTGGGTGGTGTGGATTCGGTCGCGGGCACGGCGGAATGCGCCGCGCCCGAGTCGGAGTTCGGGGCTGCGCGGTGGGTATCAGGCACGGCTGACCAGGCGGCTGAGTTCGACCAGCCAGGGGATCGCTACGGCCATGGTCGGGACCACGAGAATCGCGGCGGCGGCCAGGTAGGCGGCGACCGCGATGCGGAGGTCGCCGATCGGGCCCGCGAGGCGTTGGATGCGGATGAGGGTGGTGGGGCCGCCTACGGCCATTGCGCCTTGTGGGGCAGGGGAATTGGAGCAGGCGACGAGGGCGCGGGCCAGGGGGGTGGGGCCGGTGACCTTGACCGCGGAGTCGTCGGCGAGCAGTTCGATGAGCAGTTTCACCGAGTCCAGGGCGGACTTCGAGCGCACCACGCGCGGGAACGCCTCGTGTGCTGCGGTGAAGGCCTCGAGCACCAGATCGTGGCGGGCGCGCAGGTGAGAACGCTCGTGACTGACGATGGCGGTGAGTTCCTCGTCGGTCAGATTGGTGACGGTGCCCTGCGAGAGCACGACGCGGCGACGCAATCCGGGCAGGCAGTAGGCGATGGGCTCGGTGGCGGCCAGCACCCGGATGTCGTTCGATTTGCGTTGCACGCTGGACTGATCGAGCAGGTCGACCAGCATGCGATGGCGCGCCCGGCGACGCCGGGTATGGATGCCGACCCGAATCACCGACCAGATGAGTCGCGCACCTACCAGCAGCGTGAGCGCGAACACCAGCACCAGCGCCAGCCACAGCGGCAGCCCGAGCGCGTCGATCTCCTTGGAAGGCGTCGTGGTCGGGCGGCCGTCGGAGCCGGGAACCAGCAGCCGCGAGGCGATGGCGAGCCCGGAGCCGAAGGCGCTCAGCACCGCGGCCAGCGCGATGGCCTGCCAAAGCACCAGGGCGGCACGGGGACTGCGGTAGGGCCAGGTGGCGCGGCTGAGCAGCGCTGGCACCGGTCCCGCCAACAACAAGGCGAGACCGGCGAAAACCGGCGCTGTCCAGTCCATGTCCTCAGCTCACTGCGTTGTGGGGCTTGGGCCGAGGCTACAGCTACTTGGACTCTGGTTTGTCCTTGCGCGCCTCGGTGGCTTCGAGCTTAGCGAGTGCGTCGCGCAATGCGGCAGCCTCATCCGCACCGACCTGTTCCACGAAGTGCACCAGGGCCGCGCGGCGGCTGCCCACTTCGTCCGCCTGCTGCAATGCGTCCACCATCAGACTGGCGACGAGTTCGTCGCGAGTGTGCACGGGCGCGTACCGATGCGCGCGATCGTCGCGCTGCTGGACCACCAGATTCTTCTTCGCCAGACGCTGCAGAACCGTCATCACCGTGGTGTACGCGAGTTCGCGGCGTGCAGCGAGGGCTTCATGGACCTGCCGGACCGTTTGCGGTTCGTCGGCCGACCACAACTGGTCCATGACCGCTTTCTCGAGTTCACCAAGACCTGCCATTCCACAAGTTTACGGAGACAACGACAGGAATGCGTACTACAGGTCGTCGTAACCGGGTGGTTGCTGGTGTGGTATTGCTCATAGTGCGGCCTCGACCGGCATGTCCGTGGTTCCCGACGCCCGCACATGCCGGGTGCCGATCGGGACAATCATGGGTCGACCCGACACCGGATCCTCGAGTACCTCGGCGCGCAGGCCGAAAACCTCGCGCAACAGGTCGGGCTCGATGATGTCGGCGGGACGGCCCTGGGCGACGATGCGGCCGGAGTTCATGACGATGAGTCGGTCGCTGTAGCGGATGGCCAGGTTCAGATCGTGCAGGACCATGACGATGGTCCGGCCGAGGTCGTCGTGGAGCCGATCCACTAGATCGAGTACTTCGAGCGAGTGGGCGAGATCCAGGTAGGTGGTGGGCTCGTCCAGCAGCAGGATGTCGGTGCCTTGGGCGAGGGCCATGGAAATCCAGGCCCGCTGCCGCTGCCCGCCCGAGAGCTCGTCGAGGGTCCGCCCGGCCAGGTCCGCGATGCCGGTCTGGGCCAGGGCGGCCGCCACCTCGGCCTCGTCATCGGCCGACCACTGCCGCAACCACGACTGATGTGGATGCCGCCCGCGCGCAACCAGATCCGCGACGGTCAGGCCCTCCGGGGCGACGGGGGTCTGCGGGAGCATGCCGACGATGCGGGCGATGTCCTTGGTCTTCATGGTGGAAATGGCCTTGCCGTCCAACAGGACCCGGCCGGACTTCGGCTTCAGCAGTCGGCCCAGCGAGCGCAGCAGCGTCGATTTGCCGCAGCCGTTGGGGCCGATGACGGTGGTGATCACGCCCGGCGCGATATCCACCGAGAGTCCGTCCACAATGACTCGCTCGCCGTAGCCGAGTGTGATGTTTTCCGCAGCGAGAGTCACGGTATCGCCTTCTCGAGAGTCACAGTGTCGCCTTCCTGTTGGTGCGAACGAGCAGGTAGAGCAGGAACGGCCCGCCGACCGCGGCGGTGACCACACCGACCGGCAGCGAGACGGGAAACACGGTGCGGGCCAGCAGATCCGCACCGACCACGGCAATGGCTCCCGCCAGGGCCGAGGCGATGAGCGGCTCGCCCGCAGTGCGAAGTAGTCGTCGCGCGATCTGCGGTGCGGCCAGTCCCACGAATCCCATCGGTCCGACCGCGGCGGTCGCCAGCGCGGCGCAACTCACCGCGGCCGCAATGAGAATGGCCTGCTGAGTTTGCATCCGGACGCCGAGGATTCGCGTCGTATCGGTGCCGAATCGCAGGATGGCCAGGGTGCGCGCGGATCCCGCCGTGACGATCAAGGCCAGACCTAGCCCGACCGACGCGGGAATCAGCGTCGACCAATCGGCGGCGTTGAGCGAGCCCGTCAGCCACTGCTGCGCGTGCGCCGCATCGGTCAGCGTGGCCCGCGTCAGCAGCCAGTTCACCACCGACAACAGCGCGGCGTTGACACCGATCCCGATGAGCACCAACCGAAATCCCATGACCCCGCCGTCCCCGGTCGTGGTCCGACCCCAAGCCAGCAGATAGATCACCACCGCCGTCAGCAGCCCGCCGACCAGCGCCGCGGCCGAAACACCCAGTACCGCACCGGTCCCGGTCGCGATCCCGCCCATCCCCACCAGGACCGCCACCGCACCGCAACTCGCCCCGGAGGTGATGCCGAGCAGATCCGGACTGGCCAGCGGATTGCGCAGAATCGATTGCGTCACCGCACCGGCCAACCCCAGCGCCGCCCCCACGACCACCGCCGTCAACGCCCTGGGCAGTCGTGAGTCCATGATGACGAACCGCTGCGCGCGAGTTCCCCCGCCGCCCAGCACATCCAATACCCGACCGATCGGAATCCGGAATTCCCCAAGGGCGATATCCAGAGCGAACAACCCGAACAGCACCGCGATCATCGCAATCACGGTGAGCAGCGCGCCGATTCGAAGCACCGACGAGAACCCACCGACCCGGACCGCCGGTCGCACCGTCGAAAGAGTCATAGCGAAACCAGCTTTCGGCGGCGGACGAGCAGGATGAAGAACGGTGCGCCGAGGGCGGCGAGGGTGATTCCGGCCTGGAGTTCGCCCGGGCGGGCGATGAGTCGTCCGGCGGTGTCGGCCAGGAGCAGCACGAGTGCGCCGAGCAGGCCCGAATAGGGCAGCAGCCAGCGGTAATCGGGGCCGGTCAGGGCGCGGGCGAGGTGCGGGACGATGAGGCCCAGGAAGGCGATCGGGCCGACGGCGGCGGTGGCGGCACCCGCCAGCAGGACCACCGCGGCGAGGCCGAGAGCGCGACTGCGGCCAATGTTCACGCCCAGCCCGCGCGCGACATCATCGCCGAGCCCGAGGAGATTGAGGCCGGGCGCGGCGGCCAGCGCCAGCATCGCGCCCACGAGGAGAAAGGGAAGCACCTGGCGGAAGACCGAGGCGTCGTGTCCGGCCACATCACCGACCACCCAGTAGCGGTAGGTATTGAGCGCGGTACCGTCCAGCAGCACAACGATATTGGTCATGGCCTGCAGGAACGCCGTGACCGCCGCACCCGCGAGGACCAGGCTCAGCGGGCTGGCCTTACCGCCGCCGAGCGCCGAGACACCAAAAACGACCAGCCCTGCGAACAATGCCCCCGCGAAGGCGAACCAGATGTACTGCGTGGGCGTGGTGAGGGCCAGCAGATGGATGCTCAGCGCCGCGAGAAAGGCGGCTCCGGCATTGATGCCGAGTAATCCGGCGTCGGCCAGGGGGTTTCGGGTGTAGCCCTGGATGAGGGCCCCGGCCATGCCGAGCGCCAGACCCGTGATCAGGGCGAGTCCGGTTCGGGGGAGCCGCAATTCGCGCACGATCTGCGCGGCCGATCCCTCGCTCGGACACGAAAGTGGCAGCCCACCAGGGCAAACGAGCGCGTCATAGACCGTCCCGAGGCCCAGCGTGCGAGCCCCGAGGGCAATGCTGGCGGCCATGGCGGCCAGCAAGAGGGCGGCCAGAACGAGAAGTCCGAGCAGACGTCGCCGTCTGTTGGTGACTACGGCGGGCACGGTGACGAACTACTCCTGACGCGTTCATTGCTCGATAAGTATGGTAACCCTAACCTATCTTCCGTTGCTCGTTGTCCAAGCCGTGGCCCAACAGGTCCATGCAGTGGCCCGAACAGTCGATGAATGAGGAGGTTCGATGCTCGAACCCGTAACCGTGTGCCCGCCGCGCGATTCCAGGCTCGCCTTCGGGTTGGCCTGCAACCGCCTGCGCGCCCTGCAACCCGAACACCCGCGCGTCTACGCCGTCGCGGCCATGGCTGATCAGGGCAAACGCCGGTGGTGGCGGCTCGCCGACGGGATCCGCGAGGGTCGCATCGAGGTGATGTACCGCCGCCACGCGGCGGAGATGAGCAATGCCGATATCGCCGCCGAGGTGGTCGCCACCGCCCTCATCCACGCGGTGGTCGGCCGGGTGCTGGCCATGGTGGTGTCGGAGGGTCGGGCCTGGGACCCGGGCCTGGAGAACCTGTGGATCCACACCGACAATGACGGCGGCATCGATTGGGCGGGCCTGTCCGACACCACGATTCGCGTGGTCGACGGCGACCTGCTGGCCGGACAGGCCGGGGTGGTGGCGCTGCCCTGCGAGGCCGCCCTCTACGTCTGGCTCGCGCATCGTTGCATTCCCGCGCTCACCCTGGTTCAGGAGGCCATGATGCGCTGTGCGGGATTGGGTGTGCGCCGCTTCTGGTCTCTCGTCGCCGAATCCGTTGTCGGCGCGGCCACCTACGTCCCGGCGCTGTCCCGCACATCCTCCTCGGAGGGCGCGCGCCGCGGCCAGGCCATGCTGGCCGCGTTCGAGGATCGCGGTCTACCGGTCCGCCGGGCCTGCCTGCGCTGAGCGCTCAGTAGGGGCAGGTCGACTGGAATGGCTTGTCCGCGAACAGGTCCGATATCCAGCCGAGCCATTGGTCGGCCACGGCGGTCGGTGCGTCGTGGCCGCCGGGGACGACCAGATCGTGGACCGGGGTGCCGAGGGTGCACATGTCGGTGACCGCGGCATTGGACCAGGCGGTGTCGACCAGTTTGTCGGCGTCGCCGCGGGCGATGTAGGTGTGCAATTTGGTCGAGGTCTTCGGCAGGTTGGTGCGGGTCTGGAGATCATTGAACGGCTGGGCCGCCGCGTCGTCGACGAAGTGGACCTCGTCGGGACTGCCAGCCCTGCCGACGGAAATCTCCTCGGGCGTCACCTGACCGGTGCACTGGGATTCCAAACGCGGTGCGATGGTGAGGAGATCGCCGTGGATGACCTGGTCGTAGGCGTAATCGGGATGGTCGTAGCGCACGGCCTCGACCAGGTACGGCAGGATCAGGTATTGGTCGGGGGCGTTGAGACCGTGGTTGGCGACGGTGGTGGCGAATTGCAGTTCCAGAGCAGGGGACAGCAGCACGACGCCGTGGATATTCAATTCCGGCGCATAGGCTTTCGCGGTCTCGGCCGCCGACTCGGCGGCCCGCCCACCCTGTGACGCGCCGACCAGCACGGTGTCCGAGGCCAGCGGCAGGCCGGTGGCGTGCGCGGCGCGCACCGAATCGAGGACGTCGTAACCAGAAGACGGCGTGTCCAAATACGGTGCGTTACCCGGACCGTCGAGGCCTTGATAGTTGGTCATGACCACCGCGCGATGCCCGGCCAGCAGCTGTTCGACCGCGGGCGCGGACCCGAACAGGGTCGGCGAATTCGTGGGCGCGCACGCGCTCACCACACCGGAAGTGCCGTGCGCGAAGGCGATCACCGGCCAGCCACCCTTCGGTGCCTGACCCTGCGGCAGGAACACCGCGCCCGACACCTCGATCGGCTTCCCGGCCGGGGAGGTCGATTGGTAGCGAATGTAGGTGGCGGAGGACGCCGCGGCGGTGAGCGCCGGATCCATGCCGGTCAGCGCCCGTTTGGTGACCAGCGTTCCGGGAGAATCCGGTTTCGACGCGGGCGTGTCCGTGGATGTGCCGCACGCGCCGAGCAGCAGGACAGCCAGGACGGGAAGAACGATTCCTGCTCGCACGCTTCTCCTTCAGGGGGATACAGCACCGGCCAGCACGATCTCCTCCAACATAGCCGCTCAGCCGTCCGCGTCCCGCACGGCTTCGACCGCGACCGCGCGAAGCGTGTCGGCGACGCGGGCCACCGGCTCGGGGAGCGGTCCGGGCAGGCGGGCCAGCAGCAGGCGGCGATGTTCGGACGGTCCGCCGCGGACCGCCAGGACGCGGACGCCGGGCGGGCACGCCGGGGCGAGGCTGGCCGGGATGGTGGTGATTCCGCATCCGGCGGCGACCAGGCGCAGTTTCGCCAGCCAGTCGCGTGCGGTGTGCGCGATGACGGGCCGTTCGTCCAGACCCGGCCACACGCCCATCGAGGTGTCGTCGCCGGGCCCGGCGATCCACGATTGGCCGCGCAAATCGACGACATCGATGTGCTCCCCGCGCGCGAGGGGATGCTCGGACGGGACGGCAATGCGCAAGCTGCGCTCGGTCAGAACTTGAACCGCTAGCGCGGGCGTCTCCGCGTCGAGCGGCCGATAGGGCGGTGCCGACGCCACCAGCGCCAGATCCAGCGTGCCCGCCCGCACCGCCCGGACCAGTGCGGGCGTTCCGCCCTCGCGGCCGATCACGGTGATTCCCGGATGCGTTCGACGCAACCGCTCCAGCGCGGGCGGCACCAGCGCGGCCCCGGCACTGGCGAACCACCCGAGCCGCACGGTCGCCCGATCATCGGGAATGCCCGCCAATTCCCTTGCCGTGGCATCGATCTGATCGACCACCGCCGACGCGCGCCGCGCCACGATCCGCCCCGCGGGGGTCAACCGCACCCCGTCGTGCCGTCGTTCCATCAGCGGCGTCCCGGCCGCCCGCTCCAAGGACGCGATCTGCCGCGACACCGCCGACTGGGTGTAGCCGAGCGCGACGGCCGCCGCGGTCAGGGTGCCCCGCTCGGCCACCTCACGGAACACTCGGAGTGCAGTCAGGGATGCATCATTGAAGGTCATGACAATCACGCATACCACCGGTGAGCATTTCTCGCTGCCCACATGGCTCGCCGATCCCTAGCGTGAGGGTATGAGCTTGTCGTACACCATGATCGGAGGCATGTGATGACCAAGGTCGCACTCGTCACCGGAGCCACCCAGGGACTGGGACTGGCCCTCGTCGAGGGGCTCGCCCAACGCCTGGGTCCCGAGGACGTCGTCTACCTCACCAGCCGTGATCACACCCGCGTCACCGAGGCCGTGGCCGCGCTGCCCGCCGGTGGTGCCCGGGTTCGGGGCGAGGTCTTCGACGTCGCCGACCCGGCGGCCGCGGGACGCCTTGCCGCACAGCTGAAATCCCGTCACGGCGGCGTGGACATCGTGTTCGGCAATGCCTACCACCGCGTCGGCCCCGACGACGACCCTCGCAAGATCATCGGGGAGTACGTGGAGGTCAACAACTTCGGCACCACCCGTCTACTGCGCGCCTTCGCCCCGATCCTGCGCGACCACGCCCGCCTGTTCATCGTCGCGAGCACGCTGGGCACCCTCCACTACCTGGCTCCCGTCCTGCACGACCGCTTCGACGGCCTCGACTCCCTCGACGAGGTGGACCGCCAGACAGCGGCCTGGCGCGATGCCGTGGCCGACGGCACCGCCCGCTCGGGCCCCTGGCCCGGCTTCGTCAATATCCCCTCCAAGATCGCCCAGGTCGCGGCCGTCCGCGCCCTGGCCGCCCAACGCCGTGAATCCGACCGCGCCCGAGGCATTCTCCTGGCCGCCCTGTGCCCCGGCATGATCAACACCCCCACCTCGGCCCTATGGTGGAACGTCGGGGACGCGCCGACCCCCGCGGAAGCGGCTGTGGCTCTACTGAACCTGGCCCTCGAGCCAATCGATCCAACCCAGTACGGCCAACTCGTCCGCGGCGGCAAGGTCCTGCCCTGGTCTCCGTGAGGTTCTCGCCCTCAGCGGACCGTGGCGGTGTTGTCACAGAATTCCGCGACGAGGCGGGCGAAGGCTTCTGGGGTCTCCAATTGCGGGAGATGACCGGCGTTTTGGATGAGTTCGATGCGGGCGGTGGGAATGGCCGCGGCGTAGGCGTGGCCGTGGTCGACCGGGACGATGCGGTCGTGGGCACCCCACACCACCAGGGTCGGAACCGCGACGGCGGGCAGTCTGCCGAGCAGGGTCGGGTCGGTCATGGCCGTGCCGCCGTAGACGCGCAGGGCGTCGCGGTTGCCCGCCATGATTGGAAGTCGTTCCGGTGGAAGGCTATTGGGATCGATGCGGAAATCGTCCGGGCGGTAGTAGCTGAGGTCGGCGATCTGATCCAGGGTGAGGGAGAAGAAGTCGACGATCGGGGTTTGCGGCAGCTCCAAGCCTGCGGCGTCGGCGAGGACGACGCGGGCCACCCTGGGGCTGGCCAGCAGCGCGATCTCGGCCGCGATCCAACCGCCAATGGAATTGCCGACCACGGATACGTCGGTGAGGTCCAGTTCGTCGAGCAAGTCGACGTAGAGCCGCGCCAAATCGGCCATGCCCGTGAGGTTTTCCGGTCGAGGCGTGCCCTCGAAGCCGGGATGCGTAGGGGTGAGTACCCGATACCGCTCGGCCAGCAGGTGGGCGAGGCCGCCCACCGAGGCCGGTCCGGCGCCGCCGTGCAGCAGCAGAATCGGGCGGCCCGCGCCGCGGTCGTCGAGGGAAAGGGAGGTGACGGTCATCGAAGTCTCCGAATCTCCAGGAGCCGGAAGGGCTCCCGCTATATAAACAACCTTATATCAGGTTGCTTATATAAGGAAGGTGATTTATCCGGCTATGCTGATCCCGTGGAACCTTCGCTGCAGCAACTCGGGCAGGCGGTCAAACGCCTGCAGTGGCATCACCACCGCGAGGCCAACCGCCGCCTCGCCGCGATCGGATCCTCCCTCGCGCACTGGGACGTGCTGCGCAACCTGCACGAACACCCCGACGCCTCACTGCACGACCTGGCGCTGTTGACCTTTCAGACCGACCAATCCATGGGCACCCTCGCGACGCGAATGATCGATCGCGGTCTGCTCGAGCGAGTGTCCGGCCCCGGCCGTGCCATTCGGCACCGCCTCACCGCGGACGGCGAACGGACCCGTCGGGAGGGCGGTCGCGTCATCGACGAGGTCCTGATGAACACGCTCGGCACTTTGAGTCGCGACGACCGCGCCACCCTGTATCGCCTGCTGAAGGCCGCCACACCCGACCCCGACTGAGTCGATTCCCCGCTACTGCTTGCTTTGTTAGGTAAGCCTGACCTACACTCGTAACCGGCGTCAGGGCCGAGCGAGTATCCGGAGGGCTGCCGTGATCCCCGGTCCACTGCCGCGGCGGGCTTCCCCGATTGGGGGAGCCCGCCGCTTCGTATCAAGATCTCGCGTGCGAACGTGGAGTCATGAGTGACGACTTCTCCGCGGTCAAGTCTCTGGCCGATGTGACGCCCGAGATGATGAACAAGCTCAGCGAAGGCACGTTCACCGATCTGCTCGGACTGAAGTTCACCGAGCTGAGCGGCGACGGTGTGACGGCCGAGTGGGTGGTGACGCCGCAGCAGTTCCAACCGGCCGGGATCGTGAATGGCGGCGTGTACTGCACGGTCATCGAGACGCTGGCCAGTGTGGCGGCGGGTGCGTGGCTGGGCGAGCGCGGAACCGTTGTCGGCGTGAACAACAACACCGACTTCCTGCGCGCGGTGCGCGAGGGCAAGCTCATCGGTGTGTCGACGCCGATCCACCGCGGGCGCTCGCAGCAGCTGTGGGTCGTGGTGATCACCGATGAGCAGGGGCGCACGGTGGCGCGCGGTCAGGTGCGACTGCAGAACCTGTACCCGCAGAACTGAAATCGAGCGAACCGAAACGTCCGGTATCGCCGAAACATGCTGGTAACGCGGGTCGTGCCAGAATGGCCGACGATCCGTCCCCGCGATTGCACGAGGAGTCCGAATGCGATTGTCGCCGCACGAGCAGGAGCGCCTGCTACTGAGTTACGCGGCCGAACTGGCCCGGCGGCGAAAGGCTCGCGGACTCAAACTCAATCACCCCGAGGCGATCGCGATCATTACCGACCACGTGTTGGAGGGTGCGCGCGACGGACGCACCGTCGCCGAGCTGATGGCGTCGGGGCGGACCGTGCTCACCCGTGAGGACGTCATGGACGGCATCCCGGAGATGATCCACGACGTCCAGGTGGAGGCCACCTTCCCCGACGGCACCAAGCTCGTCACCGTCCACCACCCGATCGGATGAGACCGTGATTCCTGGCGAATACCTGTGTGCCGAGGGCACGATCGGCCTCAACGAGGGCGCGGACCGCATCGAACTGGATGTGGTCAATACCGGTGACCGGCCGGTCCAGGTCGGCTCGCACGTCCACTTCCCACAGGCCAACTCCGCGCTGGACTTCGACCGGCAGGCCGCGCACGGCCGCCGCCTCGACATCCCCGCCGGTACGGCCGTGCGCTTCGAACCCGGTCTGGGCCAGCGGGTTTCGCTGGTACCGCTCGGCGGCACCCGCGAAGTGCACGGAATCAGCCTCACCCCACCCGGAAAGCTGGATGCCTGATGGCCGAACTCTCCCGCGCCCGCTATGCCGAACTGTTCGGGCCCACCGTCGGCGACCGAATCCGCCTGGCGGACACCGACCTGCTGATCGAGATCACCGAAGACCGTTGCGGCGGACCGGGTCTCGCCGGTGACGAGGCCGTCTTCGGCGGCGGCAAGGTGCTGCGCGAATCCATGGGCCAGGCCCGCGCCACCCGCGCCGAGGGCACCCCCGACACCGTCATCACCGGCGTGGTGATCGTCGACCACTGGGGAATCATCAAGGCCGACATCGGCATTCGCGACGGCCGCATCACCGCCATCGGCAAGGCCGGTAATCCGGACACCATGAACGGCGTGCACCCGGATCTCGTGGTCGGGCCCTCGACCGAGATCATCGCGGGCAACGGCCGCATCGTCACCGCGGGCGCGATCGACTGCCACGTGCACTTCATCTGCCCGCAGATCCTCGACGAGGCCATGGCGGGCGGCATCACCACCCTCATCGGCGGCGGCACCGGCCCCGCCGAGGGCTCCAAGGCCACCACCGTCACACCCGGCGCGTGGCATCTGGCCCGCATGCTCGAGGCCACCGACGCCTGGCCGGTGAACATTCTGCTGCTGGGCAAGGGCAATACCGTGCGCGAGGACGCGCTCTGGGAGCAATTGCGCGGCGGCGCGGGCGGTTTCAAGCTGCACGAGGACTGGGGGACCACCCCGGCCGCCATCGACCACTGTCTGACCGTCGCCGACGCCTCGGGCGTGCAGGTGGCCTTGCACTCGGACACCTTGAACGAGGCCGGATTCGTCGAGGACACCCTGGCTGCCATTCGCGGCCGGGCCATCCACTCGTATCACACCGAGGGCGCGGGCGGCGGCCACGCGCCCGACATCATCACCGTCGCTTCGCATCTCAATGTGCTGCCCAGCTCCACCAATCCGACCCGGCCGCACACCGTCAACACCCTCGACGAGCATCTGGACATGCTCATGGTGTGCCATCACCTGAGCCCGTCCATCCCGGAGGATCTGGCCTTCGCGGAGAGCCGGATTCGGCCGTCCACCATTGCCGCCGAGGATCTGCTGCACGATCTGGGCGCGATCTCCATGATCGGCTCCGACGCCCAGGCCATGGGCCGCATCGGCGAGGTGGTCATGCGCACCTGGCAGACGGCGCACGTCATGAAGCGCCGCCGCGGCGCTCTGCCCGGCGACGGGGCCGCCGACAACAACCGGGTCCAGCGCTACGTCGCGAAATACACCATCTGCCCGGCGGTCACACACGGTCTCGACGCGGAGATCGGGTCGGTCGAGGTCGGCAAGCTCGCCGACCTGGTCCTGTGGGAACCGGCGTTCTTCGGCGTCCGCCCGCACGCGGTCCTCAAGGGCGGCACGATCGCCTGGGCCGCCATGGGTGACGCCAACGCGTCGATCCCGACCCCGCAGCCGGTCCTGCCGCGCCCCATGTTCGGTGCCGCGCCGAGCGTCGCCGCGGGCACCTCCCTGCACTTCGTGTCCGAGCAGGCCATCGAGGACGGCCTGGCCGAACGCCTGCGCGTCAACCGAAAACTGGTCCCCGTGGCCAATGTTCGCCGACGCACCAAGGCCGACCTCCCCAACAACGAGGCCATGCCCCGCATCGAAGTCGACCCCGACACCTTCACCGTCCGCATCGACGGCGAGGTCTGGGCCGAAGCCCCCGCCACCGAACTCCCCATGGCGCAGCGCTACTTCCTGTTCTGATACCGCGCCGCTGACGAACGCCGATGCCCACAGGGCATCGGCGTTTTTCGTCTGCCCGGAACTCTTCCACCGATTCGGTCAATTCTGATTCTTTCATCATTTTTGCCTTGACAGAGGAAACGGTCGTAACTGATGATTTCCTCAACAATAGGCATGGAGGTGGCTGTGACGAGCATCGACGGCGGCGTCGTGACCGGACGGACGGTTCGGGTCGGCGGGCGCGAGATCTACTTCGGCGAAGCCGGATCCGGTCCGGTGGTGATGCTGCTGCACGGCGGTGGGCCGGGGGCCAGCGGTGTGGCCAACTACTCGCGCAATCTCGAGTCGCTGGCGCGGCGGTTTCGGGTGATCGTGCCGGACCTCCCCGGGTACGGGCGGTCGGAGAAGTGGATCGATCGATCCGATCCCTTCGGCCACCTCGCGCGGATGGTCGGCGGGCTGCTCGATGAGCTCGGCATCGACTCCGCGCACCTGGTCGGCAATTCGTACGGGGGAGCGGCGGCGCTGCGGCTGGCCCTGGACCGGCCCGGGAAGGTCGGGCGCATGGTGCTCATGGGACCGGGTGGGATCGGCACCACGCGCTCCCTGCCCACGCCGGGGCTGAACGCGCTGCTGGACTACTACCGGGGTGAGGGGCCGAGCCGGGACAAGCTGCGGCGGTTCATTCTGGACTATCTGGTCGCCGATGGCACTCAGGTGCCCGAGGAGCTCATCGAACAGCGTTACCGGGCCAGCATCGACCCCGAGGTGGTCGCCAACCCGCCGCTGCGCCGCCCCTCCGGGCCGCTGGCGCTGCGGACATTGTGGCGCATGGATTTCACCCGAGATGCGCGGCTGCGCACGCTGATTCATCCGACATTGGTGATCTGGGGTGCGCAGGACAAGGTGAATCGTCCTGCCGGGGGCCGGACGCTCGCGGAGACCATGCCGAACTGCGACCTGTATCTGGCCGCGAACACCGGGCACTGGGTGCAGTGGGAGCGGGCCGAGTTGTTCAACGCGCTCGCCACGGCCTTCCTCGCGGGTTGACGCCATGAACGAGTTCGCTGGATCCGCCTCCGTATTCGGCGCGGTGCATCTGGGCTACATTGCGGTGCGGTCGAATCGGATCGCGGACTGGCGGCGCTTCGGCGCCGACGCGATCGGCCTGCATGTCGACGAGATCGACGGTGGCGCATTGCGTTTCCGGCTCGACGACCGGGAGTGCCGATTCCTGATCGAGCGCGGGCCCGCCGAGGACGTGACCGCGCTCGGCTGGCAGATCGACGATCACGAGACCTTCGACCGGATCATCGCGCGGGTGGCCGATCGGGGCGTCCCGATCGCCGAGGGCACGGCCGAGCAGGCCGCCCGCCGTGGTGTGGAGCGACTGTGGCGGTTCGCCGGGCCGAAAGGCATTGCGCAGGAGATCTTCACGGTGCCGGTCACCACCCCGGAACCGCTGCGCATGCTCAGCTCCGGCTGGGTGACCGGCGAGGCCGGGCTCGGGCATGTGGCCATGGTGTCGCGGGAACCGGAGGCGATGCGCGGGTACTACCGGACCGTCTTCGACTCGCGGCTCACCGACTACATCGACGAGAACATCTCCGGATTGCGGATGAAGATCCGATTCCTGCGGGTCAACGAGCGGCACCACTCGATCGCGATCGCCAATATTCGCGGCATCAAGATCGATCCGCTGCGGACCAGCGTGCAGCACATCAATATTCAGTCCGCGACGCTCGAGGACATGCTGGCCGCGTTCGGGCGGGTCACCGAATCGGGCTTCCGGATGCAGTGGTCGGTCGGCCAGCACACCAATGATCGGGAGCTGTCGTTCTACTGCGTGACCCCGTCGGGATTCGAACTCGAGGTGGGCTGGAATCCGCTGGTGATCGGGCCGGAACTCGAATCCACCTGGGAGCCCACGACCTATCGGGGCATCAGCGTCTGGGGACACACGCCGGTGGGGGAGACCGTGCTCGGCAAGTTCGCGCAATTCCGTCGGGCCCTGCGCAACGCGGGCACGCCCGAGATCACCGTTCCACAGCTCACCGGAGTACCGCTATGACGCAGACCGACCACGACGTTGTCGTCGTGGGCCTCGGACCGACCGGCCTCACCCTGGCCAATCTGCTCGGACGACGCGGAATCAGCGTCCTGGTCCTCGAGCGCGAGCCCGAGTTCTACGGCATGGCCCGCGCGGTCTACACCGATGACGAGGGCATGCGCGTCTTCCAAACCGCCGGTGCGGCAGACGAACTGGCCGCCGACATGAACATCGACTCGACCGTGCAGTGGGTGCGCGGCGACGGCCGGGTGCTGGCCCAGTTCCACCGGACCGACCGCCCCCTGGGCTGGCCGATCGCGAACTTCCTGTACCAGCCGTATCTGGAGAACACCCTCGAACGGGCGCTGGGACGCTACCCGCACGTCATCGTGCGGCGTGGGCGCGAAGTCCTGGACTTCGGGCAGGACGCCGACGGGGTGTGGGTCGAACACGCCCGGTGCCGCGGCACCGAATACGGCAAGACACCGCCCGACACCGATCGGCGGACCGCGCAGCGCGTGCGCGCACGGTTCCTTGTCGGCTGCGACGGGGGCCGCAGTGTGGTGCGCGCGAAACTTGGAATCGACATGCGCGGCACCAGCTTTCCCGAACGCTGGCTGGTGGTGGACCTGAAGGCTCGCGACGGCGTGGACGCCTTCGGGCACCTGCCCTACTTCGACTTCGTCTGCGATCCGCAGCTGCCCATCGTGTCCTGCCCGCAGCCGGGCGGCCATCACCGGTTCGAGTTCATGCTCACCGCGGACCAGACCAAGGACGAGATGGAGGACCCCGACACCGTGCGCCGCCACATCGCCCGATTCGTGGACCCCGATCAGGTCGAGGTACTGCGCAAGCTGGTCTACACCTTCAACGCCGTGGTCGCCGACCGCTGGCGCGAGGGGCGAGTGCTGATCGCGGGCGACGCCGCCCACATGACTCCGCAGTTCATCGGCCAGGGCATGAATTCGGGGGTGCGCGATGCCGACAATCTGTCCTGGAAACTCACCGCGATCCTGAAACACGGTGCGGACCACAGGATTCTGGACACCTACGAATCCGAACGGCGACCACACGCCAAGGCCATGATCGACCTGTCGGTCCTGAACAAGAACGTCGTGTCGCTGCGCCACCCACTGGCCGCCGGGGCCCGAGACCTCGCCCTCACCGCGGCCACCCGGCTCCCCGGACTCGGTGGCTGGATCAGGGCCGCGAAATTCAAACCCGCCCCGCGCTTTCGGCGCGGCGCATACCTGGGACTGCCGCGGCGGGGATGGCGCGGCATCGAGGGCACGCTCGCGCGGCAGCCGTGGGTGCGCAGCTTCGACGGCCGGGAACTCCGCTTCGATGACGCACTGGGCCTGGGCTTTTCGCTGCTCGGCTACGGAGTCGATCCACGGGACGGACTCAGCGACGCGGATATGGCGACCCTGCACGCGGTGGGCACTCGCTTCATCACCCTGTATCCCGCCGGGGGCAGGCCACAGGGCCGCCCCGGGATTCGAGCGACCGTCCCCGACACCATCGATATCGAGGACCACACGGGCGCGCTCACTGCCTGGCTCGCCAAGGGCGGCGTACGGCAGGGCGGCGTGATCCTGCTGCGTCCCGACCGGTTCGTCTTCGGCGCGGTCGCGCGTGGCAGGGCGAGGGAACTGGTCGCGGCCTTGCGGACCCAACTGTTCGAAACCGGTGGCGAGCCAGGGCCACCGGTGATGGCACAGGATGCCGGGCACTTGGGAGGTTCGAGTTCGGCGCGGGCGCACCCGGAGGTGGGAGTGCCGGTGGCCGGGGACTTCGGTATGGCGCTGTCCGCATCGACAGCCGGGAGATCAGCGGATGCGGACCCGGGCGAATCGGATGCGGTGGATGGTTCTGGCGCGCAGTGCAATTCGGCATCGCTAGAAATGCCCGGCGCGGAATCGGCTATCAAGGAGGAGGTGTGATGACCACGGTCGCAGTGGATTCACCGCAGATCCGGGCTGCGGCCGAGCGGCTGGCCCGGGCGATCAGCAGCGCAGAGCCGGTCGCTCCGGTGCGGGATCTCATCGGACCTGACGATGTCACGGCCGCGTACGCGGTGCAGCGGATCGGGGTTCGGGAGCGGATGGCGGCCGGTGCGCGGGTCGTGGGCCGCAAGATCGGGCTCACCTCGGCGGCGGTGCAGCGGCAGCTCGGGGTGGATCGGCCGGATTTCGGGGTGTTGTTCGACGATATGAATGTCGCGGACTACCCTGCGGCGCAACGTCCCCCGCTGCTACAGCCGAAGATCGAAGCGGAGTTGGCGTTCGTCCTCGGCGCCGATCTCGACGGCGAGCAGCTCGATGCGATCACCGTGCGTGGCGCGGTCGACTACGCCGTCGCGGCACTCGAGATCGTGGACAGCCGGATCGCGCGGTGGGACATCAGTTTCGCCGATACGGTGGCCGACAATGCCTCGAGCGGATGGTTCGCACTGGGTGCGGAGCGGCTCTCGCTCGACGAGTTCGAGCCGCGCGATATCGCCATGAGCATGGCCGTCGACGGCGAGATCGTCTCCACCGGAACGGGTTCGGCATGCCTGGGGGATCCCTTGCACGCGCTGGCCTGGCTGGCCCGCACCGCACGCGACCTCGGCGATCCGCTGCGCGCGGGCGAGATCGTGCTCTCCGGTGCGCTCGGACCCATGGTACCGGTGCGAACTGGTGCCCGGGTCCGCTCCGAATTGTTCCATGGCACCGAGCTTCTCGGCTCCGTCGACTTCGCGCTGGAGGAGCAATGACCCGCGTGAAGGTGGCGGGTGCGTGCTCGAGCCTCGTGTGTCACGCCGAAAAGGCCTCCGCCACTTATGGGGTGGACGTGAGGGCCCTGCGCGTGGAGGCGGGGCGGCGCGGTCTGATGGGAGGTCAGCGATGAGGGCGGGGTCAGATTTGCGGCTGTGGGGGCAATTCGGCGCTGGTCAGTTTTTCGGCGGCGCGCTTGGTCATGCCGAACATGCGCAGGACGTGGAAGGTCATTTCGTCGGTGAGTGCGCCCGCATTGGCGTCGGGGCGCGCATCGAGGAGTTGGAGCAGGCCCAGCAGCGCGCCGCCCGCGGCCATGACGGCCATGTCCGGATCCATGGGCTCGAAGCGGCCCGCCTTCTGGGCGGCAATGATGTCGTGGCGGGCGCGCGGGGCCAGTCCCTCCTCGCGCAGCAGCACGGACAAGCCCGAATTCAGGATCACCCGAACGCCTTCGGGCAGCTGCCGCTGCAGGCGACCGGTCATGCGGAAGCTGACGGCGAACACCTCGGCCGGGTCGTCGTAGCGGGCCACGATCGCGTCGCGCATCTCGCTGTAGACCAGCAGCACCGAGCGGACGGCCTCGTCGAAAAGCTCGTCCTTGGACGCGAAGTGGTTGTAGAACGACCCGAAGCCGACATCGGCGGCCTCGGTGATCTCCTGAATACTCACCGCGGAACGCCCCTCCGACAGGAACTTCCGCGCCGCGCCCAGCAGGGCATTGCGGGTGCGTTCGCGACGCCGATCGGTGCGGGTGCGCACCTCGGGTGTTGCGGCCATCGGCTCCCTCGTTCCGGTCGAAACTGCCAACAGAATCGTATCTGAGGAAAGTATCAGAGGCGATAACGATCATGATCGACCACGCGTGCCTCGGTCATGTCAGCGAAAGGTCAACTCCGTGACAAGCTCTCGGCGGGGATCCCGGTTCACCCTCAACCGTCGCAGCGCCCTGGGTGGCGGCCTGCTCGGCGTGGCCGCGGCGGCGCTACCAGTCGGCGGGGCCACGCGGGCGCGCGCCCAGCAGCCCGCGCCGACCGGCACCTATCGCATCGACCTGCACGCGCACTTCCTGCCGCCGGATTATCGGGCCGCGCTGCTCGAACACGGGCATCTCACCATCGGCGGGTACCCGACGCCGGACTGGTCGCCCGAACAGGCCATTGCGTTCATGGACTACTACGGGATTCAAGCGCAAGCGCTCTCGGTGTCGGATCCCGGTGTGTCCTTCCTCAGCGGCAAGGAAGCGGCCGATATGGCTCGCTACTGCAACAGCTATGCCGCGGGACTGTTCGCGTCGAATCCCAAGCGGTTCGGCGCGTTCGCGGTGCTGCCCATGCCCGACATCCCGGCCTCGATCGAGGAGGCGATTTATGCGCTGGACAACCTGCGCCTGGATGGGGTGATCCTGTTGTCCGCCTACAACGGGGTGTATCTGGGCGACCCGCGCTTCGAGCCGCTCATGGTCGCGCTGAACCAGCGCAACGCCTACGTCTTCGTCCACCCGGCGGCCATACCCGACACCGCCAAGCCCGGACTTCCGCTGCCGGACTTCCTGGAGGAGTTCACCTTCGACACCACGCGGGCGGCCACCATGATGATGGTCACCGGAATGACCCAGCGCTATCCCAACATTCGCTTCCAACTCGCCCACGCGGGCGGCACCGTCCCGTTCCTGTCGCACCGGTTGAGCGTGGCCTCGCAATCGGTGCTCGGCCAGCTGTGGCCCGATGATCTGCCCCGGCCCTCGATCCTCGACACCAAGAAACAGATCTCGCGGTTCTACTACGACACCGCGCTGAGCGGATCGGCCGCCGCCATGGCCGCCGTGCTGCAGGTGACCTCGCGCGACCACATCGTGTTCGGCTCGGACTGGCCCTTCAGCGCACTCACGTTGCCGCAGACCGGTTCCCACGATCCCGCACCCGGACTCAGCGATATCTTCGACGCCGATCAGCGTATGGAGATCGAGCATGTCAACCCGCTGCGCCAGTTGCCCAGGCTGGCCGTGGCCCTCGACGCCTGACTGTGAGATGACGCCCGAGTGTGAAATCTCTCGGCCTGAGCGCAAGGGTGGGTATGCGCGCAAACCGGTGGCAGACTCGGGCGTATGACGACTGCCGATTGGGCCGAAGTTGATCGCTATCTGGTCGAAACCCTCGTGGGGCACGGGGATTCGGCCACTCTGGAAGCCAATGCGGCGGCGGGGCTGCCCGCCATCGATGTGTCGCCGCCGCAGGGGAAGTTCTTGTATTTGATCGCCAAGTCCGCGCGGGCGCGGCGGGTGCTCGAGATCGGCACGCTGGGCGGGTACAGCACGGCGTGGCTGGCTCGGGCGGTGGGGAAGTCCGGTCAGGTGGTGACGCTCGAATTCGAGCCGAAGCACGCACAGGTGGCGCGGGAGAATCTCGATCGCGCCGGTGTGGGGGAGCGGGTGGAGATCCGGGTGGGTGCGGCGCTGGATTCGCTGCCGGTGCTCGCCGAGGAGCAGCCCGAGCCGTTCGATCTGGTGTTCATCGACGCCGACAAGGTCAACAACGCCAACTATGTGACGTGGGCGCTGCGGCTGACGCGGCCCGGGTCGGTGATCATCGTCGACAATGTGGTGCGCAAAGGCGGTATCGCGGACCCGGATTCGCCTGACGCGGCGGTGCGGGCCAGCCGGGAGGTCATCGAATTGATCGGTGCCGAGCCACGATTGGACGGGACCGTCCTGCAGACCGTGGGCGGCAAGGGCTGGGACGGATTCGCCTACGCGGTGGTCGTGGGCGACGACGACTGAGTCGGACGTCACTCACGCGGGGTGAGCTGGGCATATCTTGTCCGGCCCACCCGATCCGCGGTATTTGCTGAACGATTGCCTCGCATTTGGGTGATTCGGTCAATACGGTCGTACCAATGAGCGAACCGTACGGCCCGACCTTCCCGCCGCCCGCTTTCATGGCACCCCGGGAACCTGATGGGAAACCGGGTGTTGTCGAGCGGGTTCGCCGGGGCGTCCTCGTGGTCGCTCCGGTCGCGGTGCTGGTGATGGTGGTCGGCGTGCTCGCGGTCGTCATCTATCGCGGCGAGCATCCGCGCGGCGTCGACTCCGATAAGGACCAGCGGGCCCATGTGTCGACCTCGGCCTCGATCGTTCCGGCCCTGCCGGTCGAGCGCGCCTCGTAGCGTCCTGTCGGGCAATCGATTTCAGGCTCCAGGCGATTGCTCCGGATTCGCCGCCAATTCCTCCCAGTAGTCCACGTACGCCTGTTCGTGCATGATGCCCAGGCGCAGCACCCGGCCGCGGGAGACCGCGCGCTCGCTGTCGTTCGGGTCGATCTGGGCGTAGAGCTCGCGATAGAGCTCCAGCCAGCGGCGGTGCTCAGCGGCCTGATTGCGGGCCAGCGCCACCACATCACCCGGATCGCCGAGATCGGCGAAGAACAGCTTCAGCTGTGCGGGGTCGCGGGTTTCCGGCTGGGGTGAGGTCGGGTCGCCGAGCCAGCGGGTGAGTTCGGCGCGGCCCGCCTCGGTGAGGTGGAAGACCCGGCGGCGGCGTCCGCCCGCCTCGGCCTCCTCGCGCAGCAGCCCCTGCTCGGCCAGGCGCGGCGGCACGCGATAGAGCTGTGCGTGCGGGATGGGCCAGAACTTCTCGACGCTCTCCTCCAGGCGGACCTTGAGGTCGTAGGGGGTCAGCGGTCCGTGCCGGGCAATGAGCCCGAGCACAATGTGGTCCTGGGGGCCGAGTTCGGCCATGCCGCACTCCCTTTCGCTCGCATCAGGTTGACACGGTATCAATGAGACTATACCGTTGCCCGGGCAACAGTATCAATGAGACTATAGGAGTGACGATGCGGGACTTCGGCATCGAGCTGTACGAACGCTGGGCTGCCATCTGGAACCGGGAACTTCCGGTCGAGGACGTCATGGCCCCGGAGTTCACGCTGCGCTACGCCCAGCCGGGTGTCAGCGTCTACGACGACATTCACGATCCGGTCGCCTTCGCCGAGCAGATCGAGGTGTTCCACAAGCAGATTCCCGGGCTGGTGTTCGCCCCGCAGGGCGTGCCGGTCGTCGAGATGGACGAGACCGGCACCGGGCTGGTGGCTCAGCCCTACGGTGTGACGATCACCCGGCCCGGTGAGAAGGTGGTCGAGCTGAGCGGGACCGATATCCTGCGCGCCGAGAACGGCCGGATCGTCGAGGTGTGGTCGGTGTCCGGAGGACTCGGCGGGCGCAGCTTCTACGCTTAGCGGCATGTCGAAGCGCCGCCGAGCCCAGCCGATTCCACAGGATTGCCCGTGCGGTCTGCCCGCGACCTACGCGGAATGCTGCGGGCGGCTGCATCGGGGCGAGGCGCAGGCGACCACGGCCGAACAACTCATGCGATCGCGCTTCAGCGCCTTCGCGGTGCGCGACGAGGACTACCTCCTGCGCAGCTGGGACCCCCGAACCCGGCCCGCCGACGTGGATTTCGACCCGGCCCTGCGCTGGGACCGGCTCGAAATCCTCGGCGCGACCGGCGGCGGACCATTCCACACCGAGGGCACGGTGGAATTCCGGGCCCACTACCGAGTCCACGGCGCGGCGGGCGAGCTGCACGAGAACAGCCGCTTCCGCCGCGACCAGGGCGCGTGGGTCTACCTCGACGGCGACATCCGCAACTGAACGGCTGCGACGGCGAATCGTCCACCCCGGCGAAACATCTCGCGCGACGATGCACATCGAGCGCAGTTGCAGAGCGTGCAATTGTGCGCGAGATGTCAAGTCGGGGTGTATGTGGCGGCCTGGTGTCACCCGCGGAAGCGGGGTGAATCAGCGGGCGGCGCGGGACTCGAAGCCGTCGCAGAGGTCGGCGAGGCCGGATTCGAGGAGGTGTTCGGGGGTGAGGAGGGTGAGGTCGCCGGAGCCTTCGAGGGGGGCGAGGGCGGAGGGGGTGGGCCAGTGGGGGTCACCGTCGAGGAGGGCGGTGAGGCCGGAGCGTTCCTCGGCGGTGCTGTCGCGGCCCGGCAGGAGGCGAGCGCTGACCTCCTGGAGGGCGACCCCGGCGATATAGCTCCAGACCGACAGCGACATGCGGGTGGCCTCGCGGGTGTCGACGCCCAGTTCGGTGAAGCCCTCGACCAGCCAGCTCAGCACGATCAGGCTGTGCTCGCCGAAGTTGTAGCGCGGCACCGCGAAGGTGAACAACACCCACGGATGTTCCTGGTAGAGCCGCCAGTCCACCTCGGCGGCAATGCGCACGCGGTCGCGCCAGGTCCAGTTCTGGCCCTCGGCCGGGGGATAGGGATTGCGGCGCGAGACCTCGTCGGTCATGGCCGCCAGCAGGGTGTCCTTATTGGGGATGTGCCGGTAGAGCGACATGGCCCCGGCATTCATGCGCTCGGCGATGCGACGCATGGACAGGGCGTCGAGTCCGGACTCGTCGGCCAGCGTGATGGCGGTGTCCACAATGGCGGCCCGGGTGAGCTTGGCCTCGGTCATCGGACGAATTCTTCCCTTCCCGCACCGGTTATGCGTACACTGTACCCTTGTTGCGCGTACGTCGTACGCGTGAATCTCGATTCCAGCCCGCGATCAGCCCGAAGGATAGGTCATGACGAGTACCCTCGCGCGTCCCGACGCGAAGACGCCGCGCCGTGCCTGGGCCGGTCTGGCCGTGCTGCTGCTGCCGGTGCTGCTGGTCTCGATGGATATGTCGGTGCTGTACCTGGCCATGCCGACGCTCACCCAGAGCCTGGATCCGTCTGCGACGCAACAGCTCTGGATCCTCGACATCTACGGGTTCATGATCGCGGGCCTGCTCATCACCATGGGCAATCTGGGTGACCGGATCGGGCGGCGCAATATTCTGCTCGCCGGTGCCACCGTCTTCGGAATCGCCTCGGTGCTGGCCGCTTTCGCCCCGAGCGCGGGCGTCCTCATCGCGGCGCGGGCGCTCATGGGCATGGGCGGCGCGACGCTGCTGCCGTCGAGCCTGGCGCTGATCTCCACGCTGTTCCCCAATGATCGGGCCCGGGCCACCGCCATCGGCGTGTGGACCGCGTTCTTCGCGGGCGGGTCGGCGGTCGGGCCGATCATCGGCGGCGTGCTGCTGCACCACTACTGGTGGGGTTCGGTGTTCCTGATCAATACGCCGGTGCTGTTGGTGCTGTTGGTCTTCGGTCCACTCCTGCTGCCCGAGCATCGCGCGGCCGGGCGCGGACCCCTCGATTGGGCGAGCGTGCTGCTGTCCATCGGCGGCATCCTGCCCATCATCTACGCCATCAAGCATTGCGCGGCCGAGGGATTCGATCTGCCCTCGCTCGGCATCGGCATCCTCGGCGTGCTGCTGCTGACCGCGTTCATCCGCCGCCAGCGGCACCTGGCCGAACCGCTGCTGGATCTGAGCCTGTTCAAGCGCGGGCTGTTCTCGGTGGCGATCGGTTCCAGCACGGTCGGCATGCTGTCGCTGGCCGGTATGAGCTATCTGACCAGCATGTACCTGCAGTCGGTGACCGGCCGCGACGCGCTGCAGTCGGCGCTGCTCGGGATTCCGAGTGCCGTGGTGGTGTTCGTGTTCTCCATGAGCGGTGCGCGCATCGGTCGCACGCTGGGCACCAAGACCACCTTCGTGCTGGCGTTGAGCATGGCCTCGCTGGGCAACCTCCTGCTGCTCGGAGTCGGGGTGGACGGTGGAGTCGGCTGGTACATCGCGGGTTCCGTGGTGGCGGGCATCGGCTTCGGCATCGCGTTCACACTGGTCTCCGAGGTGTCGGTGTCCTCGGTGCCGCCGGAGCGGGCCGGGTCGGCGGTCGGCATCTCCGAGACCAGCTTCGAACTCGGCAATGGTCTGGGCCTGGCGCTGCTGGGATCCCTCGCCGCGCTGGTGTTCCGGTCCGGCGGGAACTTCGCGCCCACGCTGGGGGAGACCCTCAATGACGCGGGAGACAATGCGGCGCTGATCGATTCGGCGCGCGAATCCTTCGTCACCGGCATGCATGTGGCGACCACGACCGGCGCGGTGCTGCTCGCCGGAATGGCGGTCGTGGCCTGCTTCGCCAAGCCTCGATCGTGAACCGGCCGGGCGGGCTACCCTCGAAACCGTGGCCGAGCACGACGCCCCGAACACCGCGAACCAGGTTGGGTCCAATGGCCGTCCCTTGGCGGAACGCGTAGCGACCAAGATCTTCTATCCCACCTCCCGCCCGCGCGCGAAAGCCTTGCGCGAGGCGGTCTCCGACACCGTGGTGCTGGTGACCGGTGCCTCGCACGGCATCGGCAAGGCGGCCGCCAAGAAGCTGGGCGGGGCGGGTGCGACGGTGCTGCTGGTCGCGCGCTCGCAGGAGGATCTCGACGCCGTCGCCGCCGAGATCCGAGAGGCGGGCGGCACGGCGTTCGTGTACAGCGCGGACATCACTGAATTCGATGCCGTGGAGGAGTTGGGGCGCGCCCTGCTGGCCGAGCACGGCCGGGTCGATGTGGTGATCAATAACGCGGGCCACTCGATTCGGCGGCCGCTGGACGAATCCTATGACCGCTTCCACGATTTCACCCGGACCATCGACGTCAACTACCTCGGCCCGGTGCGCCTGCTGCTGACTCTGCTGCCGAGCATGCGGGAACGCGGCCGCGGGCACATCGTCAACATCTCGACCTGGGGTTTGCGCATGCCGCCCGCGCCGCGCTGGTCGGCCTACGGTGCGTCCAAGGGGGCCTTCGACATCTGGTTGCGCACCGTGGCAACGGAAATCGCGGCCGATGGCGTCACCACCACCTCGGTGTACATGCCGTTGGTCCACACCCGCATGAGCGCGCCCACCGACTTCTCCGGCGTGCCCGGCCTCACCGCCGACGAGGCCGCCAATCTCATCTGCCATGCCGTCGTCGCGCGGCCCCTCGAGATCTCGCCCTGGTGGACCGGTCCGGTCCAGGCCTGGACGGATTTGCGCCGAGGTGCCGCGCAACGCTTCATGGAACGCGGATTCGGCCGCCGGTCAGGGGATTAGCACCACCTTGCCGGTGGTCTCCCGACCTTCGAGGGCGCGGTGCGCCGCCGCGGCGTCCGCCAGCGGAAAGCGGTGCACCGCGGGACGTAGTCGTCCGGCCGCGGCCTCCGCGAGCGCGCGAGTCTCCAAGGCGCGCAGACCGCCCGCGCGCTCGAGCATCGGCGAGCCCAGTACCGTCTGCGAGGTCACGCCCCGCTCCGCCAGCTCGCGCTCATCGAACTCGACCCGGCCGCCGGACCAACCGAACACCAGCCGCACGCCACCCTTGCCGAGCAGATCCACACCGGCCCGGGCGATCTCACCGCCGACTCCGTCGAACAGCAGGGTGGCGGGACGGTCCCCGTATCGCGCCCGGACGGCATCGGGCCACGACGGATCCAGATAGTCCAGCGCCAGGTCCGCGCCGTTCTCGAAAACCTGGTCGGCCTTGGCTTTCCCGCCCGCGAGCCCGATGACCGTGGCCCGGGCCGCGGCGAGATACTGCACCAGCAGGGTCCCGATGCCACCCGCCGCCGACGGCACAATGGCCACGGTCTCCGGACCGATCTCGGCGAACCCGAGAATTCCCAAGGCCGTCCGCCCCGTCCCGATCATGGCGACCGCGGCCCCCGCGTCCAGCGCCTCCGGAATCTCGTGCAGCCGTTCGGCTTCGGTCACCGTCAGCTCGGCGTACCCGCCCGGGGCCTGCCCGATATGGGCGACGACCCGACGGCCCACCCAACTCTCCTCGACACCGGGCCCGACCCGCTCGACGGTTCCCGCCACCTCGCGTCCGGGAATCGTCGGCAACTGTGGCAGGGGCATCGGCCCGCCTTCGATCCCTTGCCGCAGTGCGGTATCCAGCAAATGCACACCCGCCGCCTCCACCGCTATCCGCACCTGCCCGGCCCCCGGCTCCGGATCCGCCACCGCCTCGTACCGCAGATTCTCCGCCGCCCCGAACTCATGAAGTCGAATGGTACGCACAGCAACTCCTCCACCTAGTCATCCAATACCGCCTCCACCCTGCAACCTCGAGCTTGGTTCAGGTCAATTCGAGTAGAACCCCTCATGTAGGCGATCTTGATCACGGTGACCATCGAGGCATGACGATTACTGCATCCAATCTGCGGCGGGGCACCGGGTGGTTCTTCGGTGGGATCGCGGCAATCCTGTGGGTCTACCCGGTGGGCGCCTACCTCCTCATCCTCAGTGCGCTCTCGAGCGCCGACACTCGATGTGATGTCGAGTCGAACCTGCATCCCCGACTGAATCCGGGCGGTATCCCATGGGTCATTGGATCCGGATTGTTCTGGGCCGCACCGTTCGTCGTTCTCGCCCTGGTCCGCCGCAATCGGTTGACCCTGGCCCTCGCCGGAATCGCGTCGGCGATTTCGATCGCTTTCATGGCCGTGTTCCTTCTTCACCCGCAGCAGGGATTTTGCTGGTGAAGTCCGGTAGCTCCAGCGCCGCCAGCCGGACGGGGTCGGTGATGATGGTGATGGCCGTGATGCGGTGGTGGGCAATGGTGAACGAGCTCAGTGATAGCGGGGTACCGTCCTCGCGCCAGGCGAGGTAGCCGGGGAGGCCGTCGACCAGGACCGGGCGGTGGTGGGCGACTTCGCCGGAGAACATGCGGGCGCGCGAGGCCACCTCGGTGGCGCCGAGGGTGACGAAGCTGCCGCCCGGGGTCTCGACCCTGAGTTCGACCTCGGGATCGAGAACACGCAGCAGCGCTTCGAAATCGCCACCCAGGGCGGCACGGCGGAAGGCCTGGGCCACCTCGCGGTGCGCACGTCCGGTACCCGTCGGCCGGTCGGTGGAGCGCACCTTGCGGCGGGCGCGGCTGGCGATCATCTTCGTCGCATCGGCGGATTTGCCCAGGATCTGACCGATTTCGGCGAAGGAGACCCCGAACATATCGTGCAGGACGAAGGCCAGCCGCTCACTCGGTGCGAGTGAATCCAGCACCACCAGCAATGCCAAGCCCACCGAATCGGCCAGTGCCACATGGTCGAGCGGCTCGGGCGCATCGTCGACTACCAGAATGTCGGATATCCCGTCCTCGTAGGACAACTCGGATCGGGTGCTGCGAGAGCGCAACAGATCCAAGCTGATTCGCCCGACCACCGTGGTGAGCCACCCCGAGAGATTCTCGATGGCCACCGCATCCTGGCGGGCCAGGCGCATCCACGCTTCCTGGACCACGTCCTCGGCGTCGGCATGGGATCCGAGCATGCGGAAGGCGACCGCGCGCAGCCGCTCCCGCTGATCCTCGAATGCCTCGGTCACCAGGTTCCCCGGCCTGGTCTGCATGTCATCACCTTCCATTGCGCTGCTGGCGCAGCGAGATTCGATTGCCATCGGGATCCACGGCCTCGATCCGGACCCCGAACGGATAGTCCACCGGTGCCTCCTCGCGGAAGGTGACACCGCGCTCGCGCAGGATCTCGAAATCCCTGCGCAGATCCTTGGACTCGAGAATGATCGGCCCGGGTGCGGCGACATCCTCGGCGGCGACCGGTTGGCCCGCCGAGGACTCATGCGACCACAGAATGATCTCGATCGGGCTCCCGGGCGTCTTGACCGTGAGGAATCGGCCGTCGGGCCCGGAGTAGTCGGCATGCTTCTCCAGGCCGAGCCCCTCGGTGTAGAACTTCAGGGCGCGATCCTGATCGGTGACATACACGGTCACGTACAGCACGTTGGTCAGCACGAGGGTCTCCATTCGTCGGTTTCCACGACCTCGGTGTTTCGGTCGTCGCTTATATGACGAACGGGCACCCGAAAAGGTAACCGACGAACCCGAATCGGCCCTGTCGGACCACCGCTGCCGAGCCGTCGCCCCTGCGCTGCCAGTAGCCTATTGCCCTGTGGTGCATGCGAATCCGCGTCTTCTACGGTGGGGAACGAGTCTCGGGAGTCAGCGGTGAAGCGCCTACTTTTTCTCATCCTCGCGATCGTCGTGGCCGGTTCGACGGTCGACTACGGTCGGTCGGCGGGCCACCTGGGCGCCGTCGTGGTGGCGGGCGTCGTGGTCTCGCTGCTCCTGATCGCCAAGGCCGTGGAATAGCCCGCCCCCCAACTCGAATAGCGTGTGGGGCGCACACTGGTGACATGGACCCTGTCGTCGCCCTGCGTCAGATTGCGTTCTTCAAGGATCGAGCCCGCGAGGACCCCCGACGGGTCATGGCCTACCGCAATGCCGCCGACATCATCGAACGACTCGACGACGCGCAGCGCCAGCAACTGGGCCGCGCCAATGATTGGCAGTCCCTGCCCGGTATCGGACCCAAGACCGCCGCGGTGATCGCCCAGGCCTGGTCAGGTCGCGAACCCGACGCCCTGACCAAGCTGCGCATCTCGGCCAAGGACCTGGGCGGCGGCGAACTACGCGCCGCGCTCAAGGGCGACCTGCACCTGCACTCGAACTGGTCCGACGGTTCGGCCCCCATTGCCGAGATGATGGCCGCAGCCCAGGCCCTGGGCCACGAATACTGCGCCCTGACCGACCATTCACCCCGCCTCACGGTGGCCAACGGTCTGTCGCCCGACCGCCTGCGCCAGCAACTCGATGTCCTCGACGAACTCCGCGAGCGGTTCGCCCCGATGCGCATCCTGTCCGGTATCGAGGTGGACATCCTCGATGACGGCACTCTCGACCAGGAACCGGACCTGCTCGACCGCCTCGACATCGTGGTCGCCAGCGTCCACTCCAAACTGAGAATGGAGTCCGCCGCCATGACCAGGCGCATGGTCCGCGCGGTCTCGAACGCCCGGGTCGACATCCTGGGCCACTGCACCGGCCGTCTCGTCGAGGGCAATCGCGGCACCCGCCCCGAATCGACCTTCGATGCCGAGCAGGTCTTCACCGCGTGCCGAGATCATGGCACCGCCGTCGAGATCAATTCCCGCCCCGAGCGCCGGGACCCGCCGACCCGCCTGCTGAAACTGGCCTTCGACATCGGCTGCGACTTCTCCATCGACACCGACGCCCACGCCCCCGGCCAACTCGACTTCCTCGGTTACGGCGCCCAACGAGCCCTCGACCTCGGCATTCCCGCCGCCCGAATCATCAACACCCACCCCGTCACCGACCTCCTCGCCCGCACCAAGGCATAACAAGATGAGGGTGCGGTCAGCGGTTGGTGAGGAGCACGAAGGTCGCCAAGGTCGCGGTGGCGATGGCGAAAGCGCCGTGGGCCAACACGACTCGAATCGGGAGGTTCGTGGCGCGGCTGGCTCGGTGCGCCGCGCCCGGGCCGTCCAGGGCGGCCGAGTGGGACCGGTAGGTGGGTATCCAGCGCACGAACATGGTCGCGCCCAGGGTTGCCGTGACGGCGAGGAGGGCGACCGCGGAGGTGGCGAGGCCGTGGCTACCGACGAAGACGAAGGTGGTCCAGGCGGCGGCGGTGATCAGCGCGAGTGTCACGTGCCCGAAGACGAGTGCGGGCGGGAGCCGCCGGTGGCGTCCGTGGCGCACGCGTGCCCGCCGCACCTCGCTTCGGGTCAGCCACGCGCCGAGAATCAACGCCCCTGAGATCGCGGTGCAGACGAGCATCGCCAACGCTGCGTACCTCACCTCTACGAGCGTAGGTGATGGTCACGGACCGCCGGTTCGGAATTCAGCAAACTCCGAGGAAAATCGTTGCGGCCCAGCAACGTTCGAGTACAAGGCAGCGGTTCGCCTACTTCGCGATCGCCTTGCCGCCGGAGGGGCCGACCGCGAACCAGGTGCCGCCGACACCCTGGCCATTGAGATCGCCCGGCTTCTGATCCTTGGAGAAGTAGTAGACCGGCCATCCGCCCACGGTGATCTGGCAGGAGCCGTCGGCACGCTCGATGAATCCCGCCTGCGCCGGATCGACGCCATTGAGATACAGGCCCTGGCCGCGCTTGACCAGCAGCGGAGGCCAGGTGACGGCGCAGTCGCCACTGCAGTTGGACCGCGACGGCTTCGGTGTGTCCTTGTCGAAGCGATACAGCGAGCGGCCCTCGGCATCGGTGACTCGCGGGCCGACCGTCGGATCGGTGAGCACCCGCAGTTGGACCGCGTCGGTGCCCTGCGGCGCGCTGCCGCTGTAGATATTGAGCCACCCCTGCGTCTTCACCAGTTGCGGTGTGGTCACCGACGTGTTCGGCGCGGAAGTGTCCGCGACCGCGGTCGGCAGGCCCGCAACGGACAGCGCGGCCGACGCGGCGAAGGCGACGGCGGTCGCGCCGAGGGCGGTGAGAAGACGGGACACGGTATTCCTCCGAAGTTCGATTGCCTTGTTGGTGAAGGCAATTCTTCGGCCGACCCACCGAAAGTTCTGTTCCCTCGGCGACACCGGTTGTGTATCCGCCACGACACAACCGAACACGCATTGCGGCTCGCTCGACGCGGCCGCTTAGGATCGGCCCATGCGTTATCCGGATGTGGGCCGATGAGTCTGGCCACGCTGCTCACCCTCGCTGATTCGCGATTGCCGATCGGTGGGCATGTGCATTCCGGTGGGGTCGAGGAGGCGGTGGCCTCCGGGCTGCTGCGGGACGTGGCCGGGGTCGAGCTGTATCTGCGGCGGCGGATCAGGACCTCGGGATTGGTCGCGGCATCGCTCGCCGCGGCGGTCTGCGCCGGAACGTTGGAGCCCGGGCGGGCCGAGCTCGAGGCCGATGCTCGGATGCCATCGCCGTCGGCGCGGACCGCCTCGCGCGCGCAGGGGCGGGGGCTGTTGCGGCTCGCGAAACAGGTGTGGCCGGACGGGGATTGGGGTGCGCTGGGTTCCCGCCCGCACATTTCGACGGTGTTCGGCGTGGTCGGGACCGTCTGCGCGGCGTCGCCCGAGGACATTGCCGCCGTCACCGTCTACACGACCATGACCGGTGCCGCGACCGCCGCGCAGCGTCTGCTCGCCTTGGATCCGGCGGCCGTCGCCGCGTGCACGATCCGGCTGGCCCAGGTGTGTGACGCCACCGCGCAGGAGGCGGTCAAAGGCCTTGCCGCGCTCTCGGATCCGCTGCAGGACGTGCTGGCCGAGCGGCATGTGCGCCGCGAGATGCCATTGTTCGCGTCCTAGCCGGTCGGAGCCCGGGTTACATCGGGTTTACACCGCTGCGCCAGGATGAGGGAGGAAAGGAGCGAACATGCCACCTCACCTCATCGACGGGGAACCGCACGATCACAGTCACGACCGCCCCAAGCGGGAGCGGACGCCGGGGGAGCCGCTCCGGATCGGGATCGGCGGACCGGTCGGGTCGGGGAAGACCGCGTTGACGGCCGCGCTGTGCCGTCAGCTGCGCGACGAACTGTCGCTGGCCGTGCTGACCAATGACATCTACACCACCGAGGACGCCGACTTCCTGCGTCGGCACGCGGTGCTGCCGGACGAGCGCATCACCGCGGTGCAGACCGGCGGGTGCCCGCACACCGCCATTCGCGACGACATCACCGCGAACCTCGACGCCATCGACGATCTGATCGAGGCGAACCCGCCCCTGGATCTGATCATCGTCGAGTCGGGCGGCGACAACCTGACCGCCACCTTCTCCTCGGGCCTGATCGACGCCCAGATCTTCGTGGTCGACGTCGCCGGTGGCGACAAGGTCCCGCGCAAGGGCGGGCCGGGTGTCACCTGGTCGGACCTCCTGGTCATCAACAAGACCGACCTGGCGCCCATGGTCGGCGCGGATCTGAGTGTCATGGACCGGGATTCGACCAAGGTGCGCGAGGGGCGGCCGTTCGTATTCACCTCGCTGACCGAGGATCCGGCCGCGACACCGGTGCTGGCCTGGGTGCGCGAGCAGCTGCGCCTGGCCGCCGAGCAGGACGCGGCCGCTGCGAATTCGGCGGCGGGCAGTGCCCATTCGCACTGAGCTCCGCATCACCGCGACCGCCGGGACGCTGCCGCACATTCACGCGGTCGGCGGCCTGGCGGCGCGGCGCACCGGGATCGACACGGTGCACCTGATCGGCACGGCCGCCACCCCGCTGGGCGGCGACGTCCTGGATATCGTTGTCTCCGTGGGGAAGGGCGCGCGGCTGGCCGTGCGCTCGGTGGCCGCCACCATCGCGCTGCCCGGCCGCGAGACCCGGAAGTCGGTGGCACACTGGCAGTTCGAGGTCGCCGCGGGCGGGGAGCTGGATTTCGATCCGGAGCCGACCGTCGTCGCGGGCGGCGCGGAACACGAGACGTTCACCACCGTGCGCCTGGAACCCGGTGCGCGCCTGCGGCTTCGCGAGCGCGTGCAGATCGGCCGCACCGGTGAGGACCACGGCTATTGGAGTGGTGAACTGACCGCGGACCTCGGCACGACACCCCTGCTGCGGCATCGTCTCGAACTGGGTTCGGACGCCGTCACCGACGACGCCCTGACCGATCCGCGTGCAATGGAGAGCGTCCTCACCTATCCGGACGAGCGGCCCGCCGACACCACCGGCCTGGACGCGGCCCTGCTGCCCTTGGCTGCGGGCGGCACGCTGTTCACGCGCACCGCCCGTCTGCTCACGGTCTGACCGCTTCCCGGAAACGCCGCCGGGCGGCACGCTCATCACGTACCGCCCGGTTGTCGATAGCCCTGTGGCCGAACGACTCTCAGCACTCGGTGAGATTCACCGCGAGCCCACCGCGCGCGGTCTCCTTGTACTTGACGCTCATATCCGCGCCCGTCTCCTTCATCGTCTTGATGACGTCATCGAGGGAGACCTTGTGGCTGCCGTCGCCGCGCATGGCCATCCGCGCGGCGGTCACGGCCTTCACCGCGGCCATGCCATTGCGTTCGATGCACGGGATCTGCACCAGGCCGCCGACCGGGTCGCAAGTCAGGCCGAGATTGTGTTCCATGCCGATCTCGGCGGCATTCTCGACCTGTTCGGGTGTGCCGCCGATGGCCTCGGCGAACGCGCCCGCGGCCATCGAGCACGCGGACCCGACCTCGCCCTGGCAGCCGACCTCGGCACCGGAGAGCGACGCGTTCTCCTTGATGAGCATGCCGATCGCGCCCGCGGTGAGCAGGAATCGGATGATGCCCTCCTCGTCCGCGCCCGGCACGAAATTGACGTAGTGCGAGAGCACCGCGGGCAGCACACCCGCCGCGCCATTGGTCGGCGCCGTGACGACCCGTCCGCCCGCCGCGTTCTCCTCATTGACGGCCATCGCGTAGATGGTGGTCCATTCGGTGCGGTGCATCATCGGATCGCCCTCGGCGCGCAACTGCCGTGCCGAGGCCGCGGCGCGTCGTCGCACCTGGAGTCCCCCGGGCAGTATCCCCTCACGAGACAGCCCGCGGGTGATGCACTCCTGCATCACATTCCAGATGTCGAGCAGTCCGCGCCGAATCTCTTCCTCAGTGCGCCAGGCCTTCTCGTTCTCCAGCATGAGCGAGGAGATCGACAGCCCGGTCTCGCGGGCGAACTTCAGCAGCTGCGCGCCGGTGCTGAACGGGTACGGCAGCACCGTGGTGTCGTCCTTGTCGGGATCCGCGCACACCGAGTCCTCGTCCACCACGAACCCGCCGCCGACCGAGTAATACGTCTTCTCCAGCAACGGGATTCCGTCGCGGTCGTAGGCGAACAGGGTCATGGCATTGGCGTGGTACGGCAGCGCCCGGCGCATGTGCAGGATGAGCTGGGTCGGCTCGTCGAACGGAATCTCGTGCGTATCACCGATTTCGGTGCCCAGCAGCCGCAGCCGTTTGGTGCGCCGGATGCGCGCCACGTCCTCGTCGGCGACATCCGGATCGACGGTGTTGGGGGAGTGCCCCTCCAGTCCGAGCAGGACCGCCTTGGGCGTGGCGTGCCCGCGGCCGGTCGCGCCGAGCGAACCGAACAACTCGACGCGGACCGAGGCGGTCTGGGACAGCAGGCCGTCTTCCTTCAGGCGATTGGCGAAGAACTGCGCCGCGCGCATCGGGCCCACCGTGTGCGAGGAGGACGGGCCGATACCGATGGAGAAGAAATCGAAGACCGAGATGGCCATGACGGGACCTTCTGCTAGGACGTGGATGGGAGGGATTGCTCAGGCGTGCTGCAGCGTGCGATCGCGCTCGGTGCCGATGATGTCGTCGAGCGGAACGATCTCCTGCTCCGGCTCGGCGTCCAGCACCGGATCCGGGCCCGGCAGCCCCGACTCGTGTGCCTTCACACCGGCCCGCACGGCCCAGTAGTAGGTGGCCAGCGCGGCCACGGCGACCAGCGCGATATCGACGCCGCCCGGAATCAGGCCGCTGCCACCGAATTCGGGCGAACCCAGGGCGGACACGGTCGCCATGAAGATCAGGAAGGCGATCATCCACCACGCCGGAGCGAGCTGCCGGGCGACGGTGCGCTCACCGCGACGCCACAGCACGGCCACCGCGATCGGCACGGACAGCAGCGTGATGAACACGATGCGACCGGTATTGGGCCAGTGCGTCCAGTACAGCGCGCAGGCGGCGAGAGTGAAGGCGAGCGGGGTGATGACATTCGCGGCCGGGAGCCGGAAGGGCCGCGGCAGCTCGGGCTTGGTCTTGCGGAACACGCCCACCGCGATGGGGCCGATCAGGTACGAGATGACCATGGCCGCGGAGACGATTCCGGCCAGCGCGTGCCAGCTGTGCCCGACGGTCAGCAGCAGGATGAGCGAGAACGCGAGATTCAGCCACATGGCCGGGCGTGCGGTGCCGTACTTGGGGTGCGACTCGGCCAGCTTCTTGGGGAAGAATCCGGTCTGCGCCAGGTTCTGCACCATGTACGAGGCGGAGGCCGCATTCGCGATGTTCGCGCCCGACGGCGAGATGAACGCGCCGAACTGCAGCATGATCACCAGCCAGCCGAGCATGAGCAGCTTGGCGATATCGACGAACGGCGAGTTGAAATTGATTCCGACCCAACCGTGTTCGGCGAGCTGCTCCGGCGGGACCGCGCCGATGAAGGCGACCTGCAGCAGCATGTAGATGACCAGCCCGATCGACAGCGCGCCGACCAGCGCGGCCGGAATGGCCCTGCCCGGATTCTTCGCCGCGCCACCGAGATTGACCACGGCCTGGAAACCGTTGAAGGCGAACACGACTCCGCAGGTGCTCACCGCGGTCAGCACCGCGGACCAGCCGTTGGGCGCGAAACCGCCGTAGCCGTGGAAGTTCTCGGTGTGGAAGCCCGAGGCGATGAGGGATACGACCGCCAGCACCGGAATGCCGAACTTGACGGCGGTGAGCAGGTTGTTCACCCGGGCGAGCAAGCCCACCGACCAGTAGCAGCACAGCCACAGCACCACGGTCAGCACGAACGCCATGCCCATGCCCGCGACGGTCAGCGAGCCATCCTCCATCAGGCCCTGCGCCCAGGAGAAGCTCCACGACGACATGTACTGCGTGCTGGCAATGGATTCGATGGGAATCAGGGCCGCGACCGCGATCCACACCGCCCATCCGGTAATGAAACCGAGCACCGGGCCGTGCGAGATGGAACCGAAGCGGGCCATGGATCCGGGGAACGGGTAGGCCGCGCCCACCTCCGCGTAGGACATGGCGATCAAGCCTATGAACACCGCACCGATCACCCAGGCGATAATCGCGGCCGGTCCGGCGACCTGGGCGGCCTGCCCGGCTCCGAAGAGCCAGCCCGATCCGAAGATCGAACCAATGCCAATCATGATCAGGGCGAACAGACTCAGCCCTTTGCGGTTCGGTGAGGGAATGTCCATGCCTTGGACACTACGGAGCAAACACTCCCTGTTGAACGGACAAATGTCCTCAGTAGCACCGCGATTGCGGGACGTCAATGCCCCGGCCGCACGCCCTGCAAATCACATTTTGGGCATTGAGCACATGATCGGCAACACACCCGAACCGGTCCCGATTCGAATTCCCGTGCCGCACAGTCGCGTGCGCGGCGGGAACCGGACCTCACCGCCGGTTCCCACCGCGTGCGCACATCTGTCAGCTGAAGCGGCTGTCGTCGTTGATGATTCAGTCGCCGACGACGCGGGGTGGTGCGTTGAAACTGTTCACCGCGCCCACCATGGCACCGACCGCGGCACCCGCGGCGGCGGCGGGAACGGCGATGACCGCGGCACCCACGGCGGCACCGAGGGCGGGACCGGCGACCAGACCGACCGGAACGAAACCGGCGCCGACGACCAGACCCAGCACGCCGCCGACGGCGGCGGAGGTGAGCTCGATCGGGGCGGCGGTGGCGGCTCCGGCGACAGCGCCCATGGCGGCGGTGCCGATGGTCTGCCCGGCAATGCGGTCGGAGCGCGAACGCTCCATGCCGATCGAGTCGAGGAAGGTGGCGAGATTCGCCTCGACCTGAGCGGCATTGTCATTGATCTGGATCGCCTGTTCCTTGTCGATCCAGTCGGGAGCCGGGACCTGCACATCGCCGAACCGGAACATACCGGGCGGCGGGGCGATCGGCGGCACGGCCGGAACCGGGGCGGGCGGATGCAGCACGCCGACGGGGGCCAGGTAACTCTTGTCCGGGGCCGGGCGCGACCACTGGATGGAACTCTTGGTATCGCTCGGAATGTGCAGGCCCTCATAGGGACTCACATTCGGAGCGTCAGCGGCGGGCCACTGGGGCTTGGGCGCGTCGTCGTGCTGCGCCGCGGGCGCGACCTCGGAGGGGGCGGCATTGGCCACACCGGATCCGACGATCGCCAAAACTAGCGGGACCGCGCCTGCCGCCACCACATTGCCGACTTTATTGCGATGGGGGTTCAGTGCTCGGTGCTTACCTGCGGCCATGCAGTGCCTTTCTTTTCAATGGATACCGCATCAGGGGAACATCGACGACCGACATTCGAACCCACCGGTCACGCGGATTGGTGATGAATCGGACGAGTGGAAATCGTTGTCATAACTGAGAATTAGCCACTGTGTCGATACGAGAACGCGAAAAGGGCTGGAATCCCTGGTGTTGGGATTCCAGCCCGGCTAGAGCGGCTATCACTCTTCGGTAGCTACTGCCCCGTCAACCGGTGCGGCAGCATCGATTTGGTTGGCGTCGATCGTGGCCACAGCGTCCGCGGTCGGCGCGCCCGGGGTGGCCGGAGCCAGGTACCCGTTCACCGCGCCCACCGCGCCACCGATGACCGCACCCGCGGTGGCCGCGGGCACGGCGATGAGGGTGACGGCCGCGGTCGCGCCAGCGGCCGGACCGAAGACCCAGCCCGCCGGAGCGAACGGCGTGCCCGCCATCGCCCCGATGAACCCGCCCATCATGCCGCCCGCGATCTCGAGCGGGGCCGCCACGCCCACGCCGATCGCCGCGCCCACGGCCGCGGTGCCGACGGTCTGCGCGGCCATGCGGTCCGAGCGGCTCGGCTCGAATCCGGCCGAGTCGTAGGTGCGGGCCAGCTCGGCCTCCGCGCCCGCGGCCACCGCGTTCACCTGGGCGGCCTGATCCGGGTTCATCCAGGCCGGGATGTCGACCTGGGTGTCGCCGAAGCGCAGCTTGCCCTCGGGCGCGGCAATGGGCGCGACATCCGGTGCGGCCAGCGGATCGGGCTGGTGCAGCTTGCTCTGGTCCACCGGGGCCAGCGGTCCGTTGGGGATGTCGCGCACGCCGGTGGCGGAGTTGCGCCCGACCCGCACGGGCGCGACCGGGGCGACGGCCTCGTCCGGGGCGAGCGTGTCCGCCTCGGCGGGCTCGGCCGCGGGCGTGCCCTCCACCTCGGCGGCCGTGGCGTCGAGATAGGTGTGCACCCCGTCGGCCATGGTCTGCGGCATCGGCACCGCGAGCTTTCCGAACGGTGTGTCGACGACGACGCCCGGCTGCGCGTCGGTGCCGCCCGGGGTGGCGGCGGGCTGATTGTCGATCACGGTCGAGGGGTTCTCGTCGGACGAAACCGGTTCGGCCGTACTGGTTCCGGCGGTGGCGAGGGCGGCGACCAGCGGCAGCGCGCCCGCCACCGCCAGCGAACCCAGGCGGCGTCGCGTTGTACCCGCGCTCTTTTCGCGAACCAAATCGACCGGTTGGCGTTTGCCCATGAATGACCTTTCTCCCGAATGTCAACGGATGTCGAACATTCGGATCCGGGCGGTGTGCCGGATTGGTCGGGCACGCCGCCCGGTCAGGGCAATCACCCCGCCCGGTCAGGCCAGTGTCGAGACCGGGTGGAATCGAGTGTCAGCCCGCGCGCTGCGCAGTGGATTCACCCGATTTGTCATTCGCCACGGATTTGCCGTTCCCCGAGGAGGATTCGGCGCCGATCTGTTTGGCCAGCTGCGCCGCCTCGGCCGGATCGTCGAGCGCTTCCAGCGCCAGTCGCGCGAACACCCACTGTTCGGTGGCCGCCATCTGACCGCGGTGACGGCCCAGGAAGGAGACGAACCATTCGAGCACGGTGACGAAGCGGCTGCGGAACCCGACCAGGTACCACAGGTGCAGGCCCAGCCACGCCAGCCAGGCGAAGAAGCCGCTGAACTCGAGCTTGCCGACCTGGCAGACCGCGTTGAACCGCGACACCGTGGCCATCGAGCCCTTGTCGAAGTACTTGAAGGGCTTGCGCTCCTCCACCTTCTGCTTGCCCGCGACCTCGGCCTTGATGGCCTTGGCGGCGTAGGTGCCGCCCTGGATCGCGCCTTGGGCCTGCCCGGGCACGCCCGGTACCGACATCAGGTCGCCGACCACGAAGATGTTCGGGTAGCCCTTGATGGTCAGATCGGGTTCGACGATGACCCGCCCGGCCCGGTCCACCTCGGTGCCCTTGGACTTGTCGGCCAGGATCTTGCCCAGCGAGCTGGCCTGCACACCGGCCGACCAGACCTTGCAGGCGGACTCGATGCGACGCTCGGAGCCGTCCTTGTCCTTGATGGTGACCCCGCGCGCGTCGACATTGGTGACGATGGCGTTGAGCTGCACCTCCACGCCCATCTTCTCCAGCCGCTTGTGCGCCTTGCCGCCGAGCTTGGGGCCCATGGGGGCGAGCACCGCGCCCGCGCCCTCGACCAGGATGACGCGCGCGTCGCGGGTGTCGATATTGCGGAAGGTGCCGTCGAGGGTGCGGTCGGCGAGTTCGGCGATCTGCCCGGCCAATTCGACGCCGGTGGGGCCCGCGCCGACGACCACGAAGGTCATGAAGCGGTCGCGGGTCTCCTGATCGGTGGCCAGTTCGGCCTCCTCGAAGGAGCCCAGGATGCGCGCGCGTAGTTCGAGCGCGTCGTCGATGGTCTTCATGCCGGGGGCGTAGGTGGCGAAGTGGTCGTTGCCGAAGTACGACTGCTGCGCGCCCGCGGCCACGATCAGGCTGTCGAACGGGGTGACGTAGTCCTGGTTGAGCAGCCGCGAGGTGACCGTGCCGTTGGCGGGATCGATATCGGTGACGTCGCCCATGATGACCCGCACGTTCTCCTGCTTGCGCAGCACGATGCGGGTGGCCGGGGCGATCTCGCCGACCGACAGGATGCCGGTGGCCACCTGGTACAGCAGCGGCTGGAACAGGTGGGTGGAGGTCTTGGAGATGAGAGTGATGTCGACATCGGCCTTGCGCAGGTGCTTACAGGCGAACAGTCCACCGAACCCGGACCCGATCACCACCACCCGATGGCGCTGTGCGACGGATTTCTCGGCGTTCATCTAGTTCCTGCTCCTCGCCAGACGGTGAAAACTACGACAACTCACCCGTAACGGTAGTGCAGCGTGAGGCGCGGCGACCAATCAGGACCGCCCAAAAACGGACCTATGAGACAACCCTCTTGAAAATACAAGACGGGCGGTCGTTCAGCGGTGATTGTCGGGAAGTCGTGGCGAGGAGCCCGGCGTCACCGGTCCCGGGCCGGAATCGTCACCGACCCTGGAACAGGAGTTGGGCCACGTGCGTGGTGGTTTCGGCGCCGTCCGCGTAACCGCCCTGATCGCCTTGTTCGGTCATGATGGCCAGGGTGTAGCGCTCGCCGGGGCCCGCGAAGCCGACCGAGTTGACGACCCAGCCGCCCTGCTCGTCGGACCAGCCGTTCTTCAGGCCCGGGTTCATGGCCGCGCCCGCGCCCCACACGCCCCAGTGCTGATTGGTGTCGACGTGGCGCATGCGGTCGAGCAGGTAGGCGCGGTCGTCGGGGTGCATGCGGGTGAGCACGTTGTCCATGAGCCGATCCAGGTCGGCGGGGGAGCACTGCTGGAAACCCCAGTCCGGGAACAGCTTGACCTGCTCGATGTTGGTGGTCGGCGGCATGGGCACCAGACCGGTCATGCCATTGGCGCGGAAGGCGTTGTTGAACGCCATGCGGTCGACGCCCGCGTACTTGTTCCAGAGGATGTCGGCGGCATTGTCATTGGAGGTTGCCAGCATGGATTCCATGAGCGCGCGGTCGTCGGGGCCCAGCTGGATCGCGCCGACGCGGGCGCGGTTCAGCAGATCCTCCGCGATTGCCAGCTTGATGGTGGAGGCGGTCCAGAAGTTCGTGTCCGCGTTGCCATTTCGATAAATGCCGCCGGTGACGCGGTCGCGCATCACATAGCCGGTGATGCCGGGCCGCCCGGCGAGATAGGAATCGACCGCGGCAATCCGGTTGCTCATATCGGCGTCGAATCCGGCGATCGGGCCCTGGGTGTGCGCGGGGATGGCGCCCGCGACGGGAACGAAGGCCGGGGCGGCCGGAATCAGGGCCGCGGCAGCGAGGACACAAGCGGAGGAGGCCACGCGCCGGGCCTTGGGGGAACGCACGAGGGAACACAATAGAGGTGACAATGCCCGATACGCACCTCTTGCAGGACAACGGCGGTTCTGTTATCGAATCGACGCTGTCGCACCGAGTTTCGTGGTTCTCAGTGGAACGCCGCCTGTAGCTCCTCGATACTTCGGCCATTGAGTCGATAGCAGTGCTCGAATGCCTCGGTGTGGCGCTCGCGCGGCCAGGACTGTAGCACCACGCCGCGTCCGTAATGCCGAGAGTTGACGAGCTCCCAACGGTCTCCCACCCGGCGAACCGTGAAACCGGTTCTGGGAACCAGGGGAATCACCGACGCAGACATCGATGTGAACCAGCCTTTCGAAAGACAACTACCTACCTCCCCGAAAGGCACTGTCGCATACCACACTCGAATTTCAGAGTGACGCGCCCTAGCAAATCTTCGGCGTGTGGCAGGTGTCACCCGGCGAGCCGCGAGGGGTGGTGTTTGCATGTCGTTCGCCAACTGTATAAACACAGCTCGTGCACATTCACCGGGCCGAACGAGCGGACACGCTCGCGGACGCGCTGGCCGAGCTGCTCGCCGATCCGCTCGGCGATCCGTTCACCCCGGAAGTGGTCGCGGTTCCCGCCAAGGGCATCGAGCGCTGGCTCAATCAGCGGCTGGCCACGGTCCTCGGCGTCGGCGCGGGAACCGATGGCGTTTCGGCCAATATCGATTTCGCGGATCCGGCCGGGCTGGTGGCGACGGTGCTGGCGGAGGCGACGGGGGTGGATCCGGAGCAGGATCCGTGGTCGCCGGAGCGACTGGTGTGGACGCTGCTGCCGGTGTTGGACGAGGTGCTGGGGGAGTCGTGGGCCGCGGTGCTGGCTCGGCATCTGGGTCACGGTGATCAGGGGGGTTACCGGATCGGGCGGCGGTACGCGACGGCGGCGCGGATCGCGGCGCTGTTCGATAGTTATGCGGCACAGCGTCCGGCGATGATTACCGACTGGTCGGATGGTCGCGATAGCGATGGCGCGGGGAACGCGCTGCCGTCGGATCTGGTGTGGCAGCCCCTGCTGTGGCGGCGGCTGCGCGAGGTCGTGGGTGTGCCGAGTCCCGCCGAACGGCTGGGCGCGGCGTGCGCGCGGCTGCGGGCCGATCCGTCGATCGTGTCGCTGCCGGACCGGATTTCGCTGTTCGGGGTGACGCGGCTGACCACCGATCAGCTCGAGGTGCTCTCGGCGCTGTCCTCGGGGCGGCAGGTGCACCTGTGGTTGGTGCATCCGAGTCCGGCGCTGTGGACCAAGCTCGCCGACGCCGAGGTGACCCCGAATTCCGGTGTGCGGGTGCGGCATCCGCTGCTGGCCGCGCTGGGTCGGGATGTGCGGGAGTTGCAGCAGCGGCTGTCGGGATACGACCACATCGACACCTATCACCCGCGGCCGGAGACCGTGGGGCCGCGCACGCTGCTGTCGGAATTGCAGGCCGCCGTCCGCCAGGACCGCTGGTCGCTCATGCCGGAGCCGAGCCTGGCCGACGGCACGGTCGCCGTGCACTCCTGCCACGGGCCGTCGCGGCAGGTCGAGGTGCTGCGCGACGCGCTGCTCGGATTGTTCGCCGCCGACCCGACTTTGGAGCCGCGCGACGTCATCGTCATGTGCCCGGATGTGGAGAGCTACGCGCCGCTGGTGCGCGCGGCATTCGGGCAGTGGTCCCTGGACGGGGCCGAGCCCGGGCATCCCGCGCACGGGCTGCGGGTGCGGCTGGCCGATAGGGCACAGCGTGCGGTGAATCCGCTGCTGGACGTGATCGGCACCCTGCTGGAATTGGCCGACGGGCGCGTCACCGTCACCGAGGTGCTGGATCTGTGTGCGGCCGAACCGGTTCGGCTGCGCTGCGGTTTCGACGACGACGATATCGAGCGGCTGCGGGAATGGGCCACCGAGACCGGGGCGCGCTGGGGAATCGGGCAGCGGCAGCGGCAGGCTTTCGGGCTCGGGGACTTCGCGCAGAACACGCTCAATGCCGCGGTGGATCGAATCCTGCTCGGGGTCGCGGCGGGCGAATCCAGCGAGGACTGGCTGGATCTGGTGCTGCCCCTGGACGACGTGGACAGCAATGACATCGATCTGTCGGGACGGTTCGCGGAGTTCGTGGATCGGCTGGCGGTGTGCCTGCGGGATCTGCGGGGGTCGACGCTGGAGGAACCGGCGGGGTCGGCGCGGCCCGCCGCCGAGTGGTCGGCGGTCTTGGGGCGGGCCCTGGATCTGCTCACCGATGTGCCGTCGAGTCAGGGCTGGATGGGTGTGCAGGCGCGGCGGGAGCTGGCCACGGCGCTAGAACCGGCCGGTCTGATTCCTTTGCGGCTCAGTGATATCGGCGCGCTGCTGAACGCGCGGCTGGCCGGACGACCCTCGCGCGCCAACTTCCGCACCGGGGAACTCACCGTGTGCACCATGGTGCCCATGCGGTCGGTGCCGCATCGCGTGGTGGTGCTGCTCGGACTAGACGACGAGGTGTTCCCGCGCGCCGGTGGCGTGGACGGTGACGACGCCCTGGCCCGGAATCGACTGCCCGGCGATCGCGACCCGCGCAGCGAGGACCGGCAGTTGCTGCTGGACGCGATCATGGCCGCAGGTGAGCGACTCGTGCTGCTGCACACCGGATCCGACCCGGTCTCCGGCGCGCATCGCCCGCCCGCCATTCCGCTCGCCGAACTCCTCGACACCGTGCGCGCGCACGTCGGCGCGGCCGCCATGGATCAGGTCGTGACGCGACACCCGTTGCAGCCCTTCGACCGTCGTAACTTCCGCATCGATGCGCCGTTCAGCTTCGACACCGTCGCACTGGCGGGTGCGCAGGCTGCGAGTCGCGCGCCGGGACCGCGGCCGCCGTTCCTGCCCGTACCGCTGCCCGCCACCGCGCGCGGGGATGTCGAACTGGCGGATCTCGTGGCCTTCGCCGAACACCCGGTGCGCGCGTTCCTGTGGCAGCGCTTGGGAATTCGGGTGCCCGAGGAAGAAGAGGAGATCGCCGACCGGCTGCCCATCGAGCTCGACGGGCTCACCAAATGGAATATGGGCGAGCGCATGCTGACCGCCCGCCTGACCGGTGTCGACCCGAATGTCTTGCGGGCGGCCGAATGGCGACGTGGGTCGCTGCCGCCGTTCAGCCTCGGCGCGGCCGTGCTCGACGAGGTGGAGAGCACCGTCGATCAGCTGGTCCGGGTCGCGCGGCCGCTGCACGAAATCCCTTCCCGCACCATCGATATCGCCGTCGATCTGGGTGATGGTCGCCGCCTCACCGGCACCGTGCCCGACGTCCACGACGATGCCCTGCTGCGCACCACGTACTCGCGGTTGGCACCCAAACACCGCATGGCCGCCTGGATTCGGCTGCTCGCGCTCGCCGCCACCGGCACCCATCAGAGCTGGCGTGCGATCACCATCGGCCGCGGGAAACATCACCGGCCCGCCTGGCAGTCCACCCTCACCGCACCCACGGCGGCCCTGGCCCGCGGCATCCTGCGGGATCTGGCCGACCTGCGCGACGAGGGCCTGTCCGAACCGCTGCCCATCGCCCCCGCCGCCACGGCCGTCTACGCCGAACGCCGCCTCGCGGGAGCCACCCCCGACGACGCCCTCTTGGCCGCCGAACAGGAATTCGACGGCCGGTTCGGTGAGAACACCGACCGCTACCTCCGCCACATCCTGGGCCCGGCCCCGCGCTTCCACCAGCTCACCGAGGCCGCCGCCCCCGCCCTGCCCGGCGTCGAATCCGAACCCACCCGTTTCGGTGAACTGGCGCGTCGCCTCTGGAATCCGTTGCTCACCAACGAGAATCAGGGGCAGCCATGACTGACGACCTGTTCTCCCTCACCGACCCGGACCTGGCCCCGCGCCCGGCCACCCGCACCCGCCGCCGCGGCGACACCACCGCGGGCGAGCCGCGCCGCCGCCGCGAGCCCGCCACCCCGGAGCCGGAGGTGCCGGAGCTGTTCGAACTGCCCGCCGAGCGGGACTCGCCCGCGTCCGCCGAAGCTTCGGCGCCACCGGTGGACGCGGGTGCCGCATCCGGTCGAGGCCGCACCGATCACTCGAGCCGAGACGGTGTGCTCGGGCTCGACACCGAGGTCGTCGTGCGGAACCTCCCGGTGGCCGAACCGGCGGGGGACAGCGCCGCGCCTCCCGGAATGGGAGCCGAGATCGTAGCCGACGTGCCGGATGACGCCCGGGTGTCGAGTGAGCCTGGTGGACCAGGGCTGTGGGAAGAGGAGCCGCGCGCACCCGAGCCGGGCGGGAGTGCCGGTGCGGTCGACGGCGATTCCGGTGTGCTGCTCGGGGATTCGGCGAATCGGTTCGAGCTGACCGGGGCCCTGCCGGTGGGGACGACCGTGCTGGAGGCGAGCGCCGGGACGGGTAAGACGTATGCCATCGTCGGGTTGGCGGTGCGGTTTGTCGCCGAGCTGGGGGTGGATGTCTCCGAGTTGCTGCTGGTGACGTTCAGTCGGGCGGCCACGCAGGAGCTTCGGGAGCGGACCCGGGATCGGTTCGTGGGAGTTGCCGCGGCGCTGGGGGATCCGGAGCGGGCGTTGGCTTCCGGGGACGAGTTGATTCGGCATCTGGCGCAAGGGAATCCGGGGGAGATCGCGGCCCGGCGGGAGCGGCTGCTGGCCGCGCTGTCGGATTTCGATGCGGGGACCATTGCCACGACGCACAGTTTCTGCCAGCGGATGCTGGACGAGTTGGGGTTGGCGGGGGAGCAGGATCCGGGGGTGCGGCTGGTGGAGGGCATCGACGATGTCGTGTCCACGGTCGCCGATGATTTGTATTTGAGCCGGTATGCGCGCGGGGGTGCGCCGTTCGGACCCGCGGATGCGCAGCGGTTGGCCGCGGCGGCGGTGGGGGATCCGCACGCGATGTTGCAGCCCGAGGCCGACGGGGAGGACGATCCGGCGGCGGAGCGGGTGGCGTTCGCCCAGGCCGTGCGGGTGGAAACGGCTCGGCGGAAACGGCTTTCGGGGCTGCGGGACTTCGATGACCTGCTGGTGCTGCTGCACGAGGTGCTCGCCGATCCCGAGCACGGGCCGCGCGCGTGCCAGCGGATTCGGGATCGGTATCGGGTCGCCCTGGTCGACGAATTCCAGGACACCGACCCGCTGCAGTGGGACATCTTGCGGCGCGCCTTCCACGGGCACGCGACGCTGGTGCTGGTCGGCGACCCGAAGCAGGCGATCTACGCCTTCCGCGGGGCCGAGGTGCTCAGCTATCTGGACGCGGTCGCCCACGCCGACAGCAAACGGGAACTGACCACCAATCGGCGCAGCGACGCGGGCCTGCTGACGGCATTGGAACACCTCCAGGGTGGAGCTGCCCTGGGGCACAAGGAGATCACCGTGCATCGGGTGGCGGCGACCCGGCCATTCTCCCGGCTGTCCGGTCCGCCTGAGCGGGTGACGCCGCTGCGCCTGCGGTGCCTGCCGCGCAAGGGCGCTGGGCCGCTGAACAAGGCGGGCTTCCCGACCGTGGGCCGCCAGCGCGAACGCGTTGCCATCGATGTGGCCGCCGATATCGTCGGTCTGCTCGAATCCGGGGTCCGGATCAATGCCGGGACACCCGATGAAAGGCCGCTCGGGCCCGGCGATATCGCCGTGCTGGTGCGCAATCGCAACCAATTGGAGATGGTGCGCAAGGAGCTCGAGACGGCCGGTGTCGCCTCGGTGCTGGCCGGTGGCGCAAGCGTTTTCGGCACGCCCGCCGCCACCGAATGGCTGTGGGTCCTGCACGCCCTCGAACAGCCGCACCGCGCCGACCGGGTGCGCCTGGCCGCCGGAACCGCACTGCTCGGATTGAGCGCGGCGGACATCGACGCCGGGGGAGCGGATCTGGTCGGCCGCCTCAGCGCCGAACTGCGGGATTCCGCCCGCCTCTTCGCCCGCGCCGGATTCGCCGCCGTTGCCGAAAAACTCAGCGCCGAAACGAAACTGGCTCCCCGCCTACTCGCTCTCGGGGGCGGGGAACGCCAGCTCACCGACCTGCGTCAGATCGCTCAGCTGCTCGATGAGGCCGCGCTGCGTGAGGGTTTGGGTTTGTCGGCGCTGACTCGCTGGCTGGCCGACCGGGTGCGCGACCCGGCGTCGGGAAGTGTGGCCGACCGCAGTCGCCGTCTGGATCGCGATGCCGCGGCCGTGCAGATCGCGACCGTGCACGCCAGCAAGGGCCTCGAATTCCCGGTCGTCTATCTACCTTTCGCCTGGGACGCCGCCAAGCTGCGTAATCCGCCGACCCTGCTCTTCCACGATGATCAGGGGCGGCGCATCCTCGACGTGGGCGGACCCGACGCGCCGGGCTATGGTGCGCGTCGGCTCCGAGCCGAATCCGAGGAACAGGCCGAGGAACTGCGCCTGCTGTATGTGGCGCTGACCCGCGCGGGCGCGCAGGTGATCGCCTGGTGGGCACCGGCCTTCGACACCCAGACCGCGCCCCTGCACCGCATGCTGCTCGGCCGCGAACCGGGCAGCCCGGCCATTGCCGACAAGGTGCCGGTGCCCGCGGATTCGGTGGTGCTGGAACGGATTCAGGAATGGGCGTCGACCGCCGAACCCGGCGTGATCGCCATCGAGCCGGTGCGTGAGATCGGCCGGGCGCGCCTGCCGGTCGACGACACGGCCACCGCCACGGAACCTTTGGCGGCCGCCCACTTCGACCGGACCCTGGACCAGGCGTGGCGGCGCACCTCGTACTCCGCCCTCACCGCCGCTGCCCACGACGCCCTGCCCGCCGCGGACCTGCCCGAGGGCGGCGGTATCGCCGACGAACCCGCCACCCCGTCGGTGCTGGCCGACGATCTCGACGTGTTCGCGGGAGCCATGCCCTCCCTGATGAATTCGCTGCCCTACGGCGCGGAATTCGGCACCCTGGTGCACGAGGTCCTGGAATACGTCGACACCGACGCGCCCGACCTGGCCGGGGAGATTCGGTCCCGGTGCCTGCACGCGGTCGGTGAGCAGATGTTCGACGCCGACCCGGATGTGCTCTCCGGTGCGCTGCTGGCGGTCATGCACACACCCATCGGCTGCGGGACGCTCGCTGATTTCGCGACCCAGGATCGGTTGAGCGAACTCGATTTCGAACTGCCCCTCGCCGGTGGCGACGACCCCACGGCCACGCGGGTCACGGTTCCGCGCATAGCCGACCTGTGGCGACGCCACGTCCCCGCCGACGACATCTTCGCGCCCTACGCCGATCAGTTGGCGCACCTGGACGACACTCCGTTGCGCGGGTATCTCACCGGCAGTATCGATGCCGTGCTGCGCACCACCGGACCGCGCTTCATTGTTGTCGACTACAAGACCAACCGGCTCGGCAGCGGCGACCTCACCGTCGCGCACTACACCCGCGACCGCATGGGCGCGGAGATGATGCGTTCGCACTATCCGTTGCAGGCCATCCTGTATTCGGTTGCCCTGCACCGATATCTGCGCTGGCGGCTGCCCGGATACCGTCCGGAGGAACACCTCGGCGGGATCCGGTATCTGTTCGTGCGCGGCATGGTCGGGCCCGACACCCCGGACGGCTGTGGCGTTTTCGACTGGTACCCGCCCACCGTACTGATCATCGAGCTGTCGGCCCTGCTCGCCGGAGACACGGAGGTGCTCGGCCGGTGACCTCGATTCAATTGGCGCAGCGCGGAACCGGGTTGCTGCAGGTGTTCAATACCGCCGGGGTGCTGTCGGCGGCGGATGTGCATGTGGCGTTGCGGTTGGCTCGGCTCGGTGGGGAACGGTCCGAGGCAGCGGTTTTCGCGACCGCGCTGGCCGTGCGCGCCGTGCGATCCGGGTCGGTGTGCCTGGAAGTGCGGCGCATGCACGAGATCGGCGTGGATGCCGAGGGCACCGAGGAATCGGCCATCGACCCGGCCACCCTGCCGTGGCCGGAGGTCGAATCCGTCATTGCCGCACTGCGGGTGAGTCCGCTGGTGACCGGCAGCCCGTCCGGACCGCTGCGTCCGCTGCGGTTGATCGACCCGCCCGGCGGGGCCGAGGCCGGTCCGCTGCTCTACCTCGACCGGTACTACCGGCAGGAGGAGACCATCCGGCGCGTGCTGACCGAGCGGGCCGCCTCGCATCCGATGGTGGACGCGGAACTCGTTCGGCGCGAGCTGGATCGGCTGTTCCCCGACCAGAGCGGTCCCGGCGACCCACTCGACCGGCAGCGGTTGGCGGCAGCGCTCGCCGCCACCCAATGGACGACCGTGGTCGCCGGTGGGCCCGGTACCGGCAAGACGCACACCATCGCCCGGGTATTGGCGCTGCTCGTCGCGCATCAGCAGGCCATTCCCGGTGCGCCCGCGCTGCGCATCGCCTTGGCCGCGCCGACCGGCAAAGCCGCGGCGCGCATGCAGGAGTCGGTGCGGGAGCAGGCGGGGGATATCGGACTGCCGGAACTCACCGCCGCCACCCTGCACCGGCTGCTCGGCTGGCAGCGCGGGGGCGCGGGCCGGTTCAAACACAATGAGTTCAATCGACTGCCCTACGACGTGATCGTGGTCGACGAAACCTCCATGGTGTCGCTGACCATGATGAGCCGCCTACTCCCCGCCGTCCGCCCCGACGCCCGCCTGGTCCTGGTCGGCGACCCGGACCAGCTGGCCTCCGTCGACGCGGGCGCGGTGCTCGCCGACCTGGTGGCGGGACCGGTTCCGGGACAGGCGAATCCGGCCCTGGACCGCATTCTCGGCGGCGATCCGCACGGCACCGCCGCGCATCCGGACGCGCTGTCGGGCCGGGAGCGGGAACGCCTGCGCGGCGGCATCGTCCGTCTCACCCGCGGCCGCCGCTTCGGTGGCCGCATCGCCGAACTCGCCGTCGCCATCCGCGCCGGTGACGCCGACGCGGCCCTTGCCCTGCTCGCCGACGGCGGCGACGAATTGTCCCTGTATGGGCCCGACGACATCACCGAGGTACGCGCCGATGTCCTGCGCGCCTCCCGCGAAGCCACCGACGCCGCACTCGCCGGGGACGCGACCGCCGCCCTCACGGCCCTCGAATCCCACCGCCTGCTCTGCGCCCACCGCCAAGGCCCCTACGGCGTCGAACGCTGGGACCGCCTGGCCGCGGGCTGGGTCACCGCGGCGGGCATCAGCGCCGATCCCGGTGCCGCCCACTGGTATCCGGGCCAGCCGCTGCTGGTCACCGCCAACGACCACGAGGCCCGCATCTACAACGGCGACACCGGCGTCATCGTCCGCATGCCCGACGGCACCCTGCGCGCCGCCCTCCAACGTGGCACCGAACCCTACCTCGTCCACCCCACCCAATTCCCCGGCGTGACCACCGTCTACGCCATGACCATCCACCGCAGCCAGGGCAGCCAATACGACACCGTCTCGGTCGTCCTCCCGGGCCCCGAATCCACCCTCCTCACCCGCGAACTCCTCTACACGGCGATCACCCGAGCCCGCCGCCACGTCCGCATCCTCGGCACCGAAGACTCCATCCGCTCCGCCATCGCCCGCCGCGTCCTCCGAGCCAGCGGCCTCCGCAACCGCGAATGAGACCGGCTCGAACGGAGTAGCGTGAACGGCGCGCGATATCGGGAGGGGGAACGATGGTCGAGTCGGCGCATGAGCAGAGTGTGAATTCGGTTGTGTCCGAGGATGGTACGCGGATCTCGTATCTGACCACGGGGAGCGGGCCGGATGTGATCGTCGTGCCTGGCGTGCTGTCGGTCGCCCGGGGATACGGGCGGTTCGCGGAGGCGCTGGGCACCGGGTTCACGGTGCATACGATCGAGCGCCGGGGTCGGGGAGAGAGCGGTCCGCAGCGGGCGGATCACGGGGTCGAGGCGGATTGTGCGGATTTGCGTGCCGTACAGGACAAAACGGGCGCGGGGTTGGTGGTGGGGCACAGCTATGGCGGGTTCGTGACGTTGGAGGCGGCACGGCGCAATTCGGGGCTGCGCAAGGTTGCGGTGTACGAGCCGGGGCTGTCAGTCAACGGGTCGATGCCGACCGGGTGGATGGGGGCGTACGAGAAATACTTGGCGCAGGGCAAGCCGTTCGATGCGTTTGTCGAGTTCGTTCGGGAGCTGGGGCCCGAGAGTGCGCGCAGGATTCCGCGGTGGATGTTTCGGCGGATGATGCCGCTGTTCATGAACGCACCCGAGCGGGACGTGGTGATCGCTCAGTTGCCGCAGAACCTGGTCGAGCATCGGCAGTACGTGCGTTATGACAGCACGCACGAGCACTACTCGGAGATCGGTGCCGAGGTGCTGCTGATCGACGGCGGGCGCGACCGCCGGGCGTGGACCGCGTCCGATCAGGAACTGCTGGCCTCGGTGATTCCGCAGTGTGAGCGGGCGACGATTCCGGATTTGGACCATTTCGGCATCGACAAGGGCGATCCGGAGCGGGTCGCGGGGATTGTGAGGGAATTCTTCTTGCGGGGTCTATAGGCTGGAGCTATGGCCATTACGCCCGAGCACGTCGATGTGCTGATTGTCGGGGCCGGGTTGTCCGGTGTCGACGCCGCTTACCATGTGCAGCACGCGTTTCCGTGGCGGAGTTACGCCATTCTGGAGATGCGGGAGGCCAGCGGCGGGACCTGGGATCTGTTCCGATACCCGGGGATTCGCTCCGATTCGGACATGTTCACGCTCGGGTATCGGTTCAAGCCGTGGCTGGGGGACAAGGCCATTGCCGATGGCGAGTCGATTCTCGCGTATGTGCGGAACACCGCCGCGGAGAACGGGATCGACAAGCACATCCGCTATCGGCACAAGGTGGTGCGGGCGGAGTGGTCGTCGGAGGACGCCCGGTGGACGGTGACCGTCGATCACGACGGCGAGACCGTGGTCATGACCGCGAACTTCCTGTTCAGCTGCTCGGGCTACTACCGCTACGACGAGGGATACACCCCGGAATTCGGGGGCACGGAACGTTTTTCGGGTCCGATCATCCATCCCCAGCACTGGCCCGGGCAGGTCGATGTCGCGGGCAAGCGGGTGGTGATCATCGGCTCCGGAGCGACCGCCGTCACCCTCGGTCCGGCCCTGGTCGAGCAGGGCGCGCACGTCACCATGCTGCAACGCTCGCCCTCGTACATCATCTCCATGCCCGCCGAGGACGCCCTGGCCAACCGCGCCCGCAGGTTCCTGCCCGAGCGCGCCGCCTACGCGCTGGCCCGCGGCAAGAACGTCGCCCTGAGCACGCTGATGTATCAACTCTCGCAACGCTATCCGAAGCGCATGCGGGCCTGGATCCGCGGCTGGCAGGAGCGCTGGCTGCCCAAGGGCTACGACCTCGACACGCATTTCAATCCCAGCTACAAGCCGTGGGATCAGCGACTGTGCCTGTCGCCCAACGGTGATTTCTTCCGCGCCATCCGCAAGGGCAATCTGGATCTGGTCACCGACCGCATCGACACCTTCACCGAGACCGGCCTGCGCCTGGAGTCCGGCCGCGAGCTCGAGGCCGACATCATCATCACCGCCACGGGTTTGAACCTCATCCCCTTCGGCGGCATCGAACTCGTCGTGGACGGCCGCAAGATCAACCTCCCGGACACCATGGCCTACAAGGCCATGATGCTCTCCGAGGTCCCGAACTTCGCCTACATCATCGGCTACACCAACGCCTCCTGGACGCTCAAGGCGGACCTGGTGTGCGAGTACGTGATTCGGCTGCTGCGCCACATGGACGCCCACGGCTACGTCAGCGCCACCCCGGTCCGCGACCCCTCCGTCGGCACCGCGCCCTTCCTCAATTTCGAGCCCGGTTACGTGCTGCGATCCCTGGACATCCTCCCGAAGCAGGGCGATCGAGCCCCCTGGAAGCTGCACATGAACTACCTGCGCGACCTGCCAAAACTGCGCTACGGCAAGGTCGCCGACCCCGCCATGCGCTTCGAACGCGCCCGGTCCTCGGAGGAGTCGGTCAAGACGGCGTGATCCGGGCGTTCAGCTCTCCAAGAATTCGAGGGTCGGCTCCTGATCCGAGGAGAGTAGGAAGTGGCCCAGGAACACGACATCCTCGTCGAGTGCGTCGAATTGGGCGATGCGTTCGGCCTCCGGCTCGAAGAAGACGTCACCGGGGCGCAGGATGACCTGGGGCTCGCCGTCGATGCGGAAGGCGACCGAGCCGGAGATGATGCTGCCGACGACCGGGCCGTTATGGGTGTGTAGTCCGGCGGGGGTGCCCGCGGGCATGTGGATGCGGCGGGTTTGGATGCGGTCGGTCAGCTTGGCCGGGGTTACCGGGACGTCCATGATGATTGTGCGGGTGACGGCCGAGAAGGATTGGGGCGGCGTGGTTTCCGACATGGCGTGAGCTTAGCCCGGCTAAACATCGTCGGGTTCGTCTGCGTCGAACAGGCCTGGAATGTCGAGGGCGTATTCGATGTCCTCGCGGATGCCGAGCATGGCCAGTACGCCGCGGACCATGGTCAAGCGGGCGGCGTCGATGGTGTCGGTATCCGGTTCGCCGTGGGGTGCGGCCGCGGAGATTCGGTAGACGACGAACTCGCAGATTTGGAGTGCCGTGTCGAGATCCAGATCGCGGGGGGCCGGGCGGCCCAGGTCGCAGATCTTGGTGCGCACCAGGATTCGGATATCGGCGATGGCCTCCTCCCGATAGGCCGAGACCGGCGAGCCCGGGTCGTGCAACTCGGCGAAGAGCGGGGCCAGCATGGGGCCGTGGCCACCCGCCCAGTGCAGGTAGGCCTCGATGAGATTGATGCCCAACTCGACCGGCTGTTCGGTCTTGTCCAGCGCCGCGCGAATACCGCCGACCAGATCCTCATTGGAAATCCTGAGCACCGCGTGCAGCGGCTCGGTGGCATTGGCGAAGTAGCGATAGAACGTCGGCCGCGCCAGCCCGGCCTTCTCGATGATCCGCGCCACGTTCAACCCGCGCGAACCCTGTTCGGCGAAGACCTCGGCGGTGGCCAGCACGATGCGGGCGCGCACCTGGTCGGCCTGCTTCTCGGTCTGCGGCGGGCGGCCGCGCCGAGGGGCCGTGGGGGTTGACATGGTGGGCGTCACATCCATTAATCTAACACCAGTGTTCATGTAACACCGATGTTCATTAAATAGCGGGTTCGACCCGGACACGACTCCTCGAGAGGGCGAGCAATGACGACTGCCCCGCAGCTCGCAGCGGCCGAAGCACTGCCTTTTGACCTGGTCGGGCGGCTGCTCGGCCACGCCGTCGCGGGTGGCGCGCCCTCGGTGGAGGTGTTCGCGCCCGCCACCGGGGTCAAGATCGTGGATCTGCCGCAGTCCTCGGTGGCCGATGTGGAGGCCGCCTTCGCCACCGCGCGCAAAGCGCAGGCCGCATGGGCGAAGGTGCCGGTCGGGGAGCGGGCGGCGCTGCTGCGGCGCATCCACGATCTGGTGCTCTCCGAACAGGACACGATTCTCGACATCGTGCAGACAGAGACCGGCAAGTCCCGCGTGCACGCCTTCGACGAGGTCTCCGATGTCGCGGTGAACACCCGCTTCTACGCCGCCGAGGGCAAATCGATTCTGGCGCACCGCAAACCGCGCGGCGTCATGCCGCTGCTCACCCAGGTCGAGGTGCGCAACCGGCCCAAGGGCGTGGTCGCGGTCATCTCGCCGTGGAACTACCCGCTGGCCCTGGGCGCGTCCGACGCGCTGCCCGCGCTGCTGGCGGGCAATGCCGTGATCGGCCGCCCGGACAATCAGACCGCGCTCACCCTGCTGTGGGCCATCGATATCGCCGAGCGCGCGGGCCTGCCGAAGGGACTGTGGCAGGCCGTGCTCGGCCGCGGCGCGGTGGTCGGCACCGAGGTCATCGCCCGCGCCGACTACGTCGACTACACCGGCTCCAGCGCGACCGGGCGCACCATCGCCCAGCAGGCGGGCGAGCGGCTCATCGGCTACTCGCTCGAACTCGGCGGCAAGAACCCGCTGTTGGTGCTCGAGGACGCCGACGTCTCCGCCGCCGCCAAGATCGCGGTGCGCGCCTGCTTCGCCTCGGCCGGGCAGCTGTGCGAATCGATCGAGCGAATCTACGTGCACGACACCGTGTATGACCGGTTCGTCAGCGAATTCGTCGGCCACACCAAGGAATTGAAGCTCGGCAAGGCCCTCGATTTCAGCTACGAGATCGGCTCGCTGACCTTCCCGCGCCAAATCGACACCGTCACCAAGCATGTCGACGACGCGGTCGCCAAGGGCGCGAAGGTGCTCGCGGGCGGTAGGGCGCGCCCGGACCTCGGCCCGTACTTCTACGAGCCCACCATCCTCGAGGGCGTGCGCGAGGGCATGACCGTCTATCGCGAAGAAACCTTCGGACCCGTCGTCTCGATCTACCGCGTGCACAGCGACGACGAGGCCGTCGCCCGGGCCAATGACACCGCCTACGGCCTCAATGCCAGCGTCTGGAGCCGCGATATCGAGCGGGCCCGCGAGGTCGCCGCACGCGTGCGCGCCGGATCGGTGAACGTCAACGAGGGCTTCATCGCGGCCTGGGGTTCGGTGGCCGCGCCCTCGGGTGGGCTCGGCATTTCCGGTACCGGTCGTCGCCACGGACCCGAGGGCCTGCTGAAATACATCGACACCCAGACCATCGCGGTGCAGCGGGGCCTGCCCATCGCACCGCTGCCGGGCATGTCGGAACAGTTGTGGGCCAAGACCATGACGCTCTACCTGAACGTCATGAAGACACTGCGGCAGAAGTGAATTCCGCCGATCACTCGACAGGGGTATGCAGGGGTATGAAGACGGTAGCGGGTAAGAAGGTCCTGGTCACGGGTGCCGCCATGGGCCTGGGCAAATCCTTCGCGCAGCGGGCGGTCGCCGAGAGCGCGTCCGATGTGGTGCTGTGGGACATCAACGAGACCGCGCTGAAGGAGACCGCGGCCGAGCTGGCGGCCCAGGGTACGAGCAAGATTCACCACTACGTGGTGGACGTCTCCGACCGCGACGCCATCGCCGAGACGGGCGCGACCGTGCGCGCGGAGGTCGGGGATATCGACATCCTGGTCAACAACGCGGGCATCGTGCGCGGCAACGGCTACTTCTGGGAGACGCAGAACAAGGCCGATATCGACAAGACCATGGCCATCAACTCCCTTGCGCCGATGTACATCACGCTCGAATTCCTGCCCGCCATGGTGGCCAACAAGGGCAATGAGGCGCGGGTGCTCAATATCGCGTCCTCGGCCGGACTGGTCGCCAATCCGCGCATGAGCGTCTACGCCGCCTCCAAGTGGGCCGCCCTCGGCTGGTCCGATTCGGTGCGCCTGGAGTTGGAGCAGTCCGGCAACACCCACGTGACCTTCACGACCGTCTGCCCGACCTACATCAACACCGGAATGTTCGACGGCGCCAAGGGCTTCTGGTTCACCCCGATCCTGGAACAGGAGGAGGTGGTCGACACCTCCTGGAACGAGATGAAGAAGGGGTCGGCCCTCGTCGTCCTGCCCTGGACCTCGCGCCTCAACCGCGCCATCTCCGGTCTGCTGCCGTTGAAGGTCCGCGACTTCTACCTCAACACGGTCGGCGTCTATCACTCCATGGACGAATTCACCGGTCGTAAATAGCGATCCGGCGCGACGCCCACGGGCGCGGCTTCAACTCGTGAAGGGGATGGCCGCGGCGACGCTCGACTCCGCGGTCTTGAAGGGGTGCTGCCACAGGCCTTCTCGGTGCAGGATCGGCAGCACGCCCTCGCCGAACCAGTAGGCCTCTTCCAGGTGCGGGTGACCCGAGAGGACGAATTCGTCGATGCCGAGGGCGTGGTACTCCTCGATGCGGGCAGCGACCTCCGTATGGCTGCCGACCAGCGCGGTGCCCGCGCCGCCGCGCACGAGGCCGACACCGGCCCAGAGATTGGGTGAGACCTCGAGGGCGGCGGTGCTGCCGTTGTGGAGGGCCAGCATGCGTCGCTGGCCCTCGGATCCGCTGCGGGACAGGCCCGCCTGCACGGCGGCGATGGTGGCGGGATCGAGAGCCGACAGCAGGCGCTCGGCCTCGGCCCACGCCTGGGCGGCGGTGTCGCGGGTGATGACGTGCAGGCGGATACCGAAACGCGGCGGGGTACGGCCCGCGACGGCGGCCTCCTCGCGAATCCAAGCGATCTTGGCCGCCACCGCGTCGGGCGGTTCACCCCAGGTGAGGTAGACGTCGACGTGGCGGGCGGCGACCCGGCCCGCGGCGGTGGAGGAGCCGCCGAAGTAGATGTCGGGCACCGGGTGCGGGATGCGGTCGAGGGCGGCATCGATGACGTGAATGTGCTTGCCCGCCAGCGTCACCCGCTCACCGGACCACAGTCTGCGCACGACGGTGAGGAATTCGTCGGTGCGTTCGTAGCGCTGGCGCTTGTCGAGATGGTCGCCGTAGGCCTGCTGTTCGTGATCCTCGCCGCCGGTGACGACATTGAGCAGCAGCCGTCCTCCGGTGTGGCGTTGGTAGGTGGCGGCCATCTGGGCGGCGAGGGTCGGTGAGACCAGTCCGGGCCGGAAGGCGACGAGGAATTTCAGTCGCTCGGATTCGCGGGCGAGGATGGCGGTGGTCAGCCACGCGTCCTCACACCACGCGCCGGTGGGCGTCAATGCCGCCTCGAAGCCCAATTGCTCGGCGCTGCGCGCGATTTGGGTGAGGTAGCCGATATCGGCGGGCCGGTCGCCACCCGCGGCGGTGATGGCGGTGCCGTGACCGCCGCCGACCAGATACCGGCTGTCGCCGTAGGTGGGGAGAAACCAGTGGAATCGCACCATGATTCGCATGCCCTCCCGAATCAGGCCGCGGTGGCGGGTACCCGGCGCGCGGATACCGCAGCGGAGAACGCGTCGACCACCGGGTACAGCGCCTCGGCGGCCCGGGGGTCGAGGGTGACGTCGGACCGGTCCGGATTGGGTTCGATGTGCTGATCGAGCACGAACCAGCCGGGCACGATGTGATCGGCCCCGAGCGAGGACAACACCGGCCGCAGCGCGTAATCGATCGCCAGCACGTGCGCGGGACTGCCCCCGGTGACCACGGGCAGCACCACCTTTCCGGCCAGCGCGAACTGCGGCAGCAGATCCAGCAGCGTCTTGAGGACACCGCTGTAGGCCGCCTTGTAGACCGGCGACGCGACGACCACGCCGTCGGCCTCCGCGATTCCGGCGACCACGGCGGCGACCGCCGGATCGGTGGCGTCGGCGGACAGCAGCGCGTCGGCGGGCAGGTCGCGCACCCGCACGGCGGTCACCAGATGACCGTGGCCGCGCAGGCGCTGGGCGAGATGTTCGGACAGTGCCGCGGTTCGCGAGGTCGCCGACGGGCTGCCGGACAGGATCAACAGAGTGGGCATGAATGGCTCCGATCAGAGGACACCGTGCCGCGGCGGCGGCGTTCCGGTGAGGAGGTAGCGGCCGATGTGCTGGAGCTTCCAGCGCACCGGATCGTGCAGGGTATGGGTGCGGGCATTGCGCCAATGCCGGTGCAGATTCAGCGAATCCAGTGCCGACCGGGTGCCCGAGACCTCGAACAGGGCATTGGTCACCTCGAGCGCGGCCCGGTCGGCGGCCGCCTTGGCGGTGGCCACGGCGATGGAGGCGGCGGCCGCGCTGTCATCGTCCAGATCGGCCTGGGCGCGATCGATGGCCTGGCCCGCGACACCCAGCAGCGCCTCGGCCGCGCGGACGGTGACCTCCAGTTCGCCGAACCGCTGCACGGTGAGTGGATCCTCGTGCGCGCGCTCGACACCGGCCTCGAACCACGGGCGGCTGCGGGTGCGCACGAATTCGACCGCCTCGGTGAGCGCGCCGCGGGCGATCCCGGCATCGATCGCGGTGTGCAGGACCTGTGCACGGGCCCCGTACAGCTGCGGTCCGGTGAACGTGAGATGGTGCGGCACCACGTGGGTCGCCGGTACACGCACGCCCTCGAGCCGCACCGTCCCGCTGGCGGTCGTGCGCTGACCCATGCCGTCCCAGTCGTCGACGACGGTGAGCCCGTCGCTGTCGGCCGGGACATAGGCGACCACGATCTGATCCGCGTCGTTCTTGGCCAGCACCGGAATCCAGTGCGCGAACAGGGCACCGGTCGAATAGTGCTTGACCCCGTCGAGCACGAAGCCGCCATCCGGATGGGCGCGCAGCCGCGTGCGGTAGTCCTGAACGTGCTTGGTGCCCGCCTCGGACTGCGCATTGCCGAACCGCTTGCCCGCCAACACTTCCGCGAACAGCAGGCGCTGGAGTTCCGCACTCCCGTTCTGCCGCAGCGCGTTCACATACACGAAGTGACTGTGCGGAATCTGCGCGATATTGGGGTCGGCCGCGGCCAACAGCCGGAAAACCTCCACCGCAACGGAAGTCGACACCTCCGCGCCACCGTGGGCGCGCGGCACCGTGATGGCGAGCAGCCCGCTGGCCGACAGCTCGTCGAGCTCGGCACGCGGCAACTGCCGTCGCGCGTCGCGCTCGGCCGCACCCGCGGCGAAGCGATCGGCGAGCCGCGCCGCGACCGCCAACGCCTCGGCGGCGTCGGCGATCACGTGCGCGGTCACCGACGGCACCGCGATCTGCGTCATGGTCCACCCCCATCGATTCCGGTCGTGCTCACGGTGATTCCCTTTCCTGGCGCTCAGGCGCTGGCGAGGCTGGCGTTGAAGGCGGAACGTTCGAAGCGCCCGGCGGGTTCGAAGCGGGCGAGCACCTCGGCCGCGTCCTCGCCGGTGACCTCGGTGATGAAATCCCCTGCCGCCGCGAGTGAATCGACGCCCAGGAACGGCTGCGGCCGGTGCAACAGTCCGACGAGCGCGGACGCGAAGCGCGGCTGCACCGCGGCCGCGGCGAAGAGCTGACCGCCGATGTCGGCGAATTCGGGATCGCCGAGGAACAGGCGGGTGACCCGGTTGGCCGCGTCGCCGCGCGCGGCGAGGAAGGCCCGGTACTGCTCGCTGATCCATCGTTCGTCGAACGGCCCGTCGTGGACGGCGGCGGCCGCGACGAGGCGCTGCGCCTGGATCAGTCCGCTCTGCGCGCCCTGACCCGCGATGGGATCGTAGGCGGCCGAGGTGTCGCCGAGCGAGGCCACCACGTGGCCGCCCGCCGTATGCCCGACGCCGGACCGAACGACCGGGCGGACAGCGCCTTTCAACCACGAATGCGGGTCCTCGGTGATCACCCGGGCGGATTCCACCTCGGGCAGGTCCCAGTCGATGTAGTCGCGGTACAGCCCGCGCACGATCCCCAGCGCGGACTCGGCGGAATCGGCGGCGGCGAAACGCTTCTCCCACTCGCTGCCGGGTCGCGCCCAACCCAGGAACGCCCAACTCGGGCCCGCGTCCTTGTGCAGGTACGGCCCCCACCAGCCCTCGCCCTGGTCGGCGAAGATGGAGAAGCCGCTGTGCGCACCGCCCGCGCGGCTGCGATGGGCGAACACCGACTCGTCGTGACCAAGCCCGGTCACGGTGACCGTGAGCAGCGAACGCTGCGGCGTGGCATAGGGGGAGCGGGCGGGGTCGACCTCGAACAGCTCGGACAGTCCGCCGCGACCGGTGGCCACGAGCGTGAGATCCGCTGCGGCGGCGAGGGAATCGAGCCGCTCGGGCGTCACCTGCTCGACGACGAACCGGCCACCGCGCCCCTGGAAGGAGGTGAGCCGCTCGTCCGCCTTGAGCCGGGTATCGACCGCGACGCCCGCATAGCCCTCGAAATGCCCGTCGAAGGCGATCAATTCCTCGCGCTCGGGTCCGGCGATGCGGACGCTGAGTCCGGTGTGCCGGGGTGCCCGCGCGGTGTAGGTGTCGAGTCCGAGCGCCGCCTCGGCCTGCTGGGTCTCGCCGAATTCGAGCGCGGTGCCGGTGGCCGGGACGTCATCGCGCAGCGCGCGCTGGTCGCGGTCGCTGTAGAGGGTGACCTCGAATCCGGCGTCGAGTAGGCCCAGCGCCGCGGTGACGCCGGTCTGCCCGGCCCCGATCACAACGGCCGAACGGGTGGAGTTGGTGGAGGTCATGCGTGGATCTCCCTTCCGGTCAAGGAGTTCGAAGGTGTATCCGGCAAGACGGTCGAACGCGCGCCGCCGAGGCGATAGCTCGCGCCGCGATGGTCGAGCGGTAGGCGGTCCCCGGCCTCGAACAAGGCGTTGCGCAGGGTGCCGGGAACATAGTCGGTGGCGTACGCGCCGCGGTCGGTCAGCACCGGAACGACGTGGCGCACAATGTCTTCGAAGCTGCCGGGCGTGATGGCGTAGGCCAGGTTGAAGCCGTCCAGGTCGGTGTCGGCCACCCACTCCTGGAGCTGATCGGCGACGGTGTGGCCCGAGCCGACGAAGACCGGGCCCATGCCGCCGATGCCTGCCCACCGGCCGATATCGCGGACCGTCCACTCCCGGCCGTCGTCGTCGAATTCCTGGAACGCGGCCACCGCGGATTGAATGGCGTTGCTCTGCACCTGCCCGATCGGGTCGTCGAGGTCATAGGTGGACAGGTCGATGCCCATCCAGCCGGACATGAACACCAGCCCGCCCTCCACACTCGCGTAGGACAGGTACTCCTCGTGTTTGGCGCGCGCGGCTTCGTCGGTGGCGTCGGTGATGATGGTGGCCAGCGCATAGATGCGGGCGGCAGAGCGGTCGCGGCCCGCGGCCTGGAGCGCGTCCCGGATCCGGGAAACCGTCTGCGCCAGTACCCGTTTGGAGGGTCCCGCGACGAAGATGGCCTCAGCGTTCTCGGCGGCGAAGCGCACACCGCGCGGCGAGGCACCGGCCTGATAGATCACCGGTGTCCGCTGGGGCGACGGCTCGGACAGATGGATGCCCGGCACGGTGTAGTGCTCGCCGTAATGCCCGATGTGATGCACCTTGGCCGGATCCACGTAGACGCCGCGCGCCGCGTCGCGGACCACCGCGTCGTCCTCCCATGAGCCCTCCCACAGCTTGTAGAGCACCTCGAGGTATTCGTCGGCCCGGTTGTAGCGTTCGTCGTGATCGAGCTGATCGTCCGCGCCGAAATTGCGTGCGGCCGAGGGCAGATAGCCGGTCACCACATTCCAGCCCAGCCGCCCGTTGGTGAGATGGTCGAGGGTGGACAGCCGCCGGGCGAACGGATACGGATGCTCGAATCCGGTGCCGGTGGTGATGCCGAACCCGAGATGCTCGGTCACCGCCGCCATGGCCGAGACCAGCAGCAGCGGATCGGCCACCGGAATCTGCGCACCCTGCCGCAGCGCGGCGCTGTCGTCGCCGCCGTACACGTCGTAGGTGCCCAGCACGTCGGCGATGAAGATGCCGTCGAATCGCCCGCGCTCCAACAGTTTCGCCAGCTCGGTCCAGTAGCCGAGCTCCTTGTAGCGGTGCGATTGGTCCTCGGGGTGGCGCCACAGGCCGGGGGATTGGTGGGCCACGCAGTTCATGTCGAAGGCGTTGAACCGAATCCGGCGGGTCATGACCGCGCCTCCGGATCCTGCGGAGCCCCTGGAGTCTGCGTGGCGGGGCGCTCGCCCGCGCTCCACGCGAACGGCAGGTCGGTGCCATTGAGCAGATGGTCGCCGATGGCGCGCGCCTTCTGGATGGCCGGATTGTGCACCGCGACGGTGCGGGCATTGCGCCAGTGCCGATCCAGCCGCAGCCGCTCCGACACCGCGGACGCGCCACCGACCTCGAACAGCAGTGTGGTCGCGGGCAGGACCAGGTCGATGACCGCGAGTTGGGCGCGCGCGGCCGCGAGTTCGGCTGCCACTACGAGCGTTTCGTCCCGGGCACCCGCGGCCAGCACCTCGTCCAGCACGTCGGCGACCGCGAGCACGCTGGCCTCGGCGGCGAACGCGGCGGCCGAGAGCCGTCCGATCACCTGCTGCACCAGGGGATCTCGGCGGGGCAGGTCCGCGGCGGAGTGGGTGTAGCCGCGGGTGCGGGCCGAAACCCAGTCGCGGGCATCGCGTTCGGCGCGGCGGGCGATCCCGGCGAGCACCGACAACTGCACCAGCTGGAGATAGGCCGTGGCGTAGGTGGGGCCGGGCGCACCGTATCCCGGACCGAGAATGCGGTCCTCGGTCACCACGACATCGGTGAATTCGGTGGTGCCGCTGGCGGTGAGCCGCTGCCCGAAACCGTCCCAGTCATCGTGCTGGCGCACACCTTCGGCCGTCGCGTCCACCAGCACCCCGACGCGCTCCCCGTCCCGATCGGCCGCGGCCAGAATGTAATCCGCGTACAGCGACCCGGTGCTGTAGTACTTCGTCCCATTGAGCCGCCACCGCTCGCCGTCGCGCGTCAGGCGGGTCCGGTAGCGGTCGACCGCGCCGACGCCGGGCTCGGTGATGGCATTGCCCACCAGTGTTCCCGCCACCACCGCGCGCAACCAGTGCTCGCGCTCGGGGCCGGGGTCGGCCAGCAGCTGATCCTCGACGAAGGAGAAGTGCACCCGCAAGGCCTGCGGCAGATTCGATTCCGCGGCGGCCAAGGCGATGAGCTGCCGGAACAGCTGCCGCACCGTCACCCCGTAGCCGCCGAACTCCACCGGTACGCGCAGCGCGCCGAACTTCGCCTCGCGCAGCAGGCCGACCTCCTCGAACGGCAGCCGCCGATCAATCTCGCGGTCCACCGCACCCTCGGCGATACGGTCGAAGATCGGCCCGAAAATCGCGTCCAGTTCGGCGTCGGTGATGGTCGTCGGACGCACCACGGTCATCGTGCGGCTCCGATCGGCTCCGGAGTGCCCGCGCCGGTGGCCAGTTCGGCCTCCAGCTCGCGCACGATCGGCAGCACGTGCTTACCGAAGTACTCGACTTCCTCGTGGTAATGCAGGAATCCGAGCAGCAGCAGGTTCACCCCGCGCTTCTTGTACTCGATGATGCGCCGCGCGATCTGCTCGGGCGTGCCGATGAGCTTCGAACGGAACCCGTCGTTGTACTGCACGAGATCCTCGAAGCTGGAGTCGGCCCACATGCCGCGCTTGTCGCCGGTGGCGTTGCCCGCCTGCTGCACCGCGCCGCGGAATCCCTCCACGGCCTCCGGATCGGCCTTGGCGATGATCTCGCGCAGCGTGTCGCGCGCCTCGGCCTCGGTATCGCGGGCGATGAGGAATCCATTGAGCCCGAAGCGCACCGTGCGAGCGTGCTCGGCGGCCGCGGCCCGCACCTCGGTGATCTGTTCGGTAATGCCGTCGAAGTCCTTGCCATTGCTGAAATACCAGTCCGACACCCGCCCGGCCATGGCACGCGCCGCCGTGGAATTGCCGCCCTGGAAGATCTCCGGGTGCGGGCGGTCCGGCGCAGCGAGGGGTTTCGGCTTCAGATCGAAACCCCGCAGCCGGTAGAAGTCACCCGCGAACTGCGCCTCGTCCTCGGTCCAGCTCTTGCGCAGCACGCGAATGAACTCCTCCGAACGGCGGTAGCGCTCATCGTGTTCGAGCCACGGCTCCCCGAGCGCGGTGAACTCGCCCTTGAACCAGCCGCTCACCACGTTCACCGCCGCGCGTCCGCCGGACAGGTGATCGACGGTGGCCAGCAGTTTGGCCAGCACCGCCGGTTGCCACAGCCCGGGGTGGACGGCCGCGATGACCTTGAGCCGTTCGGTGGCCAGCAGCAGGGCGAGACTGAAACTGGTCGACTCGTGCTGATAGGCCGCGCCATAACTGGCCATGTACCGCACCTGGGTCAGCGCGTAGTCGAAGCCATTGTTCTCGGCCAGCACGGCCAGTTTCCGGTTGTAGTCGTAGCTCCAGTCGGTGCGCTGTTCGATGGTGCTGACGACGAGTCCGCCGCTCACATTCGGCACCCAATACGCGAATTTCAAAGGTTCTGCGAGATGGTCGTTTTCATGATCCGTAGACACAGGTGCTCCATCGGGTCGGAAGAAAAGGGGGTGGGTTCCCGCGCGGCGAAATGGGCGCGCGGTCGGAGAATCCTCAGCGGGAACAACCCGGTCCGGCGATGCGCATCAAGTCCAGATGCCGCCGCCGGGTGAGCGAAACGGCTGTCATGGTGGCGAGTCTATGATCGCCGAAATAGGTTGTCCACCAGGCAGGTTCGATGGTGCGATCGGGTTTCCCTACCATGTGCGCACGCCTTTCGAGCGGCGGTCGGAGGCGGCTCACGCGGCCGTGGAATCGAGTGCCCCGGCCCGTCTCACCAACAACTCGTGCAGGGCGCGGGCCGCGAAGGGCGGCACGCCGGACTTGCGCTGCTGCGCCACCAGGAATACCTCGGACACTCGGCAGTCCAGCGGACGCCACGTGATCGAATCACTGTGCACGAGTGGATCACCGATAATGCTGTAATCGGGGAGCACGGTGACGCCCAAACCCTGGGCCACCATCATTTTTCCCATTTCCGCGCCGTCGGTGGAATACGAGAACAACGGATGCCGCCCATTCAGCAGACGGTTGACGAATCGATGCATCACATACCCCGACCGCATGACGATCAACGGCTCGGCGAGCAGATCCTCGACACCGATCGCGGACAGCTGGGCGAGCGGACTGTCCGGCCGCATGCACACCACCGGCCGTCCCGAGAGCAGTTCGGTGGTATGGAACTCCGGGGTCAGATCGTCACCGCGCAGGTAGTTCACCAAACCGAGGTCGAAACTGCCCTCCCGCAGCGCCCGATGAATCTCGGCCTGCTGCGCCTCCACCACCTCCACCTGCGTCTCGGGATACGCGCCGCGGAATTCCCGGATCGTCGGCAGCACCAGCGCGGCGGTCGCGGCGTTCACCGTCCCCACCCGGACCATCCGCGAGACCCGATGCTGATCGTCGGCCGCCTTCTTGAGCCGGTCGACGGCCTCGAGCACCTGGGCGATGTGGGGCAGCAACTCCCGGCCCTGACCGCTGATCCGGGCCCCCGACCGCCGCCGGTCCAGCAACTCGACCCCGAGCTCCCGCTCCAGATTCCGCAAGGTCTCACTCAAAGCGGGCTGCGACAGGTGCAGCTCCTCCGCGGCCCGCCGCAGCGACCCGAATCGGGTCACCGCCTGGACATACTCGAGCTGCTCGATCCGCATGATCACCTTCCGAAGCCGTCGGCAACCTCCGCACTACCCGCCAGTGTGTGTGCACCCGAGCGGTCCCACGAGGGTTGTGCTCACCGAGAGTCCTGACCCGTGCCCGGACCATCGCGTCGGCGCGTCTTCGACGGGATCGGCCGATGCGGGTGTACGGCCGGGGAGGGTCGCCGATAAAGTGGTCGCGGATGACTGGTTTGACCGCTGTTGCAGTGCCGAAGGTGCCGGACCGCCGATTGGGGCGGGTCATGTGGCTGGTTCCGGCGATTTGTGTGGGCTTCTCCGCGCTGTGTCTGCTGCTGCCCGTGTGGCCGTTCACGCGCATCACCGGCGGGTTCATCGATCTCCAGGTGTACCGGCTGGGCGTGCAGACGCTCTGGCACGGCGGCGACATGTACGGGTCGTTGCCGCAGACCACCATCGGGATCGGGCTGCCGTTCATCTATCCGCCGTTCGCGGCGCTGGTGCTCTCACCCTTCGCGTTCCTGCCCTGGGAACTGGCGCGCAGCGGGTTCTTCGTGACCTCGGTGATCGCGTTGGCGATCTCCTTCTACCTGGTGGCGCGGCGGGTGTGGCCGGGGGAGAGCCGGGAGCGGCTCGCGCTGTGGGTGACCGCGTGCGCCACGCCGCTGGGGCTGCTGCTGGAACCGACGCATTCGACGCTGGACTTCGGTCAGGTCAACCTGCTGCTGATGGTGCTGGTGGTGGCCGACTGTCTGGCGGAGAAGCCGCGATGGCGGCGCGGCATGCTGATCGGCATCGCGGCCGCGGTGAAGCTGACGCCCGCGGCGTTCATCCTCTACTTCCTGATTCGGCGCGACTACAAGGCCGCGGCGACGGCCGCGATCACCGGTGCGGTGGCGACCACGCTCACCTTCGTCGTCCTGCCGCACGCGTCGGTGAAGTACTGGTTCGGCGGGATGGGCAATGTGTCAGGGTTGAGCGGTTCGGCCTTCCACACCAACCAGTCGATTCAAGCGGTGCTGTCGCGCTTCGAGGTTCACAAGCCGCTGCTCACCATCCTGTGGCTGGTCCTGAGCGCCGCCCTGCTGGCGCTGGTGGTGCCCGCCATGCGCCGCGCCGCCGACTACCCGCCGCTGGCGCTCTCGATCAATGCCGTCTTCACCCTCTTGGTGTCCCCGATTTCCTGGTCGCACCACTGGATTTGGATCGCCCCGGCCCTGCTGGGCATGCTCGGCTACGCGACCCGGCTGCCCGCACGCACCGCCGCCTGGTGGTACCTGGTCACCGCCGTCACCACCGCCATCTTCGTGATCGGCCCCCAGAACTACCTGCCCGACGGCGAACACCGCGAAACCCATTGGACGCCTTGGCAGCACTTCATCGGCAACACGTACGTGTGGTTCAGCGTGTTGTTGGTGGTGCTCTTCCTGTTCGGTACGCGACGAGCGATTCGCGTGGCCGACACTCCTTCATGAATCATTAACGATTCGTGTGGTTCGCTGCGATAGCTACGTGAACCGTGCGCGTCAGCTACCCGTGCCATACTCGGCCGGGTTGGGCGTACGCCCTGAGGGAGGAAGAGAACTTAATGGGCCTGTTCGACATGATCCGCGGCGAATTCGTCGACATCATCGAATGGTTGGATGACACCCGCACCATGCTCGCCTGGCGGTTTCCCCGCTACGAGAACGAGATCAAGAACGGTGCGGAGCTGATCGTCCGGGAGGGGCAGCAGGCCGTCTTCGTGTACCGGGGGCAGTTGGCCGACAAGTTCGGGCCGGGGCACTACACGCTGACCACCGAGAACATGCCGATCATGTCCACCCTGCAGGGGTGGCGGCACGGGTTCAACTCGCCGTTCCGGTCGGAGGTGTACTACGTCAATACCCGCGCGGTCACCGATATGCGCTGGGGCACACCGCAACCGGTCACCGTGCGTGACCCCGACTTCCGCATGGTGCAGATCCGCGCCAATGGCACCGCGAACGTGCGGGTCACCGACATCGAGGTGTTCCTGCGTCAGATGATCGGCACCAATGCCGAGGTGGACGCCGACGTGCTCAGTGAGCAACTGCGCGGCAATGTCGCACTGGCCTTTTCGGACATGGTCCTCGCGTCGGGTCTGGGTGCCATCGATCTGCAGGGCCGCCAGGTCGAACTGTCCGGCAAGCTGGGCGAATTCGTCAATCAGCGGCTGTCCGGCTTCGGCATCGGGGTCGAGGGCGTCACCATGACGATCTCGCTGCCCGAGGAGATCCAGCAGGCCATGACCCGCGGCGTCGCGCGCGGCGTCGAGGCGGGCGGCTTCATGAACAATGTCGACCTCAACCGCTACCAGCAGATGCAGGCCGCCGACGCCATGCTCGCCGCCGCCCAGAACCCCGGCGGCGGAATGGGAGCCGCCATGCAGGCCGGAATGGGCGTGGTGCTGGGTGGCCAAATGGCCGGAGCCATGCAGGGCACCTTCGCCCAGCAGCCCCAGCAGGGTTACGCCCAGCCGCAGCAGCCCGCCGCGCCCCAGCAGGCGGCCCCGCCGCCGCTCCCGGGCCAGCAGCAGTTCCACTTCGACAACGGCGGCCAGGCCGCGGGCCCGTTCACCATCGACCAACTGCGCCAATACGTCTCGTCCGGCCAGCTCCAGCGCGACACCAACGTCTGGACCGAGGGCATGGCGGGTTGGGAACCCGCCATCTCCGTCCCCGCCCTCCAAAACCTCTTCCCCCTGCCGGGCAACCCGCCGCCCCTGCCGCCCCGATAGCGTCCCGCGTCACCACATCCCGAGCCCGGCCGACCGACAGCGACACCCGAATAACCGATCGCGAGCCACGACCCCGCGATCGGTGATTCACGCTGCCCTCGACTCGGTGCCCCACCCCATCCGCCCCACGGCGCGACCCGACTCCGCCACACCGAGTGAGCCCCAATGAACGACAACCATTCCCCGCACCCCTCCGGCCCACCCCCACTTCCGAGCGGCGACCCGGCTCCCGCCCAGACGGCCGAACCCCGCCCATGGACACCGCAGCCCCCCACCGGGCACCCCCAACCCGCGCCCTACAGTCAGTGGCCACCCGCCCCACCGGCAGGACCGGGATCACCTGTGCCGCCGCCGCTTCCCCGCCAATCGGTCACGGCAGTCCCAACTGCTGCGCCTACGGCAGGGTCGGGAGAGGTTGCGCCTCCATCCCTTCCACCGCAAAGGTCATCTCTGGCCCCGCCACCGCTTGCCGCGCAAGGCCGTGACACCGCGGGTCCGGTGACGCCGCCGCTGCCGACGGGGGCGCAAGGTACCTATCCAGGTCCCGGCATGACATCCCCAGCGCCGCAGGCGTCCGCTGCCCCAGCCGGGCCGCCTCTCGGCGCGGGAGTGGTTCCGCCGCCCCCGCTTCCGCCGCAGGGTCGGTCCACACCTCCGCCGCAGGCGGGAGGAGGTGCGGGAGTGGTTGCGCCGCCGCCGCTTCCGGCGCAGGGGCGGCCGGTCGGGCCGCCGCCGTTGCCGGGGACCGCGGTGCCCGGGCCGAATCAATCGGGGCAAGCGCCGATGGGTGCGATGCCGCAGGCCGTCGTCGTGGCCCCGGTCATTGTGCCGGGGGAGGCGGAGTCTGCCGGGCCCGCTGCGGAAGTGGTTCCGGGGCAGCGGGATCCGGTTGTGCCGGATCGGGCCATGTTGCATCGGACGGAGTTGACTCGGACTTATCCGTGTGCGTCCTGCGGGGCGCAGTTGGTGTTCGATCCGGTGGGGCAGGATTTGTTGTGTCCGAGTTGTGGGAATCGGTCGCCGGTGAGCGCGCCGGATGTGCCGGTGCAGGCTCGCGAGTTGGGGCCTGCCATTGCCGCGTTGCGGGAGATGCAGGCCGGGCAGGCCGGGCCGCAGGTGACCGGGGAGCGGGAGGTGAAGTGCCAGAACTGCGGTGGCACGACCGGGTTCACCGGGACGCTCACCGCTACCAAGTGCCCGTATTGCGCTACGCCGATTCAGCGGGATGATGTGCACAATGCGCCTGCCCGGCTGCCAGTGGACGGGGTGGTGCCGTTTCTGGTGGGGGAGAAGCAGGCTCGGGAGCTTGTCGAGAAGTGGGTTTCGGGGCGGTGGTTCGCGCCGTCTAATTTCAAGAAGTTCAAGCGGGTTGGGGCGTTCTCGAGTCTCTATACCGCGTATTTCACCTATGACGCGGATACCGCCAGCTGGTATCAGGGTGAGCGCGGCGACGACTATCAGGTGCGGGTCGGGACCGATGAGGATGGGGATCCCATCTACGAGACCCGGACCCGCTGGTATCCGGTGGCGGGGGAGGTCGGCAATGAGTTCGCGGACCTGCCGGTGCTGGCCAATGACAATTTGAATCGCAACAGGATTCGCGCGCTGGAGCCGTGGCCGGTGGAGCGGGCGCGGGCCTATTCACCGGAATTCGTGGCGGGACACCTGTGCCGCACCTACGACAAGGATGCCGAGGAGTCGTTCCCGGAGGCGCAGCAGCGGATCGAGGCCGCCATCGAATCCAGTGTGCGCGCCGATATCGGCGGCGATCACCAGCGTATTCACCAGTTGAACACCTCGTGGAACTGGTTGGCGTACAAGCATCTGCTGCTGCCGATCTGGCTGCTCACGGTCATGTACATGAACCAGCCCTACCAGGTGTACATCAACGGCCTCACCGGCGAGGTGTCCGGCGACCGGCCGTGGAGCAAGGTGAAGATCATCGCCGCCATCCTGGCGGTGCTCGCGATCATCGCGACGATCATCGGCATCTACGCGGCGACCCGCGGTCATCACACCCCGGCACATCCGACCGGGCCGGGCCACACCACCGTCGCCCCGCCGCATCCCACCACTCATCGTTGAAAGTGAGCCGACCATGCTGATTTTCGTGCTCGTCGTCCTGATTCTGCTGGGCGCGGCGGTCGCCGGGATCGTGGTGCTGAACTCGCGACAGCAGCGGGCGAACGCCGCCGCCAACCAGGTCATCCCCGGCACGGCCACCCGAGCCCCGGCCTCGTGGGCGGGCTCGCACGATCCGGAGCCGCGCCTGCACCGCCGCCTGCGTGACGCCATGACCGCCGTGCGCACCGCCAATACCCTCGATGACGGCACCACCATCGTGCTGCGCGCCGAGCTCGAGCAGGCGGCGCTGGCGTGGGACGATCGCCTGGTCGCGATTGCCGCCTTGCCCGCCACCGCCCGTGCCGAGCAGCGCGCGGTGGCCACGAAGGGCGTCGAGACCATCGAAGCCGCCGTCGCGCAGTACGTTTCGGCGGCCACCCAGCGCACCGCGGCGGATGTCTCGGCCGGGCTCACCGCGGCGCGGGCGCAGCTCGATATCGAGGCGGAGATCCGCAAGTCCCTGGAAGCGAGCTGAGCGGTAAGAGGCTGAGCGACTAGGGTCAGCTACCGGGTGAATCCAGTTCGGCCAGCGAGCGAATGACGGTGATCCCGGCATCGTTGGCGCTGCCCAGCCCGCTGCGGTCCAGCCAATACGCCCGCAGCCCGGCATCTCTGGCCCCGAGCGCGTCCACGTCGTACCGGTCGCCCACATAGGCGACCTGGTCGGGTGCCAGTCCGAGCATCGCGCACCCGGCCAGGAAGATCTCCGGAGCCGGTTTGGCCGAACCGAATTCGTCCGAGCACAGGATCGCGTCCCCGAAGTGGTGCAGCAGCCCCACCTTTCGGAGCTTGCCGGTCTGATAAGGCAGTGACGCATTGGAAATCACCCCGAGCCCGACCCGGCCGTGAAAGGCGCGCAGGGCGGGCGCAACATCAGGGAACGCCGCCCACGCGGTATCCCGCCGCGCCGCGTATCGACCGAACCACGCCACGGGATCGTCGGTGGTCATGCCGATTTCGACCAGGAATCGCTCGGTGCGCACCAACTGCTGCCCGGTGAAGGTCAATTCCCCGGCCAGATACCGCGGATACTCTTCCTCCTCGATCGCCCGCCACAACGCCACCGCCGCCTCGGGTGATTCGAACCGCCCCAACGCGTCTTCCGCCTCGAGATGCCGCAGTATCCCGATCCGCGCCGTCGCGGAGTAGTCGATAAGCGTGTCATCGACATCGAACAGCACACCCCGCACGCTCATCCCCGAGTCCCGATCACCACCGTGGCACCCACCTCGTCATCCTCGGCGATCCGCGCCACCAACCCGTTCGCCCGCATGATCTCCGCCGCCACCGGTGCCTGCTCTGTGCTCTCCTCCACGAGCAAATGGCCACCGGGAGCGAGCCATTCGCCCGCCACCGCCGCGATCCGCCGCAGCACATCCAACCCGTCGACCCCGCCATCCAGCGCCCGCCGCGGCTCATGATCCCGCGCCTCCGGCGGCATCCCCGCGATCTGCGCCGACGGCACATACGGCGTATTCGCCAACAACACATCGACCCGCCCCCGCAGCGAGGCAGGCACCGCATCGAACAGATCGCCCTCGAACACCCGCCCGCCGACAGCGCGAAGATTCTCCCGCGCACAGCCAACGGCCGCCGGTTCGATATCGGCGGCGACCAACTCGACCCGAACCCCTTCGGCCGCCAACTCTTTCGCGAACGCCAGCCCCAGCGCCCCACAGCCACAACACATATCGAGCGCGGCAACAGTCCGCGACCGCGCTGGACCGGGAATCGACTCGGTCCGTACGCGGGCCAACGCTATGGCCTGCTCGACCAGGAATCCGGTGCGCTGGCGCGGAACGAATACCCCCGGCGCGACGGCGACCCGCAGGCCGCGAAACTCCGCCCACCCCAGCAGGTGTTCCAGGGGAAATCCGGCGATGCGCTGGGTGAGAAGCGATTCGAGGTGGTCCGCGTCGGTGGCGGCCTCGAGCAGGAGTGCGGCCTCATCCTCGGCGAACACGCACCCGGCCGCGCGGAGGCGCGCGACCAGGGTGTCGGTGTCGGGGGAGCTCACCGCGCCATTGTGCACGCCCGGACGTCCGCTCGAATCGGGCGGGGGCCGGGCGTGATCGGAGGCGGCGCGTTGCCCGCGGGCTCAGCGTTCGGTGGGCAGGCGCAGGGTCCGGGTGGCGTCGAGGTAGATGCCGCGCTGATTGCTGCGGGCCGGGGGCGGGAGCTGGGAGACCAGCTGTTCCAGGGAGGTGGTCGCGCCCACCACCGGGATGCCCGCCACGATGAAATCGGCCACGGCCCGGCGAATGTGGTTGGGGGAGGTCACCACGATCGCGCTGGTGGCACCCGCGTCCCTGAGCATCTGCGCGCCGAACAACGCGTTCTGCACGGTGGACCCCGCGCGATGGTCGGCCAGAATGCGGCTGGCGGGAATGCCGTGCCCGGTCAGCCACCCCTGCATGGCCGCCGCCTCGGTGATCCCGTTCTGCGGATTGCCGCCGGTCACCAGAATCGGCGACATCGGGGAGGCGATGGCCTGCAGCCACGCCGCCTGTAGCCGGTTCACCAGTTCGGGCCGCATCGAGCCGTCGGGCAGCAGACCGTAGCCGAGCACCGCGATGCCGGTCTGCGGTCCGGCGATGGCCGGAATCGGGTTGGGCAGGGTGCCGACGGCGGCCCCGATGGCGCGGAACAGGTTCCGCGTCCCGTCGGCCAGCCTGCCGTCGACCCCATTGAGCCGATTCAGCGCGACCTCGCGGGTGATCAGATCCCCGGTGTAGTCCGACCAGATCGCCTGCAGTGACAGCGCCTGCGCGTCGTCCGGTGATTCGGTGAGCAGTTGGCGCAGGTCGGAAAGCCCCGCCGCCTCATTGCCACTGGTGAAATTGTCCTGCGCCGAGTTGTAGAGGGCGCCGACATCCGCGTGCGCGACGCCGGTGCCGAGAATGGTGAGCGCTGCGGCCGCCGCCGCGAGCAAGGTGGGAAAACGCCTGGCGATCTGCACTGCTTTCGACCTTTCGGAGGGGGTCCCGCATTGCGTAGCTGGCTATCTCTTCAATTTGCTGACTATTGGCTCGATCCGAATGGGGACACGATACGACTGCCCACCATCGTTGTCGGGTATTTGCCATAGGGATTTCGTGGGTTTGATCCACCTCACAACCGGGAACGCGCGCGAGCTGCGGCCGCCCTGCCGGGCCACCGTCCTGCCGCGGCACGGCGCATTCCTGCCGCGCGATAGGCTGTGCACCCGTGGATACGACTTCGCTTCCCGGCAAGGATCTCGCCGCCAAAATCAATGCCGACACCAAGCAGCGCGCCGCCGCGCTCGCCGAGCAGGGTGCCGCGCCCCGCCTGGCCCTGGTGATCGCGAACGACGATCCGGCCAGCGCTTGGTACGTGAAGTCCCTCAACCGTGCCGCCGAACGCCTCGGAATCGCTTGCGACAATGTGGATCTGGGCGTCGACGCCACCGCCGAACAGATCCGCGCCAAGCTCGAGGAACTCTCGAAGGACGCGAGCGTCGACGGCATCATGCTGCAGACCCCGCTGCCCAAGGGCGTCGGCCTCGACGACGTGAGCTCCGCGATCGCCGCCGCCAAGGACGTCGACGGCGTCAGCCCGCTGTCGCTGGGTCTGCTCGCCTCCGGCCTCCCCGGTTTCCCGCCCGCCACCTCCGAGGCGGTCGTGGAACTGGCCAAGTTCCATCAGGTTCCGCTCTCGGGGCGCCTCGTCACCGTCGTCGGCCGCTCGAATGTGGTGGGCAAGCCTCTGCTTCAGCTGCTGCTGGCCGAGAACGCGACCGTCACCATCGCCCACTCCCGCACCGCGGACCTCCCGGCCGTGACCACCGCCGCCGATGTCGTGGTCGCGGCGGTCGGTCGCGCGGGCCTGATCACCGGCGAGCACGTCCGCGAGGGCGCGGTCGTCATCGACGTGGGCACCAACGAGGACGACACCGGCAATATCACCGGCGACGTGAACGCGGACTCGGTCACCGGCAAGGCCGCGGCCCTGAGCCCGGTCCCCGGCGGCGTCGGCCCGGTCACCACCGCGCTGCTCATGCGCCACGTGGTCCAGGCCGCCGAATCGCTGCGCTGACAAGGCCGACACGGCGCGAAAAAGGGCTCCCACCACCGTGGGAGCCCTTTTATTAGTGAATCACCAATGAGTGGTGACGGGGTCTCCGATGGAGACGTTGTCGTAGTACCACTCGGCATCGGCCGGGGCGAGGTTGATGCAACCGTGGCTGACATTCGCATTGCCCTGCGAGTCCACCGACCACGGCGCGGAGTGGACGTAGACGCCACCCCAGGTCAGCCGCTCGGCGAACTCACCGGTGATCAGATAGCCCTCCGGATCGCTGAGCGGAATCCCGATGGTCCGCGAGTCGAAGGTGACCGAACGCTCGCGCGACAGCACCGGGAAGGTGCCGACCGGAGTCTCGCGGCCCGGCTTGCCCATGGACGCGGGCATGGTCCGCGCGACGCCGTTCACCCACACCGTGAAGGTGTGCGCGGACATGTCGGCATCGGCGGTGGTCCCGCCATTGGTCGCGAACTTGATGTGCTGATTACCGGCGAACACCGAGATCGGCGAGGACACCGGCAGATAGTGGGCGGGCTGCCACATCAGCTGGCGATCACTGAGCCAGGTGAAACTGCCCGCGAGTGAATTCTCGGCACGCACATCGACCATGCGCTCGGCTCTGGCGCGATCGGTGACGGCGGAGGCGAACTGCACGGTCACCGGTGCGGCAATGCCGACCACCTGACCGGGACTCGGTGAGATCGCTTGTACGGCTGGGAGATTCGGTGAGGTCAGGGCCGCGCCCGCGGCTCCGGAACCGAAAGCGGCCGCCGCCGCGAGAAACACTGCGACGAGCAGAGCGCGAATCGCTTTCCGCATCGTTTCCATCCCTTCGAGAGGGTGTGGGCCTGGGTTCCTCAGCCTATGACCAGATGATCAGTCCCATCCGGAAATGTTCCCGGTTCGTGACCAATGCCCCGGCGTGGGAGCTTTGTGACGTTCGTGTCGCTGAGGTAGGAGGCCGGAAAAGGGCCGTACCCCGCTCCATAACGGAACGGGGTACAGCGCAGGCGGATTCGCGGCGTGCCCGTGTGACGGTGCCGTCGACCTCAGCGGGTGATGGCGGCGACCACGTCGTCGTGCAGGGCGTCGGCGCGGGCCATGATCTCCTCGATCTGCTTCAGCACGGGCGCGAATTCGGCACCGGCCGCCCCGTCGAGGGAGGCCACGTTGATGGCGATGTTCAGCTGCGAGCTGGCGGCCGCGGAGCGCGCGCAGTCGGCGGCCGCGCCGATATCGGTGACCACGTTGGGGTTGCCGATGGGCAACAGTTCGGTTGCCAGGGACACGATTTCGTCGGCCTCGGCGACGACCGCGGCCGGAACGCGGGCGGCCTGCAGCAGGGCCGCGGTAATGGCCTCGGCGCGGGCGGCCTGCTCGGCCTCGGTCTCCTTGGGCAGCTTGTAGGCATTGCCGACGCCGGTGAAGGCGGCGGCATCGGCGTCGGCCAGGGCCAGCGAGCGCGCCCGGGCCGCGTCGGCGGCCTCGATGATGCGGTCGATGACCGGGCGATTGTCGGCGTCCTTGGCGCGGGTGGTGTAGCGCGCCACCATGGCCACCAGCGCCGCGCCCTGGGCCGCGTGCAGTGCCGCGACCGCGCCGCCGCCGGGGGCGGGCACCTTGGCGGCCAACTCACCCAGGTACCCCGCCAGTGTCGAGTCACCGAAGGTGGTGGTGTCCTGAGTCATGCGGGTGGCCTCCCTTGGCAGCACGGGGAATTCGATGGATGCGCCGATTACCCTATCGGCCACCGCGTTGCCAGCTCCTATCGGCCACTGCGTCGCGCGCCCATCGGCCACCGCCTCGCTCGTGCGGACGCGGGTGGCGCGCATCGGCAACCCGCCCGCTGTCGGTGCGCCAATAGGTGGGTAAGGTCCCGGGCATGCGTATCGGACTGTCGATCAATTACACCGACGGCTTCAAGGAGATCGCCGCCGAGGTCGCCGACCTCGAACGCGCGGGTCTCGACATCGTGTTCGTGCCCGAGGCGTATTCGTTCGACGCGGTGAGCGCGCTGGGCTATTTGGCCGCGAAGACCGAACGGGTACAGCTGGCCTCGGGCATCCTGCAGCTCTACACCCGCACGCCCACCCTGACCGCCATGACCGCGGCGGGCCTGGACTACGTCTCCGACGGCCGCTTCATTCTCGGCCTGGGCGCGTCGGGCCCGCAGGTGATCGAGGGCTTCCACGGCGTGCCCTACGACGCGCCGATCGGCCGCACCCGCGAGGCGCTCGAGATCTGCCGCCAGGTGTGGAAGCGCGAGCGGGTCAACTACCAGGGCAAGTACTACCAGGTGCCGCTGCCCGAGGGTAAGGGCACCGGCCTGGGCAAGCCGCTCAAGCTCATCAATCATCCGGTGCGCGAGAACATTCCGGTCCTGCTGGCCGCGCTCGGCCCGAAGAATGTCGAGCTGGCCGCCGAGGTGGCCGAGGGCTGGCAGCCCATCTTCTTCCTGCCTGAGAAGGCCGACGCCGTCTGGGGTGAATCGGTGAAAGCCGGTCTGGCCAAGCGTGATCCGGCGCGCGGCGACCTCGAGATCTTCGCGGGCCCGGCGCTGGCCATCGGCGACAATGTGGAGGGTCTGCGCGAGTGGGTCAAGCCGCACCTGGCCCTCTACATCGGCGGCATGGGCGCGAAGGGCAAGAACTTCTACCACACGCTGGCCACCAAGTACGGCTACGGCGCGGAGGCCGACCGCATTCAGGAGCTGTACCTGAAGGGCGAGAAGGACGCCGCCGCCAAGGCCGTGCCCGACGATCTGGTGCGCGATGTCTGCCTGATCGGTTCGGCCGGATTCGTCAAGGAGCGCGTGGCCGCCTTCCGCGAGGCCGGTGTCACCGCCCTGAACGTGGTTCCCATGGCCGCCACCCCGGCCGAGCGCGTCAAGCTCATCGAACAGCTGCGCGAGCTCATCTGATCGAGGCCTGAGGCGAGAGAAGCCGAGTCCGGACGAACCGGACTCGGCTTCTGTGCTTTTCAACGTCTACTGGTCGGACCGCCAGACCTCAGCGCAGCCAGGCTGGATCTCAGCGCGGCCAGGCCAGGTCTCAGCGCAGCGAGGCCAGGGCTTCGTCCAAGGTCGGGTGCAGTGCGAAGACCTGGTCCAGGCTGGTCACCTTGAGCTGGCGGCTGGTGGCCGGACCGTCCGCCACCACGGCGATGCGGGTGGCACCGGCGCGCTTGTGCGCGCCGACCAGGACCGCCATGCCCGCCGAGGCGAGGAAGCTGACGGCGGTCAGATCGATTATCAGTGCGTCGGGCTTGGGCGAGAGCGCCGCGTCGATGGCGTTCTCGAGTGCGGGGGCGGTCGCGAGGTCGACGTCACCGGCCACGGTGAGGACCGTCGCCTCGTCGCGCTCGGTGACCGTGGTGGTCATCGTGTCGGCGAATGGATAGCCGTCTCCGGAAGTAGTGGTCACGTTTGTTAAATCTGCCATGATCCGTCCGTTCGTGCTGCATCGTCTGCCAACTCGGTACTCTTCGGTAGCCGGTGTGATAGCGAAAACCGCAGCTACCGCGCTCTTTCGGAGTCCTCCGAAACCGCCCGCCGAATCCGTGTCGGCAGGCCCCTTTTCACATGCGCCCGGCCGCCGAAAATGAAACGGCCATTAGTCGCACCGACATGCGCACCCGGGTGCCGGGCCCGGAATGGTCGATGTCGAGATGATCGGTCAGCGCGCGCATCATGGCGATGCCGCGCCCGCGATGGCCCGGATCGGCGGGCAGCGGACGCCACGCGCCGGAATCGGTCACCTCGATGGTCAGGGTGTCCACCCCGCAGTCCGCGGTGAGCGTGACCCGGCCCGGCTCGCCGCCGAGATAGGCGTGCTCGATGCTGTTGCTGCAGGCCTCGTTCGCGGCCGACACCAGATCGACGGCCAGATCGTGGGGGACCGCCGCCGCCGACAGCCAGGCACGCAGCGCCCGCCGGATACCGGACAGTTCACCGGCCTGCGCGGGCACATCCAGTCGCAGGGTCTTGGGCGGCTGCCGGTACACCACCATGGCCACGTCATCGTCGTATCCGCCGACCGGACGCAGCCGCGACAGCACCGAATCGGCCACTTCGCGCGGCAATTGCCCGGCGACGCGGGTCAATTCGTCGGCCAGCTCCACGAAGCGGTCTTCGATGTCCACATTGCGCTGCTCGACCAGACCGTCGGTGAACAACACCAGCGTGGAACCGGGAGCCATGGCGGTGGTGGCCTCCGGGCGGCGCGGAATATCGAAGGTGGCCAAGGGAACCGCGCGCCCGCCCTCCAAAAGCCTGCCGCGCTTACCGGGTTCGGCGAGCACGGGCGGCATGTGCCCGGCATTGGAGTAGCGGACCAGCCCGCGCACGGGATCCAGGATGGCCGCGCACACGGTCGTGCACATGGCTCCGGGAATGCGCGAGGCGACGGTGTCCAATTCGGCCAGCAGCTGGGCCGGGCCCGCGCCGCGCAGCAGCAATGCGCGTGCGGCCGTGCGCAATTGGCCCATGACGACGGCGGCGGACAGGCCGCGGCCGACGCAGTCGCCGACCACCACGCCGATGGTGCCGTCCTCGAGGCGCACCACGTCGTACCAGTCGCCACCGATTTCCAGTGGCGGCAGCGCGGGTTCGTAGTGGACGGAGAAGCGCGGGGGCAGCTCGATCGGGCCGAGCATGGCGCGCTGCAAGGTCAGGGAGGTCGAGCGGGCCTGGTCGAAGTTGCGGGCGCGCTGCACCGCCAGGCTCAAATGGCCGATCAGCAGCGAGAACAACGCCCAATCGCCGGGGGTGATGACGCGTGGCGCGGAGAACCGCAGCCACAGCGCCGAATCGCCGCTCTCGCCCAGCGGCGCGACAATTCCCTCCGAACTCGTCACGCCCTCCGGAATCGCGAACATGGTTCGGCCCGGCTGCAAGCGCGCCCGATCCAGTAGTGCCCGCGCCCGCGCGTCGAGCACCTGCCGCGATTCCGCGCCGCCGTGCAGCACGCGATCCGGCAGCGGAATGGGCTGGGTGTCGTGCGGTGCGACGCCAGCGCCGGTGTACGGATTGTCCTCGGACACATACAGTTCCGGCCCGGTGTGCCGGTTGGGCCACACCGAGACCACCGCGGCCTCCGCGCCCACGGCGCGGCGCAGCTCCTCGAGTCCGACGGTGAGCACCTCGACCACGCTGGTGGCCGCGCCGACCGCGGTGGCCAGCCGCGACACCGCCTGATCGCGGGCCTGGGCGTCGTGTTCGGCGGTGACGTCACGCAGCGTGCCGACGAAAATGCGTTCGCCGTTCTCGGGTTTCACCAGCGAGCTGGTCGAGACCGCGAGCCACAGATGCCGTCCGTCGCGATGGCGGATGGGCATGACGAACCGCGCGGCGTCGGTTCCCAGGTCCGGATAGCGCGGGGCCTCGGGCACGGTCCAGGGGTGGGGGAGAGCGTAGGGAATGCCGTCGGGCCCGTACCCGGTCAGCGCGCCGAACGCCGAGTTCACCTCGATCAGCGTGCCCTGCGAATCGACGACGAAGAACCCGTCCTGCAGCGACTCCACCAGCGCCGTGCGGAACGCGTCGCGCCCCGCGAGATCGTCGGCGCGCGAACGCTGTTGCTCGTAGCGCCGGGTCCCGTCCAGGAAGCCGCGGGTGGCCACGTCCAGGGCCGCCATGGTCTGCAGCAGGAACTCCAGCGCCGCCTCGGTGCGATCGGTGCCGTCGGGTATGGGACCGACCCCGTCGTGTTCGAGCAGCCGATAGTGGTGCTCGGTGAGGTCGAGAATGCTCACGCCCTCCACCAGCGCTCGCCGCCCGAGCTCGAAGGCCTCGGCGAGGGTGTTCTGATTGGGTGCGCGCAGGTGCAGCCGCAGCGCGGCGGCGTACGCCTCGCGGAACGCGGCCAGTACCGCACTCACGCCGGGTACCTGCTCATGGTTTCACCGTCGGAATGGGTTGGGAGGGATGGGAATGCCCGCGATGCCGCGCCGCCAGCACCAACGCGTCGTCGGTGTCCTTGGCGTGGCGGGCCAGGATCTCGGCGGTGATCTCCGCGGTGGGCTTGGACATGTCGATGGAGTCGGCGAAGCTCGAGGTGATGCCGTCGGTCGACATGAGCAGTAGATCGCCCGGGCGCACCGGCACGGTCTGCGGCTGCAGGTTGGGTGGCAGTAAGTAGCCGACGATGCCGCCGGTCAGCAGCACGGTGGCGCGAATGGCCGGTTTGCCGGGAGCCGCTGCGACAATGCGGGATTCGACATTGCCGACACCGAGCCAGTGCACGCGGTCGCCGGAGTCGAACAGCGCCAGCGAGACCGCCGCGCCCCGGGTGTCGGACATGGCGCGATGGCACAGCAGCATGAGCACATCCAGTGGCTCCGCGCGGTTTTCGGAGAGCACCTGGGCGGCGCGATCGGAGGCGTCCGCGGCGGCCGCGCCGTGGCCCAGACCGTCGAGGACCGCGAAGAGCACCGAGCCCCCGCCTGCATCGAGCACGACCGACCGGTCGCCCGAAACTCGTTGCCCAGGTAGTGCGCGCCCGGCGACGGCCCATTCGACCGCGCCGATGAAGCCGTCCTCACGCACCGGTGGGCACCCACTTCCACATTTCGACGAGTGTGCCCTTGCCGGGTTCGGAGGTGATGACCATGCCGTCCATCAGCCGCTTGGCGCCCGGCAGACCCAGGCCCAGACCGCGCCCGGTGGAGAACCCGTCCTCCATGGCGCGGGGAATGTCGATGATGCCCGGCCCATTGTCCTTGGCCTGCACCACCATCGAGCGGCGGCCGTCGCGGTCGAGGACCCCGAGCCGGATCTCGCCGGTGCCCGCGTAACTCGTGATATTGCGCGCCACTTCGGAAATGGCGGTCGCGATCATGGTGCGATCGGAAAGCGAGAAGCCGAGTTTGGCAGCCAACTCCAGCCCCGCTTGCCGAGCGGTCACGATGTCGTTGGACACGTTCACCGCGATCACCACGTCGTCAGCGGCCACGATCACGACCGTCTTTTTGACTGCGACTCTGCGTCTTCTTGTTCAGCCACGAGAGACCCTCTTCGAGGTCCAGGGCCGTGTGCATGTCCTCGAAGGTAAGTCCCAATTGCACCATGGCGAAAGCGACTTCGGGCTGCAGGCCCACGATGACCGTTTCCGCGCCTCGCAGCTTGGTCATGTGGGCGATGGTACGCAGCGATCTGGCGGCAAAGGAGTCCATTACGTCGATTGCCGTGACATCGACGATGATGCCCTGGGCCCGGTAACGGCTGACATAGACCATGAGATCGTCTTGCAGGCGCTCGGTATCGGCGTCGGTGAGCGCTGACTGCACCGACGCGATCAGATATGTGCCTTGTTTGAGGATGGGTACCGGCATCTGCCCCGCCCTGATTACCGTCCGTCGCGATCGGTGACGCGCGACACCTCGTAGCCGAGCAAACGCTCCGCTTCCTCGATGCCACCCTGGAGGTCACCGACGGCGTTCATCTTCGACAGATCCAGGCCGATGGTGACAAGGGTAAGCGCGATCTCCGACGACAGGCCGGTAATGATGACATTCGCACCCATGAGACCGGAGGCGTCGACCGTCTGCACCAGGTGGTTGGCCACCGTGGAGTCGATCGCGGGCACACCGGTGATATCGATGACGACGACCTTGGCGCGATTGGCGCGGATCGCCCGCAGCAGCTGTTCGGTCAACTGCCGGGCGCGCTGGGAGTCCAGCACACCGATGATGGGGAGAATCAGCAGCTGCTCACGCACCTGGAGAACCGGCGTGGAGAGCTCGCGAATGGCTTCCTGCTGCTGGCGGATGACGCGCTCGCGCTCCTGCACGAAGGACACGGCCACGGTATTGGCGATGCGGTTCGCGGCCGGTTCGTAGGCGTCGAGCACCAGCTTGAGCAGCTCGAAGTCGGACTGGTACTTCTCGAAGAGGCTGCGCGCCAGCACGTCTCGCAGCAGGAGCACGATGCCGACGACCTCGTCGGTCTCGACTCCTCTGGGGATGATGCGTTCGGACAGATCGCGCGCGTAGGCCTGCAGCGCCTCGACGCTACCGGTCTCGAGCACCTCGACGTAGTTGTCGTAGACGGAGGTGGCTTCGGAGAAGATTTCCTCGGGCGTCATGGCGGTGAGCAGCTGGGCATCGGTAATGCGACGGGCCCACTCCTCGCGCAGTTCGGTGCGGTTCTGCCGCAGGTGTTCGACAAGCTGCGGGAGCAGGTTGTCGACGGGACCCGCGGGCAGTGAATCCGCCGAGAGACCGATGGACACGTCGGACATGAAAACTCCTGCCCCTTTCACTAAGGCCAGGTCGGGTGCTCACTTCTGCGACCGGGTAACCGGTCGTGTGCTCGGTGCCGACCGCCGTCGGAAGCCGCTGCCGAGCTTAGTCTTACCCAGTACCCGAATGCTGCCAAACCAAACCCAGGTGACCGGTTGTTCGTCAGGATGTGCGCTCGTCACGGGTTTCCGGTCTTCGGTGATGAGCCAGCAACGTGTCGTAGATATCGGCCAGCGCGGTGAGCTGGCCACGATCCAGCACATCGATCATGTGACGGCGCACACTGTCGACATGCGAGGGGGCGGCGGAATCGAGGACCTGCGCGCCCTTGTCGGTGAGGACGGCGGCGGTGCGGCGGGCGTCGTCCGGGATGGATTCGCGGGCGACCAGGCCGCGCTTCTCCATGCGCGTGATCTGGTGTGAGAGGCGCGACTGCGACCACTCCAGCACGGCGGCGAGTTCGGCGAAGCTGCGGCGGTGGTCGGTGGCGTCGGCCAGGCGGGCCAGCACGGTGTATTCGACGTAGGTCAGGTTGGATTCGCGTAGGGAATCCCGCCCGACGGCGGCGGCGATGAGGTCGCGGGTGAAGACGAATCCCAGCCACGCTCGCATCTCGACTTCATCGAGCCAACGGGTTTCGGCCACAGTTCTGCTCCCGGGTTCCGCACTCATGCTAGTTCCTCCCCGCCGCCGATAAGCGCATCATGCACAGGTAACACCTGCTCGGTTGAAGGTGCAACCGGTACCCGTTCGGCGTGGCCCCGGATCGAGTCTGACAGGAGGTGGTGCCTGTCACAACGGATTTCGAGTGTGCAAATGCACTTGCAAATGAGCGAACGTTGTGAGGGTGCCTCCGCGGCGGGTCCCGAGACCGATTCCGCTGCCTGGTCATCGGGGCGCGCGGGCGGGTCGGTACAGTCGGTCTGCTTGAACCGTTGGCTGACCAGCCCCCAGCCCTGGCTGACAGCCCCCAGCCCTGCTCGAGGAGTGCGATTCGTGACCGCGCCGGACTTTCTGTACTCGGATCTGCTGCCCATTGGTAAGGACGAGACGCCGTATCGGCTGCTGACCACCGAGGGTGTGAGCACGTTCGAGGCCGGTGGGCGCACCTTCCTGCAGGTGGAGCCCGAGGTGCTGCGCATGCTCACCGCCGAGGCCATGCACGACATCAGCCACTACCTGCGCCCGGCGCATCTGCGGCAGCTGCGCAAGATCATCGACGATCCGGAGTCGAGCGGCAACGACCGGTTCGTGGCGCTGGATCTGCTGAAGAACGTGAACATCTCGGCCGGTGGCATCCTGCCGATGTGTCAGGACACCGGCACCGCCATCGTCATGGGCAAGAAGTCCGAGGGCGTGCTCACCGGAGTCGATGACGCGGAATGGATTTCGCGCGGTGTGTTCGACGCCTACACCAAGCTGAACCTGCGCTACTCGCAGCTCGCGCCGATCACCATGTGGGACGAGAAGAACACCGGCAACAATCTGCCCGCGCAGATCGAGTTGTATTCGCAGCCGGGCGATCCCGCGCAGCCGTCCTACAAGTTCCTCTACATGGCCAAGGGCGGCGGCTCGGCCAACAAGTCGTTCCTGTACCAGGAGACCAAGGCGATCCTGAACCCGGATCGCATGCTGGAGTTCCTGGACGAGAAGATCCGCTCGCTGGGCACCGCGGCCTGCCCGCCGTACCACCTGGCGGTCGTGATCGGCGGCACCTCGGCCGAATTCGCCTTGAAGACAGCCAAGTACGCCTCGGCGCACTACCTGGACAACATGCCGACCGAGGGCTCGATGGCCGCGCACGGCTTCCGCGACCTCGAGCTCGAGGAGCAGGTCTTCAAGCTGACCCAGTCCTTCGGCATCGGTGCGCAGTTCGGCGGCAAGTACTTCTGCCACGACGTGCGCGTGATCCGCCTGCCGCGCCACGGCGCGTCCTGCCCGGTCGCCATCGCGGTGTCCTGCTCGGCCGACCGCCAGGCCCTCGCGAAGATCACCCCCGAGGGCGTGTTCCTCGAGCAGCTGGAACGCGAACCGGCGCAGTACCTTCCGGAGCAGACCGACGCCATCCTCGGCGGCGACGTCGTGAAGATCGACCTGAACCGGCCCATGTCGGAGATCCGCGCGGAGCTCTCCAAGTACCCGGTGAAGACCCGGCTCTCGCTGACCGGTCCGCTGGTGGTGGCGCGTGACATCGCGCACGCCAAGATCAAGGAGCGCTTGGACGCGGGCGAGCCCATGCCGCAGTACATGCGGGATATGGCCGTCTACTACGCCGGTCCGGCCAAGACCCCCGACGGCTACGCCTCGGGCTCGTTCGGGCCCACCACCGCCGGTCGCATGGACTCCTACGTCGACCAGTTCCAGGCCGCGGGCGGCTCGCACGTCATGCTGGCCAAGGGCAATCGCTCCGCGCAGGTCACCAAGGCGTGCAAGGAGCACGGCGGCTTCTACCTCGGCTCCATCGGCGGCCCCGCCGCGCGCCTGGCCCTGGACTGCATCAAGTCCGTCGAGGTGCTCGAATACCCGGAACTGGGCATGGAAGCCGTCTGGAAGATCGAGGTCGAGGACTTCCCCGCCTTCATCGTCGTCGACGACAAGGGCAACGACTTCTTCGCCGAAACCTCCAAGCCCATCGCCCTGCGGGTGCGTGAGCGCTCCAAGGAACGGGTCTGATTCCGTAGCCCACGCCGCGGTGCCCGCCGATCACCGGTGGCGGGCGACGCGGTGTGGCAGGGTGTGGCGAGCTGGTGAATTCCGAAGTGCGAGAGGCGGATCGATGCGGATGGACGGCCGGGAGGAAGAGTTGGTGCCCGGCGGTTGTGGTTGTTCACGCCGCACCGCCCTGACCGCCCTCGTCGCCGGTGCCGGTCTGGTCGTCGGCGCCCTGGGCGGGTTCCGGCCCGCATCCGCGGCGGCCCAGGGCATTTCGCCCGCCTCGCCGATCGCAGTCCACCGGGGAACGCCCACCTTCATCGCCGGGGGCACTACTGGCCTCGACCCGGGACTGGCGGCGGCCTACGACGCGGCGGCAGCGGCGGCCAGCGCGGCCGGGGTCACCCTGTGGATCACCTCCGGCTATCGCACCTGGGCGGAACAGGAAGCCCTGTGGGAGGACGGAATTCAAACCTACGGCAGCCCCGAAGCCGCCCGCCGCTGGGTCCTCCCCCCGAACGAATCCACCCACGTCACCGGCCAAGCCATCGACGTCGGCCCCCGCGAGGGCGCCCAGTGGCTGGAAGACAACGGCACCCACTGGGGGCTGTGCCGCATGTACGACAACGAATGGTGGCACTTCGAACTAGCAACCTACCCCGACGGCCCCTGCCCCTCCCGCCTCCCCGACGCCAGCATGCGCTGACCAAGTGGCGCACCGGATTTCACCCGGACTGGGCCCCTCGTCGTCGCCCGCATCGGTTGCCGGATCGGGAGCCTGCGTCAGCACAGGTGCGGTAGGTGACGCCCCGGAAAGTGGGCGGCGAGGTCGTCGGCAATCGTCGACGCGGTGAGGGTGCAGATGCGCTGGACCGCGGTGGCTGGATCGAGGTCCCAGACCCGCAGTGTGCCATCGTCACCTGCGCCGAAAAGGTAGCGATTCTGGGTGGGGTGGAAGGCGACCTGCCATTCGGTGGAACCCGCGGGACTGAGGGAGCGGCCTTGCAGGACAGGGTGTTTCGGATCGTCGATGGACCAGACCTGCACCGACGAGTTCTGGCCACCGACGGCGAGTGAGCGGCCATCGGGGCTGATGTCGATGGAGCTCACGCCGGTTCCGCTCACCGATACCGGATCGGTGAGCGCGGTGATCTTGTGCGGGTCGTGGATATCCCAGATGCGCAGAGTTCCGGCGTCCCAACCCATGACGAGAGTCGAATGGTCCGGACTGATCACCACGCCCATGCCGCCGCCCTGCCAGTCGAGATCGACGGAACCGGTGGGTGTGGGCTTGATATCGCCCGTCAGATCCCACAGTTGCAGGGTGCCCGATACCAATGCGACCCGCTGCCCGTCTCGACTGGTGCCCGCACGCAATCCGATATCGCGCAACTTCGATGACAGCGGTATGAGTACCGGCGGACCGAGCTTGTCGGGGTGGTCGGGATGGGAGTAGTCCCAGAGTTGGAAGTGCGGTGAGATTCCGCCGTAGATCGCGACCAGCACGGCTCGGTTGGGTGCGAAGGCGAGCGCGATCGAGTCGGTGAAGGTGTAGGTTTCGCGCGGATGTTCCGCGTCGGAGATGTCGATGAGTGTCATGGCGTCGTGGAACGCCAGTCCCGCATAGTTGCCGTCGTAACTGATCGCCGGGAACGGGGTTGCGGGTGTATTGGTGAACCGGAACTGAGGCTTGGGGATCGTGCCGATCAATCTCGTCTCGGCGGGGTCGTGAATATCCCAGATGTGCGCGTCCGCGCCCACACCGACGGTGAGCATCCGGCGTCCATCGGAGCTGAGTGTCAACGGTTCGGTCTGTCCGGCCTGGCCGGTGAGCACTCCGGCGGGTAGTGACCACTGCTCCACGGTGCCGCCCTGCAACGCCACGGTGAGGAAATGGCCATCGGGGCTGAAGCGCATGAGTCCGGGCGGTTCCGTGCATCGTCGGCTGCTTCCAGGGCAATTCAGCGCGGTGCCGGTCAGCGGTGGTCCCAGCGTGACGGGATGCGAGAGATCGGCGAGATTCCACAGCGTCACGCCTTGATCGGTCTCGGTCGCGAGCATCCGTCCGTCGGGGCTGATCACCAGGTTGGACAGGCCGAACACCGCGGCGGCGGAAAACGGTTCGGCAACTGCCTGTGGATTGGTCGGATCGTCGACCCGTACGAAGCGGACCTTGCTGTCGGCGAATCCCGAATTCGATTGCTGCGCGAGGAAATCGCCGATCGCCACCAAATTTCCGTCCCCGCTGAGGGCTGGGATCTGGAGGCCGCCGGAGTGGCCGAGCACTGTGCTGTGGGCGACCGGTTCCGTCGGGTCCAGGGGCCAGATCAGCAGGGTATCGGCGGTTGCGAAGGTGTTCACGGTGGCTTGACTGCGCGTGATGATCGCTCGGTCCTGGCTCGCGAACCAGATGTTCTGAAGGGGATCCTCGACCGGGAATTTGGTCGGAATCTGCTGCGGCTGGTCCGGTTTGGTGATGTCCCAGAGCTGAGCTTCGTGCTCGTGCGCGACCGCGAGGGTGTGCCCGTCGCTCGACAGCGCGACCTTTATCACCGGTGCGCCGGTGTCCACATCGTGGAGCAGGCGGGGATGGCCCGGCTCGGACATGTCCCGAATGCGCACGAGGTGCTCCCGTGTGCCCGCGGCAAGGGTGGAACCATGGGCGGCCAGATGCGTCACATGCTGTCCGGGATCGGAGATCACGTCGCCGACGGGTGTGATGATTCCGGGGCGACCCACGCTCCAGGTCCGGATCGCGCCGTCGTCGCCCGCGGTCGCGAGCAGCCCGTCGTCGAGGTAGACGATGGAGCGAAGGTCACCGTGATGGTCGGCGAAGGTGGTCGAGATGGGCAGATTCGAGGCGGCGATGAGACGCGAATCGACCGACCGGTCGCCTGAATCCAGGCGACGTGCCAGGACATCGAGTTCGGCGGACAAGGTGGGGTCGCTGCTCTGGACTCGGTCCGCTTCGCTGACCACGTCAGCGAAGAAGACCGCATCGCGTTCCCGTCCGGTGAGGGTGTTCGTGACGTACCCGGCGACCGCCGCGACCATCAGGACGACGACAAACATCGCCAGTCCCGCCTGCAACCACAGCAAGCGTCGGCGTGCGGTGTGCGCGGCGGTCAGGAATTCGGTTCCGGCCCCGGTCAATCCACGCTGGAACTCTCGCGCCCGGCGCAACCGATCACCGCGATACAGCAGGTTTCGGCTGCGGCCACTGGAAATCCATTCCGCCGCATCGATTTCAGCGCGTTGGCGGATCAGCAGGCCCTCGCGGTCGGCGTCGATCCATTTGCGGAGTTGGGGCCAGGCGTCGAGGACTACCTCGTGGGTGAGGGATGCGGCGTCCTGGTCGAGGGTGATGAGGCGGGCGCGGGCGAGGGTTTCGAGGGCGGCCAGGGCGGCGTCGGGATCGGGTGCGCGGGTGAGGAGTTCGGCGGGTGGGACTTGGCGGCGGGTGTCTCGGGTGTCCTGGCCTACGGTGACCAGGGCGAGCATGAGGTCCTTGGCGGCGGATCGGGCGTCGGGGGTCAGTTCGTGCCAGGCGTCGTCGGCGGTTTTGGCGACCGAGCCTGCGACGCCGCCGACTTCGCGGTATCCGGCGACGGTGAGGCGGTTGCCGTCGCGGTGGTTCCAGGTGGCCTCCATGACGTGGGAGAGCAGGGGGAGGGTGCCGGAGCCGTCGTGGCCGGTGCCGCCCAGGCCGGTGAGTTCGGCGATGATCAGGTCGGTCAGGCCGTTTTCGAGTTTGAGGCCGGACAGCTGGGCGGGTTTGGTGATGGCGTCGGCGAGTTCGGTCTCGCCCATTGCGCCGAGGACGTAGCTGCGCTGGTTTATGGCCTCGGCGAGGACCGGGTAATCCAGGCAGCGGGCGAAGAAGTCGGCGCGGACGCCGAGAATGGCTGTGACGCCGTCCTTGTCGAGGCCGCGCAGGGTATCGAGGAAGGCGGCGCGTTCCTCCTCGGCGGCACCGGCGGTGAACAGCTCCTCGAACTGGTCGATGACCACGAGGCGACGCCCCGGGGCGGGGGTCGCGAGCGCGGCGGCCAGGCTGTCGGCCGGATGCGCGCCCGGAGTGCATTGCGCGGCAGTCCATTCCGCGCCCAGGTGCGGTATCAGCCCGGCCGCCAAGAGCGAGGACTTGCCCGCACCGGACGCGCCGAGCAGCACCGCGACGCCACCGCCGCCCTCGGCGGTCTTGTCGACCAGCGCCACCAGTTCGGTGATCGCCCGGTCCCGCCCGAAGAACAGTTTGGCGTCCCCGGACCGGAACGATTCGAGCCCGCGGTACGGGCACGACGAATCCGGTGTCCACGCCGCCGATTTCAGCCACAGCTGCCGCCAGAAGCCGAGATTCAGCAGCCCCGGCGGCACCTCGGTCCCGGACTTGCGGGCCAGTTCGATGACCGTGAGCAGCACCGGCCGCACGGTGTCGAACTTCGCGGGCAGATTCCGCCCCCGCCGCCAATCGCTGATCCGCTGTGCGTTCACCTTCTTGGTCGCGGGCCCGGCGGCCGCCGCCATGCGCTGATTGGCCGCGTCCGCGACCCGTTGCAGGGTGGGATTTCCCGCGGCTTCCCACAACTGTGTCAACCGCTGTGCGAATTCTTCCCGAGGCGTGTGCCCGCCACCGGCTTCCCCCGTCACCGACCCTCCCGCTCGCGTTCTCCTGCGCCACAATAAATTTCGGTGTCTCAGAAAGTATTGCGCATCGGCTGGATCCTGGAGGAGTTACTGCGCGAAGCGAATTCGGCGCTTCGAACCGCTAGCGTTCGGCGATCACGTAGGTGCGCGCCGCGCGATCGTGCCAGCCCTGCCGTCCCGCGCCGCCACGCAGGCACGACACGGCACAGGGCAGCAACCACAGGCCGCCGGACAGCACTCCGGGTATGGCGAGCACGGCCCACCGTGTGAAGGCGGGCTCGGTACCGGTCCCGTCCCGTGGGGGAGAGGACACGTCCGCATTGACGATCCGCAATCCGAGAACCCGTTTCCCCGGCGTACTCCCGCTGGCCGCGACGAACGCAATCTCGTACAGCCCTTCGACCGCGACCGCCAGCGCGCCGATCAGCAAGGCCGCGGCGACGGTGGCCGCCGAATCGCCGGAGTAGCCGGAGTCCGGGGTCGATTCCGCGAGGATGAACACAGCGAGAACCCCCACGGGAATCCCGACGATCACCCCATCGAGGATCCGTGCGCTCAGCCGTGCTCCCCACCGGGCCGGACGAAAGCGGCCCGACGGCAGATCGATATGGACAGACTGCTGCGGCGGATTCATCTCGGCTCCCCTGGCAAACGATTCGAAGGCGGTCGGGTTGGTCCCGATCGGGTCGAGACCACCCTCGGCTCCCAACCGGCCAGTCGCTATGGGATGGATCGACAATCGGCTGCTCAGCCCGGGGTTCGGGTTTTCCGCTCCGGAACTCGGGCAGGCCGCGTCGGCCCGATCATGACCTGAATGTCCGTAATTGGAAGCTGATCGGTCATGTTCGGGCACCTGGAGGTTTATCTGGTAACCGTACCGTCGCTCTTGGGGGAGCAGGCGGACGGAGATGTGATGCTGGAACCGCGACTTCGGACCATGTGGCTGGCCAATGCGGCGAGCGCGGGGGCGGCGGTGGCCGTGCGGACACCGCGCCCGGTATTCGCCGCGGAGGCACGACGGGAACGACGCGAGGCGATCGTGGCCTCGGATCTGGAAGTGGTGACGGTGACCGATCATTCGGCCGTCATCACCTGGACCACGCGGGCGCGGGATCGGGCCGGGCGGCTGCGACCGGTGCCCGCCGATACCGAGGTGCGCATCGGGCCCGCGGACGGGCGGGCGGACGCGCGGGTGTGCCATTTCGAGGGGCTGCGCACCGCGTATCACTACGCGGAGATCCGGAATCTGGAACCGGGGCGGGCGTATCGCTTCGAGGCGTACTCGGACGGTCGACGGGCCACTCCGGCGCGCACCCTGGTGACGCGGCGGTCCGGGACGCCCGAATCCACCGGTGTCTTCACGACTTTGACGCCGCCGCCCGGGCGGCTGATCCGCACGCTCGCACTGGCGAACGACCTGCACTATGGGGAACCGGCCAGCGGGCTGTTCGCCGGACTGTTCGAGGGCCTGCGGCACAGCACCGACGAATACCCCGAATTCATGTTGCAGGCCATGCTCGAGGATCTTCGACTACCCGACCGGACCGTGGACCAACTCATCGTGGCGGGCGATATGACCGACTCGGGGAGGGCAGAGCAGTGCCGGGGCGTTCGCGAGCGCCTGGACGAATGGGGCACGCTGGGCCGGGATTACGTCGTGTGCCGGGGAAATCACGACATTCGGCCGCCGGAGGAGCCCGACCACTGGGGTGAGGTCTTCCACCCGCGCGATCGCCTGGTCGAATACTTCGCCGGTGGACTGCGGCTGATCGGACTCGACACCACCCGTCCGCGCGGCGCGGGCGGCACCATCAGCCCGCCCCAGCTGGCACACCTGCGCGAACTGCTGCGCGGCGAACCCGACCGGCCGACACTGATTTTCGGCCATCACCCGGTGACCCGGCATGCGGCGGTGAGCAATCCGGGCGGACCGGGCTTCGTCATGGACCGGTTCAACGCGGGCGCGCTGCACACCATGTACGCGACCGCGCCCGGCGTCTTCCTGCATCACAGCGGGCACACCCACCGGAATCGGTTGAGCCGACCGGATTCCGGGATCGGGGTGGAATTCCTGGAGGTGGGCGCGGTCAAGGAGTATCCGGGCGGGTACACGCTGGTGCGGATCTACGAGGGCGGATACATGGTGAACTTCTACAAGACCCGCACCGAAGCGGCGCGGCGCTGGAGTACCCGGACCCGCAGCCAGTACCTGGGACTGCATCCCGATCACGCGTTGGGCAGTTGCCATGACCGCAATCACGTTGTGCTGCGCGACTTCTCGGGCCTGTGCGGGGAACCCGCCGGGCATTGAGTGGACGTTGAGTTGGCGCTGACCGAGCCCGGGACGGGACGGTGCGCCGGAGTGAAATGCCTGGTGGCGGCGACACACCGGGCGTGATGCACCGGTATGTCCGGTCAATGTGCCCCCAATGTCCGTCCCGTTCGGCATACTGCCTGATGCGAGTGCGCGCCCGAGCTGTGTGGCCCGACCGGACATCGCGGTGTCCGCTCGTTCACCGCTGCGCGCGTATCGCCGATTGGGCATGCTGAATTTCAGCGTTTTCTCTGATGATGGAGGTCTTGGTGGGCAGGCAGGGCAGGCAGTTCCGTTCGAATCACGGCACACTCCGGCACCAACGCCCACCCGTCCGCGTCACCCGCCCCGCCCGCCCCGTGCGTGACACCTTCTTCGCCGTCGGCTGGCTGGCCATCGAGCTTCCCACCGCGGTACTGCTCGCCGTGTTCGTCGGCACCGGCTGGCTCGGCTACATCCAGCACGCGGGCACCCCGGCACAGCCCCGCTCGGCCGTCGTCGTGCCGGTGGAGCCGACCGGGCACTGAATCCTGTTGTCGCACGGGCCCGTTCCCACTGGGAGCGGGCCCGTCGCTTGGGCCCGAACGACTTTGGGACCGACCTGACCGAGCCCGAAACGACGCCACCCCGGTGCCGCTGGCTGCGGGTCACCGGGGTGTTCGGCGGCGGATCGGGCCGATGTCAGTGGGGCACCGGCCGATTCGGGCTCGCTAAGGTGCGTGGCTGGTCGAGACAGGCTCAGTCGTCGTCGAGGGAGCTGCCATTGCGGGAGCGCGACGCGGCGCGGGCGCGGCGGCGGGCGGCCTGCAGTTCGGCGAGTTCCTGCTCGAGGGTCTCGGCGATCCGGAACTGGCCGGTGTCGTAGACATTGAGCGGGGGGACCGGATCGGTCAGATCGGCGAGCGGGGAGCGCTCCTCCTCGACCTTGCGGGTCTTACCGGTGGCGGAACGGCGTTCCTTGTCGGCGGATTTGCCGTTGCTCGAGTGCGATTCGGACTTCGCCGTCCGGATGTCGGGCTCGACCACCTGGGCCTCGGCCTCGACAGTCTTCTCCGGCTCGGCCGGAGCCGCGGGCAGCGCCGGGGTGGTGGCCGGTGTCGGCGCGGGACCCGGACGGTTCGGGAAGGACACTACGGTCGGCATGGATCGGCGTAGTTGTTCGCCCGGATCCGGTAGATGCTGAATCTGGTCGGTGGCACGCACGATGGCCAGGCCGTAGCGACTCGCCGCGGCATTGTGGATGAGCAGGGCCACCCCGATCATGATCGGAGCGATGGCGTGCACCGCGACGTCGTACCAGCTGCCGGTCTTGAGATACGGGTAGGTGTTCAGGATGACCGTGAGGCTCAACAGCGCGATCTCGGCCACCACGACCTGCTTGCGGCTGTCGATCACACCCCATTCGGCGACCTTGTTGGTGCCGATCATGATGATCACGAGGCAGACGCTGATCATGCCTTCGAGCAGATAGCTGAACCAGTACAGCGGATCGCTCGCACCGCCGGGCGCGATATTGTGCTGCACATTGACCGCGGACCACAGCATGCCCGCCGCGACCACACCGGCGAGCGCGCGCTGGCTCCACGCCCGATGTTTGTACAGCGACGCCAGTTTGGCGTGCGGGCTCGATTCTCGCCGCTGCGCGGCGATCGCCTTGCGGGCGAGCAGCAAGTCGCGAATGTCGGCCTTCTCAATCTCTTCGGTGGTCTGCCGGGCCCGATCCGCGGCGCTCGCAGCGGCCTCGGCCTGCTTCCAGCGTTGCGCACGCTCCTGCTCGCGAATGCGTTCGGCTAGCTCGCGTTCGGCGACGAGCTCGTTTTCCGACAGGGCATCGGTGAGAGCGGGATCGTACTGATAGGCCAGCCGACCCCGGGCCTTCTCGACCCGTTGCGCCAGCTGGCTGACGTCGTCCTCGCGCGGATGTTCGATAGTCATTTGGACCCCCGTCCAGGGAGTCCGGATGGCTGACTTGTGATTCCGGTAGGCACGGAGAACATTTCTAGTCGATGAAAGCCCAACCGCGAAACTGTTGATTTGCCGATGGTCCAATCCTTACGGCGCGCCGCGCCGCGACACGCGGATTCGGGTGTAAGTCAGGGCAGTACGGGGACCCGCCCGAACCTCACGTCCAGTGGGGTTGCCGACCCCCGTTCCCCCACAACCGGATTCCCGGATCGGACCAGATGGACAAAGCTCCCGAACCTCCGCAAGGGGGCTTGGTGCGAAGCCGAATGCGGGCCCGCAACCGACGCTTCGTCGTGTGACGATATGGCGGGCGGCCCACGGTCGGGAGTGGCCGTCAGAAGGCCCACGATCGTCGACTGGGCCTGTGCCCGTTGCGAACCAGCGAGGTTGCTCGGGGCCCTCTCCGCGATGCCAGCAAACCGAACCGGGTGTCCCGGCGCGGTTCGGTTGTCAGCCTGCCGTTTCGAGTTCCTCGTCCATGGGGATCGCGCCCTCGAGGCCGTGGGGGAGGCGGCGGCGGTTGGGGGAGCCGAGGGCGGCGGTGAGGTCGGTGCCGTCGTGTTCGGCGAGGAGGTCGGCGGAGTCCCAGACCAGAAGGGTGGCGGAGACGGTGTTCTCGGCGGCGGAGTGGGCGAGGTCGTAGTGGGCGCAGGCCGGGACGTGCGGGTAGGTGATCCACAGGTCGTAGCCGGTCATGAAGAGGTCGAGGTCGAATTGGACGGAGAGGCCGAGGAGTTCGCTGCGGCCGTTGTCGTCGACGCCCGCGAACGCCTCGTCCAGCGCGAGCAGGCGCGGGGCCTGGGGGTCGGCCGAATCCAGCATGACGTGCGCGGCGGCGAACAGCGGCAGGTGCAAGGACACCGACTGCTCGCCGCCGGAGAGCGCGCTGTGCCGGGCCACGGTGAGCCGGTCCTCGGTGCCGTCGGCGGTCACGATGGTGAAGGAGAAGACGCGCCAGGTGCGGTAGTCCAGTGTGGCGGCGAGGATTTCGGGGAACGAGCGCTCCGGGTGCGCCGCGCGGGCGGTGCGGATCTCGGCGGCGAAGTAGGCGCGAATGGTGGACAGGTCCTCGGGGGTGAGGTCCGAGGAGTCGCGGTCGAGCAGCTTGCAGACCGCGCGGGCGGGTTCGGAGAGGTTGTCGGCGAGCACCCAGTGCACGCCGATGGTGTTGCCCGAGGACATGCGGCGCTGCTTCATCTCGGCGCCCATGCGGGCGATGAGATCGCGGGCGTCGCTGGTGCGTTCGTGGATCTGCTGGGCCAGACCGGTCAGCAGGGCGTCCTCGAGAATGCGGCGCTCGGCGTCGGTGAGCAGCAGTTCCTGATCGCGGCGGGCCGCGCCGATGCGCTCGGCGAAATCGGCCAGCGAGGACAGGCCGTGGTCGTCGTGCACCTGCACCACGGTGAGGCCGTCGGCGGCGTCCCAGTGCAGGCGGTAGTCCTGGCGGGCGGCGGTGAGCGCGGCGTCGAACTCCTGCAGGGCGGTGGTGACCGCGCTGCGGGTCGACTTGCGGGCCGCCTCGCCCGCCTTCACCGAAGCCGTTGCGGCGGCGAGGTTCTCGAACAGTGCCGCCACTTCGTCGGGCAGCACCTTCGGTTCCTGTTCGGGATCGCCGTTCTCGATGCGGTACAGCAGCTGCTCGGGGGTGGACCACGCGGCATCGCTGGCGGGCCAGCGGCTGTCGGCGGGCGCGCCCAGCAGGCTCAGCAGATCCGGTCGCGCGTACGGGGCCAAATGCCTGACGTCGGCGAGCAATTCGGTGAGCGCGGTGCCGAGGGTGTCGTGTGCGGCCCGGTGCGCGCCCTCGGCGGTGCCGACCGCCTCGATGGCTTCTGCGGCGGCCTTGCGGGCGGCCTTCTGTTCCGCCCGCGCCGCGTCGATCTTTTCGCGGGCGAGCTCCAGGTCCCGATCGATATCGGCCGCACCGGCTCCCAGGGCCTCACGCAGGGTTTCGAGCTTGCGCAGCTGCTCCTCGTACCCGGACCGCGCGGCCTCCGCCTCCTCGGCGAACGCCTCGGCCAGATCCTTGGACTCCTCGAGCCGGTCCCCGGCCTCCCGGGCGCGCTCGTGCTCACGCTGATGATCGCCGCGCAACCGCAGCAGCGCGGTCCCGGCATTCTCGAAATGCCTTACCGCGGCGGCCAATGCGTCCAACTCGGCCGGATCACGCGGCGCGCGATGCTCGGCCGCGATGGCCCGAACTTTCTTGTCCGCGGCGGTGTAATCGGCGACGGCCTGATCCAGATCCCGCTCCGCCTGTCCGGCCCCCTCCGACCGCGAGCGCAGCATGCCCGCGGCCTCGGCGACGGTGCGCAGCGCCGCGGTCACCGCCGTCGTGCGCGGAAGCGTCTTGGCCGCAGCCGAAATACGGGCGAGCTCGTCGTTGGCGGCCTGCTCCTCACCCTTGGCGGTCTCGACCTCGGCCTGCGCCGCCTCGATGGCGGCGGCCAGCTCGGCCAACCGCAGCTCCCGGCGACGCGCGCGAGCGGTGGTGCCGATGAACTCGGCGTCGGCCTTGAAATGGCGACCGACCAGGACTCCCTGCCGGAAGCGACCATCGGTCGCGACCGCAACACCGGTGTCGGAGACGGGTTGCGCGGCCGCCCCGGTTGCCTTGTGCCCCAACGCGGTAGACCCCGCGGCGACCTCGTGCAGCGCGATGGACGCGAGCACATCGGCGACGATCTGCCGGGGAACGGTCAGCGCCTCGGTGTCGTCCTCGACCACGAGCACATCGGCCAGGGTGCGCCCGGCGGGGCGCTCCTTCGGCGGCAACGGCACCAGGAACTGATCGGAAGCATGCTCGGGCAGCTCGGCGGTGGCACACACCCAGGCGTCGAGCAGATTGGCCGCCTGCAGCGCGGCCTCGATGCTCGCGGCCGCCTCCGGTCCGACCTGGTCGGCAAACCGGACGAGCCGCCACAGCGGCGCGCCCGGGCGGTCACCGCGTGTATCGGAGCGCGCCGCGAAAGCCTTTGGCGCGTCATCACGTTCGGCGGCCACAGACTCCCGCTCGGCGCGCAGCTCGCTCACGCGGGCGGCCGCCGCCGCGGCCCGGGTCCGTGCCTCCTGCCGCCGCCCCCGGATCTCCTCGTTCAGCGGCTCGGTGCGCTCGGCGAGCACCTCGGCGGGGGTCGAAGGAACCGCCGAGTCGGAGGGCTCCGCGCCCACCTGTGCCAGAGCGTCGTTCAATGCCTCGAACAGGCCGGTGCGGATGGGGGAGTAGACCTCGCGGTGCTGGTCCCACCAATCGCGCAGGGCGGCAGCGGTATTGGAGCGGGCCAGGGCCACGGCGGCCTCGGCCTCGGCGAGTTCGGCGGTCGCGGATTCGCGCAGTTCCACCGCGCGCTGGGCGGCGCGTTCGGCGCGGGTGCGTTCGGTGACGGCCTGGTCGACGAGGGTGAGGGCGCGGCGGACGGCGCGGACGTCGGCGTCGCGTTCCTCGGCGTGGGAGCGGACGGTGGTGGTGAGGTGCTCGGTGCGGGCCGATTCCGGGAGGGTGGTCCAGGCGATACCGGCTTCCTCGGCGGCGGAACGCAATTCGTCCTCGCCGCGGGTCAGGGCGGAGGCGGCGTTGGCGACGGCGGCCTGGGCGCGTTCGGCCTCCTCGAGCCGCTGGTCGACCGTTTGGCGGGACTTGAGCGCCTTGTCGTTGTGGACGGCGGCGGAGGATTCCAGGCGGCGCACGGCGTCGGCGAGGTCGTCGAGCTGCTGTTTGCCCTCGTAGGCACTGGAGCGCTGCAGGGTTTCGCGGTCGGCGAGGGCCTGTTCGTAGGCGCGGTCGGCGTCCTCGGCGCGGGTCTCGGCGGCGGCGCGCTCGGTGTCGCGGCGCTTGCGCAGGGCCGCGGCGGCGTGCAGGGCGGTGCTGGCGTGGGTCACCGTGTCCAGGCGGGCCTGCACCTGGTCGATATCGGACTTGGCCTGCACGGCAAGGTATTTGCGGTACACCTTGACGAAATCGCGGGTGGCGGTGTCGGCCTGGACGAGCCCCTCGAGGGTGCGGCCGACCTCCTCCATATCGCTGAAGGACCGGGCGGCGTCGAGGATGAGCTGTTCGTCGAGTGGGCGCAGGCCGTCGGTGAGCGCCTGGGACAGACCGCGCGGGTCGAGGTTCTTGGCCAGCTGCGGGCGACGCAGCGTCAGGATCAGGTTGATGAGCTGGTCGTAGCGCTGCTGGCCGAGGCCGAACATGCGGGCGTCGATGGCGGCGCGATACTCGACGGGCCGATCCACGATGGCGTCGGAGCCGATCTGCTCGGCCAACTGCTTGCGGGTCAGGGGCCGGTCGTCGGGGCCCAGCAGCGAGAAGTCCACGCCCACACGGCCGTCCGCCACGAAATACCAGCGGGTGACCTTGTCGTTGGAGCGGGTGGCGCGCATGCCGATGCCGATGGTCACCGTCTCCGGATCGTCCCAGCTGCCGCGCGCGAACTCCATCCACACGTACGAGTAGGCCGATTCCTGCTTGCGGTACAACAGGTTCGACTTCATGGTGCGCTCTTCACCCGCGAACGGGTTGAGCCGCCGCGGCTCGATGCGCCCGTCCAGCACGAACGGGAACAGCACCTCGAGGGCCTTGGTCTTGCCCGAGCCATTGGGCCCGCGCAGCACCAGGCGACCGTCCGCGAAACAGAACTCCTGATCGCGGTAGTCCCACAGGTTGATGATGCCCGCCCGGGAGGGGACGAAGCGCACTCCTCCGTGAATGTGGTCGGCCATCAGTCCGTGGTTCCCTTCTCTGTCGAGCTGTCCGCGCCGAGTTGCGTGGGGGAGATGAACAATTCGGTTTCCGCGCGCGTGCGAATGGTGACGATCGCGCCCCGATAGCGAGCCAGGGCGGGGAGGATGAGCAGCCCGCCGTCGACCAGTTCGACCAGGCGCAGCCGTTCCAGCAGCGACACGACCTCGCCCATCAGGCCCGGCACATCGGCCTGCCACTGGGCGGCGAAGGTGTTGCCGTAGCGGTCGGTCAGCATCTGGACGGTGTCGCGGATCCACGACGACTCGACGAAGGGAAAGTCCAGAATCTCCGGTTCTTCGACTTCCTCGTCCGAATCCTCGTGCGGGCCGAAGGCATCCAGGGGATCGGCCAGCGGGGCGAACACGGTGGTGGCAGGGATGGCGCTGTCGAGCTGCTCCACAAGATCGGTCAGCGGACGCTCGGGTCGCGGCCTGCGCTCGACGGGATTGTCGATATCCAGGACCAGATCGGCGATCTCACCGGCCAGCAGCAGGGCCACCTGGGCCAGCGTGCCGGTACCCGGGAATCGCACGTCGGAGAGCCGCCCCGAACTGTCGATGAGCGCAACGCCTTCCGCGCGCCGCTCGGCCCGCAGCCCGGTGAGATATTCGACCTCGGTCACCAGCTTCTCCTGCGCCAGCAGCGACCGCTCGGGCTCGTCGAGCTCGTCGGCGTAGACGACCGGCTGCTCGACCAGTGCGCGACGCACCTTGCGGGCGGCCAAAGCCATTGCGGGCGAGCGGGTATCGGCACCGCCCGCCTCCTCGCCGAGCAGGCCGGTCACACTCTGCAGGTGCTGCAGCGCCCGCGGTGGCCGGAACAAGGCGAACACAACCGACCGGTCGATGTCGTAGAGCGCCTCCCCGGCCTCCGGATCACTGGCCCAGCCCCCGGCATCACCATCGGCGAGCGTGACCGCCCCACGTGCCGCCAACCACCCGACCGCGTCCACGAACGCATCCCGATCCGCCGCCCGATCCGGCGCGAGCTCGAGACCCTCGACGCGCTCGGTGTACGCGGCCACCTGATCGGCCAACTCCGACAACGTGATCTGGTCCCCGGCCCGCCCCAAGGCGGCCAGTGCCAGCGCGAGATAGGCGTACCGCCGCCGATCGAAAAGCCGGTCCCCGGTCGTGCGTGCGGGCCGCCCGGCATCGAGATGATCCAGCACCGGGAACAAGCGCGCCGTCGTCTCGGTGACCTCCAGCCGATACCCGAACAGCTCCGCCAAATCCTCCCGCAACTCGGTAGCCCACCGCCGAAGCAGCGGCAGCGCAATCCGATCCGGATAGGTCCGGGTCACCAGATGATTCGCGAGAATGACCCGCGCCGCGCGCTGATAACTGTCCAGCGCCAGCGAATCGATACTCCGCGCGTGCATCAGCCCACCTCGCCTTCGGGGCCGTCCGACCCTGCGCCGGGCGGGGTGGCGTTGCCCGGTTCCGTGGTCGCACTACCCCGCCGCGACCCGGTGGCCGAGGGGTTCGATTGTGGCGCAGCGGATTTGCGGTTGCGCAGGGCTGCGGTCTCACGCACTTCCAGGCGTCGGCCGTTGAGGTGCAGCACGCCTTTGGAGGTGCGGACGAGGGTGGAGCCCGGGTGTTCGGAGACGGTGAGGGTGACGCCGTTGTCGGAGCCGGAGGTACCCGGGACGCGGCCGCTGACCGGGACCCAGGCGGTGGAGGCGGCGTCGAGGAGCTTGAGCAGGACCTCGGTTTCGCCCTCGTCGAGTTCGCGGTCGTAGATGTCGGCGGCGGCCAGGGAGCGGGCGGCCTCGGCGCGGGCGCGCTGCGCGTCGAGCTGGACCTGGCGCAGGCGGCGAATGCCCGCGTCATTGCGTTGCAGGCGGGCGGGCGTGCCGGGCGTGGGCGGGCGGCCGGTTTCGGCGAGGGTGCGGGCGATCTCCAAAGGCGGTGCGTCCCACCAGGACCGGATGGCCGGAATCACATCGGCGTCCGGGTGCTGCATGGCCAGGTGACGGGGGCGGCCCAGGCCGAAGACGGCGTCGTAGAGGGCGTGAGCTGCGTCGGCGGTCGGGGCGGCGGTGAACCATCCGGCCAGATGACGCAGCGCCGACTCGCGACTCACCCCGCCCTTGCGCGTCTCGGTGACCCGCCGCAGCAGCGACAGCACCGCCGCGATGGCGCTCATGGTCGCCTCCCGCAGCCGCTCGCACTCGGTGAGCCCGCCCTCGTCGTCACTGACGAACCAGCTTCGTAGACCCTGCCAGCGGGCACGCCAATCCGCCTGGCGCTCAGCGGTATTCAGCAATACGCGTTCGTCGCAGCGGGCGGCGCGCTCGATGAGGTCCTCGACCCCGGTGTCCTCCACCTCGCGGATGGCGGTGGCCAGGCGGGGCGCGAAACGCGCCAGATCCATGGAGAATTCGCGCATGTGCGCCAACAGCGCGTCCTTGTGCGCGAGGAAGGCTTCCGGGGTCGCCTCGGTCGTGCGCACCAGATCGCCCAGCGTCAGGTAGAAGTGCGCGGCCCGCTCGGCGAGATCCGAGAGCGCCCGGTCGAGCCGGTTCAGCACCCGGTACACGCGCGGCGCGTCAGCGCTCTTGTTGGCCTCGGCGAGGGTGTGCAGATCCGCGAGCAGCTCCGGAAGCACCAATCGCGAGAGCGCGGCCTCATCGAGCCGGGCCTCCAGCACATCCGAAACCGCCCGATATGCCTGATATCCCGCCTGCGAGAACTGATAGACGAAGTGCCGGTTCCGATATTCGGCGAGCGTGGCCGCCCGCGTCCCGTCATAGCTGCGTTCCAGCACACCCCACTGATGCAACTGCTCGAGCAGCGGCCCGACCTCGGTCGCGGTGAGCGCGGGCGCACCCGGGCAACGATTGAGCGTGTCGGCGACGTCGGAGGCGTGGAGCAGGACGACGTAGGCGGCGCGCGCGGTATCGAAGGCCCGCAGAACCCACAGGTAGTCGGCCCGCTTCTCGGCGGTGGCGAAGGAGAACAGTCGCAGCCGGTCGGCATGCGGAATCTCCTCGGACCCGACCCCACTCGGGTCGGGCAGCAATCCGTCAGCGGACTCGGTCACCGGGAGAAGGTTAGTACTCCCTGCCGACCGGTTCGGAATCGTGCCGAGTGTCGGCGCGCCCGATGCGGCCTCCACTGCCCGATTCCCGAGCTCACGGCACCGCCTCAGCTACCCACCGCCGCGCCCCCTGCCTGCGCGAACTCCTCATCCTGATCCCCACCCCGCGACCCCGCGACCCCGATCCCCGCGATCGGCGCACCGCCCTTCGCCGTCACTGGCGAACCGCCCGCGAGAAAGAGCGTGCCCGGAATGTCGGCCAAATGCGGCGCACCCTCGAGCCGCTCGGCCAACTGCAAAGCCGACGCGTTCCACGAGACCGCGGTGAACGCGCGGTCCGGCTGATGCTCGTACCAGCCGATCGGATGACCCGGGTGGCGGTGCGGGTGTCGACGGAGTCCCCGCGACGACAAACGACTGCTGGGCACCACCGTCGGCCTGCTCCGCCATACCGAACGCCAGGCCGCTCTCATCGATGACCTCCGCGCGACTCGTAGGGAGTTGGCCGCCACCGAACGCCGTGAGGGAACTCTCGCCGAGCGTCAGCGTTTGGCCATCGAGATTCACGACACACTGGCCCAAGGACTTTCGAGTCAGCGCACGCTGCTGCGGGCCGCCGACCGAATCTGGGACACCGATCCCGGCCAGGCGCGCGAGCATGTGCGCGGCGCCGCCGTGGCGGAACACAATCTGGCCGAGGGGGGCTCGTTGGAGGCGGCCCTGCGGGCGATGGGCGAGCGGGAGAGCGGCGACTCGCTCGCCGTGCGTATTCAAATCGAGGGCACGCCGGTTCGGCTACCGGCAGGCGTCGAAGCGGCAGTGTTTGCGAATCGCACAGGGCGCGTTCGCGAATACCCGCGAGCATGCCGATGCCACGGGGCTTGGGAATTGGGAAATTGCACAGGCGTTCATGTTAGTGAGGCGACGGTGAAGACGCATTAGGGGTGGATTTAGGACAAGTTGAGGGTTGAAAATTGGGCGGCGGCTGTCGCGGTCGCCATTGAGGGGCGATTGGGGAAGTGAATTCGGTTTAGTCACAATGGAATTCACATGTATTGTCGTTAATTCGGTTGCTAGAATAGGAGTTATGAAATGTGGGGAGTTGGTTCACGCTGATGCGCTCGCGGCGACCGCCGCGTTGCGTGAAGCTGCCGACGACCTCATTTACCAATCGCTTGTGCCGTGCACCGATGACGAGATCGTGTCCACGATGCGGGAGG